>NZ_SOHE01000046.1 GCF_004403305.1 Cryobacterium frigoriphilum | reverse complement strand
GCCGATGCGCGGTAGCTGCGCCGGGCTGACGCGGCGGGCGGATGCGCGCGTTGCGAGCTGCGCGGTACCTGCGCCGCTGCGCTATGGGCGTGCCACCCGCGCAGCGGCGCAGTACCCGCGCTCGACCCGGTGCCCGCGTAAAACGCACCACTCGCCGTGCGCTGCGCGGGTGCTGCGCCGCTGCGCGGTAGTTGCGCCGCCGCGCTGGTGCTGCGCCACGGTTGTGCGGCGAGCGGATGCCGCACCCGGCCACCGCTCTCCACCCGCGAACCCGGCCGGCGGCATCCGTCAGTCGGAGTCCGATCTGACCGCGCGCCCGGAGAGCTTGCCCGGCAGGATCGGCACGATCCACGAGATGGATTCAGTCATCGCTCTCCCGTTTCTGCACGTGGCCGGTGCCATTGTGCAGCCGACATTTTATTCCTCCTGCTGCCCGCGGCCAGGCGTGGTGCCAGCGCCGGGCTAGACAGTCAGACTAACTAGTGTCACTATGTAGTGACGCAGACAACGAAGGGCCGGCGGGATGAGTGCGAAGCAGTGGCCGAGCGACTGGATGCGCGCCGCCCTCGGGCTGTGTGTGCTGCGCACCCTCGCCGCCGGTCCCACCTACGGCTACGCCATCGCGGCCGCGCTCGAAGAAAACGGGTTCGGTCAGGTCAAAGGGGGCACGCTGTATCCGCTGCTGACCCGCTTCGAAGCGGCCGGCTGGATCGCCGTCGACTGGCGGGTGGGCGCCGGCGGCCCGGAGCGCAAATACCTGTCACTGACGGATGCCGGACGCCGCGAACTCGAGGCCCAAACCGCCGCCTGGCGCGACTTCACCGGCACGGTCTTCGCGCACCTCGACAGCGCTGATCTGCCCAGCACCGCAGCACCGAAGGGGACGGACGCATCATGACCACCAACATCCGCGAGAACGAGAAGTGGCTCGAGAACCTCACCATGGAGTTGCGCCTGCTCGACGTCAACGGCACCCGCATCGGCGATGCCGTCGCGACGGCCCGGGAGTTTCTCGACGACTCGGGGGAGCTCGCCGAAGACTCCTTCGGCAGCCCGCAGCACTACGCCGCCGAGCTGAACCTGCCCGCAATACCGGAGGCCGCGCAGGGTGTGCGTCTGGCCGTCGTGCGCGGCGGGTTAGGAGTGCTTGGCATGTTCGCGCTGGTCGAGGCGGTCGTTCCGCTCCTGAACGATGAACCGGTCATCTTGGGCCCCGTGGTGCTCGCCATCTATCTGTTCACGCTGATCATGATCGCGCTCCTGCCGACCCTCGTCCCCGTCATGGTAAGGATGCGGCGGCGCGGCGCGATCATCGGAATCGTCACTGCGGCGCTGCTGGGCGGCACGATCCCCGCCCTGCTGGCGCTCTGGGCGGGCGATCTGGTGCTGCTCAGCCTGCCCGCCCTGCCGGTGGCGATCGTCGGCGCCGTGCTGCTGCTCGCGCCGGCCCTCTGGAGCCAGCTGCGGCACTCTCTCACCGATGACCCGATCATCGCCCCGGGCCACACGCCGTCGCCACGCGCCGCGTTTCGCGCGCGGCTTTTTCTCGTCGTCACCAACTGGCTTCTCGTGTTCGGCGCCATCGGCCTCTGTGCCATGAGGCTCCTGCTGGAGTCACTGACCCGCTGAGCCCACACCTGAAGAGCACCGTATTACCGAAGGGGACGGACGAATCATGACCACCAACATCCGCACAGCAGCGAACGAGCAGTGGCTGGAGAGCCTGATCATCGAGCTGCGTCTGCAGGGCGTCAACGGCACCCGCATCGGCGACGCGATCGCGAGTGCGCGAGAGTTTCTCGTCGACTCCGGGGCGGCCGCCGAAGACTCCTTCGGTAGTCCGAGGCAGTACGCCGCTGAGTTGAACCTTCCCGTCGAACCCGATGCCCGCCAGGGCGGGCCTGGCACCCTCGTGCGCGGCGCCATCGGCATGCTGGGCATGTTCTCGGTGGTCCAGGCGGTGGTTCCGCTCGTCTACGGCGAATCGCTGACGGTCGTTGCGCCGGTGCTCGCCATTATGGTCGTCGCGTTCATCGCCATCGCGTGCCTGCCGAGACTCATGCCCGCCATGGTGCGGATGCGGAAGCGAAGCGTCCTGGTGACCTTCCTGCTGGGGGCGGCGCTCGGCCTGGTCGTCACCGTTCCCGGTGTCCTGTTGGTGGTGTGGGCGGGCGACCGAATGGCCCTCAGCCTGCCGGCGCTTCCGGTCTTCATCGTCGGCGCCGTGTGCCTGATCGCCCCGGCGCTGTGGGGTCAGCTGCGGCACTCCATCACGGACGACCCGATCGTCGTGCCTGGTGTCACGCCGTCCGCCCGCAGCGCGCGCCGCACTCGCCTGTTCCTGGTCGCCATCAACTGGCTACTCGTGCCCTTTACCGTCGCCCTCTGCGGGGTGAGCCTGTTGATGGACTCGTTCTCGCGGTAACGTACCGCTTCAGCAGCAGCGGCCCTGCGGGTTCTTGTCCTGGCGGTCGGTCTGGTCGCGCCAGAACTCCCGCTCGGTCATGACCTCGTGCGCCGCGCAGGACGGGTCTGACGCGCGGGCCGCGTGGTGGGCGGCGTACTTCTCGTACGCGTCCTCCCCGAGCATGGCCTTCAGATACCAGGCCACGCCCCGGGCGCCGCGCTTGACCGCACCCACCACGCCGCCACTCATCAGTGCCCGGTCCGGGTGTATTTCTTGTCGGCCGGCAGGGCGTCCCACTCGGCCTGCAGCTTCTTCTCCGGCGGCGTCACGATGAGCCCGGCCGGCGCGAAGATCTGCGACTGCACGGCGGGGTCCTCGCTCGACGAGTTCGCCTTGGTGCGATATGCCTTCCAGGTCGCCTGAATCGCCGTGAAGATCACGATGATCGCGAGCGTCACGAACACGATCGACAGCACGCCCTGCACCATCGTGTTGCGCACCACGGCTTCCATCGCCAAGACGGATGTCGCGGTACCGAAGCTCGTCTCGCCCGCCTCGAGCGCCCCCGAGAAGGCCCGGTTCTGGGCGAAGTAGCCGACCGCCGGCACCGTGGAGAAGATCTTCATGAACGACGCCGCGATCGTGACGACGGCCGCGAACGAGAGCGGCAGCGCGACCACCCAGAGGTACTTGAACAGTCCGCGCTTGGCGACGATCGCCATGCACACGGCGAGGGCGATCGCGGCGAGCAGCTGGTTGGCGATGCCGAACAGCGGGAAGAGCGTGTTGATGCCGCCGAGCGGGTCGGTGACGCCCATCAGCAGCACGGCGCCCCAGGCCGCGACCATGATCGCGGTGGCCGCCCAGGCGCCGGGGCGCCAACCGGTGTTCTTGAACTTCGGGAAGAAGTTACCGAGGCTGTCCTGCAGCATGAAGCGCGCGACGCGGGTGCCGGCATCCACTGCCGTGAGAATGAACAGCGCCTCGAACATGATCGCGAAGTGGTACCAGAAGCTCATCATCGAGGTGCCGCCGATGAGCTGCTGCATGATGTGCGCGAGGCCAACAGCGAGGGTCGGGGCGCCGCCGGTGCGGCTCACGATCGACTCTTCGCCGACGTTCTTCGCGGTCTCGGCGAGCAGGTCGGGCGTGATGTTGACGCCCGTCATGCCGAGCCCGTTGACGAAGGCCACGGCCCCTTCGATGGTGCCGCCGGTGAGGGCGGGCGAGGAGTTCATGGCGAAGTACAGGCCACGGTCGATCGACAGCGCGGCGACGAGCGCCATGATCGCCACGAAGCTCTCCATGAGCATGCCGCCGTAGCCGATGAAGCGGGTCTGGCGCTCTTTCTCGATGAGCTTCGGCGTGGTGCCCGAGGCGATCAGCGCGTGGAAGCCCGAGAGGGCGCCGCAGGCGATGGTCACGAACAGGAACGGGAAGAGGGTTCCGCTGACGACCGGTCCGGTACCGCTCGAGGCGAACTCGCTCACGGCGGGAGCGCTGATTTCTGGGCGGATGATGATGATCGCGACCGCGAGCATGCCGATCGTGCCGATCTTCATGAAGGTCGAGAGGTAGTCGCGCGGGGCGAGCAGCAGCCAGACCGGCAGGATCGCGGCGATGAAGCCGTAGATGATGATGCCCCAGGCGATGGTCACCTTGTCGAGCAGAAAGAATGTCGAGCCCCACTCGGTGTCTGCGATCATGCCGCCGCCGATGATCGCGGCGATCAGCAGCACGAAGCCGATGATCGAGATCTCGGTGATCTTGCCCGGGCGGAAGAAGCGCAGGTAGCACCCCATGAACAGGGCGATCGGGATGGTCATGCCGACGGAGAAGACGCCCCACGGGCTCTCGGCGAGGGCGTTGACGACGACGAGGGCGAGGATCGCGACGATGATGATCATGATCACGAGGGTCGCGATGAGGGCGGCGGTGCCGCCGACCACGCCGAGCTCGTCGCGGGCCATCTGGCCCAGCGATCGGCCGCCGCGGCGCATCGAGAAGTACAGCACGAGGTAGTCCTGCACGGCGCCGGCGAGCACGACGCCGACGATGATCCAGATCGTGCCGGGCAGGTAGCCCATCTGGGCGGCGAGCACGGGGCCGACGAGGGGGCCGGCGCCGGCGATGGCCGCGAAGTGGTGGCCGAAGAGCACCCGACGGTCGGTCGCGGCGAAGTCCTTGCCGTCGGCCTTGTACTCGGCGGGCGTGGCGCGGCGGTCATCGGGCTTCAGCAGGTGCTTCTCGATGTAGTTCGAGTAGAAGCGGTAGCCGATCAGATAGGTGCAGATCGCGGCGAACACGAACCAGATCGCGTTGACGGTTTCACCGCGCACCACGGCGAGCATGACCCAGCTGAGGCCACCGAGCAGCGAGATACCGGCCCAGATCGCGATCTTCAACGGGGTCCACTTGCGGTCGTGGGCCTCGGTCTCGGCGGGGTCGACGGCCACCGCCAACTCGTGCGGAATCTGCTGCAATACCAGTGAATCGCCGGTCGAACCTGTCGACCGATTGGACGTGACGCCCATGTCTCCCCCTTGAGTGACCACGCATTGTGGCCCTGTTCCTGAAGCAACGTTAACACCGTGGCGTGGCATCCGTGCCTGACGCGCGCGAAAACGCGACCGCCCGAGCGCGTAAAATGGCTAAATCGCCATCTGGGCACTCGCCCTTCTCCCTCTTCGACCATTGGAGCCACCGTGGCCGCGCCCACTCATCTTGATTCCGTCATCGCCCTCGCCCGCCACCGCGGCTTCGTCTTTCAGGCCGGTGAGATCTACGGCGGCTCCCGCTCCGCGTGGGACTACGGGCCCCTCGGCGTCGAACTCAAAGAGAACATCAAGAAGCAGTGGTGGCGCTCGATGGTCACCGGCCGCGACGACGTCGTGGGCCTCGACTCGAGCGTGATTCTGCCCCGCCAGGTCTGGGAAGCATCCGGTCACGTCGAGGTTTTCAGCGACCCGCTGATCGAGTGCACCAGCTGCCACAAGCGTTTTCGCGCCGATCACCTCGAAGAAGAGTACGAGGAGAAGAAGGGCCGTGCGCCCGAGAACGGCCTCGACGACATCGCCTGCCCCAACTGCGGCAACCGTCACACCTGGACCGAGCCGCGCGCCTTCTCCGGCCTGCTGAAGACTTTCCTCGGCCCGGTCGATGACGAGGCCGGCATGCACTACCTGCGCCCCGAGACCGCGCAGGGCATCTTCGTGAACTTCGCCAACGTGCTGCAGGCATCGCGCTCGAAGCCCCCGTTCGGCATCGGCCAGATCGGCAAGAGCTTTCGCAACGAGATCACCCCCGGAAACTTCATTTTTCGCACCCGCGAGTTCGAACAGATGGAGATGGAATTCTTCGTCGAACCGGGAACGGATGAGACGTGGCACCAGTACTGGATCGACACGCGCCTGGCGTGGTACACCGACCTCGGCATCAACCCCGAGAACCTGCGCCTGTTCGAGCACCCGAAAGAGAAGCTCTCGCACTACTCCAAGCGCACCGTCGACATCGAGTACCGTTTCGGCTTCGCCGGCGGAGCCTTCGGCGAGCTCGAGGGTGTGGCCAACCGAGGCGACTTCGACCTGTCGACGCACGCCAAGGCATCCGGTAAGGACCTGTCCTACTTCGACCAGACCAAGAACGAGCGGTGGGTTCCGTGGGTCATTGAGCCCGCGGCCGGCCTCACCCGCTCGCTGATGGCGTTCCTGGTCGACGCGTACCACGAAGAAGAAGTGCCCAACGCGAAGGGCGGCGTGGACAAGCGCACGGTGCTGAAGCTCGACCCGCGGCTCGCTCCGGTCAAGGCCGCGATTCTGCCGCTGTCGCGCAACGAGAAGCTCTCGCCGATGGCCCGCGAGCTCGCGGCCCGCCTGCGCCAGTCGTGGAACGTGGACTTCGACGACGCCGGCGCGATCGGTCGCCGCTACCGCCGCCAGGATGAAATCGGCACCCCGTACTGCATCACGGTCGACTTCGACTCGCTCGACGACCAGGCGGTCACCGTGCGTGACCGCGACACGATGCTGCAGGAGCGCGTGCCGCTCGCCGAGCTCGACGCGTATCTCGCGGTGCGTCTGCGCGGCGCGTAACCAGCCTCGCGCGCTCGCCCCGCTCGCGCGGGGGCCCGGCGCTGAGTCGCGGACTTCGCACCCTTCTTGGGCAGAGAAGGGTGCGTTCTCCGCGACTCAGCCCCGCTCCCCGCTCAGAGCGTCAGGTCGATCAGGGTCACTCCGCTTGCGGGCACCGCGGCACTCATCTCGGCCAGGGCTGCGGGTGCGTCTTCGAGACGGATGCGCCGGGTCACCAGATCCTGCGGCCGCAGCGCCCCGCTTTCCACCAGCGCGAGAAGTTCGGGGTAGTCGTGTGCGGGCATCCCGTGACTGCCGAGAATGGCCAGCTCGCCGGCGATGACCGTGCCGAGCGGCACCCGCGGGTCCTCGGCCAGTAGCCCGATCTGCACGTGGCGACCCCGGGTCGCGAGCGACCTGATCGCGATCGCGACCGTGTTCTCCCGGCCGAGCGCCTCGACGCTCACCTGCGCTCCCGAACCGTCCGGTGTCAGCGCCCGGATGCGCGCGACGACCTCGGCGTCGGTCAGGCCGGCCGAGTTGACCGTGTGCACCGCCCCGACCCTGGCCGCGGTCGCCAGGGCCGAATCGCTGATGTCGACGCCAATGACGCTCGCGCCGAGGGCCGCACCGATCATCACCGCGCTCAGCCCGACCCCGCCGCAGCCGATCACCACGAGGGCCTCGCCGGCCAGCAGGTGCGCCTGGTGCACGAGTCCGCGGTACGACGTCGCGAACCGGCAGCCGAGCAGCGCGGCCGCACCGGCGTCGAGGTCGTCGCTGATCGCGATCAGGTTCACGTCGGCATTGTGCAGCGCGACCCGCTCGGCATAGGAGCCCCAGTGAGTGAAACCGGGCTGGGTCTGATTGCGGCAGACCTGCCCGTTTCCGGCGTCGCACTCCGGGCAGGAGCCACACGCGCAGACGAACGGAACGGTCACCCGCTGCCCGACGGCGAATCGGCGAACGGATGCCCCCACCGACTCGATCACGCCGACCAACTCGTGCCCGGGCACGTGCGGCAGGCCGATGTCGGAGTCGTGACCCATCCAGCCGTGCCAGTCGCTGCGGCAGAGGCCGGTGGCCTCGACGCGCACCACGACGCCCGCGTCACTCGCGACCGGGTCGGCGACCTCTCGTACGACGGGGAGCACACCAAATTCGTCAAACCAGACAGCCTTCATGCTGCCAGTCTGCCCGATCCGCGGGCCGGCTCGCCGCGGGGCCGTGGCCGCGTTCAGGGGCCGCAGATGTTGAGTCGCGGACTTCGTGCCTTCGTTCAGCTCGAGAAGGTGCGTTCTCCGCGACTCAGCCCCGAGCGGCCCGCTGCGGCAGCGGATGTGCGAAGTGATCTAGGGTGCAACCCTCGACAAACCCCGCGTATCTGAATCAGGAGGCGGCGGAACCGGTCCGGCCCGCGGCATCCGCTGACGCAGACGAGGAGGCAGCAGCCGACGCAGTGCCGACCGCGGGAAGCTCCACGTCGAGGTCGAACAGGGCCGACAGCCCGGTCAAGAAGTCGTCCTGATCGCCGGCGCGGGCGAGTTCGCGGGCGCGCACCATGGGAGTGTGCAGCAGCACGCCGGTCAGGTGCCGCAGGGCCGACTCGGTGGCCTCGCTCGAGTCGCCGCGGCTGCGGGCCCGGGCGATCTCGGCGTCGCGCAGCTCGAACATGTAGTTGCGTAGGGCGACGACGGCCGGCGCGAGGCTCTGCTCCTCGGCGACGGCGCTGAACTTGCGGGCTGCCTTTCCCACGATTTCGCGAGCCTCGTCGTGCGCGTTCAACTCTTCGAGCGGCGCGTGGATGCTGATGGTTTCGAGGTCGAGCAGTTCGACGCCGGGTACGTCGATCACGTCGGGCGCCACGTTGCGGGGCAAGCCGAGGTCGATGATGAGCTGCGGCGGGGCCTCGGGGGAGACGTCCGCGGGGCACAGCTTCACGGCGGCGAGGCCGAGCGCGGTCTCGGGGGCATCGGGGTTCACCCCGACGAGAGCGCGACCGGCGCGAATAATGGACGCGTCGATCACATGGTCTTCGCGCAGCGTGCACGTGACGACGACGTTCGCGGTCGCCACGGCGGCGGCGAATCCGTCGACGGATACGGCCTGAATGCCGTGCGAGGCGGCGAAGCCGAGGGCGCGCCCCGAGGGGGAGTAGACCCGCACGTTCTCGGCACCGCGGTCGCGCAGGGCGGCGAGTGAGGCTCCCGCGTAGCGGCCGGTGCCGACGAGCAGGATTTCGGCCTTGGACCAGTCGATGACGCGGCTTTCGGCCAGTTCGAGGGCGAGGCGCACAATCGAGCGCCCGGCCGAGCCGATGCCGGTGCGGTTCTTCACTCCGCGGGAGGTCTGTGAGGCCCGCTGAAAGAGGCGCTCCAGCTCGGGGCTCGTGGTGCCGTCGGAGCGGGCCTGTTCGAGGGCGCGGCGTACCTGGCCGGCGATTTCGCCCTCACCGACGACGACGGATTCGAGGCCGCTCGTCACGGCGAACAGATGTTCGGCGACGAGGTTGCCGTGCACGAGTTCGAGGTTGTCGCGCAGGGTGTCGGCGCCGACACCGGTGTTCGCGCTGACGGCGTCGATCGCGGCGTAGACGGCCGGCAGCGGCGAGACGCCGAAGGGCTCATCGAGGTCGAGGTAGGCCTCGAAACGGTTGCAGGTGGCGACGATCACGGCGCCGCTCAGGCGGGGGTGTTCCTCGACCATGCGCGAGGCTGTGGCGCCAGCGCCCACAGAAAGCTTCTCCAGCACATCGAAGGTGGAGTTCTTGTGGCTCGCGGACAGACAAATCAGCACCATTTGATTCTACGACCCGTAGAGGCCTCGTTCTACTCAGTGCATCGGTGAGCGTCGATGCAGGGCGTGCGAATCGTCACATTCAGGGAAGTTTGGCAGAATCGACAGCGTGAACCTTGATGCGCAACACCCACTCAACACCGGCCTGACCGCCGACTCCCGCCTCATTCAGGCCTACCAGGGCACGCGCCCCGCGGTCACCCCGGTCTGGTTCATGCGCCAGGCCGGTCGCAGCCTGCCCGAATACCGCGACCTGCGCGTCGGTACGCGCATGCTCGACGTCTGCCTCGATCCCGAACTGGCGAGCGAAATCACCCTGCAGCCCGTGCGTCGCCACAGCGTCGACGCCGGCATTTTCTTCAGCGACATCGTCGTTCCCCTCAAGCTTGTCGGCGTCGACGTGGAGATCGTGCCCGGCAAGGGCCCCGTGCTCGGCAAGGCCGTGCGCACCGCGGCGGATGTCGCCGAACTCACCGCCCTCGACCCGGCCCAGCTCGACACCGCCCTCGCCCCGATCACGCTCGCGGTCAAGCGCGCGGTCGCCGAACTCGGCACGACCCCGTTGATCGGGTTCGCCGGCGCTCCCTTCACCCTGGCCGCGTACCTCGTCGAGGGCGGCCCGTCGAAGGACCACATCCACGCCCGCACGCTCATGCAGTCCGACCCCGACGCCTGGGACGCCCTGATGACCTGGACCGCCGACGTCACCGGCCGCTTTCTGCGCGCCCAGGTGATGGCCGGCGCGAGCGCCGCCCAGCTCTTCGACTCCTGGGCCGGCGCCCTGTCGCTGCAGGACTACTCCCGCTTCGTCGCCCCCGCCTCGACCAAGGCCATCGCCCACGTGCGCGACCTCAGCTACGCCCTCGCTCCGGCCGCCGACGCGGCAACGGATGCCCCCCTCACCCACCGCAACGTGCCCATCGTGCACTTCGGCGTGGGCACCGGCGAACTGCTGAAAGAGATGCACAACATCGGCGCCGACGTCGTCGGTGTCGACTACCGCGTGCCCCTCGACGAGGCCAACCGTCGCCTCGGCGGCACCGTGCCCATTCAGGGCAACGTCGACCCGGCCCTGCTCGCGGCCCCGTGGCCCGTGCTCGAAGCGCACGTGCGCGACGTCATGAAGCGCGGCGAGTCCGCGCCCTCCCACGTGGTCAACCTCGGCCACGGCGTGCCGCCCGACACCGATCCCGACGTTCTCGGCCGCATCGTCGAGCTCGTGCACACGGTCAGCGCCGGCGAATAGCCCATGCTGCCCTCCCGGCCGACGAACACACCAGTCGACGTCATCGTGATCGGCGGCGGCGTCGCCGGCCTCGTTGCGGCCCGCGAATGCGCGCACGTCGGCCTGCGCGTCACCGTCGTTGAAGCCACGGATGCCCTTGGCGGCCCCGTCGCCGGCCACGAACTGGCCGGACTCCACCTCGACAGCGGTGCCGAGAGCTTCGCCGTGCGCGGCGGAACCGTGAGCGCCTTCGTCGAGGGCCTCGGCCTGACCGACCAGATCGTCTCGCCGAACCCGGTCGGCGCCTGGCTGCACCTGCCCTCCACCCCCTACTGCAAGGGCCCGGCCGCGGGGCCGGCCGCCGGATCGGTGAGCGTGCCGCTGCCCAAGGCCGGCGTGCTCGGCATTCCCGGATCGCCGCTCGCCGACGACGTGCGCCGGGTGATCGGCTGGCGCGGAGCCCTCACGGCCTACCTCGACCGCCTCAAGCCGGTGCTGACGATCGGCCGGGAGCACAGCCTCGGCGAACTCGTGCTCAAACGCATGGGGCCCCGCGTGCTCGAGCGCCTCGTCGAACCCGTCGCCTCCGGCGTGTACACCGCCTCCTCGAACGACCTCGACATCGACGTCGTCGCGCCCGGCCTCAACAACGCGCTCACCACGACCGGATCGCTCTCCGGCGCCGTCTCGATGCTCCGCGGCGGCGCGGCCGCGGGATCCTCGGTCGGCGGCCTGCTCGGCGGCATGTCGACCCTCGTCGCCGCGCTGCGCGCCGATCTCGAGCTCTACGAGGTCGAGATCCTCACCGGCACCCGGGTCGAGTCCCTCTCCCGCGTTCAGCCCGCACCCCAGGCAGCGGATGCGGCGTCGCCCGCCGCCTGGACCGTCGCGCTCGCAGCACCGGCCGCGTCCGGGGAGTCGGCCGGGGCATCCGCCGCCGTCGACGACGACCCGACCGTGACCGACCCGCCGGCCCCGCTCACCGCCCGCTTCGTGATCGTGGCGACCCAGGGCGCCCAGGCGCTCAGCCTGATCGCTCCGCTCGACGCCGCGCATGCCGCGCTCAGCGACCTCGACTGGCCTGCCCCGACCGCCGTCACGCTCACGAGCCTCGTGCTCGACGCGCCCGTGCTCGACGTGCATCCGCGCGGCACCGGCGTGCTCGTCGCCGCCGACGCACCGGGAGTCACGGCCAAGGCCCTGACCCACGTCACCGCGAAGTGGCCCTGGGTCGCCGCGGCGGCCGGCCCCGGCGTGCACGTCGTGCGTCTGTCATACGGACGGGCCGACGAGCCCAATCCCACCGACGACCTCGACGACACGGCCCTGCAGGCCCTCGCGCTGAAGGATGCGGCGACCCTGCTGGGCGTCACCCTCGAGGCCGGCCAGGTGCGCGGATTCGCCCGCACCGAGTGGCGCGACGCGCTCTCGCCCGCCACGATCGGCGCGCGCGAGCGGGCCTTCCGGGTGCGGGAGGTCGTCAACGCGGCCCCCGACCTCGCGATCGCCGGTGCCTGGCTGTCGGGCACCGGGCTGGCCTCGGTGATCCCGGATGCGATGGCCGCGGCCGCGCGCATCCGTCACGCCGCCCTCGGGCTCGTCTGACCGCTGACCTCGTTCGGTGCCCGAGCCGGCACAAGGGCTGATCGGGGCGCATGCCGCATAGCGCATATTCATGAAGGTTCGGTCGTGCACCTTCAGGGTGTTCGGGGTTACTCTGTGGAGACGTGAACTCGAGGAATGGAGTGACAATGCGGGGAAAGCTTCTCTTTATCACCGGCGGACTTGTCGGCTACGTGCTCGGTGCTCGCGCCGGACGCAAACGCTACGAGCAGATCGCCTCCACCGCCAACAGCGTCTGGAACGCCCAGCCCGTGCAGCGCCGGGTCAACGAGGTGCGAGACTTCGCCCTCGAACTGGTCGGCGACGTGCCCTCCGTGCTGTTCGAAGCCGGCAAGAAGGTCGTCAACAAGGCCACCGCCACCAAGACCCCCAAGCCCGGTGCGCCGAAGTCGCGGCCCACGCCCGACAAGGCGCCGCGCCCGACCCCAACGACCTCGTTTCCGGCGGCGCAATTTCCGCCCGATGAGGCCGACCTGCCCAGCACGAACTAGCTCCGCAGTCTGATCCACCCGACACCGTACCGACGACACCGGAAGGGGAATCCGTGACTGGATTCAACCCCAAGAGCAGGCAATCCCTGTTTACCCTGATCGGGGAGTTGCCCGGCCAGATCAGCGACCTGGTCAAGGCCGAACTCGACGCCTTCAAGGCCGAGTTTGCCAGCAAGGCGAAGAACATTGGGCTCGGCGCCGGCCTGTTCATCGTGGCGGGCGTCTTCGCGTTCTTCGCGACCGGCGTTCTCGTCGCCCTCGCGGTCATTTTGCTCGCGCTCGTGCTGCCGCTCTGGCTCGCCACGCTCATCGTGGCGGTGGTGCTGCTGCTGCTCGCGGCGGTTCTCGTACTGATCGGGGTCAACCGGGTGAAGGCGGCGACCGCACCCGACCCCGGCGGCGTGCACGCCAGCATCCGTCACGATGTTGATGCTTTCAAGGGAGTGGGCGAATATGAAAAATAACACAGAGGTAACGCGCCGCACCGACGGCGTCAATCAGGTGCAGGGCTACACGAGCGGCGACGAGTCGCACTCGAGCAAGGCCGAGCTGCGCGCCAAGGCGGCAGACGCCCGGGCCGCCCTCGCGAGCACCCTCGACGCGATCGAGTACAAGTTCAACATTCCCAAGCAGCTGCGCATCACGCGTCGCCGCCTGAGTCGGGCGCTGCACGAGCTGGGCGAAGAGAACGGTCTGGCACTGATCGGCATCGCGCTCGGCGCGGCGACGGTCGTCGGCACGGTCGTCTGGTTCGGGGCGAACGCCATCGTGCAGGCCCGGGAAAAATAGACTGCGAAGTTGCCGCAGAAATAGCATCGTTTCACCCCCGGACGGGTCGATTCCCCACGCGCATTTTGGTGCGCGGGCCAAATCGGAGCAGACTAGGGATTATGACTCACCCGGCTGCCGGAGAGGCAGTAAACACCAGCCAGCCCGCCACTCCCATCGATAGCGAAACCCCCGAGGTTTCGCCGCAGGGTTTCACCCTGTTCACCGTGTTACGTAAGGATCCGCGCAATCCCGACGACCTGGATGGCCGGGATGTGCCGCACGCGGTCAACGAACTCGACGACGTCATCGCGCTCATCGAGGCCGAGGGCGTCACCGTCCGTGGCTTCTATGACGTGTCCGGCCTGAAGGCCGACGCCGACGTCATGATCTGGACCCACGCCGACGAGGCCGATACCCTGCAGTGGGCCAACCGCGAGCTGCGCCGCAGCCGCCTGCTCAAGAGCCTGCTGCCGACCTGGAACGCCATGGGCGTGCACCGCGAGGCCGAGTTCAACAAGCACCACGTTCCCGGATTTCTGCGCGGCGTCGAGCCCAAGGCCTGGATGACCATCTATCCCTTTGTGCGCAGCTATGAGTGGTATCTGCTGCCCGACGCCGAGCGCAGCACCATGCTCGCCGACCACGGCCGCAAGGGCGCCGCGTACAAGGGCGCCATCGCGAACACGGTCTCGGCCTTCGCCCTCGGCGACTACGAGTGGCTGCTGCCGATCGAGAGTGACGAACTCACCGAACTCGTCGACCTGATGCGGGGCCTGCGCGACACCGAGGCTCGCCGCCACGTGCGCGAAGAGGTCCCGTTCTACACCGGTCGTCGCATCTCGACCGCCGAACTCGTCGAGGTTCTGCAGTAATGACCGACTACGACGCAATTCTGCTCGCCGGCTTCGGCGGCCCAGAGGGCCAGGACGACGTCATCCCGTTTCTGCGCAACGTGACCGGTGGCCGCGGAATCCCCGAGGCCCGCCTCGAAGAGGTCGCGACCCACTACCGCCACTTCGGCGGCATCAGCCCGATCAACGACCAGAACCGGGTGCTGAAGGCCGCGCTGCAGGTCGAAATCGACCGCCGCGGCATCAACCTGCCCGTGATCTGGGGCAACCGCAACTGGGCGCCGTACCTGAAAGACACCATCAGCGAGGCCCACGAGGCCGGCCAGGACCGCCTGCTCGCGATCGCGACGAGCGCCTACAGCTCATACAGCGGATGCCGCCAGTACCGCGAAGACTTCGCCGCGGCCCTGACCGAGAAGGGTCTGAACGATGTGGTGCACATCGACAAGATCCGCCAGTTCTTCGACCACCCCGGCTTCGTCACCCCCTTCATCACCGGGGTCACCCAGGGGCTGAAAGATGTCGCCGCGGCCATCCCCGGCATCGACGTCGACACCGAGGTCGAGATCCTGTTCTCGACCCACTCGATCCCGATGACCGACGCCAACAAGAGCGGCCCCGCCGAGCGCGGCTTCGGCGAGGGTGGCGCCTACGAGGCGCAGCACCGCGCCGTCGCCCAGGTCGTCATGGACGCCCTGGTCGAGCCCTCTGCGCTGGTCGAACCCCCTGCGCTGGTCGAACCCCCTGCGCTGGTCGAACCCCCTGCGCTGGTCGAACCCTCTGCGCTGGTCGAGCCTGTCGAGACCAAGCTCAAGACGCAGTGGCAGCTGGTGTACCAGTCCCGCAGCGGACCCCCGAGCATGCCGTGGCTCGAGCCCGACATCAACGATGCGATCGCCCTGCTGCCGGCCCGCGGCATCCGTGCGATCATCATCGTTCCGCTCGGCTTCGTGAGCGATCACATGGAGGTCATGTGGGACCTCGACAACGAGGCGATGGAGACGAGTGAGAAGTTCGGCATTCACGCCGTGCGCGTGCCGACCCCCGGCGTCTCGCCCGACTTCGTGAACGGCCTCGTCGACCTGATCGAAGAACGCCTCAGCGACACTCCGGTCGAGGATCGCCCGCGGGCGACCAACCTCGGTCCCTGGTACGACGTGTGCCGCCCGGGTTGTTGCGAGAACGTGCGCCTCGGGTTCAAGCCCGCCGTCGCGGGGATGGCTCCGTGAGCGCAATTCGAGTGGGCACGCGCGGAAGCGCCCTCGCCCTCGCCCAGACCCAGACGATCGCCAACCGAATTGCCGCTTCCGCCGGCGTCGAAGTCGAGATCGTGCCGATCGAAACCCACGGCGACGTCTCGACCGAGTCGCTCGCGAGCCTCGGCGGCACCGGCGTCTTCGCCAGCGCGCTGCGCGAGGCCCTCGTGCGCGGCGACTGCGATGTCGTCGTGCACTCCCTGAAAGACCTGCCGACCGACCCGTTTCCGGGCCTCGTCATCGGCGCCACCCCCAAGCGAGCGGATGCCCGCGACGCGCTCTGCGCGCGCGCCGGCTTCACCCTCGACTCGCTCCCCGAGGGAGCCCGCGTGGGCACCGGCTCGCCCCGCCGTATGGCGCAGCTGCGCAAGGCTCGCCCCGACCTCACGGTCGTCGACCTGCGAGGCAACATCGACACCCGCCTGGGTCGGGTCGCCGAAGGCGATCTCGACGCGGTCGTGCTCGCCGCAGCCGGCCTCGGCCGGCTCGGGCGTCTCGACGATGCCTCCACCGAGCTGCTCTCGCTCTCGGACTGGCCGACCGCGCCCGGGCAGGGCGCCCTCGCCCTCGAGGTGCGCGACGAGAAGCTTGACCATCTGCTGCACACGGCCCTCGCCGCGATCAACCACGGCTCGACCGAGGGAACCACGACCGCCGAGCGCCTGGTGCTCGCGCACCTCGAAGCCGGCTGCGCCGCTCCCATCGGCGCGACCGCGGTCATCGACGACGGCCTGCTCTTTCTCACGGCCACGGTCTACAGCCCCGACGGGCTGCGCTCCGTCACGAGTTCGCACGCCGCGACACCCGATTCCCACTCCGCACTCCATCTCGTTGAGGCCGCGCGCGACGTGGCTGGGCGGGTCGCCACCGATCTTCTGGCCGGTGGCGCCGCCGACTTCGCACCGCTGAAGGTAAGTAAGTGACCGCTCAATTGCATCAGCCCAAAACGACTGTCGCCAAGCCGCTCGCCGGCTGGAAGGTGCTCGTGCCGCGCGGCGGCCCCTGGGGCGACCAGGTCGCCGCCAACCTGCGCGCCCGCGGCGCGCAGCCGATCGTGGCGCCCATGATCAATTTCGCTCCGACGGATGACGCCCCCGCGCTCGAGGCGGCGCTCGCCCGCCTCGCGGCCGGCGACTTCGACTGGATGACCGTCACGAGCGCGACCACGGTCGACGTGCTGCAGTCGCACCGCGCGGTCGTCGCCCCCGGCACCCGCATCGCCGCGGTCGGCGAGACCACCGCCGCCGCGCTGATCGCGGCCGGCTACCACGTGGACATCGTGCCCTCCGAGGACAACTCCGCCCGCGGCCTGCTGCTCGAGTGGGAGAACGCCACCCAGGGCGTCATTCCGCTGCGCGTGCTGACCCTGCGGAGCGAGATCGCCAAGCCGCTCTTGACCGAGGGCCTGCGCCGCGTCGGCCACGACGTGGAATCCGTCGTCGCCTACCGCACCGTGGGCGTCGCCGTCAGCGACACCGTGATCGCCAACGTGAAGGCCGGCCTCGTGCAGGCCGTGCTCGTCACCTCCGGCAGCGTGGCGCAGCAGGTCTTCGACCAGCTCGGCCCGATTCCGGAGCAGACCCTGGTGGCCTGTATCGGCCCGCGTACCGCGAAGGACGCGACCGCGATCGGCCTGCGCGTCGACGTGATCGCCGACGAACGCAGCGCCGAGTCGCTCATCGAGTCGCTCGTGAGTGCCGCCGAGGCTCGCGCGCTCGCCGCCCAGCAGTAGCGTCGCCCAGCAGTAGCGTCGGCGAGCATCCGCCCCCGTCGCGGCACTCCTAACGTGACCCTGCGCCACCGGCCGCGCTCTGCGCCCTCGAGGAGCCCTGCGCCCTCGAGGAGCCCTGCGCCCGCTAGACCACCTCAGCCCGGGCGGCCCACTCGACCCGCACGGCCAGGATCGCGTCGTCGAGGGTCAGCCCGGACACTGCCGCCACGTAGCGGCGGGCCGCCTCTCGCGCCTGGCTCGGCAGCGGCTCGACGGCGCGCACACGGGTGCCCAACCGGGTGGACTCGAGCAGCCCGTTGCCCTCCAGTGCAGAATACGCGCGGGCCACGGTGCCCGCCGCGATCCGCAGGTCACCGGCCAGCTGGCGCACCGACGGCAGCCGGTCGCCGGGGGCCAGATTGCCGGAGCGGATCTCGTCGGTGAGCTGCTGGCGAATCTGCTCGAACGCCGGGGTCGGATCAGCGTCGTCGATCGTGATCATGCGGCATCCGCTTCAGGTCGGCCCGAGACGATCGAGGCGTCCCCGGCCGTGAACGGCGGCTTCAGGGCGTCGATCGCGGCGAGCACGAGCAGCACGCAGCCGACCACGAGCAGGAGCAGCCCCGTGATCAACCCCACGGGCGCGAGGGTATACCACGGTTCGATGTGCACGTAGACGGTGTTCTGCCACTGGTTGGACGCCGACATCATGGCCTTGCTGCCGAGGAGGAGGAGACCCCCCAGGTAGGCGACGAATGTCCCGGACGTGAGTTTCATGATGATGCGGGTGGCGAGCACCCGCATCACCCGGTCGACCTGCCGGAGCGATTCGTCGGTCGGGCGAGAGGATGCCGCCACGCGCGCCAGCGCGACGGCCGCCGCGATCGTGATCAGCGCCACCAGAAGAGCCAGGGGGAGCCCGTAGTACCAGCCCGGGTAGGGACCGGCCGTATTGCTGTACGGGGAGTCGGTGAGTGTGAGGGATCGGTCTAGGCCGTCCTCCTGCGGCGATGACGTCACGCCGAACGCGACGATCGCGGCGAGCAGCAGTAAGCCGCTCGCGGCCGGCAGCACCAGCGCCCAGGCCGGCGCGTAGCTCCAGGGTCGGCGCCGCGCCAGATCAGCGCTGCGCTTCGCGCCCACCTCGGGGACGAGTACCTTCGGCAGGGCGGCGACGACGACCAGAAAGAAGCCGGTCATCAGGCCCGGGGTGAGCAACCAGGTCAGCCCGTAGCCGTTTCCGATCGTGGTGTGGACGATGTTCATGGCGCTGAAGGCAACCGCTGAGGCCGCGAACGCAATCCCGATGCGGCCCGCGAACGACTTCCTCGCGTCACGGACCGCGCCGGCAAGGTTCGCGGGCACGGTGACGCGGCGAAAGGCTTCGGAGGCGCGGCCGCGCACGACGGCGGCCCAGATCAGCCCGATCGTCGCGGCCAGTATCGCGATCAGAAGGAATATCACCATGGTCAGGTCCTCTCTTCGCTGACGGACTGTATCAACTTATAGACACAGTAACACCTGTATCACTCGACTGATACAGCCGAGCCGAGCCGACGCGGGCCGGGCGCACAGCCGCGCGGCGTAGGCTCTGACCGTGACGAATCCCGTAATCCGCCCGCGACGCCTGCGCACCACACCCGCGCTGCGTCGCCTGGCGAGCGAAACCCGTGTCCACCCGTCCGAGCTGGTTCTGCCGATGTTCGTGCGGGAGGGCAGCGAGAGCGTCGCGATCAGCTCCATGCCCGGGGTCGTGCAGCACAGCATCGACAGCGCCCGCCGCGCGGTCGTCGAAGCGGCCGAAGCCGGCATCGGCGGCGTCATGCTCTTCGGCGTGCCCGACGTGCGCGACGCCATCGGCTCCGGCGCGACCGACCCCAACGGCATCCTGAACCTCGCCACCCGGGCCCTCGTCGACGAGGTCGGCGGAGCCCTCACCGTGCAGACCGACCTGTGCCTCGACGAATTCACCGACCACGGCCACTGCGGCGTGCTCGCCGCCGACGGCCGCATCGATAACGATGCCACCCTCATCCGCTACCAGGACATGGCCCTCGCCCAGGCGCGCGCCGGCAGCGACCTGCTCGGCCTGAGCGGCATGATGGACGGCCAGGTCGCCGCCGTGCGCAGCGCCCTCGACGCCGAAGGCCTGCAGGACACCGCCGTGCTGAGCTACTCCGCCAAGTACGCCTCCGCGTTCTACGGCCCGTTCCGCGAGGCCGTCGCCAGCACCCTCGTCGGTAACCGCCGCACCTACCAGCTCGACCCTGCCAACGGCCGCGAAGGCGTGCGCGAGAGTCGCCTCGACATCGCCGAGGGCGCCGACATCGTCATGGTTAAGCCCGCCGGCAGCTACCTCGACGTGCTCGCCGCGGTTGCGAGCATGAGCGAGGTTCCCGTCTGGGCCTACCAGGTCAGCGGCGAGTACGCCATGATCGAGGCCGCCGCCGCCCAGGGCTGGATCGACCGCCGCCGTGCCGTCGAGGAGTCGGTTCTCGGCATCCGTCGCGCCGGCGCCGACGCCGTGCTCACCTACTGGGCCGTTGAGCTCGCCACCTGGCTGAAAGAAGACCGCGCATGACTCACACGCTCACCCACAACGACGAACTCTTCGACCGCGCGCAGCGCTCGATTCCGGGCGGTGTGAACTCGCCCGTGCGCGCGTTTCGCTCGGTCGGCGGCACGCCGCTGTTCCTCGTGAAGGCCCAGGGCGCCTACGTGACGGATGCCGACGGTCGCGACTACGTGGACCTCGTCAGCTCCTGGGGCCCCGCGATCCTCGGCCACGCGCACCCCGGTGTCGTGAAGGCCGTGCAGGACGCCGCCGCCCTCGGACTGTCGTTCGGCGCCTCGACGCCCGGCGAGACCGAACTGGCCGAGCTCGTCAAGGGCCGGGTCAGCGCCGTCGAGAAGCTGCGGCTCGTCTCGACCGGCACCGAGGCGACCATGACCGCCATCCGGCTCGCCCGCGGCTTCACCGGCCGTGAGCTGCTGATCAAGTTCGCCGGCCACTATCACGGCCACTCCGACGGGCTTCTGGCCCAGGCCGGCTCCGGCCTCGCGACCCTCGCCCTGCCCGGATCGGCCGGCGTCACCGCCGCGACCGCCGCGCAGACCCTCGTGCTGCCCTACAACGACCTCGAAGCCGTGCAGGCCGCGTTCGACGCGCACCCCGGTCAGATTGCCGCGGTCATCACCGAGGCCGCCGCCGCCAACATGGGTGTCGTCGCGCCCGACCCCGGCTTCAACGCCGGGCTCGCCGCGATCGTGCACGCCGAGGGCGCGCTGCTCATCATGGACGAGGTACTGACCGGATTCCGCGTCAACCCGGCCGGCTACTGGGGCCTCGAAACGGATGCGTCCACGACCGCCCCCGAGACCGCCTACCGCCCCGACCTGCTCACCTACGGCAAGATCATCGGCGGTGGCCTGCCCGTCGCCGCCCTCGGCGGCCGAGCCGACGTGATGGACTTTCTGGCCCCGACCGGCCCGGTCTACCAGGCCGGAACCCTCTCGGGCAACCCGGTCGCCGTGGCCGCGGGCATCGCGACGCTGAACGCACTCGACGCGGCCGTGTACGCGCACGTTGACGCGACATCCGCTCTGCTGTCGAACGCCGTGTCGGAAGCGCTGACGGCCGAGGGCGTCGCGCACAGCGTGCAGCGCGCCGGCAGCCTGTTCAGCTTCGTCTTCGGTGCGGAAGCGGCCGCCCAGGCGCCCCGCACCTACGCCGAAGTGCAGCGTCAGGAGGCCTTTCGTTACGGACCGTTCTTTCACGCCATGCTCGACGCCGGAGTGTCGCTGCCGCCGTCGGTGTTCGAGGCCTGGTTCGTCAGTAACGCACACGACGAACAGGCCGTCGGCCGCATTCTCGAGGCGCTTCCGGCCGCGGCCAGGGCGGCCGCGCAGGCCACGAACGACTGAGTTCACTGACTGCCCACTCGTTTGAACCGGAGCACTGCACGAC
Source organism: Cryobacterium frigoriphilum (assembly GCF_004403305.1). Taxonomy (GTDB): domain Bacteria; phylum Actinomycetota; class Actinomycetes; order Actinomycetales; family Microbacteriaceae; genus Cryobacterium; species Cryobacterium frigoriphilum. Next base: position 35,515 of record NZ_SOHE01000046.1, on the reverse strand, counting down.
TTCCACACTCGGGTCGTTACTGCTTTGTGAGGTTCCGACGAGCGGAATGTCGGGCGACCGGGCAGACTAGGGGAATGGCTTCCCTGAGCGTGCACTCCGATCGGCTCGAGATCCGCCTGACGCGCGCCGAAAGGGCGTTATCGCGTCGCAAAGACGACATCGTCGTCAAACGCGAGAACATCCGCACGGTCATCATCACGGAGGATCCGTGGATCTGGCTGCGCGGCATCCGTGCCCCCGGATCGATCGTGCCGGGCGTCGTCGCGGCCGGAACCTGGTCGTTTCACGGCGGCAAGGACTTCGTGGCGATCAAGCGCCAGCGCATGGCGGTCGTGATCGACCTCGCCGACGAAGAGTTCTCGCGGGTCATTCTGACCAGCCAGTTCGCGCCCGACCTGATCGCGTCGCTCAAGCTCGAACCCCGCGAAACCGCCTGACGATCCGCGCCGTCGTGCGGCAGGGACACGACGATGCCGGCGCGAGCGATCAGGGCGACCGCTACCCGCGCACGTCGACGACCGTGCGGCCGTGGTGCCGGCCGGCCAGAATCTGCTCGGCCGCGAGCAGCGAATCGCCCAGCGGAATGATCGTGGTCAGGCCGTCGAGCGCCTCGAGGTCGAGGTCGCTGGCCAGCCGTGCCCAGGCCCGTTCGCGCTGCTCGCGGGAGGCGTCGACCGAGTTGATGCCGATCAGGCTGACCCCACGCAAGATGAACGGCATGACGGTCGTCGGCAGGTCCGCGCCCTGGGCCAGACCGCAGGCGGCGACCACGCCGTTGGCGTGCATCTGCGCGAGAACGGATGCGAGGGAGCTGCTGCCCAGGGAATCGATCGCGCCGGCCCAGCGCTGCTTCTGCAGCGGCCGTCCGGTGCTGGCGAGCACTCGGCGCTCCACGATTTCGGTCGCGCCGAGGTCGCGCAGGTAGGCGCCCAGGGCCTCGGGCCGACCGGTCGTGGCGTGCACCTCGTAGCCGAGCCGGGCGAGCAGACTGATCGCGATGCTGCCGACACCGCCGGTGCCGCCGGTGACGAGCACCGGGCCGCTCGCGGGGGTGAGGCCGCCATGTTCGAGGGCGAGCACCGCGAGCTGAGCCGTGAACCCGGCGGTGCCGATCGCGGCGGCCTGCGCGGCGCTGACGTTCGGCGGCAGGCGCACGAGCGGGTCGCCGGCGACCCTGGCGCGCTCGGCGAGACCGCCGTGGTGGTTCTCGCCGCTGCCGGCACCGGTGAGAATCACGCGGTCGCCCGGGTTCCACCGCACGTCGGCGCTCGCCTCGACCGTGCCGACCAGGTCGACGCCGGCGATGAGCGGCCAGACCCGGGCGACCCCGGGGCGACCCAGCAGCGCGAGGGCGTCTTTGTAGTTCAGGCTGGAATACTCCACGGCGATGGTCACGTCACCCGGCATCAGAAAACCGTCATCGACCACGCGCAGCGCGGCCCTCTGCCGGGCGTTGCCCTCGGCATCCGCTGCCTTATCGACGACGATGGCCCTGAATTGCGTCTCTGCACCCATGCCCGTAGCCTACGGGCTGTTCGAGTGGGCGGCTCAGGTCACGTCACGTTTCCAGCTGACGGCATAGCCGCCGACGGTGGCCGCGAGGGCGTAGGCGAGCAGCACGAGGCCGCCCTGCCACCAGTCAAGGGCCTCGGCGGCCCCGCCGGTCGGCGACGCCATGGTGAAGACGCTCGCGCCGACGAGGGCATCGCTCGCCGCGCCCGGCAGGAAGTTGCCGATGCGGGCCGTCACCTCGAGAAAGCTCGCCGCGAGCCGCAACAGCGGTTCGACGAACTGGGTGAAGGCGAGCACGATCACGATCGACGCCACCTGATTGGGCACGAGCACTCCGAGGCCGACGCCGATGATCGCCCACAGCCCCATCGCGAGCACGATGCGGCCGATCAGCCACCAGGTGGCGGCGTCGCTGAGCATCGGGTCGACGTCGAACGCGTTCATCACCGGTGCGCCGATGCCGACGGATGCGGCCAGCGCCACCACTCCGAACACCGCGCCCACCACGAACAACGCGATCACCTTCGCGCCGAGCACCTGACCGCGCCGAGGCGAGGCGAGGAACGTGGGCGTGAGGGTCTGGTGACGAAACTCGCCGGTGGTGGCGAGGGCACCGATCAGCACGGGAAACACGTAGCCGACCGAGCTCGCGAAGCTGTAGACGAGCGGGGGCAGGGTGCCGAAATCGGGGATGCCGCCGCTCGAGGTTCCGGCAGCGTCGGGGCTGATCGCGCCGGACTGGATTCCCGCGAACAGCGCGGCGAGGCCGCCGGCGAGCAGGCCGATGTAGCCAAAGAGCACGAGGGCGAGAATCCACCACAGGCGGGTCGTGAGAATCTTGGCGAATTCGGCGCCGATGGCGTTCAACAGCGAGCTCACAGCGTGTGTCCTTCCCCGACGAGGGCGAGGAACGAGTCTTCCAGACCCGCCTTCTGTCGGTGCAGCGAACTGATTTCGACTCCGGCGGCGAAGGCGAGGTGCCCGACCAGGGCGGGGTCGGGTGTGGCCACGAGCAGGCCGGTGCGGCCGACGCTGAACGTGAGGCCGGCCTGACGCAGCGCGGCGCCGAGGGCCTCGCGGTCGGGGGAGTCCACGACGATCTGGGGGGCGGCATCCGTTTCGAGGCTGGACAGCGGGCCGAGGTGCACGAGGGCGCCGCGGGCGATGATGACGACGTCGTCGACGCTCTGCTGCACCTCACTCAGCAGGTGCGAGCTGACGAGCACGGTGCGACCCTCGGCGGCCATGGCCCGCAGAAAGCCGCGGATCCACTTGATGCCCTCCGGATCGAGGCCGTTGATCGGTTCATCGAGCACGAGCACACCGGGGTCGCCGAGCAGCGCGTAGGCGAGGCCCAGGCGCTGGCGCATGCCGAGCGAGTAGCCGCCGACACGCTGCTCGGCGTGCGCGCCGAGTCCGACCTGTTCGAGTACCGCCGTGACGCGGGTGCGGGGCAGGCCCGCGGCCCTCGTGTAGACGCCGAGGTGGTTGGCCGCCGAACGGCCGGGGTGAAAACTCGCCGCTTCGAGCGCGGCGCCCACGGTGTGCAGCGGCTGCGGCAGGTCACGGTAGCGGATGCCGCCAAACGTCGCGGTTCCGCTCGTCGGCGCCACGAGACCGAGCAGCATGCGCAGGCTCGTGGTCTTGCCGGCGCCGTTCGGGCCGAGGAACCCGGTCACCCGGCCCGGCTCAACCGTGAAGGACAGATCGTTGACGGCGGTGGTGGCGCCGAAGCTCTTGTGAATGTGGCTGAACTCGATGGTTGTGCCGATCGGCATGCGGTCCCCTCTCGCAGAACCCCAGCCTATTGCTGGCCGTGTCGGTGGCGCGAACTTCTCGGCGGCACGTCACGCGAACAAACATGGGCCGCCGTTCTCTTACGCCATGTTGCGGCGCCTCTGGCCGCCACCCCGACAACGCCCTAGCGTCTAGGAATGACGACCCAGACATCCGCCTCGTGGAACAAGCACGACGGCCAACCTGCCCGGCTTGACGGCGGCGAGGATTGTCCGCTCGTGCCCGTGGTGGGCGGCGACGTACGCGTGCCGCTCGTCGGCGGCGGTGAGACCCGCTACATCAACCTCGACTACGCGGCGTCGGCGCCCGCGCTCGAGGTCGTCGCCGCGCACATTGCCGAGGTGCTGCCGCTCTACGCGAGCGTGCACCGCGGCGCCGGCTATGCCTCCCAGATCAGTACCGCCGTGTATGAGAACGCCCGTGTCGTGGTCGGCGATTTCGTCGGGGCGCGTCCCAAAGACAGCGTCATCTTCACCCGCAACACCACCGATTCGCTTAACCTGCTCGCCTCGGTCGTGCCGGGGGAGACCGTCGTTCTCGACCTCGAACACCACGCCAACCTGCTGCCGTGGATCGGCGGGGCATCCGGTGCCCGGGTGCTGCGCTCGGCCGCGACGCTCGACGAAACGCTGCGGCTGCTCGAGGCCGAGCTGACCGCCCGCCCCGCCGCGCTGCTCGCCGTGACCGGTGCCTCCAACGTCACTGGAGAGGTGCTGCCGCTGCGCCGCCTCGCGACCCTCGCTCACCGCCGCGGAACCCGTATCGCCGTCGACGGCGCCCAGCTCGTGCCGCACCGCCGGGTCGATATCGCCGCCCTCGGCATCGACTACCTGGCCTTCTCCGGCCACAAGACCTATGCGCCCTTCGGCGCCGGGGTGCTGGTCGGGCGCAGCGACTGGCTCGATGCCGGCCCCCCGTACCTGCTCGGCGGCGGCGCCGTCATCTCGGTCACGCTCGACGCGACGCAGTGGCGCGTCGGCCCTGCCCGCCACGAGGCCGGCTCGCCCAACGTGCTCGGCGTCGCGGCCCTCGCGCGTGCACTGCAGGAGCTCGACACCCTTGACCCGGTTGCCTGGACCGCTCATGAGAACCGGCTGCGCGCCCGCCTGGTGAGCGGCCTCGAAGCCCTGCCCGGCGTGACCAGCTACCGAATCTTTCCCGACCTCGACGATGCCGTCGGTGTCGTCAGCTTCAGCGTGGCCGGGCTCGACAGCCGCCTGGTCGCCGTCGTGCTCTCGGCCGAGTGGGGAATCGGTGTGCGCGATGGAAAATTCTGTGCGCATCCGCTTCTGGAACGCCTCGGCGTGGCCGGCTCGGCCCTGCGCGCGAGCGTTGGCGTGGGTTCTCGGCAAGCGGATGTCGACGCCCTGCTGACCGCTCTCGCCGGCATCCTGACCGAGGGCCCGCGGGGCGAGTATGAACTTGAAGCCGGCCACTGGCAGGTCGTGGGCGACACCCGCCCGCGCCCCGACTGGGCGCCCGAACTCGCCCCCGCCGCCGGCTACTACGGCTGCGCCGGCTGACCCGCTTTTCGCGCGTACCATTCGACGGAGTTCGGGCCCGAGAACGCGCGTGTCACGCCGGAATCATGCCCAGCGGCGTTGAACACCGTCGAATGGTACGCGGCGGCCAGCGTCGAGGGTCAGTCGGCGCCGACCTCGAGGGGTGCGTCGGCATCCGCTGCCCATTCATTGAGGGAGCCGTCGTAGATGGCGACGTTGTCGTGGCCGGCGAGGGTGAGGGCAAGGGCGCTCGCCGCGGAGGCGATGCCGCCCGAACAATAGGCGACAACCCGCGCGCTGCCGACGACCGGAGCCATGCGGGTGGTGAGTTCTTCGCCGCGGTGGAACGTGTTCGTGGCGCGGTCGATCAGGCGGCCGGCGGGAATGCTGATGCTGCCCGGAATGTGTCCGCGGCGGGCCCGGTCGCCGGTCTCGCCGGAGTAGTCCTTGGCCGGGAGCGCGCAGACGAGTGCGGCATCCGTCTCGCCGGCGACGATGCTGGCGATGAAGTCCTTGTCGACCCAGAGTTCGGGCCGCGGGGCGGCGGTGAATCCGGCGACCTCGCGGGGTTCGTTGTAGCCGGTTTCGGTCTCACGGCCCTCGGTGCGCCATTTGGTGAGGCCACCGTCGAGCACGTGCACGTTGTCGTAGCCCGCCGCGCGAAACTGCCACCAAATGCGGGCCGCCCACTGATTGAGCGAGCTGTCGTAGACGACGACCGTGGTGTTGTTGTCGATGCCGACGGATGCCGCCCCCTGCGCGAACAGGTCGTCATCGGGTCGCGCAAACCCGAACGATCCCGACGGGTCCGAGAAGACCTCGAACAGTTCGGCGAAGATCGCGCCCGGAATGTGGCCGTCGATGAGGTGCTCGTCGAGGCCGCTGAGGTAGCGCGCCTTGCCGCTCGGAGTGCCGATCAGTACGACCGTGGCGTCGAGCACCACGAGCGACTCCGCGCCGAGGTGGTCGGCCAGCCACTGCGTCGACACCAGCGGCTCCGGCACGGGCGTCGCGGGCGCGTTGGCCGCAGCCGTGGCCAGGGGAGCGGTGGTCGCGGGCTTCGTGAGCGGAGGAGTCATGCCGCCACGCTAGTCGCGCGGTCGTTTCGCCACGCGTCGCTCCGCAACGCGAGGTAATACACTCCGCCCTCGTCGTCTCGGCACGCGTCGGCAAGTCCGTGTGCTCAGCCGTTTCCAGCCCGCCAGGGGCGTTCCGTGACACTTCGTGACGCGGGAACCACACGATCGGGTGGGGCTCAGAGGCTCGAATACTCAAAACCGTGTGACGAGCCTCATCGAGCTCGGCGAGAGCACAAGCCGGGTCGCCGACCTCGCGGCTCTTGCGCCCAAAGACGTGAAGCGGATGCGCAGCATCGCAGCTCCGACCCCACCGAAGCCTGCCAATTTCTAGAACTCGTACCTATCTCCGCTGCTCAGTCGTGCAAAAGTCCATACCGATGATTCCTTCAAAGCCCACTGCGACGTACCTCTTTCAGGAGCTCTTAAGTCAGGTCTGATCCGAGCATTTTCCTCGAATCCGGATGTCTCCGAGTATTTCTTGTTGAAGCCGCGAGCCATTTAGGCCATTCTCGGTTTCACGCGATAATCGATTCGTGAACTACTTGGGGGAAAATTGACTGATGCGACAGAGCCGTGGTATCACCTCGACATGCTCCGCGAGATAGCTGCTGAATTAAGGCATCTGGCCTCGTACGTTCTCCTCTCACGCGCCTAAGCCGACCCGACCGTTGAACTTACGGGGTCAGAAAATTCAATGGAAGTCCTCGCAGCTCCTATCGGCATCAATCGTCCTCGCAGCGCCCCTTCTCCTGTCCGGCTGTATGCCGGCACACAACACTGTGTCCATTCAAAAAAGTGTCAAGATCGCGATAGTTGATAGCGGCCTCAATGATGGCTCTGCCGACTTCAGCTGTTTCGACGTCGTGGACAGCGACGACGACGTCCAGGGTCACGGAACGATTGTCGCCTCTGTCGCGGTGGGACTTGTCGACGATGAGTGTCCGTTGTGGGCCGACAAAGTCAGCATAATCACATACTCCGTTTTTGGGGATGAAACTGCCTCGCCAAATGAAATGGCGACTGCAATACACACAGCCATCGAGGACAAAGTGGATCTCATCAATATCAGTATTGCTATTGGGACAGACGTCAAGGCCCTTCGTGTCGCGGTCAGACGTGCCATCGATTCAGGAATCATTGTTATAGCAGCTTCAGGAAACAATCTTGGAATGCGAGCGGGGTACCCTGCCCGCTACCCAGACGTCATATCCGTCGGCTCGCTGGATACCGAAGGCCGACCATCGAGTTTCTCTGCGATCGCTGACGTGGACTATTTCATTGTCGGCACGGATGTCCCTTCTGTCGACCGTGCAGGGATTCAACAGTTTTCCACTGGCACCTCAATAGCTGCAGCAAACACATCCAACCAAGTATTGAAAGCCCTTCTCGGTGTAGTCAAACTTGACTCCACGCTGGCCGAATTGATCGCAGACCAACGAAAGCAGAGCACTAGATGAAAAAAGTCACTATTGGACTCGTTACAGCGCTACTGCTGTCCGGGCTGACCTACTCACCGGCATTCGCAGAATCAGACTCCTACCCGGGCACGACATCCGCGGAACTCGTGAACGAGGAAGAGCTGCAGATCGCTCTTGAGGACGAAGGAATTTCCCTGTCAGACTTGGAGGCAACCGCAGACGAAATCTCAGTCGAAACTACTTCAGACCTTGGCTCTGGTGAGATCGTTCGCTCGACGACAACGCTGTCTCTTGAGGACAACAACGGTCTGTTTTCTCTGACGAGCGAGAACGCTGCCTACAGTGCCAGCTACTCCATGGAAATCCAAGAGATGAGCGACAGCGCCGTCGCTTTCACCATGACGGATTTGGAAACCGGAGAGTCCGAGTCCTACGCGGACGACGTCGGGTATGCCTCCGTAGTGCCAGTCCTAGTTCTCGGCATTCCGATTGCTCTGGAAGTACTAAAAGCGCTCGTTGTGTCGACAGGGGTAGTTATTCTTGCTGGCGTTACGTGGATTGCTGCGACAAGCGCAATCGATGCGCTGACCAAGAAAGGCTCAACACATCAACACTTTCGTGCCTTGATTTTCAACGGGAAGCTTGTTCTAGGGAGTGGTATGACCCTCAACTCCGCGGTCACGTGGGGACGGGGAGGTAGTAATACCTGGTCGCGCACTCAAGCAGGTGCACAGGCAGTCGCCAAAGGAGTGAAAAATGGACTGACCCCAGTCGGACCGGAGCGGGACGCGGGCGGCCGGGGGAAGTTCGCGCATTATCACCCGAGTAACCGCTCGCCTGCAATGCACGCTTTCTTTGGCATGCCCAATTGAACGACATGGTTGAAGGCGACGATCCGAAAAACCGTCTCACTCGATGGAAGAAGGCCAAACCCCAACCTTTGAGGATTGGGTCAATGGAAAATCTACTGGCACAGGAATTCCGTGCATATGAAATTCCCTTGGCAGCGATTACCCCGACTGACTATCTAAACGATGAAGAGGTCCGTGAAGACCTCATCTACAAACTTTTGACAATCACACATCCCGACGTTCTAGCTCGCATTTATAGCGCAGAAGAGCAGGAGATGAAAGACATTGGTGCGGAAGCGTATGAACAGAGCTGGCGGAGTCTTTTTCTGGGAGAAGACACGAGCTTGGGCTCTCCGCAGAAAGACGTCTCAACTTTGGACGACGCATCATGGCTCGCCTACAACCTGCTGAACATTCAGCACTCAACAGGCCAACGCACGTCCATCGTCCTCGAACAAGAGGACGGAGACGTAACGGGCGCCAAGGTGTACGGCATATCTGACTACCTCAGCACATTCATGGTTGCGGTCACGGGCTACCGAGAGTCAAGAAGCGCCGACGAGCGCAACTACTACTCGATGGCCACAGGAGATCTGAACAACGAAGCATTCAGCTATTACCTTGAGTGTTTAGATCGTCATGGATTAATTTAGCCTGGCTTGCGGGGATTCTCATCGTGTCGGAGACAAAACGCCCCTTGAGGCTCGGTTCAGCACCGTGAGGTGGCACAGATGGCCCCTTGAATCCGCCGCCCGCGAAGGGGCGTTCTTCGACACTTCACGGCTGCCTCGACGTGGCCATGGGGCGTTCTCTGACACTTCGTGCACGAGGTGTCAGAGATGGCCCCTTGGCAGGAACTGGCCCCGCAATACCCTGGCCGGGGACGCTGCCCGGGGGTGGGCGGTCAGGCGTGGGCGGGGCAGGCGGGCGCGACGCGATCGACGCACGCCGGGCACACGACGAGCTGCTCGCGGCAGGCCAGGTCGCGACAGTTCACCATGTGCTTGGTCGCCTCGCCGCAGTTGCGGCAGCGGCCGAGCACGGCCGTGTGGTCGCTGAAGTCGAGCGACATCCGCTGATCGAAGACGTACAGCGAACCGTCCCAGAGGCCGTCGTCGCCGTAGGCCTCGCCGTAGCGAACCACTCCGCCCTCGAGCTGGTAGACCTCGTCGAATCCGCGCGCCTTCATCAGGCCGCTCAGTACCTCGCAGCGGATGCCCCCGGTGCAGTACGTCACGACCGGTTTGCCCTTGAGATGGTCATACTTGCCGCTGTCGAGTTCGGCGACGAACTGCCGGGTGTTGCTCACGTCGGGCACGACCGCGCCGCGAAACCGGCCGATGTCGGCCTCGAAGGCATTGCGGCCGTCGAAGAAGACGACCTCGTCGCCGCGCTCGGCGACCAGCTCGTGCAGCTGCGCGGGGGCGAGGCGCGTGCCGCCGCCGACAACACCCGACGCTTCCACGGTCAGCTCACCGGGGGCGCCGAAGCTCACGATTTCCTCGCGTACCTTCACGACCAGGCGGGGAAAGTCCAGGCTCCGGCCGGCCGGATCGAGTCCAGAGCCCTCGCTCCACTTGAAGTCGATCGTCTTGAAGGCCGGGTAGTCGCGGGTCTTGCGGATGTAGCGCTTCAACGCGGGCAGGTCGCCGCCGAGGGTGCCGTTGAGGCCGTCGGCCGAGATCAGGATGCGCCCGCGCAGCCCGAGCGACTCGCACAGGTCGCGCTGCCAGAGGCGCACGGCGTCGGGGTCGGCGAGCGGCGTGAAGACGTAATAGAGAAGAATCTTCGGAATGGCCACCAATCGAGTGTAGGCCTGGCCCGGGTGAGCGGATGCCCGCGGCGCCCTTCTCAGCAAGGCTGTCAGACCCTGAGGCTAGGCTTTTCGCAGGCCGGTTCATCCCGATTCACCCCGATCCGCAATCGAAAGGAACCCGATGACTACACCAGACCCGCTCGCCCGCTTCGGCGCGGTGCCGCAGTTCACCCTCACGAGCACCGACATGACCGACGAAGAACCGCTGGCCGCCGCCCAGTACGGCGTCGACGTCGGCGGTGCCGGGCAGTCCCCGCAACTGTCCTGGTCGGGGTTTCCACCCGAAACCCAGAGCTTCGCGATCACCGTCTTCGACCCCGATGCCCCGACCGGCTCGGGCTTCTGGCACTGGGCCGTCGGCAATCTGCCCGTCACGGTCACGAGCCTGCCGACGGATGCCGGATCGCCCGGCAGCGGCGCCCTGCCCGCCGAGGCCCTCGTCTTGCCCAACGAAACCCGCCAGGCTTCGTTTGCCGGGGCTGGCCCACCCGAGGGCACCGGAACCCACCGCTACCAGTTCATCGTGCACGCCGTCGATGTGCCCGTACTCGCCATCGACCCGCAGTCGACGCCGGCGGTTCTCGGCTTCAACCTGCACTTTCACACCCTCGCCCGCGCCGTGCTCGAGGCGACCGGAACCTTCGGCGGTGCCAACTGACCCGGCACCGGTTCACCCCCAAACTGAGGTGCTCTCAGCTTGCTCACGGCCGCACGACCTAGGGTCGGCAGGTGATCCAGAACCGCAGCACCAGCACCAGCACCAACACCAGCCTCGGCACCAACCGCAGCACGCCATGATCGGCCACTCCATCGGCGGCGGCACCCTGCACTCCTACAAAGAGACCATCCTCTCCCGCATCCCGGTCTGGTTTTGGCGCGCCATCATGCTGCGCGTCAGCACCGAGGTACACAAGTACAACCTCGAACCGATCGGCACCGTCGACTACCACCACGACTTCGACTACGTGGGTGACGGCATCCGCGACCACCGTCTGGACGTGCTCGTACCGCGGGGCGCTTCCTCGGCCGCGCCGCTGCCGGTCTACGTCTACTTTCACGGCGGCGGCTGGACCAGCGGTGACAAAGACCCGCTGACCAAGTACTGCGCGAGCCAGGCCTCAGAGGGGATGGTCGTCGTCAACGCGAACTACCGCATGGCCACACGGTTTCAGCTGAGCCACATGATGCATGACGGCAACGCCGTACTCGACTGGGTCGTCGACAACATCGCCGACTTCGGCGGCGATGCGAGCCGCATCGTGCTCGGCGGCGACTCCGCCGGGGGACACATCGCCGCCCTGCTGACGGCGGCCACGTACGACTCCGACCTCGCCGAGCACTACGGCATCCGCCCGCGAATCGGTCCGACAGACCTGCGCGGCCTCGTTCAGCACTGCAGCATCGCCGATGTCTCGGTCATGTTCGAGCGCGGTTTTGTGCTCAGCCTCAATTTTCTGCGGATGCTGTTGCCCGAGCGCGGGCGCGGGCTGCACCTGCGCACGGCGGCGCGATTCATGTCCCCGATCGAGTGGCTCGGCAAGGGCTTTCCGCCGGTGTTCGTGAGCACCTCGGAGCGCGACTACTTCTACCGCGCCAACCTCAACTTCATCGCCGCCCTGCGGCGCAAGAGCATCAGGGTCGACACCGTGATCTACGCCCGCAACCGGGTGAATACCCGCCATACCTGGCAGCAGGACTCAAAGCATCCCGAATCACAGGAGGTCTACCGCCGACTCGCCGCCTTCGTGCGTCGAGTCGCGGCCGCGCCGACAGCGAAAGCCGCGCCGACAGCGCCCGCCGCGCAGGCCTCGGCCGTCGCACCGCTGACGATCGTCGTCGCCGTGCCCTGACGGGCGCCCGAACCGACGCCACGAACCCGCACCGGGGCTGACGAACCGGGGCTGGTGACTACGAGGTCGCGCCGGTCGCCGCGAGGGCGCCCCCGAGGCCGATCATCATCACGCCGCCGGTCGCGCCGAGGCGCTCCACCCGTTTCGGCGACGACGCAAACCAGTCCCGGGCCGTGCCGGCCGCGAGGGCCCAGGTGCTGTCGCCGATCAGGGCGAGCACGACGAAGACCAGGCCGAGGGTGGCCAGCTGCAGGGGCACGGCCCCGGCCGAATAGTTCACGAACTGTGGCAGCACGGCCACGAAGAACACGATCGACTTCGGGTTGCTGATGCCTACGAGAAAACCCTCGCGCAGCAGTCGCCAGGGCGACTTGGGCAGCAGGGCCGCGCCGCTGATGCCCGAGGTGGTGCGTCGGTGCCGGATCGCCTGCACGCCCAGATAGATGATGTAGGCCGCTCCGACGAGTTTGACGATCAGAAACAGTACCGCCGATTGGGTGACGAGGGTGCCGAGGCCGAAAGCCACGGCCGCGATCACCGGGATCAGGCCGAGGGCGTTGCCCAGCACGCTCAGCAGGCCGCCGACCCGGCCCAGAGCAAGCGACCGGCCGATCACGAACAGCACCGTCGGCCCCGGCAGCACGACAATTGCGATCGCGGCGAGGGAGAACGCGAGCAGCGTCGGAAGCGAAACCATTCCTGAATCGTAGACCCGCTGGTCACGGCAAGGCCACACCACCCAAATTGCCCATCGCGCACGCGCCCACAACCTGATTGAATCGTCTTCAGATTCCGGCGAGATCGGGGCAGCGAGTTCGGGGCAGCGAGGAGCATCATCATGAGCGACCCACACGAGTCCGTTTCGGCGCCCGCTCCCGGCGGCCCGCTGCATCCGGTACCGTCAGCGGAGGCATCCGCCCCCGTCATCCACAAGGGGCTGGTGGGCGTGGCGGTCGATTACACCGCCATCTCCATGGTCAACTCCGACACCAACTCACTGCTTTATCGCGGCTACCCCGTTCAGGAACTCGCCGCGAACTGCAGCGTCGAGCAGGTCGCCCTGCTGCTCTGGGAGGGCGAACTGCCCAGCCCCGACCACCTCGCCGACTTCGAAGCGCTCGAACGCGCCGGCCGAACGCTCGCCCCCAACGTGCGCCGGGCGATCGACGACCTGCCTCTCACCGCGCACCCGATGGATGTCTGCCGCACGGCGGTCAGTATCATCGGCGCCAACGACCCCCAGGCCGACGACCGCTCGCCGGCCCAGAACCTGCGCAAGGCCCAGCACCTGTTCGCTCAGCTGCCCGCGATCGTTGCCTACGACCAGCGTCGCCGTCACGGGCTGGCGCCGCTCGCGCCGCGCAGCGACCTCGGCTACTGCGAGAACTTTCTGTACATGACCCTCGGTGTGGTGCCCGAACCCAAGGTCATCGACGCCTTCCGGGTCTCGCTCATCCTCTACGCCGAGCACTCCTTCAACGCCTCCACCTTCGCCGCCCGGGTCATCACCTCGACCCTCGCCGACATCTACTCGGCCGTCACCGGGGCGATCGGTGCGCTCAAGGGCGCGCTGCACGGCGGCGCCAACGAAGAGGTCATGCGCACCTTCGGCCAGATCGGCACCCCCGACCAGGTTGAGGGCTGGCTCGACGACACCCTCGCGCACAAGCGCAAGGTGATGGGCTTCGGGCACCGGGTATACAAGCACGGCGATTCCCGGGTGCCCACGATGCACGCCGCGATGGTGACGATGCTCGAACACTACGCCCGGCCCGACCTGCTGCAGATGTACGACCTGCTCGAGGCCGGTATGTTGGCGCGCACCGGCATCAAGCCCAATGTCGACTACCCGACCGGTCCGGCCTATCACGTGATGGGCTTCGACACCGAGACCTTCACACCGATCTTCGTCGCCGCGCGGGTGATCGGCTGGACCGCCCACGTACGGGAACAGACGGCGGCGAACGCGCTCATCCGCCCGCTCTCGGTCTACAACGGTCCCCACCAGCGCGCGGTCCCGGAGCAATTCACGCTCTAGCTGGCTCGACGGCGCCGATAGACGGTCACGGCGGCAGACCCGCTAGCATCGAGCGGTGCACATGTTCTGGCGAACCATCCTCCACTCGATCATTTCCCGCTTCGGGCCGCGCCTTGATCACTTTGAGGTCGCGCGTACCAATTTCGTGACGCTGCCGACCGATCAGGACATCCTGCGGCACATGAACAACGGCGTGTACCTGTCGATCATGGACGTCGCCCGCTTCGACATGCTGCACCGCAACGGCGTCTGGAAGATCTTCCTGGCCCGCGGCTGGTACCCCGTCGTCGTTGCCGAGACGATCAGCTTTCGTAAATCGCTCACCCTCGGCCAGCGGTTCACCGTGGAATCGCGCATCCTCGGGTTCGACGAGAAGGCCGTCTACGTTGAACAGCGTTTCGTGCGACCGGATGCCGAGGGCCGCCCCGAAATTTACGCCCACGGTTTCATCCGCGGTCGCTTTCTGAAACGTACCGGCGGTGTCGTCACGATCGACGAACTGCTGGAGGCGATCGGGGTGGCCCCCGACAACGTGACCGTGCCGCAGTGGCTGCTCGAGTGGAGCGACGACGTCACCATGCCGGCGACGCGCGCCCCCGCTCCGAGCCTCTGGTCTTAGCCGCCCCGCTCCGCCCGCGTATCGAAACCCCGCGAGCCGATCCTCCCGCGGTTTGACGGTCGGCTCGCGCGGTTTCGACCGCTCCTTCGTCGCGCCTCAACCAGCGAGAGCCCACCTGCGCTGGTTGAGCCGCCCCTCTCCCGCTGGTTGAGCCGCCCCTCTCCCGCTGGTTGAGCCGGCGCGCACAGCGCGCCGGTCGAAACCAAGGCGAGCCGATCTTCGGTGCCGGCCCGGGGCATCCGCTCGTGTCAGACGGCCGGTGCCGGCACGAACAGGCCGCGGTAGAAGTCCGAGTGCGCGGTGGAGTAGTGACTCCACTCGGGCAGCGCACGCCCGGCGCGCACGGCGACGAGGCGGTCGAGGTAGTAGTCCCAGCCGGGTCCGACCGTCGCGGCTTCGGCCGCCGTGTGCAGACGCTGGCCGAAGGTGAGGGTGGTCATGCCGTCGCCCTCGACGAGGTGGAACAGCGCGTGCCAGGCCTTGGGGCCGGTGCCGAAATCTCCGGTGAAGCGGTGCGGCGCGACGCACTCGCGAATGTTCACGTACTCCCATTCGGCTTCGGCCTCAGCGGTCATCCGAAACCGCACGGCCCCGGTGGTGGGGGAGCCGGTGTAGGTGCCGATCCACTTCTCCAGCTCGGCCGGGCGGGACAGGCTCGCCCAGACCTTCTCGATGGGCTCGTTGAAGAGCCGATCAAACATGATGTAGAGACCGTCCTCGCGCTGGGCGAGCCGTCCGGTGGGCTTGGCTGTCATGGTGACCTCCGCTGTGAGTGAAACCGCTGCCCGGGTATTTCGGGCCTGATCTCAGGCTATTCCCCTTTGGGGTGCCGTGCCACTTCCGTCGTTCCGACCCGTTTACCTGCGCGTCATGCGCGCCCCTTATACAGGGGAGGCAGCCCACTTACGACCCCCTGGAGGACGAAAGCATGACCGCACCACAGCACGCACCTGCCTCACAGAGTTCTGATCAACCGGCATCATCGCCCCGCCGTCGCACCGCGTTCGGCGCGCTTGCCGCCACGCTCGGCGTCGTGCTCGCGACCGGCCTGATCTCGCCGATCGCACCGGCCGCCGAGGCCGCCGTCGTCGACGCGCCGATCACCTCGTCGAGCGACACCACTCGTCTCGAGCTCAGCCCGATCGGCAGCTATGACACCGGCGTCTTCGACGCATCCGCTGCCGAAATTGTCACCTACCACGCGGGCAGCCAGCGCCTCTTCGTCGTCAACGCCGCGCAGGGCGCCGTCGACGTGCTCGGCATTGCCGACCCGGCCAACCCGGTGAAGCTCACCTCGCTCGCCGCGGAGGGTGTCGCCGTCTCGGGCGGCGACACGATTCCGGCCGGGAGTGCCGCGAACTCCGTCGCCGTGCGCGCTGACGGCCTCGGCGCGGCCGCGATCGAATCGCCGACGAAGACGGATGCCGGCTGGCTCGTCTTCTTCGACGCCAACTCCAACGACCCCGACTCCGCCGTGCTCGGCGCGGTCGAGGTCGGTGCCCTGCCCGACATGGTCAGTTTCTCTGCCGACGGCACGACCGCCGTCGTCGCCAACGAAGGCGAGCCCAACGACGAATTCACCGTCGACCCTGAGGGCAGCGTGAGCGTTGTGGCCCTGCCCACGACCGTCACCGCCCCGGTTCAGGCCGACGTATCGACCGCCGACTTCCACGCCTTCGAAGCGGGCGGCACCCAGACCCTGCACGAGGACGTGCGCGTGTTCGGTCCGACCGTCAACACCGAGTTCCCGGTGTCGGCGAACCTGGAGCCCGAGTATGTCGCGATCGACGCCGACAGCGCGCTCGCCTACGTCGCCCTGCAGGAGGCGAATGCCGTCGCCGTCGTCGACCTCGACACCGCCGAGATCACCGACATCTGGCCGCTCGGCTTTCAGGATCACGGACTCGAGGGCAACGGAATCGATGCGTCCGACCGTGATCCGGAAGACGCCTCGACCATCAACATTCAGACCTACGAGGGCCTGAAGGGCATGTACATGCCCGACGGCATCAACGCCTATTCGGCGACGGATGTTGCCACCGGCACCGCAGACACCTATTTGGTCACAGCCAACGAGGGTGACGCCCGTGAATGGGGCGACTACGTCGAGGGCGTGCGCGCCAAGAGCCTCGGCAAGAAGGGCATCGCACCTGTCTGCGAGACCAGCCCCCTGGCTGACAAGCTCGGCGACGCCGACCTGGGCCGCCTGAACGTGACCACCGCAAACGGCCTCAATGCCGACGGTACCTGCTACGAGGAGCTCTACCCCTTCGGTTCCCGCTCGTTCTCGATTTGGGACACCGACGGCACGCAGCTCTTCGACTCCGGTGACGACTTCGAGCAGATCACCGCCGCCGCCAACCCTGAGTGGTTCAATTCCAACCACAGCGAGTCCAACCTCGAGGGCCGCAGCGAGGACAAGGGCCCCGAGCCCGAAAACATGGCCATCGGTGAGGTCGACGGCCGCACCTACGCCTTCATCGGCCTCGAGCGTGTCGGTGGCGTGATGGTCTACGACATCAGCGACCCGACGAACGCGGTGTTCTCGACCTACATCAACAACCGCGACTTCTCCGTGTCGATGGAGCAGTCCGTGGCTGCCGGTACCGGCGAAGCCGACCTGCTCCGCGCGGGCGACCTCGGCCCCGAGGGCCTGGCCTTCATCTCGGCGGCAGATTCGCCGACCGAGCAGCCGATGCTCGCCGTGGGCAACGAGGTCTCCGGAACGACGAGCATCTTCAGCATCGCCAGCGTCACCCCGCCGTCGGTCGATATTCAGGTTCTGGGCATCAACGACTTCCACGGCCGCATCGAAGAGAACGCCTACAACGAAGAGGCGGGCGCCGCCATTCTCGCGGGAGCCGTCGCCCAGCTGAAGCGTGAGAACCCGAACACCGCGTTCGTCTCCGCCGGGGACAACATCGGCGCGTCGACGTTCACGTCGTTCTCGCAGCAGGACGAACCGACCATTGAGGCGCTTCTGGCCGCCGGGCTCGACGCATCCGTCGTCGGAAACCACGAGTTCGACGGGGGCTTCGCTGATATCAGCGAGCGGGTCACCGAATCGTACGGCGACCCGCGCTATTCCCTCGGCGCGAACGTCTACGAGAGGGGCACCACAAACCCGGTGCTCGACGAGTACTGGATCACCGAGATGGACGGAGTGACCGTTGGCTTCATCGGCACCGTCACCGAGCAGACCGCGTCGATGGTCTCGCCCGACGGCATTGCCGGCATCGAATTTGGCGACCAGCTCGAGGCCGCGAACCGCGTGGCCACCGAGCTGACCGACGGCAACGCCGACAACGGTGAAGCCGACGTCATCGTGCTGCTGACCCACGAGGGCAGCGCGAGCACCGACCCGGCCAGCGCGGTGAACGCGGTGGCCAGCTCGGCCGAGTTCTGCGCGACCATCGAGGCCGAGGACACGCTGTTCGGCGAGCTCGTGCGCGACGCGCACCCGTCGATCAACGCGATCCTCTCCGCCCACACCCACTCGACCTACAACTGCAGCTTTGCTGTTGCCGATCAGGCCGTTGAACGCCCGGTGCTGCAGGGCGGCCAGTACGGCATGAACCTTGATCAGGTCACGTTCACGGTCGACACGAGCGACAACTCGATCACCGCCGTGAACAGCCAGATTCTGAAGCTGCACAACGGCGTGACCGGCAACTACCCGGCTGACACCGACGTTGCGGCACTCGTCGATGCGGCTGCGGTCGCGGCCGATGAGGTCGGTTCCGTCGAGGTCGGCGCCATCAGCGCCGACATCACCCGCGCTCAGGGCGGGGCCGATCGCGGCTCCGAGTCGTCGCTGAGCAACCTGCTCGCCGACATTCAGCTCTGGGCCACGTCCAACGCCGACTTCGGTGGCGAGACCCCGGCCGAGATCGGCATCATGAACCCGGGCGGGGTGCGCGCCGACCTGCTCTACGGCGAGGACGGCAAGGTGACCTACAAGGAGGTCGCCGACGTGCAGCCCTTCGCAAACACCCTCGTCACCGTGGGCCTCACGGGCGCTCAGCTGAAGCAGATTCTCGAAGAGCAGTGGCAGCCGGCAGGCTCCTCCCGGGAGAAGCTGCACCTGGGCCTCTCCGAGGGATTCGACTACGTCTATGAGCCCGCCGCCGCCCGCGGTGAGCGCATCGTGTCGCTGAGCCTGAATGGTGAGCCGATCGACGCGAACCGCGTCTATACGGTCGTCACGAACTCGTTCCTCGCCGCCGGCGGAGACAACTTCGTGACCTTCGCCGACGGTGTTGACCAGACCGACACCGGCCAGGTCGACCTCGCGGCAACCGTCGCGTACTTCGAGGCGTTCGCGCTTGTCGAGCCGGCCGAGATCGGCCGCGCCACGCTCGCCGACACCGACACCGACCCGACCCCGACCACGGTGACCCTGGGATCCACCACGGTCACCGCGGGCCAGCCCGTGTCCGTAACGGTCGAAGGCCTCGATGCCGCACAGCAGATCACGGCAACGCTGCACTCGACCCCGGTGGACCTCGGAACCTTCACGGCGAACTCCGCGGGAACCGCCGCCTTCTCGGTCACGATCCCGGCGAACACGGCTGCCGGGGCTCACACCCTCGTGATCAGCGCAAACGGTCTGCCGTCGATCTCTGCTTCGCTGACCGTCGTCGCTGCCGTGCCGGACCCGGAAACGGACCCCGAGACGGGCACCGACACGGGCACCGACACGGGCACTGACACGGGTACCGAGACGGGCACTGACACGGGTACCGAGACGGGCACGGGCACGGACTGGGCCGACGTCACCCTGGGTGCCGGCGTTGTCCGGGCCGGGCAGCCGCTTGCCATCTCGGTCGACGGCCTCACCGACGGCCAGCAGGTGACGGCAACGCTGCACTCGATCCCGGTGCACCTCGGCAACTTCACGGCGAACGCGGCGGGAGTCGCGAAGTTCAGCGTCACGATTCCGCTGGACACCGCCGCGGGCCCCCACCACATCGTGATCAGCGCTGCGGGTCGCCCCGACATCAGCATTCCGGTCACGATCACAGTCTCGGCCGTCGGCTCAACGACGGAACTGACCACGGCGGGCTTTGAGTTGGCGCCGGCCGCGCTCGCCGCGGGCCTGCTGTTGCTGCTCGGAGGCGCACTGCTCGTCGCGNCGCCGCGGGCCTGCTGTTGCTGCTCGGAGGCGCACTGCTCGTCGCGCGTCGCCGCCGGGGTGCCGCCACCCCCGCGTAACGACCCGCAGCATCCGCTTGCTTCATCATCGGCGAGCCCTTGACGAGCG
Source organism: Cryobacterium frigoriphilum (assembly GCF_004403305.1). Lineage (GTDB taxonomy): Bacteria > Actinomycetota > Actinomycetes > Actinomycetales > Microbacteriaceae > Cryobacterium > Cryobacterium frigoriphilum. Next base: position 15,770 of record NZ_SOHE01000046.1, on the reverse strand, counting down.
CGTTCGGTGCCCGGGCGCAGGTTAGATTCGCGGGCGCAGGTTCTATACTGCGCCCGCGAATCTAACCTGCGCCCGGGCGGCCCTGCGCTCGGTGCGGGCGACTCAGGCGGGCGGGGGGAGCGGATTGGTGACCGTGGGGGCGGCGACCTTGGTGACCGCGCGCGCGAGGGCCTCCCGCACGGCGATCACCCCCGGTCGATGGGCGCTCGAGCGCCTGGCCGCGCTGAACAGGGTGCGGTGCGGGGCTCCGGGCAGGTCGAGCAGCCGCAGCGCGGGTGCTTTGCCGGCCCAGACCAGGTCGGGCAGCAGTCCCACGGCGTTTCCCGACTCGATGAAACGAATGTGGGCCATCAGGTCGGCGGTCTCGAACCGCACATCGGGTTCGAACCCGGCCGCCCGGCAGAGCTGGGTGGCCCACTCGCGGCTCGCGGTGCCGCGGGGTTCCATGACCCACGGCAGAGCGGATGCGTCGTGCAGCGAGTCGAGGCCGCGCAGCCGGTCGTACCCGGCCGGGGTGTCGAGGCCGCCCGGCAGGGCTCCGGCCGGGCGCGGCGGGGCCGCGAGGCGCAGGGCATCCGTCGCCAGGTAGACCCGATCGAGATCGGGCCAGTGCGCCCGCGTGTGGCCCGGATACTGCTCGGCCAGCACGAGGTCGAAGTCCCGCGCGGATACCTCGAAGAGTCCGCGCTCCGGCTCACGCTCGGTGATCTCGATGCGTAGGTGCGGAAAGTCCTCGGCGAGGTAGCTGAGCGCCCGGGGGATGAGCGCGTGGGCCGCGGACTGGAACACGGCAACCCGCACGGTGCCCGACACGGTCGTCAGCGACGCGGTGATCTCGGCCTCGGCGCGCTCCAGCCGCTCGAGCAGGTGCGTCGTGTGCTCGACCAGGATCTCGGCCTGCGGGGTCAGCTGCACGCGGCGGCCGACCTTGTGCAGCAGCGGCACACCGACCTCTTTTTCGAGCAGTGCGAGCTGCTGCGACACCGACGAAGGGCTGTACTGGAGTGCCTCCGCAACACCGGCCAGGGTGCCGCGAATCTTCAGTTCGCGCAGCAGACGAAGACGGCGTACGTCCAGCATCCACTCACCTCCCCGCAATCAGTCAGCAACAACTCAGCAACACCAAACAATTCATCAATAATTCTAATGAATACTGTGCATGAACAATCGCTTTTGTTTAACGATCGTGCGGCCACAGACTGGCAAGACACACTGACGTACACACAGGCGCCCACGGCGAACGAAAGGCTAGTCTCGTGACCATGACCAACCCCATTTCTTCCCGCACTCAGCACGACCTGGGCGCCCCCGTTGTTGCCCTGGTGCGCAAGTGGCTGGCCGAAAGTTCAGCAATTCCCACGGATGCCTCCGCCGAGCGACTCGCCGGCGTGCTGAAAGACCCGAACGGTCTCGATTTCACGGTCGGATTCGTCGACGGCGTCATGCGCCCCGAAGACAAGATGGTGGCCGGCTACAACCTGCAGAAGGTCGCCGGTATCGCCCCCGAATTTCTGCCGAGCTACATGAAGGCCGCGATCGGCCTCGGCGGCGTGCTCGGCCCGGTGCTGCCATGGGTCGTCATTCCCGCCGCGCGCACCGTGCTGCGCCAGATGGTCGGTCACCTCGTCGTCGACGCGACCCCCGACAAGCTTGGGCCGGCGATCGCCGCCCTCAGCGCCTCGGGCAACCGCCTCAACATCAACCTGCTCGGCGAGGCCGTGCTCGGCGAGAAAGAGGCCGACCGCCGCCTGGCCGGAACCCGCGCCCTGCTTGAACGCCCCGACGTGGACTACGTCTCGATCAAGGTCTCCTCGATCGCCAGCCAGATCTCGATGTGGGCCTTCGACGAGTCCGTCGAACGCATCGTCGCGCGCCTGACCCCGCTCTTCGAGCTGGCGGCCAACTCGTCGACGACGAAGTTCATCAACCTCGATATGGAGGAGTACCGCGACCTCGACCTCACCATCGCGGTGTTCGAGCGGCTTCTCGACCAGCCCCAGCTCGCGAAGCTCGAGGCCGGAATCGTGCTGCAGGCCTACCTGCCCGACGCTCTCGGCGCCCTGCAGGGCCTCACGCACTGGGCGCAGGGTCGCCGCGCCTCGGGCGGCGCGCCCATCAAGGTGCGCGTCGTGAAGGGTGCCAACCTCGCCATGGAGCACGTCGATGCGGCCGTGCACGACTGGCCGCTCGCGACCTTCGGTACCAAACAGGACACCGACACCAACTACAAGCGCGTGCTGGACTGGGCCTTGACCCCGCAGAACACGGATGCCGTGCGCATCGGCGTCGCCGGCCACAACCTCTTCGACGTGGCCTGGGCGCACCTGCTCTCGGTACAGCGCGGCGTTGACGATCGAGTCGAATTCGAGATGCTGCTCGGCATGGCGACCGGCCAGGCAGCCGCCGTCAGCCGCGACGTCGGCAAGCTGCTGCTCTACACGCCGGTGGTCAACCCGGCCGAGTTCGACGTGGCCATCAGCTACCTGATTCGCCGCCTCGAAGAGAACGCGAGCCAGGAGAACTTCATGTCGGCGGTGTTCGAGCTGACGGCCCAGCCGGCCCTGTTCGAACGCGAGAAGGACCGCTTTCTCGCCTCGCTCGATTCTCTGACCGTGTCGGTGCCGCGCCCCAACCGGCGCCAGGACCGAGCCGCCGCGAGCGAACTGCGGGCCCGCGAACTCAAACTCGCCAACGAGCCGGCCGCGCCGGTCGCCGAAATGGACTCCGACCTGACCGGGCTGCTGCTCGGCCTCACCCGCGGCTCGGTGCCGCTGCACCACGGCTTCCACAACGAGCCCGACACCGACCCGTCTCTGCCGGCGAACCGGGCATGGGCGCGCCGCATCCTGGGCCGGGTGCAGACATCCGATCTCGGCCGCGACACCATCGCCGCCGCCCGCATCGACACGGTCGGCTTTCTTGACGGCGTCATCGACACCGTCGTGCGGGCCGGAACCGTCTGGGGTGCCAAGACCGGTTCCGAACGGGCCGCCGTGCTGCACCGCGCCGGGCTCGCACTGGCCGGCAACCGTGACCGCCTGATCGAGGTCATGGCCGCCGAGTGCGGCAAGACCATCGCCGAGGGCGACCCCGAGGTCAGCGAAGCCATTGACTTCGCCCACTACTACGCCGAACGCGCCAAGGACCTCGACCGCGTGCAGGGCGCCACCTTCGTGTCGTCGAAGCTTGTCGTGGTCACCCCGCCGTGGAACTTTCCGGTCGCCATCATCGCCGGCGGCATTCTTGCCGCGCTCGCGTCGGGTGCGGGCGTCATCGTGAAGCCCGCCACGCTCGCCCAGCGCAGCGGCGCCATCGTCGTCGAAGCGCTCTGGGAGGCCGGCGTTCCGCGCGAGCTGCTCTACCTGGTCGACTTCAAGGACCGCGCGCTCGGCACCCACCTGCTCTCGCACCCGGCCGTCGACCGGGTTATCCTCACCGGTGGCTACGAGACCGCCGAGCTGTTCCGCAGCTTTCGCAGCGACCTGCCGCTGCTGGCCGAGACGAGCGGCAAGAACGCCATCATCGTCACCCCCTCTGCCGACTTCGACCTCGCCGCGGCCGACGTGGTCAAGAGCGCCTTCGGTCACGCCGGCCAGAAGTGCTCCGCCGCGAGCCTGCTGATTCTGGTCGGCTCCGTCGCCCGCTCCAAGCGCTTCATGGGGCAGCTCGTCGACGCCGCCACCTCGCTCAAGGTCGGCTACCCGAGCGACCCGACGAGCCAGATGGGCCCGATCATCGCCCCGGCCGAGGGCAAGCTGCTGCACGCCCTCACCACCCTCGGCGCCGAAGAGGAGTGGCTCGTCGAGCCCACACAGCTCGACGACACGGGCACGCTGTGGTCGCCCGGCATTCGCATGGGAGTCACGCCGGGAAGCTACGCCCACCTCACCGAATTCTTCGGCCCCATGCTGAGTGTGATGCACGCCCGCACGCTGGAGGAGGCCATCCGCCTGCAGAACGCGGTCGACTACGGCCTGACCAGTGGGCTGCACTCGCTCGACGCCGACGAACTGTCGCTCTGGCTCGAGACGATCGAGGCCGGCAACCTGTACATCAACCGCGGCATCACCGGTGCCGTCGTGCAGCGCCAGCCCTTCGGCGGCTGGAAGAAGAGCGCCGTCGGCCCCGGCACCAAGGCAGGCGGTCCGAACTACCTCTACGGGTTCGGCAGTTGGGTCAGCGACCCGGGCCGGAACAGCTCGACGCTGCACCTGCGCGGCCTCGACAGCCACGTGACCGACGTGATCGAGGCCTCCCAGACGGTGCTCGAGTACGCCGACTTCGACGTGCTGCGCCGCTCCGCGGTGAGCGATGCGCTCGCCTGGCGCGAAGAATTCGGCACCCGAAAAGACGTCTCCGGCCTCGGCCTCGAGCGCAACGTGTTCCGCTACCGGGCGCTGCCGGTGACCGTGCGACTCACGGATGCCGGCACCCTCTCGCACCTGCTGCGCGTGCTGGCCGCGGCCACCCTGTCGCGGTCGAAGTTCCACCTGTCGAGCTCGCAGCCGGTGCCGCTCAACGTGCGCGCCGCGCTCGAGGCCCGCGAGGTACCGATTGTCGTCGAGGGCGACGCCGAGTGGCTCGAACGCGCCGCGGCCGGCGGCATCGCGACGACGCGGGTGCGGCTCGTGGGCGACCCGAGGCTCGGGGCCGACGTTGAGGCATCCGCTCTTGCAGCGGCCCTCGGTGGCCGCCCCGACGTGGCGGTCTACAGCCACCCGGTCACCCAGGCCGGCCGGGTCGAGCTGCTGCCGTTTCTGCGGGAGCAGGCCATCTCGATCACCGCGCACCGCTTCGGCAACCCGAGCACGCTCTCGGACGGCCTGATCTAGCGGCTGGGGGACACCCCCGGGTGCGTTCGTTCGTCGGCGCACCCGGGTTGTCGCCGAGCGGGCGCACAGCCGAGCGGGCGTACAGTTGTCCCACGGGTACGGGCCACTATGTTGGGTCAGTACTCGGGGCCGGGCCGTTCATGCCGGGGCAGACCGGTCACAATTCGATAAGGGAATCACAGTTGAATGGAAACGCGACGACTCGGCACAGCAATGTCGCTTTGCTGTCGGTAGCCAGCACCATCGCGCCGCGTGTCACCACCTCGGAAGAGATCGACCGCCAGCTGCAGCCCGTGCTCAGTCGGCTGCGCCTGCCGAAGCGACTGCTACAGCGCGTCGCTGGAGTGCAGGAACGCCGCAATTGGGGTGCCGATCAGGGTTTTGATGACGCCGCGGTCTCGGCCGGACAGCGTGCGCTGGCCCAGGCGGGCATTGACGCCTCGCAGGTCGGCCTGCTCATCAACACGTCCGTCACCCGCAAGCACCTCGAACCATCCGTCGCCGTGCGCATTCACCACGGACTCGGCCTGCCCTCATCGGCGACCAACTTCGACATCGCCAACGCCTGCCTCGGCTTCGTCAACGGCATGACCCTCGCCGCGCAGCTCATCGACTCCGGCCAGATCAAGTACGCGGTCGTCATCGACGGTGAAGACGCCGACGAGATCCAGACCAACACCATCGACCGACTCGGCCGCGAGGGCATCAATCGCACCGACTTCATGAGCGAGTTCGCGAGCCTGACCCTCGGCTCCGGCGCCGCGGCGGCCGTGCTCGGCCCGGCCGATGCGCACCCGGAGGGGCACCGCATGCTCGGCGGCGTGACCCGCGCGGCGACCCAGTTCAACGCCCTCTGCGTGGGCAGCGTTGACGGCATGTTCACCGACGCCCGCGCGCTGCTCAAGGGCGGCATGGAGCTCGTCGTCTCGGCCTGGACCGAGGCGCGCCGCGACTGGAACTGGTCGAACATGGACCGCTACATCGTGCACCAGGTCAGCGACGTGCACACCAACGCGCTGCTCAAGGCGACCGGCATGGACCGCAGCAAGGTGCCGCTGACCTACCCGACCTATGGCAACGTGGGCCCCGCGTCGATCCCGATCACCCTCGCCCAGGAGGCCCCCGGGCTCGAAAAGGGCAACCGGGTGCTGCTCATGGGCGTCGGCTCGGGTCTGAACACCGCGATGATGGAAATCCTCTGGTGACTTCGGTGTCACGCGGTTCCCGGCGTCTTCCGCGGGCGGCCGCCCTGCGCGCCCCGGCGACCCTGCCGCCGACCGGGTTGCCGGGCCTCGTGCCCGAGTTCTCCCGGCTCGTCGAGGTGCCCGAGACCAGCCTCGCGCCCGGTGGCTCGACCCTCGCGCTCACCCGCACCTGGCACCTGCTCGACAACGGGCCAGAGCTGCTCTCGCACGGCAGGCCCATTCTCGGCACCGTGCTGTGCGTGCACGGCAACCCGACCTGGTCGTACCTGTGGCGTGACCTCGTCGCCCAGGCGACGGATGCCGCGGCCAGCGCGGTCGGAGCCGCCGCCGGCCCCGCTGCTCGGGGCGCCTGGCGCGTCATCGCCGTCGACCAGCTCGACATGGGCTTCTCCGAGCGCACCGGGATCGCCCGGCCGCTCGCCCGCCGGGTGCGAGACCTCGCCGACCTCACCGATGCCCTCGGCCTCGAAGGCCCAGTCGTCACCTTCGGGCACGACTGGGGCGGATCCATCTCGCTCGGCTGGGCCGTCGACCACCCGGAGCTGCTCGCCGGCGTCATGCTGCTCAACACGGCGGTGCATCAGCCGGCCGAATTTGCGGTTCCGGCACCGCTGCGCCTCGCTCTGCGCCGCTCGGTACTCGGCACGGCGACCGTCGCGACGCCCGCGTTTCTGGCCACGACGCTCGCGCTGGCGCATCCGTCGCTCGGCGCCGACGTGAAGGCGGCCTACGCGGCGCCCTACCGCAGCGCCGCCCGCCGCGGCGGTATCGGCGCGTTCGTCGCCGACATTCCGGTCGCCCTGACCCATGAGAGCCGTCCCGAACTCGACCGCATCGCCGAGGCGCTGCGCAACCTGACCGTTCCCGCACTCATGCTCTGGGGCCCGCGGGACCCGATCTTCAGCGACCGCTACCTCGACGACCTCGTCGACCGCCTGCCGCACGCCGACGTGCACCGCTTCGAGGGCTCGGGGCACCTCGTGATGGAGGATTCCCCCTACGCGCCGATGGCGCTTGGCTGGCTCGCGGCGCGCGTTTCACCGGGCGCGGGTGCGGCCGTGGACGCTGTCGTGACCGGCAGCGCGGCATCCGCTGCCGCCATCGACCCGGCCACGATCGCCTACCGGCCGCTCTGGCACTTCCTCGACGAGCTGCAGGGCAGCGACGAGACCGCGCTCGTGGACATGAACCCGCTCACCGGCTCCGGCCCGCGTGTCGTGACCTGGCGCCTGCTGTCGCGTCGGGTGCGACAAATTGCCGTCGGCCTCGTGAGCATCGGCGTGAAACCGGGCGACCGGGTCTCGCTGCTCGTGCCGCCGGGCGCCGACCTCACCGCGGTGCTCTACGCCTGCGTGCGCATCGGCGCGATCGTCGTCGTCGCGGATGCCGGCCTCGGCCTGCGCGGGCTGACCCGCGCCGTGCGCGGTGCGCGCCCCGACCACGTGATCGGCGCCGCTCCCGGGCTCGCCGCCGCCCGCGCGCTGGGCTGGCCAGGGCAGAAGATCGCGACCGCCCGCTTTCCGGCCGCCATCGCCCGCACCCTCGGGGTGAAGCACACCCTCGCCTCGCTGATCGCGCTCGGCCGCGCCACCGGGGCCGTGCTGCCGCCGGAGCCCGCACCCACCGACGTGGCCGCGGTGCTGTTCACGAGCGGATCGACCGGCCCAGCCAAGGGCGTCGTCTACACGCACGATCAGCTGTCCAAGGTCGGCTATGCCCTGTTCGCACAGTACGGCGTGGGCCGCGGCACCGGCCTCGTCGCCGGCTTCGCCCCCTTCGCCCTGCTCGGCCCGGCCCTCGGCGCCCGCTCGGTCACCCCCGACATGGACGTGACCTCGCCCAAGACCCTCACCGCCACCGCGGTCGCCGCAGCGGTGGCGGCAATCGACGCGACCGTGGTGTTCCTCTCTCCGGCCGCGCTCGCCAACGTCGTCGCGACCGCCGACGCTCTGACCGCGGCCGACCACACGGCCCTCGCCGGTGTGCAGAGCTTTCTCTCGGCCGGCGCGCCCGTGTCGGAGCCACTGCTCGCCGCCGCCGCCCAGCTGATGCCGGGCGCGACCGCGCACACCCCTTATGGCATGACCGAGGGGCTGTTGATGGCCGACATCACCCTCGAGGGCATCCGCGCGGCCGCTCCGGCCTCTGGCTCGGCCACGACGATGACGGATGCCGCGCCCGGCTCGGTTGCGGGCGCCGGCGGAGTCTGCGTCGGCACGGCGACGGCGACCACGCGCATCCGCATCAGCGCGCTCGACGCTGCTGGGCTGGCTGTCGGTGAGCTGAGCGAAACACCCGGCGTGACCGGGGAAATTGTTGTCTCGGCCCCGCACGTGAAAGACCACTACGACCGGCTCTGGTCGACCGATGCCGCCTCCAAGCGCGGGAGCCTGACGGGGGAGCGCTGGCACCGCACGGGCGACGTCGGGCACCTCGACGCCGCCGGCCGGCTCTGGGTCGAGGGGCGCATGCAGCACCTCATCGTGACCGCTGACGGCGTCGTGACTCCGGTCGGCCCGGAGCAGCGCGTGGAATCCGTCGCTGCGGTCGCGCGTGCGGCCGTCGTCGGCGTGGGCCCGGCCGGCACGCAACACCTCGTCGCCGTCGTCGAGACCGTGGTGGCGGCGCGGCGGGTCGCGCTCGCCGAGCCCGAGCTCGCGGACGCGGTGCGGGCATCCGTCGCCGCCGACGGCGGGCCGAGCCTCGCCGCCGTGCTCGTCGTGCCTCGCCTGCCGACCGATATTCGCCACAACTCCAAGATTGATCGCAGCGCACTCTCGCGCTGGGCGGGCGGCGTGCTCGCCGGTGGCCGGATGCGCCAGCCGTGAAGGTTCTGGTCACCGGAGCGAGTGGGTTCCTCGGCCGCGCGGTCGCCGCCGAGCTGGTCGCGGCCGGGCACACGGTCACCTGCTTCCAGCGCCGCCCGTCGGGGGTGGCCGACGCGACGGATGCACTCGGCTCGATCACCGACGCCGCCCGCGTCGCCGAGGCGGTCGCCGGGCACGACGCGGTCGTGCACCTCGCTGCCAAGGTCTCCCTCGCCGGCGACCCGGCCGAATTCGAAGCCGTGAACGTCGGTGGCACCCGCACCCTCCTGGCCGCGGCGGCGGATGCCGGCGCCTCCCGTTTCGTCTACGTCTCCTCTCCCTCGGTGGCACACGCCGGGGCATCCCTCGTCGGCGCGGGCGCCCTGCCCGCCGACCCGAAGCGCGCCCGCGGCGACTACGCCCGCACCAAGGCTCTCGCCGAACTGCTCGCCCTCGCCGCGGACTCGCCCGCCCTGCGCGTGGTCGCGGTGCGCCCGCACCTGGTCTGGGGCCCCGGCGACACCCAGCTCGTCGCCCGCATCGTGGAGCGCGCCCGCGTCGGTCGACTGCCGCTGCTCGGCCACGGCGCCGCGCTCATCGACACGACCTACGTCGACAATGCCGCTTCGGCCATTCGCGCCGCCCTCGACCGCGTGGACACTGTGCACGGGCAGGCCTATGTGATCACCAACGGAGAACCGCGCCCGGTCGCCGAACTGCTCGCGGGCATGTGCCGCGCAGCGGGGGTGCGGCCGCCCGCGTGGCGGGTGCCGGCATCCGTCGCCCGCGGTGCCGGATCGCTCATCGAAGCGGCCTGGCGGCTGCGCCCCGGCGTCGACGAACCGCCCATGACGAGGTTTCTGGCCGAACAGCTCTCGACCGCGCACTGGTTCGACCAGCGACGCACCCGCGCCGACCTGCAGTGGATGCCCGCGGTCACCCTCGACGAGGGCTTCGCCCGCCTCGAGCGCTCGTACCGCGGCGCTTGAGCCGCCGCGCCCGCCCGCCCCACCGTCCCTCGCGCGGCGCATGGGGCCATTTGTGGCATCTCGTCAGCGAGAAGCCAACAAACGCCCCTTGACCCAGGCTGATCCCTCACGAGACGCCAAAATACGCCCCTTGAACTCGATCCAAGGGGCCTATTTTGGCGTCTCGCGGTACCGCGGGGTGTCCCAAGGGGCCATTGTTGGCATCTCGTCAGCGAGATACCAACAAACGCCCCTTGAATCACTGCGGCGCGGTCAGCGGATGCCAAGGGCCGCGCTCACGACGCGCCGTGCCTCTTCGGGGGCGACGCCGAGTTGCGCGGCACGATCGGCGAAGGCTCGCGCCGCGACCTGCAGGTGCCGCTCGGTCGCGTCGCCGGTCGCCGAGACGAAGGAGCCATTGCGGCCGCGGGTCTCGATGACTTCATCCTGTTCGAGCTCCCGGTAGGCGCGTGCGACCGTGTTCGCAGCCAGACCCAGGTCGGCGGCGAGCTTGCGCACCGTCGGCAGCTTGTCGCCCGCCGCCATCTCGCCCGAACGCACCGCCGCGATGACCTGCGCCCGAAGCTGCTCGAACGGCGGGGTCGACGACTTCGGATCGATGACGAGCATCAGCTCGCCGCACCCCGCGCGAGCGCGTCGGAGTACTCGACAGCAAGGTCCGGCCAGAGCCGGCGCAGATAGTACGTCGTTGCGGCGCGGCGGTTGGAAAGGATCATGAAGGCGACCAACGCAGCGAGAACGCCGAACAGCGTCCACATCATCACGTCGGACAGCCCCGGGAGCGTGCCCAGCGTGAACAGGGTCGCAGCGAGACTCGCCACGCCGATTGTCGCGGGAATCTGCACCATGCTGCGCAGGGTGGCGCCGCGCAGGGCGTCGTCCCAGGCAAGCTCGTCGACGGATGATGCCGGCTGGCCACGTCGCATCAGCGCGCCTCCCGCGAAGTGCGACACCGCGGCGGCGACGACAGCGGCGGCCGCGAGCACTGTCGCGGGGACGAGCGGCCAGAGCCCGAGGGGTGAGGCTGCGAGGGCAGCGCCCAGCGCGAGGGCCGCGACCAGGATCACGACGGGGCTGGCCCACATCTCCCACGGCGACACATAGTCAGTGACGGCGGGAGCCGTCGGCCGGGCGATCCGCGGCTGGTCGGGAACCTGCGCGAACGCTGCCCGCCACTCCACGATTACAACACCGGCGACCGCACCGATCGCGATGATCGCCACCAGCACGATTCCTGACCACTCGGTCGTGGTGCCGGTGATCGACCAGAAGCCAATGCCGACCACTGCGGTCATCGCCCCGATCGTGTAGCCGCGCTCATGAGCGGTGATGCGCCGGGTCACTGCCGGCTCGATTTCAGGGGTCAGGGCCAGGCCCGCCTCACGGGCGAAGCGTTCGAGTACCCGCCGCTGTGGTCCGGAACGAAAACTGCGGGCCAGTTTCATTCCGAAACCGGCGAGCACGATCACGACAACCGAGAGTGTGAACCAATCCATGGGAGCCCCCTACCTTTGTACTGTGTTTGTACCAAGGTAGCACTGCGCCGCGCACTGTGCGGCAGCGGATGACGCGGGTCAGGCCCTGGCGTGCTGCCTGAGGGCATCCGTCACCAGGGCGAGGGCCTCGTCGGGGCCGACACCGAGTTCGTGGATGCGCACGGCGAACGCCGTTGCCGCGAGTTGGGCGTGCCGCACTGCCGTATCGCCGGTCGCGGCGATGTACGAACCGGAGCGGCCGCGGGTCTCGATGACGCCGTCGCGCTCGAGTTCACGGTAAGCGCGGGCAACGGTGTTCGTGGCCAGGCCGACGTTGTCGGCGAGACCGCGCACGGTCGGCAGCCGGGTGCCGGGTTCCAGCCGGCCCGAGCGCACCGCATCGAGTATCTGCAGGCGCACTTGTTCGAATGGCGGGGTCGCCACGAGCGGATTGATATTGAGAAAGGTCTCTGGCACGGGCACTCCCTGGGACGGCGACTTCGCCAGTGTGCCAAGACTCGGCACTTGGCGCAAGCACCATTCTGACCGAATATGCGTCACCCGAACGGGGGGCGCGCCGGTTCGAACCTGAGCAGTCGCTCGGTAGGCTCGCTGAATGACGTTGTCCGAACCCTGGCTGGCCGCCTGGTCGACCGCCTGGTCTACCCTCCTGGGGCTCTGGCCCACCCTGCTCGGCGTCGTTCTGCTGGTGGTGCTCGCGGGCCTCGTGCTGCGCGGCTACCGCACGCAGCATCCGTGGGCCCCGGCCTTCGCCCTGCTGCGCGGAACCCTGCAGCTGGCGGCGATCAGCCTGGTTCTCAGCGGAATTATCACTAACCCGCTGTGGGTTGGTGTCGGCCTCGTTGTGATGTTCACCGCCGCGGTCGTGACCGTGACTCGGCGCATCGGCACGAGTCGGCAACACGTCGCCTGGGTCGCCGCGGCGATGGGGGCCGGCGTCGGCGCGACGCTCACGATCGTCTTCACCACCGGGGCGATCGAATTCTCCCCGCGCTATGTGCTCGCGATTGGCGGCATCATCATTGGCAACGCCATGTCGATCGCGACCCTGAGCGGCCGCCGCTTTCGGGAGGGAGTCTCTGAGCACTGGGACGAGGTCGAGGGGTGGCTGGCGCTCGGAGCTCGGCCGCGGCAGGCGACCCGCGAACTCGCCCGTCGGGCGGTGTACTTCGCCATGATCCCGTCGACCGATCAGACTAAGACGACCGGGCTCGTCACCCTGCCCGGAGCTTTCGTGGGCGCGATCTTCGGTGGTGCGTCACCGCTCGAGGCCGGACGGTTTCAGATCGTGGTGCTCGCCGGCATCCTCTGTGCCGGATCGATCGCCGCGGTCACGCTGCTGCACCTGCTCGCCCCGGTGCGCCACAAACCGGTGGCGCAGATGGCCTGACTGTAGCAGCGGCCGCCGCGGCGATTTCGTGCGTCTACTCCGTCGCGCGGTGAATCAGCCGCGACAGCACGATCGCGCTGCGGGTGTGGTCGACGTTCGGTGCCAGCCGCACCTTCTCCAGTGCGGCCTCGAGCGCCGGAATGTCCCGAGCTCGAATGTGCACCATCGCGTCGGCGCTGCCGGTGATCGTGCCGGCTTCGACGACCTCCGGCACGCCGGAGAGGATGCGCAGCAACTCGTCGGGGGCGACCGTGCCACGGCAGAACAGCTCGACGTAGGCCTCGGTGCTGAGCCCGTCGACGGCCGGGTCGACCTGAATCGTGAAGCCGCGAATCACCCCGTCGCTCACGAGCTTGTCCACCCGACGCTTCACGGCCGAGGCGGATAGCCCGACGACCCCGCCGATATCGCCGTACCCCGCACGCGCATTGCGGCGAAGCAGGTCAAGGATTCCGCGATCGAGGTTGTCCATTCAGCGAGTCTAGGCGGGACGGTGGATATTCGTTGCGCAAACATCCGTCACGACGCAGAAAAAGTGCGCAACCCGGCGTGAAACGTCGATTCAGGCTGTGTGAGACTGAGAACGGCGTCCCGTCAGTTTCTGCCGGGCTCTCGTGAGCGACCTGGTCCGCCATTCACCCCGATGACGGATGCCGCGCATCCGTTTCCGAAGGAGACCGCATGTCGACCACACTCGACGAACTCGCCACGCCCAGCGTGCCGGTTCGCACCCCCCTGAAGCGCACGGTGCTGATGTGCAAGCCGACGCACTTCACCGTTGTGTACCGCATCAACCCGTGGATGGACCCGGCGCTGCCGACCGACACCGCGCTCGCCGTGGCCCAGTGGCAGACCCTCTACGACACCTACATCGGCCTCGGCTACGACGTGCATCTGATCGACCCGATCGCGGGCCTGCCCGACATGGTCTACGCGGCCAACGGTGGCTTCGTCATCGACAACGTGGCCTACGGCGCCAAGTTCACCCACCCCGAGCGCCAGCCCGAAGGCCCCGCCTACATGGAATGGTTCGGCGCGAACGGCTTCGACGTGCGCGACCCCGCCGAGATCAATGAGGGCGAGGGCGACTTTCTGCTGGTCGGCGACGTCATTCTCGCCGGCACCGGATTTCGCAGCGCCTCCGACAGCCACGCCGAACTGGCCCGCATCTACAACCGCCCGGTGATCACGCTTACCCTGATCAACCCAAGTTTTTACCACCTCGACACCGCGATCGCGGTGCTCGATTCCGGCACCCCCGATGGCGGCGGCGAGATCGCCTACCTGCCGAGCGCCTTCGACGAGGCCAGCCTCGCCGTGCTGCGTGAGCGCTTTCCGACCGCGATCATCGTCTCCGAAACGGATGCCGCGATCCTCGGCTTGAACAGCTATTCCGATGGCTACAACGTCGTGATTGCCTCCCGCGCGGTCGGCTTCGAGCAGCAGCTGCGCGAACGCGGCTTCAACCCCATCGGCGTCGACCTGTCCGAGCTGCTGCTCGGCGGCGGCGGCGTCAAGTGCTGCACCCTCGAGCTGCGGAGCTGATGATGACCATTCCCCTGACCCACGCCGACGCCGCCGAAGCGCAGCCGACATCCGCTGCGCAAGCGTCGCTTATCGGCCTCGAAGCCGAACACGCCGCCCACAACTACCACCCGCTGCCGGTCGTCGTCGCCACCGGCGACGGGGCCTGGGTGACCGACATCGATGGTCGCCGTTACCTCGACTGCCTCGCCGCCTACTCCGCCGTGAACTTCGGGCACTCCAACCCGGTGCTGCTGGGCGCGGCGCGAGCGCAGCTCGGCCGCATCACCCTCACCAGCCGCGCGTTCTACAACGACCAGCTCGGCCCCTTCGTGACCGCGCTGGCGAAGCTCGCCGGCAAAGACATGGTGCTGCCCATGAACACCGGCGCCGAAGCGGTCGAATCCGGCGTCAAGGTCGCCCGCGCCTGGGGCTACCGGGTCAAGGGCGTCGCCCCCGACCGCGCCAACATCATCGTGGCCGCCGGCAACTTTCACGGCCGCACGACGACGATCATCAGCTTCTCCGACGACGAAACGGCCCGCAAGGACTTCGGACCCTTCACCCCCGGATTCCGCACCGTTCCCTACGGTGACGCGGAGGCCCTCGAGGCCGCGATCGACGAGAACACCGTCGCCGTGCTGCTCGAGCCGATCCAGGGTGAGGCCGGCATCGTCGTGCCGCCGGCCTCGTACCTGCCGGCCGTGCGCGAGATCACGACCCGCCTGCGCGTGCTCTTCATCGCCGACGAGATCCAGTCGGGGCTCGGCCGCACCGGCTCGACCTTCGCCTGCGACCTCGTGGGAGTCGTGCCCGACCTGTACCTGCTCGGCAAGGCCCTCGGCGGCGGCATTGTGCCCGTCTCGGCGGTTGTCGGCAACGTCGACGTGCTCGGGGTGCTGCACGCCGGCGAGCACGGCTCGACCTTCGGCGGCAACCCGCTCGCGGCCGCGGTCGGCCTCGCCGTCGTGCGGATGCTCGAGACCGGCGAATACCAGAAACTCGCCCGCCAGCGCGGTGCGCGCCTGCACGCCGGTCTCAGCGAACTCGTCGGCCACGGCGTCATCGCGGTGCGCGGCGCCGGACTCTGGGCCGGTATCGACATCGACCCGGCACTCGCTCCGGGCCGGGTCGTCTGTGAGGCCTTGCTCGCCCGCGGGGTGCTGGCGAAAGACACGCACGGCTCGACGATTCGGCTCGCGCCGCCGCTCGTTGTCAGCGACGAGGACATCGACTGGGCCGTCGCCCAGCTCGGCGCCGTGCTCACCGAGCTCGGCGCCTAGCCCCGCCCCGGCATCCGCTCGCATGGCACCCGGCGCTCAATCGAGCCGGGGCAGGTGGCTAATTCAGGAGATCCGTCGCCGGGTTGACGCTCGACCGCTGTATTCCGCGGGCAGCGTGGCCGGGCAGGCGTGGATCTCCTGAATTCGCCACCCACGCGGGCGGCGCAGCCACCCACGCGGGCGGCGCAGCCACCCACGCGGGCGGCGCAGTCACCGGGCGGGCGGCGAGCGGGGCCAGGGTGAC
>NZ_SOHE01000022.1 GCF_004403305.1 Cryobacterium frigoriphilum | reverse complement strand
GGGCGCGGCACTCACCCGGGCGCGGCACTCACCCGGGCGCGGCACTCACCCGGGCGCGGCACTCACCCGGGCGCGGCACTCACCCGGGCGCGGCACTCATTAGGCGAGCCGGCACTCCTTGGAAGGAGTGCCGGCTCGCGGAACGAGTGCCGCGACGAGTACCGCGACTACTTCTTGGCGGGCTTGGCGGGCTTGGCGGGTTTTTCGGGGGCGGGCGCCTGGCCGGAGGCGCGCTGCTCACGGTAGTAGTCGCGGGCCTCGTCCTGGCGCTCGCGCTCGATGCCGCTGCTGATGGTCGCCCGCAGGTGCTCCTGCGAGTACCCGAAGGCGTCGACGAGGTCCTGGGCGTGCGGGCGGATGCGCGCGATCAGCCGGTCGATGTAGGCGGTGACCGAGAGCGCCCGCTGCGACGACAGCCGCCCGTGAATGAGGTACCAGGCCAGGTTTTTCTCGACCAGGCCGAGGCCGAACAGGTCGCGCAGCCAGGTCAGCACCCGCTTCGTGCCGGGGTCGACGGTTGTCTCGAGAGCCCGCGTGAAGGCCTCCCACTGCAGCAGCTCGGCGTGCGCCTTCGCGGCTTCGATGAGCTCGTTCTGGTGCGAATTGAACAGTGCCGCGGCCTGCTTCTTGGGCATCTTGTTGGCCGAGCGCAGGTGACCGGCGACCTCGCCGATCATCGTCTCGACGCGATCGGTGAGCAGCTCCCGCTGCACGTTCGTGTCGCGCAGGGCACCGACCGACCGCGCGGTCGAGCCGAAGTCGGTGACTGTCTGGGCCAGGGTACGCAGCCCCGAACCGTGGTAAGCCCGCCCCGCGGCCTGCTGCACGACGTAGCGGGCGAGGGCGCCGGCATCCGCTGAGGCGAATTTGCGGCTGTAGTCGGTCAGCAGACGTTTGGCCACGAGCTGCAGCAGCACGTTGTTGTCACCCTCGAAGGTGGCGTAGACGTCGAGGTCGGCGCGCAGGCCGACGAGGCGGTTTTCGGCGAGGAATCCGGCGCCGCCGCAGGCTTCGCGGGCCTCCTGCAGGGTGTCGAGGGCGTGCCAGGTGCTGAGTGGCTTGAGCGCGGCGGCGAGGGTCTCGAGGTCTTGCCGGTCGTCGTCGGTGTCGGCCTTGCCGCTGAAGACCTCGTCGAACTTCACCAGAAACTCGTCGTGCGCGAAGGTCTGCGCATAGGTCGTGGCGAGCCGCGGAAACAACCGACGCTGGTGGCGCTGGTAGTCGAGAATGACCTCTTCTTCGGCGTCGCCGGCGGTGAACTGGCGGCGCTGGCTGCCATAGGTGATCGCGATCGTGAGGGCGAGAGCGGATGCGGCGGTCGCGGCGCCGTCAAGCGACACCCGACCCTGCACCAGGGTTCCGAGCATCGTGAAGAAGCGGCGGCCGGGGCTGCTTATTGAACTCGAGTAGGTGCCGTCGGCGGCGACGTCGCCGTAGCGGTTGAGCAGGTTCTCGCGCGGAATTCGTACGTTCGTGAAGTGCAGCCGGCCGTTGTCGATGCCGTTCAGGCCGCCCTTGAGGCCGTCATCTTCGCCGCCGATGCCGGGCAGGAAGTCGTTGTTCTCGTCGCGGATCGGCAGGTAGAAGGCGTGCACACCGTGTTGGACACCCTGGGTGATGAGTTGGGCGAAGAGCACGGCGGCGATGCCGTCTTTCGCGGCATTGCCGAGGTAGTCCTTCCAGGCGGCGCGGAACGGGGTGTTGATGACGAACTCGTCGGTGTCCGGGTCGAAGGTCGCCGTGGTGCCGATGCTCGCGACATCGGAGCCGTGTCCGATCTCGGTCATCGCGAAGGCGCCGGGCACGCTGAGGTCCATGATGCCGGGCAGGTATTTGTCGTGGTGCGGCTTGGTGCCGAGGTGCAGCACGGCGGCGCCGAACAGTCCCCACTGCACGCCGCCCTTGATCTGCAGGCTCGGGTCGGCGATGACGAGCTCTTCGAAGCCGGCGATGTTGCCGCCGTGGTCGTCGCTTCCGCCGAGGTGTTTCGGGAACGCGCGGTGCACGTGGCCGTTTGCGGCGAGCACCTTGAGCTGCTCGAGCACGCGCAGCCGGTGGTCGTGCATGGACAGGCCCTCGATGCGCTGCATGTCGGGGCGAGCGGTGACCTCGCGGGCCTTGATGCGTACGTCGGCCCAGGTACCGAGCAGCTGGCGGCCGAGCGCAGCCACATCGACCTGGGCGGCGGCCAGGTCGCTGTTCAGGGTGATGGGGCCGGTGTCGCCGCTGGTTTCGGGAGCCTCGGGGGTGGGAAGAGTGGCAGGGCGCTGGGCGGTGTCAACCATCGTTGGTCCTAACTGAGTCGCGCGAACGGGCATGTTCGACTCACGTTAGAACCGCGGGCTCTGGGCGCGAAATGGTGCGTGCCGGGGCTACAACGAAGCATGCCGGGCGCGGCATCCGCCTTGTAGCTTTCGCACAACGCGCGGCCCGATGACTCGGTGATCTCCCACAAAGATGCCGCCGCCCAGGGGCCCGGGTACACGGGCAGCGCAAGGGCCCACGGGCGCACGGGCGCACGGGCGCAAGGGCGCAAGGGCGCAAGGGTGCAAGGGCGCATCTTTCCTCTGCAGGGATGGCGCAGAACGCGCGCAACTCAAGACTGGGTACTGGGCCGGTTGGCGCAACACCCGCGCAGCGGCGCAACACCCGCGCAACGGCATGCCGCGGCGCCGCGTTGGAGGCTCGGACCGAGCTGCGCGGGTAGTGCGCCGCTGCGCGGTACGCGTGCCACCCGCGTAGCGGCGCAGTACCCGCGCAGCTCCAAACCGGCACGGAGCGGGGTAGCGCAACTCCCGCGCAGCGGCGCAACACCCGCGCAAGGGCGCAACACCCGCGCAACGGCGCACTACCCGCGCAGCGGCACCGGTCCCGCACAGCGGCGCACACGCCCGCTGGCGGTGCTCAGGCGGAGCGCCGGGCGACGATGTGGAAGACGTGCCAGTGCCTGCGGCCGAACGCCGAGAAGCCGAGTCGGTCGTCTTCGATGAGGCTGTGTACGTGCAGGCCGCCAAGCAGCTCGTCGACCTCCGCCCGGGAGTGAAAGTTCATGTCCGGGCGGCCGGCCCAGGAGTCGTGCGGGCCGAACAGCTCACCCGAGAAGCCGGCACCGGGGCGGAGCGCCGCGCAGATCTGCGCCCACAGGGCGGGGAAACTCTCAGGGGCGCAGAACGGCAGCGAGAAACAGGCGTTGACGAGGTCCGCCGCCGGCAGCCCCTCCGGTGAATCGGCGAGCTCTTCGAAACGGGCGGACCGGAAGCTGAGGCGGCCGAGCTGCGTGTCACTGAGCCCGACCCGAACCCGCCCCGCGGAGGCCGGATCGGCGTCGATGGCGTGCACGCGCCATCCGTTCTGCAGCAGGTAGCGGGTCTCGATGCCGCCGCCGCAGCCCAGATCGATCGCGGTACCGGGTACGGCCGGGTCACGCAGTTCCAGGACCTGACGCAGCACCGGGCGAACCGCGCGACCGGACTGGGCGTCGTAGTAGGGCGTCCAGTCCGTAGCCGGGGCCGTCTGGACACCCGGTGTCGCATTACTGCGCGGGGTGCTGCTCATGCGATCAGTGTGGCCCTGCACCCACCCCGGTGACAACCTCGATCAGGGCCTCGCCGTAGGCCTCGAGCTTCTTCGCGCCGATGCCGGTGATTCCGTCGAGCGCGGCGAGCGAATCGGGCCGGGCCGTCGCTACGGCGAGCAGCGTCGCGTCGCCGAAGACGATGTAGGCGGGCACTCCCTGTTCCTTCGACTGCGCGCTGCGCCAGGCCCGCAACGCCTGAAAGAGAGTCTCCTGCTCGCCGCTGAGCTCGGCGACACCGGCCTTTGCGGCGCTTTTCGCGGCGGGCGTGCGCCGCAGCGGCCGGTCGGGTTCGGTGCGCAGCTGAACGGTGCGCGATCCGTCGAGAACGGATGCGGCGGCATCCGTCAGTATCAGGGTGCCGTATTCGCCGCTCGTGGCGAGCAGACCCTGGGCGAGCATCTGCCGCACGACGCCGCGCCACTGCTGGTCGCTGAGGTCGGCGCCGATGCCCCAGGTCTTGAGCTCGGTGTGGCTGTACTGGGTGGCGCGCGGCGTCTCCTTGCCGCGCAGAATGTCGATGAGGTGGCCGGCGCCAAACTTCTGGTTGCGCTCGCGCAGCAGGCGCACGATCGTGGAGAGCAGTTTCTGGGCGGGAATGGTGCCGTCCCAGGCTTCCGGCGGGTTGAGACAGGTGTCGCAGTTGCCGCACGGGGTGCTGGTCTGGCCGAAGTAGCGCAGCAGGTTGACGCGGCGGCAGTCGACGGTCTCGCACAGTGCGAGCATGGCGTCGAGGTGCCCAGAGAGGGTACGGCGGTGACTGAGGTCGCCCGGTGACTGGTCGATCATGCGGCGCTGTTGCACGACGTCTTGCAGACCGTAGGCGAGCCAGGCGTTGGCGGGGGCGCCGTCACGACCGGCGCGGCCGGTCTCCTGATAGTAGCCCTCGACCGATTTGGGCAGGTCGATGTGGGCGACGAAGCGCACGTCTGGCTTGTCGATGCCCATGCCGAACGCGATCGTCGCGACGATGATCACGCCATCCTCGCGCAGAAACCGGCTCTGGGTGCGGGCCCGCACGCCGGCGTCGAGGCCCGCGTGATACGGCAGAGCATTGATGCCGTTGGTCTTCAGGAACTCGGCCGTCTGCTCGACGGTCTTGCGGCTCAGCGCATAGACGATGCCCGCGTCGCCGGCATGTTCGGTCTTGATGAACGACAAGAGCTGTTTGCGCACCTCGTTCTTGGCCACGATGCGGTACTGGATGTTGGGGCGGTCGAAGCTCGCCACGAAGTGCTTGGCGTCACCGAGCTGCAGGCGGGTGGTGATCTCTTTGTGCGTGGCATCCGTCGCCGTGGCGGTGAGTGCGATGCGGGGAACGTCGGGCCAGCGGTCGGCGAGTTCCGAGAGGGCGAGGTAGTCCGGGCGAAAGTCGTGGCCCCACTGCGACACGCAGTGTGCCTCGTCGATCGCGAAGAGGGCGATCGTGCCGCGTTCGAGAAAGCGCTTGGTGGCCTCGGAAGAGAGCCGCTCAGGGGCGACGTAGAGCAGGTCGAGGTCGCCGTTCAGGTAGTCGCGTTCGACTTGGTTGCGGGTCGCCGAATCCTGGCTGGAGTTGAGGAACTCGGCGCGCACGCCGACCGCAGTGAGGGCGTCTACCTGATCCTGCATGAGCGCGATCAGCGGCGACACCACGATGCCGGTGCCGGGGCGCACGAGCGCGGGAATCTGATAGCAGAGGCTCTTGCCGCCACCGGTGGGCATGAGCACGACGGCGTCGTTGCCGGCCACGAGCTGGTCGATGATCTCGGCCTGGTCGCCGCGAAAGGAGTCAAACCCGAATACGGTGTGCAGGGCTTCGGCGGGGGTCGTGAACTTTTCGGTGGCGGCGCGTGGCGGCCGGGCCGGCTGTGCCGGACGCGTCTGAACGGCCTGTGCGGTCGCCGGACCGGACTCACCGGAACCGTAGCTCGAGGTGCCTCCGCCGTAGTCGGGCGGTGGTGGCGCATCAAAGTCGTCGGGGGCGTCGAAGTCGTCCGGCGCATCGAAATCGCTGGGTTCGCTCTCGTCTCGCTGCCACGCACTCATGTGGTTCGCACTGCCCTGATCACCGTTTTGATTCGCACCGTTTTGTTTTGCACTGCCGCCATTCCAACTCACCCCGCAAGCCTACCTATCGGGTCAGGGGCGTCGGCGCAGCACGAGCACGGTGACGGTGACGACGAGTCCCACCACGCCGAGAGCGGCGACGATCCAGCCGGCGTCGCCGAGGCCGGTGATCTCGGCATCCGTTGCGGTCGTGTCGGCCGAATCAGTGTCGGCAGCACCGGTGTCGGCAGCACCGGTGTCGGCAGCACCGGCATCGGCGCCCCCGTTGCTGCCGGCCGCATCGCCACAGGCTGGGGCCGTGGCGACACCCTCGGCAAGCGCCTGGCCCGAGGCCGGCTGCCAATCGAACGTGAAGGTGTCCGAAATCGGATGTCCATCGGTCGAGACCACCTGCCAGGTCACGGTGTACTCCCCCGCGGCCCCGAGCTCTGCGGAGGTTTCGGCGGTGGCACCGGCGACGGAGACGCATCCGTCGCCGTAATAAAGAGGAGCGTCGCTCGGGCCACTGACCTGGATGGCGCTGCCGGCGCCGGTGCCGTCGAGGTCGAGCAGGGCGTCGTTCGTGGTGACCGAGATGACGCCCGGCTGCTGCATGACGACGGCGCCGGCTTCGGGCGAGGAGGACACGAGATAGTTGTGAGCCGACGCCGGGGCGGCGGACCACCCGGACAGCAGCGCAAACGCCACGAGGCCGGTCACCCCCAGCGGAGCGAGCAGCGCAGCCAGCGGCGATCGCGCGCGGCGGCCCCGCCCCGCGAGCGAGCGGGAGGATCGCGGCGTCGCGGCGTTCATCACGGCTTTAGGCCGACGTCTTGCGGCGGGCGGTGATCGCGAGCACGATACCGACGGCACCGACGGCGAGGCCGCCGATTCCGAGCACGCGGGCGAGCACGTCGCCGGAGTTGCTCTGGCTCGAGGAGGCTGCGGTGGTCTCGGTCGTCACGGCGGTGTCTGCCTCGCTATCGGATGCGCCCGCGTGGCCATGCTCGTCGGAGCTCGCCTCGGTCACCGTGACGGTGGGCGCCGGGTGCTCCGGCTCTTCTTCGCCGTCGACGGTGGGCTCGCTCCAGCTGGTCTCGCCGACCTCGCAGCTCTGCAGCACGGGAAAGGCCAGGGTCTCGCCCTCGGCGTCGGCCGGCAACTGCAGGCTCAGCGCGAAGGTGGTGCGGTAGCCGTCTTCGAGCGGGGTCGAGGCCGTGTACGTGACCTGGCCGACCCGGTCGCCGTCCATGACCTTCGCCGCGGTCCAGCCCGGGTTGATGGTGGGCGACACACTGTCGATGCCCTGAGGAATGTCGATCGTGATGCCCGTCGTCGGCGAGCCGTCGCAGCCGTGCGCGTTCGAGAAGGTCAGCACGGTGTACGAGCCGGCGGAGGTGGCGGCCGGTTCGACGGAGACGTGGGCGCTCGCGGCGAGCGGTGCGCCGAGGGCGAGCAGGGCGCCGGCGGCAACCGAGGCGGCGAGGGTGAGGGATGAACGCTTCATAGGGGTGTTCCCTTTACTGTGGGTCGTGCTGGGGTCATGCGGAGGGGTCGTCGGGTGGTTCGTTGCGACGACCGAAAAAGTCTGGTGCGCGCACGCAGGCCGCGCACGCAGGTGCGAGGGCCGGGTGGCGGTGGAATCGGGCGCGTTCTCGGCGCTGCACTTTTAGGCGCAGAGCACGAAGACCGGCGGCCCGCGGTGCGGCCGGGTCACGAGAAAGACGCCGAGGTCGCGCGGCGCCGGGGCGTCGCACGTCTCGGGCGGGCGGTGCAGCAGCGTCGGCACGGCGACCGGAACGCGCAGGGCTGCACGACTCGGTGCGACCGAGCGGATGCCGAGGCGTGCGTTGGCGAGCAGCCCCCAGAACGCCTGCTCCCCGTGCCGCAGGGCGATGATCGTGACGGCGGCCGCGGCCAGGTGCGCGAGCCACATGGCCGCGCCGGCATGGCCGGCGTGGGCAATCGCGGTGGCCGCGCCCGGAACGATGCTGACGGCTGGCTCGGCCAGGTGACCGTGCAGACCGGCGGTGGCGGCGACATCCACCGCAAGGGCACCGCCGGCACCGCCGAATGAAAACAGGGTGTGGAAGATGACCTGACTGAGCACGACCGAGAGGCCGAGGCGCAGGGCCGAGACCGTGCGCCCGGCGAGGCCGACGCAGATCATGCCGGCGAAGGCCAGCGAGACCGCCACGGCGAGCGCCGAGGGGGCGGCTCCGCCACCGAGGGTGTGCGAGAGCGCGGCGACCAGGGTCGAGAAGACCGCAACGACCCACCCACGAGCGAAACGCGCCCAGCGTGAGGTCATTGTCGCCCCCTTTGGGCTCTGAAACAGTAGGGGTCCAGCCTACCCGGGCGGGGGCATCCGTCACCAAGCTGTGACCTCGGGGCGGCAAAGCCGTACCTGCAGGGTCTTGCCTCGCCGCCCGCGCGCACAGTATGGTCAGACGAACCTATTTAGTGACCGACTGTTCGGTAACTAATTACCGGTCGCTTATTGTGCAGCCGAACAAGACCCAACTGAATATGCCCCAAACGAAGGAGACCCCAATGAAGCAGTCTCGGATCCGATTTATTGCACCGCTGGCCGTGGTGACCGCCCTGGTCCTGGTCGGATGCAGTACCTCAAACCTGGGTGGCAGCACCGACAGCGACCCGACCGGCGCCGCCGAGACCGGACCGATCAAGATCGGCGCCGTGCTCGACATCACCGGAGGCGGTGCCAACCTCGGCGTTCCCCAGCAGAACACCCTCACGATGCTGGCCGCCGCGCTGAACGAGAACGGCGGCATCGACGGCCGCGAGGTCGAGCTGACCATCGTCGACAACCAGTCCACCGAGGATGGCGCCGCGAAGGCCGCGACCAAGCTCATCGAGAGCGACGACGTCGATCTCATCCTCGGCGCCTCCCGCACCGGCCCGAGCCTCGCGATGCGTTCCATCGCCGAAGCGGCCGAGATTCCGATGATCTCCCTCGCCGCGAACGCGGCCATCATCACCGACTCGAAGTGGGTGTTCAAGACCCCGCAGAACGACGTGGTCGTGCTCGAGACGATTCTCGATGACGCCGAGTCGAAGGGCTACAAGAAGCTCGCCCTCGTGCGTGACGCGAGCGGCTTCGGCGAAGGGGTCGCCGACTACATCACCGACCTCGGCGCCGACCGCGGCATCACCCTCGAGATGACCGAATCCTTCGAGCTCACCGCGACCGACTTCACCCCGCAGATGACCAACGTGCGGGCCTCCGACGCCGACGCCGTGATCATCTGGGGCATCAACCCGGCCGCTGGCCTCGCCCAGAAGGCCTACGGCCAACTCGCCGTTGACAAGCCCGTCTACCAGTCGCACGGCGTGGCCAGCCCGGCCTTCTTCGAAGCCGCCGGCGACGCGGCCGACGGCGTCATCATTCCGAACGGTCGCCTGCTGATCGCGAGCGAACTCGACGCCGCAGACCCGCAGCGCAAGGTCATCGACGCTTTCGAGGCCGACTACTCGGCCGCCTACGGCACCCCGGCCTCGAGCTTCGCCGGCTACGCCTACGACGCCTGGAACATCGCCGTCAACGCCCTCGCCGAGGCGGGAACCGACTCCGAGGCCCTGCGTGACGCGATCGAAGGCACCACCGACCTGGTCGGCGTCTCGGGCGTCTACAACATGACCGCCGACGACCACTCCGGCCTTGACGCGAGCTCCCTGATCCTCGCTGAGGCTCAGGGCGGCGTCTGGTCCCTCTACAAGGACTAGACAGATGCTCACCGACTTTCTCCAGCTCACGGCAGCAGGCCTGTCGCAGGGATCGGTCTACGCGCTGCTCGCCGTCGGCCTGATCTCCGTCTACACCGTGCGACACGTCATCAACATCGCCCAGGGTGACTTCGCGATGATGGCCGGCCTCGGCGCGGTCTGGCTGATCTCGGCCGGAATGCCCCTGTTCGTGTCGATCGTGGCCGCCGTTCTCACCGTGACCCTGGTCTCGGTCGCGATTGAACGGCTGATCATCGCGCGGGTCAAGAAATTGACCACGCTCGTGTCGATCATTCTGACCCTCGGGGTCTCCACCCTGCTGCAGGCCATCCTGCTGCTGGTGTGGGGCCCCGAGGCCAGGGGCCTGCCGGTCTTTCCCGGAAGCGATCTCACGATCGCAGGGGTCAGCATCCGTGCGCAGGAGCTGTGGATGGTCGGTGCTCTCGTCTTCGTGGGCGGCGGCATCGTGTTCTTCTACGAGAAGACCCGCTTCGGCAAGGCGCTGCGCGCGTGTGCCGAGCAACCCGTCGCCGCCCGCATCGTGGGGATCTCCCCGGTGATGGCCTCTGTGCTCGCCTTCGCGATCGCCGGCTTCGTCGGAGCGATCGCCGGCGTGGTGTCCTCGCCGATCTACCTGTCGATCTGGTCGGGCGGCCTGCTGCTCGGGCTCAAGGGATTCGTGGCCGCGGTGCTCGGCGGGTTCTCGTCGTTCCGCGCCGCGATCGTCGGCGCGCTGCTGCTCGGCGTGCTCGAGTCCTATGTGGCCGGCTATGTCGCCTCCGGACTGCGTGACGCGGTCGCCTTCTTCATCCTCATCCTTGTGCTCGTGATTCGCACGGATGGTCTCGTTCTCAAACCCACAGCCGTCAGGGTGTAGCGCAATGTCAAACAAGACCAGGTCACTGTCGACCACACCGACGTTTGTCGGCACACTCACCGCGAAGAAGCCGAGTTTCTGGGTCACCAACCGCGGAGCGACGATCGGCTGCAGCATTCTCGTGCTCGCGGCCATCATCATCCCCTTCACCGCGAGCCCGGCCATGATGAACGTCGCGGTCTTCGCGATGATCTTCGCCCTGCCCGCGATCGGCCTCAACCTGCTGATGGGCCTGGCCGGCCAGGTCAGCCTCGGCCAGGCGGCTTTTTTCGCCATTGGCGCCTACACCCACGCAATTCTGCTCACCAAGTTCGACCTGCCCGGCCCGGTCGCGGCGGTCGGAGCGATCGTGATGGCGATGATCGTCGCCCTGCTCGTGGGCCTGCCGCTCATGCGCCTGCGCGGCCACTACCTCGCCCTCGCCACCCTGGGCCTCGGCTTCATCGTGATGATCATCGTGCGGGAATGGGACTTCACCGGTCGCACCACCGGCATCTACGGCATCCCCCGCCCCGAGGTCTTCGGCGTGGTCATCAACAACAACGGCTACTTCTTCTGGTTCCTCACCCCCTTCGTGGTGATCGGGCTGATCCTCGCGATCAACCTCAGCCGCAGCCGGGCCGGCCGGGCGCTCTCGGCGGTCAACGACTCCGAACTCGCCGCCGAAAGCCTGGGTGTGAACACCTACGCCCTGCGCCTCAAGGTATTCGTCATCTCGGCCGGA
Source organism: Cryobacterium frigoriphilum (assembly GCF_004403305.1). Lineage (GTDB taxonomy): Bacteria > Actinomycetota > Actinomycetes > Actinomycetales > Microbacteriaceae > Cryobacterium > Cryobacterium frigoriphilum. Next base: position 13,361 of record NZ_SOHE01000022.1, on the reverse strand, counting down.
TTCGCGGGCATCGGCGGGGTCTTCTACGCCTACCAGGTCGCGATCGTGAGCCCCCAGGTCGCGAGCTTCCACCTCTCGGTTGAGATTCTGCTGATGGTCGTCATCGGCGGCCTCGGCTCGGTCTGGGGAGCCCTCGCCGGCTCCTTCCTGGTCGAGTTTCTCGGCGAGGGCATGAGCGAGATCATCCCCGCGCTGATCCCCGGCGCGACCGGCGAGGTGCAGCTGCTCGGCTACGGCATCGTGCTGGTGCTCGTCATTTTGCTGCTGCCCGGCGGCCTGCACCAGGTCGCTGCGGCCGGCTGGGCCAGGGCGACCGGCCTGTGGCGCCGACGCGGCGCGGAATCGGCCCGGGGCATCCGTCGCCCGGCGCACACCGCCGCCGATCTGCACGAACCGATTGTGGCGGATGCCGAGACCACCGACATCGCGCTGCCCGCGATCAGCGTTCCGGTCGCCGCCGGCGAGCCGATTCTGGTGATCGAGGGCCTGACGAAGCAGTACGGCGGCGTCACGGCCGTCAACAACGTGAGTTTCAGTGTGCCGGCCGGCACGATCCTCGGCCTGATCGGGCCGAACGGTGCCGGCAAGACCACGTGCTTCAACATGATCTCCGGCGCCCTCGCGCCGACGAGCGGCTCGGTCACCTTTCTCGGCACGTCGATCGCCGGCCGCAAGCCGCACGTCGCCGCCGATCTGGGCCTGACCCGCACGTTTCAGAACCTGCAGGTGTTCACCTCGACGGATGTCGTGGGCAACGTCTATATGGGACGGTTCCGCAAGGGCCGGGCCGGGGTGCTGCGCGGCATGCTGGGGATGCAGACCGGTGAGCAGCACGAGAACCGCACCCTCGCGCGGGACCTGCTGCAGTCGATGCACCTGACCGATGTCGCCGACGAGGCGGCCGCCGCGCTGCCCTTCGGCCGTCAGCGCATGATGGAGGTGTGCCGGGCGCTCGCGTCTGAGCCGGCCCTGCTGCTGCTCGACGAGCCGATGGCCGGGCTGTCGGGCCATGAACGCGACGTGCTCGCGAACCTGCTGCGCCGACTGCGCACCGCGGGGCTCACGATCGTGCTCGTGGAGCACGACGTGGCCCAGGTCATGTCACTCGCCGACCATGTCGCCGTGCTCGACGATGGTGTGCTCATCGCTCACGGCGACCCCGAGACCGTGCGCAACGACCCGGCGGTGGTGGTCGCCTACCTCGGCACCGACATCGACGAAGCCGAGCACGACCTGATCGAGCTGGAGGAACACGTATGACACTCATCGTTTCCGGACTGAGCGCCGGCTACGGACAGCTCGCGGTGCTGCACGACGTGGCCTTCGAGGTCGCCCGCGGGGAGATCCTCGCGGTGGTCGGTGCCAATGGCGCCGGCAAGACCACGCTGCTGCGGGCGGTCGGCGGCCTGATTCGGCCGACGGCGGGCACGATCACCCTCGAGGGGCGTTCGATCGGCGGCAAAGCGACCGAGAAGATGGCCGGCTTCGGCCTGACCCATGTTCCCGAGAACCGGCTCTGCTTTCCGACCCTGTCGGTGCGGGACAACCTCGATCTCGGGGCCTGGTCGCGCAAGGGGCACGGTGACATGGACTTCGTGCTCGAACTGTTTCCGCGCCTGAAGACCCGCATGGGGCAGGCCGCCGGCACCCTCTCGGGCGGCGAACAGCAGATGGTCGCGATCGGCCGCGGGCTCATGGCCGACCCAACCTGCATCATGCTCGACGAGCCCTCGATCGGTCTCGCGCCCAAGGTCGTCACCGAGATCATGGCAGTGCTCGCGCGGCTGGCCGTGGAGCGCAACCTCGCCGTTCTGCTCGTCGAGCAGAACGTGCGGGCTTCGTTCAAGGTCGCGCACCGGGCCGTGGTGATGCACCGCGGCCGGGTGGCCCTCACGGGGACGCCGGCGGAACTCATCGAGATGCCCGAGGTGCGTAACGCCTACCTGGGCGGGGCCGCGGAACCGGCCCGCCCCGCGCCATCCGCCTAAGGCGGCATCTTCACGCGAGAGCGGGTGAATCGTCGTTGTGGCTCAGCCAGAACGACGATTCACCCGCTCTCACGGGGTCGTGGTGGCGGTGCTGGGTTAGATCGTGAGGGTGCGGTCCACCAGGCGCTCGGCGACCTCGGAGAGCATCAGCCGGTTGCTGCGGGCGTAGCCGCGCAGCACGGCGAAGGCTTCGTCCATCGGGATCGAATGGCTGTAGGCGATGACGCCCTTGGCCTGCTCGATCACGACGCGGGAGTTGAGCGCCGCGCTCAGCTGATCCCGCACGGTCTTGCTCTCGCGCACCGTGCGTTCGTGCAGGATGCCGATGGTCGCGACATCCGCGAGGGCCTGGGCGGCGCGCACGTCTTGCGCGCGCAGCTCGCCGGGGTTGTCCCGCAGCAGGTTGAGGGCGCCGATCGTGGTCTGCCGCAGCCGTAGTGGAATCGCGTAGACCGCCGCGAACCCCTCGGCCCGCGCGCTGTCGCGAAAGCGCACCCAGGCGACGGGACTGTCGTCGATGTTGGGCAGCGACACCACTCGGCCGGTTCGAAAACACTCCACGCACGGGCCGGCCTGGGCGCTGAGCTGCATCATCTCAACGAGCCGGCTGGCCTCACTCGTCGACGCGACGACGTGCAGTTCTCCGCCCTCATCGGCCAGCAGGATGCCGGCCGCCGAGATGTCGAAGAGGGTGTGGCAATTCTCGACCAGGGTCTGCAGCAGGTCGACGACGTCGTAGCCGGCGACAAGGGTGTCGGCCAGGGTCGCGAAGGTGTCGATCAGTATGTCTTCTCGCGTGTTAGCAATCATGTCAATCCTTGATTCGTTATCAGCACTGCTGCTCATCAGCACTGCTCCTCATCAGCGAAGTTGAGTTTTCCGTTGATGATGTCCTCTGCTACCTCCAGCATGGACCGGCCCGCAGAAAATGCGTGGCCCTGAATGATGAGACGGGCATCCGCTGCCGGAATCTGCAGCTGGATGAGCACCATGCCGGTGGCCTGGTGCACGGCGCGGCGGGAGAGCTGGTCGCTCGCCTCGACCGGGTTGAACTCAGAGGCGAGCCGGAACGCGCGCAGCAGGACGAGTCGGCTGACCACGGTCGCCAGCGCCACCGTCTGCCGCACGTGCAGCTCGCTGAGTTCGCTCGGCCGGGCGGTGTAGAGGTCGATCGCGCCAAGCCGCAGGTGGCCCATGCGCAGCGGAAACGCGAAGATCGCGCCGAGGTTCTCGCCCTGAATGGCCTCGGAGAACGCCGGCCAGACCCGCGTCGGCTCGCGCCGAATGTCGGGCTCGATGACGGGATCCGCCGTGACCATCGCGTCCCAGCAGGGGCCCTCGCCGTAGTCGAACTGCAACTCGTCGAGTCGCACGGCGAGGGGGTCGCTCGCCGACACGGTCTCCGAACCCAGAAAGTCGCCGAGCGTCGAAATGGCGATACCGTCGACCGGGAGCACGGTCAGGAACGGCCCGAACATGTCCGATTCGTGGCCGACGGATGCGGTCAGCGCTGCGACCGCTCCCAGAAATCGCTCCGTCATGCCATGCCTATCGATCCGCCCGAAAACCCCCGAAAAATGGATCGAGGTCGTGTGCCGATTGCCACGTTATCAGGGCAAGCCCCAATCAGGGGCGGCCGGTGAAAATGGGGGTGCGTTTCTGCTGAAATGCCCCAAAACCCTCGCGGTAGTCGGCGGTGTCGCAGAGCGCTGCCTGGGCGGTTGTCTCGGCCGACATGCTCTGCCAGAGGCCGAGTCGTTCGTCTCGCAGCGCCCGCACCAGCTCCTTGCTCGCGAGAAAGGCCTGGGTCGCGCCCGAGGCGGCCTTGGCTGCGGCGGCCGCGACCGCATCGGCCAGATCGTCGGCGGGGAAGACCTGGCTGAACAGGCCGCCGGCGACCGCTTCGGCGCCCGACATCAGTCGGCCGGAGTAGATCAGGTCGAGGGTGCAGTGGGCGCCGAGACGTTCCACGAACAGGGCGTGCCCGCCCGAGTCGAGGGTCGCGCCGAGGTTCGCGAACGGCGAGCCGATCTTGGCGGTGTCGGCGACGTAGACGACATCCGTTGCGATCAACAGACCGAGGCCGACGCCGAGGCAGGCGCCGTGGGCGGCCGCGAAGGTCGGAGCCGGAAACCGGCTCATGCGCGTGAGCAGCGGGGTGACGAGCCCGCCAAGGTAGCCCTGCACGTCGTCGCTGAGCGGATCCACCGCCGAGATGTCACGGCCGGCGCAGAAGGCCCGGCCCTCGCCGCGCAGCACGAGGGCGCGCACCCCCGCGGCCTCGGCCTGCGCGTACGCGTCGCTCAGCTCACTGATCGCGACCTCATCGAGGGCGTTCATCTTGGCGGGGGCGTTCAGCACCACGTGGGCGACGTCATTGACTATGGTGAGCTCGATCACGGCATCCGTTTCGATAGTGGTCAGCGGGTCAGACGTCGTAGTTGACGCTGACCTTCTCGGTGGTGGGGTGCGACTGGCAGGTGAGCACGTAACCGCGGGCGATCTCGTCGGGTTCGAGGGCGTAGTTCTCGGTCATCGTGACGTCACCGGTGACGAGTTTGGCGCGGCAGGTGCCGCACACTCCCCCGGCGCACGCGAAGGGTACGTCGGGGCGCACCCGCAGGGCGGCGTTCAGAATGCTCTCCTTCGCGTTGACCGGCGTCGTGACCGTGGCCGTCTGGCCGTCGAGGGTGAACTCGATCTCGAAGGTCTTGTCGCCGGCGGAGACGAGCACCGGGCGGCCGGAATCCGGGGTGAAGGTGGTCGGTTCGCCGGTCGTGAACAGTTCGAAACGCACGTGCGAGCGCGCAACGCCGACGTCGTCGAGGGTGTCGCGGCAGAGCTGCACGAGCTCGAAGGGCCCGCACAGGAACCACTCGTCGATCGTGCCGGGGCGCAGGATGGTGTCGAGCATGCGCCGCAGCTTCTCTTCGTCGATGCGGCCGCTCAGCAGCGACGACGACCGCTGCTCGCGGGAAAGCACGTGATAGAGCGCGAGGCGGGCCGGGTAGCGGTCCTTCAGCTCGGCGAGTTCGTCGAGAAACATCACGTCGAGCGCGGTGCGGTTCGTGTAGACGAGCGTGAACCGCGAGCTGGCGGAGGCCGCGAGCACGGTGTGCGCGAGCGCCATCAGCGGCGTGATGCCCGAGCCGGCGGCGATACCGACGACGTGTTTGTCGTCGAGGGAGTGCAGGGCGGTCGTGAAGGTTCCCTGCGGGCTCATCACGTCGAGGCGGTCGCCGGCGTGCAGCTCGCTGTTTGCCCAGGTGGAGAACGCCCCGCCGAGGTCACGCTTGATGGCGACGCTGATCGATCCCCGGGTCGCGGGGCGGCAGATCGAGTAGCTGCGACGCAGCTCGTGCCCGTCGATGGTTGCCCGCAGGGCCAGGTGTTGCCCGGGAACGTAGTCGAACTCGCCCTCGAGCTTGCGGGGCACCGTGAAGGTCACCTCGACGCTCTCGGCGGTCAACGGACGCACCTCGGCGACCTCGAGCGTGTGAAAACGGGCCCGGCGCTTGGTGGGGGCGAGCGTCGTAGCACCTTGGTTTGTCGAGCCCAGATTGATTGCGGTCATGTCTACAGCACCTTGAAGTAGTCGAATGGCTCGAGGCAATCGCGGCATTCGTAGAGGGACTTGCAGGAGGTGGAACCGAAGTGCGCGAGCTCTCTGGTGTTGAGCGAGGAGCAGCGTGGGCACTTGACCGACAGGCGCAGCGTGAGCGGGCCGACCGGGCCCGACGGCCGTACCGTGGCGTGTCCGTTCGGTGCGGCGATGCCGTACTCGCGCAGCTTGGCCTTGCCGGTCTCGCTCATCCAGTCGGTGGTCCAGGCCGGGCTGAGCACGAGTCGCACGGTGACGGAGGCGTACCCCTCGGTGCCGAGAACGGCCTCGACATCGTCGCGCATCGCGTCCATGGCGGGGCATCCGCTGTAGGTCGGGGTCAGCGTGACGGTGACGTGCCCGTCGACGACGCTCGCCGAGCGCAGCACCCCGAGGTCTTCGATGGTCAGCACCGGAATTTCCGGGTCGGTGACCGTGGCGGCGAGACGCCAGACCTGCAGGGAGGCGGCATCCGTCGGCCGCGGTCGCGCGGTGGCCTCGAGCGGCGTCTGGGTGGTCACCATGTCGCACCCGGGTGGGCGCGGGTGAGCACCTGCAATTCGGCGAGCAGAAAGGCGAGGTGTTCGGAGTGCACGCCGCGGCGGCCGCCGCCGGACGCCGTGAAGCCCTGGGGAACCTCGAGCTCGGCCTCGACCAGTACCGGCGCGATCGCCGCGTCGAACGCCGCTCGCAGGGTGGAGGGGCGTACGGCGACGCCTTCGAGCCGGTCGATGATCGGTTCGTCGCGGAACAGTTCATCGACGTAAGGCCAGACATCGCTCAGGGCGGCGAGCATGCGTCGGCGGGATTCATCGGTGCCGAGCGAGAGCCGCAGTACCCATTGAACAGAGTGGTCGCGGTGATAATCGACCTCTTTGACGGCCTTCGAGGCGATCGCGGCGAGGGTCTCGTCGGCGGATGCCCGCAGCCGGCTGTACAGCTCGAACAGATAGTGAGCGGTCACGAACTGGCGGGCGATGATGTGCGCGAAGTCACCATTGGGCTGTTCCATCAGGTGCAGCGAACGAAACTCGGGCTCGCCACGCCAGTAGGCGAGATCGTCCTCGCTCTGGCCGGTCGCCGACCCGGCATAGTGCAGCAGGGACCGCGCGTGGCCGATGAGGTCGAGGGCGATGTTGCCCAGGGCCACGTCTTCCTCGAGCTCCGGGGCGCGGGAGACGAGCTCGCCGAGCCGCTGGCCCAGCACGAGCGAGTCGTCGCCGAGCCAGGTGGCGTACTCGGCCACGTCGCTCGTGGCGACGTCGGCTCGCTCGATCAGTTCGGCATCGAGCGTCGTGACGTCGACGGAGGCGTGGCCGTGAGCATCCGCTTCGCCGGCGGAAAAGGTCTGATCGGTGGCGCTCACAGGTGCTTCACCCCTTCGCTCTTGGAGTAGTAGCTCGCGTGGCGGTAGTTCTTGCCGGACGGAGACTCGAAGAAGGCGCCCTTCGCGTCGGGATCGCTCGTGGTGATGGCGTCGGCCGGGACCACCCATACCGAGACGCCCTCACCGCGGCGGGTGTAGAGGTCACGGGCGTTGCGCACCGCGAGGGTCTCATCGGGGGCGTGCAGCGAACCGACGTGCACGTGGCTCAGCCCACGGCTGGAGCGCACGAAGACCTCCCAGAGGGGCCAGATTTCCGTTGCGGAGTTACCGGGAGCGGTCATGATGCGAGGTCCTTAGAGTCGGCGGCACTGGCGTTCTTCTTGCGGGCAGCGATCTTGACGGCGTAGGCGGCGGCGGCTTCGCGCACCCAGCGGCCCTCGTCGTGAGCGTCGCGGCGGCGCTGCAGTCGTTGGGCGTTGGCAGGGCCGCGGCCCGCGAGCACCTCGTGAAACTCGGTCCAGTCGATCTCGCCGAGGTCGTACATCTGTGTCTCGTCGTTCCAGCGCAGGTCCGGGTCCGGCAGGGTCACGCCGAGAACCGCGGCCTGGGGCACGAGCATGTTCACGAAGCGCTGGCGCAGCTCGTCGTTGGAGTGGCGCTTGATCTTCCACTTCATCGACTGGGCCGAGTTGGGCGAGTCATCGTCGGGCGGGCCGAACATCATCAGGGCGGGCCAGTACCAGCGGTTGACCGATTCCTGCGCCATCTGGCGTTGGGCCTCTGTGCCCTGCATGAGCTCGAGCAGAATCTCGAAGCCCTGACGCTGATGAAAGGACTCCTCCTTGCAGATGCGCACCATCGCCCGGCCGTACGGACCGTAGCTGGCCCGGCAGAGCGGAACCTGGTTGCAGATCGCGGCACCGTCGACGAGCCAGCCGATGCTGCCCATGTCGGCCCAGGTCGGGGTCGGATAGTTGAAGATCGACGAGTACCGCGCCTTGCCGGCGATGAGGGCATCCGTCATATCGTCCCGACTCGTGCCGAGAGTCTGCGCGGCGGAATAGAGGTAGAGGCCGTGGCCGGCCTCGTCCTGCACCTTCGCGATGAGGATCGCCTTGCGCTTCAGGCTCGGGGCGCGGGTGATCCAGTTGGACTCGGGCTGCATTCCGATGATCTCGGAGTGCGCGTGCTGGGAGATTTGCCGCACAAGGGATTTGCGGTAGGCCTCGGGCATCCAGTCGCGCGGTTCAATGCGCGAATCGGCGGCAATAAGGTCGTTGAACTGCTGTTCTTCAGGAGAGAGCTCCGGTTCTGTTACCGGAGCGCTCTGCGTGGAGGCTGCGTAAGGCCCTGCGGGGATTGTCATCATCGACTCCTGGTCTCACAATCTTTTACCAACCGATCGTTCAGTTAGTATATGCTCACATTTATCGACACGGCAAGCCCCGAGAAAATCGATACGGTAACTCAACGAGGAGAACCAAAAATGACGGATGTGCTCGCTCCCGACAGCCACGGAACTCCCGGCAGCCACGGAATGATGGCCCGCGATCGGGCATCCGCTGCCCTGGGGATGGTCGTACTCAGTCACGAACCGGGCCTCGTGCAGGTGTCGATGCTCATTCGCGACGACATGCTCAACGGCTTCGACGTCGCCCACGGCGGCATTGTGTTCGCCCTCGCCGATACCGCGTTTGCGATCGCCTGCAACGACGATCACCACGTCACCCTCGCGGCGGGCGCCGACATCACGTTTCTGCGCCCGTCGCGCAGCGGCCAGACACTCACGGCGACCGCGGTGCTGCGCATCAAGAGCGGCCGTTCGGGGATCTACGACGTGAGGATCACCGACGAGCACAATGTCACCATCGCCGAATTTCGCGGCCGCAGCCGCACCACGAACCTGCCGGTGCCCGTGCGCGCCGGACTCTGAACCTGTCACCACCGCCCCACCCCGACCCTTTTCCACGCACCCGGAGGTACCATGTCAACGCTGACCAAGACCCGTCTGCACGCGCCCGCCGCCCACGAACTCGACGAGGCCGAACGCATGTCCCGCGACGAGATTCTCGCCCTGCAGCTCACCCGCTTGCAGCAGACCGTGCGCCACGCGTACGCGAACGTACCTCTCTATACGCGCAAGTTCGATGCCGTCGGCGTGCACCCCGATGACATTCGCACCCTCGACGACGTACGCCTGCTGCCCTTCACGACGAAAGACGACCTGCGGGTCTCCTACCCGTTCGGAATGTTCGCCGTGCCGATGGACCAGGTTGCGCGCATTCACACCTCCTCCGGCACGACCGGCATCCCCACGGTCGTCGGCTACACCAAGAACGACCTGCGCATGTGGGCCGGCCTCGTGGCGCGCAGCCTGCGGGCATCCGGCGTGCGACCGGGCATGAAGGTGCACAATGCCTACGGGTACGGCCTCTTCACGGGCGGGCTCGGTGCCCACGCCGGCATCGAAGCGCTCGGCGCGGTCGCGATCCCGATGTCGGGCGGCCAAACCGGCAAGCAGGTGCAGATGATCACCGACTTCGAGCCCGACGTGATTCTCTCCACCCCGAGCTATCTGCTCACGATCACCGATGCCATGGTCGCCGCCGGCATCGACCCGAGACGCACGAGCCTCAAGGCCGGTGTGCTCGGCGCCGAGCCGTGGACGAACCAGATGCGTCTCGAGCTCGAGGACCGCCTCGACTTCGACGCCCTCGACATTTACGGACTCAGCGAGGTCATGGGCCCGGGTGTCGGCAACGAGTGCATCGAGTCCAAAGACGGGCCGCACCTCTGGGAGGACCATTTTCTGCCCGAGGTCATCAACGGCGATACCGGAGTGTCGCTGCCCGACGGCGAGACCGGCGAACTTGTCTTCACCTCGCTCACCAAGGAGGCGTTTCCGGTCATCCGTTACCGCACCCGCGACCTGACCCGCCTGCTGCCGGGCACCGCGCGCCCCGGCATGCGCCGGATGGAGAAGATCACCGGCCGCAACGATGACATGATCATTCTGCGCGGCGTCAACCTGTTCCCCACCCAGATCGAGGAGATCGTGCTCGGCATCGAGCACCTCTCCCCGCACTTCGTTCTCGAGCTCACCCGACCGGGCCGCATGGACGAGCTCACCGTACGCATCGAACGCCACGAGACGACGGATGCCGAGTGCTCGGCCCTCGCCCGCACCCTGCTGATCAACGTGATCAAGGACCGTATCGGTTCCTCGGTGAACGTGGAGATCGCCGAGCCCGGAACCCTCGAACGCAGCGTGGGCAAGCACAAGCGCGTCTACGACCTGCGGTGATTCCACGCCAGATCTCGGTGCGCCCGCGTGAGAGACTACATATCTATGTCTGACGTGACCACCCCCAAGCGCGGGCGCCCCGGCTATGACCAGGCCGCGATCCTCGAGATCGCGGTGTTGGCCTTCAACGAATACGGCTACGACGCCACCTCAATGGGCGTCCTCGCCTCGCGACTGACCCTGTCGAAGGCGGCGATCTACCACCACTTCTCGTCGAAAGAGGAGCTTCTTCAGCTCGCCCTCGACCACGCCCTCGGCGGACTCGAGGGCCTGCTGCTCGAGCCCGGCGCCGCCACGGGGGCCGCAATCGACCGTCTTGCGCACGTGCTGCGCGGAGCCGTGCACGTGCTCGCGGATCGCCTGCCCTACGTCACCCTGCTGCTGCGCGTGCGCGGCAACACCGATGTCGAACGCCAGGCGCTCACGCGCCGGCGAGCCTTCGACCGGGCCGTGGCCACGCTGGTCACCGCCGCCCGCGACGAGGGCTCCCTGCGGGCCGACATCGACCCGGCCGTCGTGACTCGCCTGCTCTTCGGCATGGTCAACTCCATCGCGGAGTGGTACCGCCCGACCGGTCCCACGGATGCCGCGCACCTCGCCAACGACGTGCTCGCCGTGGCCCTCAACGGACTCCGCACCCCCGCCTGAGGACGACCCTCAGGGTCACGTCACGATGCCTCTGGACGGCGCAATAGGCCCGTAACCGGCGACACGCCACACCGAAACACCGGGCTGCTTAGCTCAGTGCATGATTACTTCGCACGCGACTACCCGCCAGCTGCACCGCGCCGCACCGGCCTCGACTGCCGAGCTCGACTCCGTCGAGGGAACGGTTGAACACGGCAACGCCTGGGGCCGGGTCATTGGGTTTCCGACGGCCAATATCACCGTTCCCGGCCTCCTGGCCCACAGCGGAATCTGGGCGGCGCGGGTGTACGGCACCACCCTTGACCCGAGCGGAATCGTCGCCGCGGTCTGTGTCGGCACCCGGCCCACGTACTACGGCGATACCGGCGAACCCCTTCTCGAAGCGCACCTGCTCGACTTCAGCGGCGACCTGTACGACCTTCCCCTGCGCGTGGAACTCCATGCCCTGCTTCGTCCGGAGCGCAAGTTCGTCGACACCCCGGCGTTGATCGACCAGTTGCAGATCGATGTGCAGCACGTGCGCGAGTGGTTCGCCGCCGAGCCCAAAGCGTCCCGCTGAGTCCGATGCACTGGAAACAACAGCCCCCGCGCGGGGCCCCTCAGCTGACGGTCGGCCCGCGAAACGCCGCCACGCGCATCCGCGACCGCGAACTGCGGCGGCAAACTGCCGTAGCGAACGCCCTCACCGCGCTGCGCGCCGAGCTGAGCGACCGGTCGGTCACCCACGACATGCTCGCGGCCAGAACCGGCCTTCCGCTCGGCCTGCTGCGGTGGTCCTATCCCCGGCTGGAGGCTGTCAACTCATTACTTTGCCTACCGGGGGCCGCCTCCATGCCGGACGGCGCACACACACGAGCCGACCACGCGAGCTGACCGCGCCTCCGACACCGCGCCGGCGGCGCAATGAGACCGTTACACCGCCTCCGACTGCGATGCGGGCGGCGCAATCCTGGCGCAACAATGGGCTGTCAAGCTTCAGGTAACACCCACTCACCCGTACCAATTAGTCAGAGGAAGCACGCATGCGAACCGTGGTCGTCGCCGGAAATCCCAAACCACAATCGAAGACGCTCGATGCGGGCCTCCTGCTCGCCGAAGCACTCGGGTTGTCGACACCGGAGGTCATCGACGTGGTCACACTCGGCCCGGCGCTTTTCGGCTGGGGTGACCCTGCGGTCGTCGAGGCCGTCGCGCTGGTTCAGAGTGCCGACGTTGTCATCTTCGCCTCACCGACCTACAAGGCGACCTACACCGGTGTCATCAAGCTGTTCCTCGACCAGTTCGCTGGCGGGACCGGCCTGCAGGGCATCGTCGCGGTGCCGCTCATGCTCGGGGCAGGCCCCGCCCACGCGATGGCCCCCGACGTGTTTCTCAAGCCCGTGCTGGTGGAACTCGGGGCGATCTGTCCCACACCCGGCCTCTACCAGATCGACCGCACCTACGCGGAGGACGCAGCGATCCCGATCTGGGCGGCGCGCTGGGCACCGGTCATCCACGCACTCGCGCACGCCGACCTCTCGCACCCAGTCACCACTCGTTCGAACGGAGCATGACCATGACACTCACCGCCTACTCCCCCGATCCGGAGCTGTTGCGCACCACGTTTTCGCACTTTCCCACCGGAGTAGTCGCCTTGGCGGCCGAGGTCGACGGCGAGCAGGTTGGCATGGTGGCATCGTCCTTCACGGTCGGGGTCTCCATGGACCCGCCAATGGTTCTCTTCTCGGTGCAGAACGGTTCGACGACCTGGCCGGACCTGCGTGCTGCCGGCCGTATCGGAATCTCCGTGCTCGCTGAAACACACGGATCAGCGTGCAGGCAGCTCTCGTCACGAAACAAGCAGTCACGCTTTGACAACCTCGACATCGAGACCAGCACCGCCGGCGCCATCTTCGTGCACGGCTCACCCGTCTGGCTTGAGTGTGTCGTGCGCAGCGAGGTACCCGCGGGAGACCACCACGTCGTACTCCTCGAAGTACTCTCGCTGCGCACCGACCCCCTCGTCGACCCCCTCGTCTATCACGACTCGGGCTTTCGCCAGCTGCACAAGGCGGCCTGAGTCCCGGACGGCTGCCTCCGCCAGACCCCTCACAACTTGGTTTGAACAGAGGGTTNGTTAAACCAAAAAAGGCCACCCCGTGGGGTGGCCTTTCATGTTGTTTCTCAAGTTAAGTCCGGCGGTGTCCTACTCTCCCACAGGGTCCCCCCTGCAGTACCATCGGCGCAAAGAGTCTTAGCTTCCGGGTTCGGAATGTGACCGGGCGTTTCCCTCTTGCTATAGCCGCCGAAACAGTTTTCGATTGTTTCGAACCTATATTTTTTAGTTATAGAGCCCACACGTTAGGTGTAGGCGTTGTTCTCGACCGTACATCGAGAACCACATAGTGGACGCATAGCAGCTCATTCAAACTACAAGTGTTATCAAATTATCGGCTTATTAGTACCGGTCAGCTCCATGGGTCTTTAGTCCCCACTTCCACATCCGGCCTATCA
>NZ_SOHE01000085.1 GCF_004403305.1 Cryobacterium frigoriphilum | reverse complement strand
GCGCCGGCGCCGAGTAATCTCGGCCGGGCGCAGGTTCGGTACACGGGCGCAGGTTCGAACCTGCGCCCGCGTGCGCAACCTGCGCCACGAGGCCGACGGATGCCGCGCCCGGCCAGCCGCGCGCCCGCTCCCCTGAAAAACTGGCAAAATCGAGGGCAGATGTCCTGGAGGACCCACCCATGAAGCACGCCAACACCACGCGCCACAGTCGCACGCCCCGCACCGCCGCCCGCACCCGCACCACCGCCCGCACCCGCACCGCCGCCCTCGCCCTCGTCGCCCTGCTGGCGCTCACCGGCTGCTCCGGAACCGGCCAGCCGGACACGAGCGAGAACACCAGCGCCGACACCAACGGCAACACCGACCCCAACGCCGTCACCGGCACTATCGCGGTCGTCACCCACAGCACCCCCGGCGACAACTTCTGGGACGTCGTGAAGAGCGGCGCCGAGCAGGCCGCCGATGACCTCGACATGACCGTGACGTACCAGGGCGACGGCGACCCGGTCAAGCAGAGCCAGCTCATCGACGCCGCCGTCGCGAGCGACCCGGCCGGGCTCATCGTGTCGATGGCCAACCCCGACGGCGTGCGCGCCGCGGTCGAGAGTGCGGTCGCGGCGGGCATCCCGGTCGTCACGATCAATGCCGGTCTCGAGCAGTCCGCCGAGTTCGGCGCCCTCACCCATGTCGGCCAGAGCGAGTTTCTCGCCGGACAGGGCGCGGGCGAGAAACTCGCCGAAGCCGGGGCCAGCAACGTGATCTGCGTGATCCACGAAGCCGGCAACGTGTCCCTCGAACAGCGCTGTGCGGGAGCGGCCGACAAGCTCGGCACCGTCACCAATCTGCAGGTCGACATCGCCAACATCGCCGACGCCAAGAACACGATCAGCAGCAGCCTGCTCGCCGATCCGTCGATCGACGGCGTCCTGAGCCTCAACCCCGGCATCGCCGTGGCCGCCGCACAGGCCAACACCGATGCGGGCGGCACCGCGCAACTGGCGACCTTCGACGTCTCCGCCGACGTCACCGCCCTCATCGAAGACGGCTCGATCCTCTTCGCGCTCGACCAGCAGCCCTACTCGCAGGGCTACCTGCCGGTTGTCTTCCTCACCCTCCGCCTGCGCAACGGCGACAGCGTCGGCGGCGGCCAGCCCGTCTACTCCGGCCCCGGATTCGTCACGAAAGAGAACGCGGGGCAGGTCGCCGAGTTCGCGAGCCGGGGAACCCGGTGACGCGCCCACCGGGCCGCGCCGCGCCGCGAGAGCGGGTGAATCGCCGGTCAGACCCGCTCATACCGACGACTGACCCGCTCTCGCGAGAAGACACCCACCCCGCGGAGGACCGCGCCGGCGCAGTACACCACCTGGTGCGCCGCCCCGAACTCGGCGCCCTCGTGGCCGCGCTCGGCATCTTTCTCTTCTTTTCCCTGACCACGGATGTGTTTCTCTCGCCCGCCGGAGTGTCGACCTGGCTCTACAGCGCGAGCCTGTTCGGCATCATGGCCGTCGCCGTCGCGCTGCTGATGATCGGCGGCGAATTCGACCTGTCCGCGGGCGCGATGACCGGCACGACCGGCCTGCTCGTGGGCATCCTGACCACCCAGTGGGGTCTCAACGTCTGGATCGCAATGCTCGTTGCCCTCGCGGTGGCCCTCGCGATCGGCGCCGCGAACGGTCTCATCGTCATGAAAACCGGCCTGCCGAGCTTCATCGTGACCCTCGCGACGTTCTTCATCTTGCAGGGCGTGAACCTCGCCGTCACCAAGCTCATCACCGGCTCGGTCGTCATTCAGGGCATGGCGCAGGTACCGTTCTTTGACGCGGTTAAACACCTGTTCGGATCGACAATCCCCGTGCTCGGCCTCGACCTCAAGGTCGCCGTACTGTGGTGGTTTGCCGTGATCGCACTCGCGACCTGGGTGCTCATTCGCACCCGCACCGGCAACTGGATCTTCGCCGTCGGCGGCGCCCTGCCGAGCGCCCGCCAGATGGGCGTGCCGGTACTGAAGGTCAAAATCGGCCTCTTCATGACCACCGCCGGCGCCGGCTGGCTGGTCGGCATGCTCATGCTCTTCGACGTCTCCACCGTGCAGGCCACGACCGGCATCGGCCAGGAATTCGTCTACATCATCTGCGCGGTCGTCGGCGGATGCCTGCTGACCGGCGGATACGGATCGGCCGTCGGCGCCGCGCTCGGCGCCCTGATCTACGGCATGACGCTGCAGGGAATCGTGTTCGCGCAGTGGGACAACAACTGGCTCAAGGCCTTTCTCGGCGGCATGCTGCTGCTCGCCGTGCTCGTCAACCTCTCCGTGCGCAAGCGCGTCGGAGCCACAGCATGAGCGCGCTAGCCCCCGCTCCAGCCCCGGCCCCGATCCTCGAGGCACGCAACATCGGCAAATCCTACGGTCCGGTGCGCGCCCTGCACGGCGTGAACGCCACGATCAGCGCCGGCGAGGTGCTCTGCGTGCTCGGCGACAACGGTGCCGGCAAGTCCACGCTCATCAAGATCCTCAGCGGGGTTCACGCACACACCGAGGGCGAACTCCTCGCCCACGGCACCCCTGTCACGTTCGCGAGCCCGCGCGCGGCCCTCTCCCTCGGCATCACGACCGTCTACCAGGACCTCGCCGTCGTGCCCCTGATGCCGGTCTGGCGCAACTTCTTCCTCGGCGCCGAGCTCAGGTCCGGCCCCTTCCGCCAGCTCGATTCCCGACGGATGCGCCACCTCACGCACACAGAATTGGCCAAGATGGGCATCCGCTTACGGGATGTCGACCAGCCCATCGGTACCCTGTCGGGCGGCGAACGACAGTCCGTCGCCATCGCCCGCGCGGTGTACTTCGGGGCGAGTGTCGTGATCCTCGACGAGCCGACCGCGGCCCTCGGGGTCAAGCAGTCCGGAGTCGTGTTGCGCTACATCGCCCAGGCCAGAGACCGCGGCCTCGGCGTGGTCTTCATCACGCACAACCCGCACCACGCTTACCCGGTCGGCGACCGGTTTCTGCTGCTCGAGCACGGCACGAGCCTCGGTCTGTTCCCGAAAAACGAGCTGAGCCTCGCCGAGATGACGGCACTGATGGCCGGCGGCGCCGAACTCGAGGCCCTCGCCCACGAGCTCGAGCGCCCAGCCCCCGGCCCGGAGGCCTGATCCCGTCGCTACCTGTCGATAAGAGTCAGCTGTGAGCGAGCAACCCCGCACCCCCGCACCCCCGCACCCCCGCACCCCCGGGCGCACCTTAGATTCACGGGCGCAGTTTCTATACTGCGCCCGCGAATCGAACCTGCGCCGCGAGACAGACCGGGGCCAAGAGGCGGGGCCGGCCGGCGACATCCGCGTGGGCCAGCGAATGCCGCGCCCCTCGCCCCGGCCGTAGGCTGAACGGATGACTCCTCCCCGTGTGCTGATTCTGCTCGACGTCGACGGGGTGCTGAACCCGGTGGCGCAGCATCCGCGACTCGTGCTCAGCCCCGCCCGCGCGCTGCTCGTGCAGCGGCTCGCCGCGCTCGGCGACATCGTCTGGGCGACGACCTGGTCGCCGACCCACACCTTTCACCTCACCCGGGATCTCGAGCTGCCGAGCGCGACCGAGGGCATCGCCTTTCCGCGCGACCTGCACGTCGATCCGCGGGCGCCGGCCCCGACGCCGAAGCTGCACTGGATCGCGCGCTGGCTGGCCCGGCAAGACGAGCCGCCGACTGCCGTGGTCTGGATCGATGATCTGCTGCGCCCCGACGCCGTCGACTGGGCCGCCGCGCAGCCCTACCCGACACTGCTCGTGCACCCCGAGCCCCGCGTCGGCCTCGCGCCAGAGCACCTCGACGCGGTCACCGCCTTCGTCGCCGCCCTCTGAACCCGGCCCGTACCATTCGACGGAGTTCAGCTCGAAAACGCACGGTTTGGGCCCGGAATCGCGGATTCCGGTGCCACTCTCCGTCGAATGGTACGCGGCTCACGCAGACAGCGGATGCCGCCCTCGGCTACTCCGCGGCGCGCTTGCGACGCAGCATGGTCAGCACCACGACGAGTGCCACGCCCAGAATCAGCGCGCCGGCACCGGCCCAGATCAGCAGCACGGGAGCGTCGTAACCCGTTCCGGCGAGGCCGGAACCGGCATCCGCTGCGGTGACGGTGATCGTGGCCACGCCAACCGAGCCGGAAACCTGACCGGTCGCGGTGGTCGTGTATGAACCGGAGGCATCCGCCGGCAGGGTGACGTCGACGCTCGCGGCGCCGGTCGTCGTCGCGGACTTCACCAAGGTCACGGTCGCGGTGCGTATGGCCGAGAGGGTCACTGCCCCCTCGCCGTCGACGGCGAATGACACCGCTTCCCCGGCGGTGAAGGCGCCCGCGGCGAAGTCGACCGCGACGGTTCCGCCGGCGACGGGATTTCCGGAGACGCTGATGCTGTCGGCGGGCACGTAGCCCGACGCCTGCGCGGCCAGCGGCATCGTGAAGACAGCCAGGACTCCCAGGGCAATCGCTGCGAAAACACGTCGTGCCATGGTGGAGTCCCCTATATATACGTAGTTCAAGCGCAGATCGAGCCATTGTCTGTATTAGGACAGACTGCCCCCAGCTTAACGGGCACTGGCCTCGCCCCGAACCACGCCCCCCATCCGGCCGCCTGAACTATTGACAGGACATACTGTTGACCGTATCTTTTAGGGAGCGCTTCATCCAGGCGCGGCATCCGTCAAGGGAGACACCCGTGTGCGACACCACAGCGGCGGCAGCAACGCAGCCGGCCCCGACAGTCACGGCACCATGAAACTCGGTGTCTACAACGCGATCCTGCACGACCGCTCCCTGCCGGAGGCAATCGGCGTCGTCGCCTCACTCGGCCTCACCGGCCTCGAGATCAACTCGGGCGGATTCCTGCCGCCGGTGCACATCCCAAACCTGGACGAGATCATCGCGAACCCCTCGGCGGCCGCCGACTACCTCGCGATTTTCGAGGGCACCGGCGTCGAAATCGCCGGTCTCAACTGCAACGGAAACCCACTGCACCCGAATCCGGCCATCGGACTGAAGCATGCCCAGGACATCCGTCGTTCGATCAGGGCGGCGTCCGCGCTCGGCCAGACCCGAGTCGTGACGATGTCGGGGCTGCCGGGCGGCGAGCCGGGGGCGACGCGCCCCAACTGGATCGTGAACGCCTGGAACTCCGGCTCGCTCGATCAGCTCGACTACCAGTGGAACGTGGCGGCGAAACTCTGGTCTGAGATTGACCAGCTTGCGCGCGACCACGGCGTGAAGGTCGCCCTCGAACTGCACCCGCAGAACCTCGTGTTCAATCCGGCCGGCATCCGCGAACTCGTGGAGCGCACCGGCGCCACCAATATCGGCGTCGAACTCGACGCAAGCCACCTCTTCTGGCAGCAGATGGACCCGGTCGCCGTCGTGCGCAACCTCGGCCCTCTGGTGTTGCACGCGGCCGCGAAGGATATTCGTATGAACCCCGCCGCGGCCGTCTACGGCGTGCTCGACAACCGGTTCCGCAAGCTGCGCGCCGACGAAGATCGCACCAACCTCGGCGACGACGAATGGGGCAACGAGTGGCCGAAGGAGTCCGCGTGGGACTTCGTGGCGCTCGGCAAGGGCCACGACACCGCGTTCTGGACCGAGTTCCTGCGCGCCCTGCACGAGGTTGACCCCAACATGGCGGTCAACATCGAGCATGAAGACGTCTCCCTCGGCCGCATCGAAGGCCTCGAGATCGCGGCCACTGTGCTCAAAAACGCCGACGCCGTACTCGGCGCGACGCTCGCACCAGTTCCGGCGCATCGATAAGAGTCAGCCGTGAGCGAGGAACCCCTCTTTAGAGCCTCGCTCAGGGCTGACTTTTATCGACAAGCGGATGCCCCGCCTCCACCCTGCGAATGTGCCCCGCCCCCTATGGCGCCGCCTCGTCCATGAGCTAACCTCAACGAATCCACGAGCACCGATTCGTTGGGAGCCAGTCAATGACGCGTCACACAGCCGCGAGCCACGGCAACGGCACGCCCGAGTCCCCGTGCCGGCATGGCTGAGCGCCGCACACTCCGCGCCTGGTTCGCCGCCGAGGTCAGCGGCCCACTCGACGCCATGTACGACCACATCGACGCCACCATCGCCGGCGACCCGCCGGAGCCGGCAGCCCCGCCCCGCAGCACCGACGACCCCACGCGCCCGCCGGGCTAACCCCGCCCTACAGGCTGTCCTGCACCCAGTAGTCTTCACACTCGTCGGAGCACCAGCGCCGCATCCGGCTGTTCTCAAGGCCACGCCCGCACCGCACACAGCGGTTGCGGCGACGACGCCACCAGGCGCGCACCAGCGCGGCAATCTCATGAACCACCCCTTAAGTATGCCCCGCGCGCCGCGCGACCACCCCGCGTCCGGCCGCCGAACGAACTCGCTCCACAACACGCATCTGCGGGCACCCCATCGTCAGGTGCGCAACGTATGCTGTCCGAGTGCGCACACATCACGATCCGAAAACAGGGCGCCAAAGGGTGCTGAAGGCACTCGCCGTGGCGGCCGCACTCGGCGTCGTCACCCTGGCGGTGGTTGTTGTAGCAGCACAGCAGAGCACGTCGCAGGCCGAAACGCAGGAGTTGTCCCCGACGGCAACGCCGACCGCCGCGCCCATCTCCACCCCGGAGCCCACCCCCATCGTCTCCGCACCGGTGCCCGTGTCCGTGCTCGGCGACTCGCATGCCTCCGAGATCCATTCGTGGTGGCGCCTGGCCGTCTGGGACGCAACAACGCCCGGTATCGCGCGGGGCGCCTTCGCATCGCAGCCCGGCGCATCCGCCCTCGCGCTGACGGAGCGCATCGACGAGGCGACGGCACACGGCGGCTTCGTCATCGTTCAGGCCGGCACGAATAATCTGCTGGGCGATCAGGCGCCCTCGGCCACGGTGACCGAGCTCGAAGACCTGTGGGCGGCCATCCGCGCCCGCGGCGCCCAGCCCATAGCAGCGCTCGTTCCGCCGTCGACGCCCCGACCCGAGGCCGTCATCGAGCTCAACGAACTCATCCGGCAGAGCGCCGCGTTCCGCGCGATCCCCGTTCTCGACCTGTATTCCGTGGTCACCGCGGGCGACGGCAGCTGGGCCCCCACTCTCACCGCCGACGGCACCCACGCGAACCAGGCCGGCGCGCTGCTCATGGGCCAGGCCGCGAGCGAGCAGCTGCCCGGTCTGGTCCTGAACCAGGGCTGACCCCGCACTCCATCCACAAACGGATGCCCCACCCGGCCGCCCCCGTACCATTCGACGGCATCCACCCCCCGAAAACGGTCTTTCCCGGCGCAAAACACCCTTTTCGGGCCTGAACTCCGTCGAATGGTACGGCCCGTTCATCGGCCGTCCATGGTCGCGTCATGGACAACCCACAGGATGTCAACGCGTGCTCGCTCGCACGCCGACAATTGGGGGAATTGCCATGTCCGCACGGATCGCTGCGAAGCCGGTCATACCACGACGAACGTGCCTGAGCGCCGTTGCTCTGGTGGCCACCGCCGCCATCGCGCTCGGCACCTTCTGGGCGGTGCCGGCAACTCCCGCACACGCCGCCGCGAACGTGCAGTCCGCAACACCCCTCACCATCGACGGCATGAACCTCGATGCCGGCGGTACCGCGGTGATCAACGAGCTCGAGCGCACACAGGTCGCCCCGGGTTTGGTGCACGTGAAGTACGAGCGCCTCGACTCCAAGGGCTGGCAGCAGGTCAACATTCTCAAGGCCGAGCTCAGCGCCGAGACCGTGCGCGTGGGCTACCTAACCCCGCCGACCGTCGCCGGCGACGGCGCGACGGTCACCGAGATGACCGACGACGTCGGCGCCCTGGCCGGCATCAACCTCGACCGCTTCGACATCAACAACTCCTGGGCCGCGGCCGGCTGGGGTGTGCGCGACGGCGAGATCCTGAAGTCGGGCAACTCCGACGCCGCCCCCTCCATCGTCATCGACGAGAACGGCATGGGCTCCCTCGTCGACCTGCTGTTGCAGGGCACCGCCACGTTCGACGCTCAGTCCCTGCCGATCACGGGCGTCAACGTCTTCTCGATGCCGAGCGATGGCCTCACCCTCTTCAACGCGCAGTGGGGCAGCTTCTCCCGCACCCGGGTGCTCGCCGCCGGTGCCGGCATCGAGGTACAGATCTCGGCCCTCGACGGCTCGGTACTCTCGGTCTCCGACACCGTTGGCGCCGGACAGCTTCCCGACAATGTGATCGCACTCGTCGCCAACGCCGGCACCGCCGCCGCCACCCAGCTGGCCACCCTCGCCGCCGGCGACACCGTTCTCATCGACTACGCGGTCAACGCGGGCGCCCTCGAGGTGCGCGAAGCCGCCGGAGCCTGGCACCGCATCCTCACCGACGGTGTCGTCGAGCAGATCAACAACGCCGAACTGCACCCCCGCACCATGGTCGGTTTCAGTGCCGACGGTGCCACTGCCTACTTCGCCGTGCTCGACGGGCGATCCGCCACCGCACGCGGCATGACCCTCACCGAACAGGGCCAGTTCATGAAGGAGCTCGGCGCCGCCAACGCGACGAACGCCGACGGCGGCGGCTCCAGCCAGATCAACGTGCGCGAGGCCGGTGACGACTTCTCCACCGTTCAGAATTCGCCCTCCGACGGATACCCGCGCCGCGACGGCAATGGTCTCGGCTTCTTTCTCTCCCAGCCGAGTTCCGGCACCCTCACCGGTTTCAACGTCACCGCGCAGACCACCGGCGACCACGCCCTCCGCGTCTTCCCCGGCCTGCACCGCACCCTCACCGCCGACGGCCACGACGAGGCGAACGCGCCGGTCGAGGCCACCGGCACCACTTGGGCGACGGATGCCGCGAACCTCGCGACCGTCTCCGCCGACGGTATCCTCGCCGGAGTCACCCCCGGCCAGACCGCTGTGACGGCGACCAGCGGGGCCGCGACGGGTGAGGCATCCGTCGACGTGCTCGGCTCGTTGTCGCGCATCACGACCGCCACGCAGGTGGTCACCCTCGAGGCCGAGGGTTCCAGCACCGCACTGGACCTGGTCGGCCACGACGAGCAGGGTTTCACCGCCCCGATCGAGGCGGCCGACGTCACCGTCAGCAACTCGAACCCGGCCGCGTTCGCGGTCGAGGCTCAGGCCGATGGCCGTTTTCTGGTGACCGCGACCGCCACCGAGGGCACGGCCACACTCGCCTTCGCCGCCGGCGGTCAGAGCGTCGAGGTGGCCGTGTCCGTGCCGCTCGAGGTGCGCGTCATCGACGACTTCAGCGATATTTCGGGATGGACGACGGCACAGGATCGTGCGGCCGTTGGCTCGATCGAGGCAGGCGAGGGGCACGAGGGCAGCGCCAGCATCCGTCTCAATTACGACTTCACCGATTCGACCGGTACCCGGGGCCGTTACGCTGTGGCGCCCGGCGCGGTCAGCGGCGGCACCGGTGGCATCGACATTCCGGGCCGCCCGCAGAAGCTGTCGGTGTGGATCAAGGGTGACGGAAACGGATCGCTGCTGCGGCTGCAGGTCATGCAGGCCAACGGGGTACGCAACTGGATCGACGGTCCCGACGGGTCCCAGTCGCTGCACGCGACGTGGACCGGCTGGCAGCGGGTCGACTTTCTCGTGCCGGAGACCTTCACCTTTCCGCTGAAGCTCGAGCGCATTCGCGTGTTGGAGACCGTCGCAGCCAAGCAGTACACCGGCTCGCTCGAATTCTCGAAGATCTACGCCTATCTGCCGCCCGACGGCATCGTGGCACCCGACGTGGAGCGCCCGACCGACGCGATCGTGACCGAGACCGGCGGCACCGATGATGAAGAGCTGCGGGTCGCGGTCATGTCCGACGCGCAATTCGTCGCCCGCGACCCCGACAGCTACCAGGTCACCGGCGCCCGCACGGCCCTGCAGGAGATCGTCGCGGAACAGCCCGACGTGCTGCTCATCAACGGCGACCTGGTCGATGAGGGTTCGGCGGCGGACTTCGAGCTCGCCCGCGAGATTCTCGACGAGGAACTCGCCGGGGTCGAGTTTCCCTGGTATTACGTTCCGGGAAACCACGAGATCATGGGTGCCTCGATTGACAACTTTCGGGCCGCCTTCGGCGCCACGAGCAACGTCTTCGACGTCGACGGCACTCGCTTTATCACGACCAGTTCGGCGACGGGCCTGCTGCGCAGCGACTTCGCCCAGGTCAAGCAGACTCGCGAGCAGCTCGACGCGGCCGCCGCGGACCCGAGCGTGACCGGCGTGCTCTTCGTCTCGCACATGCCCACCAACGACCCGCTGCCGAGCAAGAGCAGCCAGCTCTCCGACCGCAACGAGGCCGCCATGGTCGACGACTGGCTGCAGGATTTCCGCGCCGAATCCGGCAAGTCGGCCGCCTATGTCGCCGGCCACGTGGGAGCCTTCCATACCTCCAGCATCGACGGCGTGCCGTATGTGATCAACGGCAACTCGGGTAAGGGCCCGGCGACCTCGCCCGATAACGGCGGCTTCACCGGCTGGACCATGCTCGGCATCGACCCCGCCCAGGGTGAGTGGGCCGACGCCACCGAGCCCTGGCTCGAGGTCGAGACCAAGCCGCGCATCGACGCCGGCACCCTGAGCCTGACCGCTCCCGAGTCGCTGATCGTGGGCGATGCCGGCCCCCTGTCGGCCGAGTTCCGTCAGGACTCCGGCCACGACGAACGCACCGTGCCGGCGGCCTGGCCCGTTTCCACCCAGTGGGCTGGCGCCGGGGTCTTCATCGGTGCGGCGACGGATGCCCCGGCCGGCACCATCATCGCCGCCGATCCCGAGGCGGGCACCGTCACGGCGGTGTCGGGCGGAACCGCCGAGTTGCGGGTGACGGTGCGCGCCGAGACGGTGAGTCAGGCGATCACCGTGTCCCTGCGCGAGTTAGATCTCGGTGATGCTCGGATCGATCTGACGGGTATGCCCAAGGTCGGCTCGCCCCTCACCGCGGTGCAGACCGGCTGGAGCACTCCAGAGGGCGCCGAGCTCGGCATCCAGTGGCTGCGCAACGGTGAGGCGATCACCGGCGCGACCGGCGCCTCCTACCTGCCGACGGCGACGGATGTCGACCAGACCCTGAGCGTGCGGGCGACCGTCACGCAGGCGGGCTACTCCCCCGCGGTGATTGCGGCGAGCGCCATGACCATCGGAACCGGCGACCTCGAGCTGCAGCAGGCTCCGACGCTCAGCGGAGCCGGTGCCCTCGGCGCTGCCCTCACCGTGGCGCCCGGCACGTGGAACACGGCGACCAGCATGACCTATCAGTGGCTGCGTGACGGCGAGGTCATCGCGGGCGCCGAAACGGAAACCTACACCGTGACCGGCGACGACGGCGCGCGTTCGCTGTCGGCCCGCGTAACCGCCTCGGCTGCGGGCTACGGTTCGGCGACGGTCACGACGGCCGCCGTGACCATTGACCGTGAGCCGCTCATCACGCAGCCGCGGTCGCCGCTCACCGACGCCGATCTCGTGGCCGGCAATGCCGGCGGGGTATCCATGAGGGTCGTGGCTGGCGTAGCGACGATCACCGTGCCCGGCAGCGGTGAGGGAGACTGGGTTTCGGTGCAGGGCTTCTCGGTGGCCACCCCGCTCGGCTGGCACCAGATCATCAACGGCGCGATCACGGTGGATGTCTCGGGATTCGCGCCGGGCGCCCACAAGATCGCGATCTTCGACCTGCGCAACGAGCTGGTCGGCTGGGCTCCGTTCGCGGTCGACGTTCCCGGCACACCGGCTCCCGCTGCGGCAGCCGGTTCACGCGCCACCGCGAGCGAGCTGTCGTCAACCGGGTTCGAAGCGGGCGACACCATCACCGCGGTCGTTCTGCTGTTGCTGCTTGGAGGCGGGTTCCTGTTGGTGCAGCGCCGCCGCCGCTCGGCCGCCACCCGGTAGGGCCCGGCGAGCACCTGCCAACCGTGTCGATAAGTGTCAGCTGTGAGCCCGGAACCCCCGTATAGCGGGGTCCCTCCCTCACAGCTGACTCTTATCGACAAGCGGATGCCCCGCCCCGACGCTGCCCGTAATTCGCCCCTCCCCCACCCCCTCGCCGGTTGAGCCGCGAGCTTGCGAGCGGTCGAAACCAAAGCAGGCCAACCCCGAAAGCCAGCCCACCAGGTTTCGACCAGCGCGCTCTGCGCGCAGGCTCAACCAGCGAGACCCCGCCGGTTGAGCCGCGAGCTTGCGAGCGGTCGAAACCCCGCAAGCAAACCCCGAAAGCCAGCCCACCAGGTTTCGACCAGCGCGCTCTGCGCGCAGGCTCAACCAGCGAGACCCCGCAAGCTCGCGGCTCAACCAACGCCGCTGGTTGAGCCGGTGCGCGCAGCGCGCCGGTCGAAACCCGGTGGGCCGGCCCTCAGAGTCGGCCCGCGCGGTTTCGACCGCTCGCAAGCTCGCGCTCAACCAGCGGAACAGTCGGCCCGTGTGGTTTCGACCGCGCGTTTGGGGGTGTTGTTCCGGGGTCCCGGGCACGTTAGGTTGTGAAAATCAGTGTCGATGGGGGCAGCATCGTCGCTCAGAATGCATGACCGTGCACACCAGTGCACACCACAGGGGGAATTTCATGGCCAAGGCCACCATTCGTCGTCTTCTCGGGGGTGTTCTGGCCGGTGCGGTCGTGACCTCCGCCCTCGTCGGGGGCGTGGCTACCGCAGCCGTCGCCGCCGATTCAACCTGCGCGCCCGTCACCGTGCTCGCGTTCCGCGGCAGCGGCGAGACCAACCTGGTTCCCGCTGTGACGACATCCGCTGGCGCCAACTACGCCTACGCCGGCAGCGACCTCATCACCAACGGCTGGGAAGGCCCCACGCTGCAGCGCCTGATCGGGCAATTCGCTCCCGAGGCAGTTGCCGCCGGCATTCCCGTGCTCGGGGTCGGCGCGCCCGATGCGCCGCACCTCCCCGGATACCCGGCCATCGCCGCCGATCCCACCGAAGTCGCGAGCCTGTCGGCCTCGGCCCAGGCCGGCGCCGTCGCCGCCGAACTGATCATCAAGAAGGCCAAGAGCACCGCTGCCGCCAGCAGCTGCGCCTACGCTCCGCGCTTCATCGCCATCGGCTACTCGCAGGGTGCCCTCGCGGCCCGCGTGCTCGCCCAGCTCAACCCGATCGACGTCGTCGGCGTCGTCACGATCGGCGACCCGACCCAGCAGCCGAACGCGGTCGGCAACGTCGGCACCGGTGCCGCCGGAGACGGCCTGCTGCGGTGGCTCTCCCCGCACTTCGGCGACACGTTCGACGGCGTCTACGCGCAGAACACCGCGACCGCAGCCCTCTGCCACGCGGGCGACCCGGTGTGTGACTTCGGCTGGACCAGCATCTGGCGTGTCGCGACGGGCGCGTATGAGAACCATGCCTACTTTGTCTCCGAGGCCGACCGGGCGCCGACCCTGCAGGCCATGGCGTCGTTGGTCAGTGATGCCCGATTGAATCCTGTCGCCGCCGTGTCACCCGCGCTTGCCCCGACCGTGCAGGCCGCGGCATCCGCTTTGGCGATCGAGGGCGCGCCGACGGTGATCTCGGCCGTCGGATCACAGTCGGCCGACCCGCTCGTGACGTACGAGTTCGACTTCGGCGACGACGTGCAGACCAACCAGACCGGTCTGGCCTTCGCGCCGGTCAGGGCGGCCGGCGAGTACCCCGTAGCGGTGACCGTCACCGACTTGATCGGCCGCAGCACCACGATCACACTTCAGTACACGGTCGCGCCGGCCGCTGCCGCCGTGCCGAAGGCTTCGTTCGCGCAGCCGTCCATCCTCGTCGCCGAGCAGGCGCCGGTCGTGGTCGGAACCAGCCTTCCGCTCGTGCTGCAGGGAGCCCCCGCCGACTCGGCGCTCACCGCGATGCTGGTTCCGACCGTGTCCGCATCGCCATGGGACGCCGAACCCGCCTTCGCGACGCAGCTCGCCGACGGCTGGCAGGCCACCGGCATTGCCGTTCCCGCCACTCTCACGCCGGGCCTGTACTATCTGGTCGTCGGAGCCGAAACCGGCGGCTGGGGCACCACGCTCGTCACGGTGATGCCCGCGCCGACCCCCGATCCGAGCCCCGTCACCGAACCGCCCGTGACCACACCGCCCGCGGCCGCTGGCACCCCCGCGCCGGTGACCCCGGTCACCGTTCCCGCTGCCGGCCAGGCCAGCTCGACCCTGAATGGCCAAGCGGATGCCGTCACCGTCTCCCGCAATGCCGCCAACACTCGAGTGACGCTCACCGGCACCGACTTCTCGCTCACCCTCGGGGGGCTCAACAAGGCCGGCGACGCGATCGTGGTCGGCGCGAACACCGTCCTGGTGCTCGAGCACGACGGATCGGTCACCGTCTCCGCAGACGGCTTCGCTCCGAACTCCGAGGTCGGGGTGTACCTGTTCTCGACCGCCACCTCGGTCGGTACCGCCACCACCACGGCGGCCGGCACGTTCAACCGCACCTTCGCCGTGCCGGCGATCCGGTCGGGCCCGCACACCCTGCAGGTCGTCGGCCTCGCCCCGAACGGCTCGGCCCGGGTGCTCAACCTCGGCGTGCGGGTCGAAGACGCGCCGGCATCCGCTTCGGTGGCCGGCATCCCGGCCCTGGCTGTGGGCGGGGTCAACCCCGGGGGCGCGCTGGGCGCCGCCCTGCTGGTGCTGCTTGTCGGCCTGGGGCTGACCGTCGTGCGGTCGCGCCGGGTCAGCGCCACCGCCTGAGCGCAATCGTGTCGATAAGTGTCAGCTGTGAGCCCGGAACCCCCGTATAGCAGGGTTCCTCCCGCACAGCTGACTCTTATCGACAAGCGGATGCCCCGCCTCCCGCACCGGCGCGACACCCGCCGCGTCCCGAACCAGGCGCACCACCGCGTCCGCGCAGCCCCAGCTCATCGTGACCCCCGAACCGTCGTGTCCGTAGCAGCTGACCACCACGCGCCCGTTCAGGCGGGTGCTCTGCAGCCGCACGGCGCTGCGAAACGGACGCAGACCCACCTTCGCGTTGAGCACCTCGGCTGCGTCCAGGGCCGGCCCGGCCGGTCGCGGCACCCTCTGCGCGGTCATGGCCTAGTTGTTGTCACGGTGCGCGTGCAGGGCGCTCGCAATGATCAGGTCCTGCCAGCCCATGCCGACGCTCTTGAACAGCGCGGGGCCGGAGCGCGGGGCGGCGCCGTTCCGGGCGAGGTCGGACAGGGTGACGAGGTCCAGAGGGTCGATGCCGCCATGCTCGATGCCGATCACCACGTCGCCGGCCTCACGCAGGGCCGTATCGACGTCTTCCACGTAGACCCGGCTGCGCGCGGCGAGCACATCGTCGGTCTCGCGGGCGGCCGGATCGTGCGACCCCATCGCCACGACGACGGCATCGTCGCGCACCAGGGCACCGTCGAACAGGGGCTCGCTGGCACTCGTGCAGCAGATCACGATCTGCGCGTCGGCGACATCGACGGCCGATCCGGCGGCGGCCGTGAAGCCTTCAGCCTGCAGCGTCGCGACCAGCTCGGCGGCGCGCTCGGGTGAGCGCCCGACGATCGTGACGCGCGTCAACGGTCGTACGGCGGCGACGGCGCGTACGTGAAAGAGCGCCTGCGGACCGGTGCCGAAAACCAGCAGCGTGGAGGCATCCGCTGCGGCGAGCAGGTCGACGCCGAGCGCCGAGACCGCCGGCGTGCGCAGCAGGGTGAGGGCGATGCCGTCGATCAGCGCGAGGGGGCTGAGCGTGTGCGAGTCAAAAAGCAGGTAGTTGCCCTGAATGCGGGGCAGATTTTGCGCCGGGTTGTCGGGGGCCACGGTGAGGATCTTCACGCCCGCGTAGTCGCCGAATTCGCCCGGCATCAGCAGAAAACTTCCGCGGTTCAGCGGAATGTTGCCGCGGGCCGGCGCTGCGTGCGGGTCAAGACCCGCACGCAGCGCCGTGGCCAGGGCGAGAACGGCTTCGGCCATCGACAGTCCCTCATGCACCTGCTCCGAGGTGATCAGTGCGACCGGGGCGAGGGTTGACGTTGACATTGTGTTCCGTTCTCTGTGATTCGCGGTGCGTGACTTTTCATACTGAAGGGGGCTGACCCCTGCCGCAGCGATGCTGCGATCGGGTGCTACTCGATCAGGCGCGGTTCGCCGACCTCGGCAGCGGATGCCGGCAGGCCGTGGCTTTCGAGAATCTCGACCATGCCGCCCGTGGGCACCTCGATCAGGGCACGCAGCGCGGTCAGGTCATCGTCGCGCAGCTGCACGACGAAGTACCCCTTATTGCGAATCGGTTCGACGAGTCCTTCCCTGGCCAGATCGATCATCGCTTCGCACCGGAGTGGCCGAGACTCCGAGCATCTCCGCCAGGTTCGGAGCGAAATAGATGCGCACCGGCCGCATTTTGCCGGCAACGAGCGACTCCCGCAGGGCATCGGTGACACGAGCGCGCAGGCTCTCGCTGTGGGCCAGCACCGGCAAACCCGGATGGGTGTCGAACGAAAGGTCATGGTCACCATGATGGGCGCTGCGGCCCAGTTAACGAAAGCACGCCCCGCCTCGCGTACCATTCGACGGAGTTCCAGCCCAACAGCAGTCATTCCCGGCCCTGCCCGCGCCTGTCACCGCCAACATCCGTCGAATGGTACGCGGCCGACGACCGATGGCGGCCTGGCCCGATCGTGTCGATAAGTGACAGTCCTGAGCCCGCGACCCCTCTATAGCGGCCTGCCGCGCTCACAGCTGACTCTTATCGACAGGCAAGCGGATGCCCACCCGAACCCCGCACTGCCGACCTGGCTCGCGTCGATCGCAAATGCTGATGAGAGGCCTAACGTGCCCCTGGCGAGCGTCCCGAAGCCGCAATCGGGCATCGACCAGTAACCCGGGGCATCCGCAGCTAACCGTTAGCCGCATCGCCTGCGGCTCGCCCTATCGCGAAGGCAACATGCCTTCGGCGGCCAAAAGCCGGTGCACGGACTCTCGAACCAATTCACTCTGATTCTTGCCCGTACGTTCGCCAAGCTCTTTGAGCGCGGCGAAGTCCGCATCAGAAATGCGCCCGCGAACCGTCGGAGAACTGCCGCGAGCAGCGGCCGACGTTCCGATTCGAGGCCGGCCGGGGCGCAGCGCGTCAGTGAGTGCGTCCTCGCTGCCGTACTCCCCGATCAGGAGTGCACGCCCTGCCGCGGCCGCCGCGGCTCCCGTGCGCACGTTTCGTGGCTCCGGCAAGGCCCCGAGTGGGTCGCCGAGCCGCTGCGCAATGTCGCTGTAGTCCGGGTCAGACATTGGGATTCTCCTCACGGTAACGGCGCAACTTGGGGCCCAGCAGCATCGCGTGAAAAATCACGGACTCCCGCCCGTCAAGAAAGACATTCACGAGAATTTCAACCTCACGATCAGTCTGCTCGTGCTGTGGCCCGATGAATAGAGTCACAATTCCGTCGTCACGTCCTGCGCCCGGCAATTCTGCCGTGTAGTTCGCGTGCAGAATTGCGTAGATCTGATCGACGCGGTCAACGCCATGCTTGTCGCTTGACGATTCCCAACGTGGCGGCATCGCACAATTCTACCCAGCGGGTCGCACATTGTGTAGCGTGAAATTGTGACCGCTTTTTCACACGTGCAGCCCGCCCGCCCGCCGGATCGTGTCGATAAGTGACAGTCCTGAGCCCGCGACCCCTCTATAGCGGCCTGCCGCGCTCACAGCTGACTCTTATCGACAGGCAAGCGGATGCCCACCCGAACCCCGCCCCGGCAGATGTATAGGGATGAGCGCGGGGTCACCAATGCCATACATCCATCTAGCGCTCGGAATCCTGGGCATCGTCACCATGGAGTTGTTTTCGATCGCAGAATTGAGCAGCTCTCGCGCGACGGGGTTGGAGAGCAGCAGCACGCGGGCGTAGTCGCCGCGATTCATAGTCGAAGGTCAAGAACCAGCGAGACCCCGAGCCGCGACGAAGGAGCGGTCGAAACCAAGCGGGCCGACTCCGTCGCTGGTTGAGCCGCGAGCCTGCGAGCGGTCGAAACCAAGCGGGCTGACTCCGAAGGCCAACCGGCGGAACACGAATTTACCCCCCAAACAAGGCACAAATAACTTAGTGTGGGGACTTACCCGTGACACGCACGATGGGAACCCCGCACCATGGCCGCATCCGTCAGACCCCGCTTTCGCCCCGATATTCAGGGGCTGCGCGCCCTCGCCGTGCTCGCCGTCGTGGCCAACCACCTCTTCGCGTGGCCGGCCGGCGGATTCATCGGCGTCGACGTCTTCTTCGTGATCAGCGGTTTTCTGATCACCGGCCAGTTGTACCGGGAGCACCAGAAGACCGGCCGCATCAGCTTTGCGGACTTCTACCGCCGCCGGGTGCGCCGCATCTTCCCCATCTCGACCGTCGTCATCGTCGTGACCGTGGCGGCATCCTTCGTCGTGTTCCTCTCTGCCCGCGCCCAATCGGTGGGCGTCGACGCCGTGTGGGCGCTGTTCTTCGCCGGCAACTGGCAGTCCGCCGTTCAGGGCACGGACTATTGGGCCGCGACCGGCACCATCTCCCCGCTGCAGCACTACTGGTCGCTCGGCGTAGAGGAGCAGTTCTATCTCGTCTGGCCGATCCTGCTGATCGGTCTACTCTGGCTCAAACGCGGCACGACGGGCATCCTCACCGTGATCGTCGCCCTCACCTTCGTCTACGCGATCTGGGAGACCTTCCAGAACCCCACCTTCGCCTACTTCTCCACCTTCGCCCGCGCCTGGGAGCTCGGCGTCGGCGCCCTGCTCGCCGTCGCCGCGAGCACCCTGCACAGAATCCCCCGAGCCTTGCGCCCGGCACTGGGCTGGCTCGGGTTTCTCGGTATCATCGCGAGCCTCGCTCTGGTCGGCGAATCCGCCGGATTCCCCGCCCCCTGGGCCGCCCTTCCCGTGCTCTCGACCGCCCTCGTCATCGCCGCCGGCACCACCAGAAAGCCCACGGCGCAGCGGCACCTGTTCCCCCTGACCAATCCGGTGAGCGGATACATCGGCAACATTTCGTACTCCCTCTATCTGTGGCATTTTCCCGTCATCGTGCTTCTGGCCGGAGTGCTGCCGGCCGCTTCCCCCTCCTACGTCATCATCTGCCTCATAGGCATGTTCGGCCTCTCGGTGCTCTCGTACCACCTTCTCGAAGACCCCATCCGCAAGTCGACCTGGCTGCAACCGGGAGCCGAAGCCGAGGCCCGGCGCCAGCGCATCCGTGACGAGAAGCGGCGCCGCCCACGCGCGGACACCCCGAGCCGCAAGGCCTACGCGGGAGTGGCGCTGATGACCGTCGCCACCATCACGCTCGCGACGATCGCGCTCGCCCGGCCGCAGGTACCGCCAACGCCCGGCGACCTCACCGCCGCTGTTGCCGTCGTCACCGCGCCCACCGCGCCCACCGCTGCCGACGATGCGGCCCCCGCCGACACCCCCGAATCCGAGCGCAGCGCGCAGATTCTTGCCGCCCTCACCGCGACGGAATTCCCCGACCTCAACCCGGCCGTGAACGATCTCGGCATCCAGAGCTGGCTCGATCAGGTCGCCGCAGACGGATGCGCCGACATCAGCCAGTCCAACGCCGAACGATGCGTCACCGGCCCGGCCGATGGCACCCAGGCCGTCGCGGTACTCGGTGACTCGTTCGCGCTTGCCTGGCTGCCCGGCATCCGGGCCGCACTCGAACCGCTCGGCTACCGCGTGCACTCCTTCGCGCGCGGGCAGTGCCCGGCGGCCACGGTCACCGTGAACCGCGACGGCGGCGCGGCCTACCCTGAATGTGCCGAGCACCGCGACTGGGCGATCGGCGCGATCAACGAGTTGAGCCCCGACCTGGTGATTCTGGCCTCCGCTACCGCGACGACGTTCCGCCTCACCAGCGCGGCTACCGGTCAGGCCGCGATCACCGAGATGCGCGACGGAACCGCCACCACGCTGGCCGCCCTCGCGCCGAGCGAAGCCCGCTTGGCGGTGCTCGCTGCTCCGCCGGCCGGCAAGGTGCTGCAGGCCTGCGTGACCAACTTCGCCGCTCCCCGCGACTGCACCGACGACGTAACGCGCGGCTGGAAGGACCTGCGCACCGCCGAGAGCGACGCCGCCACGGCACAGAACGCGGCCTACATCGACACCCTCGACTGGTTCTGCAACGGCGACCGCTGCCCCGGCTTCGTCGGCACCACCCCCGTGCGAGCGGATGGCTTGCACCTCACCGTGCCCTACGCCGAGTCCCTCGCACCCCTGATCTCGAACGCGCTGGCCGCCCCCGTCGATAGGTGACAGTGGCGAGCCCTGCCCCGTCGCCGGTTGAGCCGCGACGAAGGAGCGGTCGACCCCACGCACGCCAACTTTGAAGGTCGACCCACCAGGTTTCGACCAGCGCGCTACGCGCGCAGGCTCAACCAGCGAGACCCCGCTGGTCGAGGAGCCGGCACGCACTTCGCCGGCGTCTCGAGACCACGCACGCCAACCCCGAAAGCCGACCCACCAGGTTTCGACCAGCGCGCTACGCGCGCAGGCTCAACCAGCGAGCGCTGGTCGAGGAGCCGGCACGCACTTCGCCGGCGTCTCGAGACCTGGTGAGCCGACCCCGAAGGCCGACCCACCAGGTTTCGACCAGCGCGCTACGCGCGCAGGCTCAACCAGCGAGACCCCGCTGGTCGAGGAGCCGGCACGCACTTCGCCGGCGTCTCGAGACCTGGTGAGCCGACTCCGAAGGCCGACCCACCAGGTTTCGACCAGCGCGCTACGCGCGCAGGCTCAACCAGCGCGACCCCGCCGGTCGAGGAGCCGGCACGCACTTCGCCGGCGTCTCGAGACCTGGTGAGCCGACCCCGAAGGCCGGCCCACCAGGTTTCGACCAGCGCGCTACGCGCGCAGGCTCAACCAGCGTCGCTGGTTGAGCCGCGACGTGTTTCGACAGGCTCAACAACCGGCGGTCGAAACCAAGCGGGCCAACCTCGAGACTCTAGGCACGGCGCCCGGCACCCCCAAAACAGGACCGCACCCGGTTCTGGCGCCGCCCGGCCAGTAGCCTTCGCATACACCCGTTTGGTTCGGCCCCTCTGGGGAGAAGCTGCTCACCCTCATCGGTCTGTGCCCACAACAGCCCGGAAATCTACGTTCCGAGGAGTAACCCCATGGCCGGTCGCGTCACGACCAAGCGGTTCCTTCTCGTATCCGCTTCGCTGGTCGCCTGCCTGACGATGGCTGGCTGCATCACCCAGACCGAACCGGACAGGTTCAACGCCTGCCTCGACAAGGTCAGCCTGCAGTTCTCCGCGATCTCCATCGGGTCCGGTGCCGCACCGACCTGCGGACCCACCGAAACCGCGGTCTCCTGGCTGGCCGCGGTCTCGGCAGACGCCGAGCAACCCGCCCAGACCGTGCCGACCGACTCAGCACAAACCGTCACCGGCGACACCGGAGCCACGGGTTCCACCGGCACGACCGGCGCCACTGGCACGGATGGCGCCCCCGGCACCACGGGACCGGCCGGCGACTCCGGCGTTGACGGCAACCCCGGCGCAACGGGCGCCAGCGGAGCGACCGGCACGAACGGCACCACGGGCAACACCGGTTCGACCGGTGCGACTGGCGCTGCCGGTCAGAACGGTACGACCGGCGCACCCGGCGCTACGGGGGCAACCGGAATTGCCGGCACGAACGGGTCCGATGGCACAAACGGCACGAACGGCACTACGGGAGCAACGGGAGCCGTTGGCACGAACGGTACGAACGGTACGAACGGTACGAACGGCACTACGGGAGCAACGGGTGCCGCTGGCACGAACGGGTCCGATGGGACAAGCGGCACGGATGGCACGGATGGCACATCCGGCACCACCGGAACACGGGGTGATGCAGGCACGAACGGCACGAACGGCACGAACGGTTCGGATGGCGCAGATGGATCGGATGGCGCGACCGGAACGACGGGTGCCGCGGGCATGAACGGTTCCAACGGTTCGGACGGCATTGCCGGCGCGACGGGTGCCGCCGGAGCCCAAGGCGCAACGGGTGCCACGGGCGACATGGGCACGGCTGGAACCAATGGCACGAACGGCACGAACGGCACCGATGGAGTAGACGGCACCACGGGCGCGACCGGCGCGACAGGCGCGACAGGCGCCACGGGCACCACCGGTTTCGCGGGGCTTCCGGGCAGAGATGGCACCAGCATCCTGAACGGGTCCGGCCGGCCCGGCGCCGCGATGGGCATCAACGGCGACTTCTACCTCAACATCACGGATTTCATTCTCTACGGCCCCAAGGCCGCGGGATCCTGGTCGGCAACCTCGCAACGCCTCATCGGAGCTGAGGGGCCGATCGGACCCATGGGCCCGCAGGGTGCGGCCGGAACGGCCGGTGCCCCCGGCCTCGCCGGCGCGGCGGGGTCCACGGGAGCGCAAGGCACCTCGGGGTCCACGGGAGCGCAAGGCGCCTCGGGGTCTACAGGACAGCCAGGCGCGCAGGGAGCACCGGGGGCCACAGGGCCACAGGGAGAACCAGGGGTCACAGGCGCCCAGGGCCTGACCGGCCTGACCGGCGCGGCGGGGCCCGCGGGGCCCGCCGGTGGGGCATCCGTCGTCGACTCGAACCCGAACGACCTCATCTACCGCATGAAAATCGGCGTGAACCCGGTCGTGCAGGTCGCCGGCTTCACCCAGGAGATCACCCAGCAAGGCAGCCTTCACCAGGGTGGCGGCGCCGGCAAGGCCACCTTCGGCGACATCTCAGTGACCCTGCCGATGAACTCGCAGATCGTCACCCAGATGACCCCTCTCGCTAAGGGCACCCACGTGCCCACGGCATCCGTGGAAATGTGCCGGCCCGGCGAGGTCACCGGCCGCTGCATCCTCGAACTGGCCCTGACCGAGGTGATGGTCGTCGGTATCGACGTGCACCAGGACCCGACGCAGGCCACAGCGACCCTGCGCCTGAACTTCGCCCGCGAGAAGATGTCGATTCTTGCCGGAACGCCGCAGGTCGTCACCTACGACTGGGACATCGTGCAGAATGCGATGGTCGCCACGAGCGGCTCGTCCATAGCCACGGCGACCGGGGGCACCACGTACACGACGACCCTGCCCGGGGGCTCGGTGCTCAGCACCCTCAGCTGGAGCCAGAGCTCCACCCAACTGGGCAACACCCGGTCGGGCGTGGGCGGCGGCGCCGGCAAGGCGGAGTTCGCCGACGTCCTCGCCGACACCCGCACCGGCCCCGCGACCATCGCTCTGCTGCGCGCGGTCGCCAGCGGCGAGGTGCTGCCCACCGTGGAGCTGGCCGGTTGCGAGATCTCCAACTGCGCCACCACCACCCTGCTCAGCAACGCCCAGGTCACCAAACTCGTGCTCGGATCCCCCACCCTCTACGACCAGGTGCAATTCACCTACGGCGCCATCACCTGGAAGCGCAACGACGACGCGCGCATCTTCAGCCAAAACCAGATCTTCTCCTACAACATCGCCCAAAACGTAGCGCAGTAGCTCTCCACCACATCGCTTTCAGAAGCGGATGCGCGGGTCGGCAATCAGGTGCGCTGCGGATGCCCCGGCCCGCGCCGAACTGGGCTCCGCGCCTGATCGGCACCCCGGCCGCCGTGGCCTGTCGATAAAAGACAGCTGTGAGCGCGCAACCCCTCTATAGCGGCCTTCCTCGCTCACAGCTGTCACTTATCGACAAGCGGATGCCCCCGCGCACCCTGCCGAAGCACGCATCCGACGACGGATGCCCCGCCCGGCGAGCCGCACCCGCTCTGCTGGGCACAGAGGCCGGAGCCTCCAGTCAGATGGTCGTGGGTTACCGCCTCGAAAGGCGGCCCATCCACAGCTGAGCGCTCGGAGGCCCCGGCACGGTGATCATACGCCGACCGCTCTCTTCTCGCGCCGTCGCCTGTCGATAAAAGACAGCTGTGAGCGCGCAACACCCGTATAGCGGCCTTCCTCGCTCACAGCTGTCACTTATCGACAAGCGGATGCCCCGGCGCACCTTCGTCACGCGAGCGCAGTTTCCACACTGCGCTCGCGAATTCTGCTGTGCATAACTCTTCTGAAGCAGGCGAGCGTGCCACCATGCCGGCATGCCTTACATGTACATCCTCGAATGCGCCGACGGCTCCTTCTACGTTGGCAGTACCTGGGACATCGACCGTCGCCTCTGGCAACACAATTCGGGCGAGGGCGGCGCCGCGTACACGAAACGCCGACGCCCGGTGAAGCTCGTCTACCTCGAAGAGTGTCCTCGAATAGCGGATGCCTACGCCCGCGAGAAACAAATCCAGGGCTGGAATCGCGCCAAACGCATCGCCCTGATCGAGGGCAGATTCGACGACCTCCCCGCCCTCAGTATCCGCCGCAGCAGAATCCCACCGCCAGCCGACCCGTCCTCCCCCAACCCCCTCGCTGGTTGAGCCGCGACGAAGGAGCGGTCGAAACCTGGTGAGCCGACCCACCAGGTCTCGACCAGCGCGGCCCCGCTGGTCGAGGAGCCGGCACGCACTTCGCCGGCGTCTCGAGACCTGGTGAGCCGACTCCGAAGGCCGGCCCACCAGGTTTCGACCAGCGCGCTTCGCGCGCAGGCTCAACCAGCGACCCCCCATCGCTGGTTGAGCAGCGACGAAGGAGCGGTCGAAACCCCGCAGGCCAAGCCCGAAGGCCGGCCCACCAGGTTTCGACCAGCGCGCTACGCGCGCCGGCTCAACCAGCGAGGCCCCCGCTGGTCGAGGAGCCGGCACGCACTTCGCCGGCGTCTCGAGACCGAGCGAGCGAACTCCGAGGGCCAGCCCACCAGGTTTCGACCAGCGCGCTACGCGCGCCGGCTCAACCAGCGAGGCCCCCGCTGGTCGAGGAGCCGGCACGCACTTCGCCGGCGTCTCGAGACCTGGTGAGCCAACCCCGAAGGCCAGCCCACCAGGTTTCGACCCACGCGCTACGCGCGCCGGCTCAACCGGCGGGAACCCCGCCGGCGCAGCTGTTCAGTCGGCTTCGGGGCGTCGCGCAGCCACGGCCGACCAGGCCCGGGCCGTGTCGGAGGGCGAGTCGTAATCGTCGGCGAGGGCGGCATCCGCTGCGACCCAGGAGTCGTCGACGAAGGCCAGCGTGCGCACGTAGAGGCGCTCATTGACATCATTTGCATACACCGAGGCGAGCCGGGCACGCCAGTTCTGCACGACATCGCTGCTCTGCACAAGGCGCCCCACCACCGCGCCGGCAACGCAGAGCGACGCCACATCGATGGTGGCACCCGACTGTTCGAACGCGAGCAAAGCCGACTCCAGTAGCGACGCGGCCTCCGGGGCGTTTCCGCGCCGGGCAGCGACGATGCCGCGCGCACCCGCGACCTGGGCCAGACCGATCGTGGAGTCGAGGGCGGCGTTGGCCGCCGCCGCTAGGTCGAGGGTGGCGTCGACATCCGCGTGATCGAGGAGCGCTTCTACGCGGGCTCGGTGCCGCAGCGCGCGGGCCAGTTCGAGATCTCGCTCGCCGGAGCGGGCGGCGGCTTCGGCCAGAATGAAGTGCTCGCGGGCCGCCACGAACTGCCCCTGCCAATACGCGATGTGGCCGAGCAGATCATTGCGCTCATCGGTGACCGGCCACGCCGCGGCGAGCTCACGACCGCGCTTGAGCGAGCCCGATCGAGACGCCAGCAAAATCTCCAGCTTGGCCCGGCGACGGATGATCACCGGAGTCGAGTCACGGATGGTCGCCATGATCTCGGCCGAGCGCGAGAGGTCTCCGGCCAGCAAGATGCGGCGGGCATCGGCGACCGCATGGGTGTCCACCAACCAGTCCGGCGCGTTCGGCGGCGGCGGGCCGATCGTGGGAGCTTCGGCGTTCTCCAACGTGACGACCGAGCGCAGAACCTGGCTGAAATAGCGGCTCGCGAGCCCGAGCTCGGCGGCGAAGAGGCGCCCCGCGCACCCGGCCGTGTTCGCCGCGAAGATGAGCTCCGCCGTGCGCGCGGGCAGCACCGCCCCATTCTGCTCGAGCGCAACCACGAACTTGACGCCCTGATCGAGGCGCGCATTGTCGTGCAGGGTGCGCGCGGCCCCCGTGGGCAGGCTGCTCTCGACGATGAGTTCTGCCGCCGTCGCCAGCGCAGCATCGACCTGCGACGGCGACCAGCTCAGCGTCGAGTTGCTGCGTGACGCCCGCACCAGGTCGGTGACCGAGGGCCGCAACCGGTACGGCAGCCAGTCCGATGTGGTCGACTCGACAAAATGCCGGCGCACAAACCGCACAATCTGGCTCGGCCCGGCCTGCGGCACGAGCTCACCGAGCAGGGGTTCCCCGAAGGCCGGCACCAGGGAAGCCGCCACGAGCAGATCCTGCTCGATCGTCGTCAGCCCCCGAAAGACCCGCTGGTAGACCTGGGCGACCCCGCCGCGGGCGCTGTCCGCGGTCAATGGCGCGGCGCCGCTGAGCGCGCTCTGCCAGAGATCGATAATGGCGTCCAGGTAGTCCGGATGCCCGCCACTCTGCTCGATGAGGGCATGCAGCACGGTCGGCTCGATCGGGGCGGCCGCGGTCGCGCCCACGACAAAAGTCCGGCTGTCGTTGTACGACAGCGCGCCCAGCAGGTGCTGGTTGGTCTCACCCGATTCTGAGAGCACCAGGCTGGGCCACTGCAGAGCGCCGGTCCGACTCAGGTAGCGCGCGGAGTCGCCCTCCCCCCACTGCAGCCGGTCACGTCCGGTGACGACAAAGAGCATGTTCGGCATCAGGTAAACCCACTGGCTCAGTACGTCTTCGAGGCACCCGCGCGTCAGGGCGTCGGCCTGCACGTCTTCCCAGGAGTCAAAGAAGACGACGACCGCGGCGCTCTCGACCGGTGCCGCCCGCTGCACCTGATGCAGATCCCAGGCGAGAAAATGCGGCAGGAACAGGCGCAGATCCAGCATGTTCTCTTCGGTCAGGGCCTCCGCCAGATGCGGACAATCCTTCAGCGCGCGGCTACTCGACAGATTCTGAGAGACGGATGCCGCCACCCGTTTGGTCAGCCGAAAGACCGTGCCGACTCCGCCGAAAGTACTCACATCGGCGGCCGTGCTGATGATGTCGGTCGCGGCGTCCTGAATGATCGACCCCAGATCCAGCGACTGCCCCGCGCGATTGGTGAAGGACGAGGGGGCCAGATACGCGGTGAGCGGCTGACCGGGGTGCGTTTCAGACCAGTAGTAGGCGAAGGCCAAGTCGAAGGCGGGGGCCTTGATCCCGGCATGGGCGAGCGTAGCCCGCAACGCCAACAGGATCGATTCGGGGTCCCGAGCGGACGTCGAGGACAGGTCGTACCGCAGGGTGACGGGCACCGCTCCTGTTCGCTCAGGCGCACTGTCCCCACGACGCAGCGCCAAGCTCTCGAGGTGTTTCGAGAGGGCCGATTTGCCGATGCCGCCATGCCCGTAGAAAGAGAGGATGTTTCTTCTCGGACCGGAAAGGTTCGTCACCAGGTCCGGGCGCGACAGCTCGATCTGCACCCGGTGCATCGCGTCGAAGAACGCTTCCGCCTCACTCACCCGGTTCGTGAAGACCCGCTGGGCCTGCACGGGCGATCCTCCCGCATTGAGCAAATCCTTCAGCGC
Organism: Cryobacterium frigoriphilum; assembly: GCF_004403305.1. Classification (GTDB taxonomy): domain Bacteria; phylum Actinomycetota; class Actinomycetes; order Actinomycetales; family Microbacteriaceae; genus Cryobacterium; species Cryobacterium frigoriphilum. Next base: position 19,262 of record NZ_SOHE01000085.1, on the reverse strand, counting down.
CATGCTTACCCCCAGATTGTGATCATACAGACTCAAGAATGCCCGCTGGCGCCGCCGGTTGAGCCGCGACGTGTTTCGACAGGCTCAACCAGCGAGACACCCTCGCTGGTTGAGCCGCGACGTGTTTCGACAGGCTCAACAACCGGCGGTCGAAACCTGGTGGGCCGAGTCTGAAGGCCGCCCCACCAGGTTTCGACCAGCGCGCTTCGCGCGCAGGCTCAACCAGCGCCCCCCTCGCTGGTCGAGGAGCCGGCACGCACTTCGCCGGCGTCTCGAGACCCGGTGGGCCAACCCCGAGGGCCGACCCACTAGGTTTCGACCAGCGCGCTGCGCGCGCAGGCTCAACCAGCGGCGCCCCGCCCCCGCTGGTCGAGGAGCCGGCACGCACTTCGCCGGCGTCTCGAGACCCGGTGGGCCAACCCCGAGGGCCGACCCACCAGGTTTCGACCAGCGCGCTACGCGCGCAGGCTCAACCAGCGGCGCCCCCTCGCTGGTTGAGCCGCGACGTGTTTCGACAGGCTCAACAACCGGCGGTCGAAACCTGGCGGGCCGAGTCCGAGGGCCGGCCCGCCGGGTTTCGACCAGCGCGCTGCGCGCGCAGGCTCAACCAGCGACACCCCCTCGCTGGTTGAGCCGCGACGAAGGAGCGGTCGAAACCAAGCGGGCCAACCCCGAGGGCCGGCCCACTTGGTTTCGACCAACGAGGTGGTTGCTGCGGGGCTGGACGCTACTCGCGGAGGGCGTTGGCGTCATCGCAGTATCACGCCACCGTCGACGGAGTACTCTCGTCGAGGCCGATGGCTGCAGTCCAGCCGGCCTCGGCCAGCTTTGAGACGTCGAGCACCGGGCTTTGAGGTGCCCCACTCCGTCGTGCCGGTAAACCCGACAACGCGGGCGATCTGACGGATCGTCACGCCGGTGCCGGTGCCCACGTTGACCTGCTCGGGGCCATCATAGTGGTCCGTGAGGTGCACACGGCGGCTATATCGTCAACGTGCACTCGCGACGCGGCGTTCCAGTCCCCCAGTTCGTGGCCGACTCAGCCCCGAGCGCGCCGTTTCGTCAGAGCGACGAATCGGTGACGGCGCCACAATCGCCACTTCGACGACGGATGCCCCACCGACGGCACTTGCGCCCCTGCAACTCCCGAAGTCCCATGTCCACAGAGAGCATCGGCAGCAGCATCCAGGCGGCTAGTGACTCCCAAACGAAATAGTGCGAATCGCCACCACACGGTGCGCATCGCCAGACGGTGAGGTTTTGAACGCTTCGTTGAACTGGTAATCGATGCGGCCCGCGCCGGAAACCTCGTAGTGGTAAGTACGCGACCAGTTCGGGCCCATCGACTTGCCCGCCTTCCCCTTCAGAATGGTGATCTGCGCAATTGGGTCGCGTTGGCCGGGGTTGTGCGAGACATGGTCCCAAAATTGCTGTGCCTGCTGGAGTCCTACCCGTGCGGCCAGTTCTGCCCAATGGTCTCGGAACTGGCGGTGAACGAGCACTCGGAAGCGAGGAGCATCCGTGGGAGAGCCGCCTGGGCGCCGTGCCGCCACGAAAGGTCGATACGCGGCAGGCTCCGGCTCGGAGTTCACTCGGGCGCCTGTGCGTCCTCGAAATCACTCTCACGAAAGTGATCCAGCAGTACAGCCTTTCGCAGAGGATCCTCCAGTTGTCGTGCCGTCATTCTCCAATCGCTCACCAGTTCGACGATCACGTCCGTGTCCTGGTCCGCCAGCCCCGCGATGAGGGCACCATGAAGTTCGTCGGCAAGCGTGTGAAGATCTTCACTGTCGAAAACACGAAGCCAGGCGAGGTCCCCCAATTCAGCAACGGATGCGGGCGCCGCCCGGGTGGCCATCACTGCGATTCGCTGTTGCACCTGGGACCAGTGGGCAAACTGGTCGAGCACGTTGAGATCGCGCTCGGGGAGCATGATGAGGGTCATCCCATCTTTGTCTCGAAGCCGAGCCCGACCAGATCGAGCCGCGTGAATGAATTGGGTACGTTTGGCGCCAGCGAGGTCACTGGACTGAAAAGTCTCGTGTTCCATGCGTCGAACCTAGCAGAATCATAGTTATGATCGTTGTTAACTTTTTGGGCAAGATATTAGCGACAATCCTCCCTCTCCCGCAGAGTCACCGCCCTGCGGCACCAGCAGTGCGTCACCGAACACCGAATCCGACAAGCGGATGCCCCCCTCGCGGGTTGAGCCGCGACGTGTTTCGACAGGCTCAACAACCGACGGTCGAAACCGAGCGGGCCAACTCCGAAGGCCGGCCCACCAGGTTTCGACCGGCGCGCTTTGCGCGCAGGCTCAACCAGCGAGACGCCGCTGGTTGAGCCGCGACGAAGGAGCGGTCGAAACTTGGTGAGCCAACTCCGAAGGCCGGCCCACCAGGTTTCGACCGGCGCGCTATGCGCGCAGGCTCAACCAGCGAGACGCCGCTGGTTGAGCCGCGACGTGTTTCGACAGGCTCAACAACCGACGGTCGAAACCGAGCGGGCCAACTCCGAGAGCCGGCTCACCGGGTTTCGACCGGCGCGCTTTGCGCGCCGGCTCAACCAGCGAAACGCCGCTGGTTGAGCCGCGACGAAGGAGCGGTCGAAACCAAGTGAGCCAACTCCGAAGGCCGGCCCACCGGTCGACCGGCGCGCTACGCGCGCCGGCTCAACCAGCGAGACCCCCCTCGCCGGTTGAGCCGCGACGTGTTTCGACAGGCTCAACAACCGACGGTCGAAACCGAGTGGGCCAACTCCGAAGGCCGGCCCACCAGGTTTCGACCGGCGCGCTTTGCGCGCCGGCTCAACCAGCGGGATGGTGGAGGGGGCTACTGCCGGAGGCCTCGCGGTAGTTCTTGGTGATCCAGTAGCTGTAGGCCTTCGCGGCGCCGTAGGGCGAGCGTGGGTAGAACGGGGTGACCTCGTTCTGCGGCGGCGGAGTCGTGCCGAACATCTCCGACGTCGACGCCTGGTAGAAGCGCGTGGCGCCGGGACTACGCCCGATGCTGCGCGCGGTCCCCGGCGGCGAGGTGCTGCCTGGCTGACTGCGAGACCTCCCCTGCGGATCCACCGTCAGCGGCGACGCGACCCAGTCACTGCTTGTGCGAACGCGACGTTCCCGGCTCAAACCCCACGCTCATAGATGGTCACGACACGATCGGTCAGATTATCTACGTCTTCTGTGGTGATGTTTATTGCCGAGGAACCTCCACGAAGAACTCGAATCAGCTCCTGTTCGGGCCAGAACATAGCCTTGATCGCGGGCAGGTTATGGCCCTGCGCCCGGGTGTACTCACGGGCAGCGGCGGAGAAGTCATGAGCGGGGTGCCGGCGCACATACATCGCTTCAATGTCAACGTCGCCCAGACGCATGACGGTCGGGTCCAGGTAGCTGCCGAATACCCGAAGCCGGTTAACAGTAAAGAGATGTCGCGGCTCGGCGTTGTACTCCCGTGCACGTTCCACAATCTGCACGACGTGGCGTTCGGCCGTCGCGCGAGTGATCGGTTTGCCAAAACTCGCCTGAGCGAGCGCGCTGCCCTGCGTCGTCAGCATCCAGGCCGTGCGCCCCTCACAGACCGCGCCGGAGCTCTGCAAGAACCCTGCATCGGCGAGAGCCTGAAGCACGGTCTCAGCATCCGTCACGCCGTTAGCCGCCAAAATATCATCGCTCGCGGCCGGATCCGCCCACTCAGAGTCAAACCGTCGCAGCACATCGCGTGCGACCGGCGCCGGCAGGCCAACGAACAGATCTGTTTTCTCAACTCGCATAATCAAGCCCCCTCGACACATCAGCACGTTCGCCAATTATGGCAGCGGCTCCTCGCCGAGATTGGCACAACCCAGGCGCGGTGTCCGCCTGGTTGCACCTCGGCGAGATTGAGGCAGCGGATGTTGACACTCCCGCTTTCGACAAGGGCTTGCTGCGAGGTTCCCTGCCGAAGCTTCTCGCGGCTCGAAGCGGAATGCTCCCGGGATCAACCACCGCTGGTTGAGCCAGCGCGCAAAGCGCGCTGGTCGAAACCACGCAAGCCGACCTCGAGACCATAGATCGGCCCACGGCACGCCACGGCTGCAGAACGCAGCCCACGGTGCTTCCAAGCCTTCGTGCCCCCAAATTCAGCTACCACGCGCCATAGCCGCCTGGTACAGAATGATTGCATGACGGGTAAATACAAAGTCCACCTCGAAAGCAGCAGCGGCTTTTACCCGTGCGGTATTTCCAACCCGCACCTGACCTCGGGCGACCCCGATGAGGTGACCTGCCACCTCTGCCATACCCGTGCGGTGTGGAAGGCCGATCCCGAGAACCAACGTCTGCTAGCCGAGGGCAACGCCTTTCTCGAGTGGTACAACACTCCGGACTGACAGCAGCTTTGACTGCGCCCCCTACCCAACGCCACCCCCGCGCCGGTACTCTCACCCCATGCCCCCGCCCGACGACACCGAAGTCGCCGCCTCACACCACCAGGCCGCGCCGCCCACCTGCCCCGAATGCGAACTCCCCCTCGAAGAAGTCACCCACTCCTACACCTGGGAATGGGCCTGCATCAACGACCTCTGCGCCCGCCGCTTCTGCGCCACCTTCGAGGAACTCACCCACCCCGACCTGCTCATCATCCTCGGCCAGCCGGACTGCTACCGCTGCCACCAACGCCGCACCATGACGCAAGTCGGCAACCAGGTGCGCTTCACCTGTCCCAACCCCCGCTGCAACGAACTCGTGCGCCTCATCGGCGCCAAGGCCGCCCAAGCCACCAAAGCCCGCGCCGCCGCCCTCAACAAGCCACCCGACAATTCCACATCCCCGCCACCGACCGAGCCCGCCCTGCCACTCAACGCCCCTCCCCCGCTTTCACTGGTCGAGCCGCGCGATTCGACGACCCCCGTCACCGCAAGCGGTCGAAACCAAACGCCCCACCGCGACGAGCCGCACGCCCGCCCGCGGCACCTGCACGCCGTCCCCCCGCTGCCGACCGTATAATCCGCAACGCAGACGACGGATGCCCCAGCCACCACCAACGACGCCCTCAACCCCCACAGCCCCATCGCCAGCGACAGCGACAGCGACAGCGACAGCGACAGCGACAGCGACAGCACCTTGCACCGAATCGCTCGGCAGCAACCGAGTCTGCCGAGCTGACAATTGCCATCAACGGCCCGACCCAGCACGCTGAAGACAAACGCGGTCCCTAGACGCTTTGTCGACGAGCGGGCGGGCGCAATTCACAATCTGAACCCGCGCAACACGCCTGCGCCGAGACACGCCACGCTATTCCGAGGGCCGGCCAACCCTGAGGGCCGGCCCACCGGGTCGACCGGCGCGCTATGCGCGCAGGCTCAACCAGCGAAGCCGCGCCGGTTGAGCCGCGACGAAGGAGCGGTCGAAACCGAGTACGCCGACCCCCAGGGCCGGCCCACCGGGTCGACCGGCGCGCTTCCCGCGCCGGCTCAACCAGCGAGATCGGCCAGTTTTGAGACGTCGAGCAGCTTCTGCCGAGGCGGGTTTCGGTAGATTGCCCTGAGCGGAGCATCATCGGGATGGTCAGGCACCGGGCAACGCTACTTCACAAGCAAAGTGCCGGGTGCCCAGATGATTCCCTGCCTGCTTTGGCGTTCGTGCACTTCGTGAACCGCCGCTAGAGCTTCGTGGGCGTTGGACACAACGGTCACGTCCAGGCCGCGATCAACCAAATCTTTTCCCCAGGTTTGTTGAAACACAGCCCGACTGATGATCAGGGGGCGACCATGCTTGACCGCAGCCTGCGCTTGAACGCGGGTGCCGGACTTCTCGCCCGCCTCTGCGATAACGGTCATGGAGGAATAGGCGCTCATCACAACATTGCGCATCGGGAACGTCTTGGGCGACGCCGATGCGTCTGGATGGAATTGAGACAGTAACAAATGTCCGTTGGCGATAGCTTCCTGCAGTCCCGCGTTCTCTTTCGGGTACTGGCGATTCAGCCCGGTGCCGATCACGCCGACTGTTCGATTACCAACGTCGAGCGACGCCCGCATCGCGGCGGTGTCAGTGCCACGAGCGAGGCCGGACACCACTGGTATCCCCTGCCGGCCAAGAAGCCCAGCGAACTCAATGACGAACTTCGTGGCGCCTTCGGACGGGGTTCGGGTTCCCACGATGGCGACCGAGCGGGCATCCGCTTCGTCTTGATACCCCCGCCAGTAAACGACCGGTGGAAAATCATAAACGGTGAGCATTTGCACGGGATAGGTGTCACTGAGATACGTGTCAGTGTGAATCCCGGAAGCCGTGAACGCAGCTATCGTCTGGCGAGACTCGGCCAGGGCCGCTATATACTCCTCGTCGATGAGGTAGGCAGCGAGATGCTCTTTTAGCGCCGCGTCAGCGCTGCCAGCACGTTCGAGTAGATCGCGAATCTGCGGCCACTTCAGCCGATCATCGCGAAGCAGGGCATACAGCGCCACATCCTCGAGATTCTTCTTGATATCGGTCACCTTGGCAGGCTACCGCCAACGTCCGACAGCGAGTGATGAAACCGCGCCGCGCACCCCCGGGAGTAGGTTCGATTTCCAGTTCAGTGTCCGCGGGTACCAGGTCGATTCGTCAAACGGGCTTCTTGAGGTCACACGTGGTGCACTGCAGCCAGTTGGTGCTGATCCGCTGAAGCGTGTATGTGCCGCAATCCGGGCACATGAATCCCTTGGCCACGGGGTTTCCTTTCGTGGGGTGCGCCGCCTCGGAATGAGTGGCCGACACCTCATAGTAGGCCCACGACAATCATGGCCTCGTCACGCTGATTCTGACCCCTAGTTCTAGGAGTCATAGTCGACGACGTCATGCTTGAAATTGCCGTGCAACGCCCGGAGCAGCCGGCCTCATGTGGCGGACACTCGTACCCACCGTCACCAGTTCACCCGAGGAAGGTCCACTGATCTTTAGTCAGCTGGCTAGTCGTGCTGGTCCCGCGTCAGTTCGCTCGGGTCTCCCGGATCGCCCGGAGCCAGGTCGAGTTGAGGGTCCAACTCGACCTCGAGATTGAAGTCAAGCTCGACGCTGGACGGCTCCCCCGAGAGCGACGGGTTCGGGTTGTCCTCGAGCACGATGTCCGTACTCTGGAATCGACCTGAGCCGCCTTCGATTTCGATCTCGATCACGGAGCGCGCGCGGATCGACGTTGAGGTCTCAAAATAGTGGTCATTGAGTTCACCGACGAGTTCGACATCGTCGTCTCCGTTCATGAAATAGTCGGCCTTGTAGGTGTTGCCCTCAATGGACAGGATCACGTCGGCCCGGGCGGTCACAATGTCGCCGTTCGGTGGGTCGAAGATGAAGTTCGATTCGAGGTCGATCGCGACGATCATCGCGCTCTCCATCGCCGACGGGTAGTCAAAGTGCACGAAGTCCGGGGGCCGATAGTCGCCGCCGTATCCGAGCTCGTCGTTAATTTCCTTCCCGACGAGCGCCTCGAGCGCCCCGGTGGCCACCCGCACTAACTCGGCGCGATGAGCAGCAGCGACCGCGTCCACGCGCAGCAACGACGCGAGGTGGCTTTCTGCCTCGTCCAGCGGGTTCGCTGCTGCCTTCGCCTCGGCTGCCTCAGCTTCGGCTGCGGCAACGGCTGCGTTGACGGCTTCGACAACGTTCGCGAGGGTGTCGATCACGACCACACGATCCCGGCCCATGCCGCGATCGTCGAGATCTCGGAGCAGATCGGCGTGAAGTTTCTGCTCGCTCACGTTCTTCGTGAGGAACCCCACGTCTCTCGTCACGAAGAAGTTCGTGTCCTCGGATTCGTCCAAAGCGACTGTCTCGAGCAGCGTCTCCCAGATGACGGCGTCGCGAAAGCCCAATGACTTCTTCTTCCCAGTTTCGATGAAAGGTCGCCGTCTCTGGAGGTCCCGGTCAACTAGGTCGCGGGTGATGTTCGCGGGAACGGGCGCAGCGCGGATACCGGTTCGCGCGAGCAACGCGTCACGCTCGACGCTGACCTCGTCGAGGAGCTGATCGAACTTCGCCCTAATGTCGTCGATGTTCACGAGCGACTCGACCTCACTCAGAGCAGCTTTTGCCTCGTCCCGCTGCTTCCCTAGGGCCTCGCGGTGTTGCCGCTCAAGCTCGTCGACGACGACCCGTGGAAGCGCCACCTGACACGAGCCGGCAGCTGCGAGCCCAATTAAGTTCTGCCCAGCGATGGAGGTCAACCATCGCGCCCCGTAGAACGCATTCGAGTCCAGGATGACGGTGATCATGGCTCCATCATGGCCGACCCTCGCCCTTCGGGAGAACGAACGCGCGTTCGGTCACTTCGAACCCATTCCCGAGCGGGTCGCCAAAAGACGATCACGGTAGGGATCGTCGTTTGTTGCTCCAATATCGCGCGGCCCCACCGCGGTCTGCATCGAACGGCATCCGAGAAGGGCGCCAGGAGTGTCTCCTGCGCTTAAAGGATGACCGAGTCCGATCTCGGTCGCCGGGCCTTCGCCGGGCCTTCACCGGCCTGGATGTGCCCACGGTCGCCAGTCGCCAACGGCAACGGCAACGGCAACGGCAACGGCAACGGCAACGGCAACGGCAACGGCAACGGCAACGGCAACGGCAACGGCAACGGCAACGGCAACGGCAACGATGTCATGCTTGAGCACTCACCGACGGACGGCCACACATTCGACACGGACGCCATGATCGACCGGAGCCTCCGCAAGATAATGTGTTTCCGAGCCAGCGCCGCGAGGCAAGATGCAAACAGCCTCAACTGCGCGCAGGTACAGGCTCGATGGGCCAATAGTGCTGAACCGGGCAACTCTGGTGCTTTCTCGAACGATCGATGGTGCTGAATCACACGATTGGGTGGGGCTCAGAGGTTCGAATACTCAGTCGGCGAAGAGCAGTAACGGTCCCTCCTCCGGAGAGAATTCGGCTGGCGGGCTCTATGCTCATGGTGAGATTGAGGAGAATGACCAATGACCAATGACCAATGACGGATGACCAATGACCAATGACCAATGACGGAATCCCAGCAGTCCGATCGGTGCTCGTTGACATTGATGTCTTCGACACCAACGGAGACATTATCTCCGACGACTCGTTGAGTTCAGGCGGTGCGCGTCGAGCCAACGGTTCCTTCACTACCCATTACAGGAACCCAAGGATTCCGGAACCGGCCGCGGCGGGGATGGCGGCTCTCCACAATTCCGACGAAGCTTTGCAAGGCGAGACCCAGATGCGGCGCTGGAGCGAAGCACAGGCAGCCGAAGCGTTGCGTGATCGCCGGCAGAAGGCGGTTCAGGCTGGTGGGGCGACGTTCCTCGAACAGATGGTCTATCCCCGAGTCGAACGGTGGTGGCAGACTCGAGGTCCAGACGACGTCAAGCGCGCCGGCCACTGGCTCGGTGCCCCATTTCACCTCGGCAGCGCCGTGGCGGCTCGAGTACCAGGCGATGCCCACGCCATGGAAGTCCCGCAGCCAAGGGACGAACATGTCCCGCGTAGCGAAACTGCCCACCGTCACGGTCGCCGATATCGTCCGGATCGATGAATACCGAAACCGGCGGTCCGCCTAGACATTTGTCGTCATCAGCCCTGGACGACTTCGTGCCAATGCTGGCTCGGTTCTTCCCCGAGGGCCAGCCCTTCAACGTCGAGATATAACCTGCGTAGGTGCTCATCCGACATGTCAAGAATCGGTTCGTACATGAAGGAATTGACGTGAATGTTCTCCGGTGTCATGAGCATGACGCCTTCAAGGGTCCTGATCGTCAGGACATTCGCCGGATTGGACTGTCGATATCGCTTAAGCAGAGCAGCAGTTTGATTTACCGCAATGTGATCCGTGAATGAAGGGTCGGCAATTTGCTCAACCATATATCGCTCAGCGGTAAGCCTTATCGCTATCGACATTACGATTTTATTCTCAAAGTTCACGCCGGTTTCGGCGACAAGGCAAATTGTCGCCTGCCGGAAGATCTCGTCAACGACAAATTCATCGGGGTCTTTCCAAATGCCGGTCACACCGAAAGTGGAAGCGAATAAATCATCCAAAGATTCTTGTGCAATCGCTGACGTGCCGACCTTCCAATGAAGCAGAGAGGTGAGTAGTTGGTAGCCAGGGTCTTCCTCTCCTTTCGTGTATTCAAGAATATTTCGGAGAAACGGAATCGACGCAATACGTTTCATCGGCGATTCAAAAAAATTTCCCTTCCAGTCCGTGATAAATGGATTCTTGATTCCTGCTGCCTGAACAAGGCGGACAGCTGCCTCACTCTTTTGAGCCATTAGGCAGTTGCCGTACCCGACAAAACGACTTTCGATAGTGCGAAAGAAATCGAAGTTGTGGGTCAGGATAATCTGTCGAAATTTGGGTTCTGATGAAATCTCCTTCAGATACTGAATGATCGCGTATTTGTTCTTGTAATCGAACGAATCGGCCAAGTCGTCAATCACGAACAGAGTGTGATTCTCTGAGCCTTTACGAGTCTCGATTTCGAAGAGAACGTTGAGGATATACAGGGCCTTCTTTTCTCCAGTGCTCAATACCTCCAGGAGAGCGCCCTTGTCGACGTCGGCAATTTCACCACGGTCTTCGAAATCAAAGCCGAGACGCAGAAGCGGCTCGCGCCCTAGCACCACCTCTTCACGGTTCTCGGCCTTTAATCGAAAAGGCACGAAGAATCGGTCATTGAAGATACTAATCACTTTCTCCCACTGGGTTTGCTGGCCACGGGCTGCACCCTCGATCTGCCTCTTTCTTTCCTCGGCCTTTTCATATTCTGCAAGCGCGACTTCCAGGAGTTCTGAGTGCTTCTTGATATAGGACTTCCACACTGTCTGGCGAAAGCTACCTACATTCTCGAGTAGAGGCAAGATATCTTCATGGTTTGACAGGTACGCATGAAAGTCACGAAAGGTCACGTTCTTATTTATTTGTTTCTCAACGTCCGCCAACTTTTTTCTGAGCTTGTCATCGCCCGAAATTTTCGCCTTTTCTGTGTCGATTAGTTTTTGAAGTTCCGCTTGGCTCACAACTTCCATTGGCGTCTCGGAATTCAGTAGCACTGAGTGATGTGCGCGAAAGAACCCATTGTCAGCGAGATTCTTGGTGACGTTCGCGGCGTTGTAGTAGTTGAAGGTTTGACGGCTGAAGTACGTGGAGGAATCCAGCAGTTCGTTGTAACGAGAAATGTATTCCCCGAGAGCACTTCGGAAGCCCGCCGTCTCGAGCAAAGCGACAACCTTGTCATCAAATATTCGATCGTATGGCAAGTCCGCGAACGGTAAATCTTCTTGTAAGCGCAGGTCATTTCGGATATGGGAAAGTGCCAGAAAAAAGCTGGCCTCATCATCGGTGAAGGTCCTTGAGATTTCCTTAGCAACGTCCTTGCGTGAACCTGATTGTTTGCCGAGCGCTGCGACGAGATTGGCTTTGGCGACCTCAATCACAGATTGGATCTGTTCGTACTCGTCACGCAAGTCCTTATTCACGAGAAGAGTCGAAGTAGTTTCTGTTGGACCGACCTGCTCGTCATATGACTGGATGACAACGACGTTCCCGGACGGGATTTCTGCGCCCGATTGGTCTCTAATCTCGCGCGTGGTGGCGCGCAGCGGAAATATTCGATCATGCGATTCCTGGCCGGCAGAGTGATCCGCGAATGTCCTAGCGAGAGATGACTTCATAACACCATTAGGGGCATAGATCGCGATGGCCCGCTTCCGCGAAAAGTCGAGTTCAGCGTTCAACCGACGAATGCCATAACAGTTCTCTAACTTTATTCGTAACTTTTTCACTAGTGCCACCCGACCATGCCCGCGGTCACGGGATTTCGAAGGATGTTGTGCCTCGGCCGAGCCCGCCGCGATCCCTGAACTGTGGTTCTTGAGTAGTGAATCATTCTTGGCATCTTCTCCCCCACGCCGAAGCGCGTTAACCCGTAATCTCTGCAGATTGCTGCTGGTTCCACCCGACCTACAACGCGCGACTCAACTGTCGCATCCTCTTATTCCCGAGAGCTAAACACGTTGGCCCACTACATATGACACATTAGACCTCATCTCCTAATCAGCCGAAGTTTTGGATGAAGAGCCTGTCGCAGGTGCCTGCAGCTGTGGATTTCCGTTCAGCCCGCACGCAGAAACTCCAAAGCCGTGCAAACCCAATCCACATGATGGGACAGCGTCCGCCAAAAGGGCCATCCTGACACTTAGTGGACATGGGGTAAGTGGCGACTTGAACTACCGCAGTCTTTAGCGAGTGGTGCATTTCATGGCTGACGGGGCTGACATCTCCGATCGAGGAGTACCAGCGCCGACGGCTGTCTCGGTCCTCGATCCAGGCGCCAACTTCCCGGGGACGCGGTCGAGAGTGGGCCACACGCGGTGGTAGTAGAACTCGGTCTTCAGAGTGTGTGTTGTGGTCAACTCTATGAATTCCGTTTCGGCACCGAAACACGGCCAAGTTGACGGCTGGTTTCCTACCAAAAGCCGTTCAGCGGCTTTCGCCGCGCCGCGCCTGTCGAAACTATCGCGCCCGTCACCTTGGTGCCATGGCCGGTTCAGCGACCCGGGTCGATGATGGAGACGTCTGTCAGGGCGAACGCCGATTGTGCACTGGTGCTGAAAGCCCGACCAAAAGCTTGGTGAGAAGGACCCCACGGGAACCGTGGATTGTTGCCTTCAGCACGAGTAATAGATTTCTGATTTATCTTTGTCCTCCCCTTGGCCGCCTTTCAAATCGAGCTGATAGGAGGCTGCAACGCGGCCTGAACCAGGACCTGCTGACTTAACTCGACACCGCTCGTTCGCAGCCCGGCAACTGAACGTTGCTCACCACAATTCACCGGGTCGGGAACTCGTATCTGGAATGCGCGATCGCTAAACGCTCCTGCCGACGCCGAATCCGGCGTACTCGTTCAACGTCACGGTGACGTCGTGGACGACTTCCCACTCATCCGTCCCACCAACGAGTGAGCCGTTGCCCACAGGATGGCTGCGCACTTGAACGCCCTACGCTTTCATCATGGGAATGAATGCTTTTGCAACTGGTACGAACTGGGATACGTTCTACCCCGACCTGATCGTCGGTGCCGTTACCGGTGTTGCTGTTGGATTTGTCTTGCTGGCCGCGCAGGCCATTTCACTGCGACGCAGGGGCCGTGCCGACTCGACTTTCGCATGGGAATCTCTTAAGCCGGCCGTATCCGGAGCCGCCCACCGTTCGTGGCTCAAGGACTTCGACAGTCTCCTCCCCATTCCGCTCCCCCTCCTCGCGCTCGATGACATCGCATCGCGTTGGCCGCTCGCCCTCTGGCAGAGTCACCTCAAGAAGTCCGACCCGGTGCTCGACTCCCTGCTTGTCATCACGAGGTTGCGCCCTCATTTCGAATCCTGTGCGGTCGAGCTTGAGTCAGCACTCGTAATGGACAGCATCCAATTCCTGGAACAGACATGGATGGCGGACCAAAACATCTGGCGCATCATCCGCGCTCGTGCCTACGGCGAGCAGGACAGCGCCGCCCACGAAACGTTCATCGGCGTGCAGAACGTCGAACTAATCGCCTACACCCGCGGCGTTGATCATCTACTCACCCTGCCGCGCCTCAAAGTAGCCATGGCCAGATACCAAGACGCGGCCGACTCGTACCTAATCTCCCTGACTAGATTGAGGCAATTGCTAACGGACGACGAAGTCTGAGTCCGCCAGCAAACATCTTGGCCCATGTCGGCCGTTGAGCGGCCCGCCAACCTTGAAATCATCTCGGGGCTAGTGCTGCGACCGACCGCGAATGTCGTGAAGTTCGGGCCACAGCTCAACGACGTGCGGGGGGATTGGATCGTACGACGCGATCAGGCTTGCTGCCAACAGCCCTTTGAGCGTCAGGACAAGAGCGGCGTCCTCCTGCTTGGCGAATCCCCGACTTTGAAGCGCAATCGATGCCTCCCGATACATGGGCATGTCCATCACGCGCCCCTCGGGTAGCCCCCTGTCGTAGGAAGCGATCAAATCCATTGCCAAAATATCGAACAGCGGAAAGCACTCTGCCGGCAGCCCCTGGACTCCATCAGCGATGAGTTGCCGGAGGACGGCTTCACTCGGCCAGGTTCGAATCAGAGTGGCCCGTGCTGCTCCCTGTTGCCTCAGCCCTGCAAATTGGGTAGCTGCCTCGTTCCGTGCAGCGATCAAGGCTCCTTGGAGTTGCTCAAAGCGTCCGTCGTCGCCAGTCGGTTCCCCTCGGTAGTTCACTGGAGGCTTCGTGCCGATCAGGAGCCCATCAATTAACTTGCCGAGCTGTACGCTGACCATGTCGCTAGTCCCAGCCGTGACCGTCTCAATCCTGGTGAGAAGTGACTTCGTGTCGCTATACAGCGATTGGGCTTCCGCATCCCGTCGATTGCTTATGTAGAGGTCGGCTATGAACACAACGATCTGGACCACGAATGCGAGTATCGCTAACACGAGCGCAACGGCGGCAAGTGTGTCACTACCGGAGAGCGCAACGACAGTTACCAAGGTTGTAAGGGCGGCGATTGCGACCAACGAAGCAGCCACAGCAATCGGTCGTAGGCCCAGCTTGAGGAACGGGTCCGCCTGAGTGATCGCTGGGAGTGGCATGATCGAAACTCTACTGGTTCCTTCCACTCATCCGTCTCCGCTACTAGCCGAGGTCAGCGATCACGGCGACGGCCTACCGAGGACCATCGGGGCTAGAGTCGCCGTGTGGAAACCGATCCTTTCGCCCTCCCAGCATTCGTCCTCGCGATCATCAGCCTGGCCGTAGCGACGATCGGTGCCCTAACAGGCGTCGCCGCTCTCGCATGGCAAATCGTCACACGGACTCGTGGTGCCCACCGGGTCTCGGTCAACGTCGCCAACTCGATGGTCCTCGACGAACATGCGCCGACCGTTGTATTGATCGGCGTGGAAGCCATCAACAGCGGGGTCTCTGCAGTACGCATCACGACGTGGGGAATGGAACTGCCCAATAAGAGCGGCGGCTTCGTTGTGGCGAACCCTCTTCACTACTCAACGCCACTGCCTCACCTTCTCGAACCTGGAACCAATGCCCACTTCTTTCTTGCTGCGGAGACCCTAGGAGCCAATATCCGTCACAACGCCGAACTCTCACCGAATCAACTGCGGGTCTTCGTCAAACTCGCGACTGGCCAGACTATCTATGCCAAGAAGACCGGCGTACCGCTCGCCGATGAGTTCTGGCGCTAGGCCCGCGACAGCACCCCTGGATCGCTAAGACTGGGGGCGCTGCGGCGCAGGGCCATCGGCGCTGCACTTCTACCAAGTTAGCGGCTGGTTCCTTCGGTATGGGGTTAGTGGCATCGCCGAGATCCACGGCCACCCGCGCTGGCGGCGCACCGCCTGAATGTGTAATATCCCTTCGATCTTCGAAGTCACGTAGGGATCGTTGGCGGAGGCACGATGGACGAAGAACCGGCAGCGGTTGTACGCCAAGCTGCCAGGCGACGTCGAGCGAGCTGACAACATCGAGATCCGACGCCGTTCAGGCCCCCAAAAATTACGAGCGACTGGCGACAATAACTAGATCGTCACCCACCGAGACGCCCAACCCCAGCCTTATCGTCGTCCGCGGAGACGCACAGCCAAAGAAGGGACCGACGTTGCGCGGGGATGGACCAATTCGGGATTTTGACTTTGCCTTACCTCCGCGTCCGCGCCTTTCACAAGACGCCGCATCCTGGCGGGCGCGATACGCTTCATAAAAGTGGCGGGGGCCAATCAAGTGAAACTCAATATATTCCGCATACCCGAGGACGAAGTCAACCTGCTGGAGGCTAAGCTTCTAAGCGTCGGAATGGCAATTCTCGGTGAGATTGACCAGGGTAAGTGGACAGGCAAACTGTTCTACGCCGAGGGCATTCCTGGTACGCCGGTTGCATGGGCGAAATACTTCCTGCCGTACTTTGAAGAAGGCACTGACCCGAAGAATACAAATCATTTTGCAGCCCTCATTTTCACATGTGAGACCGGCTCCTATGCTCTGAGTTTCGGAAAATCACACTTCTACTTTCGGCCATTCTGTGACCACGACTTCGGGATTGAACTGGCGAAGAGAATAGCCGACGAAGACGACGCCCGCGAGACCTCATCAAAGCGTTTCACCGGGCGGCAGAGAAAAGCTATAAAGAGCTTTTCAAGTGGAACTCACCTGAATTTTGAGAGCGGTGAATCTGTCGATTATATTTCCGCAGCAGTTCTCCCGGAGAAAACGAATGTTTTCGGCCGTACTGCGAAATTCGGTGCCTCCGTTATGTTGATTCCAGATATTAAATTTCATGAAATTGGCGCCCTCCTCTCGGAGATAGACGCGCAACGCGGGTTGGAGCCAAACTTTGCCCTGCCGCGCACGGTACTTCTTTCCGACCCAGCTGAGGTCGAGAAGTACGACGCACTCCTTCTCGACGAGCTGATGTCCTCAGCGGGTACCACAGAGTTCACCCAGAATTCCTACGACCTCTACGGCGTCGATTTTGTCTTCGGCAGCGTGGGGCACTATGTGCTCAAAATCGGCCGCCAGTCTAAGGACCTGACTCAGCTCACGATGCTTGAGTTGAAGGACTTCATTCGAGTCAATTCGATCCCGCGCGCGAGCATCCTAAGCATCAAGGTCGTCCATCACCAAGAAGATGGGCCCACGTATCAGAACGACTTGAAACAAGACCTAGACTTCATTCTCGATGATGATCGGGTGATACTTTCCGCCGGCCGATGGATGCGATTCAATCAGGACTATCTCGACTTCTTGGATGACTACGTCCGGTCGATAGAGGTCGAGGTGACCGAGTCTCAGTTCACCACGACATATTTGACTGAGCCAAATTTTAATAAGTCGGAGGAATTGGCTGAAGCTGGCTACGAGCTGGCAGACAAAGACTTTTCAATCTTCAAAACGAAGTCCGCGACCGCAATCGAAGCATGGGATCTCAAGCGCGGTGGCACTGTTTATGCCGTGAAGTTTGGCACATCTCAGAAACTGGGTTACGTCTGCGACCAGGCAATGGGTGTCCTAGAGCTGCTTCGCAACCGTGCCGCAATCAAAGAAGTTCCGGGTTTTGAGAAGTATTGTCTCTGGTTGGGCTACCGGGGAAAGTTGCTACCAGGGAACATCGCCGATACCGGATCCATCATCCTGAAACAGAAGATCGAGGGTTGGGCCCGGCAGGCTGAGAGCCTCGGAATAACTCCGGTCATCAAACTCAGTCACCGCCTGAGAGCAGGGATTGACGACGTCGAAGACGCGCCGGCAGGTATCCCATTGGCTACCGCGCGAGCGGACAACACCAGCAAGGTGCGCTTCCGGCCAACGTCATGACTTATGCCCTGCCCTCGTCGCCTCATTCGACGAGCCGACCCCGTGACGTCAAGGAGCCCCGTCACCCGGCAGCCCCAACCCACGTCAGGCCACGCCCAGTCCCGACGTTCAGCTGGAGATTGGCGCCACCACTCCTCTTACATACAGTCCTCCACCCAATACTTGCGTTTCGTCCGTTGGGAACCGGCCAATAGAGCGATAACTTTCCTGCCATCTGAGCGACCGGGAGTCTGCTGAGGTGAACGTCGGTAAGGAGATCTATCGGCGTCTCCTTGGTCGCCCCAAGCGTGGCCGCAGCTCCGTCCAGCCCTGCTCTCGCGCTGAATCAGCTGCTACGGCAGGTGCACTCGGCCATCGCTGTTTCGAGTCGCTCGGACTGCCACGGGCCGGTGCCGAAATGGCCGGATGGAGGTGATGAAATGGCCGGAATGACGTGCTGAAACGGCAGGTTCCTAAGAACTAACACACCAATACTCCTCGCACTCATCCGAGCACCACCGCCGCACCCACCAATCCGCCACCGCCGCTCCACACCGATTCCGGCGGCCAACCACCACATACCCACTGACGTCATCGTCGCCAACTTGTGCATCGCGTTTTTCGGGAACACGGTGACGCCAACCTAGACCTCACCCGTCCCAGCGAAACGGATGCGCCCAAGCCCGACACGGGGGTCACGCGCGTGCGCTCCTACACAGCCGCCTACACACGCATGCGCCCCCAACTGGGGAGATCCGCCGCAACCCACGTGCTGAGAAAATAGTGGGCGTATTCACCGTGCCTGGAGGCAACATGCAAAGCCACATCCTGTTCTCGACGACGTCATCTCGATTCACAGTATCTGAGGCACGCAAGTGAAGGCGCTCACGATCTACTTCCAGAAATTCCTCAGCCGTCTCAGAAACCCAGACGGACGCATCGCCCGCCGTTGGTACTGGATCGGCGGCGCGATCCTGATCGTTTCCCTCCTCACGATCCTCGCCGGAACCTTCTGGAGTCTCATCACGCTCATCGGCTTGGGCGCCCTCGTCGTCGGAATCGTCGCCGCCGTACGCGGCAGCGCGAGCTTCTTCCGCGTGCGCACTCGGTCAGCGGGCCGCGCCCTGCTCGTTGTCGGGGCAGTCGTGTTATTGGTGGGCTCCGCGGCCAATGCGGCGACCAGTCCTCAGCCCTCGCTTACCGATGCCTCCGACACGAAATCGGCCATGGCGACCAGCGAACCCAGCCAGGCACCCACGCCAACATCCGCTCGTGCTCCGAGACGCACGTCCACGCCCACGCCCACACCCGTGCAAACCGAATCCGAAGTACAGGAGTCCGCACCGATCCCCTTTGAGACGGCAACGGTCAACGACGGTGCAATCGATGTCGGTACAAGCGCCGTCACCTCAGCGGGCCAGGCAGGCACCCTGACCACCACATACCTCGTGAAATACGTCGACGGTGTCGAGGTCTCCCGATCGCTCTCAAGCGAAGAAGTAACCCTGGCCCCGGTCGCAGAAATCACAGCGATAGGCACCCGCCAGCCGGCCCCGGCGCCAGCACCCGTGCAAGCCGCCCCGGTAGGCAATTGCGACTCGAATTACGCCGACGTCTGCGTTCCCATCGCCTCCGACGTCGACTGCGCCGGCGGCAGTGGCAACGGGCCGGCCTACATCGACGGTCCTCTGCGAATCGTGGGTACCGACATTTACGACCTGGACCGCGACGGAGACGGAATCGCCTGCGACTCCTGACGTCACGGTGCCTCTAGGCACCGTGCGGCAAGACGGTGACGCCTCCCGAGCCTCCGCCTGCCACGGCAAAGAAGGATGCCCACAAGCCCGCCCCAGAACTGGGGTCCTACCCGCCCCACAACAAGCCACCGCCCACGCGATCCGCCTCCACGCCTCCGCTACAGTCCTCCCATGCACACCTGCAAGCTCTGCGATTACCCGACA
>NZ_SOHE01000051.1 GCF_004403305.1 Cryobacterium frigoriphilum | reverse complement strand
CGGTGCGGGGTCCGCCCGCGGTGGCCGGGCCCGTGGCATCCGCTGCCGACGGCGCCCGCGCGGCCGTGCGCGTTGCCCGGCTGACCCGGTCCCGGGCAGATGTGGGTGCGCCCGATACGGGTGAGCGCTACGGTAACGGCCGTAGCGGCTACCCGTTTCGGGCGCGGCCGTGCGAGTTGCCCGGCTGACCCGGCCCCGGGCAGATGTGGGTGCGCCCGATACGGGTGAGCGCTACGGTAACGGCCGTAGCGGCTACCCGTTTCGGGCGCGGCCATGATGGTGCCGCCGCACGGCCGACCTGGCCGGGACTCCGGGGGCTCTCACCGCGCGCGGGGAATGCCATGACCGGTCAGGAATCGGCCGAAAACGGTGAGATCACGGGCGATCGGCCAGTCCCACCGCGCGAATGTCGGGCCGAGCGCGCGCACGCGATCTTCACGGGCCTTCTCCTCCATGACGACCTGTGCTGTAGTGCGGCCGCGGGTGTACTCCTCTGTGACGTATTTGCCGAGACCGTCGAACTCGCCGACCTTGTTGATCATGCGCCAGAAGAAGTCGACGAAGGCGATGAAGCCGAGCGCGTCGTCGAAGCGCACCTGCAGCTCGGGGACCACAAAGCCGAGCAGAAAGATGTTCGAGCGACTGGTCGATTCGCCGCCCGAGCCTGACTGCGTGGTGGCGAAGGCGCCCGCCCGTAGCGCCGCGTCACGTCCCTTCAGCCGGGCGGGGGTGCGGAGCGCTTCGAGCGAGGTTTCCAGTTCGTCGCGGGTGGCCAGGCTCACACCGCGCCGCGGAATATGAATGGCCCGATCGAGCATGGCCACGGCTTCGGGGAAGGCAAGCACCCGCGCCAACTGCACCGCCGTGTCCGTGACCGTCGTGACGCGGAGCCCTCCCCGTTCGACCCAGACCGGCTCGGTCTCCCCGGTATGCCGCACCACGCCGTGCCGTGACCGGCCGCCAGATGCCTCGGGCACGGTGATGTGCACATCCGTCGGCCAGCTCGTGGGCCGCGGCAAACCCCAGATTGCGGCGGCTGAATAGTGCGAGAACAGCGGCGGCTCGGGGCTGATCGCCGCATAGGCTCGAATGCGGCAGAGATAGCGCTCGTTCTGGTCGAGCGCGGACCAGAGCGTGGTGCTCAGGTAGACGCCATGTCGCAGACGAACAATGCGGCCCCGCTCGAACTCGCGCCGCAGCTCCTGCTCAAGGCCGAAGGCCATCGCGTCGGAGCGCACGATGAGGCCGTGAGCGCGGGTAATGGCCATGAGCGCTGTCGATTCTGCGGATGTCTGGGTCATGCCCCGAGACTGGCACCCGCCGAGCGCTGCAGCGGCGGTGAGCGGCAATCTGTGGACAACTTCCGTGATCTCCGGGCTGTGGATAGTGCGGCCGCGCCCGATACGGGTGCCCGCTACGGTAACCGCCGTAGCGGGCACCCGTATCGGGGGCGCTCATGCCCGCACGGCGGGGTGCGCGCGATCCGACGCCCGGCCCGGCTGACGCGCATGCGCGCTCCGGTAGAATGGGGACAGTGCCCCTAGCCCCTGCCCATAACCCCCGGGAGTCGTAACCATGGTTGATGTTCGGCGGGTCAAACTCCCCGGAGTCGGTGTGCTGCACACCTTCATCACGGATGACGGCGGCAAGGTCGGCGTCATCGCCCACCGCTCCGGCCACAGCGACCTCATCACCTTCGCGGACGATGAGGGTGGCCCCGACGCGAGCAAGGTGTCCCTGCGCCTGAGCGAGGACGAAGCCCACACCCTCGCCGAGTTGCTCGGCGGCACCCAGATCACCGAGTCACTCACCGCGCTCGACCAGATCCCCGGCCTCAGCATCGACTGGTTCACCGTGGACTACGAGGACTACATCGCCGGCCAGGCCCTCGGCAACCCGGCCGAGCGCGGCATCGCCGGCCTCACCGTGGTCGCCGTCGTGCGCGGCGAATCCGCCAACCCTGCTCCGGCCGCGGACTTCAAGGTCTTTCCCGGCGACACGCTCGTCGTCGCCGGCTCGCCCGAGAAGGTCGTGAAGGCCTTCTCCTTCTTTCGCACCGGTGAAGTGAAGGCGAAGTCCGTCGACGCGCCGCCCGGAGGCTAGCCAATGCATTTGGGCGAAGACCTTCTCGTGCTCGGCATCCTCTTTGTCGTGGCGTATGTGCTCGGGCGTCTCGGCAAGCTCATCGGCCTGCCGACCATCCCGATCTACATGATCGTCGGCGTTTTGGCGAGCCCGCACACGGAATGGTTTCCCCTCGACTTCGCCTCCGGGGACATCGAGTTGATCGCGGTCTTCGGGCTCGTGCTGCTGCTGTTCAGCCTCGGCCTCGAGTTCGATCAGGAGGAATTCTTCGGCAACGCCAAGACCCTGCTCATCTCCGGTGGCTCGTGGATTCTCATCAACATGGGCGCCGGCTTCATCTTCGGCATCATGGTGGGCTGGGGTGCCCGCGAGGCGCTCGTGATCGCCGGCATGACCGGCACCTCCTCGAGCGCGATCATCACCAAGCTGCTCATCGAGCTGCGCCGCCTGGCCAACAAAGAGACCCCGATGATCCTCGGCGTCACCGTCGTCGGCGACATCTTCATCGCCATCTACCTCTCGATCGTCTCGGTCGTGCTCAGCGGCGAGACCGAGATCTGGCCGATCGTGCTGCAGCTGTCGATCGCGTTCCTCTTTCTGGTCGTCATGTTCTCGCTCGCCCGCTGGGGTGGCCGCGTGGTGTCGCGCCTCATCCGTACCAAAGACGATGAACTCTTCACGATCCTGTTCTTCGGCCTCGTCGTGCTGTTCGCCGGCATTGGCGAGATCATCGGCGTGACGGATGCGATCGGCGCCTTTCTGATCGGCGTCGTGCTGGGCGCATCCACGTACCGGGCCAAGATCGAGCGTGTTGCGGTGCCGCTGCGCGATGTCTTCGCGGCGTTCTTCTTTCTCAACTTCGGCCTCGCCCTCGACGTGGCCGAGTTTCCGCCCGTGATCGGCATCGTGCTGCTCGCGATCGTGATGACCTTCGTGCTGAGCCTCGGTTCCGGGGCGCTGCTGGCCTATCTGCACAAAATGGGGCGCCGGGAGGCACTCAACACGGCCGCGATCTTCGTGAATCGCGGCGAGTTCACCCTGATTCTCGCGACGCTCTCGATCGGCGCCGGCCTCGACCCGCGGCTGCAGCCCTTCGCGGGTCTCTACGTGCTCTCGATGGCGATTCTCGGCCCGCTCTTCACCGCCAACTCGGAGAAGATCGGCACCTACCTGCGCGGCACTGTGCCGGTCGTCGGGCGTAAACCGCGCAATGTCATGCTCGAGGAGGAGATCGCCCTCGTTGAAGCGGCGACCGCCAACCCGAGCGGAGACGACACCAAACGTGCCGTGAAACGCGTCACCGAGGCCCGGGTCCACGCAGACGACCCGGCCGCTGCCGAAACGACGGATACCGCGACGACGGATACCGCGACGACGGATACGGCGACGGATGCTGCCCCCGCCGAATCCGCCCGCTCGGGTGATTCCATGCTCGATTTCGTCACCGACCGTCTCGACCCCACGCACAAACCCACGCAGAACCCCACCGCCCCCGCCGACAAGCCGGACCGTAATGCCCGGCCAGGAGACTATTCGTGATCAGAATGATGGTGCGCCCCCGCTGGGTGCTCGCCCTGCTTCTCGCCCTCGCCATTGCCGCCGCGTTTGCGGTGCTGGGCCACTGGCAGCTGGAGCGCGCGATCGCATCCGGTGTCGTCGTGGAGCGCACGACCGAGCTCGTGACCCCGCTGGGCGATGTCGTGCAGCCTGACGGCCCGGTGGAGCAGGTCGCGACCGGGCAGATGATCACGGCCTCGGGCTATTACGTGGCCGGCGATGAAGAACTCGTCGGTCAGCGCTTCAACGGCGACACCCTCGGTTACTGGGTCGTCAGCCACTTCGTCACCGCCCAGGGCTCGAGCATCGCGGTTGCCCGCGGCTGGGCCGAGCACGAGGGCGATGCCCGCGCCGCCCTTGCCGCCCTGGCGACGGATGCCGACAACACCGCTGGCCTGCTGAACGCCCCGGAGAACTACGCGCCCAGTACCCTGACGGGCCGGTTTCTGCCGGGTGAGGCCCCGGAACTGCCCGACGAGCAGGGCGATCCGTACGCGATGAACACCGTCGCCCCGGCGACGCTCATTAACCTGTGGGCGGATTTCACCGACCAGTCCGTGTACTTCGGCTACGTCGTCGATACCGAAGCCGCACCGGGATTGGCCGTCATCGACTCCCCAATCCCGGTGGTGGAGAAAGAGCTCAACTGGCTCAACATCTTCTACGCGATCGAGTGGGCCGTGTTCGCGGGCTTCGCGGTGTACATCTGGTACCGCCTGGTACGCGACGCGGTCGAACGCGAAGAAGAGGATGCCGCGGACGCGGCGCTCGCCGAAGCCGCCGCCGACGAAGAGCCCTCGACCGGGCACCCTGCCGTTTCCCACGCCCCGGCCCCGTAGAATTAAGCCATGCCTCGTCAACCCAAGCTCGCCGATCTGCCCAGAATCCCCGGTGCGCTCCGGCTGTACCAGGTCTCATCGACCATCACCGGCGTCTTCCTGCTGCTGCTGTGCATCGAAATGGTCATCAAGTACTCCTTCGGCCACGAAATCGAAATGGGCGGCCCGCAGGGGTTCCTCGCCCTCGTGCCGACCGACACGGTCACGGCCATCAACCTCAGCACCGGCATCCTGATCGCCCACGGCTGGTTCTATGTGCTGTACCTGTTCGCCGACTTCCGCCTCTGGAGCCTCATGCGCTGGCCGTTCTGGCGCTTCGTGCTCATCGCCCTGGGCGGCGTCGTGCCCACCCTGTCCTTCATCGTCGAGGTCCCCGTGGCCCGCACGGTGAAGCGCTTCATCGCCGAGAACGCTGACACAACCGCGGCACAAGCCGAGAAGGCCGAGGCCCATTCATGACCGGCACCACCCCCACCTCCGAAAACACCGCTGACGCAGCGCTGCTCGCCGGTGACCTCTCCGGGCTCGACCGCCCGGTACTCGTCGTCGACTTCGGTGCGCAGTACGCGCAGCTGATCGCCCGACGCGTGCGCGAGGCATCCGTCTACAGTGAGATCGTCGCGCACACGATCACCGCCGCCGAGGTTCAGGCCAAGAACCCGCTCGGCATCGTGCTGAGCGGTGGCCCGTCGAGCGTCTACGCCGAGGGCGCACCGGCGTTCGACGCCGCGATCTTCGACCTCGGCATTCCCGTGCTCGGCATCTGCTACGGCTTCCAGGTCATGGCGACCGCCCTCGGCGGCACCGTCGCGCAGACCGGTGCCCGCGAATACGGCTCCACCCCGGTCACCGTCAGCAACGGCGACAACGTGCTGCTCGCCGATCAGCCCGACGCGCAGAACGTCTGGATGAGCCACGGCGACTCGGTCGCCACCGCCCCCGACGGTTTCACCGTGCTCGCCTCCTCGGTCTCGACCCCGGTCGCGGCCTTCGCCAACGACGAACGTCGCCTCTATGGCGTGCAGTGGCACCCCGAGGTCAAGCACTCCGAAAACGGCCAGCACGTGCTCGAGAACTTTCTGCACCGCGCCGCCGGCATCGCCGCCGACTGGAACAGCGGCAACGTCATCGCCGAACAGGTTGCCAAGATTCGCGCCCAGGTCGGCACCGGCAAGGTCATCTGCGGCCTCTCCGGCGGGGTCGACTCCGCCGTCGCTGCCGCGCTCGTGCACAAGGCCATCGGCGACCAGCTGGTCTGCGTCTTCGTCGACCACGGACTGCTGCGTGAAGACGAGCGTCGCCAGGTCGAAGAGGACTACGTGGCCGCCACCGGCATCCGCCTGGTCACCGTCGATGTGCGCGAGCAGTTTCTCACCGCCCTCGAGGGCGTGAGCGACCCCGAGACCAAGCGCAAGATCATCGGCCGCGAGTTCATCCGCACCTTCGAGCAGGCCCAGGCCGAGCTCATCGAAGAGGCCAAGGAAATCGACGGCGATCCGATCCGCTTCCTCGTGCAGGGCACCCTGTACCCCGACGTCGTCGAATCCGGCGGCGGCAGCGGCACCGCGAACATCAAGAGCCACCACAACGTGGGCGGCCTGCCCGACGACCTCAAGTTCGAACTCGTCGAACCGCTGCGCACTCTGTTCAAGGACGAGGTTCGTGCCATCGGCATGGAACTGGGTCTGCCGGCGGAGATCGTGCAGCGCCAGCCGTTCCCCGGGCCCGGCCTGGGCATCCGTATCGTCGGATCGATCACGCAGGACCGCCTCGACCTGCTGCGTAAAGCGGATGCGATCGTACGCTTCGAGCTGACCGCCGCGGGCCTCGACCGCGAAATCTGGCAGTGCCCGGTCGTGCTGCTCGCCGACGTGCGCTCGGTGGGCGTGCAGGGCGACGGCCGTACCTACGGTCACCCGATCGTGCTGCGTCCGGTGTCTTCTGAAGACGCCATGACCGCCGACTGGACCCGCCTGCCGTACGACCTGCTGGCCAAGATCAGCAACCGCATCACGAACGAGGTCGACGGGGTCAACCGTGTAGTTCTCGACGTCACGTCGAAGCCGCCGGGAACCATTGAGTGGGAGTGATCCCGCGCTAGCGTGACAGCAAGGGCCGGCTCGCACAGAGTCGGCCCTTCGTGGTGGTGGCGGTGGTGTCGGGCTGCCGTTGGGGCTCAATTCCGTGGGCACCGTCCACAGGTGCTGCAGCGCCGCGTCGCGGCACTTCTTGCGTCAGCGGAGCTACAGTCCGAGGATTGACTCGCCGGGTTTCGACCGCTCGCAAGCTCGCGGCTCAACCAGCGGGTGACAAATTTCGCTGGTCGAGCCGGCGGGCGTACTTCCCGCCGGTCGAGGCCCCGCAAGCCGATCCTCGGACACGGCGCACTCCCTGCGATTCGCACCCGCGACCGCGCCGCCGGGGCGGGACCCCCGCGCGGTCGAAATCCGGCGGGACGGCCCACGGCACTAGTCTTTGGGGGCCTTCAGCCAGCGACGGATGGCGATGATCACGACGCCGAGCAGCCCGAGCAGAATGACGGCCCCGGAGACATAGCCGAGCGGGGCCACGTTGCCTTCAATTTCGGCGGGCAGCAGCCCGGGCGCGGCGATGAGGCTCAGTTCGATCACATGCATGTCTCAAGCCAACCACATTCCGCCGGCGCCGGGGTGCCGATGAGTTGCCTTACGGCTCCGGGGTATCGAGGTCCCATGCGCGCAGGCGCCGCAGCAGGCTGCGCTTCTTGTCGGTGTGGCCCTGCATGCGACCGAGGATTCCGGCAAGCATCGTGATGGCCTCGCCGATGAACGGGCCCTTGTTGAGCATCACACACTCGGCGCGTTCGGCCATCGCGGCATCCGTCACCTCGGCCCGCGACGGCAGCCCGGTGCGGGCGAGGGTGTCGAGCACCTGCGTCGCCCAGATCACCGGCACGTGGGCGGCCTCACAGAGCCAGAGGATCTCCTCCTGCACCTCGGCGAGCCGCTCAAATCCGGCCTCGACGGCGAGGTCGCCACGGGCGATCATGACGCCCACGTTCTGCCAGCGCATGGCCTCGAGCAGAATCTGCGGCAGCGCCTCGAAGGCCGCCACGGTCTCGATCTTGAGCACCACGCCGACTTCGGGACTGCCCTGCAGTCGGTCGAGCAGGTCACGCACGTCGTCGGCGCTGCGCACAAAGGACATGTTGACGATGTCGGCGTGCCGGCGCACGAAGTCGAGATCGGCCACGTCGTGCTCGGTGAGGGCCGAGATGGCGAGCCGGGTATCGGGCAGATTGATGCCCTTCTCGGCCCGCAGCTTGGTTCCGTCAACGCCGGCGCTCGTGACATCAACGGTCACCTCGCGCGTCGCGACGGCGGTGATGACTCCGCCGATCTTGCCGTCGTCGAGCATGACCCGCTCGCCGACCTGGGCGTCGCGGAATGCGGCGGGCAGGGTGCAGCCGATACGGTGAACCGCGCTGCCGTCCGTGCTCACGGCGACCGGTGCCGGCGCGAGGTCGGCGGTGAGCACGAGTGTGTCGCCGCGGTGCACGAGCAGGGCCTGCGCGGTGGCCGGCAGCGAGCCGACGTGCGCGTGGTCGTCGCCCGCAGCGAGGTCGAGGCCGGGAACGAAGTACGTGGTCTGCGTCAGCGCGGCGAGGCATCCGTCGCCGGCGATGCCTTCGACGGTGAGCGTGCGGTGCGAGCCGCGGGCGTCGACGAGGGTGATGTCGTCGCCGACGCGTCGGCGTGCGGCCCAGCCGGCCTCGACCACCGGCACGACGGATGTCCCGGCCGCGTCGTGCTGCACGGGCCGGCCGCCGAGCCAGACCAGCGCCGGTTCGAGCACGGTCCCGGTCGCCGAACGCCGTGGCTTCACCCTCACGACCTCGGGGCCGGCCTCGATCGGGCCGGTGCGCAGCTTGGGACCGCCGAGGTCCATCGCGACGAGGCAGCGGCCGCCGGTGCTGGCTTCGGCAGAGCGGATGTTCGCGATCATCGCGGCCCATCCGCTCGCGTCATCGTGGGCACAGTTGATGCGGGCCAGGTCCATACCGGCCGACAGCATGCTGGCGACCAGATCGGGGTCTGCCGCCGTCTCGCTCGGCAGCGTCACCATGATGCGGGTCGAGCGGTGCGCGGGCTGGGCGCCGAGCAGCAGCGCGGTGTTGCGGGTGAGCAGGGCTGCGCCGCCCGGCGGCGTGTCGGTCGGGAGAGCGGGCGTTGGGGGCATCGCGGCGGCCGCGGCCGCAGCCATGGCCGCATCCGTGGCATCCGTCGCCGAACCGGTGAGCCGAGCCAGGGTGCGCAGCAGCCCGTCCACACTGGCGAGCACGTGGGACTCGGTTCGCCCGAGCGAGGTCAGCCCGTAGCGGGCGAGGCGGGCCTGCAGGTCGCGCACATCGTGGGCGCGCAGCTCGGTGTAGTGCACGAGGTTGGTGGCGCTGAACGTGTGGCGCGGCTGCACGGCGGCGATCTCGGCGGCCTGCCGGTGCGCGGCGAGCACAATGTCGCGGCGCAGGGCCTGAACGTCGATCTGCAGGGCGAGAAGGTCGGCGCGTTCCGGCGAGCACATACCCCCAGTATGGTGCGCCGCGCTTGCCACCGGGCAGAGAAAAAGGGCCGGCCCCGAAGGGCCGGCCCAGTGTCGTGAAACTCGTGCGGGTTATTCGCCGCGCAGAATCGCGAAGATGCGCAGCAGCTCCATGTAGAGCCAGACGACGGTCAGCACGATTCCGAAGGCCGCGGACCAGCCGTACTTGCGGGGAGCGCGGTTCTGCACGCCCTTCTGTACGAAGTCGAAGTCGAGCACGAGCGAATACGCGGCCATGAGGACTGCGAGCAGACCGATGACGACGCCGAGGGTGCCGGAGCGCATGCTATCGGCGCCGGTGAAGGCGACGAGGCCGAAGTTGATCAGCGAGAAGGCGGCGTAGCCGACCATGGCGATCAGGAAGATCTTGGTGGCCTTCTTCGAGGCGCGAATCTTGCCGCTGCGGAACAGGGCGAGGGTCACACCGACCACGACGAGGGTCGCGAGGATGGCCTGAGTGACGATGCCCTCGGACATCGCGTCGAACAACACCGAGATGCCACCGACGAACAGTCCCTGGGCCACCGAGAAGAGCAGGATCAGCGGAACCGAGGGCTCTTTTTTGAACGTGTTGACGAGGCCGAGCACGAGGCCGGCAATGGCGCCCGGAATCGCGAGGATCGGGATCATCCAGCCGACAGCTGCGGCCACGAGCAGAACGGCGAATGCGATGCCGGTCTTGGTGATCGTGTCTTCGTAGGTCATGTGACCGGTGTCCTGCGAGCCCGCGGAGGGCTTATTGTACATGTCCTGCAGGTCGTTGTCAGACAAAGTGCGGGAAGCCGCCAGCGCGCCGGGGGCGCCGAACGCGGCGTTTCGGGAGAACGCGGGGTTGGAGGTTGCCATGTAAATCGATGCTCTCAATCAGCTGTGGGAGGCGGGACACCCGTTACGGGCAGTGTTCCGATTGTACCGAAGACCCCCTCCGATTGCAGTGGCCATCAGTGGATTTACAGCCTGAGAACGGTTCGCTGTGAGCGGATGCCGGCCATCGGCATCCGCCCGGCCTGCCCGGCTGCTCGGCGGCGGAATAGGGTTAACCATGCGTTCGCCCACACCATCCCCGGCGGGTCTGCCCGTCGTGAGCCTCACCGCGTCGAAGCGCAAGCTGACGCTGGTCGTGCTGGGGTGTGCCGCCTTCGCGGTCGTCGGTGCGTTCATGCTGGCCTCCGATCCGAACCTGTACGAAGCGGTCATCGCTGTCGCCGCCATCGTCTTCTTTGGCGGCGGCGGCATCTTCTTTCTCATCAAGGCACCGCGCGCCGGGGCTGTTCTGGTCATGACTCTGGACGGTTTCACGGTGTGGTCCGGTGGATTCGTTCCGTGGGTCGACCTCGAAAGTGTCGGAATCGCACGTGCGTCGAGGGCGAAGGTCGTGGGTTTTCGGCTGCGAAGTTATGACTCCTACATCGCATCGTTGACCGGCAGGGTCACGGCAGGCCAGCTCGCCTGGGCGCGGCAGCACACGGGCGGATACGACCTGACCCTGCCCGCCCTGCTCTTCGACCGCCCCGCCAGCAGGGTGGTCACGGCGGTCGAGGAGTATTACGCCGCATGGGCGGCGCAGGCCGACGATCACGGCGAACGGCGGCCGGAGGACTAGCCTGAGCGGATGCATCCGTTAGTCATCGGTCACCGCGGCGCCAGCGGTTACCGCCCCGAACACACCCGCTCCGCCTACGAACTCGCCTTCGCCCTCGGCGCCGACGCCGTCGAACCCGACGTCGTCGCCTCGAAAGACGGCGTGCTCGTCGTGCGCCACGAAAACGAGATATCCGAGACGACGGATGTCGCCGATCACCCCGAATTCGCCGCCCGCCACACGACGAAAACCGTCGACGGCAAGGTGCTGACCGGCTGGTTCACCGAGGACTTCACCTGGGCCGAGCTGCGCACCCTCGGCATGCGCGAACGCCTGCCCGCGCTGCGTAAGAACAGTGCGAGTTTCGACGGGCAGTTTGGCATGCTGCGGCTGCGCGACGTCATGAAGATCGTGGACCGAGCCGCCGAGATCGCCCGCGCGCCCCGCAGCATGGTGGCCGAGTTGAAGCATCCGTCCTATTTCGCCTCGATCGGGCTGCCGCTCGACGAACTGTTCGCCGCCGAGATCAACCGGGCCGGCTGGAACGCGGGTGACGGCCGGCTGATCATCGAAAGCTTCGAACCGACCGTGCTCGCTCAACTGCATGATCGCGGCGTGTACGGCAAGCGCATTTTGCTGCTCGAGGCGCGGGGCAAGCCGGCCGACCTGGTCGCCCAGCTCGGCGCCGACGCCCCCCGCTACGCCCACTACCTGACCGATGCCGGCCTCTACGACCTGCGCGGCACCGTCGATGGCGTCAGCGTGCCCAAGTCGCTGATTCTTGAAACGGATGCCGACGGTACCGTCACGGGGGCGAGCCCCCTCGTCGACGCGGCCCACGCCGCCGGCCTCTACATCTACTGCTGGACCCTGCGGCCGGAGAACCGCTTTCTCGCGCCGAGCTTTCGCCGCGGCCGCTACAAGGCCCAGTTCGGCAACTGGTCGGCGGAGTTCCGCACGATCATGGGCTCGGGCGTCGATGGCGTGTTCGTGGATCACCCCGACCTCGCCGTGATGGTGCGCGCCGAGCTGCAGCGCGAAGAGGACCTGTTGCTCGGCTGACCGCGGTCCCCGGTGGGTGTCAGACGCCTCGCCTAGAATTGAACCCGATATGACACCCTCTTCTGCTCCGGAATACCAGCCGCCTGCGCGCCCCGCCCAGACGGGAGGTTCGGTGCCGTCCGCAAGCGCGACCCCGATCATCCTCGACGGGCACGGCGGCCCGGTCGGCAGCGTCGGGGGCGAAGCCGGCGGCGAGCACCGCGGCCGCCTGCTCGACGGACTCAACCCGCAGCAGCGTGAAGCGGTTGAGTATCGCGGGCAGGCGCTGCTGATCATCGCCGGCGCCGGCTCGGGCAAGACGAGTGTGCTCACCCGTCGCGTCGCGAGCCTGCTGGAGACCCGGGATGCCTGGCCGAGCCAGATTCTCGCGATCACCTTCACCAACAAGGCCGCCGCCGAGATGCGCGAACGGGTGCAGGCGATTCTCGGTGACGGGGCATCCGGCATGTGGATCAGCACGTTCCACTCCTCGTGCGTGCGCATTCTGCGCCGAGAGGCCGAGAAGATCGGCCTGTCGTCGAGCTTCAGCATCTACGACTCGGCCGATACCAAGGTCACCCTGAAGCGCATCATCAAGAGCCTCGACGCCGACACCTACGGGTTCACGCCCGGATCGGCCGGCGCGAAGATCTCCAAGCTCAAGAACGAGCTCGCCGATGTCGACTCCTACGCCCGCAACGCGAACATGAGCGACCCGCAGGAGGTCATGTTCGTCGAGATCTTCCGCCAGTACACGGCTCGCCTGCGCGCCGCGAGTGCCCTCGACTTCGACGACCTGATCGGCGAGACGGTCTACCTGTTCCGGGCTTTCCCCGATGTCGCCGCCCTCTACCGGCGCCGGTTTCGGCACCTGCTGGTCGACGAATACCAGGACACCAACCACGCCCAGTACGCCTTCGTGCACGAGCTGACCCGCCCGGTCACGACCGCCCTGGCCGAGCAGATGGACCGCGACGGCGTTCACGTGCGCAACCTGCGCGACGCGACCGGCGGCATCCCGGGCGCCTCGTTGACCGTGGTCGGCGACTCCGACCAGTCGATCTACGCCTTCCGCGGCGCCGACACCCGCAACATCACCGAGTTCGAACGGGACTACCCGGGTGCGAAGGTGATTCTGCTCGAGCAGAACTACCGGTCGACGCAGAACATCCTCTCGGCGGCGAACGCCGTGATCGGCCACAACTTCGACCGCAAAGACAAGAAACTCTGGAGCGCCGGCGGCGACGGTGAGAAGATCGTGGGCTTCACCGCCTACTCCGGCCACGACGAGGCCCAGTTCGTCTCCGACGAGATCGACGTGCTGCACCGGGCCGGCATGGCCTACCGCGACATGGCGGTGTTTTACCGCACCAACGCGCAGACCCGCGCGCTCGAAGAAATCCTGGTACGCTCCGCCACGCCGTACCGCGTGGTCGGCGGCACCAAATTCTACGAACGTGCCGAGATCAAGGATGCCCTCGCCTACCTGATCGCGGTCGCCAACCCGGTCGACGAACTCGCCCTGCGGCGCATTCTGAACACCCCCAAGCGCGGCATCGGCCCCGCGACCGAGACCGCACTCGCGAGCTTCGCCGACGATAACGACTTCACCTTTCGCCAGGCGATGCGTAACTCGAGTGCGCTCGGCCTCGGCCCGAAGGTCACCGGCGCCATTCTCAAGCTCGCCGAACTGCTCGACGCCGCCGCGCTCATGCTCGTGCCCACGGTCGTCGCTGAAGACGGCACCGGGAGCGGCGGCTCCAACGTCAGCGAGGTGCTCGAGTTTCTGCTCGAGGGCAGCGGCCTGCTCGCCGTGCTGCGCGGCAGCCGCGACCCGCAAGACGAGGCCCGCGCCGAGAACATCGAAGAACTCGTCGCTCAGACCAAGGACTTCAACAAGGAGAACCCCGACGGCGGTCTCGTCGACTTTCTCACCCAGGTGTCGCTCGTCGCGGCCGCCGACGACCTCGACGACGCCTCCGGAACGGTGTCGCTCATGACGTTGCACACCGCGAAGGGCCTCGAATACGAGGCCGTGTTTTTGACCGGCATCGAGGAAGGCCTGCTGCCGCACCAGATGTCCGCCAATGAGCCAGGCGGCCCGGCCGAGGAGCGCCGCCTGTTTTACGTGGGCATCACCAGGGCCCGGCAGCGGCTCTACCTGTCGCTGGCCATGACGCGCGCCCAGTTCGGTGACATCAACGTGGCCATGCCGAGCCGGTACCTGCAGGAGATCCCGACCGACCTCATCGACTGGCGGCAATCGCCGGGCATGGCGAATTCCCGCGGCGGCACCCAGCCGCGCGCTCTCAACGTGCGCCGCGACGGCTACGGCGGCGGCTTCAACGGCCGCAGCAAAGAGCTCGCGGGACTGCCGCCGGCGCCGCCCAAGACGAAGACGGAATGGGCGAACCGCATCACCGGAACCGTGCGCGACAACGGCAGCCTCACGCTCGAGGCGGGGGACCGCATCCGTCACGTCGATTTCGGCGACGGACTCGTCAACCAGGTCACCGGCGAGGGCACAAAACGCATCGCGCACGTGCAGTTCGACACCTCCGGGTCGAAGAAACTGCTGATCAAGGTCGCACCGATCGAAAAGATCTAGCTTGGTTTCATCGAGTTCCGGCGCCGGGCGGCGGCCGGAAACCCTGCTGCAGTTTCTGCGCTCGCTGCGCGGCTGGCAGTTCGAGGTCGCCACGCGGGCGGCGGTCGCCGTGGCCGTTCCGCTGATGGTGCTCGCCTCACTCGACCGGCTCGATTGGGCGGCATATGCCGCTTTCGGCGCGATGACGAGCCTCTACGGACGCAATGAGCCCTACCGGCAGCGGATGCGCACCGTCACTGCCGCCGCGCTGCTCATGCTCGCGGTCATCGCGTTCGCCCTGACCCTGGCGAATCTGGGTGCGGGGCTGCTCGCCCTCACGGGCGGACTGGTGCTCGTGCTCGGGCTGACCATTGTGCTCTGCCGCACCCTCGGGCTGTTCCCCGGCACTCCGATCTTCTTCGTCTTCGGCTACGCCGTCGTCGCCGAGATCGCCGTTCCGGCGGGGGAGTTCGGGCCGCGGTTGCTCGTGGCGGTGGCGGGAGCATCCGTCGCCTGGGCGCTGACGATGTCGGGATGGCTGCTGCGTCGCCTCGCCGGGCGTCGCGAACCCGCCCTGTTCAAGGACCTGTCGCGTTCCGCGCCCCTGCAGCCCCGGGCCGTCGCCGACGGGCTGGTCTGGCTGAACGTGGCACAGAACGTGATCGGTGCGCTGATGGCCGGCGCGATCGCGATGTCGTTCGGCCTCGGGCATGCCTACTGGGCGGTTATCGCGGTCGTGGCAGTACTGCCGCCGCCGCATGCCGCCCACTCGGTCTCGCGGGCGTTTCACCGCATCATCGGTACCGTGCTTGGCGTCGGCGTCGCCGGGCTCGTGTTGCTGCCGGGCCCCCCAATCTGGGTGCTCATTCTGGTCATCGCGGTCGCCCAGTTCGGCGCCGAACTGTTCATCGGTCGGCACTATGGCGCGGCGCTGCTGTTTGTGACGCCGCTGGCGCTCACGGTCGTGCATCTGGTGAGCCCCGAGCCGGTCGCGACGCTGCTCGTCGACCGGGTGCTCGAGACGACCCTCGGTGGGGTGGTCGCACTCGTGATCGTGCTGCTCGTGCAGGCCACTCAGCGCCGCCGCGTGGCGAATGCAGGACGAATTGCGCGTGTGTCGTCGTAGGCAGGACGATATGGCTCGTTTTCGCGGTCGCGTCCTGCTTTCGCCACGCCCCGGCGGACACGGTGGAACCGCAGTGCAGCCTCACAGGTTTTTCTCAGCCTCCCGATAGCTGTTCGATGAGGTCGGCCGCGATGCTCTCCTCATGACCCTCGACACGCGCAGTACCCGGCCCGGCCCGACGCCAGCGGCCACTCGCGTCCCCACCCCCGTTCGCCCCGCCTACAAGAAGCGGATGCGCCTCGCCGACACCCTGCAGACCCTCTGCGTCACCTCGGTCGCCCTCGTCATCGCGCTCTTCCTCGCCGACGGCGGCGCCGCCGACTTCGGCACCGCCGCCGATACCCTCACCTCGATCGGCATTGTGACCGGCCTCGTCGGCAGTGACCTGCTGCTCGTGATGATGCTCCTCGCCGCGCGACTGCCGCCCATCGACCGGGCCTTCGGCCACGACAGCGCGATGGCGCTGCACCAACAACTCGGCAAACCGGCCCTCTACCTGCTGCTGGGTCACGCCGTCTTTCTGATCGGTGGCTACGCGGCGGCCGAAAACGTGAACGTCTTCGCCGAGACCTGGAGCATGTTCGGTTCCTTACCCGACATGCCGCTCGCCTTTCTCGGGCTGGCCCTGCTGATGGCGGTCGTCGTCACCTCGCTCGTCGTCGTGCGCCGCCGGTTTCGCTATGAGGCCTGGCACGCCGTGCACCTGCTCGGATACCTCGCCGTGCTGGTGTCGATCCCTCATCAGCTGAGTGTCGGCGGACTGCTGGCCGAGGGCACTATCGCCCGCTACTACTGGCTCGCGCTCTACCTCGGCGTCGCTGCTGCCATCGTGACCTACCGCTTCGTGGTGCCGATCGTGCGCTCGCTGCGTCACCGCCTCGTCGTTGACCGCGTCGAGCGGATCGCCCCGGGCGTGGCGTCCCTCACCCTCACGGGTCGCGCGCTGAACAGGCTTCGCGCCGACGGCGGGCAGTTCTTCATCTGGCGATTCTGGAGCCACGGACTGTGGTGGCAGGCGCATCCGTTCTCGCTGTCGGCGGCGCCGACCAACGACAGCCTGCGCATCACCGTGAGGGCGCTCGGCGACGCCTCGGCCGACCTGCCGAGCGTGGCCCGCGGCACCCGGGTGAGCTTCGAGGGTCCCTATGGCATCTTCACCGATCGGGCCCGCACCGCCCCGCACCTCGTGCTCGTCGCCGCCGGAATCGGGGTCGCACCGATTCGGTCACTGCTCGAAAGTGCCGACTTCGCGCCCGGCGGCGCGACCGTGCTGCTGCGCTCGCACAGCGTCGGCGACAGCTACCTCAGCACCGAGATCATCGAGCTCTGCCAGCGCCGCGGTGCTGAACTGCGTATCCTCGCCGGACAGCGGCCACCGCGCGGCGGCAGTTGGCTGCCGGCGGATGCCGCGGCCGCCCGCATCACCCTGGCGACCCTGGTGCCGCAGCTGCGGTACTCCGATGTGTATGTCTGCGGCCCGCGCCGCTTTACCGACGCCGTCGTGCGCGACGCTCGCTCGGCCGGCCTCCCCACCCGACAGATTCACTACGAAAGGTTCGACTGGTGAGAACACGCGCTGTACTACTGGCCACCGTGGCGTCCGTCTCGGTGTTGGGCATCGGATGGCAGCTCGGCACCCAGTCGATCGAGGCATCCCAGAGCCTGACCGCCTCCGGAAACACCGCCTCGACGGCCGGGACCGGGTCGACGGCGGCGACGGATGCCGCAGCTCAGGCCGCTGAGGCCGCGGCGGCCACGGCTGCCACGGCCCAGGCCGCGGAGGCGGCGGCTGTCGCGGCTGCCTCATCCGACACCGCAGCGGCAGCGCAGGCCGCCGCGGACGCCCAGGCGGCTGCCGTAGTCGCGGCGGACGCCCAGGTGGCTGCCGATGCGGCCGCCGCAGCAGCATCGTCGACGGCGGGCCAGGACGGAACCTTCACGGGCTCAGTCGTCGGCACGCGTTTCGGCAACGTGCAGGTGTCGGTCACGATCGCGAGCGGTGCGATCACCGACGTCACGGCCCTGCAGCTGACCGCAGACGACCGCAAGTCCGTGCAGATCAGCGCCCGTGCCGCACCGATTCTGCGCTCGGAGGTGATTGCCGCCCAGTCCGCGAACGTGCAGAACGTCAGCGGCGCCACCTACACGACCGACGCCTACCTGCAGTCCCTGCAGTCCGCCCTCGACGCGGCCGGCTTCTGATGGCGCTGCATCACGCGGCGATCGAGACCGCCGGCCTGGTCGGCGTGACCGCGATCACCCTGCAGAGCATGGGCACGGTTGTGAGCGTGCGGCTGAACGGTGGGCTGACCGATGCCGGCGGTCCGGTGCTGCGGCACGCCGCTCGCGCCGCCGTGGCCGGGGTCTTCGACCGCTGGGACGACCGCTTCAGCCTGTACCGCCCCGGATCGGAGCTGAGTCGGGTGGCGAGTGGGGCCATCCGTCTGCCCAATGCCAGCCGTGAGCTGCGTGACTGTTACGCCCTCGCGCTCGACTGGCGCGATCGCACCGACGGGGTGTTCACTCCGCACCGGGGTGACGGCGTGATCGATCTCTCCGGCATCGTGAAGGCGCTGGCGATCGTCGAGGCCGGATCCGCACTCGAATCGCTCGGGCAGAAGGCCTGGTCGATCAACGCGGGCGGTGACATCCTCGTGAGTGGATGCCCCAACGTCACCTTCGCGCGCCGCCTCGACCCGAACGTCGACCCGGACTGGGTCGTCGCCCTCGTGAATCCGCTCGACCGGCTTGACCTGCTCGCGACCGTGCCGCTTCGGGCGCCGCTGCGAGCCGTCGCGACCTCGGGCAGCGCGGAGCGCGGTGACCATATCTGGACGCCGGCCCCCGGCATTCGCTCGCCATTTCGGCAGGTCAGCGTGCTCGCGGCCGACATCGTGACCGCGGATGTGCTCGCCACGGCGATTGTGGCCGGCGGCGAGCCGATGCTCAACCAGTGCGCGGCCACCTACGAGATCGAGGTGCTTGCCGTGCTGCAGGGCGGCGGGCTGCTGGCCACTCCGGGCCTGCGCCGGTAACGGATGCTGAGGGTGCTTGATCGTGTCGGACGAGAGGGGTACCGTGGCCCCCGATTCAACTTCACCGTCACCATGTGATCGACACTTTTCAGGCACACCACCACTCAGATTGCCGCTGGAGGCTGACCATGTCACCCGAACCCGATGGATTTTGGACCGACGACGACCGCGATGTGACCCAGATCGAAACGGGCACTGACGAGGAGCTCGTGCTCGACGACGACGATGACGACGTCGACCTCGACGACTGGGGAAGCGACGCTGACGAGCGCGCGGTCGATGGTGGCGGCGATGGCGACGAAGAGGAAGACAACAGGGGCTTCTACCGCGACGATCTGTAAGGGATCGTACGGCGGAGATCGTTTAGGGCAGGCGCTCGCCGAGTCCGAGCAGCACGTGCTGCGGGTCGAGGGCGCCAAGCAGTTGAGCGCAGATTGCGCTGAGCTGTTCGACCTGGCCGTCGTGCAGGGAGTCGAAGACGACCGTGCGCACCTCCTCGACGTGGCCGGGAGCGCTCGCCACGACCTTCGCCCAGCCGGCCTCGGTGAGGCGGGCCAGCGAGGCCCGGCCGTCGGTGGGGGAGGTGCAGCGCGAGAGAAATCCCTGTGTCTCGAGCCGCCCGACCACGTGGGACAGGCGTGAGAGGGAGGCGTTGGTGCGGGCCGCGACCTCGGTCAGCAGCAGGGCGCGCTCGGGGGTCTCGGAGATCATCGCGAGCACGTAGTACTCGAAGTGACTGAGTCCGGCGTCGCGCTTGAGTTCGGATTCGAGTCGGCTCGGCAGCAACATCGTGACCGCGATCAGTCGGAGCCAGGCGGTGCGCTCCTCGTCGTTGAGCCAGCGCGGTTCGGGGGTCGAGGTGTCGTCCATTCACGAATTCTACCCG
Source organism: Cryobacterium frigoriphilum (assembly GCF_004403305.1). Classification (GTDB taxonomy): domain Bacteria; phylum Actinomycetota; class Actinomycetes; order Actinomycetales; family Microbacteriaceae; genus Cryobacterium; species Cryobacterium frigoriphilum. The sequence continues at coordinate 25,321 of NZ_SOHE01000051.1, read as the reverse complement.
GTAACTTGACGCTTCAACCAAAGTGCTCTAGGTTTTAGTTGTTGCTTCAACCAAATTCCGAGGAAAAGAGAATCCCATGACTGACACCATCACCATCATCGGCAGCGGCAACATGGCCCGCGGCATTGCAACCCGCGCCGTCGCAGCCGGTCGCGCCGTGCAGATTCTGAGCCGGGATGAGACCACGGCGGCCGCGCTCGCGACAGAGCTCGGTGCATCCGTCACCAGCGCAGCGATCGCCCTGCCGTTCGCCGGCGAGCTGGCTGGCGACATCGTCGTGCTCGCGGTGCCGTACGACGCCGCCCGCGAACTGGTTGTCGGTCTCGGATCGGCCCTCGTCGGCAAGACCGTGATCGACATCAGCAACCCCATCGACTTTGCCACCTTCGACTCCCTCACGGTCGCGCCGGGTACCTCCGCCGCCGAGGAACTCGCCGAGCTCGCCGCCCCCGGCGTGAACATCGTCAAGGCGTTCAACACGACCTTCGCGGGCCCGCTCGCCGCCGGCGCCGTTGATGGCACGCCGCTCGACGTCTTCATCGCCGGCGAGTCGCAGAGCGCCAAGGACGCTGTCGCCTCGTTCGTGACGGATGCTGCCCTGCGCCCCCTCGACGTCGGCCCGCTGCGCCGCGCCCGCGAACTCGAGGGCTTCCAGCTGCTCATCATGACCCTGCAGGTCAACCCGGCCCACGCCTCGTTCAACTGGAACACCGCCGTCAACGTTCTCGTCTAGTTCGCCAGGCGGATGCCGCCTCCCGCCGCCGCTCAGTCTGTGTAGCCGTACTTTCTCGTCACCGTCTCGGTGACTGTCTCGGTGACCGTGACGGTGACGGTGACTGTCCCGGCCTCCGTCTCAGCGACAGTTTCTGCGACAGTTTCTGCGACGGTCGCAGAAGACGTCGTGGACACGGTGGCCGCGGGCGCCGTCGGCGGCACTGAGACGGTTTCGGGCAGCATCCGGCCGAGCAGATCGTCGACTGCGCCGCTGTACTGGGCGACGTCGGGATATCTGCCGTGGGTCGCGATGGCGAACAGGTAGGTCTTCGGCTCGATCTCGCTTGCCCCGCGGTCAATGACATTGGCCGCGTAGCTGTTGACCGGAAAACCGAGAAAATCGGTGCGGCGCCAGAGGCTGATCCAGAACGGAGCCGGCGGCACAGCATCCGCTTGCGGTGGAGTGAGCACCGCTCGCAGGCTGCCGGGGCTCTGCGGTGCCGTCGTGCCCTCATCCTGTTCATCGGCGAGCACCTGACGCAGCCACGGGTCGCCGCCAAACAGGCGCGGCGCCCGGCAGGGTCGGGTGCCGAGCACGTCGGGGCCCAGCAGCTCGGGAAAGAACCGGCCGAAATAGGCACGCAACTGCGTGCCGTAGGTCACCAGTCCGATGCGAGGCGCGGAGTCGGTATCACCGTCGGCAGCGCCAGCGATCGGCTGGTCGGCGGCTGTGCGGGCGACGTGTGCGAAGACCGTCGACACCGCGAGCACGGCCCCGAGGCTGTGCGCCGACAGAATGACGCGGCGCTGCGGTCGCGGTGTTCCCTCGGGTTCGAGCCAGGCCCGCACCCGCGAGTTCAGCTCGGGTACCACGCGGTCGGAATAGCAGGGCGGCCCAAACGGATGCCCCGCCCGCGGCAGAAAACAGATCAGATCCCAGAGCAGGCCCAGCGGCCGCTCCGTCTTGGTCAGCGCGTTGAGTGCGATCAGGCCGACGGCGGTCAGCGCGCTCGCCGACAGGATGCCGATCGCAATGGTCGGTGCGGCGAGCGTGAAGGCGGTGATCCATTCGGGCGGCGCAGTCGAGGCCGTCGCAAGAGCCGACGCCTCGGGGATTCGCAGAACCACGGTCACCGCGAGTCCCACGCCGATGGTCGCCGCCAGAAAACCGAGCAGCGGCTCTCCGCGTTGGGTGAGGGCCGCTAAACGGCGCGCCTTGAGTGCTCGCAGATTGATACGGTCGGTCGAATGTTCGACCGGGGGACCACCAGCCTGACCATAGCCCGGCAGCGGAGCAATCTGCTCGCCGGGGTCCGTGACGTTGCCGTCACGGATGAGCCGAGGCGTACTGAGCCGGAACAGCCGGGTCATCTGCGGCACGAGTGTCGCCGCCGTGAAGACGAGAAAGACCAACAGGATGCCGAGCAGAACGACGCCGAACTCGACGTAGGCCGGTGGCACGATCAGTGGAAAGTCTTCGACGCTGCGCAGTCCCCCCGTCGGGGCGGGTGTGAACGGAATCGCGAGGTAGGCCGCGAAGCCCACCACGACGAGGCTGGCGAGCGTCATCGCGACGCCGAGCGCGAGCAGCATGACCACGCCCGGGCCCATGCCGAGCCAGCCCTGATAGGCGAACCGGGCGCGTCGGGCGGCACGGTTCGGGCCGAGCGGATACACCAGCACCAGTACCAGCTCCACCACCACCAGAGCGGCCGCCGCGACGTAATACGGAACCGCCGCGGGGGCGATGATCTGCTGACCCTCGCTCAGCGTGCGACCCACGACCATGAAACCGAGGGCGATCAGCAGAACCAGGAGCGAGAGTCGCATGGGAACGCCCCGGCGCCAGCCGAGTGCTGCGACACTCAGTCCGAGCAGCACCCCCGCGAGAAGGGTGGGAGCGGCCTCGAGCCCGACGACGCGAACCGGCTGCGCAGCGTCCGCGGCGAGCGGCATCAACGCTGCCGGATCGGCAATGCTGGAGAGACCGGTGGCGAGCAGCAGAACCGCCGAGCCCGCCAGGAGCCAGCCGGCTATGCGGCGTCGCACGAGCACTCGGTCAGGCTCCGTCGTGGAGGCCCGCCCCGTGAGGATGATCACCAGGGCGAGGCCGACCACGGCCAGTCCGAGGCAGACCGATCCGATGGGCGCGGTGACGAGGGCCGCGACCGGATCGAATTGGGGCAGCTGTCGCTGCTCGATGCTCACGTAAACGCGGTCACTCGCCAGCAGCAATGCGAGCAGCAGCAGCACCGCGGCGAGGTGCAGTCGTTCCGTCGTCGCGGCGACGCGGGCCTGCACCCAGAATTCGGCCCGAGCCAGCAGGGGCGTGCCCGACGGCGCATCCCCGGCCGAGGGTTCCGGCGCCGCGTCGGCCGAAGCATCCGGCAGCACCGTCGTATCAGGAAGCACCGTCGCACCCGGCAGCACCGTCGCACCCGGCAGCACCGTCGTGTCAGGAAGTACCGGGGCGACGGGGGTTCCCTCGGCCGACGCGCCACCCGTGAGTGGTTCTGCCAGTCGTGCAATATTGGGCTCGTATTCCACCCGGGCACGGTGCGAGACCGCGTAGAGCAACAGCATGATGCCGAGCGGGATGAGCGTGAGCAGCGCCAGCCGTTGGCCGCGCGACAGGTCCGCGAGCGCGTCGAAGACCGCGGGCAGCTGGCTGCAGACGGATCCGGCCTGCGGATAACACTGCACGCCGATCAGGTCGAGGCTCACGGAGGCGAGGGCCGTCACGTAGATGAGGGTCAGGCCGAGAGCAAACAGCCGCAGGGTCGGTGCTCCGCGACCGCCGTTCCAGCTCGTCGCCGGCTGAGTTCTCGGGATGCGGCGGGTCCAGTAGGCGACGTTGCACAGGCCGAACGGCAGGATCAGTAACCAGCCGATGTGCACGAACAGGGTGCCGATCATCGCCAGCGGACCGCCACCCGAGCGGGCCATGTTGCCCCACGAGTAGGCCTCCCGGCGGGTGCGGCGCTGCGCTGGTGGTGACTTCTCGACCCAAAAGGCACCGAGGTCGTCGCCGGTCGCGCGTTCGACCTGGTCGACCTGTTCGACCCCGAGCATCTCGGCCGGAGTGGTGTTCTTGATGCCGTGGATGCGCAACTCGAGAATTTCGGGTGCCGGGCCCTGCGGTTCTGAGGGCTGAGCTGCGGAGGGCTGAGCTGCAGAGGGAACTGACGCGTTCATGAGAACCACCTGTCGACGGCCTGCGGATGCGCTGAGAATACTCCCGGCGTTGGGGACCGTCTAGGGTGGGTGGCGCGATCAGCCGGCGGTGGACATCCGCTTCGCTGCGGCCAGCAGACCGGCGCGGCGGGTGCGCGCGCGGGCGATGAGCAGCACGACACCGCGCCAGCCGAGCAGAAACACGCCGAGCACGATCGTCGTCACGATCATGAACGAGAGCTGCACACCCTGGCCATTCGCGACCCGCAGCACAAGGCCCAGCACGACCGTGGCCGCCCAGACGCCGAGGCCGGTCCAGACAATGCTGAGCGGCGCCCGCCAGGCGCGGGTCATCAGCCAGCCGCCGAGGAGGGCGACGAGAAAAGGCCAGAGGGTGACGAGGGTGCCGAGCAGTCCTTCGCTGTGGCTCGCCCGCCCGATCAGTACGAACGCGGTCACGAGCACCGCGTCGGTCAGCAGGGCGAGCGCGGGCAGACGAGGTGTGGTCATAGCGCTCACCCTACGCCGCGTCACCCTATGCGCCGCCCAGCAGCCCGCCGATGAGGTAGGTCACGGCGAGGGCGAGCAGTCCGCCGATCACGATGCGGGCGATCGCGCGTGGTTTCGGACTGTTGCCGAGGTAGGCGCTGAGCCAGCCGGTGATCACGAGAGCGACCAGCACGGCCACGAACGTCGCCGGAACGCGCCATTCGGCCGGCGGCAGCAGCACCGCGAGCAGCGGCAGGGCCGCACCGACGGTGAAGGCGATCGCGGACGCGTACGCAGCCGTCCAGGGGTTCGAGACGTCTTCCGCGGTGATGTGCAGCTCCACCTCGAGGTGCGCGGCGAGGGCGTCATGGTCGGTGAGCTCGATCGCGACCTGCCGTGCGGTCTCGGGGGTCAGCCCCTTCTGTTCGTAGAAACCGGCCAGCTCGGCGAGCTCTTCTTCCGGCTCGTTTTCGAGTTCCCAGGTCTCCTTGGCGATCAGGGCACGCTCGGAGTCGCGCTGGCTGCTCACCGACACGTATTCGCCGAGGGCCATTGAGATCGCGCCGGCGAGCAGGGCGGCCACGCCGGCGATCAAGATGACGGATGCGTCGGTCGTTGCCGCCGCCACGCCCACCACGAGCGCGGCCACCGACACGATGCCGTCGTTGGCGCCGAGCACCCCGGCGCGCAGCCAGTTCAACCGGGAGGCCAGGCCCGCAGCATGGGGTTCGACGGACTGCGTTTCAGTGGCGTCGTCTACAGAATTCATAAACCTAGATAAGCACTTGTGCCCGTCGGATTCCAGCAAGGTGTGGCTAGCCTGCACCGGTGACCCAACACGCCACCGTGACCCGATAGAGTCTCTAAGGGTCGGTATGTCTTGATGTCGAGCTACTTTACGGCAATGGCTGCCCACCATCACCCCCAAAAGCAGCGTGAGCGCTCAGATGCGGATTGGAAGAGCAGCGTGGATCTTTACGAATACCAAGCCAGAGACCTCTTTGAGGAGTACGGCGTTCCCGTACTACCGGGCATTATCGCGGACACCCCCGAAGAGGTGCGTGCCGCGGCCGAGAAGCTCGGCGGCGTTGTCGTCGTCAAGGCGCAGGTCAAGGTTGGCGGCCGCGGCAAGGCCGGCGGCGTCAAGGTAGCCAAGACTCCGGACGACGCCGAGGCCGCAGGCCGCGACATCCTGGGCCTCGACATCAAGGGCCACACCGTGCACCGCGTCATGGTCGCCGGCGGAGCCCGCATCAAGCAGGAGTTCTACTTCTCCGTGCTGCTGGACCGGTCGAACCGGTCCTACCTCTCGCTCGCGAGCTACGAGGGCGGCGTGGAGATCGAAGTACTCGCCGTTGAGAAGCCCGAAGCGCTGGCCTACACGGCCGTCGACCCCTCGGTCGGCATCGACCTCGCCGTTGCGAAGCAGATCGCCATCGACGCGAAGTTCCCCGCCGAGCTCGTTGACAAGGTCGCTCCGGTCTTCGTCAAGCTCTACGACGTGTTCAAGGGTGAAGACGCGACGCTCGTCGAGGTCAACCCCCTCGTTCTGACCGAAGAGGGCGACATCATCGCCCTCGACGGCAAGGTCACGATCGACGAGAACGCCGACTTCCGTCACCCGAAGCACGCGCTTCTCGAAGACGCTGCCGCCGCCGACCCGCTCGAGGCCAAGGCCAAGGCCGCCGGACTCAACTACGTCAAGCTCGACGGTGAGGTCGGCATCATCGGAAACGGCGCGGGGCTCGTCATGTCGACCCTCGACGTCGTCGCCTACGCCGGCGAAGACTTCGGCGGCGTGAAGCCGGCCAACTTCCTCGACATCGGGGGCGGAGCATCCGCCGCCGTCATGGCAGCCGGACTCGACGTCATTCTGGGCGACCCCCAGGTCAAGAGCGTCTTCGTCAACGTCTTCGGTGGCATCACCGCGTGTGACGCCGTTGCCTCCGGCATCGTCGGAGCGCTCGAGACCCTCGGCACGGCCGCGAACAAGCCGCTCGTCGTGCGCCTCGACGGCAACAACGTCGAGGAAGGCCGCCGCATTCTGGCCGAGGCCAACCACCCGCTCGTCACTCTGGCCGCCAGCATGGACGAGGGCGCCGCCAAGGCCGCCGAACTCGCCAACGCGGCCCGCTGATCGAGCCTGTCGAGATCAAGGACTAGGAACAAAATATGTCTATTTTCCTCAACAAGGACTCCAAGGTCATCGTTCAGGGCATCACCGGAGGTGAGGGCACCAAGCACACCGCCCTCATGCTGAAGGCCGGCACCCAGGTCGTCGGTGGCGTCAACGCCCGCAAGGCCGGCACCTCCGTCACGCACGGCGACGTGGAACTCCCCGTCTTCGGCACGGTCAAAGAGGCCGTCGAGAAGACCGGCGCCGACGTCTCCATCGTCTTCGTTCCGCCGGTGTTCACCAAGGACGCCGTCATCGAAGCGATCGACGCCGAGATTCCGCTGCTCGTCATCATCACCGAGGGTGTGCCGGTTCAGGACTCCGCCGAGTTCTGGGCGTACGCCAAGGCCAAGGGCAACAAGACCCGTATCATCGGCCCGAACTGCCCCGGCATCATCACGCCCGGTGAAGCGCTCGTCGGCATCACGCCGGCGAACATCACCGGCAAGGGCCCGGTCGGCCTCGTTTCCAAGTCGGGCACGCTCACGTACCAGATGATGTACGAACTGCGCGACCTCGGCTTCTCGACCGCGATCGGTATCGGTGGCGACCCCATCATCGGCACCACGCACATCGACGCCCTCGAGGCCTTCGAGAACGACCCGGAGACCCTCGCGATCGTCATGATCGGTGAAATCGGCGGCGACGCCGAGGAGAAGGCCGCCGAGTACATCAAGGCGCACGTCACGAAGCCGGTCATCGGCTACGTGGCCGGCTTCACCGCCCCCGAAGGCAAGACCATGGGCCACGCCGGCGCCATCGTCTCCGACGGAGCCGGAACCGCCCAGGGCAAGAAGGAGGCCCTCGAGGCCGCCGGAGTCAAGGTCGGCAAGACGCCGAGCGAGGCAGCCACCCTGCTGCGCGCGGCCCTGGCCGAGCTCGAAGTGGCCGTCTAGCCACCAGCCGCACCACGCACAACCCGCAGGGCCCGCCATTTGGCGGGCCCTGCTCGCGTTTCGGGCGCCGTGAGCGGATGCGCCGCGCGCCTTTCCCCTCGCGGCACTCGCCCGGCGAGCGGGCACGTGTTGCAAGGAGTGCCCGCTTGCGGTGTGAGTGCCGCGACGGGTCCGTCTCCGGGCGGATGAGTGCCCGCTTGCGCAACGAGTGCCGCGACGGGTCCGTCTCCCGCCGGAAGAGTGCCTGCTTGTGGGGTGAGTGCCCGCGTGCGGGAAGAGTGCCGCAAGAAGTGCCGCGACTGTGCCCGACCCTCGCGGCACTCGCCCGGCGAGCGGGCACGTGTTGCAAGGAGTGCCCGCTCGCTGGGGGAGTGCCCCGACCGCCCGGCTACGGCGTCACGGTGCTCTGTCGGGCGAGATGCCGTGTCCTTAGAGCGGATGCGTCGCCTAGGGCGGGTAGGCTCAAGCCGGATGAATCGCATAACGACAGCCCTGCTAGCAGCTCTCGAGGCGCTCCTTGTCGTCGCTATCGGCATCGGGATCGCGCTCGTGCCGCTGACCGTGCTCTGGGCCGCGCACTTCGGCCTCGCCGTGGAGTGGTTCGTCTTCTGGCGTGCCGCCGTCGACATCTGGCTGATCGGCAACGGCGTCGACCTGCTCGTGCAGCTCGACCCCGAAATTGCCCTGGCCTTCGCTTTCGCCGGTGCCGACACCCCGTTTCTGCTGACCCTCGCGCCGCTCGGGTTCGCTCTCACGGCGGTGCTTCTGGGCGTGCGCACCGGCCGCCGTGCGGCCGAGACGCCGCATCGCTGGGTGGGGGTGGCGGCATCCGTTCTGAGCTATGCACTGTTTGCCAGCCTCGCGACCGTGTCGGCGCAGACGGCCATGGTCAGCCCGATTCTGTGGCAGGGATTCGTGCTGCCGCCGCTGATCTACGCCGCGGGCGTGCTGCTCGGCTCCGAACTCGGTGCCCGCGAGGGCCGCGGACTGCCCGGCGCGACCGGAATCGTGCAACTCGACCCGGTCGCCCGCAGCATTCGTGAACGTTACCTCGCCCTGCCCCAGACGGCCCGCACCGTCGTGATCGCGGTTCTGCGCGGCGGCACAGCGACGACAGCGGGCATCATGGGCGTCGCGGCAATCGCCGTCGCCGTGCTCGTGGGGCTCAACTACACGACCATCATCGGGCTCTACGAAGCCGTGCAGGCAGGGGTACTCGGCGGCGCCACGCTCACGCTCATGCAGCTCGCGCTCATTCCCAACTTCGTCACCTGGGCCGCCGCCTGGTTCGTCGGCCCCGGTGTCGCCGTGGGCGTGGGCAGCAGCGTCTCGCCCGCCGGTACCGTGCTCGGGCCGATTCCCGGCCTGCCGATTCTCGGCGCTCTGCCGCAGGGCACCCTCGAGTGGGGCTTTCTGGGACTGCTCGTGCCCATTCTCATCGGCTTCGTCGCCGCCGTCATCTCGCGGCAGCGGATGCGCCAGCCCGGCATCCCCGACCCCGGTCGCCTCGCGCAGGTGCTCGCCGGGGTCGGTATCGGGCTGCTCGCCGGCCTGCTGCTCGGCCTGCTCGCCTGGTGGTCGGGCGGCGCGATCGGACCGGGACGCCTGACCGAGGTCGGCCCGAACCCACTGCTCGTGGGCGCCCTCGCCGCCGCAGAGGTCGGTGTGGCCGCCGTGCTCGGCATGCTCGTCGGCGGTCACGTCGTGCTGCCGCAGCGCCGGGCCCGACCGGCCACACGCCCCCGCACGACCGCCTCGGGCACGCAGGCCGCGGCATCCGCTGCCCGGCGACGGTGGCCGCGCCTGGGGCGGCGCCGCTCCCAGGCTGGCGGCGCGCAGAGTGCCGACGTTAAGCCGGCACGGACCGGGCAGGCCAAACCCAAGCCGAAACCGAAGCCCGTGCGGGCACCCAAGGCCGCCGCCACCGGCACTCGCCGGGAGCGCCTCAGCCGCTTTCTGCGCGCCGAGGAAGACGACGACACCGGCCCCGACTCCGGCCCCGGCACCGACCGATCGGGCCCGCCGCCCGCGAAACGGTAAGCTCGAGTGGTGCTGTCACTGCTCGTACTGATCTCCGGCGGGGGATCCAACCTCCGCTCCCTGCTTGAGGCGTCGGAAGACGCCGAGTATCCGGCCCGGGTGGTGGCCATCGGCGCGGACCGCGACGCCGACGGTCTGGGCCTCGGCGAGGAGTTCGGCATCCCGACCTTCGCCGTGAATTACGGGTCCTACCCCGATCGTGCCGCCTGGGGCGATGCCCTGCTCGAGCAGATCCGTATCTGGCAGCCCGACCTCGTCATTCTCAGCGGACTCATGCGATTGCTGCCGCCCCGCGTGGTCGCGGCCCTGTCGCCCAACCTGATCAACACGCATCCGGCGTACCTGCCCGAATTTCCCGGTGCCCATGGGGTGCGTGATGCCCTCGCTGCCGGGGCCACCCAGACCGGCGCGAGCATCATCGTCGTCGATGGCGGAGTCGATGCCGGCCCGATCATCGCCCAGGAACGCGTCGCGATCGAGGCGGGGGACAGCGAAGCCGCCCTGCACGAGCGCATCAAACTTGTCGAACGGCGGCTGCTCGTGCAGGCCGTGCTCGACATCGCCAACGGCCACGTCAATCTCAAGGAGCATTCCCCCGCATGAGCGCACCCACCCTGGCGCAGAGCCTCTACCGCGACCGTGATTCGATCAAAATCGAACGCGCCCTCATCTCCGTCAGCGACAAGACCGGCCTGCTCGAACTCGCCGCGGTGCTCGCCGCCTCCGGCGTCGAGATCGTCTCCACCGGATCCACGGCCGCTGCGATTCGCGCCGCCGGACACGCGGTGACGGATGTCGCCACGGTCACCGGATTCCCGGAGTCCCTCGACGGCCGCGTGAAGACGCTACACCCGAGCGTGCACGCCGGCATCCTCGCCGACCTGCGCCTCGAGGCGCACGAGAACCAGCTCGCCGACCTGAGCATTGCGCCGTTCCAGCTCGTCGTGGTCAACCTGTACCCCTTCGTCGAAACCGTCGAGAGCGGCGCGGCCGACGCCGAGGTCATCGAGCAGATTGACATCGGCGGCCCCGCCCTCGTGCGCGCCTCGGCCAAGAACCACGCCAACGTCGCGATCGTCGTCGACCCCGAGAACTACGGCGAGCTCGTCGCCGCGGTCGAAGCCGGCGGCACGACGCTGCGCCTGCGCCAGAAGTTCGCCTCACTCGCCTTCGAGCACACCGCCGACTATGACTTCGCCGTCTCCGAGTGGTTCACCGCCAACGTCTACGACCAGTGGGCCGAAGATGACGACGCCGTTGACGCTCTGGCCGCCGACGCCGAGGGCGCCGCGGCGCTGGCCAACTCGCTCGGAGCAGACGACAGCGCCATCGGCGACGACCCCACCGTGGCCGGCTCGGTCTTCGACGCCCCCTTCGACGAGACCCTCGACAACTCCGACGACCCCGAGTCGCCGTTTCCCGACACCCTCGTGATCGAGGCCAGCCGCAACGCCGTGCTGCGCTACGGCGAGAACTCGCACCAGGCCGCCGCGCTCTACGTCGGTGAAGGCGGGCGTGGCATCGCCCAGGCCGTGCAGCTGCACGGCAAGGAGATGTCCTACAACAACTACGTCGACGGTGACGCCGCCGTGCGCGCCGCCTTCGATTTCAGCGAACCGGCCGTCGCGATCGTCAAGCACGCCAACCCGTGCGGCATTGCCGTCGCCAACCCCAAGGCACCGGATGCCATCGCGAGCGCCCACAAGCGCGCCCACGACTGCGACCCGGTCTCGGCCTTCGGCGGAGTCATCGCCGCCAACCGCCCGGTGACGCTCGGCATGGCCGAGACGATCAGCCAGATCTTCACCGAGGTGCTGATCGCCCCCGGGTTCGAGCCGGCCGCGGTCGAACTGCTGACCAAGAAGAAGAACATCCGCTTGCTCGAGCTTCCCGAGGACTACGCCCGTTCCTCGCTCGAACTGCGTCAGATCTCCGGCGGCCTGCTCGTGCAGCAGACCGACAGCTTCGAGGAGTTCTCCTCTGACCAGTGGCAGCTCGTCGCCGGCCCCGAGGTCGACGCCGCCACCCGCGCCGACCTCGAGTTTGCGTGGAAGTCGTGCCGTTCCGTGAAGTCGAACGCCATTCTGCTGGCCCGTAACGGAGCATCCGTCGGCGTCGGAATGGGCCAGGTCAACCGGGTCGACAGCTGCCACCTCGCGGTCAGCCGCGCCGGCGACCGTGCCGAGGGCAGCGTCGCCGCCTCCGACGCGTTCTTCCCCTTCGCCGATGGCCTGCAGGTGCTGCTCGAGGCCGGCGTCACCGCGGTCGTGCAGCCGGGCGGTTCGGTGCGCGACCCCGAGGTCATCGCCGCGGCCACCGCGGCCGGCGTCTCGATGTACTTCACCGGAGAGCGTCACTTCTTCCACTAGGCGCTCTCGACGCGAGGGATGAGTCGGGTCGGCACCGGGGGACTCCTGAGTCCTGAGGGGCTAGCCCGACTCACTCGTCGTCGGCGGACGTCCGCCTGAACTTGCGATCCAGTGCTCGGAGCTGGTTTGCCGCCTCGCGCCGGTCGGCGTCCCCGGCGATAAAGGGATCGGCGTCGACCGCAGCGAGAATCGCACCCCGGTCGGCCGGGCTGAGGTCGCGCCAGCAGAGTCTGGCCAGAACAAGCGCGTGGTACTGCTCGTTGCCGGTCTGGGACCTGCTCACCGCCGTGAAGATCGACGTGCCGTCGGCCAGGTCCGGATTGCCCTGCATGAGGCCGAGCGCCAGCGTACGCACAATCGGCGGTCCCTCGCGAAACAGCAGGCGCACCTCGGTCGCCGAGAATTTTTCCCGATTGGCCAGCGCGACGGCCTGGGCGACCAGCGAGTCCTGCAGAACAACCTTCGCGTTGAGATGCCGCGGATCGGTGAGTACCGTGCGAACGAAGGCGTATGACTCCACCGCGGCGGCCAGATCGCTGTGATCCAGCAGGAGCGCGGTTTTCGGGGCCCCCAACTCGGCCACCGTGACGCTGAGCCTGAGCTCAACCCCGGTCGTGCCCACCGTCAGGTTTTCGAGGCGATCGATGAGAAACGGACTCACCATCAGGAGCGCTCCGGTGATCACCAGGACCACCGGATTGGTGGCATCCGTGAAAAAGGCCGCTTGAATGACCCCGATCGCGAGCAGGACCAGACCGGTGACGCCGACCCCGATGAGTGCCCATCGTCTCACCACGACGCTACCGCTTCCCTTCCATGGGCCACCGGGTCGTCAGGGTGGTGGCCGGAGATCATGTTGCGCGTGTATTTGGTGAGCTCGGCTTCGGCCGCAGACGGGAGCCTTCCCGAGGGCAGTTTCAGTGCTGAGAAGATTCGTTCACCTTCGGGGCTGCCCAGTTTCTGCAGATCCTCGACGGCCCAGCGGCTGGGAGCAGCGACGAGGGTGGAGAGAAGCGCCGGAACCAGTTCCAGGTAACTCGCATGGGCGTGCGGATGATCGGCGTCACACTCCAGGAGAATTCGGTGGTCGCACAGACGCAGGGGGCGAGCGTACGGAGTCACGCCGTAGAGCGACAGGTTGGCCGGGGCCTCGGCCTGCAGATAGTCGCCGTAGCGTTCGCGCAGGTCGAGGAAGGGCTGACGCAGCACGCCGAGCCACGGTTGAGCCAGATGTTCGTCTCCCACCGGAGACGTGTTCTCATGCAGAAAGTCCGCGAGGTCGTCCACTTCCGGCCAGATGCGGCAGGACAACAGGATCAGGTACCACCGCACCAACTCGGCGACGTGCCGTCGGTGCAGATCATCCGGTACGCCTTCGGCCGGTTCGCGGGCGACTCCGGCTTCCCAGTCGATCGTGACGGCCTGAGCATAGGCCCGCACCAGGGCCAGCACGCCCTTCTGCGCCGTGGCATTGGCCAGATCCTTGGGCAGAAACTCGGCCGACGCCGCGCTGGTCCATGGTGACCACGGTTCGTTGTCCAGATCGAGCACTTGAACTGAGCGCTCCAGAAAGCGTGCACCCGGCCATTGCGTCGGTGGGCCGGCGGGGTGAGGCCCTGCCGCCTGGGCCACGCCATCGTCGCCCAGGCCGCTCGCCAGATAGGCGCGGCGGGCGAGTTCCTGCAGCTGCGGCAGGCTGCCAAACGGGATTTCCCGACCGTCTTCGTCGAAGAAGCCGGTCTGAAAGCCAACGCGGGTCGCCCGCAAAGCGGTGCTGATGCGGCCGACGGCCTCGGGTTCAAGGTCGGGCACGGTCATGAAGACCGTACTGGAGGCATCGTCGAGCCCGTCGGGTGATCGCTGGGACGCAAACAGCGCGCCATCGCGCACAGCCCACGCGTCGATGAACCAGCTCTGGCTCACATCCACTGGTATCCCCTCCCATACATCGTCACGACCCGGTGCTTGACCCTCTGGTCGTCCATCAGCTCGGCCAGACGCGACCGACGGCGAACCCATTCGCCCTCCTCGGACGCCACGTGCAGGCCTGCCCGGCGGCGTTCCAGAATGTCGATCTCGGTGGCGGCATCATCGGGTGATTCGCGTATCTCTTCGAGATCTTCGGGGCCGAACTTCTGGCGCAGGTGGACCTCGACAAACTCCTGGTCGCGCAGAACCAGGCTAGAAATCATTCCGGCGGTCACGAGCCTGCTGTCGTGGCGCATTTCGGGCAAGACCTTGAGCATCACCATCTCGATCCGGTCGGTCTGCCATTTTCCGGTGAGTACCGAGATGTTCTCGGAATTCATCGGAGCGCCCAGCAGAGGGGGCAGCAGGATGTCGTAGGAGTCGCGGTCGAAGAGTTGGGTGTCGGGTTCGACCAGCTCGGGTGACAGCACCAGGCAATAGGCACCGTAGTAGCGCACACCAGAACCGCCCACGGCCAGAGCACCAAAATAGGTGTCGGAGCCGAGCGACAGTTTGTCATCGACCGTTTCGCGAGCCTCGGAAACCGTCCGTGCGCGACCGCCGATGACGGGAGCCTCGTAGAGGTTTCGGTAGGCACCCGCGCGCAGCATGGACTCCAGCGCCGCCGGGGTGATGTTGATGACGACTCGGAGCCCGGTTTCGCTGTGAGTGAGCAGTTTTCGTACCAGCTCAGCGTTGCCGCCCGAGAACCCTCGCGACACGTTGTGATGCTGCCAAGCCTGCACCCGTTCGTCCCACGTCGAATCGTCGAAGTAGATGGGGTCGAAGTTCTCCGGAAAAGTCATTCCTGCCTCCGCCTTATTCCGGCATCATATTCCCGACTCGGCCGACTGGATAGTTGGGGATCCCGGCCAGACCGCGGGCACCGCGTGCCTGCCAACTAGGGTGGTGCCGTGACGATCCTCGATTTCTTCGTTCCGCCCATCGTGTTCGCCGTGCTCGCCGCGGTCGTGCTCGCGGTCGCCGTGACGGCGGTCATGTCGCTCACCTTTCGCCTGATCGGGCGGCGTAAGGCCTGGGCGCGCGCGCTGCTGCGGCTCGCGCGCATCCCGTTTCGCATCACGGTGCTCGTCGGCCTGCTTTGGCTCGCCGACACCCTGTATCTCGTGACCGATCCGGCGCTGGCCCAGCCCGTTGACTTCGTCTTTCGCACCCTGTTCACCGGCTCGGCGACCTGGCTGCTCTGCGCGCTGCTGTATTTTCTCGAGGAGATCGCCGCCACCCGGTACCGCATCGACGTGCGCGACAACCGGGTCGCCCGCCGGGTGCGCACTCAGCTGCGCATGCTGCGGCGCATCGGCGTGGTCATTCTCATCATCTGCGCGATCGGCGCGATTCTGCTCAGCGTGCCGGGCGCGGCGACCGCCGGCGCCAGCCTGTTCGCCTCGGCCGGGCTGCTGAGCGTGGTTGCGGGGCTGGCCGCGCAGTCCACCCTCGCGAACGTCTTCGCCGGAATGCAGCTCGCCTTCAACAACGCGCTGAGGGTCGACGACGTCGTGATCGTTGAAACCGAGTGGGGCAAGATCGAGGAGATCACCCTCACCTACGTCGTCGTTCATATCTGGGACGACCGCCGCATGGTGCTGCCGTCGACCTATTTCACGACCAACCCGTTTCAGAACTGGACCCGTCACACGAGCGAACTGCTCGGCGCGGTCGAATTCGACCTGGACTGGCGCGTCGACCCCGTCGGCATGCGCGAAGAACTGAACCGCATCGTCGCGGCGACCGGGCTCTGGGACGAGCGCGTGGTGGTGCTGCAGGTGACGGATGCCGTGGGCGGCTTCGTGCGCGTGCGGGTGCTGGTCTCCGCTCACGACGCTCCCACCCTGTTCGACCTGCGCTGCCTCGTGCGGGAGAACCTGATCACGTGGCTGAACGCCGAGAACCCGGAAGCGATCCCGGTCGGCCGCATGGAACTGCGGCAGGAGCGGCCGCCGGAGGTGCCCGCGAAACGGGAGCGGCGGCATCCGGTCACCGAACCCGTCGGCCTGTTCTCCGGTGACGACAAGGCCAAACAGCGCGCCGCCCAGTTCACGGAGTCGATCCCGGTGCAGGAGCGAAGTGCGGTGGGCAACGATCCTGGTGCCGATTCGGGCTTGGAACCGGGCGCTGGGCGCTCACGCGGTTAGTCTGTTCGGGTGGCGCAATACCCCGCGCCCATTCGACGTCGGCCCACCCGGCCGGCAGACCCCAGTCCGGAGAATCCCATGAATCTTACGCAACCTGCACCGTCGCTCGATGCGCTCGCCGCGATCCCGTTCACGCACGAAAAGGTGCTGATCACGACCGGC
The DNA here is from genome assembly GCF_004403305.1 of Cryobacterium frigoriphilum. GTDB lineage: Bacteria > Actinomycetota > Actinomycetes > Actinomycetales > Microbacteriaceae > Cryobacterium > Cryobacterium frigoriphilum. Next base: position 9,180 of record NZ_SOHE01000051.1, on the reverse strand, counting down.
GCCCGCTCCGGCCTCATGATCACCGTCGCGGTGCACTCCACCCGCCTCGGACAGGCCCTCGGCGGCGCCCGTGTCTGGCAGTACGCCACCTGGACCGATGCCGTCGCCGACGCGCTGCGCCTCTCCGCCGCCATGACCCTCAAGAACGCGGCTGCCGGCCTGAACCTCGGTGGCGGCAAGTCCGTCGTCTACCTGCCACTCGGCACGGTGCTGAGCGATGACGAGAAGCGCGACGCCATGCTCGACCTCGGTGACGCCGTCGAGAGCGTGAACGGTGCCTACATGACCGCCGAAGACGTGGGAACGAGCGCCGAGCTGATGGCCATCGTCGCCGAGCGCACCGCACACGTCTGCGGCCTGCCGACGGCAACCGGCGGCGTCGGCGAACCGGCCGATGCGACCGCTGCCGGAGTGTACGCGAGCATCCTCGCCACGCTCGAGGCCCTGTTCGGCAGCCGCGAGGTCACCGGACGCCACCTCGTGATCTCGGGCCTCGGTCAGGTCGGCGGCCGCCTCGCGCGCGCCCTCGCCGCCGCCGGCGCGACCCTGACCGTGACGGACATCAACCCCGACAAGCGCGAACTCGCCGACGAGCTCGGCGCCGACTGGGTGCCGGTCGCCGGCGCGCACCGCATCCAGGCCGACCTGTTCGTGCCGTGCGGCCTGGGCGGGGTGCTCGACGCGACCGTCATCGGCGAACTCAACGTGCTCGGCGTCTGCGGCGCCGCGAACAACCAGCTCGCCGAGGTCGCGGGAGCCGCCGAACTCGACGCCCGCGGCATTCTCTGGGCACCGGACTTCGTCGTGAACGCCGGCGGCGTGGTGTTCCTCGCGATGGCGAGCGAGCCCGACGCCGACGCGGCCGCGATCGCGACCCGGGTCGCCGCCATCGGCGACGTGCTCGGGCAGATCTTCACGGATGCCCACACCGAGGGCATCACGACGCTCGCCGCCGCCGAACGCCTGGCCGCGGCCCGCCTCGACGCCGCAGCCTAGCCCGCAGGCCCGGCCCGCTGCATCCGCTCGCCCGCTGCTGTTGCTCGGGTGCTGCGCGGGTGCTGCGCGGTGCCTATGCCGCGTTCTCGCGCCGCGCGGTACCTGCGCCGTTGCGCTGCAGGCACGCCTACCGCGTAGCGGCGGTTCTACCGCGTAGCTCGGCCGCCCCCGTCGCGGGAGGCTCCTGAGGGTGCGCTGCGCGGTAGCTGCGCCGCTGCGCGGTACTTCCGCCGCTGCGCGGTGCCTGCGCCAGGGTGTGCGGTGAGCGGATGCCGCGTTCTCGCGCCGCGCGGTACCTGCGCCGTTGCGCTGCAGGCACGCCTACCGCGTAGCGGCGGTTCTACCGCGTAGCTCGGCCGCCCCCGTCGCGGGAGGCTCCTGAGGGTGCGCTGCGCGGTAGCTGCGCCGCTGCGCGGTACTTCCGCCGCTGCGCGGTGCCTGCGCCAGGGTGTGCGGTGAGCGGATGCCGCGTTCTCGCGCCGCGCGGTACCTGCGCCGTTGCGCTGCAGGCACGCCTACCGCGTAGCGGCGGTTCTACCGCGTAGCTCGGCCGCCCCCGTCGCGGGAGGCTCCTGAGGGTGCGCTGCGCGGTAGCTGCGCCGCTGCGCGGTACTTCCGCCGCTGCGCGGTGCCTGCGCCAAGGCTTGTTGGCGTTCGGTGCCTCGGCACGCCGTGGATCCACAGCGCCGAGATATCGGGGACCGGCGACAACCGGGCATGCACCCGGGGGATTTGCGGTCTAGCCCCGTTCGGCCATAGTCTGAAAGGCTGCCTGACCGGGCCGCACAACGCCGTCGTTCAGGACACACCATGCCCAGCACTCGGCGGAATACGTTCCGCACCCTGCTTCGTCTCTATCCCTATGCCCGCCCGGCACTGCCACGGCTCGCGCTCGGCGCACTCGCCGCCCTGCTCGCCGGGCTCGTGGCCCTCGCCATCCCGCAGGTTCTCGCGGGCCTCGTCGACGGCCCGCTCAGTTCAATAAACACCGGCAACAACGACCCGAGCGAGATCTGGCCGGCCGTCTGGATCGTGCTCGGCCTCGGCATCCTCGAGGCCATCATGATCGCCCTGCGCCGCTGGTTCGTGCTGACCCCGGGCACCCACATCGAGGCGCGCATGCGCAACGGGCTCTACGCTCGCCTGCAGGACCTGCCCGTCACGTTCCACGACCGCTGGCCGAGCGGCCAGCTGCTCAGCCGCGCCGTGAGCGACCTGAACCTGATTCGCCGCTGGGTGTCGTTCGGGCTCGTGCTGCTCGTCGTGAACTTCGTCACCATCATCGTCGGTGTCGTGATTCTGTTCTCGATGAACTGGCTGCTCGGCCTCATCTTCATCGTCTGCTCGATTCCGATCTGGATCTACGGTTATGTCTTCGAAGAGAAGTACTCCGTGATCGCGCGGCGCAGCCAGGACCAGGCCGGCGACCTCGCGACGGCCGTCGAGGAGTCGGTGCACGGCATCCGCGTGCTGAAAGCCTTCGGTCGTGGCTCCTTCGCGCTGAAGAACTTCGCCACCCAGGCCGAAGACCTGCGAGGCACCGAGATCGAGAAGGCCCGCGCGATCGCCGGGATCTGGCTCTGGCTGCTGCTGGTACCCGACGTGGCGTTCGCGATCTGCCTCATTGTCGGCGTCTGGCTGACCGCGCAGGGTGACCTCAGCGTGGGTGAACTGGCCGCCTTCTTCGCGACCGCGACCGTGCTGCGGTTTCCGGTGGAGTCCATCGGATTCTTGCTGTCGATGACGTTCGACGCGCGCACCGCGACAGACCGATTCTTCGACATCTTGGACACCCCGAACGAGATCGTCGACCCCGAGAACGCGGTGACCCTGAGCCAGCCGCGCGGCCGCCTCGCGTTCGAGAACGTGCACTTTCGCTATGCGGACTCACCCGAGCGCTTTCCCGACCTGCTCGACGGCATCGACCTCGTGCTCGAACCGGGCGAGACCATGGCCCTCGTGGGCCTGACCGGTTCCGGTAAGAGCACCCTCACCGCCCTCACGACTCGCCTCTACGACGTCACCGGCGGCGCCGTCACCCTCGACGGTGTCGACGTGCGCAGCCTCGGCCGAGAAGAACTGCGCAGCCACCTCGCGATGGCCTTCGAAGACGCCACCCTGTTCTCGGCCTCCGTGCGCGACAATGTGCTGCTCGGCCGCACCGAATACGGTGACGCGAGCGGCATCAGCGAACCCAGCGAGGCAGCGGATGCCGCACTCGCTTCCGCGCTGACCATCGCCCAGGCGGGCTTCGTGCACGACCTTCCCGATGGCGTCGACACCCTGGTCGGTGAGGAGGGCATGAGTCTCTCAGGCGGGCAGCGCCAGCGCATCGCGTTGGCGCGCGCGGTGGCAGCCCAACCCGCAGTGCTGATTCTCGACGACCCGCTGAGCGCGCTCGACGTGAACACCGAATCGCTGGTCGAGGCGGCGCTGCGCGAGGTGCTCGTGTCCACCACGACCCTCATTGTGGCGCACCGACCCAGTACGGTGATGCTCGCCGACCGGGTCGCGCTGCTCGAAAACGGCCGCATCACCGCGGTCGGAACCCACTCCGAGCTGCTGGCCAGCAACGAGCACTACAGCTTCGTCATCTCGAGCCTCGAAGACGAAGTCAAACGCGAGGCCCAACGAGCGGAGGAGGCGCTGTGAGCGTCACCGGAGTAGCCGGCGAGGAACGCCACGATTTCACCAAGGCCGAGAGCCGCCAGATTCGTGCGCGCTCGCTGCGCCTGCTCGGATCCCTGCTGCGCCCGGTGCGTGGGCAGGTCATCCTCGCGATGCTCGTCGTGGTCGTCTCGACTGCCGCCCAGGTCGCCGGCCCGGCGCTCATCGCGCTGGGCATCGACCGCGGGCTGCCCGCACTGCTGAACAACGACTGGGTTCCGCTCGGCGCGGCCGGCGCGGTCTACCTCGTCACCGGTGTCTGTGGTGCGCTTTTGATCGCCTGGTACACCGTGCTCGCCGCGCGGGTCAGCCAGAGCGTGCTCATCGACCTGCGCAAACGGGTGTTTCTACACACCCAGAAGCTCAGCCTCGAGTTTCACGAGTCCTACACCTCCGGGCGCATCATCTCCCGGCAGACCAGCGATCTTGACGCCATCCGTGAGCTGCTCGACTCGGGCATCAATCAGCTCGTGCAGGGCGTGCTCTACATGCTCTTCACCGCGATCGCGCTCTTTCTCGTTGACGGCACGAGCGGGCTCGTGCTGTTCGGCGCGCTGATTCCGCTCGCCGTGCTCACACGCTGGTTCCAGGTGCGCTCGCAGACCCTGTTCCGGCAGTCGCGGGTCGCCTCGGCGAGCCTGATCGTGCACTTCGTCGAGACGATGACCGGCATCCGCGCCGTGAAGGCGTTCCGCAAGGAGAAACGCAACGAGAAGCAGTTCGGGGGCCTCGTCGAGAGCTACCGCGACGTGAACGCCCGGGTGATCCAGCTGTTCGGTGTCTTCGACCCTGGTCTCGTGCTGATCGGCAACGTCACCGTCGCCGCTGTGCTTCTCGTCGGCGGCTTCCGCGTGGTCGAGGGCGACCTGTTGATCGGTGCCCTGCTCGCGACGCTGCTCTACACACGCCGCTTCTTCGACCCGGTCGAAGAGATGGCGATGTTCTACAACTCCTACCAGTCGGCCGCGGCCGCGCTCGAGAAGATCTCCGGTGTGCTCGAAGAGCGCCCGGGCGTGCCCGACCCGACCACCCCCGTCGACCTGTGGAAGGCGAAGGGCACGGTGTCCTTCGAGAACGTGCAGTTCGCCTACAAGACCGATCGAGTGGTGCTGCCGCACTTCGACCTCGAGATTCCCTCGGGGCAGACCATCGCTCTGGTGGGGTCGACGGGCGCCGGTAAGTCCACGCTCGCCAAGCTCATGAGCCGTTTCTACGACCCGAGCGAGGGCTGCGTGCTGCTCGATGGCGTCGACCTGCGCGACCTGCACCCCAAAGACCTGCGCCGGGCGATCGTCATGGTCACCCAGGAGGCGTACCTGTTCAGCGGCAGCGTCGCAGAGAACATCGCGATCGGCAAACCGGATGCCTCGCGCGACGAAATCAGGGCGGCCGCGCGTGCCGTGGGCGCCGACGGTTTCATCTCGCAGCTGCCGGGCGGCTACGACACCGACGTGAACAAACGCGGCGGGCGGGTCTCGGCCGGGCAGCGCCAACTGATCTCGTTCGCGCGAGCCTTTCTCGCCGACCCTGCCGTGCTCATCCTCGACGAGGCCACCTCGTCGCTCGATATTCCCAGCGAACGGCTCGTGCAAGAGGCGCTGCAGACGCTGTTGAGCGACCGCACCGCGGTGATCATCGCGCACCGGCTGTCGACGGTCGCGATCGCCGATCGGGTGCTCGTCATGGAACACGGCAAGATCGTCGAAGACGGCACCCCGAACGAGCTCATCGCCGGTACCGGGCGGTTCGCGCAGCTGCACGCCGCCTGGCGGGACTCCCTGGTCTAGGCCGCTCGAATCCCGGCGGGTGCGTCGCGGCACTCGTTGCGCGAGCCGGCACTCGTTCGAACGAGTGCCGCGAGAGCCTGAGGAGTGCCGCGAGAGCTGAAGGAGTGCCGCGAGAGCTCAGGAGTGCCGCGAGTCGGTCAGGACCGGTCGGGGGACCAACGGGCGGCGGCGTAGTCGACGCGGAAGCCGGCATCCGTCGTCGCATCGACGAGAGGAGTGCCCTCGGCGCCGTAGTGTGCGCGGGCCCGCCCGTCGAGGCCGGGCGGCGGATGTCCGCCGTGCCGCACCACGCGCCACCACGGCACGCTGCCGCCGCTGTGAGCGAGGATCTGGCCGACCGTGCGTGCCGCACGGCTGCCCAGTACCGCGGCGATGTCGCCGTAGGTCATCACTCGCCCGGGCGGGATCGACTCGACGATCGCGAGCACGTGCTCGGCGAAGGCCTCGCCGCGCGGCGGCTCGGTGACGTCCGAAGACCCGGCCATGGGCATCCGCTCTCGAAACGGTTAGAGCTGCAGGGCGCCGATGGTTTCGCCGTACTGGGTCTCGCCCACGTCGACAAAGCCGATGCGGTGGAAGAAGGCGCCGGGGCCGTCTTCTCCGGGCTCCCAGATGACGTTGATGTGGTCGAAGCCACGGGCGCGGGCCTCTTCGGCGAGGGCGTCGGAGGCGAACTTGCCCACTCCCTGGCCCTGCAGGCCGGCATCCACGTTGATGCGCCAGATGCAGGCCCGAAACTCTTCGTGCTCGGATTCGGGGTCGAAATTGCCGTGAATGAATCCGGCGACCTGGCCGTCGAGCAGCACGACACGCTGCCACGCGGTTGCGGGATTAATGACGGATGCGGCCACTGAGTAGGAGACGGGCGCCACGAACGCTTCCTGTCCCGGTTTCAGGCTCAGGTTGTTGGCGGCAACGATGTTACGTGCGGACAGTTCTTCCAGTCTCAGCTCACCCATGTGTTCAGGCTACTGCGCGCTCGGGGTCGCCGGTACCCGATCGGAGCGCTTCCGGGGGTCGGAACCACCCCGAAAGGGGGAATGTATCTCGATGTCAAGATAGTTCTTACTCTCTAGTAGGCTTGCAGATGGCCATAGTGGGCCGTCGAACCCCGGAGGAGAAGCCATTGTCGAAGATTAAGGTTGAAGGAACGGTCGTTGAACTTGACGGCGACGAGATGACGCGCATCATTTGGCATGCCATCAAGGACACGCTCATCCACCCCTACCTCGACATTGACCTCGAGTATTACGACCTCTCGATCCAGAAGCGCGACGAGACCAACGACCAGATCACCATCGATGCGGCTCACGCCATCGAGAAGCACGGGGTCGGCGTCAAGTGCGCAACCATCACCCCCGACGAGGCCCGCGTCGAAGAATTCGGCCTCAAGAAGATGTGGCTCTCGCCCAACGGCACGATCCGCAACATTCTCGGCGGCACCATCTTCCGCGAACCGATCGTCATCAGCAACATCCCGCGCCTCGTGCCCGGCTGGAACAAGCCGATCATCATCAGCCGCCACGCCTACGGCGACCAGTACAAGGCCACCAACTTCCGTTTTCAGGGCAAGGGCACGCTCAGCATGACCTTCACCCCGGAAGACGGCAGCAAGGCGTCGACCTTCGAGGTCTTCAACGCGCCCGGCGACGGCGTCGCAATGGGCATGTACAACCTCGACTCGTCGATCACCGACTTCGCGCGCGCCACCCTGGCCTACGGCCTCGAGCGCAACGTTCCGGTGTACCTGTCGACCAAGAACACCATCCTGAAGGCCTATGACGGTCGTTTTAAGGACATCTTCCAGGACATCTTCGACACCGAGTTCAAGGCCGGCTACGAAGCGGCCGGCCTCACCTATGAGCACCGCCTGATCGACGACATGGTCGCGTCGGCCATGAAGTGGGAGGGTGGCTACCTGTGGGCCTGCAAGAACTACGACGGTGACGTGCAGTCCGATACCGTCGCGCAGGGCTTCGGCTCGCTCGGCCTGATGACGAGCGTGCTCTCCACGCCCGACGGCAAGATCGTCGAGGCAGAGGCCGCCCACGGCACCGTGACGCGTCACTACCGCCAGCACCAGCTCGGCAAGCCCACCTCGACGAACCCGATCGCGTCGATCTACGCCTGGACCCGGGGCCTCTCCCACCGCGCCAAGCTCGACAACAACCCGGCCCTGGCCGAGTTCGCGCTGACCCTCGAAGATGTCGTCATCAAGACCGTCGAGAGCGGCAAGATGACCAAGGACCTCGCGCTGCTGGTCGGCCCGCAGCAGGCGTACCAGACGACCGAGGAGTTCCTCGCCTCGCTCGCCGAGAACCTGCAGGCGCGCCTGGGTAAGTAGCCACACCACCTGCATCTGCATCTGCTCTGCACCTGCTCTGCACCTGCTCGCGAAAGCGGGTGAACCGTCAGTTAGGCACTCGCTAACCGACGCTTCACCCGCTTTCGCGGATTAACGCGCCAGGGGGGAGTGAAGTGGGGCAGGGGGCATCCGCGACGCTTCGCGTGGTGACGGGTACCCTCGTCGGAGCGTGAGCGCAGCGATGGTCGGGTGTGGGTGCCGCGCGTGCGCGTCCCGGTTGCAGCGCTGAAGACCCGGCGGGACTACTCTGTGCGCATGCTGCACGATGCGTGAGTCTCACCCGAAGGAGTCGTCATGGACGTGTCGATCAACTGGCTCGCGGTGCTGATCGCAGCGCTGTCCAACTTTTCTATCGGCGCGCTCTGGTATTCGACGCTGTTCGCCAAGTCGTGGCAGCGCGAGGCCGGAGTCACCGACGAACAACTGCAAACCGGCGCCTTCCGCATCTTCGGGGCGGCATTCGCGCTCGCGTTCGTGATGGCGGCGAGCCTCGCGGCATTCATCGGGGACGGTGGCCTCGGGTTTGGCGTCTTCGCCGGAATTACGACCGGCACCACGTTCGTGGCGGCGGCCTTCGGGGTGAACTACCTCTTCGAGCGGCGCAGCCTCACGCTGTTTTACATCAATGGCTCGTACTCCCTCGTGTCGTTCACGGTGATGGGCACGATCATCGGCCTGCTGCAGTAAAATCGCGCGGCGTGTTCTCGGCCGCCCCGTGGTGTGTTTCTTGACTCCTGGTCGTGTCGTCTTGCGCACACGAAGACCGGTGTCGGCAGGCACGATATCCGATGGCGAGAAGCGGCCACCAACCGGTTTTTCGGCGGCCTCAATGACTGGCAGTGGGCAGTCGCCGCCGTCTCGGTTTTCGTGAGCGATGCAGCAACGCGCGGTCGTGCCGCGGCGCTGGCCGCCGGGGTACCGGCTGCCGAGGTGCCGGTTGTGGGGTGTGGGGTGTGGGGTGTGGGGTGTGGGGTGCGGGGTGCCAGGTGCGACGTGTCGAGTGCAGAGCATGGGTGTGGAGTGTCGGTGGGTGGTGAGAGGCTCGGGTTGAAAAGATGCGTTTCAGACTCCGAGTGCGGGAGCTTCTGCAGCACGCTCAGCCAGCCGAACAGGCCGCTACTCGGGGTGTCGATAAATACCAGACTCAGAAAAAGTTCTTGAGTTTCTCTGGTATTTTTGTCCATTCAGGAGTAAAATGAGTATATGTCACAGACACTCCCGTCGGACACAGATGCCGACCACGATCCGGTTTCACGCCTCGCTCAAATCAACGAACTCCTCGCCAACGCTCTCGAGGGACTCGTCTTCCCGCTGGTCGCCGATGATGAATCGCTCGCACTTCTCGATGGTCTTGAACAGATCGGC
>NZ_SOHE01000078.1 GCF_004403305.1 Cryobacterium frigoriphilum | reverse complement strand
CCGGCGGCCGCAGCACCACCCCGGCGCGGCGTGCGGGGCGCTGGCTCGGGCCGGCGCTCGCCGTGCTGCTGCTGGCCCCGGCCACCGGAATCCTCGTTCCCGTGCTCGGGCTCGGCAACCGACTCGTCGAGGCGGCCACCCTGCGCGCGATCGACGTGCCGCGCCTGTTCGAGGCGATCGGTGCAACGCTCGCCCTCGCGCTCGGGGCTGCGCTGATCACCGCCCTCGTCGCGCTGCCGATTGCCGCCCTCGCCGCCCGCTACCGGGGCCGGCTGGTCGCCGCTATCGAGGCGGTCGGCTTTCTCGGCCACGCCCTGCCCGGCATCGTCGTGGGCCTCTCGCTCGTTTTCTTCGCCCTCGCCGCGGTTCCTGCGCTCTACCAAACCTCGGCCGTGCTCGTCTTCGCCTACGTCGTGTTGTTCATGCCGCGCGCGATCGGCAGCATGCGCAGCGGCATCGCCGCGGTGCCCGGCAGCCTCACCGACGTCTCGCGCATGCTCGGCTATTCGCCGCTCCAAACCTGGTGGAAGGTCACCGCCCGCCTCGCGCTGCCCGGAATCGCCATCGGCACCCTGCTCGTAGCCATCTCGGTCATGAAAGAATTGCCCGCGACACTGTTGCTGCGCCCGACCGGGGTGTCCACGCTGGCCACCGAGCTGTGGAGCCGCACCGCGGTCTTCGAGTTCGGCGCCGCGGCGCCCTATGCGGCGGCCCTCGTGCTGCTCGCGGCGGTACCCACGGTACTGCTGTCGGGCATCCGCGGCGTGGCGAAGGAACAGCAGTGACCGTTTCCCTCCAGAATCCCTCCAGAATCCTCGACAGAACAGGCGCCTTGTGAACACGCGAACCAGTGAGGGGCCGGCCGAGCGGCAGGCGGCATCCGTCGCCCGAAACGCCGCGGCCCGCGCCGCCGCCGCGCCGCCCGCCGCCGACTGGGTCACGATCGACGGTCTGCAGGTCTCGTACGGTGACACGAGCGTGCTCGAGGGCGTCAGCTTTGGAATTCCGCGCGGTAGCCTGGTGGCCGTTCTCGGCCCGAGCGGATGCGGCAAAACGACCCTGCTGCGCGCGGTCGCCGGCCTGCTTCCCGCGTCGAGTGGAACCATTCGGGTGGGGACCCGCGTCGTCAGCAGTCCGACCGTGCAGCTCGCCCCGGAGAAGCGTGGCATGGGCTGGGTGCCGCAAGACGCCTCACTCTTTCCCCACCTGACGGTGGGCGAGAACATCGGCTTCGGCCTGCCGCGCGGCAGCCGCACCGGAGGCAAGGCCGCCCGGGCCGCCCGCATCGTCGACCTCGCCGTGCTGGTGGGGCTGACCGGCCTCGTCGACCGTTCGCCGGCTCAGCTCTCCGGCGGCCAGGCGCAGCGGGTGTCGCTGGCCAGGGCGCTCGCCGCCCGCCCCGACCTGATGCTGCTCGACGAGCCGTTCGCGGCCCTCGACCCGCTGCTGCGCGCGGCGCTGCGCATCGAGGTCGCGGCCCTGCTGCGCGACCAGAACAGTACGAGCCTGCTCGTCACCCACGATCAGGAGGAGGCGCTGTCGCTCGCCGACTACGTCGCGGTGATGCGCGGTGGACGCCTGCTGCAGTGGGGCACCCCGGCCGAGGTCTACGAGCACCCGGTCAGTCGCTGGGTCGCGGGCTTCGTCGGCGACACCGTCGAGCTCGACGGTCGCTGGGTGGGCACCGGCACCGAGATTGCCGCCGCCGCGACGGGCCGGGTCGACTGCGCGCTCGGCGTGGTGCCGGCTCGGGCCTACGTCGGTTCGGCGGCCGACGACGCGGTGGCAGCGGTCGATGGCACGCTGCCGGGCGATCGTGTGCCGGCCGATGGCACCCCGGTGCGCCTCATGCTGCGCCCGGAATGGCTGCACCTGTCGCCCGCCATCACCCGCGTGATCGCGCCGGGCTCGGTGCCAGGGCGCCAGTCGTCAGCGACCGAGCAGTCCGCCGCGCAGGCTGCCGCGGCCGTCCTCGACCCGGACCTCGTTGTCCCGGATCTGGTTGTCCCGGACCTGGTTGTCCCGGACCTCCTCGATGCGGCCGTCCTCGATCCGGCCGCACCATCCGCCGCGCCAGTTTCCGCGGCGGAGCTCGCCTCGGGGCCGCTGTCAACCGCGCCATCGAGTGCATCCGCGCCATCGAGTGCAGCGGCGACCTCGAGTGCGGCCGCGACCTCGGTCTCGCTGATCCACTCACGCCCGCGCGCGCGGCAGCTGGCCGGCCTCGGTCAGGCCCCCGCCGGTGCCGAGCCCGTCGTCGCCACCGTGACCGCGATTGCCTACGCCGGCCACGACGCCCTCGTGAGTGTCGAGCTCGCCGACGGCACGACCATTCGGGCGCGGGTGGCGGCACCTGACCTGCCGCAGCGGGGTGACCGGGTGCGCGTGAGCATCCGTCGCCCGGCCCTGGCGTACCCGTACTCGGACGAGGTGGCGGAGTCGTTCGTCTGAGGTGACGCTGTTCCGTCCTGGTGACGAGATTGCCTGCCGCCCAGGCCCCGGTTCACCGCGCGTCGCTGCCCGCCCCGACGGCGACCTCATCTTCGCTCGAAACAGGAGCAGTGACGGGCAAGGGGCACTTTCTGGCTTCTCGTGAACGAGACGCCAGAGATGGCCCCGTGAACCGCATCCGTTCTGCACGAGAAGCCAAAAATGGCCCCTTGGGGTGGGCGCGAGGGAACCATTCGGGAGAGGGGGTGCTTCACTGGGCGTTCCGGGGCTCCTCGTGAGCGAGAGGCACACTGCGATCGCGCGGGAGGCGGCGGGCGGGCGAGTGGGGGCACTCTGCGGGACCTAAGACCCTCCCGCAGCACCTGTCCCGACTCTAGAGTGGGGGTCTCCCGAGGCTTCGGGAGACGATCCGTGAGTCGAGGCAGCCGTGGCAGGTCATACGTCGGCTCCGGGCCAGTCGGTGACGAGCCGGGTGCTCAGCATTCTGGCGGCTTTCGAAGACAGCCCGGCATCCCGGACCCTCGCACAGATCACGCAGGCCAGCGGACTGCCACAGAGCACCGCGCACCGGCTGCTGGGTGAACTCGAAACGTGGGGTGCCGTGCAACGGGATGCCCAGGGCCGCTACCAGATCGGCCTGCGCCTCTGGGAGCTCGGCCAACACGCCGGCCGCAAGCTGCGTGACGTCGTGCGCCCCTACCTGCAGGACCTCTTCGGGCTCACGCAGGAGACCGTGCACTTCGCCATTCGGGACGGCGCCGAGGTGCTCTACATCGATCGGGTCTACGGCAGCCGCCGGGTGCCTCAGGCCAGCCGGGTCGGCGGGCGGCTGCCGCTGCACGCGACCGCGGTCGGCCGGGCCATCCTCGCCTTCGAACAGGACTGGGTGCAGGGCGCCATTCTCGACGGACCTCTCGACCCGCGTACCCCGCAGACCATGACCGACCCCGCCGAACTGCGCCGCGAACTAGGCAAGGTTCGCGCTCGCGGCTTCGCACTCGCCTCGGAAGAGGTGCGCCTCGGCTCCTGCTCGCTCGCCGTGCCCGTCTTCCAGCCCGACGGTCGCATCTTCGGCGGGCTCGGCATCGTGCTGCAGATCGGGCGGATGCACCAGCTCGAGCGCTACCTGCCGACCCTGCTCGGCACCGCCCAGCGCCTGCAGGGCGGGATCGCACACCTGCCGGCCACAGCGAGCTCCGAACCCAAGCCACTTCCATCCAGTGGGACAGCCGCCACCACAGGGCAACGCTGAACCCTTAGATAGACCTCGCGAGACCTCAGCGACGAGGACGCAGAACAAGGAGCAATCGTGAACGCTCAACCCGTTATCGTTCGGCCCGCATCAGCGCGGCCCGCGCCGCCGGCCGCCGTGGCCGCCCCGGAACGAAGCGGATGCCCCGTGGCCCACGCCCCCGCATCCGCTGCCCCCGATGCCGTCCTTCCAGAAGCCGCCACACACCACGGCTACGCCCCGTTCGCCATGACGAACCCGTTCCCCTCGTACGCCGCCCTGCGCGAGAACGAACCGGTCATGTTCAACGCGGAGATCGGCTACTTCGTCGTCTCCCGTTACGACGACGTCAAGGCCGTTTTCGACAACTGGCAGGTCTTCAGCAGTGAGAATGCCCAGGCACCGGTGCGGGCCCGCGGCGCCGCCGCCACGAAGATCATGAACGACGGCGGCTTCACCGCCTACTCCGGCCTCAGCGCGCGCATCCCCCCTGAGCACACCCGCATGCGCGCCATCGTGCAAAAGGAATTCACGCCTCGCCGCTACAAGAAGCTCGAACCCACCATCCGCGAGAACACCGCGCGACTGCTCAGGCAGATGCTGGCGCATCCGGATGCCCGCGGTGATTTTCTGACCGACGTCGCCGTGGACATCCCCACGATCACGATCCTCGGACTGCTCGGCGTCGGCCCGGAGATGGTCTCGACCTACAAGAAGTGGTCGGACTCCCGTGCCGCGATGACATGGGGCGACCTCAGTGACGAGGAACAGATCCCGCACGCCCACAACCTCGTGGACTACTGGACCGAGTGCCTGCGCCTGGTGTCGAACGCGCACGAGCAGCTCGCCGCCGGTACCAACGGCGACAACCTCGTCTTCGATCTCGTGCAGGCGCAGTCCACGGGCTCGGAGATCTCCGACCACGAGATCGCCTCGGTCTGTTATAGCCTGCTCTTCGCCGGCCACGAGACCACCACGACGCTCATCTCCAACACCATCCGCGAGCTGCTCGCCCACCCCGCCCAGTGGCAGCAGCTGATCGACGACCCGAGCGGCATCCCGGCCGCGATCGACGAGACGCTGCGGTTCTCGCCGAGCATCGTCGGCTGGCGCCGCAAGGCTCTCGTCGACACCCAGATCGGCGGCGTCGCCATTGCGGCCGGCTCGAACATCCTGCTGCTGATGGGCTCCGCCAACCGTGACCCTGGCACCTTCGAGCAGCCCGAAACCTTCGACATCAACCGGGTCAACGCCCGCAACCACCTGTCGTTCGGCTTCGGCATCCACTACTGCCTCGGCAACATGCTCGCCAAAATGCAGGACAAGATCGTCGTCGAAGAGACCCTCAAGGCCGCCCCCGGGCTGCGCCTGATCGACGCCGCCGCCATCGTGTTCGCAGACAACCTGTCGTTCAGGGCGCCCACCTCGGTGCCCGTTACCTGGGGAGACCAGAAGTGACCACCACGCCCTATATCCAGTTCTTCGATGGCGCCGAGGCCCCGAATCACGAGCTTCTGGGCGGCAAGTGCGCCTCACTCGTCGCCCTCACCCAGGCCGGCATGCCGGTGCCGCCCGGCTTCGCCATCACCACGGCCTCCTACGATGCCTTCATCGCCGCCGCCGGCATCGAACACGACATTCACACCCTGCTCGCCGACCTCGACGCCGACGATGTCGTCGAGGTCGACCGGGTCTCGGCCCAGCTGCGCTTCGAGATCGAGAGCCGCCCGGTTCCCGCCGACGTGCGCGCCGACTTCGTTGCCGCCTATCACGCGCTGCAGGCTCGCTTCGGCGAGCCGGTGCCGGTGGCCGTGCGCTCCTCGGCGACCGCCGAAGACCTGCCGGACGCGAGCTTCGCCGGCCAGCAGGACACCTACCTCTGGCTGAACGGCATCGAGGACGTCACCGAGCACATCCGTCGCTGCTGGGCCTCACTGTTCACCTCCCGGGCGATCACCTACCGGCTGAAGAACAACATCCCCAACGAGGGGCTCTCGATGGCCGTCGCCGTGCAGAAGATGGTCAACGCCCGCGCCGCCGGGGTCGCCATCACCATGGATCCCACCACCGGCGACCGCTCAAAGATCGTCATCGAGGCCTCCTACGGCCTCGGTGAACTCGTCGTCTCCGGACTCGTCACCCCCGACAACGTCACCGTCGACAAGATCATGCTCATGGTTGTCAAGCGCGTGATCGGCAGCAAACACGCCGAACTCGTGCCCGACCCGGCCAACGCGGGCCTGGTCGAACTCGAGGTTTCGGCCGCGCGCCGCGCTGTGCTCTCGATCAGCGAGAGCGAGATCACCGCGATCGCGACCATCGCCAAGAAGGCCGAGAAGCACTTCAGGTGCCCGCAGGACATCGAGTGGGCCCTGGACCGCGACCTGCCGGACGGCGCCAACCTGCTGTTGCTGCAGTCCCGCCCCGAAACGGTGCACTCGTCCGGTTCGACAGCGGATGCCGCCCCGGCCGCCGCCGTCACGGGGCAGTTCGGCATCGAGAGCATCACCCGCTCCCTGCTGATTCAGGCCGGTAAGGCCTGACCCGCGCCTGCTTCAGCCCCACCGCTGCACCCCCTGCTGCACCCCCTGCTGCACCCCCGCTGCACCCCGACATGACCCCGCGCCCCACTTCGAGAATGGTTTACCAATGACAGAGAAGTCATTTCCCAGCCCCTACGACCAGGCCCCGGCCGCCGGTGCCGAAGGCTGGAAAGACCTGTACGCCTACAACCTGGTCTTTCAGCAGAACCGCCGCGAGGTCGAGGAGGGCAAGTTCTGGTTCTGCGACAGCCAGCACTGGCCGACCGTGACCAAGCCGTTCGAGACGATCGGCTTCGAGTTCGCCGTGAGCTGCCTCGGGCAGTACAACACCCGGCACCTGCTCATTCCGCCGGCCAACGGCATCGAGTTCCGCATCCACAACGGCTACGTCTTCATGTCGCCGGTCGGCGTGCCCGAGGCCGAGATCGCGGCCCGGGTGCCCGAATTCATGGCCCGAGCCGGCCACTACTTTCAGAATTGGGAGACCCTGCTCGAGCAGTGGCAGGGCAAGATCCACGGCACGATCGACGAGCTGAACGCGCTCAGCTTCGCCGCGCTGCCCGACAAGGTCGATATCAACGACGTGACGAGCGGTAAGGGTACCGGCCCGAACAACGACCTGCTCGCCCGCTACGACGAACTCATCGCGCTGACCTACCGCGCCTGGCAGTACCACTTCGAGTTTCTGAACCTCGGCTACGTCGCCTACCTCGACTTCTTCAGCTTCTGCACAGAGGTCTTCCCCGGCATTCCCGACCAGGCCGTGGCGAAAATGGTGCAGGGCGTCGACATGGAACTGTTCCGGCCCGACGACGAGCTCAAAAAGCTCGCCAAACTCGCCGTCGAGCTGGGCCTGACCGGCCTGTTCGGTGACACCGAGAACCCGGAAGCCACCCTCGCCGGCCTCGCCGCGGCATCCGGTGGCACCGAATGGATCGCCGCCTTCACCGAGGCGAAGGACCCGTGGTTCAACTTCACCGTCGGCAACGGCTTCTACGCTCACGACAAGTACTGGATCGACCACCTCGAGCTGCCGCTCGGCTATATTCGCGACTACATCGGCCGCCTGCAGAACGGTCAGATCATCGACCGCCCGGTCGCCGAACTGGTCGCCGAACGCGACCGCATCACCGAGGAGTACTGCGAACTGCTCAGCCCCGAACAACTCGCCGCCTTCGAGGGCAAGCTCGGCCTCGCCCGCCAGGTCTATCCCTACGTCGAAAACCACAACTTCTACATCGAGCACTGGACCATGGGCGTCTTTTGGCGCAAGGCCCGTGAACTCTCCGCGATGTTGCAGCAGCAGGGCTTCTGGGCGGATGCCGACGGCATGTTCTTTCTGCGCCGCGACGAGGTGCGCGAGGCCCTCTTCGACTACGTCACCGGCTGGGCGGTCGGCGCGCCCGCGATCGGTCCGTCGTACTGGCCCGAGGAGGTCGAACGCCGCCGCGGCATCGTCGACGCCCTGCAGCAGCAGCGCCCGCAGCCGGCCCTCAACACCCCGCCGGCCGTGATCACCGAACCCTTCACCCTCATGCTCTGGGGCATCACGAGCGACCAGATCAAGAACTGGCTCGGCGACTCCGACGCGCCAGAGGGTGAGTTTCGGGGCATGGCGGCCTCGAGCGGCGTGGCCGAAGGCCCGGCCCGCGTCATCAGCAGCTCAGACCAGCTCTCCGAGGTGCGCGAGGGCGACATCCTCGTCGCCCCCGTCACGGCCCCGTCGTGGGGTCCGATCTTCGGCAAGATTCGCGCCACGGTCACCGACATCGGCGGCATGATGAGTCACGCGGCCATCGTCTGCCGGGAATACGGCATGCCGGCCGTCACCGGCACCGGCACCGCCTCATCCCAGATCGTGACCGGCCAGTGGCTGCGCGTCGACGGCAACAACGGCACCGTCACCATCGTCGAGGAGCACGCCACTGAGGAGCGCGCCGCTGAGGACCACGTGCACGACCTCACCCTGGCCGGCGACGCGGCGATGCAGCTCGAGCAGACCCTCGAACCGGCCGGCTTCGAGGCCATCGACGGAACCGTTTTCGAAGGTAGCCATGCCTGATCCGCGCACGGACCAGCCCGCTCAGGGGCGTGAAACCGCCAGAACGGTGCTGATCACCGGCGCCGCCGGCGGGCTGGGCCGTGCCTTTGCCCTGGGCTTCGCGGCCCAGGGCGACCGGGTGGTCGTCGCCGACACCAACCTCGAGGGCGCGCGACAGACCGCCCTGCTCGTGGAGGCGGCCGGCGGAACCGCCCTCGCCCTCGAAGCCAACGTCACCTCGCTCGATTCGGTGACCCGGCTCGCAGCGGATGCCGCCGCCTTCTCGGGTGACGATGGCCGGATCGACGTCATCATCAACAACGCCGCGATCTACGCGACCATCACCCGTTCCCCGTTCGAAGACATCGACCTGGACGAGTGGGACCGCGTGATGGCCGTCAACCTCAAGGGACCCTGGCTCGTGACCCGCGCCTGCTCCGCGTACCTCGCTGACGGCGCCGCGGTCATCAACCTCTCGAGCGCGACGGTACTGAGCGGCTCCGCCCAGTGGGCGCACTACGTCGCTTCGAAGGGCGGCGTGATCGCCCTCACGCGGGTGCTCGCCAAAGAGCTCGGCGTGCGCAACGTGACTGTCAACGCGATCGCACCGGGCTTCACCCTCACCGAGGCCAGCTACGGCCTCATCGAGGGGGCGGCCGAGTACGGCGTGGATCGCGGCTCCATCAAACGGGCCAGTGAGCCCGATGACATCGTCGGGGCGGCCCTGTTTTTGGCCGGCTCCGGCTCCCGCTACATCACCGGCCAGACCCTCGTGGTCGACGGCGGCCGGCAGTTCCTGTGACCTCCACCATCAGCACAGACTCGAAGGAGACCCTCCTATGCCTTCCGTAACCTATATCTCCGCCAGCGGCAGCGAGACCGCCGTCGCGGGCTTCGCCGGAGACTCCGTCATGGAGACCGCCGTGCGCAACGGGGTGCCCGGCATCGTCGCCGAGTGCGGCGGCAGCCTCAGCTGCGCCACCTGCCACGTCTTCGTCTGCGCCGACAGCGATTTTGCCGCCATGCTCGAGCTCGAAGACGACATGCTCGACGGCACCGCCATCGACCGCGAGGCCAACTCCCGGCTGTCCTGCCAGCTCAAGCTGGGCGACGCCGACATTCGCGTCACGACCCCCGAAACGCAGGTGTAGTGATGACCGGCACCGCGGCATCCGCGCGCCCCACCGGGCTCGGAACCCTCATCATCGGCAACTGCCAGGCCGGCGTGCAGCTCGCGTCGAGCCTGCGGGAGCTCGGCGATACCGACCCGATCGTGCTCGTGGGCGAAGAGCCGCACGCGCCGTACCAGCGCCCGCCGCTCTCGAAGGCGTTTCTGAAGGGCGAGGTCACGGCCGATTCGTTGACCTTTCGCAGCCACGACTTCTACCGCCAGCACGACATCGAGCTCGTCACCCGTGAACGCATCGTGAGCGTCAGCCGCACCGCGGCGGGAGGTGTCGCCGTCGCCGAATCCCGCCGTCGCTTCGCCTTCGCCCGGCTCGCCCTCACGACCGGGGCCGTGCCCCGCCAGATTCCGTTCGACGGCAGCGAGCTCGAGGGCGTCAGCTACCTGCGCACGGCGACGGATGCCGCGCAGCTCGCTCAGGGCCTCGCCGGCGCCCGCAACCTGGTCGTCGTCGGGGGCGGTTTCATCGGGCTCGAGGTCGCCGCCGGAGCCCGCGCCGGCGGCACCACGGTCACCGTGCTCGAGGCAGCTCCGCGCCTCGTGGGTCGTGCGGTGAGCGAACAGACGAGCGAGTTCTACCTGCAGGCGCACCGGCGCCGCGGCATCCGTGTGGTGCTGAACGCTCAGGTCGTTCGCTTTCTCGGCGAACACGACCGGGTCACCGGGGTCGAACTCGGCGACGGCACCGTCGTGCCGGCCGACGTTGTGCTGATCGGGGTCGGCGTGATTCCCCGCACCGAACTGGCCGAACAGCTCGGCCTCACCCTCGACAACGGCATCGTCGTCGACGGCAGCGCCCGTTGCTCCGACGGCCTCACCGTCGCCGCGGGGGACTGTGCCAACCTGCCCAACCCCTCCATCACGCCGGGCGGAGTGGCCCGGCTGCGGCTGGAAAGCGTGCAGAACGCGGTCGAACAGGCCAAGATCGCCGCCGCGACGCTGCTCGGTGTGGCCGCCGAGTACTCCACCGTGCCGTGGTTCTGGAGCGACCAGGCCGACCTGAAGCTGCAGATCGCCGGCCTCAGCGGCGGGCACGACGAGATCGTGCTGCGCGGCGACCCCGACAGCGAGAAGTTCTCGGTGCTGTACTACCGGGCCGGGCAGCTGATCGCCGCCGACTGCATCAACAAGCCGCTCGACTTCATCGCCGTGCGCGGCGCCCTGCACCACGGCCAGAACGTGCCGGCCGACCTGGCCGGCGACGTCTCCCTCCCGCTCAAGAAGCTCGTGTCCGCGGTTGCCGCGCTGGCCGGAAAGTAACCCATGACGCTGCAGACAGTCCACGACGTCGACACCTCCCCGATCAGGCAGGCCGACGCGCTGCTCACCGATCTCGACCCGCTCTGGCGGGCCGTGACCACCGAGATGCGCACCCGCGGCAACGACATCCACGTTCCGATCTCCTTCGCCTTCGCCGAGCGGCTCTGCCTCGTCTACCCGGAGGCCGACGCGCTCGTCGTGCGGGTGGCGATTCTGCTGCACGACACCGGCTGGGCCCGCGTCGACGAGACCAAGATCGTCTCGGAGGGCTTCGGCGCCAACTGGCGGCAGGCCGACATCCGCTTCGAACACGAACAGCGGGGCTGCGAGATCGCCCGCGAGGTGCTGCCGGGCCTCGGTTACAGCGCCGAGTTCGTGACCCGGGTGACCGACATCATCGATGGGCACGACACCCGGCCGGTGTCGCACTCCATCGAGGATTCCCTGGTGCGCGACGCCGACCGGCTCTGGCGCTTCACGACCGCCGGCATCGCGCTCGCCTCCGGCTGGTTTGGGCGTTCGCCCTCGTCGTACTGCGCCCGTCTGCGCACCGAGATTCTGCCCGAACTGATCACCGCCGCCGGCCTCGAGATGGCCGTGAGTGAACTCGAACGCTCCGAATCCCTGCTGCGCATCGGGGTGCTCTGATGAGCCTGCTGCAGGCGACCCTGCCGTACACCCACACCGACGACCTCTTCATTGACGGCGCCTGGCAGCGTTCGACCGGGGCGGGGCGCACCGAGGTGACCAACCCGGCGACCGGGGAGGTCTGGGGATCGGTGCCGCAGGCATCCGTCGCCGACCTCGACGCGGCCGTCGCGGCGGCGCGGCGCGCGTTCACGGGCAGCGCCGTCGTCGGCAGCGGATGGCGCGACCTGGCCCCCGCGGTGCGGGCCCGGTTTCTGCGCCGGCTGGCCTCGGAGATCGAGGAGCGGGCTGAAGCCATCTCGCACACCAACACGTGGGAGAACGGCTCGCCGGTGGCGGAGACGTCGAAGGCAGCAGCGAACGCGGCCTCGATCTTTCGCTATTTCGCCTCACTCGCGCCCCTGCTCGAGACGCCCGACATCCGCCCGTTTCCCGACGGTTCGGCCGAAACCGTCGTGCGGCTCGACCCGGTCGGCGTCTGCGCGCTGATCGCGCCGTGGAACTTTCCGATCAACCTCGTCGTGGCCAAGCTCGCCCCGGCGCTGATGGCCGGCTGCACCGTCGTCATCAAGCCGGCCTCACCGACACCGCTCTCGGTGCGGCTGATCGTGGATGCCGCGGTCGCCGCCGGCATCCCGGCCGGGGTCATCAACCTCGTGACCGGGCCGGGCAGCCTCGGCGACGCGCTCGTGAAGCATCCGGGCATCGCGAAGGTCGCCTTCACCGGGTCGACGCCGGTCGGCCGCTCGATCGCGGCGGCCTGCGGAACCCTGCTGCGCCCGGTGACGCTCGAGCTCGGCGGCAAGTCCTCCGCGCTCGTGCTGCCCGACGTCGACCTCGACGCCATGTCACAGGTGCTGATCCGCAGCTGCATGCGCAACACCGGACAGACCTGCTACATCTCGACCCGCGTCCTCGCTCCGGCCGAGCGCTACGACGAACTCGTGGACATGGTCACGGCCACGATTCAGGCGGCGCCGCAGGGCGACCCGATGGATGCGGCGACGGTGTTCGGTCCCTCGGCCACCCATTCGCAGCAGCAGATCGTGCGCGGTTACATTCGCAGCGGCCTCGCCGAGGGGGCCAGAGCCACGACCGGCGGCGACGTTACTTCGGGCTTTGACCGGGGATTCTTCGTGAAGCCGACCGTGTTCGCCGATGTCACGCCCGACATGCGCATCGCCCGGGAGGAGATCTTCGGCCCGGTGCTCTCCATCCTGCGGTACTCCTCGCTCGAGGAGGCGGTGCGCATCGCCAACGACACGCCGTTCGGCCTCGGCGGCACGATCTTCTCCGCCGACCCCGATGCCGCGTTCGCGCTCGCTCCGCGCCTCGACACCGGCTCGGTCGGCCTCGGGTTTTTCGCCTCGAACCATGCGGCACCGTTCGCGGGCCGCCACGACTCGGGCCTCGGCGCCGAATTCGGGCCGGAGGGTCTGCGCGCGTACCTGAGCGTGCAGTCGGTGCACCGCCGCATCCGCTGACCGCGGTTGCGGTTGTGCCGCCGGGGCCTACGCGCCGACGACCATCCACTTGCTCGAGCGGGCACGCAGCGACAGCGTGACCGCCCGGGCGCCGAGGTAGCCGAGCGCGAAGGCCGCCATCAGCCAGGCGAGTCCGGCCGGGCCCGCCGGCGCGAACCAGTAGACGAGCAGCGCGAGCGGCACGAAGGCCGCGAGGTTCAGGAGCCCGGTCAGCGCCAGATAGCGCGCGTCTCCGGCACCAATCAGCACGCCGTCGAGCACGAAGACGAGCGCGCCGAGCGGAACGGATGCTCCGAGCACGATGAGCGTCGGCGGCAGCAGGCGCAACACGGCCTCGGAACTCGTGAAGACCAGGGGAAGCACCCCGCTCGTGACGATGACCAGCAGTCCGAGCGGCACTCCGCCGAGAAATCCCCATTCGAGGCAGCGCCGCAGCACCTGCCGCACCTGGCTCACGTCACCCGCGCCGAGGCCGCGCCCGACGAGTGCCTGTGCGGCGATCGCGAGCGCGTCGAGGGCGAAGGCGAGGGTCGCGAACAGGGTCATTGCGATCTGAAAGGCGGCGAGTTCGGGGGAACCGAGCCGGGTCGCCACGAATACCGCGAGCAGCATCGCGGCGCGCAGGCTCAGCGTGCGCAGAAACAGCCAGCCGCCGCTCCGCGCCCCGAGCAGCACGCCGGCCCGATGCGGGCGCAGCGGCGCCCGGTGCCGCCGGGCGTGCTTCACGACCACCACGAGGTACACGGCGACCATGCCCCACTGCGCCACGACCGTGCCGAGCGCCGAGCCGGCGATGCCGAGTCCGAGCACGTAGATGAACACGAAGTTCAGCACGATATTGAGCGCGAACCCCACGCCCGCCACATAGAGGGGAGTCCGGGTGTCCTGCAGGCCGCGCAGCAGTCCGGTCGCCGCGAACACGAGCAGCATGGCCGGAAGCCCGAACATCGAGAGGCCGAGGTAGGTGACGGCCTGCACCGCGACATCCTCTTCGGCGCCGAACGCGGCGACGAGCGTCGGTGTCGCCAGAAAGCCCAGCACCGCGAGCCCCGCCCCGAGGCCCAGCGCGAGCCACAGCCCGTCGATGCCCACGCTGACCGCGCGGCGGATGTCGCCGGCCCCGAGCCACCGCGCCACCGCGGGGGTCGTGCTGTAGGCCAGAAACACCATGAGGCCGATGATCGTCTGCAACACCGCGCTCGCCAAACCCAGACCGGCGAGCGGAATCGTGCCGAGGTGCCCGATCATGGCCGCGTCGGCGAGCAGAAACAGCGGCTCAGCTACGAGCGCGCCGAGCGCGGGCAGCGCGAGCCGCCGAATGTCCCGGTCAATGGGCTGCGCCCGCAGAATGTTGATGCTTCGACTCTACGGCCGCCCGGCGTCCCGACAGCTCTGGCGACCCCTGGCCGTTCCGGCACTGTCAACCCAACGGAGCGTGAACAGCCCCACTCGGGGCTCTGTCGGGCCGCTGTTGCGTCCGGTAGTCTCTGAACGCACCCGGGGGGGAAAATATTGGTCAGGTCACCACAGCCTGTGCGCGCGCCGTGGCGGCCGTTGACGCTACGCGCGGCGTTCGCCCTGACTCTCGCGGTGCTTCCGGTCGTAGCGGCGTTTGGCTCTGCCAGCTCGCACGCCGAAACCAGCGCCGCCGCCGCTCTTGCCCTTTCCGCGGTGGGGCAGCAATCATCCAGCAGCGTGGACGTCTATGTCGGCGCCGGCGAGACGAGCCTGCCCACGAGTGTGTCACTCACTAACGAGAGTGCCGAGGCGACCTGGGTGCGTAGCTACCAGGCCGATGTGGGGGCAGCTCTCAACGGTGGCCCGAGCGTCGGCGCCGAGGGGGAGCACGTCTTTCCCGAAACGTCCTGGATCAACTTTGAAGCCCAGACCGACTCCCTGGGCGGCAACGAACAGCTGCTGCGCGACTTCACCGTGACTGTTCCGGCCGAGACCACCGAGGGAAAATACATTGCCGCCCTGGTTCTCGAACAGGCCGAGCCGCCCCTTCAACGAATGGTGCAGCCGGCCACTGAGCAGCGGCAGACCGTGATGGTGAACATTCACGTGGGCGAAGGCGTCGAACCCGCCTTCGCCTGGTCAGCTCCGATCTACGCAGCGGATGTCGACGGCCCCTTCTTGCAGGTGCAGGTCACCAATACCGGCACCGCGCACCTGGCCCCGACCGGGACACTGACCATCCGTAACGCCGCCAGCGAGCCCGTTGGCGAGGTCATGATCGAACTGGGCACGGTCTACGCCCAGCGCATCGCACTTTCCCAGGTGAGCCTCGACCAGAGCCTCGAACCCGGCAGCTACACACTGACCGGCCAGCTGTCCGATGCGAACAGCGGAGCCGTCGCCGCCGACACCGTGCCCTTCAGCGTCGCGGGCGCCGTGCCGACGGATGTCCCGACGGACGAACCTACCGCCGTGCCGACGGCGGTTCCGACGGTTGTCCCGACCGACGTTCCGACCGAGGTTCCGACGGCGGTTCCGACGGCGGTTCCGACGGCGGTTCCGACCGACGTTCCGACCGATCTCCCGACGGCGGTTCGGACCGACGTTCCCACCGACGACCCGGCCAAGATTCCCGTCGTGGAAGTCCCAGCCGAACAGCCGACCGTTGCCGCTGAACCGGCCGTGGCGCCCGCATCCGTCACTGTGCCGACCACAGCGCCGACGCCACCCACGCCGACCGAGTCCCCGACGCCGACGCCGACGCCAACGCCAACGCCGACGCCGACGGCAACGGCGACGGCGACCGCGACCGCGACCGCGTTCCCCGCCCCGATGTTGGCTCCCGCCCCGTCTGCATTCACGTTCGACCTCGAGGTGCTGCTCGGGGCCACCTCGGCGAACGCCCGGGTGAGCGTCGCCGGCTGGGGCCTCGAGCCCGGCTCGGGCGTGCAGGTGTTCGCGTTCTCGACCCCGCAATTGGTCGCCGAGGGCTACGCGAGCCCCGACGGAACCTTCACGGCCGACCACAGCCTGCCCCTCGACCTGCCCGACGGCGACCACACCCTGCTCGTGCTCGGCTCCGGCGCGCGCGGTTCCGATGGTTCACCCGGAGCCGAGATCGAGGCGCGCACCGGGTTCACCGTCGCCGCCGGTGGACTGATCGCAGCGGCGGCAGCGGATGCGCAGGCATCCGTTCCCGACACCATGCGCCGCATCGTTGCGCTGCCGTTTGCCACCGTGACCCCGCTCGACGAGCCCGAAACGCTCATCGCGTTGACCGTTTCGGCGATGACCCTTCTCTCGATGCTCGCTCTCGCCGGCGGTTCTGTGTTCAATCGTTTGGGCCAGCGGCTGCACTCGCAAGACGCCTGGGAGTCCGAATCGACCCGGCGCATCGACGTGAAGTCGGGAAACCTGTTGGCGTCGGAAGCCGGCTGGGGCGATCGGCTGCCGCTCTGGAACCGCCGGGCCTTCACCCGGTTCGACGGCGGAATCCGCCGCGCCATCGGTGCCGCAGCCGCACGGTCCTCACTCGCCGCCTCGGTGCTCGGCGACGCCACAGCCCTGCGGGCCATGACCGGAAACCTCGCCCTTGTGCTGCCGCTCGGCGGAATCCTGCTGGGGCTCGCCGCCGTCTTCGACGTGTCGGGCCGTGCCATGCCCCCGGGGTTGCTGCTGTTCGCCCTCATCGTGGCGCTCGGCGCGATCGATGCGTTTGCCGGGGTGCTCGCGCTGATCGTGTTCTGGGCGGGCGTGCTGCTCTCGGGCGGCATCGTGAGCCCGGGCAGCATGTTGACCCTGATCGGCATGACCCTCATCACGCTCGTGCCGTCGCTGGTGGCGCAGTCGTTCCGCTCGATTCGTCGCCGATCGCCGAAAACCCGGGCCGAGTGGTGGGAACGCGGCATCGACTTGGTGGTGGTGCCGCTGGTCGGTGCCTGGGCCACCCAGAAATTCGTCGGCGCGCTCAGCGGGCTCTCGGGGTACGACCTGCCGATCGGTGCCTACGCCGACATGATCGCGGTCACGGTCGGAAGCGCGCTCGTTCTGAAGACCGTGCTCGAAGAGGTTGCTACCAGGTTCTTCCCCCAGCGGCTGGTGGCGGTGGCGCCCCTGCATCTGCCGGCCGCGTCGCGGGTTCAGGTGGTGGCATCCGCTGGGCTGCAGTCGGTGCTGTTCGTGCTGGTGTCGAGTGCCTTCGTCGGGTTCGTCTGGCAGGTCGTGCTGGGGGCGGCCATGTTCGCGGCGGCGATCATCGCGCCGCTGTTCGAGGGCCGGTTTCGTAATCGACCGGCAATCTGGCAGGCCCTGCCCACCGAGCTTTCGGTCGTGGCGATCAACCTGGTCTTCGGTATCCTCGTGACCTCCTTGCTGATCGACGCGCTCGGGGCCGGCGCCAACGTGGCCCGCATGGCCTTCGTGGTGCTGCCCCTGCCGATGCTGGTGATCGCCGGGCTCAAACTCACCGGTCGCGGGCCGGCGCCCGGTGACCTCAAGTGGTTTCGGCAGCCCCACCTGACGGCGGGCTACCGCGTGGGTGGGCTGATACTGCTCGCGGGCACCGTCGGGTTGGCTGTCTCGACCTAGGCGAGACGATCGTGCGCTGCACGCAGCAATCGTCGATGGTGTTGCTTCCGCGCATTCAGCACGACCGAATGTGGGCAATCTCGTAGCACACCCCCGAATCGGCGTAGCCTCGCCTCATGAGCACCGTGATCCAGACGCGGGAATTGCAGAAGACGTTCGGGCGGGTGCGCGCACTCGACGGCCTCGACCTCACGGTCGCCGCCGGTGAGGTGCACGGCTTTCTCGGACCCAACGGAGCCGGCAAGTCCACGACCATACGCATCCTGCTCGGTCTGATGCGCGGGAGCGGTGGCAGCGCAACGGTCTTCGGCCGGGATCCGTGGGCGGATGCCTCGGCCCTGCACCGCCGCATGGCCTACGTGCCCGGAGACGTCACGCTGTGGCCGAACCTGTCCGGCGGGGAAGCGATCGACCTGCTCGGCCGTCTGCGGGGCGGCACCGGCACTCCCGCCGAACGCGCTCGCCGCGCGCACCTGCTCGATGCCTTCAACCTGGACCCCGGCAAGAAGGGCCGCACCTACTCCAAGGGCAACCGACAGAAGGTCGCTCTCATCGCCGCGCTCGCAACGCCCGCCGACCTCTACGTGCTTGACGAACCCACTTCGGGCCTCGACCCGCTGATGGAAGAGGTCTTTCGCCGCGAGATCCAGGCGGCCGCGGCCGCGGGCGCCGCCGTGTTGCTCTCGAGCCACATCCTCTCCGAGGTCGAGCATCTTTGCGATCGGGTGACCATCATTCGCGCCGGGCGTACCGTGCAGACCGGCACCCTCGCGGACCTCCGGCACCTCACCCGCACGGCGGTGGCCTTTTCGGCCGCGGGGTTGACGCAACCCGACCTCGGGCAGCTGGCCGCGGGCATCCGCACCATTCACGACCTTGTGATCGAGGGCGGCCGGGTGAGGTTCACCGCCGACAGCGACACCCTGCCCGACCTGCTGCCGCTGCTCGCACGGCTGCGGGTACAGGCGCTGAGTATCGCGCCGCCCTCGCTCGAGGAACTCTTTCTGCGCCACTATCGCGACGATGCCGATGGCCAGGCGCGCACCGAGGCCGAAGCCCGGCCATGAACCGCGGCCCGCTTGCCCAATTGCTGTGGCTGCGCGCCCGCCGCGACCGTTTTCAGGTACCGGTCTGGGTGCTCACGATCGCCGCCCTCAGCGGCCTGAGTTCCGTCGCCGTCGAGGCGAGCTTCGGAACCCTCGCCGAGCGCGAGGCCCTCGTGCGCATCGCGGTTGCGACCCCGAGCCTGCTGATGTTGCGCGGCGTACCGCAGGGTACGGATGTCGCCGCCCTTGTTTTCTTTCAGCTGTTCGCCTTTCTCGCCGCGACGGTCGCCCTGATGAACACCTTCCTGGCCGTGCGTCACTCCCGCGCCGAGGAGCAGTCGGGTCGTGCCGACCTCGTCGGGGCGACCGCGGCCGGGCGCCTGCTGCCGCTCGTCGCCACGGTGCTGCACGGCGCCGCGACGAACGTGCTGCTCGGTGCCGGCGTCTGCCTCGCCTTTCTCGCGGTGGGGTTCGACCCGACCGGCGCCCTGCTGAGCGGCGCCGCGATCGCCGCGACCGGCCTCGCCTTCCTCGCCGTGGGACTCGTCTGTGCCCAACTCCTGCGCACCGCGCGCGGCGCGAACGGACTCGCCGCCGCGCTCGTCGGCGTCGCCTACGTGCTGCGCGCGGCCGGTGATGCGGGTGGCACCGCCTCGGCCGACGGCCTGAGCGTCGCGAGCGGATGGCCCAGCTGGCTCTCGCCCATCGGCTGGGGCCAGCAGACCAGCCCCTTTCACAGCCCCGAACCCGCTCCGCTGCTGCTGAGCCTCGGCTTCGCTCTGCTGCTGATCGCCGCGGTGCTCGGGCTGCAATCGACCCGAGACCTCGACGCGAGCGTGTTGCCCGAGCGCGGCGGCCGCAACCACGCGTCGGCCCGACTGCGGGGGTCGTTCGGTCTGGCCTGGCGGTTGCAGTGGCCATCCATCCTCGGCTGGTCGATTGCGGGGCTGTTGCTCGGCGCCATCGCCGGCGGCCTCGGCGAGACGATCGTCGACCTGGCCGAAAGCAACCCGCTCATTGGGGGAGCACTCGCGAGCATCGCCCCGGGCGGCCGCGGCTCGATCATCGACCTGTTCACGGCCGCGCTGTTCAGCCTCATTGGTGTGCTCGCCGCAGCCGCGGCCATGCAGTCGGTCATCCGGCTGCGACAAGAGGAGAGCGGGGGAGCGGGGGAGCTGCTGCTCGCGTTGCCGGTGCGGCGCATCCGCTGGATGAACGACTATCTCGCGCTCGGGGCGATCACGATCGGGTCTGTTCTGGCGGCGGCCGTGACGGGAGCGGGTCTGGGTCTCATCCGCTCGGCCGACACCGCCGACCGGATCGCGAGCGTGGCCGGGTCGGGCTTCGCCCAGTTGCCGGCCGCGCTGCTCATGCTGGCGATCGCGGCCCTGCTCTACGCCTTCGTGCCGCGCGTGAGCATCGCCCTGAGCTGGGCCGCCCTGCTCGCGGCCCTGTTCGTCGGCCAGTTCGGCGGCGTCTTCGGCCTTCCAGAGTGGATGCGCGCCGTCTCGCCCTTCACCCACACCCCGGTCAGCGCTGTGCGCGGCGCCGACTGGGCCGGGGCCGCGGTGATGTTCGGGCTGGCCGTCGTGGCCGCGGCGCTCGCCGTGTGGGGCGCCCGCCGCCGCGACCTCACCCTCTGACCCGACCCGCGCCATCCGCTCGCCGAATCGACCGAGCTCCCCACCGTGGCTAATTCAGGAGATCCGAGCCGAGATCGCCTGCGGCCGGCCGCACCAGTGCACTGGTCGCACCGTCAGCGGGCAGATCTCCTGAATTCGCCCCCGCGGCCACGCCGGCGGCCCGCGCGCTGTGGCAAACTGCTCGGCGTGACCCCTCAGCCCCTGAACCCTCAGCCCCTGAACTCTCAGCCCCTGACTTCCGAGCGCCGCATGCTCATCGACACCGCAGGCCTGTACTTTCGCGCGTTTTACGGTGTGCCTGACGCCGTGCGCGCTCCGAACGGCGAGCCGATCAACGCCGTGCGCGGGCTGCTCGACATGATCGCTCGCCTCGCCACGGAGTTCGAGCCGACCGAGATCGTCGCCTGCTGGGACGATGACTGGCGCCCGCAGTGGCGGGTTGACCTCATTCCCACCTATAAGACCCACCGCGTCGCACTCGAGGTTCTGACGGATGACGACCCCGACATCGAGGTCGTCCCCGACCTCCTGAGCCCCCAGATCCCGATCATCCGCGAGGTCCTCGATGCCCTCGGCATCCCGATCATCGGCGCCGCCCGGCACGAGGCCGACGACGTCATCGGCACCCTCGCCACGCACGCTCCGATGCCGGTCGACATCGTCACCGGTGATCGCGATCTGTTTCAGCTCGTCGATGATTCCCGCGGCGTGCGGGTGATATATACCGGCCGCGGCATGAGTCGCCTTGAAGTTCTGACGGATGCCGCCCTCACCACCAAGACCGGCGTCACGCCCGCACAGTACGCGGACTTCGCAGCCATGCGAGGCGACCCCTCCGACGGCCTGCCGGGAGTCGCCGGCGTCGGCGAGAAGACCGCCGCAACCCTGCTGGCCAGCTACGGCGACCTCGACGGTATCGTCGCGGCTGCCGTCGATCCGGCCAGCCCGATGGGCGCGGCCGTGCGCGCGAAGATCACCGCGGCATCCGCTTACCTGCGGGTCGCCCCTATCGTGGTCAACGTCGTGCGCGACCTCGACCTGCCGCGGTTCGATGCCCGCATTCGCCCCGGCACGCCCGAGCAGATCGCCGCGCTCGAGCGCCTGTCGGCTGAGTGGGGCCTCGCCTCGTCGATGACCCGCGCCCGCGCCGCCCTGGCCGCCCGCGCCCGCCCGTAAGCGCTCGCAAGCAGAGGCGCTCGCCGCCCGCCCGACCCCGGCAACGCGGGAGCCGCACAATCGAGGTGTCAGCCAATCCCCTCGCGGCACTCGTTCGCTCTGCGGGCACTCGCAGGAGCGAGTGCCCGCAGCCGCAACGAGTGCCGCGACGCCGAGCGACGTCTGAAGGCGTCTGAGGGCACCTGGTTTGGGCAAACCGCAGCCAGAATTTGTTTGGCCCCGAGCCTTCCGCAATCCGCAGGCAAATTGCTAGGATCACCTAGTACTTACTTTGTTATCCAAGTAATTTCTCTTCGAGATGGAGTTCAGATGGACATCACCGGCAAAGTCGCCTTGATTACGGGAGGCGCATCCGGGCTGGGTCTTGCCACGACCCGACTCCTGCTCGCGCGGGGAGCGTCGGTGGTCATCGCAGACCTCGCGACGTCGCCCGGTGCCGAGATTGCCGCCGGGCTCGGCGACCAGGTTCTCTTTGTTCCGACCGATGTGACCAGCGAGTCTGACGTGCACTCCGCTCTCGCCGGCGCGGAGCGCTTCAACGGCCTCGACATCATCGTCAACTGTGCTGGAATCTCCAGTGCGGCCCGGGTTGTCGGCAAGAAGGGGCCGTTTCCCCTCGACGTATTTCGACGCGTGGTCGAGATCAACCTGATTGGCACGTTCAACGTACTCAGGCTCGCCGCTGAGCACATGATGGACAACCCCACCGAGGCCGAGGAGCGTGGCGTGATCGTCAATACTGCATCCGTCGCGGCGTTCGACGGGCAAATTGGACAGGCGGCGTATTCCGCGTCAAAGGCGGCCATCGCCGGCATGACCCTCCCCCTGGCCCGGGATCTCGCTCAGTCGAAGATTCGTGTCATGACCATTGCGCCCGGCCTGTTTCACACCCCCATGTTCGACTCGCTGCCGGCAGAATCGATCGTGTCGCTCGGGGCACAGACGCCGCATCCGTCCAGACTTGGCCGGCCGGACGAGTATGCCGCGCTCGTCGCTCACATCGTGGAGAACCCGATGCTGAACGGCGAAACGATCCGCCTTGACGGAGCCGTTCGGCTCGGACCGCGCTGATGAGCGAGCGGGTTCTCGAGGTCGCGATCGTCGGGGGCGTCACGAGCCTCACGTTCAATCGCCCGGATGAGGCGAATGCGCTCAGCCTCGAGCTGGCGAACGCCTTCCGCGATGCCGTCACGTCGGCCGTTGTCGACCCCGACTGTCACGTGGTCGTGCTCGCCGGTAACGGCCGGTTCTTCTGCTCTGGCGGCGACGTCATCGGCATGGCGCAAGCGGATGACCCGGCGCGCTTCACCCGTCTGCTCGCTGACACGATGCACGAGGCACTGCTCGAACTGGCCACCTCGAGCCTGATCGTGGTCGCAGCGGTTCAGGGCCCCGCAGCCGGGGCGGGGCTGGGGATCGTGCTCAACGCCGACCTTGTCGTCGCGACCGACCGTGCAGCGTTCATCGGCGCTTACGGCGTGGTCGGACTTAGCCCCGACTGCGGGGTGTCCTACCTGCTGCCGAGGGCGATCGGCCCACTGCGCGCGTCGTCGATGCTTCTCGCCGGTCAGACGGTCGGCCCCTCCGATGCCCTTGCCTGGGGCCTGATCAACGAAATTGTCGAGCAGGAGTCACTCGCGGCGCACGTGGCAGGGCTCGCGGCCCGGATCGCCGGAGGCGCGACCCAGTCGCTCGGCGCGACCAAGCGCCTGCTCGCGGCCGGGTCCGCTGTGGGCTATGCGGCACACCTGAAGTCGGAGTCCGAGTCGATCGCCGCGCTTGCCGGTCATGCGGACACGCGGTCGCGTGTCAGCGCATTCGCGTCGCGTTCGAAATCGACCTCCCGCTCGTAAGCCCGGGCACGGGACCAGGCCCGGAATCGAGGGCTACGGCGTAGCCAATCCGTCGAAAAAGAGGGCGGTAAAGGTCGCGGTGAGCTCCTGCTCGCTGTACTTGGTGCCGGGAACATACCAGCGGTGTGTCCAGAGCAGCATGCCAAACAGTCCGTTGGCAACGAGCGTTGCCGACAGTCCGTCGCGGAAGGAACCATCCGCGACGCCTTCGAGAATGGCATCCCTGAAGAACTTCTCCAGGCGGTGGGTTTGCTCCACCATGCGGGTGGCCCACTCGGCGTCTTGGGAGACGACCTGCCGCATGTCTTCCTGAATGTAGACATACATGTAGGGATAGTGCTCGACCTGCGAGGCGATCATCAGGCTGATCAGCTGGGTCAACTTCTCGCGGGGCGAAACGGGCAACTCCGCGATGCCGGCGGCTGCGGCAACGTTGGTGTCCAGGATGTTCTGGATGCACTCCTGGAAGAGTTCTTCCTTGCTTGCGACGTAGTAGTACAAAGACGCACGGTCCGTGCCGAAGACGGCGGCGATGTCGTTGAGCGTCGCCGTGGCGTAGCCCTTCTCTCGGAACACGATCGCCGCGATGCGGATGAGTTCGGCGCGCTTGGCGCTGTAGTCGGCCCCGCCGTCGGAGAGTGCTGCCTGTCGACGTTGGGAAATGCGGCTGGCCGCTGCCAGTGGTTGCGTCATGAGTGTTTCCCCTCTTGCGCCGATATCGACGCCGATGATCTTTGCAAAAGTATAGGCGGGGTCAGCAATTTAGTCCGTTTCCCTGTGCGTGACACGTTCTCCGCGGCCCGTCAACTCGAGCGTTGACAAATGTCGTGAGCGATGCGACGATGAGGATAATCTTCAGCAAGTCAGGATGCAGGACGACGTCGTCGCTCCAGCCTGAAGCGCTGACTCCGACGAGTGAGGCCAATAAATGCAGCTCAATGACAGCGACACCAACGGCACGAGCACGGGGCGCCACGATCCCATCCTGAGCGAGACCGACATTCGAGCGGCGATTGGTGACGCCGCCGTGCCTGCGCTGTTGATGACCGTTTATCAATTCACGGGCGATGAGAAGTGGCTCGGGCCCAGGTACGCTCCCACCCGTGCCCGTGGTCTCGGAGACCACGAGAGCGGAGGGCTGTCGGATGTCGTTCAAGCCGAGATCCGCGAGGCTGCCATTCCCATAGTGATGGCGTTGCAGGCGGGGCGGATGCCGGCAATCGCCGTTCCCAGCCCCTCGGCCATGACCAAGCTCATGGCCCATTACCTCAATGAGCCGGTCGATGAGCGCTACGGTCCGATGCTCGCTGAAGAGTTGGGCCGGCGATCGGCGCTGGGCGACCGACGAATCGAGGCCCCGCCGCTCGCCGCTCCCACGGGATACAAGGTCATTGTCATCGGCGTCGGCGTCGCGGGCATTGTCGCCTCGCACTACCTCGAGCAGATGGGGGTCGAGTACACGATCTTCGAGCGGCAGCCCGAAGCCGGCGGTAACTGGTGGCAGAACACCTACCCCGGTGCGGGCGTGGACACCCCGAGCCACCTGTACTCATTCTCATTCGCGGACCGCAACTGGAACAATCACTTCGAGCTGCGCGACAACCTGTCTCAGTACTTCACCGACACTCTCGATGAGGTTGGCGGTCGCGCCCAGGTGCAGTTCGACACCGAGGTGCTCTCCGCGACGTTTGACGAACCCCTGAACATCTGGCATCTCGAGGTGAGAGGTCCCGATGGGGTTGTCGTTTCCCACACCGCCAATGTCGTGATCAGTGCGGTCGGTGTGCTCAATAAGCCGAAGCTTCCCAACGTTCCCGGACGGGATTCCTTCGCCGGCGAATCCTTCCATTCCTCCTATTGGCCCGAGGGGCTCGACATCGCCGGCAAACGGGTCGCGATCGTCGGCACCGGTGCGAGCTCGATGCAGATCTCGCCCGCGATCGCTGAGCAGGTCGAACATCTCACCATTTTCCAGCGCTCGCCGCAGTGGGTCGCGCCCTTTGAACAGTTCCGGCAGGCGATCCCCGAGGGCAACCGCACTCTGCTGCAGGGGTGCCGCCTTTATCACGCTTGGTACTGGCTGCGGCTGTTCTGGCAGTTCGGTGACAAGGTCATCGAAGCGCTCAGGGTTGATCCGGACTGGGAGTTTCCGGCCCGCGCGGTCAACAGCCGAAACGACGGCCATCGCATCCTCTTCACGCAGTACATCAAGGATCGTCTCGGCGATCGGCAGGACCTTCTCGAGAAGGTTCTGCCCGACTACCCGCCGTTCGGTAAGCGCATCCTGCTCGACAACGGCTGGTATTCGACCCTGCTGCGCGACGACGTCACCCTCGTGAATGAGGGCGTGGCCTCGGTGAATGCAGCGGGCCCGGTCAGCGACTCCGGAACTCAGTACGACGTTGATGTGCTGATCTGGGCCACCGGTTTTGATGCCGCTCGATTCATCTCGTCAATGGATGTCCGTGGCGTGGGCGGTCTCACCCTGCGCGAGGCCTGGGACGATGACAACCCGAAGGCCTATTTTGGGGTCTCCGTTCCCGACTTCCCCAACTACTTCATGTTGGGCGGCCCCAATTCGTTCCCGGGCAGCGGAAGCTTCATGTACTTCATGGAGGTTCAGATGCGATATATCCGGGACCTCCTCACCGAGATGCTCGACGGTGGAGTCGCGTCGATCGACGCGACCGAGGAGGCGAATCGGGTCTACAACGATCTCGTCGACTCCACGCACGAACACACCGTCTGGACGCATCCAGGCATGTCCACGTACTACCGCAACTCGCGCGGCCGGGTCGTCTTCGTGATGCCGTTCACCAATCTCGAGTATTGGGAGATGACCAGACGCGCCGACATCGAAAACTACACGTTCCGCTACGACGACGCGCGCACGAGTGTGGACGTACCGGCATAGACCGAAGCCAGGCGTCCTGAGCCCCTGCCCCCTGTCACAACGGGTGGCAGGGGCTCTTTTTATCCGGGCGACGTGCTGCCGGCCGATCGCTCTTGACGTCCCAGTCAACACATGCGTAGACTGCGAAAGAGCCAATGAGGGCTCGCCTCCCCAACGATTGAGAGACCCATGACTGTCACCGCCGACAATCTCATCGCCAGCGTGCAGCGCCTGGTCGATCAGGACAACATCACACGAGTCCTGTACGAGTATGCGTTCCATCTGGACGCGGCCGATCCTGAGAAGATGCTCCCGCTCTTCACCGAAGACCTTCATGTGGCCTATGGGCCGTCGCACGGCGCGGATGGCGCCGCGGCGTACCTCGAGACGCTCACGAGCGAGAAATTCGGTGTCTCGGCCTTCTTCGCCGGCACCAGCCACCACGTCTCCAACGTCGTAATCGACTTCGTCGACGCGGACACCGTCACCGTGCGTTCCGTGCTGTACGCCTTTCACCACTACATGCGCGACCGTCCCGACGGCGTCGTGTACGGCCAGTACCACGACATCCTCGTGCGCACCCCGGACGGCTGGAAGATCAAGCGCCGAGAGCTCAAGCACACGGGCACCGAGACCTATCACGCCAAGGGTGACGCGCTGAATCCGATTCCCCGCAACAGCCTGCCGGGATCGCGCTGATGTCGGGTGAGCTGCTCTATGAGGTACGCGACCATGTCGCCTACGTCACACTGAACCGCCCCAAGGCCCTCAACTCGATCTCGCACGACCTCGACGTTGAGCTGGAGCAGAAGTGGATCGAGATCGACGCCAACCCGGACATTTGGGTGGCGGTGCTCTCGGCGGCCGGAGATCGCGCTTTCTGCGCCGGCGCCGACATTAGCGGGGGCACGGGCGCTCACTCCTCTCGGCTGGCCCTGGGCGGTGGTCTCACCGGTATCGGCGGCCCGTTGCGCGTGCTCAAAAAACCGCTCATCGCCGTGGTGCACGGATACGCCCTCGGCGGCGGCTTCGAGCTGGCGATGTGCGCCGACCTGATCATCGCCGCCGACAACGCCCAGTTCGGTCTTCCCGAGGTGAAGGCGGGCATCATCGGGGAATCGGGTGTCATGCACCGCGCGATTCGGCAGCTGCCCCATCACGTCGCGATGGCACTCATTCTGACCGGTGAGCGGATGTCCGCTGCCGACGCCGAGCGATACGGTCTCGTCAACGAGGTGGTGCCGTTCGCCGAACTGCAGCAGACGGCCGAGAAGTGGGCGGCCAAGCTGACCGTGGCATCGCCGCTGGCGCAGCAGGCCGCGAAAGAGGCCGTGCTGTCCCGTCTGGGTGGCTCGCTGGAGACCGCCCTGGCCACCAAGTACGAGCCGATCGAGGCGTACTTCCACACGGAAGACGTCAAGGAGGGTCGACTGGCTTTCCAGGAGAAACGACTTCCGACGTGGAGCGGTCGGTAGCTCGCTGGCATCCGCCGGGCACAAAAGCCTGCCGGGATCGGAGCGCAAGCTTCGATCCCGGCAGGCTTTTTGCGCATGCGCTGTTTCGGTCAGCGTACGGAGATCAGGCCGCCGTCGACGGGAAGCAGCTGGCCGGTGATGAATCGTGAGTCGTCGCTGGCAAGAAACACGAGCACGGGAGCGAGATCACGATCCGGGTCTCCGAACCGCCCGCCGAGGGGGATTTGGGCTGCCGTCGACGCATCGTGGGCGGCGAGCTCCGCGGGGGTCAGGGCGGCTCGAAACTCCGTGTACATCGGGGTGACGACGTAGGGAAGTACCGCGTTGACGCGAATTCCTGAGGGTCCCCAGTCCCGCGCGACGCTGCGGGTCCAGTTGTGCACGGCAGCCTTGGTCATGCCGTAGGTCGCGTTGTTCGGCTCGGCAGTGAGTCCGGATTCGGAGCCGAAGTTGATGATCGCGCCCCCGCCGCCGGCGGCCATGTGGCGGAATGCCGCCGAATTCGTGTAGACCGTGCCGTAGACATTGATCCGAAAGATCCTGTCCATCAGGTCATCAGGGATCTCATGCACGGCAGCGTGCTTCTGAATGCCCGCGACGTTCACGAGCACGTCGAGACCGCCCAGGTGATCCACGGCCGCGTCGATGATCGCATCGATTCCGGCGCGATCCGACACATCCCCGTGCAGAAATCTGACTGTGCCCGGCCCCGCTTCTGTCGCTTCGGCGGCGACGGCTTCTCCGGGCTCCTGATTGAGATCGATCGACACCACCGCCGCGCCGCTGCGGGCGAAAGCGCGTACCGCTGCTTCGCCGATGCCTCTGGCACCTCCGGTGACGATGATTCTTTTACCGCTTATGTCCGTCATGACCCCATTGCTTTCCTGTTAAGCACGACCGGGGTGGGCGATTCAACGAATCGCCCGCCCCGGTCGTGGCAGTGCGTTGTTTGTGACTAGGCGAACTCGTGAACCGGGGACTTGGATCCCGCGACCTCGATGTTCGCGACGACCTCGGTGGCGAAGAGGCGCAAGGACTCGACCCAGGGGGCGGGGTCATCGAGTGCATCGTGTGTGTTGACCGCGATCTGTCCGTAGCGAAAGCCGGTCTGTTCGAAGGTGCGCTCGATCTTGGCCATGACGGTCTCGGGGGAGCCGCAGAGCCAGACGTGATCGGCGAGGTAGTCGAGGTCGACATCGTTGATGTCCACCTTCACATCGGCGTCGTCGATGAAGCCCTGGAGGATGCGGTACTTCTTGTAAACCGGCATCAGGTACTTGCTCCAGGCGTGGCCCAGTGCGCCGTTCTTGGCTTGTTCCTTCGCTTCTTCATCGGTCTTGGCAACGAAAACGTCGCGAGCGACCTTGAATCGCGATCCGTCGGGCACGTCACCGCGAGCTTCGACGGCCGCGGAGTAGACGTCCCACTGTGACCGCAGCAGCGTAGAGCCACCGTAGAACGACACCGGAGTCCACCCACGCTGACCGGCCAATACGTGAGACGGGGAACCCGCGCTCAGGCCGGTGATGGCGATTTCGAGCCCATCGGCTCCGCCATAGGGCGAGTGGTCGGCCAGGGCGTGGTATTCCTCACCATCCTTGAGGTCGAAGGCGTCGTGGTGATCCACCGATCCCGCCTCGATCCCCGCTTCGAGCCATGCAGCCTTGTAGAACTGGCCCTCGTGTGTGAATGGCTGGCGTCGCCACACCTTGTCCATGACCTCAAGGCCCTCGAGCAGACGCGGGTGCGCTTCGGAGAGGTCGCCCGGTTGGCCTCGCAGAACGGCTTCGTTCTCCCAGGAGCCCGCCCCGACACCGAGAAAGTACCGGTCCTGCAGCAGCTGTGATGTGTAACCGACCTGCACCGCGAGCGAGGAGGGGTTGTGCAGCGGCACGATGTGCGCCATTGGCGCGAATCTCATGCGCTCGGTCACCTGCGCGGCCGCGACGATGAGCAGCTCAGGATTCGGGATGTTCTCCCACGCCTGCATGCCGTGCTCGCCGACCATGAAGTCGCGATAGCCAAAGCTGTCGGCTGCCTTGGCCAACATCATCGAGTACTCGAAAGTCTCTTTGTCTGTGCGCCCCGGGCGCATGTACGGCGTGTGGAAGATTCCGCATTCCATCTGTATCTCTCCTTTGAGTTGTGTCGCGTCCGTTGGAAACAGTCCCAGCTGTGCGCAAACTGCCGAACGCAGGTGTCGATGTCTTCGAAGACTAAGCCCCTCCTCGGTGCGCTGTCAACGATAGTGTTGAAGTATCAACGTAGATGTTGAGAATCTCGCAATCTTCCTTGACCCTGCTCGAATGTTCCTAGTAGCGTTCAGGTGTCGACAGGGATGTTGAGACCGTCCCAGGAACTGTCGGCCCTCTGCGAGCCGACCTGCCGAACTTGCGAGGAACCGACCGAAAGGAATCTCGCCATGACCACCCTGCAATCGACAACCTTGGAATCCCGCATTCGGCGGCTGGAAGATCGGGGCGAGATTCACGATCTGGTGGTCCGGTACTTTCTCGCGTCCGATTTCGACGATTACGACGCCATCGCCGCGAGCTTCGCCGAAACCTCATCGTTCGCCGCGGGCGGTTTTGAGGGCGCCGCCGGCGGGGCCGGAATCGCGAACATGATCAAGGGTGCCAGAACCGCCTTCGGCACGACGATTCATACCCCGAACTACGTTCTGATTGACTTCCAGGACGAGGACCATGCGACCGGCCTGGTGGGTGCGCACCTCGAAATCGCCATGGGCGGTACCAGCGTGTTCGGCGCCGTCAGATATGAAGACGAGTACGTGCGCGAGAACGATCGCTGGGTCTTCGCCACACGCAACATGCGAACCGTGCACGTCGGTGACTGGGCAGACATTGAGACCTCCCTGACGAGCGAGACGCCCGTGCGCTGGCCCGGTGGGGTCCCCGCTGCGTCCGACTACCCGCCCACGCACTAGACGGTGGCTGCCTGACGAGGCCGGGCCGGGGCAGGAGCCGTCGCGAGGCGGTTCCTGCCCCCGTGTGTCTCCGGTGTCCGCGCGAAGGCCCGGTTTCTACCAGGCATCCAGATGCCGCCTCGGCCGCTTCGCGCGCTTGGGCTGGTTGACCGTCGCGAGGATGACCCGACGAGTGTCCGCCGGGTCGATCACGTCGTCGAGTTCGAAGACGGATGCGGCGTTGTAGGCTCGGCCGTCCCGCTCGTACTCAGCGACGAGCCGGTCGAATTCCGTCTGACGGGCGATGGGGTCGACGATTGCGTCGAGTTCACGTGTGAAACCCAGGCGTACCGCGCCCTCCGGCCCCATCGCCCCGAAGGCTCCCGTTGGCCAGGCGACAATTGCTTCCGGAACCCGAAAGCTGCCGCCCGCCATGGCCTGCCCGCCCAGGCCGTAGGCCTTGCGGATAACGACCGTGCACAGCGGCACGGACAGGTTCGGGCCGGTCACGAAAATGCGCCCGAAGTGCCGCAGAGCGCCCGTTTCCTCCGAGGCCGGGCCGACCATGAACCCCGGCGTGTCGCAGAGCGAGACGACGGCAATGCCATAGGTGTCGCACAGGTGCAGAAAGCGTGCCAGTTTGTCGGCGCCGTCGCTGTCGATCGCGCCGCCCAGCTGCTGGCCGTTGTTTGCGACGAGGCCGACGGGCAGTCCTTCGATTCTTGCGAGGCTCGTGATCATGCCGCGGCCGAAGCGTTCTCTCAGCTCGAGCACGGACCCGGTGTCGGCGAGTACCTCGATCACCCGCCGAATGTCGAAGGTGCGCGTTCGCTTCTGCGGCACGAGGTGGCGGAGTTCCTGTTGGTCGGTGGCCGACCACTCCGGCGCGGTGCCGGCGAAGAAGGCCAGGTACTTCTTCGCGACCGAGACCGCGGCGGCTTCATTCGCCACGAGCACGTCGATGGCGCCCGTGTCGGCGAGCATCGGGGCGGGGCCGATGTCGTCCGCATCGAACGTACCGAGACCGCCGCCCGCGATCATTGCGGGGCCGCCCATGCCGATGTTGGCGTCTTCCGTGGCGATCGCGAGGTCGCAGGAGCCGACGATTGCCGCATTTCCTGCGAAGCAGCGCCCCGAAGCGATCGCGACCGTCGGGACCCGTGCGTTGAGACGGCCGAGCGCGACATACGTGCCGAGATCCATGCCGGTGGCCTTGGCGGAATTGTCGGTGTCTCCCGGCCGGCCGCCGCCGCCCTCGGCGAAGACGACGACGGGAGTCGATCGCCGTCGCGCGAGTTCGAAGATTCGCTCGGCCTTCTTGTGATTTTGCAGGCCCTGAGTGCCGGCCAGAACGGTGTAGTCGTAGGCGAGCACCGCGATCTGAGCCGCGGCGGCCCCGCGCCCGTGCGCGTCGAGCGTGCCGAACCCGGCGACCAGCCCATCGGCCGGGGTGTTGCGTTCCAGGTCGTCGACGGATCGTCGTCGCCGCTGGGCGGCGATCACGAGTGCTCCGTATTCGACGAAGCTTCCGTTGTCGCACAGGTCGGCCACGTTCTCCCGTGCCGTGCGCTTGCCCCGAGCGTGTCGCTTGGCGATGGCGTCGGGGCGGGCCTCGTCGAGTACGAGGTCATGTCGGCGCAGGTTTTGCTCCGTGTCCTCGCGCACGGATGCGACCGGGCCGGTTTCGCGGGCGTGCTCGACGCCGCTCGGTGGCCGGGGGCCCGGACCGAGACAAACGGGATTGCGGTTGGCCGCATGGAGGGTGGCCAGCGCCTGACCGACCGCGACTTGATCACCGACTGAGATCTCCACTGCGCCGATCGTGCCAGAGACGGCAGCGATCACCTCATGCTCCATCTTCATCGCCTCGACCACCACGAGCACTTGGCCGCGGCTGACCACGTCGCCGGAGCGCACGGTGACCGAGATGACCGACCCCGCGATCGGGCTGCAGATGTGACCGCCGTCGGCGGGCGTTGCCGTTGTTGCGGTTCTCGCCAGATCGTCCGCCAGCGTGGTCGTCAGTGCGCCGCGCCGCACATCTGGTTGCGCGAGCAGGTCGAGCAGGGCAGCCAGATTGGTGGTCGGCCCTGCGATATCGAAACGCATCAGCGCGCCCACCAGAGCATCGACAGCATCGGTCAGGTCGGTGCCTGGTCGATGCACGAGGACCTTGGCCAGGAGCGGGTCGAAGTCGGTGCTGGCGGTGAGCCCGACGAATGCCCCGGTATCGGTGCGGATTCCCTCGCCCGTCGGGGGCACGAAACGACTAATCGTGACGGGTTCAGCCGTGTCGAGCGTGAGCCGGGCCTCGATGCAGATGCCGGTGGCAGCCCCGATCGAGGCCTGGCTGATTCCGAGCGAGGCGAGCGTCGCTCCACGGCAGAGATCGAGCTGCAGGCGAACGATATCGACGCCGGTCACCTGCTCGGTGACTCCGTGTTCGACCTGAAGCCGTGGATTGCCCTCGATGAAGTAGAACTCGGTCGGATTGTCGACGTCGAGCAGAAACTCGATGGTGCCCACCCCGCGATAGCGCACACTCCCGGCGATGCGCA
This sequence comes from Cryobacterium frigoriphilum, assembly GCF_004403305.1. Taxonomy (GTDB): domain Bacteria; phylum Actinomycetota; class Actinomycetes; order Actinomycetales; family Microbacteriaceae; genus Cryobacterium; species Cryobacterium frigoriphilum. Next base: position 77,490 of record NZ_SOHE01000078.1, on the reverse strand, counting down.
GCGCGGCGTCCAGCATCCGCTGCTCCGTGGTGGGGTCCAGAGCCGGGGCCGGGGCAATCTCGACCACTTTTTGGTGGTGACGCTGCAGGCTGCAATCACGAGTCCAGAGGTGCACGACCGCCCCTGTGCCGTCACCCACGATCTGCACCTCGATGTGCCGGGAGCGCGGCAGATAGTTCTCAACGTAGACATCGGCGCGCCCGAAACTGCGCAGGGCCTCCGACGCGGCGCGCTCGAGCGCCGTGGCCAGCAGGTCGACGTGCTCAACCATGCGAACCCCCTTCCCACCGCCGCCGCTGACGGCCTTCACGATCACGGCTCCGCGTGACGCCGTCATGAAACGCGTCGCAGAATCGAGATCAGTCGGCCCGGTTGTGGCCTCGAGCACGGGCACACCGCAGGCAATGGCGAGCTCCCGGGCTACCGATTTGTCCCCGAACGTGTCGAGGGTCTGCGGGGTCGGCCCGACGAAGACCAGACCGGCACGCTCGCAGGATCGGGCGAACGCGGCGCTCTCGCTGAGAAAGCCCCATCCCGGATGAACGAATCCGGCTTCGGACAGGGTCGCCGCCCGGGTGATCTGCTCGATATCCAAATAGGCGGCTGCTCCAGTGCCGGCCAGGCAGACCGAGGCATCGGCTTCGCGCACGTGCAGGGCATCCGCTTCATCGGCGGTGTACAGTGCCACGACGCGGAAGCCGCCGGCATGAGCCGCCCGTGCGATTCGCACGGCGACCTCGCCGCGGTTCGCAATCAAGACCGTTCCGGCGCTGTCGCTCACTCGAGGTCCCTGGCGATCACTCGACCGCTTCCCGTGCGCGGAAACGACGTGCGCAGGCGAATTTCATCGGGCACGGCACGCTTGCCGAGAGTGGTGCGGCACCACTCGATGAAGCCGGGCTCGGTGTAGCCGGTATCGGGGATCACGTGGGCGACGACGAGCGCGTCGAGACGCTCGTCCTCCTTGGCCGTGATCGCGACGTCGGTCACGAGCGGGCACGCCTGCAGATCCAGCTCGAGCGCATAGGTGGAGAGATTCTCGCCGCCGCGGCGGATGATGTGCATCCGTCGCCCTCGAAACTGGAAGCGGCCGTCGGACTGCCGCACCATGATGTCGCCGGTGCGCAGCCATTCGCCGTCGACGAGCGTTTCGGCGGTCGCCTCCGGGGCGTCGAGATAGCCGAGCATCAGGGTCGAGCCGGGCTTTCCCTGCACCCACAGCTCGCCGGGCTCGCCGTCGGCCACGTCGTCGCCGTCGTCGCCGACCAGTCGAACGCCCGGCACCCCGAGAAAGGGCCGTCCGATTGTCACCCGATCGTCGGTATCCCACGCAGAGCCGCCGAGCACGCCGGTGACGGATTCGGTCTGGCCGTAGATCTGGCGCATCTCGATGCTGGCGAAGCGGTCATCCCACTCGTCCCAATCGGCCGCCGAGAGGGTCATTCCGTACTGGATGAGGCGCAGGCCGCCCGAATCGGACTCGCCCGATGCGATGGCCTTGTGCAGAGCCATGCGCAGTGGGGGAGCGACCATCGAGCTCACGGTCGCGCCCGTGGTGCGCGCGGCGGAGAAATAGCCGCTCGCGCTGAAGCGCGGCACGATGGCGATCGAACCGCCCGTGACGAAGGGGGGCGCGCACAGATAGAGTTGCGCATTCGTGTGGAAGAACGGCGAGCAGAGATAGTGGCGGTCGGTCGCGAGGTATCCGCTGCTGCGCGCGAGGCGCTCCGCCGCCATCACGATGTTTGCCTGGGTCAGCTGCACCCATTTGGGCAGCCCCGACGTTCCGGATGTGGGCAGCACGGCGGCCACGGATGTCGACGGTCCGGTGGCGGGTTCGGCTCCGAGTCGGGCGAGCCCGTCGATGGAGCCGTAGTGCCCGACGAGTCCCAGATCGGTCGGCACGATCAGGCGCGCCGTGGAACCCGTGCGTGCGATGGCCGCTCTGGCCTGCGCGGCATTCGCGGTGCAGGCGAAAACAACCGACGGGTTGGTCGCCGCGATCGCGCGCTCGAAGACCAGCACGCCGGATTCGACGTCGATGGCCTGCACGATTGCGTCGTTTGCGAGAATCGCGAGCCACAGGGCGACGTTGAGCGGGGAGTTCGGAAGTGACAACAGGGCGGTGCGCTGGTCGGTCACTCCGATCGCCGCGAGTCGACGACGAAGTTCCGCGGTGTCGGTGACCAGACGTTCCCAGGTTGTCTCGCGAAGGCCGTCTGCCTCGGCGGGGTTCGGCAGATCGACGATGACGTGCTCGCCCGACCGGTGATCGGCCCAGTGCCGGGCAAGAGCCCAGATTGTCTGCTGGGAAGCGGTATCGAAGGTGGGGGCCACGACGAGCCTACGGCTGCGACAGGTCGGTCGTCGGTGGCACCCGAAACGACGCCATGACGGGCTTCAGCCCCTCATCCACGATGCGCTGGCGGATGGCGAGAACGTCGGGTGAGAGGTGGAGCAGGGCGTCGGCATCCGCTACCGCCGCCGCCGCCGTGCGCACTCCCATGGCCTCCATCGCCCGGTTGATCGAGAGTTTTTTCATCGTGAGCACGTCGGGCGGTGTGAGCGCCATACGTGCGGCGAGGCTCCGAACGGCGTCGAGAAGGCCGTCGTCGGCCACGGCGTGATTGGCCCAGCCCCATTCGACGGCCGTGCGACCGTCAATGCTGTTGCCGGGCACGAAGGCGAGTTCCTTCGCGCGCTTGGGGCCGACCAGGGGAGCCCACAGAGGGGCGATGTACCCACCGCCAATCGGGATGGTCGGTTCGCCGATCTTGGCATTCTCGGTGACGATCGTAATGTCGGCGAAGACGCACAGCTGGGTGCCGCCGGCGATGCAGTAGCCGTGCACGGCGGCGATGACTGGCTTCGGATGGTCCCAGATCGCCAGAAAGCGGTCGAGGTTACGCTGCAGCCGGGTACGGTCGGCAACCGGGTCGGCCCGGCGTGGAACGCCGACCTGGCCGATGTCGTAGCCGGAACAGAAGCCCTTGCCCTCGCCGCGGATCGCGAGGATCGGCCCGCCGTGAGTCTTTAGGTAGTCGAGCGCGCGGCTGAACTCCTCCAACATGTCGCCCGACAGTGCGTTGGCACGGTCGGGTCGGTTCAGTACGATCCACGTCACCGGTCCGTCATCTTCGATGCGGATATGGTCGAATTCGACCGCGGTGGTGCCTTCGGAAATGGTCGTCATGGATGTTCCGCCTTTGGAATTCCGCATCGAGAGAGAAGCCTGTATTCCGCGAGCCTAGGAGTTTCCCCCGTCACAGTCAACTTAATCGTTGACGCGCGGCGCGCTTCGGTGCAGAGTGGAGCATGCGGCCGATGTGGCCCGCCAGAAGAACCGCCAGAGGAGAACCATGGCTCAGTCGAGCGTCGGTCAGGCCGAAATCGATCGGCAGGCGGCTGCCCTCATGGTCGGCCTCCCGGCCGGCCCTCCGCTCGATGCGATGACCGAGACGCTGATCGGGCTGGCAATCCGCGCTTCGGCGATGTCGCTCGACGTCGACGGTTCGCGCCGCTATATTGAGCGCGCTCTCGCCGGTGGTTCGACGTTCGCCCAGGTGCAGGAGGTCATCACGTTGGTGTCCGGCACCGGGGTGCACAGCTTTTTCGAAGCGACCCGCATCCTGGACTCCCTGGTGACCGAGCCCGGTGCGCCGCCCTGGGATGACGAGCGCCAGAGGCTCTGGGACACGTACGTCGGGGAGGGTGGCCGCTGGGCCACTATGCAGGAAGAAATCCCCGGCTTTCTCGCGGCGCTGAACCGCATGTCGCCCGAGGCGTTCGAAGCCTTCTTCCTGTTTTGCGCGGTGCCGTGGCGATCGCGCCATCTCTCGAACCTCACGAAGGAACTCATTTCGGTGGCGGTCGATGCCAACCCGAGCCATCGCTACCTTCCCGGAATGCGCCTGCACCTGCGCAACGCGATCAGGCTCGGCGCGGGCCGAGCGGCGCTCGAGCACACCCTGCGCATCGCCGCCGTCGGGCCGGCGCCCCACGGCGTACTCTGACGGTGAGTGAACGTGAAAGTCATTCAACGGTGATGTTGACAAATGATAGGACGTCCACGTACTTTGGATGACGTCGACGGTTCACCAGTAGAGTCGCGACAACTCCACGACGCGGCAACTCCACGACGCGGCAACTCCAGACGGAAGAGGGAACGCAATGATGCGTACTGCACTCGAAGCAAGGTCGAAGCGATGACCGTTTTCAGCGAGGCTGTCCCGCTCGGCGATCTTCTGGTTCGCGGCGCGGCGCGGCATCCCGATCGGGTGGCGCTGGCTTTTCCGGATCACGAACTCACCTACGCGCAATTGCTCTCGGGAGCGGTCCTGACGGCCCGCGGGCTGCACGCGCTGGGCGTGCGGCGGGGGGACCATGTCGGACTGCTGATGCCGAATTCGCCCGAGTTTCTCGAAGGCTATTTTGCGATCACCCTGCTGGGCTGTGTCGTGGTGCCGCTCAATGCGCGCTACCGCAGCTCCGAGCTCGCCTACGTGATCGACCATGCCCGCCTGCGAGTGGTGCTCGTTACCGACCGCAATTCCGAGCGCTGTGACTTCCGGGCCATCCTGTCCGAGAGCCTGCCCTCACTGGCGGATGCTGTCGTCGGTGCGCCGCTCGATCTGTCGGAGGCGCAGAATCTCACCCACATCGTGATGCTGCGCGGCGCAGAGAGCCCGGGATTCGTCGGTCAGGATCGCTTTTTCGCGGCAGCGGCCGGCACCCCGGCCGAACTCATCGAGGCCATTCGCTCGACCGTTCGCCTCAGGGACGTGGCGATGCTCCTCTACACATCGGGCACGACCGCGCACCCGAAGGGATGCCTGATCTCACATGAGGGGATCAGTCGCGGCAGCCTGGGGCGGATGCGCCAAAACGTGCCGCTGGTCGACCACAACGTCTACTGGTGCCCGGGGCCGCTCTTTCACATTGCCGCGATGCAGGTCATGCTCGGGTCGATCGGGCTCGGCGGCACCTTCGTGTCGGACACCTATTTCGACGGCCCGCGCGCTCTCGAGCAGATTCGTCAATACCGCGTGACCTCGCTCTGGCCGTGGTTTCAGGCGATCATGAACGGCTTGACGACCGCTCCGGGATTCAGTCCGGACGATCTCGCGACCGTCACCTCGATCAGCCTGATCGGGCCTCCGAGTTTTCTTCGCGACGTCCAGGCGATGGTGCCGCAGGCGACCCACATCAATGGCTCCGGCATGTCGGAGCTCTCGGGGTACTACGCGATGTCCCCTCTCGACGACTCCGCGGAGATGCGCGCGACGACCGGGGGCAAACCGGTCAGTGGCGTCGAGGTGCGCATCATCGACCCCGAGACCGGGATCGACGCCCCTCGCGGAACCATCGGAGAGATCCTGGTGCGCGGGTACCTGCTGATGGAGGGGTACTACCGCGATCCGGACAAGACCGCCGAGGCGATCGACGCGGACGGGTGGCTGCATACGGGCGACCTCTACGTGCAGGACGAGGATGGCCACATCACCTATGAGGGCCGGCTGAAAGACATGCTCAAGGTCGGTGGTGAGAACGTGCCGGCAATCGAGGTCGAAGCGTTCCTGTGCACGCACCCCTCGGTCATGCTGGCGGAGGTCATCGGTCGACCGGACGAGCGACTGGACGAGGTTCCGGTTGCCTTCGTGGAGATTGCCGCCGGGTCGGCGGTCACCGAGAACGACCTGATCGATTTCTGTCGCGGGAGGATCGCCAGCTTCAAGGTGCCGCGTGCGATCTTCTTCAAGACCGCTTCCGAGTGGCCCATGTCGGCGACGAAGATCAACAAGGTGGCCCTGCGGCGGGAATTGGGCGAAATGGCGCTGCACGACGCGTAATCGGTGTCGCCGGTTCAGCACCGAGACTCAACTTTTCAACGTTGACGTTGACAGAGTCAACGTGCGTGTGACAGGGTCTAAACACCGAGGCGCGGCGGCGGTAACACTCCCCGCCGGTGCCTCAGGAGCAGGAGCGGGGGTCCCCGGAACGATGACGTTCTCCCCCGAGGCACGCAAAGGAGCGCGACATGACCATAACCACGACAACGCCGGAAACCACGACAACGCCGGAGCAGAACGTGGCGTTGGCCAATCAATTCGCCGCGGTTTTCTCTACGGGTAACGTGGCGGACATTCTGGAACTGCTGCATCCCGACGCCACGTACTGGGTGTCGGGCGGCATCGAGGGAATGTCCGGAACCTACACGAAAGCGGCCTTCGGCGAACTCCTCGCCGGCGTCACCTCGGTGTATACCCTCGGGGCGCTGGCGATGACTCCGACCTCCGCGATCGCCCAGGGAGACAAGGTTGCCGTTGAAGCGGAGTCTTTCGCCGAACTGAACAACGGCCGCGTCTACCAGAACAGCTACCACTTTCTGTTCGAGATGTCCGAAGGCAAGATTCTTCGGGTCAAGGAATACATGGACACCAAGCACGCCTACGACATCTTCTTCGCGTAGCAAGCCCGCTGCGCGCAGGTACAGGATTTTCACCGAACACCGATTTTCACCGAACTACTTCAACGAAGAGGGCAGAAAAATGGCAATGGAAACTGGTTTGATCTTTCACCCGTACATGCGGCCGGAGCACACGGCTCGAGAGACGTTCGAGTGGGGAGTGCAGAGCGCGATCGCCGCTGACAAGGCAGGCCTGACGTCGATGATGATCTCCGAGCACGCCTCGCAGCAGTGGGAGAACATCCCCAACCCGGAACTCATCATCGCTGCGGCGGCGCTGCAGACCGAACACATCAAATTCGCTCCGATGGCACACATCCTCCCGCATCAGCACCCGGCCAAGCTGGCCATTCAAATTGGCTGGCTGTCGCAGATCCTGCAGGGCCGCTACTTCCTGGGAATCGGCGCGGGAGCCTATCCTCAGTCCTCCCTCATTCACGGAATCAAGAATGGGGCGGACACCGAATTCACCAACACGATGGTTCGTGAGTCGCTCGAGATCATGGAGAAAATCTGGAAGCGGGATCCGTTCTTCTTCGAGGGCAAATTCTGGAATGCCGGCTACCCGGAACAGACGGTCTCAGACGATCCAAACGATGAGCAGCACCTGCTCGCGGACTTCAGCCCCTGGGGCGGAGTCGCCCCGGAGATCGCCGTCACCGGATTCAGCCCGAAGTCTCCGTCGATGAAATTCGCCGGAGAGCGGGGATTCCGCCCGATCTCCATCTTCTCCGGGCTGGACGCGCTCAAGACACACTGGGAGACCTACTCGACCGCGGCGCTCGCCAACGGGCACGTGCCCGACCGGGCGCGCTACCACGTGTCGCAGACCGTCTTCGTGGGCGACACCGACAGGGAAGCCAAGCGCGAGGTCATGGAAGGCCCCATTGGATATTGCTTTGAGCACTACCTGATCCCGATCTGGTTCCGCTTCGGCATGATGGACGGTTTCATCAAGGACGCCGGCGCCGAGCGAGGCGACGTCAACCTCGAGTGGATCGTTGACAACGTCTTCGTGGTCGGCTCGCCCGACACGGTTGTGGACAAGATCAGCACTCTCTTCGAGAAGAGTGGCGGCTGGGGAACGCTGCAGGTCGAATCCCACGACTACTACGACGACCCCGCTCCGTGGTTCCACTCGCTGGAGCTTCTGTCCAAGGAAGTGGCACCGCGCATCAAGCTTCCCGAGAAGGTCGGCGCTGCCGCCTAGACTCGCCCGTTCGCCAAAAAAAGTACACCGCCCGCGAGGGCGGTGTACTTTTCTGGTTTACGTCAGTCGTTGCGGGGAACGCGAATGATGAGCGCGTCTCCCTGGCCGCCGCCCCCGCAGAGGGCGGCGGCTCCGATGCCGCCACCGCGACGCTTCAGTTCGAGAGCCAGGGTCAGCACCAGGCGGGCGCCACTCATCCCGACGGGATGGCCCAGGGCGATCGATCCTCCGTTGGGATTGACCCGGTCGACGTCGAGCCCCAGCTGCCGAGTCGATGCGAGCGCGACGCCGGCAAAGGCCTCGTTGATTTCCACGACATCCAGGTCGGTGATCGCGAGCGAACCCGAGCGACGCAGTGCATCCCGAATCGCACCGGCGGGCTGCAGCAGCAGCGACGCATCGGGGCCGGCGACCGTGCCGTAGCTGACGATCTCGGCCAGCCAGTCGAGCCCGCGACGGATTGCTTCGTCCTTATCCATCACGACGAGGGCGGCGCCGCCGTCGGAGAGCTGGGCCGACGATCCGGCCGTGATCGTACCGTCAGCGGCGAACGCCGGGCGCAGGCCGCTGAGCTTCTCGGCCGTGGCACCCGCCCGCACTCCTTCATCGGTGTCGATAATGGTGTCGCCCGCGCGCGTCGTCACGGTCACGGGTGTGATCTCACCAGCGAAACGACCCGCCGCGATCGCTGCGGCAGCCTTCTGGTGGGACGACGCGGAGAATTGATCCTGTTCGGCGCGGCTGATGTTCAGGGGGGCCTGGTGCTGTTCAGTGGATGCCCCCATGCTCTGCTGTTCTATGCCACAGGTCAGCGCGTCCCGGTCGAGAGCGTCTTCAAGCGCGGTGGGGCCGTGCTTGAAACCCTTGCGCGCACCGCGAAGCAGGTAGGGAGCGTTGGTCATCGACTCGAATCCGCCGGCGACCACGATGGTGCTGTAGCCGGCACGAATGGCCTGGTCGGCCTGTGCGAGAGCGGTGAGCCCAGAGAGGCAGAGTTTATTCACGGTCGTCGCGGGCACCGACAGCGGGATGCCGCCAGCGATCGCGGCCAGACGGGCCGGGTTGGCGCCGACCCCGGCCTGCACGACGTTGCCCATGATAACCGCGTCGATCTCGGTGCCCTCGATTCCCGCTCGCTCGAGCGCTGATCGCACGGCCACGCCGCCGAGTTCCGCGGCGGTGAGCGAGGCGAGCGAGCCGAGCAGTTTTCCAATCGGCGTGCGGGCGCCGGCGACGATGACAGAAGTCTTCATTCTTGCTCCAAAGGGGATGGGTGTCGTGAGTGGATTCTCTCAAAAATATATAACTAAGTCCTAGTAAATGCTAGACCTTCCTAGTATATTACTGAGGTAGCCGTACTCGTTGCCTGGCTCGCCTATATATAAGGAGTGAAAAAGTGAAGATCGTTGTTCTCGTGAAGCAGGTGCCGGATACCTATGGCGAGCGAACCCTGGACCCAGCGACCGGCTGGATCGATCGTGCGGGCAGCGACGCCGTCATTGATGAGATCGACGAGCGTGCGCTCGAAGTGGCGCTGAGCTACAAAGACTCCCACAAGGGCACCGAAGTGGTCGTGCTGTCGATGGGGTCGAAAGCGGTCACGGTGGGTCTGCGCAAGGGGTTGGCCATGGGTGCCGACTCGGCCGTTCACGTTCTGGATGCCGCGCTCGAGGGTGCCGATGTCGGCTGGACCGCGGCCGCGATCGCGGCCGCGCTCACGAGCACCGGATTCGACCTGGTCATTGCGGGCAACGAGTCGACGGATGGCGGTGGCGGGGTCGTGCCCGCCATGGTGGCCGAACGCCTGGGCCTTGCGCACATGACATTTCTGGAGTCCGTCGACATCTCCGCTGACCAGGTGGCCGGGGAGCGCACGACCGGGCAGGGGACTCTGCGCGTACATGCGTCGCTGCCGGCGGTCATCTCGATCACCGAGAACCTGCCGGAGGCCCGCTTCCCCAACTTCCGGGGCATCATGTCGGCCAAGAAGAAGCCCTTCCGGGTCGCATCGCTCGGCGACCTCGGCATCGACCCGGCCGTCGCCTTCGCCGGAGTGGGGCGTTCTGTCGTGCTGCAGGCGACCAAGCGTCCGGCCCGCACTGCGGGCACAAAAATCGTTGATGAGGGAAATGCCGGCGTCAAGCTCGCGGATTTTCTCGTCGCTGGCCACCTGATCTAGGAAAAGGACTCGTCCATGTCGAACATTCTTGCGCTCATCGAAGTTTCCAGTAACGGCGACCTGAGGGACTCGACCTCATCGCTGCTCGCTGCCGCAGCCCGGATCGGCTCTCCGGTTGCCGTGGTCGTCACTCGGCCGGGGGCAGGGAGCGCACTCGTCGAACGACTCGGTAACCTCGGAGCCGCCCAGGTGGTGTTGGCCGAGAGTGACCAGGCGGGCACGCTGCTGGTCACGCCGCAGGTCGACGCCCTGGCCGCGGCGGTGTCGACCCTGGCGCCCGGAGCGATTCTGACGGTGAATTCGGTCGAAGGTCGTGACGTTGCCGCCCGTCTGGGGGTGCGAATTGGTGCCGGACTCGTGATCGACGCGGTCAACCTGCGCTCAGAGGGCCTGACCATCGTCGCCACTCACTCGGTTTTCGGCGGCGCGTACACGGTCGAATCCACCGTGCAGGGCAGGCCGCTGATCGTGACCGTTCGCGAGGGTGCGATCGAAGGTCCGGCGGATGCCGCGGTGCCCGTCGTCACGACCGTGTCGCTGACGAGCGACGCGCGTAACTCGGCCGTGATCGACGAGGTCATTGACCTCGTCGTCACGTCGACCCGGCCGGGGCTGCGCGGCGCGACCCGGGTCGTGTCCGGGGGCCGAGGGCTCGGCTCGCCGGAGAAGTTCGCACTCGTCGACCAGCTGGCGGATGCGCTCGGCGCCGCCGTCGGGGCCTCGCGGGCGGCTGTCGACGCCGGTTTCGTCGGGCAGACGTGCCAGGTCGGTCAGACCGGTGTTACCGTCTCGCCGCAGCTCTATGTGGCACTGGGTATCTCGGGCGCCATCCAGCACCGCGCCGGAATGCAAACCGCCAAGACGATCGTGGCCATCAACAAAGACGCGGACGCCCCCATTTTCGACATCGCCGACTTCGGCATCGTCGGGGATGTCTTCACCGTGGTGCCGCAGCTCATCGCGGCCATCGAGTCCCGCGGCAAGAAGTAGGCCACGCCCATGCGCACGAGCAAGTGGTTCAGGCTGGTCTGGATCGTTCCGGCGGCCCTGGTCGGGCTGGCGGCCGTCGTTCTGGTTGCGCAGGGGCTGCGTACCCTGCCCGGGGTCCAGTCGTTTCTGGCCGAGTACCCCGGTGAGTCAGCGGTGCCGGCCGGGGCTCCCGTCGGGTTTCCGGCCTGGCTCGCCTGGCAGCACTTTCTGAGCTCGTTCTTTCTGCTGCTGATCATTCGCAGCGGCTGGCAGGTGCGCACGACCACCCGGCCAACGGCGAACTGGACGCGCAACAACACGGGCCTGATCCGAACCCGGAACCCTCCGGCCAAGATCAGCCTGACCCTCTGGTTTCACCTCAGCCTCGACGCGCTCTGGGTGCTCAACGGGCTCGTCTTCTACGTGCTGATCTTCGCGACCGGCCAGTGGCTGCGCCTCGTGCCGCAGAGTTGGGACGTGTTTCCCAATGCGCTGTCCGCCGGCCTGCAGTATGCCTCGCTGAACTGGCCCACCGAAAACGGCTGGATCAACTACAACAGCCTGCAGCTTCTGGCCTACTTCGTCACGGTGTTCCTTGCGGCGCCCCTGGCCGTCATTACCGGGCTGCGGATGTCCGGGGCCTGGCCCAAAAATGCGGCCGCGTTCAACCGGGCCTATCCGCTGCAGCTGGCCAGGGCCATCCACTTTCCCGTGATGCTCTACTTCGTCTTCTTCATCATCGTGCACGTGACGCTGGTGTTCAGCACCGGCCTGTTGCGCAACCTGAACCACATGTATGGGGGAAGCGACAGCGAGAGCTGGGTCGGATTCTGGATCTTCGGCGCCTCGGTCGTCGTCATGGCGGCTGCCTGGTTCGCGGCCCGGCCGCTCTTTCTGCGCTCGATCGCGGCCCTGTCGGGATCCGTCACGCGGTGAATCCGGCGTCGCCGACTCCTTGGCAGATGTGTTTTACTTGCCCTACCTAGTAAATACGTGCACTTCCTAGTACATTGTTCGTGAGCGAGTCACCATGGCGGTGACCGGAAAGCAGGAGATTCGATGGTTCAGGAATTGACGCTGGTTCGAGAATTGACCCACTTCGTCGGCGGAAAGCACATCGAGGGCACCTCCGGTCGCTTCAGCGATGTCTTCGACCCGAGCACGGGAGCCGTGCAGGCACGAGTGCCGCTGGCCTCCCGGGCCGAAGTCGAAGCCGTCATCGCCAACGCGGAAATCGCACAGGTCGAGTGGGCGGCCTGGAACCCTCAGCGCCGCGCCCGTGTGCTGCTGCGCTTTCTCGCACTCGTTGAGCGCGACATGGACTCACTTGCCCGGCTGCTCTCCTCCGAACACGGCAAGACCTTCGAGGACGCCAAGGGTGATATTCAGCGCGGAGTCGAGGTCGTCGAATTTGCCGTGGGCGCTCCGCACCTGCTGAAGGGCGACTACACCACCGGCGCGGGAACCGGAATCGACGTCTACTCGATGCGCCAGCCCCTCGGCGTCGTCGCCGGCATCACGCCCTTCAACTTTCCCGCGATGATTCCGCTGTGGAAGGCCGGACCGGCCCTGGCGGCCGGGAACGCGTTCATCCTCAAGCCGTCGGAGCGTGACCCATCCGTTCCGCTGGCCCTCGGTGAACTGTTCATCGAGGCCGGACTGCCCGCGGGGGTGTTCAATGTCGTCAACGGCGACAAGGAAGCCGTCGACACGCTGCTGCATGACGATCGGGTCAAGGCGATCGGGTTCGTGGGCTCAACGCCGATTGCGCAGTACATCTACGAGACGGCCGCGGCCCAGGGCAAGCGCGCCCAGTGCTTCGGCGGTGCCAAGAACCACATGATCATCATGCCGGACGCCGATCTGGATCAGGTCGCCGATGCCCTCATCGGTGCCGGCTATGGTTCGGCGGGGGAGCGCTGCATGGCGATTTCCGTCGCGGTGCCCGTGGGTGCGGCCACGGCCGACGCGCTCGTGGCCAAACTCGTCGAGCGGGTCAGCAGCCTCACCGTCGGCCCGGCCCTTGACCCGAACTCCGACTACGGCCCCCTCGTGTCGGAGGCCGCCGTCGCGAAGGTCTCCGAGTACATTCAGATCGGCATCGATGAAGGCGCCGAGCTGCTCGCTGACGGGCGCGGCTTCGTCGTCGACGGCTTTGAGAACGGCTTCTATCTGGGCCCGACACTCTTCGACCACGTCACCCCGTCGATGAGGATTTATCTTGAAGAGATCTTCGGCCCGGTGCTGATCGTCACCCGTGCCGATGACTATGAGGCCGCCCTGCGCCTGCCGTCGGAACACATGTACGGCAACGGAGTGTCCATCTTCACGCGCGATGGCGACACCGCCCGCGACTTCACGGCCCGCGTCAACACCGGCATGGTCGGAGTGAACGTTCCGATTCCGGTGCCCATCGCCTACCACAGCTTCGGGGGGTGGAAGAAGTCCGGCTTTGGCGACCTGAACCAGTTCGGTACCGATTCCTTCAAGTTCTACACGAAAACCAAGACGGTCACGTCGCGCTGGCCCTCCGGAACCAAAGAGGGCGCGAGCTTCGTCATGCCCCAGATGCACTGACATGTACGACCTTACTGAGGACCAAGAGGCACTCGTCGGCGCCGTACGGGATTTCGCCAGCTCCGCGCTGGCCCCCCACGCGATCGAATGGGACCAGACCAAGCACTTTCCGGTAGACGTCTTGCGCGAGGCCGGCGAACTCGGTCTCGGCGGCATTTACGCGCAGGAAGATGTCGGCGGTGCCGGCCTGACCCGCAGCGACGCCGTGCTCATCTTCGAAGAGATCGCCAAGGGTGACACGACGATTGCGGCGTACATCTCGATCCACAACATGGTGGTCTGGATGATCGACACCTATGGCAACGAGGAGCAGCGCCAGCAGTGGGTTCCCGCCCTCGCCTCGATGGAGCAGCTCGGCAGTTACTGCCTCACCGAGCCGGAGGCCGGATCGGACGCGTCCGCGCTGACGACATCCGCTGTGCGCGACGGCGACGAGTATGTCATCAACGGGGTGAAGCAGTTCATTTCGGGTGCCGGCTCCTCGAGCGTTTACATCGTGATGACACGCACCGGTGGGCCAGGCCCGAAGGGCATCAGCGCCATCGTCGTGCCCGACGGCACTCCGGGGCTCTCGTTTGGCCCGAATGAGAAGAAGATGGGCTGGAACGCACAGCCCACGCGCCAGGTGGTCTTCGACAATGTGCGCGTTCCGGTCGCCAACCTGCTCGGTGAGGAGGGAACCGGCTTTCACATCGCGATGAAGGGCCTCAACGGTGGCCGCGTCAATATGGGAGCGTGTTCCCTCGGCGGCGCCCAGTGGGCCCTCGATCAGGCCGTGCGGTATCTCAAAGAGCGCAAGGCCTTCGGCAAACTGCTCGTGGAGCAGCAGTCGCTGTTGTTCACGCTCGCCGATATGGAGACCGAGCTGCAGGCCGCGCGGGGGCTGCTGAGGCGCGCCGCCTGGGCCCTCGACACGAACGCCCCCGACGTGGTCTCGCTGTGTGCAATGGCCAAACGCTTTGCCACGGATGTCAGTTTCACCGCGGCCAACGCCGCGCTGCAGCTGCACGGCGGCTACGGGTATCTGGCTGACTACGGCATTGAAAAGGTCGTGCGCGATCTGCGGGTGCATCAGATTCTCGAGGGGTCAAACGAGATCATGCGTCTCATCGTTGGCCGTGCCCTCGTGGACGACGCGGCATGACCGCGCTGGCGCCGGCGGAGCCCGAGGTGTACCTCGGGCCGGAGGTGCTCTTCGCCCGCACCGGGCAGGTCGGCCACATCACCCTCAACCGGCCCAGAGCGATCAACGCGCTCACCCACGGCATGGTGACCGCGATCCAGTCGATGCTCGACGACTGGGCCGACGACCCCCAGATACGTACCGTGCTGCTGACCGGAAGCGGCGACCGGGGTCTCTGCGCGGGCGGGGACATCCTCTCGCTCTACCGTGACGCCACCACCGGTGACGGCTCGGCCGCTGCCGCCTTCTTTCAGGACGAGTACCGCCTCAACGCCAACATCTCACGTTATGCGAAGCCCTTTGTGGCGATCATGGACGGACTCGTGCTCGGCGGCGGCATCGGGCTGTCGGCGCACGGTTCGCATCGGGTCGTGACCGAGCGTTCGTCGCTCGGAATGCCCGAGACCGGAATCGGTTTCGTGCCGGACGTCGGTGGAACCTGGCTGCTCTCCCATGCGCCGGGCGAGCTGGGCACGTTTCTCGCGCTCACGGCGGGTTTTGTGCGGGCGGCAGATGCGATCACGCTCGGTCTGGCCGATTCATTCATCACGTCCGATCGGATTGAGCAGCTGGTTGCCCTCCTGGCGACGACGGATGCGGCCCCCGCGATCGCAGCGCTCGCCCAGGCCGCACCCGCCTCGCGGCTCACGGCTCAGCGGCCATGGATCGATCACGCTTTCGAGGCCGACAGCGTTGCGGCCATCATTGACCGATTGAACACCCTCGCTACCGACGAGGCGCGGGCCGCAGCGGAGGCGATGGGCGCAAAGTCGCCAACGGCGTTGGCGGTCACGCTCGCCGCGCTGCGCAGTGCCGCGCACCTGCCGAGCCTGGAAGCCGCGCTCGAGCAGGAGTTTCGAGTCTCGGTGCGGGCCCATCGTTCGCACGATTTCTCTGAGGGAGTGCGCGCGCAGGTGGTCGACAAGGACCGCCAACCGCGGTGGTCACCACCGACGCTTGACGGTGTGATGCCTGCCACGATCGCTGGCTATTTTGCGCCGCTGCAACAGGGCGAGCCGCGCCTCACGTTTTCTGCTCACATACCGGGCCCGTCAGCCTTCTGACGGCGCCGAAGAAAAGGATGACGATGAACACCTCCATTGCATTTCTCGGCCTCGGGCACATGGGCTCGCCGATGGCACTCAACCTCGTCACGGCGGGTTACACCGTGACGGGATTTGACCTCAGCTCGGCCGCCGTCGACGCAGCACGGGCGAGCGGGCTGACCGTGGCCGGGACCGCGGCAGAGGCCGTGACCGGCGCCGACATTGTCATTACCATGTTCCCGGCCGGGCGCCATGTGATCGACGCCTACCGGGGCAGCGCAGAGAACCCCGGCTTTCTGGCGATCGCCAAGCCGGGCACCCTGTTCATCGACTCGTCGACGATCGCGGTCGACGACGCCAAGGTCGCCCACGATCTGGCTGTCGAAGCCGGTCATCGAAACATCGATGCTCCGGTCTCGGGCGGTGTCGTCGGTGCGACCGCCGGTACCCTCGCGTTCATGGTGGGCGCGCTGGAGGCGGACTTCGCCCTCGCCGAGCCCGTTCTCGCCGCAATGGGTGCCCGCATCGTGCACTGTGGGGCGCCGAGTGCCGGCCAGGCCGCCAAGATCTGCAACAACATGATCCTGGGTGTCTCGATGATCGCCGTCAGTGAGGCCTTCGTACTCGGGGAGAAGCTGGGCCTGACCCACCAGGCCCTCTTCGACGTCGCGTCGACGGCATCCGGTCAGTGCTGGGCGCTGACCACCAACTGCCCCGTTCCCGGCCCGGTGCCGGCCAGCCCGGCCAACCGTGACTACCAGCCCGGGTTTGCCGGGGCGCTGATGGCCAAAGACCTCGGGCTGGCCCTGGACGCGCTCGAATCGACCGGTGTCGCGGCCGAACTCGGCCCGAGCGCGGCCCGGATCTACCGCCGTTTCGCCGATGAGAACGGTGCCGGACAGGACTTTTCGGCGATCATCAACGACATTCGCCTGCACAGCGAGACCATACCGAGCAGCGAGACCACACCGAGCAGCGACACAGAGGACGCATCATGACCGAGTACGACAACATCCTGGTTGAGCGACGCGGACGCGTCGGCATCATCACGCTCAACCGCCCGAAGGCGCTCAACGCGCTCAACGAGGCGCTCATGCGTGAGGTGGTGCAGGCGGCCAGGGCATTCGATATCGACACTGACATCGGGGCCATCGTGCTCACGGGTTCTGAACGCGCGTT
The DNA here is from genome assembly GCF_004403305.1 of Cryobacterium frigoriphilum. GTDB lineage: Bacteria > Actinomycetota > Actinomycetes > Actinomycetales > Microbacteriaceae > Cryobacterium > Cryobacterium frigoriphilum. Next base: position 60,681 of record NZ_SOHE01000078.1, on the reverse strand, counting down.
CGCTGCGGGTGCCGACATCACCGAAATGTCGAGCAAGAGCTATCAAGACGCCTACGTCGGCAACATGTTTGCCGGCTGGGACGGTTTCACGTCGGTGCGCACGCCCACGATCGCGGCGGTATCGGGGTATGCCCTCGGCGGCGGATGCGAACTCGCCATGATGTGCGATTTCATTCTGGCGAGCGACACGGCGAAATTCGGTCAGCCCGAGATCAACCTGGGGGTCATTCCCGGCATGGGCGGAACGCAGCGCCTCACCCGAGCCATCGGTAAGGCCAAGGCCATGGAGTTGATTCTGACCGGGCGCATCATGAGCGCCGAGGAGGCCGAGCACGCCGGACTGGTCGCCCGCATTGTGCCCGCGGCCGAGCTGCTCGACGACGCCATCACCACCGCGAGCCTGATCGCCGGCAAGTCGCTACCCGTGTTGTACGCCGCAAAGGAATCTGTCAACGTTGCCTTCGAGTCGACGCTGGCCGAGGGGCTGCGCTTCGAGCGGCGGGCCATCCAGGCCACCTTCGGCCTGCACGATCAGGCCGAGGGCATGGCTGCGTTCATGCAGAAGCGGGAGCCTGTTTTCAGTCACAGCTGAGCACCGAGCGGTGTCGCCCGGCCCCTCAGGGTGCCCGGGCGGCGTCGCGCCGTCGCGCGGGGGGCTTACAGCGGTTCGGGTTGCACCGGCGGGTCCATGAAATCGCCGGCGCTGCGACGAAAGCGGGCGAGGATGCGGATGAGCTGTGTGATGTCGTCCTGCTCGAGACCCAGCTCGGTGAAGACCTCACCGTTCAGACGGGTGGTCGTTTCGGCCACCAGGTCGCGCCCGGCGTCTTGCAGCACGATCAGGGTGGCCCGGCCATCCGTCGGATGCGCCGTGCGCTTCACGAGGCCGTCGCGTTCCAGCCGGTCGACCGTGTTGGTGACACTCGTGGGATGGACCTGAAGGCGCGCACTCGCGCTGGCCATCGGCAGCGCTCCGTCTCGGGTGAAGCTCAGCAGCGCCAACATTTCGTACCGCGCGAACGAGAGCCGGTAGGCCTTCAGCGTAGCCTCGACGCGCGCGAGCATGAGCTGCTGAACGCGCATGATCGAGGTCAGCGCCGCCATGCCGTCAGCGGCTTCTGCCCACCCGTGCTCCGCCCACTGCCGCCGGGCCTCCGCAATCGGATCGATCGTGAGCGGGGTCGAACTTGGCACAGGAGGCGTCCTTTGATTGAGTTCTTCAAAGATACACGCTCGCTATTGGCCCCACGGCTGGGCATCGGTCAGATCAGCTCGGCGCCCCCGCGTCGCAACCGACCGCGAGCAGGGCCAGCGAGTCAGAGTAGGCCCACCGCAGGTAATTCAGGGGGATGCCGGACAGCTCAGCGATCCGGTCGTGCGTCACCTCGTTCGGCGCCAGAACGGCGACCGCATCGCGAACCCGGTTCTCTCGGTTCACCCGTCGACGTTCCTGCATGTGCGCGTAGTCGGCGGGACTGGGCTTCTTGCGGTTCACCGGCCCGAAACGTCCGCGGCGCACGTCGCCGGGGTGGCGATGGTTCTGCGCTGCCCAGGCGCGGGTAGCAGCGACATCGCCCTGCAGCTGCTGCACCAGTTCGTCCGAATTCGCGAACCGCCGTTGCGGGCGGATGCGCTGCTGCAGCGAAACGACCAGTTGCTTGTCATACAGGTCCCCGGTGAAGTCCAGCAGGAAGGCCTCAAGCAGGCGGATGCCCGTGCCGCCGTAATAGGTTGGTCTGCGACCAACCGAAATGGCGGCGGCGCGGCTGTGCGGCACGCCATCTGCCGTGGTCCAGCTCGCGACTCCGGCCCAGACGCCGTCTGCGATGCCCAGCCGATCAAGCGCCAGGTTGGCAGTGGGAAAGCCCAGGGTGCGCCCACGCTCATCGCCGTGAACGACCCGGCCTTCGACGGTCAGCGGCTGGGCGGGCCCACCAGAGCCCGTGTCGGGGAGTTGAATTATCGAGGAAGAAATCGTCATTGAGTGCGCCCTCCGAAGACTGTGTGTGCTCGTGCCTGTTGCCCACGAGTCATGGTGCAGTGAAGTCTAGGTTCGATGACTCGAGTCGTCAACTATAACGTTGACATCGGTCGCACACTGCTCGGACCCGGGGTTTTGCAATTTCTACACAAGCGTTGACGGCATCTGCTCTTCGTGCGACCCTAGAGCCAAGGTGAGGCATTCGGCCCGCTGACAGCCACCCGACAGAGACGTCGCCTCCATGGCCACGCTTCCGTCTCCCGATCGAGAGAGAGTGCTCCATGGCACAAGAATCTGCAGTGCTGTCGCCGACAGTACGGGTCATTGACCTCAAGGCCTCCCGCAGGGCGCTGATTGCCGGATCTCTCGGCAACGTCATTGAATGGTACGAGTACGCGATCTACGGCTTCATGGCTCCCATCATCGCGCCACTCTTCTTTCCCAGCGCCGATCCCACGGCAAGCATCCTCTTCACCTTCATGGTCTTCGCGCTGGCATTCTTCCTGCGCCCGATCGGGGCCGTCATCTTCGGACGGCTGACCGACTCGCGCGGCCGCCGGCCGGTTCTGGTTGCCATCATCCTCATCATGTCCATTGCCACCACGGCCATCGGCCTGCTTCCGACAGTGTCGGAAATCGGCATGTGGGCGACGGTCATTCTCGTGCTCTGTCGAATCGCCCAGGGCCTGTCGGGCGGCGGTGAAATGGGTGGCGCCGTCTCGCTCATGATCGAGAATGCGCCAGAGGGCAAGCGTGGGCTGTACGGGTCCTGGAGCTTCTTTGGTACGTCGCTCGGATACGTTCTCGGTGGCGGTGTGGCGACTCTGCTGGCCGTCACGCTGTCCGCGGAGGATCTGGCCGACTGGGGCTGGCGCATCGGCTTTCTACTGGCCGCGCCGATGGGAATTTCTGCCTTGATCATCCGGCTCAAGGTCGACGAGACCCCGCACTTCAAAGAGGTTCTGGCCCGGCGTGCGGCCGGCGACACGACGGCGCTGGCACCGTCTCGCATCCGCTACACCCCGTCGTATCTCATGATCACCGTTGCCGTGCTCGTGGTCTACAACGCCCTGGGGAATACCTTCCAGGTGGGCATGCCCACATTTCTCTCCTCGGGTTATGGGATGTCGTTCGTGGAGGCCTATGGCTTGTCCCTGGTGACGGGACTGGTGGGTGCCTGCTCCATGCCCATCTTCGGCGCTCTGTCGGACAGGGTCGGTCGTGCCCCGGTGCTGCTCTTTGGTACCGTGGCCACGCTCGTGCTCTCGTATCCCCTGTATCTGCTGATCGGGCTCGGGTTCGTCGGCGGGCTGTTCAGTCTGTTCGTTGCCGGTCTGCTCATCGGCATTATTGGCGGCCCCATGCCGGCATTCCTGTCGGAGCGCTTTCCGACCCGTGATCGCGCAACGGGTGTTGCTGTGGTCTACGCCGTGTCGGTGGCCATCTTCGGCGGCTCGGCGCCGTACATCATCACCTACATCCTGCTGGTCACCCAGAACCCGCTCGCGGCATCCTTTTACACGATCTTCGTCGCCGCGATCAGCCTGGTTGGACTCATCGCGCTGAAGAGGAGCCAACATCAGCACGAGCACCTCAAGCCGCTGGAAGACTGACGGCCATGTTCTCGGTGTCGCGCGAGTCGATGACTTTCAACGACAACGTTGACAGATCGAGCGGGAGATTCTACGCTGGCGAGTGTGGCGATATCGCCAGCTCGATGAACACGAAGAGGTGATCACGGTGACATCTGCAACAACGGACCAGCCCATGGACGCGCGGCATTTCAGAACGGTGCTGGGCCACTTTCCGACCGGTGTGGTGGCGGTGACGTCGCTGAACAGCGACGGGAATCCCATCGGCATGACCGTGGGCTCCTTCACATCGGTGTCGCTGGACCCGCCCCTGGTCGCCTTTCTGCCCGACAAGCGCTCCTCGACCTTCCCGCGAATCCGGGAATCGGGTCGCTTTTGTGTCAATATTCTCAGCGCCGCGCAGGAGGGCGTCTGTCGGCAGCTGGCTCGTAAGCAGGACGAGAAATTCACGGCGATCGACTGGACGATGTCTCCCGCCCGAACGCCCCGCATTGCGGACAGCATTGGCTGGATCGAGTGCGAGATCGACTCGGTGATCGATGCCGGTGACCACGACATTGTCATCGGCAAGGTGCTGGCACTCGACGTGCACGTTCTGCACTCGCCCCTGATCTTCTTTCAGGGCGGATATGGCCGGTTCGCGTCGACGTCGTTGACCGCTCCGGCCGAGGCCGACCTGTTCCATCCGCTGCGCATCGTTGACCAGGCGCGCACCGAAATGGGCGCCGCAGCCGGCGAGCTCAACGCCGAGGTCTGCGCTTCGATCGTGATCGGTGATCAGCTCGTGTTGATCGGAAGCAGCGTCGCGAACAGCCTCGGTACGGCTCCGCACATTCGCCTTGGCCAGCGGATGCCGTTCGCCCCGCCTCTCGCCCTGCCGCTGATCGCGTGGAAGGATGACGCGACCATCGAATCCTGGGTGGCATCGGCCGGACCCGGCGTTGATCGTGCCCTGGTGCGAAACGCCCTGGACAGGGTGCGGTCCCGGGGCTGGTCCCTGGTGTTGCGCAGCGACCAGCAGATGCGGTTCGAGCGTGCCGTCTCGGCCCTGCCGCTGCGCAATGCGACCCGGGAACAATCGGACGAATTGACTGCCGCCGCCGGAGAGCTTGTTCTGGACGGGTACGAGCCCGCAGAGCTCGACGGCGACCAGCAATACCACGTGCGTGTCATCAGTGTGCCGGTCTTCGATGAGTCGGGCGACGTTGTGTTGCTGCTCAGTCTCTACCAGCTTCCGCGCCTGCTGAGCGGCCACGACGTGAACCGGTACGTCAGCCGCTTGATACTGGCAGCGGAACGGGTGACGGCGACGATCGGCGGCACCGCCCCCGTGCACGAGCCAACGCCTGCCGCTGCGGCCGTGTCCAGAACGGCAGTCCCTGCCTGACCTGCTGCCTGCGCCGGCGGCATGGAACCGGCACCCACGGCGCCCGGGACATCGGCCAGCGCAGGCTTCAGGTCTGCAGCGCCTGCTTGAGCTTCACCAGGTGGTCGCCGTCTTCCTTCTTCACGGCGGCGACCACGAGCGGCAGCATCAGCCGCTTCGCGCCGCTCGTCGTGACCTCGCAGACCAGGTCGACCCGCGTACCATCCGCTTCGGGGCGAAACGAGTACCGATACACGGTGACGAATCCCTCGGTCACGTTCTTCACCGCGTACAGCGCGTTCGCTTCGAAGTCCACGACCTCGAGATCGGCGTGTTCTTGCTTGCCCCTCATGAGCCGGGTCTCGCGGAAGCGAGTGCCCACGCCGATGGGCCCATCCGTTGTCTGCACCATGCTCTGCACGGATTCCATCACCGTGGGCGCATTGCCGGGAGTGGTGATGAAGTCGAACACCTCGTGCGGAGCGCGGGGAATCCACTCCGTCAGTGTGAATCCGGCCATGGGGTTCTCCTTTTAGAACCGATCGTAGCGGCGCTGGGGGCGCCTGTCAGCGCGAGTCAGCGCCAGTCAGTGCCAGTCAACTCTGCTCAGCAGCCGCGCGACGATGACGGGGGCGCCGTTCATGCGCGCCGAGAGCACCTCGGCCTGGCGCACCGCATGGCCGATCGAGTTGTCGAGCCGCACGCTCAGATGGCCGAATATCGTGCCCTCGGTAATGGCGTGAATGCCGCCACCGTCGCGCATGCCCTGCTCGGCGTCAAATCTCTGGCGCCAGATGCGCACGAGCTTTCCATTGGTGATGACCGCACGCTTCTCGAAGAGTTCCAAGACGGTGTAGCCATGGGGAATCGAGTGTGCCGGCAGATCGGGGGAGAAGGGGCCCAGGATCGTCGGCGAGATGCCGCTGTTGGTGGCGTAGAGGCGGGCCGTTTCGTTGTGCTCCGTGTCGAACGCGGTCGGCGCGCCCTGCAACCAGTCGCTGTTATGGATGCAGGTCCGCAGCGTGACGTCGATCGTCGGCAGGGTCTCCGCCCGCCACTCGGTTGTGTCTCTGATCGAAAGAATTCGCGGCGCCGTGGTCATCTCTCCAGTCAACAGCATGCGCGAGCGCGCCGCCCCGGCAGGTGACGAAATCCGCTCGCCGCCAGGGTCAGCGCAGGGTGCGGCGCGTCCACACGGCGAGTGCTTCGACGGCCAGAACGGTGACGAGCACCATCACGATGATGAAGCTGACCACGTCGAACGCCTGCACGCGGCTCGCGTTCAGCAGGTAGAAGCCGATACCGCCGGCGCCGACGATGCCGAGCAGCGTCGCCGAGCGGATGTTCACGTCGAGTTGGTAGAGAATGTGCGCGATGAACTGTGGCATGGCCTGGCGCAGCGTGGCGGCGTAGAACACCTGGCTGCCGGTCGCCCCGGTCGCCCGCACGGCATCCTGCACCCGCACGTCGGTCTCTTCCAGTGAGTCCGCGACCAGTTTGCCGAGCAGCCCCACGGACCCGATCGCGAGCGCCAGGGTGCCGGGGATCGGGCCGAGGCCGGTGATCACGATGAACACGATCGCGAGAATCAGCTCGGGCAGGCCGCGAATGACAACGATGATCGTGCGGAAGAGATTGGCGACGCGCGCGCTCGGAGCCACGTTGCGCGCGGCCAGGATGCCGATCGGCAGGGCCAGCACGAGGCCCAGGAGCGTCGCGGCCAGCCCGATCTGAATCGTCACGAGCATCGACTCGAGCAGGGTGCCCAGCAGGTCCTGCGGCGAAGGCGGCAGGAATATCCCCATCAGCTGCGGCACCGCGAGCAGGTCCTTCAGCAGGGTCGAAAAATTCAGGTCGGCATACAGGGTCGCCAGCGCGACGATGGCAACCGTCAGCCCGACGCCGGCAAACCGGCGGATACGCTCACTGTCCCATTGCGGCGCGATGCGGATGCGGCCAGCACGGGTGCGCTGCGGCTCACGGCCGCCGCGCGGCGCGGTGATCCAGCCGGCTGCGATCCGATCGATGAATCCTCGTGCCCCGCCGCGACCCGGCCGCACTCGGCCGAGCAAACGGGCGCGAACCGCCCCGGAGAGCATCTCGACGCCGATGCAGAGCAGCAGAATGATGAGCGCGAGAGCCATGCCGCGTTGGTATTGCATCGTGCGCAGGGCGTTGGCGAGCTCGAGACCGATGCCCCCGACGCCGACGTAGCCGAGCAGTACCGACGTGCGCAGGTTGATGTCGAAGCGGTGCAGGGCGGTGGCGATCAGCTGCGGCATCAGCTGGGGGATGACCGTGCTCGTGATCCACTGCACGCGGCTGCCGCCGGTGGCACGCACGGCTTCGGCCGGGCCGCCGTCGAGTTCTTCGATTGCATCGGCGTAGAGCTTGCCGATCATGCCGATCGAGTGCAGGCCCAGGGCCAGAATGCCCGGCAGCGCGCCGAGGCCGAAGAGGCGAAAGAAGATGATCGCGAAGATGAGGTCGGGTACGGCGCGGCTCAGCACGATGATGATGCGGGCGGCGCCGTGCATCACGGGGCCGCTGGTCGTGTTTGACGCGGCGAAGATCGCGACCGGCAGGCTCAGCAGCACCGCGAGGACCGTGGCGACCACGACGATCGCGAGTGTCTGGCCGGTCATCACGAGCAGCTCGCCCAGGGGTGGGAAGTCCAGCGGAAAGACTCGGGAGGTGAAGTCCGCCGCGTTGCCGAGGCTCTGCACCATCGACGCGATGTTGATCTCGAGGTCGGCGACCGACCAGATTGCGGCGCCCAGCACCACGATCAGGGCCCCCCAGGCCGCGACGCGGTTCGCGCTGGCGCGGGGGCGTGGCGGCAGGGGAGTAGGCGTGGGTGTCGAGTGTCTGATCTCGGTGACGACGGCCATCTAGACGGCCATCGCCAGGCGCTGGTCGACCGGCTCGGCGGCATAGATGCCATCCACGTCGTCGTGGGTCATGCCGGCGGCGGAGCGGTCGAGCACGACGCGGCCGGCGTTCAGCCCCACGATCCGGTCAGCGAACGAGAGCGCGATCTGCACCTGGTGCAGGCTGCAGATGACGGTGAGGTTCTCTTCACGGCTGATCTGGGTCAACAGCTCGATCACCCCGGCCGATGACACCGGGTCGAGGGAGGCGACGGGTTCGTCGGCCAGCAGCACGGTGGGGCGCTGAATCAGGGCGCGTGCGATGGCCACCCGTTGTTGCTGGCCGCCCGAGAGCGAGCCGGCGCGCTGAAATGCCTTGTCGGCCAGCCCGACCCGGGCGAGCTGATCCATGGCAGCCTCGCGCACGGCCCGCGGGTAACTCCACAGCCCGAACCGTGGGCCGCGCAGCGAGCCCAGCTGGCCGGTGCACACGTTCTCCAACACCGAAGACGACTCGACAAGATGGAACTGCTGAAAAATCATGCCGACGTTGTTGCGCAGCCGGCGCATGGCGGACTGTCCGGCGGAATGCACGGGGGTACCGAGCGTCCAGACATCGCCCTGAGTCGGCTTGTGCAGCCCGTTGATGTGGCGCAGCATCGTCGACTTGCCCGAGCCGGAGAGTCCCAGCAGCACGTTGATCTTGTTCGGCGCGAATGACACGCTCACATCGTCGAGGGCGGTGACACTTCCGAACGACTTGGTCACGCCTTCGAAGCGGATGTCCGCGGGCTCGGGGATCGTCTGGTTCGCAGCAGCGACAGTCATCGGAGGTTCTCGTTTCTCGGTGTTCTCGGAGTTCTCGGTGTTCTCGGAGTTCTCAGCGTTCTCGGGGGCATGCAGAGACGGTGTGGATCGAGCAGGGCTCGATCCACACCGCTAGTGGGTCAGACGTTGCAGGCTGCGGCCTTCGTGGTCGCGCAGACGGCGCGCACACCGTCATAGAGCGAATCCTCGACCGGGATGAAGCCATACTCGCTTTCCTCGGGGAGCTGGCAGTCGGCTGCCGACGAGCAGATGCCCGATTCGACCAGGGCCGGAATGTTCAGGTCCGTCGCAAAGATGTCCTGAAGCTGCTCGATCAGGTCTGCGGGAAGAGTGTCGCTGGCGACGTACGGGCTGCCGGCAATCGTCTCGGACTCCCAGACGACCTCCAGGTCGCCCTCTTTCAGGCTGCCCGATTCGATGATCTGAGTGGTGACCATCGTGTCGTAGGCGAAGCCTGCGTCGCAGGTGCCGTCGGCGACCGACAGAGCCGAGGCATCGTGGCCGCCGGCGAAGACCGGGGTGACGCCGGTCTCGGGGTCGATGTCCAGGTCAAGTAATCCGGCGCTGGGGTAGAGAAAGCCCGAGGTTGAGGTCGGGTCGACGAAGCACACGGTCTTGCCCGCGAAACCCGCGAGGTCGGTGATGTCGCTGCCGGCCGGCACGATTCCGTACGACTTGTAGCCGGGCTCCTGATCCGGGTCGTCGACGAGGGCGCCGAGTGCCTCGACGCCCGCGCCGCTGTCTTTGGCGACCATGTACGAGAACGGGCCCAGAGCCGCGAGCTGAATCTGGCCGGCCCGCAGACCTTCGATGACCGCCGCGTAGTCGGTGACCTGCTGGATTTCGACCTCGATGCCGGTCGTCTCCTCGATGGCCGCAATGATGGCCGCATTGTTTTCGGCGATGCCTTGGGCTGATTCGCTGGGAATCTGCGCGAAGACGAGCTTGTCGGGAGTTTCGGGTGTCTCGGCTGCGGTACTGGTGGCAGCACAACCGGTGAGCGCGGCGACCAGGGCGAAACTGGCCAGAAGCCCTTTAGCTCGAGTGGGGAAATGCATCGAAGAGTGCCTTTCGTGGAGTGCGGCCCGACGAGCGTCGGTCGTGAGTACCTCAAGATTCTTGCGTTGCTTGATTAACAGTGGGGCGTACGAGGTGCGACGGGAGATGACGATGAAGCGAACAGCAGGTGACGGAGCCCTCGAGGGACGCAAACCCGGTCGACCCGCCGATAGGGTCGCAGAATGAAGGTGATCGCAGAGCCGAGGCTCGCCCCGCTCGAGCCGTTGGGCGCCCAACCCGCTCGGCTGCACCGTCGACTCGCCGCTCTGTCGCTGGGCCAGATCGTGAGCTGGGGCGTGCTGTTCTATGCGCTCATCGTGGCGGCCCCGGTGATCGCCGAGGACACCGGGTGGTCGTTGTCGCTCGTGATGGGGCTGTACGCGCTGGGCCTCGTGGTCTCGGCGGGTGTGGGCATCGCGGTGGGCTTCGTTCTCGACCGCACTGGCCCGCGGCTGATCATGACCGCAGGGTCGGTCGTGGGCGCAACCGGAATGTGCGTGGTCGCCCTGTCTCCCACCCCCGTCGTGTTCGCGATCGGCTGGGGACTGGTGGGACTGGCCCAGGCGGGTGTTCTCTACCAGGCCGCCTTCACCGTGATCACCCACCGCTACGGAGAGCGGCGCCAGGTGCCTTTGACCGTGTTGACGCTGGCGGGCGGGCTCGCGTCGACGATCTTCGCCCCGATCGTGGTGGCGCTGCTCGCGGTGACGGACTGGCGCACGACCTTCCTGGTGCTCGCCGGCATCCTTTTCGTCGTCACGGTGCCGCTGCACTGGTTCTCACTCGAGCGTGCGTGGGCACCGCGCCCGCACCTCGAGCACACCGAGGTGCACACCGTGCGCACCGTGCTGCGGCAGCGCCGCTTCTGGATGCTGCTGCTCGCGACCGCCGCAATCGCCCTGTCTCTGTACACGGTGACGATCAGCATCATCCCGGTGCTGCTCGAAAAGGGCGTCTCGTACGAACTCGCGGCAATCACACTGGGCCTGGTCGGCGCGGGGCAGGTCGTCGGGCGTCTGCTGTTCATGGTTCTGCCGCGTGATCGGCAGCCCTGGGTGCCGCTGGCCGCGGTTGCGGCGGCGTCGGCCGTCGCGCTGCTCGCCATCTCATGGCTGTCGGCACCCGTCTGGCTGCTGCTGGTCGTGGCGATTATCGCCGGCGCGATTCGAGGCACCCAGACGCTGGTGCAGGCGAATTCGGTGAGCGACCGCTGGGGGTCGGCGAACTACGGCTCGATCAACGGCGTCTTCAGCGCGCCGCTGACGGTGCTCGTGGCGCTGACGCCGGCCCTCGGCCCGCTGTTCGCCGACTCGATCGGATCCTTCGCCGCGATGACGGCTATCCTGGCCGGCCTCGCGGCAGTCGGCGCCTTGCTGGCCCGGGGCAGCTGAACCACGGGGCAGCTGAAACACCGGGCAGCTGAAACACCGCGGCGGGTGCTACCGGGGCGTGCGAACCGTGTTTCGCACCTGCCAGAGGAACGCCGCGAACGCAGCGCTGGCCTCATCGAGCGTGCCGTCGTTGACAATCTCCAGATCGACCGCAAAATCCGGTGCGGGGTCGGGGCGCGCGACCCGTGCCGCCGCGGCTGCCGCATTCTCGCGTCCGCGGGCGAGGATACGGGTGAGGCGCACCTCTTCGGAGACGGTGACCCGCGCCACCCGCACGGTCGTGAACACGGCCGGCAGCTGGTCGAGTACTCCGCGCGAAACATTGGCCACCACCACGCCACCGGATGCGACGACGTCGACCAGGTGGGCCGGGATTCCGTACCGCAGGCCGTGGGCCTGCCAGGTCAGGGCGAATTCCCCGCGGCTCAGGGCGGCATCGAACTCGTCCTCGCCCACCGGATGGTGGTCCTCCCCGGCGCTGGCGGGCCGCGTGATCCGGCGCTGCGCGAAGACGATGTCGCCCTGCCCAATCAGCGCGACGCGCGCGGACTCGAGAATCGAGTCCTTGCCCGACCCGCTCGGCCCGACGACCGCGACGAAGGTGCCGCTCACGCGACGCGCCGCCCCTCGCGCCAGACGGCGCGCACGATCGGCACGGGCGAGCCGAGGGGGTGCTGGTCGGTCGGGGCACCCTCATAGGCCTGCACGCGAATGACATCGGCTCGCTTGCCCGGCGCGATCACGCCGCGATCGTCGAGACCGGCGGCGCTCGCCGGGTTGGCGCTCACGAGCGCGGCACCCTGCGGCAGAGTGATGTCACCGCGACTGAAGAGCAGAAAGATCGCCTGCAGGGGGCTGCCGGGCACGTAGTCGCTCGAGAGAATGTCGAGCAGCCCAAGGTGCAACAACTCGGTGGCCGAGACGTTGCCCGAGTGCGAGCCGCCGCGAACGATGTTCGGGGCACCCATGACGACGAGCTGTCCGGCCGCTCGTGCCGCTCGGGCAGCCACGATGGTCGTCGGAAATTCGGAGATGCGCACTCCCGCCCGTGTCGACTCGTCGACGTGAGCCTGGGTCGCATCGTCGTGGGCCGCCATCGTGATTCCGCGCTCGTTGGCACGCTCCGCCATGCGGCGGCGGTTGTCCTCGGAGTACTTCGACGAGAGCACGTGCAGCTCGGCCACGTGCTGGTCGAACTGCACGTTGGTCATGCTGTGCTTGCCGACCATGTAGGTGCGGAAGGCCTCGACGTCGGCGTACTGGCGCTGCCCGGGCGTGTGGTCCATTAGCGACACCATCCGCACCCGCTTGTGCCCGCCCACCTCGTCGAACACGTCAACCACGTCGGGGGTCGCGACCTCACAGCGCAGGTGCACGTAGTGATCCGCGCGCAACAGTCCCGACTCGGCGGCGTGGATCACGGCCTTCACGAGCGTGCGTGCGTCACCGCTGATGCGATTCTCGCCGGGGCCGCTGCCGATGCGCATGGCGTCGAGCACGGTCGTCATTCCCGACGCGGCCATCTGCGCATCGTGGGCGATCACGGCCGGGATCGGATCCCAAAACCGCTTGGGACGCGGCTGGTAGTGCGATTCGACCTGGTCGGTGTGCAGCTCGACGAGGCCGGGCAGCAGATAGTCGCCGCCCATGTCCTGACCGGGAACGTCGTCGACGGTCAGCTGCGGGTCGGCGCTCACCTCGGCGATGACACCGTTGGTGATGCGCAGGGAGCCGTGCACGACGTGGTCGGCGACCACGATCTGGGCGTTGGTGAGTACGAGGGACATCAGATGGTCTCCAAAGCGAAGCTGTGGGCAAGGGGATGAACGAAGGGAGAGACGGCCAGAACCTCGAAGGCAGCGCCGGGTTCGGGCTCCACGCTGATCGTGAGGCCGGTCAGCGGCACGTCGACGCCGGCAACGCCGGCGAAGTGCTGCGCCAGGGCAGCGTCGACCTCCACCGTGCGCTCGGCGGGCAGCGCATCGGTGAGGGTGAGGTGAAAGGTGAACTCGTCGAAGACATAGGGGTAGCCCCAGCGGTCGAAGAGCTCGCGCTGGCGCCAGGTGAGGTGCGGGGCACGGCGGCGGTGCACATCCGCTTCGCTCAGCGGAGCCCGGAAATGATCGAACTCGCGGACGACGGATGCCGCGAATTCGTTCAGCTCGCTCTGGTCGCCCCCGGCCCGCAGTGCGCGAAAACTGCCCATCGCCGCCGGGTGAGGGGCGGGAATCACCACCGGGTCTCGCCCGTTCGTGAAGGCCTGCACCGCCTCGATCAGGTCGCCCTCGGTGTGCGCGCCGGCCAGGTGGAACGGGGCCACGAGGGTGGCGTGAAAACCGTAGCGGCGCGTGCTGACCGTCAGGTCCTGGAGGTCGGGGCGGGCATACCAGGAGTCGACCACGGACTTGAGCGCCCGGGCTTCGGCCGAGTCGTGCTCACCACCGGTTCCGGGCACGGCGTAAATGGCGTAGCGCTTCATGCGAAGACCTCGTCGCGCACCGGGGTGAACGACTGCACGTCGACGGTCAGGTCGGCGACGGCCTCCCGCACGTCGGCGTCGTGGAAGATCGCCAGCATTCCGGTTCCGTGACCGAGACTCTCGCGGATCAGGTCGATCACGACGCCGCGATTGCGGGCGTCGAGCGAGGCAGTGGGTTCGTCGAGCAGCAGCAGCGGCCGCTCGAAGATGAAGCCGCGCGCGATGTTGACCCGCTGCTGCTCGCCGCCGGAGAACGTGGCCGGCGGCAGCTTCCACAGCCGCTCGGGGATGCTGAGGCGTGCCAGCAGCTCGCTGGCTCGTTCGCGGGCGCTCGCCCGGTCGACCCCGCGGGCGAGCAGCGGCTCGGCGACCACGTCGAGGGCGGGAACGCGGGGAACGGCCCGCAGAAACTGGCTCACGTAGCCCACCGTCTCACGCCGGGCGGCGAGCACCTGGCGCGGCGCGGCGGTGACGAGATCGAGGACCGAGCCCTGATGGCCGAGCAGGATGCGGCCGGAATCGGCGCCGTAGCTGCCGAAGACCATCTTCATGACGGTGCTCTTGCCGGCTCCGGATTCGCCGCCGAGTACCACGCAGGCCCCGCGCGGCACGTCGAAGGTCATTCCGTGCAGTACGGGCAGCCGCTGAGCGTCCTGCAGATGCAGGGTGAACGTCTTGTCGACGTTCTGCACGGACAAAATCGTGTTGTCGGGCAGTGCGTTGGGTGCGTTGTGTGTCATGGAATCAGCCCTGGAGGATCGAGGAGACGAGCAATTGGGTGTACGCGGCCTGCGGGTCATCGAGCACCCGGTCGGTGAGGCCGGACTCGATGACGAAGCCGTCTTTCATCACCAGGGTGCGGTGCGAGATGAGGCGCGCGACGGCGAGATCGTGGGTGACGATGACGACCGCGAGCCCGAGTTCGGAGACCAGGGAGCGGATCAGATCGAGCAGGCGTGCCTGTACGGATACGTCCAGGCCGCTGGTCGGCTCGTCCATGAAGACCAGGCGCGGACCGAACACGAGGTTACGGGCGACCTGCACGCGCTGGCGCATGCCACCGGAGAACAGCGTGGGTGCGTCGTCCATGCGATCGGTCGGGATCTCCACGCGGCGCAGCCATTCCTCGGCCTCGGCCCGAATCTGACCGAAGTGGCGCCATCCGTTTGCCATCAGCGGCTCGCCGACGTTGCCGCCCGCGCTGACGTGCATGCGCAGTCCGTCTGCGGCGTTCTGGTGCACAAAGCCCCAGTCGGTGCGCCAGAGCCGGCGCACCTCGCGTTCGCTCAGGGTCGACAGGTCGAGCAGTTCCTCTGCCGCGCCGTCGGCGCCCGCGCCGTGCTGCCGAGCCGTTCGGTAGCGGATGCGTCCCTCATCGAGCGCGAGTCGCTGAGCCAGCATGCCCAGCAGGGTGGACTTGCCGGAGCCGGACTCGCCCACGACGGCCAGCACCTCGCCGGGCCACAGGTCGAAGCTCACGTCGCGGCAGCCATACCGCTCGCCGTAGCGATGGCTGGCGCCGGTCACGCTCAGCAGGGGCGTCTCGTCGTTCATGCGTTCACCTCGGTGAGGGGGTCGGTGATGTGGTCGGTGATGGGATCGGTACTGCTCTGATCGGTGTTGCTCTGATCGGTGTTGCTCTGGTCGAGCTCGCGGGCCGTGAGGGTGCGCTCGCAATGATCGGTATCAGAGCAGACAAACATGACACCGCCCTGATCGTCGATGAGGACCTCGTCGAGGTACACCTCGGTGGACTCGCAGATCTCGCAGGGCTGTTCGAAGCGCTGCGGTTCGAACGGATAATCGTCGAAGCCCAGGCTCTCCACGTCGGTGTACGGCGGAATGGCGTAGATTCGCTTCTCCCGCCCGGCACCGAACAGCTGCAGGGCGGGGCTCTGGTGCATCTTCGGGTTGTCGAAGCTCGGGATGGGCGAGGGCGCCATGACGTAGCGGTTGTTCACGAGCACCGGGTAGTCATACGTTTTGGCGATGTGCCCGTAGCGCGCGATGTCTTCGTAGAGCTTGACGTACATCAGGCCGTACTCTTCGAGCGCGTGCAGGCGCCGGGTCTCGGTCTCGCGCGGTTCGAGAAAGCGCAGCGGCTCGGGAATCGGAACCTGGTACACCATGATCTGGTTGTCGGTGAGCGGGGTCTCGGGAATCCGGTGCCGGGTCTGAATGATCGTGGCCTCATCGGTGCGCGTGGTGCTCGCGGCACCGGCGACCTTTTCGAAGAAGGCACGAATCGAGACGGCATTGGTCGTGTCGTCGGCACCCTGATCGATGACCTTGAGGGTGTCGTCCGGGCCGATGATCGACGCGGTGACCTGCACGCCTCCGGTACCCCAGCCTCGGGGCATCGGCACCTCCCGCGAGGCGAATGGCACCTGAAACCCGGGAATGGCGACGCCCTTGAGCAGCGCGCGCCGCACGACCCGCTTGGTCTGCTCGTCGAGGTAGCCCTCGTTGTAGACGATCCGCGGGCCGCTCATGCGTTCTCCTCGCTCCTGGTGCTGGTGCTGGTGCTGGTGCTGGTGCTGGTGCTGGTGGCGGATGCCTCGGTGCCGTGGCGCGCCTGGAACTCACGGCGCAGACTGCGGATCAGCCCGAGCTCGGCCTGAAAGTCGACATAGTGTGGCAGCTTCAGGTGCTCGACGAAGCCGGCGGCCTCCACGTTGTCGGAGTGGGCGATCACGAATTCCTCGTCCTGCGCTGGCGACACGACGCGCTCGCTGAATTCCTCGTGGCGCAGCGTGCGGTCCACGAGCGACATGGACATGGCCTTGCGCTCGGCCCGACCGAAAACGAGCCCATAGCCGCGGGTGAACTGCGGTGCCTGGTCGGCGCTGCCGACGAACTGGTTGACCATCTGACACTCGGTGAGCTCGATGCGCCCGATCGGCACGGCGTGCCCGATCTCCGGGGCAAAGAACTCGACCTCGACCTCGCCGACGCGTACCTCGCCCGCAAACGGGTGGTTATTGCCGAAGCCGCGCTGCGTGGAGTAGCCCAGGGACAACAGAAAGCCCTCGTCGCCGCGGCTGAGGGCCTGCAGCCGCTCGGCCCGGCTCATCGGAAAGACGGTCGGCTCGCGGGTCAGGTCGCCGGGGTCCGGATCGGTCCAGCCCTCGTCGGGCCGATCGCGCTCGATCAGCGCGTCGGCACCGAGCAGATCGGTCACTCGGGGCATCGGTTCGTCGACCGGCGCGGTCGGAGTCGCGACGTCTGGTGTTTCCAGATCTTCGGCGAGCAGCCGGTGTGTGTAGTCGAACGTTGCACCGAGCTGCTGACCGCCGGGAATGTCCTTGAAGGTCGCCGATACCCGGCGCTCCGCGGGCAGGCCGACGGTGTCGACCGCGACCGTGATGCCGAACCGGGGCAGCGTGGTGCGGTAGGAGCGCAACAACGTGACCGCTTCGAGCACGTCGCCCTGCGCCTGCAGCAGCGCCTTGGCGGCGAGCTCCGGGTCGTAGAGCGAGCCCTCAGCCATCACGCGCGAGACGAGCACGCCCAGCTGGTCGCGAATCTGCGGGTAGTCGATGCGCGGGGCATCAGCGCTGCCCCGCCCGCGCTTGGCGAGCAGCGCGTGCGCGTTGGCGATCGCTTTCTCGCCCCCCTTGACGGCGACGTACATTAGGCGCTCCTCTTGTCTTGCTCTTGCTCTTGCTCTTGCTCTTGCTCTTGCTGGTGCTGGTGCTGGTGCTGGTGCTCGTGCGTGTCCGCATCGACCAGCGCGGTGGTGCGCGGCAGGCCGAGCACCGCGGTCTCGGCGGCGAGGATGATGTCCACGCCGCGGGGAAAGAGCGAGTGGTTCTCGTGCCACTGGCCGAGAAAATCGCTCGGCAGGCCGGCGCCGTCCCAGCGGGCGACGCCGGGGATGCCGGGCCCGGAGGCCGTCAGGGCGCCGATTGTGGGTGCGCAGCAGGCGTCGATCACGAGCGTCGCTGACCGGTGCGGCTCTTCGTCGGTGCCGCGGGCGAGGTCGGCCAGACGTGGTGCTGAGTGCGGCGACGAGGCGATGACGAACACGGCGTCGCCCGCGCTGTCGACGATGCGTGCACCGGTGTGAAAGACGATCCACGCGCAGACCTCGGGTGAGGCGCGCAGCGCCTGGTCGAGCCAGAGCGGGGTCTGCTCGTCGCACAGCGCCAGAATGACGGCACCAATCGTCGCGCCCAGCGGCGCCGGGGGCAGCAGCTCCACGATGACGGGCTGCGGTGTGGTCGGGCGGGCCAGCGCCTGCAGCACCGCGCGAAAGACCTGTTGCGCGTCGCGCACCGGGGTCGCGAAGCCGGGCGTGTGATTGTGGGGTGTGAGCGTGCTCATTCGTGCTCCCTTGCGACGGTGAAGAAGTCGACGACCGTGCTGCGGGCATCCGCCTGGGCGACGGCGTCGCGCCTGGCCTGTTCGCGCTCAAGCGGCTCGATGACGTCGGTGAGAACGCGTGCCCGCTGTGTCGGCGCGCTCAGTAGTGCATCGAAGACGGCAGCAAGGCCGGCATGTTCGGGGTGGCTGCCGAGCACGTACGACGTGCCGCTCGCCTCGTACCCGTCTGTGTCTGCGCCTGTGCCTGCGCCGGTGCCTGTGCCGGTACCTGTGCCGGTGTTTGTGTCTGTGTTCATGCCGGTGCCGGTGCCGGTGCCGGTGCCGGTGCCGCGCAGCATCACGGTTGCCCGGGTGACGGTCGCCTCGCCCAGATTGAAACGGTCGCCGGTGCCGCCGATCCTGCCCTGCACCATCACCAGGCCAGCTTCCGGTCCCCGCAGGTAGCTCACCTCCGGCGGCTCAGCCCAGGTGGCCCACAACGCCGCAAGATCGGCGTGCGTGGCTCCCGCGAGCACTCGGGCGGTGCGCCGCCGTTCGTTGACAGCAAGTTCGTCAACCGCGTGTTCGTCGCCAGCGTGTTCGTCAACAACATGTTCGTCAACAACATGTTCGTCGACAGCGTGCTCATCCGCTGATATTTGCTCTGCCCTCACGATTCGATCCCCTTCACGCCCAACATCCTCTCAAGTTGTCTATTTATCTAGACAACCCCGAGACTAGGCCCCTAGGGTTGAAGGCAAGAGCCTCCCTGCCGACGTGCAGGCCACCACTGGATGAACGTCCGGTGAACCAACGACAAGGACACCCCCTGACTGATCGTGCACCGGTCGCCCGGTCGGGCAGCGGCTATTCGGCTTGGCGCTTGATCGCCGAGGAGCTGCGCCTAGACATTGACGGCGGCCGCCTGCACGCGGGCGACCGGCTACCCACCGAAAACGTGCTGGCCGAACGCTTCGGGGTGAATCGGCACACGGCACGCCAGGCCATTGCCGCTCTGGCGGAGGAGGGGCTGGTCGAATCCAGGCGCGGCAGCGGCACCTTCGTGACCGGCCACGCCGTACGACTGCACCGGATCGGCCTGCGCACGCGCATGACGAGCAGCCTCGGCGATGAAGGCGCCTCGGCGACAATTCACGTGCTGAACAGCGTCGTCGAAGATGCGCCCTCAGACGTCGCCCGGCGGCTGGGCCTCGAGTTTCGTCGGGCGGTGCGAGTCGAGACCACGCGCTCCGCGGGCGGGCAGCAGATCTCGGTGAGCACACACTGGTTTGACCTCGAGCGCCTGCCCGACATTGCGACCGCCCTGCGGCGCACCGGATCGGTCACGGCGGCGCTGCGCGCGAGCGGCATCGATGACTATGTGCGGGCATCGACCGTTGTTGGCGCGCGGCACGCCACGGCCAGCGAGTCCGAGCTTCTTCTACTCGGGCCCGGCGCGATCGTGCTCGTCACCGAGGCGCTCGACACTCTTCCCGACGGTGTCCCACTGCAGTACCTGATTACCCGCTTCGCGGCACAGCGCGTGCGGCTGGACATCGAGCACGCGCGCCCGGACTGATCAACTTGGCCGTCACCGTCACCGTCACCGTCACCGTCACCGTCACCCTCGAAAGACTGGCCTGACGCGACATTGGGGCCGAAATCAGGTGGCAGAAATTAGGGCGGCTGAAATAAAGCGAGGCCAACCTGTGGTCCGGGGGCAGCTAGCCAATGGGGCGGTTGGCGCGGTGGTTTTGGGCGGGCCGCCACGTCTGGCTCGGGTCTATCCAGGCGGGGCCGAGTACTTCGGGCCGTCCGTGGGTCATGCGGATTTGCCATCCGGAGGTGTCGATGGCGTGGTGATGTCGGTAGCAGAGGCAGACTCCGTTGGCGACTTCGGTTTTGCCGCCCTGGGCGTAGCTTTTCACGTGGTGGAGTTCGGTCCAATAGGCCGGAATGTCGCAGCCCGGGATGATGCAGCCGCCGTCGCGAGACATGATCGCTTTGGTCATCGCTGGGGAGAACGCCCGCCGTTTATCGCCAACCCGGAGCACTTCGTTGTTCGGGCCGAACAGGATCGGGATGAATCCGCCGCTGCAGAGGGCCTGGTCGACGGTCGTGAGTGAGACCGGGGCGTCGACTCCGTCGATCCAGCCGACGCCGCGCCCGGCGTTGAGGTCGACGGCGTTGACGTGCACGGTGACGGTGGGGGCGGAGCCGCCCATCACGCCGGCTTTGGGGTCGCGGGCGGCTTCGCGGACCATGTCGCGCAGAATGTCGGCCCGCTTTTCCCCGGCGGGGCGGCGGTCGATGTCGACGACGTCGGTGTCGGGCATGACCTCGGTGTCGGTCACGACCTCGGTGTCGGTCACGACCTCGGACCCGTCGGTCCCGTCGGCCGCGTCGGCCCCGTCTGACCCGTCCAGCTCAGCCGGCCCTGCGGTGGGGAGAAACTTCACCGTCGCCCGCGCCGACAGTCGTGACGCGAAATACGTCTCGAACTCGCCGCGCAGGTCGGGGGTGACGCCGCCGAAGATTCGGTAGAGGCCCCGTTCGAATGAGCCGAAGCTGATGCTGCTCTTGGCCTCCCGAGCCTCTTCCTGAGGTGCGATGCCGTCGGGGTCGAGGCGGGCCTGCCACTCATGTACCAACACCCGCATCCGATCGGCCGGCAACGCGATACCGGCGCCGGGGAGACCGGCGGTGTCGTCGTTGAGGGCGCCCGTCGCGTTGGCTACCAAGACTCGTTCGGCGAGGTGCAGATCCGAGGGGTCGGCCTGCCGGATCACCTCCTGCAGGCCTTTCACGATGATCTCGGCCGAGTCCACGCCAATCTCGCCGGCGGCCAGTGCCGCACTCACGGTGGGAAACACCGCCGGTCGCAGCTGTCCCACCTCGGACCGCACCGACGTCAGCGCACCCAGGCTGATGCGGCGCTTCACTTCCCGCACTGACACGTGGGTGACGCTCATGATCAGGTCGAGCTTTCCGGTGCAGCCCATGCGCTCAGACAGGGTGTCGGTGCCGCCGTCGTACTCGACGTCAGCACGGCGGGCGACATCCGCTGTTGAGGCGACGCGGGCGCCATCGAGGCGGCGGCCGAGTTGCTCGAGCCCATCGAGCAGTGCGAGGGACTCGTCATCGGCGACCAGCGGGAAGACGAGCCCTTCGAGAGCGTCGGCGAGTTGCTCGGTGATGTGGGCGAGGCGTGAAACCGGATTGTGGTCGGCATCTGTGTCCGACGAGAGTGTCTGTGACATATTCTCAGTTTACTCCTGAATGAAGACAAATACCAGAGAAACTCAAGAACTTTTTCTGACTCTGGTATCTATCGACACCCCAAGTAACGCCCGATTCTGCCGGCTGACCGTGCTGCACCAGCTCCCGCTGTCGGAGTCTGAAACGCATCTTTTCAACCCGAGCCTCTCACCACCCACCGACACCCCACGCGGCGGCCCGTGTCGATGCCCTCCGAGGCCCTCGGATGCCCCTGGGCGCATCCGGAGCCTGTGGCCTGCGTCACGAAATCGGATACGACGACGAAGGCCCACCCGTTTGTTCGGCCTGCCGCAACGCCGATTCTCGTCACGAGCGAGAGCCTCCGGCAGGCGACCAGAGTCCGCCCCGGCTACGCTAGGTAGATCTACCTAGTTAGGAGTGTCATGGCCGTTCTCGAGCCGACTCAGCCAGCGCCGCGGCAACGGCGGGGATCGGCGCGCGAGCGCCTGCTGCAGGCAGCCGCCCGACGCTTCTACGCCAACGGCATTGCGGCGACCGGCATCGACACCATCACCGCAGACGCCGGGGTCGCCAAAATGAGTCTCTATAACAACTTCGACTCCAAGGCCGACCTCGTTGATGCCTACATTCAGGCCCGCCACGACGAGTGGCTGGCGCTCTATGCCGATCGCGCCCGTGCGGCATCCGGTGGCAGGGCCCTCATCGGGGCGGTCTTCGACGCGTACCTGGACCACGCCGAACTCGCCTACGAGAACGGATTTCGCGGCTGCGGCCTTCTGAATGCCGCCGCCGAGCTTCCCGTCGGGCATTCCGGCCGCATGCTGGTGCGAGGTCACAAAGACGAGGTTGAGGGCATCGTGCGCACGCATGTGGCTGACCTCCTCGCAAGCGCAGGCACCACCAATGACGACCGTGTCGACGCCCTCACTCTTCATCTCGCGTTGCTGCTGGAGGGGTCGATGGCCCTGGCCGGCCTCGCGGGGGAGAGCCGTAAGATCCGCGCCGCCAAGATGCTTGCGCTCGAACTCATCGATGCCCTGTGACTCTACCCGTGACCCAGGCGCAGCCTCAGCGCACCGGCGCCCTTTTGGTGCTGGCCGCCGCGGTGCTCTGGGGAACAACGGGCACGGCCGCAACCTTCGCCCCCGACGTCAGCCCGATCGCCATCGGTGCGACCGCCATGGGTTTCGGCGGCCTGTTGCAGGCCGCGATCGCGGTGCGCTCGATCCGACGATCCGGCTACCGCCTGCTTCACGGCTGGAGGATCATCACCCTGGGTGCGCTGGCCGTGACGATCTACCCGCTCGCGTTCTATTCGTCGATGCACCTGGCCGGCGTGGCCGTGGGCACGGTCGTCTCCATCGGCTCGGCACCGATCTTCGCGGCCATCATTGAACGCATTGCCGACCGGCATCGCCTCACCCGCCGCTGGGTCGTCGGCGCCGCTCTCGGCATCCTCGGCGCTGCCCTGCTCTGCGTGGCCGAGTCAGCGGGCGCCGACGCGAGCGGCGCCTCGGGCTCCGAATTGGGCGTTGGCCTCGGCCTCGTCGCGGGCCTCACCTACGCCCTCTACTCGTGGGCCGCGCACCGGGTGATCGCGACCGGAGTGCCGGCCCGTGCGGCAATGGGCGCCATCTTCGGCGCCGCCGGACTCGCGCTCATGCCCGTCGTACTGGCGACCGGCGGGACCCTGCTGAATTCGTGGGGCAACGCATCCGTCGGCATCTATATGGCCTTCGTGCCGATGTTCGCCGGCTACGTGCTCTTCGGCAGGGGCCTGGCCCGGGCGCGCGCGAGCACCGCCGTTGTGCTGACCCTGGTCGAACCCGTGGTCGCGGCGCTGCTGGCCGTCATCATCGTGGGCGAGCAACTGCCGCCCCTGGCCTGGGCCGGAGTGGCTCTCATCGTCAGCAGCCTGATCGCGCTTACCGTGCGCTGGCCAGCGGATGCCCCTCCTCAGCTGCCAGCTTTCGGCGCCGACCCCGCGATCACGGGGCGCGAGTGAACCTTTCCCCACGGGCGGGTGAACTCCAGCGCTTCTCGGGCACGTCGCAACGCTTAAATGCGTAGGTTGCACAGTGGGCTTCCCCTTGGCCCCAGCTCCCACCACAGAACGGACGACTTTGTCACGCCCCCCAGCAGTCCCACGCCGACGCCGCGCCACGCGCGCGCTCACCCTCACTCTCGCTCTCGGAACCGCACTCTCGATCGGGTGTGTGCCCATGGCATCCGCTGCCGGAGAAGAACCTGCGCTCACGTCGCCCGCCCTGGCCTCGACGAACCTCACACCGATGGTCGTCGGCGGCAAGACGGTTCCGCCGCAGCCGCGCGCCGGATTCCGCGTTCTGCCGTACCTGCAGAAGCCCGCAGCGACCGAGATGACCATCAACTGGTTCACCGAACTCGGTACCGACGCCGAGATCACGGTGACCGGACCTGGCCTGCCAGCCGCGGGCGCATCCGCCACGATCGAGGGCGTGCAGAACCCGGTGAACGCCTACCAGGAGGCAGAGCTCAGTCTGGGGGACTTCGACAACGGGCGTGGCCTGGTCGTACCGCAGGGCGAATGGATCCGCGCCGACGAGCCGTTCAAGTACACCCACACCGTCACCGGTCTCACCGCGGGCGCCGACTACACGTACCGCGTCGTCGTCGACGGATACGCCCACGACGCCGGGTTCTCGGCGTCACCGTCGTTCGGTGAGGGTTTCACGGAGCCGCTGCACATCATCGCGTACTCCGACAGCGAGACAGACCCCAAGGGCCGCGTCACGCAGCGGGAGTGGGAGCAGACAGCCGGCCTCGCCGCCGGTTCGGAGCCGCGCCCGCAGCAGGGTTCTGCGTGGGACACGACCTTCGGTGGCGGCGTGCGTAACGGCACCTACGCCGTCAACTACATGCTCACCGAAGACCAGGCGATGAAGCTCAACAACGAGATCATCGCCGAGCAGGAGCCCGACCTGTTGCTGCTCGCCGGTGACCTCGTGGAGCGCGGCTCGAGCCAGAGCCACTGGGACGAGTTCTTTCGCTACTTCGCTGGCGACAACGGCCATCTGCTCGACTCGGTGCCCCTGATCACGTCGCTTGGCAACCACGAAGTGTACGGCTACGGCACCGCAGATGACCGCTCGCTGGTCGTGCGCTCACGCATGGAATACAACCAATACTTCGACACCTTCGGCAGCAGCAACCCGCACGCCCTGGACGCGTATCACCGGGTCGACTACGGCCCGGTCACCGTCATCTCAGTCGACTCGACCAACGGGTCACCCGACTCGACCGAGGCGACGACGTCGGCCGCCGAAGGCTCCGTCGGCGATGACTCGACGCTCACGCCCGAGCAGTACGGCACCGATACCCAGGGCGTGTTCACGCTCGAGGAGTACGAGCGCGACTTCCACGTCGCGATCGATGAAGGTTGGATCGGCGCGGACGCCGAGCCCGACCAGCCGTCGTTCCACCCGGGCAGCGAGCAGTACGTCTGGTTCGAAGAGCAGCTGAAGGACGCCAGCTCGAAGGGGCAATCGATCGTCGTGCAGTGGCACCACGTGGCCTATTCGAACGGCGTGCACGGCACCACCATGGGCAACGATTTCTCCGACACCCAGCCCGGCACCCCCATGCGCGTGCTCACTCCGCTGCTCGAGCAGTACGGCGTCTCGACGGTGATCAGCGGTCACGACGAGATGTTCGAGGCCTCCTATGTCGATGAGGCCGGCGACGGCACCGGCATCTGGCACTGGGACGTTGGAGTCGCCTCCGACGGCCTGCGCGGCGAGAAGATGGTGCAGCTACCCGACGGGAGCTACGAGCCGTACCGGTTCAACACGGCCTCCGACTGGATGGCGCACCTCGACGAGCCCGAGCTGTGGGCCACCGGGGCTGACGGCGTGCAGCAGCTCGTCTCCGGCGGCAAGCACTACGGCCACCTCGATATCTGGATCGAGCCGTACACCGGCGCCGCGCTGAGTAGCGGCGTCACCCCGGCGGCCACGATGACGATGACACCGGTGGCCGTCTTCCCGACGCTCGACGCGAACTACGAGCTGTTGAGCGTCGAACGGCGCGAGATGGTCTCGGGCCAGCGTGTCACGTACCTCGACGCGCAGGGCGCGGTGATGGATGCGAACGCCGCGGCCGTGCCGGCGCCGACGCCGACACCGACACCCACTGCGTCAGCTGAGCCGACCACGTCGCCCGAGCCCACGACCCCGGCGGTTGACGGGTCGGCTGCGTCCGATTCGACGACGGATGCTGCGACATCCGCTTCTTCCACGGACTCCCTCGCCGACACCGGCACCCCTGTGAACGTCGTCGGCATGCTCGGACTCGCGCTCGTCGCGATGGCGGCAGGTGGCGGCCTGTTCCTCTGGCGCCGCCGCGCCAACGCCTAGCGCGAACACCGCCCCGACTGCTGCGCTCGCCCGAAACACCGGCTTTCGTCACAAGCGGCGCAAATGGCCCCATGAGCTCGCCTCGTGTCAAGGGGCCATTTGCGCCCACTCGCGGCACTCCCGCGACGCTCGCTGGTTGAGCCGCGAGCTTGCGAGCGGTCGAAACCCCGCAAGTCGACCCTCGAACCTAGCTCCGCTGGTTGAGCCGCGAGCTTGCGAGCGGTCGAAATCCCGCAAGCCGACCCTCGAACTCAGTCACAGAGCTTGGTGCCACCGGACCGAGAAACGATCCCTCGACGTGGAGCCCCGCCAGCTGTCTTGGGACCTGTGTCGGTTCGCTGACCCCCGAGTCACAAGGTATCCGGGCCGGGCACGTTCAACGCGACGGATGCCCGCACCAGACGCGCCGGAAAGTCGCCGGCCGAGCCCCTGGCCGCAACCCGAACACTCTGGCCCAGTTAGACGGGTTTCCCGCGCCGCCGAAATGTGGCCTTGTCCGCCGCACGCGGCTGCGTGCCGCGCCTGAATTGCTCACACCAAATCCCGTCTCTCTAACACGTTTGTTCGGATAGAGATGGCGCCCCGAGTCAGCCGATCGCTACAGCGCGCGATACCCGCTGGTTGAGCCGCGAGCTTGCGAGCGGTCGAAACCCCGCAAGACGACCTGCAGAACTCAGCCGCACGATCGAGCTTGAAACTTTCGCTCGGTCCTGAATCATCGCACTGACAACGACGAATCCTTTCGGGCCGATCGCCCGTCGGTGCCGGGCAAGCGCGGTGTGCCGGTTTCGAGGAGCACTCAGATGTCGAGCTCGACCTCGTGGCCGTTGACGGTGACCAGAATGCGAGGGTTCTCGGCGCCGGCCGCGGTGAGGTAGCTCCGCAAAGTCGAGAGCAGCATGTCGTCGCGTCTCTCGATTTGGGACACGTGTCCCTGGGTTGTGTGCAGTTCACGCGCGAGCTCGACCTGGGTGAGCTTGCCGGCCGCGCGCACCATTGCCAGGCTCATGGCGTGGATGCGATCCAGTTCGGCTGCCTCCGACTCGAATTCCTCGATCTCTTTGACCGGGACGGTGGCCAGCATCTGTTCGAGCCGCTCGTTACCGCGCATCTCTCTTCCTCCAAATCTTCACGCCAGCGTTCGATAATCTGATCTGCCCGCGAGCCAACCGAGTCGTAGAACACGTCGCCCATCGCGGCTCTCTCGCCCGTGAACAGGGCCACGATGACGTCCCCAGCTGGTGGGAACCAAACGATCAAACGAAGCGCGATGTCCTCGCGATACGGATGTGACACGCGCCACAGCTCGTGTGTGCGAGACTGCCGCACGCGCTTGATCATCGCGCTGTCCCAAATCGGGGCCGCCTCCAAATCGCGAAGTTGTTTAAGCATGATGGCCAGCAAACGATAGATTCTTTGGCCGCGGTCGCTCCGGTCGGACTCGAACTGGTCGAGCTGGCGGTCGAACTCACGCGACCAGTCGATGTTCACACAAGTGACACTAGTTCAGAATGATATCAGTTTCAACGGTTTACCTCATCCAGATCGACAAGCGGCCAAGCCTGCACTGGCGCAAGGACGGTGGTCTTGGATGAATTCCACGCCCGGGACTTTCAGGACGCACAGGATCCCGAGTGGCACCAGAGCCGGAGCCTGACGCATATCGGCCTTCCTGAAAGGAAAGGCCGGCTCACCCCAGGAGCAGGCCGGATCGATTACCAATTCAACGACGATGAAAGTTGCCTGGTGCAAGGCTCGCGCCCTCGAATACGGGAACACCCCCGCGTGCGCGGGGAAGAGAGTGGCAGTTCGGACAGGCGCACAACCAGCACGGGAACACCCCCGCGTGCGCGGGGAAGAGACTGCGGTCTGCCCCCACTGGGGGTGCCAGTAGTGGAACACCCCCGCGTGCGCGGGGAAGAGATTACGCGTGGAATACTCGGATAACTATTCCGGGGAACACCCCCGCGTGCGCGGGGAAGAGTTCGCAGGCCTATCCCGACTGCTGGACACTGGCGGAACACCCCCTCGTGCGCGGGGAAGAGCGTGGAGAGAATGCCGTGAACAGTCGATGCCATGGGAACACCCCCGCGTGCGCGGGGAAGAGCCCGACATATCGAAGAATGGGCGGTCTGCCGCGGGAACACCCCCGCGTGCGCGGGGAAGAGTGCGATGCGGGAGGCGCGGAAACCTCCATCAGGGGAACACCCCCGCGTGCGCGGGGAACGCGGGGAAGAGGGACGACAGATGCCGAGTACAGCGCCATGGGAACACCCCCGCGTGCGCGGGGAAGGGATGCGCGCGTCGGTAGCTACGGCAACCGGCTCGGGAACACCCCCGCGTGCGCGGGGAAGGGCTCCGCGGCAAAGAGGGCCGCGATTTTGTCGCGGGAACACCCCCGCGTGCGCGGGGAAGAGCGAGGGTGAGGGTTGCGGTGCCGCCGAGGCGGGGGAACACCCCCGCGTGCGCGGGGAAGAGCGACCAGGTTCGCCGAGGTGCGATCACAACGAGGGAACACCCCCGCGTGCGCGGGGAAGAGACGTTGCCGGTGACGGACGATCCTGTCGGGGGGAACACCCCCGCGTGCGCGGGGAAGAGGTGAATTTCGCCACCGGCGAGGCGAAGATCAGGGGAACACCCCCGCGTGCGCGGGGAAGAGGGGTTGGAGCCGATAGCCACGAGCGGAAGACCGGGAACACCCCCGCGTGCGCGGGGAAGAGCCGACACCGTCTGGCGTGGCGAGGTGCCGCGAGGGAACACCCCCGCGTGCGCGGGGAAGAGCCCATTCTGAACTACACCACGACGATCGCAGTGGGAACACCCCCGCGTGCGCGGGGAAGAGCCGATCTACGCCAACGACGCCTCCGTGAACCTGTGGAACACCCCCGCGTGCGCGGGGAAGAGCAACGCCTCGGTCGCGACTTTCTACACCACGAGGGAACACCCCCGCGTGCGCGGGGAAGAGTCGGAGGTGAGGGTGAAAGCCCAGACGAGCTTGGGAACACCCCCGCGTGCGCGGGGAAGAGCGATCAGATCGTCAACAACAACCTCGGCCGCCGGGAACACCCCCGCGTGCGCGGGGAAGAGCCGCAGCGCCCGTCGTGGTTCCTGCGAAGCACAGGAACACCCCCGCGTGCGCGGGGAAGAGTTTGTGTGGTGATGCACATTGCTTATACGAGGGGGAACACCCCCGCGTGCGCGGGGAAGAGCCCCCTTGGGGTCAGTTCATATGTGGACTCTCGGGAACACCCCCGCGTGCGTGGGGAAGAGGCATCCGCTACATCGGTAGCCGAGGTTGCCGCGGGAACACCCCCGCGTGCGCGGGGAAGAGGGAATCTTCGGCGGTTTCGATAGTCCACTCGAGGGAACACCCCCGCGTGCGCGGGGAAGAGGCGGACGGGATGAGGGGCGCCCTCGCTGCAGCGGGAACACCCCCGCGTGCGCGGGGAAGAGTCATGCCCAACTCATCCCCGATGGCTTGCCACGGGAACACCCCCGCGTGCGCGGGGAAGAGTACACCTTCAGCGCTATGTACCAGCAGCGTCCGGGAACACCCCCGCGTGCGCGGGGGAGAGGACGCCGAGGTTGAAGAGGCCTACGCGGCCCAGGGAACACCCCCGCGTGCGCGGGGAAGAGGGCGAGCCACGGGATCGTCTTGACCAGTTCGAGGGAACACCCCCGCGTGCGCGGGGAAGAGTCGCCGAGGTCGGCGCCGACCGCCTCGAGCACGGGAACACCCCCGCGTGCGCGGGGAAGAGGCGGCGACCTGCGTGATAATCACGGCCTGACCGGGAACACCCCCGCGTGCGCGGGGAAGAGCTCGGGCAGGACCTCGTCCCAGATGTAGCCCTGGGAACACCCCCGCGTGCGCGGGGAAGAGCGCTGGAGCTGGAGGGCCTGTTCGTCGGTCATGGGAACACCCCCGCGTGCGCGGGGAAGAGACGAACGCCTCGCAGTAGTTGTGCCAGTCGCCGGGAACACCCCCGCGTGCGCGGGGAAGAGCGGTGGGTTCGTTCACCAACGATCAGGTCGATGGGAACACCCCCGCGTGCGCGAACGATCAGGTCGATGGGAACACCCCCGCGTGCGCGGGGAAGAGCACACCGACGGCACCGGCGCACCGCTGACCTCGGGAACACCCCCGCGTGCGCGGGGAAGAGGACCCACTGCGCCGGATGCAACCGCCGCGTTCGGGAACACCCCCGCGTGCGCGGGGAAGAGCGGCAATAACCTCGGCGTACAGGTCCTCGAAAGGGAACACCCCCGCGTGCGCGGGGAAGAGCTTCTGCTGATCCGCTCGCAACTCATCAAGCGTGGAACACCCCCGCGTGCGCGGGGAAGAGCCACCGACTACGCCCCGCCGATCGGCGTGGACGGGAACACCCCCGCGTGCGCGGGGAAGAGGAATCCTGCCTTGCCAGCGGTTGCAGGTTCAAGGGAACACCCCCGCGTGCGCGGGGAAGAGGCCACTGAGCTACTCGCCAATGTGCCGAATGGGGGAACACCCCCGCGTGCGCGGGGAAGAGAGCCGCTCTACTGCCCACTGTGGAATTGTCAAGGGAACACCCCCGCGTGCGCGGGGAAGAGAGTCAGTGCAGTGCAGCTTGCCCTTGCCGTCCGGGAACACCCCCGCGTGCGCGGGGAAGAGCGGTGATGAGGACGAAGCCGCAGACGGCCGAGGGGAACACCCCCGCGTGCGCGGGGAAGAGACCGTGTGGTCTAGGAATCCCAGACCATGAGTGGGAACACCCCCGCGTGCGCGGGGAAGAGGAGAGAATCTGTGCCTGTTCGAGGAAACTGCCGGGAACACCCCCGCGTGCGCGGGGAAGAGACGGCGCGCTCTTCAGCGCGGATGTAGGTCAGGGGAACACCCCCGCGTGCGCGGGGAAGAGCGGCACTGGTCGCTTCTAGGTACTGGCTCCAAGGGAACACCCCCGCGTGCGCGGGGAAGAGCCACCCGGCTCCCGCCCCTCGTGGAGCTTTTCGGGAACACCCCCGCGTGCGCGGGGAAGAGCGGTTTTTTTACGAGATTCCTACTCGAACGGCGGGAACACCCCCGCGTGCGCGGGGAAGAGTTCGTCCCGATGCGGCCGCTCGATCTGGACGCGGGAACACCCCCGCGTGCGCGGGGAAGAGCACCATCCCGTGGGTGGCTTCGAGCAGGTCGGGGGAACACCCCCGCGTGCGCGGGGAAGAGTCCTTGGCCGGCACGACGGGGCCAGTCGGCTCGGGAACACCCCCGCGTGCGCGGGGAAGAGTCCTTGGCCGGCACGACGGGGCCAGTCGGCTCGGGAACACCCCCGCGTGCGCGGGGAAGAGTCGGCGGACTAGGAGACGAGGCGCTTGGCCCAGGGAACACCCCCGCGTGCGCGGGGAAGAGCTCAGCGGGGCGCCGGGCTGCGGATGCCGAGAGGGAACACCCCCGCGTGCGCGGGGAAGAGAGGGCTTCCTGGTGACGATGATCGCTGTCGGGGGGAACACCCCCGCGTGCGCGGGGAAGAGTCAGCGCAGCAGCTAAGGGCAAGCACATCATCGGGAACACCCCCGCGTGCGCGGGGAAGAGAAAAACGTATGGAAGGTTGCCGCCGGTCCAGAGGGAACACCCCCGCGTGCGCGGGGAAGAGCCCAGTACTCGTAGGACAGGCCCGCGAGCGAGTGGAACACCCCCGCGTGCGCGGGGAAGAGGGGCAGCGGCTGCGGCAACGCGCACCATTCCGGGGAACACCCCCGCGTGCGCGGGGAAGAGACCACTGCCGCACTGGGTACCGTGCCGGGAGCGGGAACACCCCCGCGTGCGCGGGGAAGAGAACGTAGTGGTCTGGTTCAACGTCGATGACGGGGGAACACCCCCGCGTGCGCGGGGAAGAGCCCGTTACATCCGACATGCCGACGATTTCATGGGGAACACCCCCGCGTGCGCGGGGAAGAGCATCGTCGGGGCAAATCACCATCACCTGGACCGGGAACACCCCCGCGTGCGCGGGGAAGAGTACTCGTCTCCTTCGACATCCATTGCCTTACGGGGAACACCCCCGCGTGCGCGGGGAAGAGACAGCGAAGAAGAACTCACTCAAAATCGCCCCGGGAACACCCCCGCGTGCGCGGGGAAGAGCGCCGTGACCGGTCTCAGTCATTGTCGATCAGGGGAACACCCCCGCGTGCGCGGGGAAGAGGAGGAGGCCGACGGCGGCAAGCTCGGCGGCTCGGGAACACCCCCGCGTGCGCGGGGAAGAGAACTCGATCTGCACCGTCGCCCTCGCCTTCCAGGGAACACCCCCGCGTGCGCGGGGAAGAGCCTGGCCGATCCGACTAGCGCGCCGAGTATCCGGGAACACCCCCGCGTGCGCGGGGAAGAGTGATCCGGTGCGCGTAGACGGCCGGGACGAAGGGGAACACCCCCGCGTGCGCGGGGAAGAGTCCATGAGGTTCGGGCGGTTCAAGACGTCCATGGGAACACCCCCGCGTGCGCGGGGAAGAGTCCTCACGCTTCAGATAACCAACATGCTCTTCGGGAACACCCCCGCGTGCGCGGGGAAGAGAGCAGGTCGGCCCACTTGACGTCGAACCCCGCGGGAACACCCCCGCGTGCGCGGGGAAGAGGTCAGGGTGAGCCTGACAAGGGATAGACCCCTGGGAACACCCCCGCGTGCGCGGGGAAGAGTGGATCCGGCGAGCCTGATCATCGCCGCCAACGGGAACACCCCCGCGTGCGCGGGGAAGAGTGGATCCGGCGAGCCTGATCATCGCCGCCAACGGGAACACCCCCGCGTGCGCGGGGAAGAGAACGGCCAGAGACGAGTAACGGTCATGACCGAGGGAACACCCCCGCGTGCGCGGGGAAGAGACCGCGAGGGCGGCATCCTTTCCACCGACGAAGGGAACACCCCCGCGTGCGCGGGGAAGAGATGATCTGCTCGGTGATGGAGCGGATCTTCGGGGGAACACCCCCGCGTGCGCGGGGAAGAGTCTCAAATGACCATCACTGGTGTTACACACTCGGGAACACCCCCGCGTGCGCGGGGAAGAGTAGCCCATGGCCACCGCACCATCACCGAATTCGGGAACACCCCCGCGTGCGCGGGGAAGAGATCATCTGCAACTTGAATGCGATCGCTCCGGCGGGAACACCCCCGCGTGCGCGGGGAAGAGTTCTGCGCGTAGGGGGTGAGCTGCCCGCCGTCGGGAACACCCCCGCGTGCGCGGGGAAGAGATCACGCTGAGATCCTTGTGCACGTGCATCTCGGGAACACCCCCGCGTGCGCGGGGAAGAGATTCCGCTGGGCCGCTACCCGATCCAACGTGCGGGAACACCCCCGCGTGCGCGGGGAAGAGCGCCGAGCACCACCCGGACTGTGGCGACTGCGGGAACACCCCCGCGTGCGCGGGGAAGAGTTCTGCGCGTAGGGGGTGAGCTGCCCGCCGTCGGGAACACCCCCGCGTGCGCGGGGAAGAGATCACGCTGAGATCCTTGTGCACGTGCATCTCGGGAACACCCCCGCGTGCGCGGGGAAGAGATTCCGCTGGGCCGCTACCCGATCCAACGTGCGGGAACACCCCCGCGTGCGCGGGGAAGAGAAGTCCTTCACGAACAAGCCAGCCGGTACATGGGGAACACCCCCGCGTGCGCGGGGAAGAGGTGAAGAAATCCACCATCGAAGCCGACGATCTGGGAACACCCCCGCGTGCGCGGGGAAGAGCGCCGAGCACCACCCGGACTGTGGCGACTGCGGGAACACCCCCGCGTGCGCGGGGAAGAGAGGATGACCAGAGACGAAACGGAACCACTCGAGGGAACACCCCCGCGTGCGCGGGGAAGAGAAAGGCCCCGAGCGTTTAGCTCGGGGCCCTTTGGGAACACCCCCGCGTGCGCGGGGAAGAGCACCGGCCAGCGGGATTGCCGCGAGTGCCGTCGGGAACACCCCCGCGTGCGCGGGGAAGAGTCGAGCGGGGCCGAACCTGAATCAGCGACCCCGGGAACACCCCCGCGTGCGCGGGGAAGAGGACAGCACACCGGAAACGCTCGTGCTCATCACGGGAACACCCCCGCGTGCGCGGGGAAGAGCCTTGGGCACGCCGATCAGGAATGCCCCGCCGGGGAACACCCCCGCGTGCGCGGGGAAGAGCTCGCTCCGGTACGGCGCAGTCGAATCGGTGACGGAACACCCCCGCGTGCGCGGGGAAGAGCTCGGCTTCGTTGCAAGGATGCGCGACTCACCGGGAACACCCCCGCGTGCGCGGGGAAGAGCAGTTGAGCTTGGCGACGAGCTGCCCGACGGTGGGAACACCCCCGCGTGCGCGGGGAAGAGAGGTCGAGGCTGATGCCCAGCTTCTCGGCCGCGGGAACACCCCCGCGTGCGCGGGGAAGAGGTGGATTCCTCGCCACTAGGTAGTTCAGAGCCGGGAACACCCCCGCGTGCGCGGGGAAGAGAGACAACGCCACACGCCTCGCAGTGAACCGCCGGGAACACCCCCGCGTGCGCGGGGAAGAGCTTCGTTACGGTTCACGCCCTCGCGGGCACCAGGGAACACCCCCGCGTGCGCGGGGAAGAGTAGCTCACCGCGACGCCGAAAGGAATCTCGAAGGGAACACCCCCGCGTGCGCGGGGAAGAGCCGAAGTCGGCCTCACCGATGAAGCCGTTCTCGGGAACACCCCCGCGTGCGCGGGGAAGAGCGCCGTTAGAGATCTTCGTTTCGAAGTCGGTCGGGAACACCCCCGCGTGCGCGGGGAAGAGGCCGGATCCACGGTCGCCGTGACCGTGCGGCTGGGAACACCCCCGCGTGCGCGGGGAAGAGAACGACTTCATCAATCAGGTGCAGGTCCGCTCGGGAACACCCCCGCGTGCGCGGGGAAGAGATGTCAATGGTGAGGTCGGGCTGCACGTGCGCGGGAACACCCCCGCGTGCGCGGGGAAGAGACTCGTAATTCTTTATAACAAGGGGCGCGGTCGGGAACACCCCCGCGTGCGCGGGGAAGAGTGGCGCGCTGATCGGGATGATGTGCCTCATGGGGGAACACCCCCGCGTGCGCGGGGAAGAGCGGCCGAGCTCGGCGAACTCCGTCAGCCAGATGGGAACACCCCCGCGTGCGCGGGGAAGAGTCAGGCCGTAATCCTCGAGAACCTGCTCGATCGGGAACACCCCCGCGTGCGCGGGGAAGAGGTTGGCTTTGGATGCGCCTTCGATGGCGTCGCGGGAACACCCCCGCGTGCGCGGGGAAGAGCATTCGGAGACTCCGATCGGGAGGATCAAGACGGGAACACCCCCGCGTGCGCGGGGAAGAGTCTCGCAGCGACTCGGCGACCAGGGATTGCAGGGGAACACCCCCGCGTGCGCGGGGAAGAGTGCGGATAGAACCGGAAAATGGATCGCCGGCGGGGAACACCCCCGCGTGCGCGGGGAAGAGGCCGGTGTGCAGGAGGCCATCAACACCTACTCGGGAACACCCCCGCGTGCGCGGGGAAGAGGCCGAGCCGGACATCTTCGCCGGAGACGCGGTGGGAACACCCCCGCGTGCGCGGGGAAGAGTTCTCTCTCTCGGATTGAGGGACGGCCCGAAGTGGAACACCCCCGCGTGCGCGGGGAAGAGGACATCATTGGCATTCGCAACCCTGACGCCGTGGGAACACCCCCGCGTGCGCGGGGAAGAGAACAGGCTGCGTCGATGTGGTATCGCTTCAACGGGAACACCCCCGCGTGCGCGGGGAAGAGGTCGGGTCGCCGTAGACATTACCGCTCTGCTGGGGAACACCCCCGCGTGCGCGGGGAAGAGATTTTCTTCGGGGCGGGCGAGAAGCGCATCGAGGGAACACCCCCGCGTGCGCGGGGAAGAGTGGGCCTGCAGTGCTTCGCGCTGCTCGGAAAGGGGAACACCCCCGCGTGCGCGGGGAAGAGAGCTCCTGCTCCTGCTCGAGCTGCCGGCGGTCGGGAACACCCCCGCGTGCGCGGGGAAGAGTTTCCCGGACGAGAGCGCCAGCAAATCGCCAAGGGAACACCCCCGCGTGCGCGGGGAAGAGTTGACCATAGACACGCCGAAGTCCAGCGCCCCGGGAACACCCCCGCGTGCGCGGGGAAGAGTGACCGTCGCGGCGGTATCAAAGTCCGCTGTCGTGGAACACCCCCGCGTGCGCGGGGAAGAGACGCCGAATTTATCGGCGTAGGCCCGGTAAAAGGGAACACCCCCGCGTGCGCGGGGAAGAGCCGTGCTGTGGACGGGCATCGCCGTCGGAGCCGGGAACACCCCCGCGTGCGCGGGGAAGAGCAGCGGGTGGGGATTCCTGCCAGACGGTGAAAGGGAACACCCCCGCGTGCGCGGGGAAGAGTTGCCGCCTGAGCAGGCGCAGCGACACCAAACGGGAACACCCCCGCGTGCGCGGGGAAGAGCCTGCGCGTGGACCTTCGTCAGATCGACCACGGGGAACACCCCCGCGTGCGCGGGGAAGAGAGAAGTAAGCCGCGCTGGTGCGCGCGGTGAGTGGGAACACCCCCGCGTGCGCGGGGAAGAGTTAGGATCGCGTGCCCGCATCGCCTCAGCGAAGGGAACACCCCCGCGTGCGCGGGGAAGAGCACACATTCACAGGGGATCGGAGGGTCCGCCTGTGGAACACCCCCGCGTGCGCGGGGAAGAGAGGCTGCTATCAGCGGGGCCGTAACCTCGGAAGGGAACACCCCCGCGTGCGCGGGGAAGAGGCTGGTGACCGCGCCGCGCTGGAGGGCGGAGTAGGAACACCCCCGCGTGCGCGGGGAAGAGCAAGCGCGACCAAGGCACTTCCTCGATCCGGTGGGAACACCCCCGCGTGCGCGGGGAAGAGTTGACCTTGCCACCGATCAGCCCGGAGAACCAGGGAACACCCCCGCGTGCGCGGGGAAGAGCCGACCATTTTGCCGCCGAGGTCATCCCCGACGGGAACACCCCCGCGTGCGCGGGGAAGAGTCTGCGGGACCAGCATATTTAGGGCTGGGAACCGCCTTTTTCGTCATGTGCGATTAGTGGAATACTTCTCATGAGCGAGAATCCATCAAAATCGATGACGTCTTTTCCGCGCGCTTGGTGAAGCTGCACACGAAAGCCCTGCTCTGTCTGGGGCGCACTCGTGACCATGACCACTTCCCCATCCGCTGCTGCGTCGACCGCCTTGGCCCAGAGAGACTCGGCCACGCGTTTTGAAACGTTTCCGACATACATCCCGGTTCCGTATTCAACCAGAAAACGGCTGAGGTAGCCACGAAGATGGTCGGGAACCGCGGTAATTCTGAGCGTTGTAAACATTACGTGGTTCCGGCATCCGTCGCGTAGTTCGTATGCCCCTCGACGGTTCCCTGGTCGTCGAGCAGGACATCTCCTGCGATCCCGCTGAGATGCGGGGACAGCATCCGCATCGTGAGCGCAAGCATTTCGTCCAAAAGGTCGCGTTGGCTGATCACAGCCCGCACCCTCTTTCGAACGTAGGCCGTTGGATCCTTCTCCTTCGACGAGGCGAAGGCGATCGGCAGCGTGACGGCTTGCTTGTAGACATCCGCAAGGTCATAGAGCAGCGCTCGCGCGTCACCCTGGTGAATCACCCCGAGCGCGGGATTCAACGACAGCGCCGACGCCACAGACGCAGCCACACCGTACAGAATCCCGTTCCCCAGATTCAACCCAATATTGACGGGGTCGGTGCCGAGAGTGTCCCGCTTGAATTTGACGCCGTGCTTGATGGCCAGCCTTCTGTATTCGGCACGCATCATCTGGCCTTCGAGCCCTCGAAGCGTGGCCAATCGCGCCCCAACGGGAATCGGCATCTTGCCGAGCCGCGCCTGATAGAGCACTCGAGCCGCGGCCACCCGATGAGTGCGAGATGCCCACAGATAGGCCTGAGCCTCAGCCCAGCGCGCCGAGGTCGTCAGCGGGCGCGCCGTCGCGTACGAGTAAACGCCGCCTCCACCGGTGAACATGACCACAGCCCCGGCGGCCGCCAGAGACGCGGCGGCCGCGGCAGTAATTGAAGTCCCTGGGCCCAGCATGACCACCGCAATTGAACCGACAGGTATTTGCACTTCGCCGCGCGTGTTGCCGTTCTCGTCGGCTTGCAGCGCGAGCACACCGGTTCGGCCTTGAACAATCTGGGCGTATTCGAGGTAGAGGTAACTCACCCGGTCGGTGAGGCGCACCTGTTCCGCGGCCCCGATGCTCGCGTATTGCAGCGCTTTCGCTGAGTAGGCCACCGTTACGCTCGCGCGATGGTCAGCAGCCCGCACCCGAAGGCTTTCGACCGCCCAACACCGGTCTTCAGCAGATGCTGCACCGCCTCCGGGTCGTGAACGAGAGCGTAGCCATCGACCGCGTCGAGCTGCAGCGGGGACTTTCCACTCGTCACCACACTGCGGTCATGACTGAAGAGCGTGACGTCGTCGAGGGCGCCGGCCAGCTTGTTTGTCATCCAGTCGGCGACATCATCGACCGGTGACATGCCGACGCCACGTTTGACCGCCGGGGTCACCGGCCTGGTGCGGCGAATCGCATTGGCTGTCAATCGAAAACGGATGGCCGCTCCCGCCTCTGGCATCTGCCAGGGCACCGCCTTGGTCTTCGCGCCTCGGGGCAGGTTCGTCGGCGCGATGTCGGAGCGGATGAGCAGCACCTTTCCGGTCGGGGCCTCGTCAATACGAAACAGAATGTTGCTCGCGGCCCGCTTCTCGTTGGGTTCACCGGGAAGATTCGCCGACTGAAACATGGCCATCACCAGCCGGTGCAGCTCGCCGTGATCGCTCCAACTCTTGACTCGCACGGTTGGCGCGGCCACGAGGGTGAGATGATTCATGCTGCCCACCCCGCGAGCGTCGCCATCGTCGGCGGCTGAACCGTCTCAACGGCAAAGTTCTGATCTCCTAAGAGATGATGAAGCGAGAGCCGGGATGCCTCTTTCGCGCGCGTCGGCAGAACAGTCAAGATCGCCCGGGGATCGCCTTCTCGAATACCCAGATGAAACGGAAACGTCGGCGCGAAGGACTTGCGACCCAAATACGTCATGAAGACCGGATTGCGCGCGGCGCCAGCGAGCTCGGCCACACGATCGTCATCGTCGTGGCTGATGGCCACCAGAAATTCGGCATCCGCCAGGTACTGCCGCACAGTGACCATGGTGCCGCCGCCCAGCGTCCACTTGTTGCCATTGCCGAGTGGCACGATGAAGTCGGCCTTGCCGCGTGCGCCCACGGCCTGGCGGTGTCGAGAACGGATGTCCTGCACGCTCAGCGCTGGCAGGCCCACGGTGTGAAAGTCCGAGCTGAGGCCGCCCTTGCGGTCGACCCTGGCCCAGATATCGGTACCCCAAATCCACTCCGGCCAGGCGCCACGCGGCGCACCGAGCGCGGCAGCGAGCATTCCGACCACACCAGATCGAGTCGGCAGCGGTTCGGAGTTTCGATCGGCCAGTTCCGTTGAACCCCACGACTGTTGCGGCGCTGCGAATCGCAGCAGCAGGCTGCGCGTCACCGCTGCAGCCATTCGACGATTCGCTCAGTGAGTTCCGGCAGGTTGGCCGCGGTGTGCTCGAAGCCGATCACGAGATCAGTGTTGACCGAAGTGCCCGAGACGATAGATTCGCCGAATTCGCGGGGATCGAAAGCACGCGCCTGCGCGGCCTGCCCGATCAGCCGCGCAATGGAACCCTTGAGATAGCCACCATCGGCGTCAGCCTTGACCGGCTCGTGAAACTCATAGGCGGTGCGGTGAGCCTGGGTCTCGGCGATTATCAGCGCCGGCCGGGTGTTGGGGGCGGTGGAGTTGTCTTTACCGCTCGGGAGCGCGGTGACGATGGACCGCACCAGCAGCCCGAGGCGATCGGGGGCATCCGGGCTGTCCCAACCGGTCCAGGAGTCGCGCAGCTGCTTCTTGTCGATGGTCACCGACCGGTAGTAGACGCCCGACGTGTAGAAGGCCTGGCCGAGGTGACCGGCTCCGCCGTCGCCGAGATCGTCGACGGTGGTGAAGTAGTCGACTTCAATCATGATCGGATGCGTCGTGGTCGCGGGCCCCACGGCGATGCCGGCTTCGGTCTGCACATCGCTCTGGGCGGCGAACATGCGGCCGAATGCGGCGATGCTCAGGCTTCCGGTGCGGCTCTTGATGTGGTCGGCAGCTTTAATAGCTCCACCTTCACCTCGGGCCAGCACTCCGGCCAGTGCGTCGATCTCATCGCCGGAAAGCCAGGTCATGGTGTCGCTCGACGCCTCTTTGGCGGGTCCGTCGGTCTCGGCGGCGTCCTTGTCGTTGGCCGTCAATGACTTCACGATCTTGGTGGCGATCTTCAGAGCGGCTGCCTCGTCGAACTCGGTTCCGCTCGTCGTCGCGATCGCCGCTGCCCGGCGCACGATCTCCTTGTGCAGATCGCGGGACCGCAGCGAGTTCGTGCCGTCGGTGAAAGAGTCCAGCTCGTAGGCGACGCGGATCGCGCGTTTGAGTGACTGGGAGCTGAGGCGGCCCCGGGTCTTGCCGCCTTCGCGCACCTGCTTCGGCAGGCCGCGGTCATCGCGGTTGAGGTTGTGCCAGGGCAGCGCCGTCAGCGAGTGGATCGTCAGGTAGTTTTTCTCAGTCATTTCAGCTTGCCTTCTTTGTGGTGTTGTCGGGGCGGGAATAGAAGTCGTAGACGAGGTGGGAGCGGGTTTTCATGTCGCGCTCGAGGTCGCCGGTGTCCCAGAATGTGAGCAGTTCGACGAGCTCGTAGAAGTTGACCGCGTGGGCGCGGCCAACTAGGCCCTCGATGACCTGCGCCGCCTGTTCGATGTCGAGGTCGACGACGAGCGCCAGACGTTCGCCGATGCCGTCGGTCGTGCCGGCGATGCTCGCGAAATTCCTGCCCAGTTTGAGGGAGCTGTTGGGGGTGCGTTTGTACTTCGCCACCATCCCCAGTGCCCTCGTGGCGCCGGTGACCATCGCGGGGTAGTGCAGCCCCGCGGTCGCGGGCACCGTGTATGCGTATGCGTAGCGCTCCGTGATCTCGGAAATCCCCCGGGCAACGTCGGAGGTCAAAGAGGGGTTCGAATTTCTGACGGCCAGCAGCCGGCCGGTGAAGGCTTGCAGCTCGGGGGGAAGGCTCACGGTCACTTCTCGCTTTCGGTTTGGTTGAGAACTCGGATCAGGTTTCTGCGTGCGGAGGCGATGTCGGGCAATCTGCGCGCGTTGACGTACGGCTCGACTGCGTCGTCGAAGGCGGTGATCGCGGCGTTGGTCCACAACCGCACGTGTTCGCTCGTGAACTCCTCGCCGCGCAGCGAGACGGCGATCACGTCGGTCACAACGTCATCGGCCAGTGCGCTGAACCGGGCGAGTGCAAATTCGTGGGTCGCGGCGACGGGATCATCGTCGTGAAGCACCGTGCGCACAGCGTTGTACAGCGCGCTGCGCACTCTCTCGTAGGCATAGTCCGCGAACTTCGTCAGTGCAGCCTGCACAGCGGGTGAACCGCCCACTGTGCCCGGTGGCATCGACAGCCAAGACGCCCCGGCCAGCTCGCCATAGGAACCCTTTTGTTTCAGCTGGATCGAGAACAACTCGGTCGAGAACTCCTCGCGCATGAGGATGCTGGCGCGACCGGGTACATCGGGGTTGAAGGCACGAAGGTACCAGGCTCGCAGATTGTGTAGAACGCTCGTACCGGCGTTCACGTCGTTGAGCGCCCGAATGTCCTCGTCCTTCTGGGGGGCTTTCTTTTTTGGATCTTGCTTGCGCAGCACGAGCTGGGGATCTTGTCGCCACGCATTCTCGAGCGAGGCCTTCAATGCATCGACCCCGAGCAGCGGCAGGGTTTCTGGTGGGGTGGGGATTTCACCGGCGCCGAGTGTGCGGTTGGCGGCGACGCTGGCCTTGTTGCGACTCTTCGCCGCCTGAACGGCGGCGTAGTCGCTCTCGGTGGGTGGAATTCCTCGTCGCAGGACACTTCCGATATGGGCCCCGGTGAACATGACTTCGCCGTCGACTTCACCAGAGAGCAACAATGCCGCGTTGCCCGTTATGGTGGCAGCTACGAGGGGGTCCCTCTGCCCCGATATTGACAGGGTTTGCGCCCAGGCTGGCACTTCAAGCCCGGCCGTCCACACCTGTGGGGTATTCATCAGCAGGGTTGCCGCGAGGTTTTCCCCGACTTTCCAGAGCCGCACGCCTGCAGCCTTGACCTTGCCGGCCGCGGAACCTTGCATGGCCAGGGAAACTCCGTCGAGCACAGCGGCCCCGTTGC
Source organism: Cryobacterium frigoriphilum (assembly GCF_004403305.1). GTDB lineage: Bacteria > Actinomycetota > Actinomycetes > Actinomycetales > Microbacteriaceae > Cryobacterium > Cryobacterium frigoriphilum. The sequence continues at coordinate 18,961 of NZ_SOHE01000078.1, read as the reverse complement.
CATTCACGGAGTAAAACCAGAAGCCCATCAGCACGGCAGGCGCGTCTGTGAAGCACACGTTGCCGGTGGCGAAGCCGTCGCCCGGTCGCCCCCACCACGCCTTCGTTGAGTCTCCAGGAGAGGTCGAGCGGATGCTCGCGGCTGTCTTCACGCTCGACGTCGCCTTGGCATACCGCCCCTCCTGCATGAACGGCGTGCTCTCGTGAACCAGCCACAGGCGGTCGTCGATGGCATCGAGGGCCTGCGCGATAGCCGCCGGCGAGAAGCCGCCCGTCACCACGGCTTCAGCGCTTCTCTTGGTGATTCCTTGTGCTCGCGCGATGAGTGCGGTGACTGTCGTGAGAAATCGAAGCACGCCCGCTTTCTCGATGGGCGCTCGCACGTCGATTCGCTCGATGAGGTGCGCCCGCGTGAAGAGCTCGTCGAGTCCGACCAACCGTCGACCGGATGCGTCGATCACGGGTAGCCAGGCCAGCTCCCGAATGTTCCCCTGTTGTGTAATTGCCCCGCTCCGATCGCTGATTGTTCTTCGAGTTGTCTCTGCCCAAGCCGTCGTGTCGGTCATCGAAACCGCACGCCAAGAAGGTCGTCGTAGACGGCCCCATCGACGAGCCTCACCGGCACCAGCCGTCGCTGCATGGAGCCGCGTTTGCGCATGCCCTGCTCGTCGTCGAGATCAAACCCCGGGATCTCTTCGATTCCCGTCTTCGCTGAGACGTTGCTCGCAGACAGGGGAAAGGTCAGCGCCAGCACGGCCCGCACGACGTGCGGATTGCGCGAGTGCAGGGCGGCTTCGACGGACGCCCGCCAGACCCACTTCGACGCACCCTCAGGCTGAACGATGAAACAGTCAACCGTCGGGCGTTCGATGTGCCGTGTGCTGTACTCGGCCAGTTCGTCGGGCTCGGTGACCGCCGACAACTCCCGATGCGTCGTCTCTCGGCTCAGGATCGTGCCGTCATTGTGGTCATGGTGGAACGGCACCACGACGGTCTCGGCGTCCTGCAGCTTGCGTGCGGCTGCGATGAGCTCCAATTCGCCGCTGACGTCTTCGAGGTCGGGCGAGCGTGGATCGAATGCCGCCGCGTCGACGAGCTGCTGCACGTCTGCCGGGATGGCAATGACGCGCGAGTCGCGATCGTCGCGCCGCAGGGCATCCGTCGTGCGGCGAAGCTCACCGGGCAGATAAGGGAGCGACGCACCCGCATCAAGCAACCCGGCAGCATCGGTGGCGACGATCACGTCGAGCGTCGGCACGGGCGTTGGGCGCGGGAAGCGGTGAGCCGCCCACACCCCATCGACCACGGCAGTCGACCGCCAGAGCCGGCCGGCGCGTTGGATGAGAGCGGGGGCCGGGGCGAGATCGCTGATCATGTGATCGAAGTCCAGGTCGAGGGACGATTCGATGATCTGGGTTCCCACCACGATCACCCCGCGCTGCCCGCTGGCCTTACCGGCCACCTCGTGCAGCTCGCGGGTGACGGCGGCACGATGCCCGGCCGCCATGCGCGAGTGCAACACGATGACGCGCTCGCCGGATTCAGCGAGTCGACGAGCGATGTCCAGGGCGCGCTGCACCTGGTTGACCACGATAGCGATGCGCGTGTCGGCGGACTGTTGCCGGTAGTGCAACGCTCGAGCAAGGTGGGTGTCGACCAGCGTCGTGGCCGGGGTCTCCTGCAGGTTCACGCGCAGTGAATAGCTGCGCTGTGAGGTTACCGACGCACTCGTTGCCCCCGACGCGGTGACGCTGATGTGCCCAGGGTAGTGGGGCGCGACGGTGACGCTCGGGCCGCCATAAGACTGCGCGTACCTCAGCGCCACCGCCGTGGGCAGCGATGCCGAGAGCAGGGTGACGCGAGTGTCGGTTTCACCCCACCATGCCAGGAGCTCTTCGAGCAGGGCCGCCTGGTAGTGGTCGAAACTGTGCACCTCGTCGATGACGATGTGCCGGTTCGCGAGCGCGAGCAGCCGCACGGGAGTGTTCTTCTGACGCAGGGCACCGAGCAGAACCTGGTCGCAGGTGCCCACGCTGACGGGCGCGAAGAGGGCGTTGCGGGCATCCGCTAACCACGGCGTGGAGTGCAGCCCATCGCCCGGCTGGGCGGCGTTGGTGTAGAAGCTGTTCAAGCTGCGGTGAGCGTGAAGCAGGGAGGCCGCGTTCGTCGACGAAGAGTAGTAGCAGGCGATGCGCTCGAACATGGCATCGGTCGTCGCGCGGGTTGGCAGCGCGAAGAGGATGCCTTCGCCCGGCACCGCGGTATGCCGCAGCATCGCCGCTTCTGTCTTGCCCGAACCGGTTGTTTCGGTAGCGATCCAGAGGCCGCGACCGATCGTGGGGGCGATGTCCTGCAGCGGCGAGGGGGAGTCGGCGAAGTCGCCCATGATCGCGGTGAGCGGGTCTGCGAGATCTTCGTAGACGCCCAGGGTCTGCGGGATGGATTGCTCGAAGTACTCGGTGCGTCGGGAGTTCATCCAGGCGGTGGGGTCGGCGACGGGATCAATCGTGAGACCGTGGCCGTGTGCCACCGACTCGGCGCCGGAGGCGAGCCAGTCCGCAAGCATGACCAGACCGGTCAGCAGCAGAATGGCAGTTGTCGTCTTCTCACCGTGCACGGGCTGGTCGAGTTGGGTGCGGGTGACGCCGCATGCGTTCAGAACGGCGGCTTCATGGGCCTGCTGCTGGGCTCCCCACTTGGCCTCGGTGAGGCCGGCGAGAAATCCGTTGGCCGTGAGGCAGTCCGCTGCCCTGACCGCGGGATCGAATCGCGGATGGAAACGGCCGTGATGACCACCCACGACGACGGATGCCCAGACATCAGCGACGGCGTCGGACCCTCGAGGCCAGATTCCCGTTTGCACGAACAGGCTGACGGCTTCGTGGCGTCGCATGACCGTTTTGTAGACCGGCGGCACGCTGCGCCCTGGCACCGCGCTGGGCGGGGTCGTAACATCGAATCCTGCGGTGGCGAGTTCCTCGACGATGCCGCGCACTGCCGCGTCTGCGGTCTTGGCATACAGCTGGCCCTGGAAGATCTTGTTGGCCTTGCCCACGTCGTGCAGGCCAGCGATGGCTGAGAATATTGCTCGCGCGGCTGCTTCGTCGTTGGGGGCGACCGCCGCGGTGATCAACTCCCGCAGCCCCGGGCGCAGCCACGTGTCCCAGAGAACGAAGGCTGCTGCCGAGGTGTCGAGCAGGTGGCAGATCAGCGGATACCGGCCGTCGCCATCCGGCCCCAGTTTGCCCCAGAGCCGGCTGTCAACTTCGACAGCCTCCTGCGTCAGCTCGTCGGTCTCGCCGAGGTCTTCGGCGGCGGTGATCGTCATGCTCGGGCACCCCGCTCGGGCGCGAAGTGTCTGCGTGGCGAATACCGCCCCCGGTTCGCGGACCCGTCGCATGCGTTGTGTAGCCAGATCTCAGAATCAAAGTTGCGAGCCCAACGGTTCATATTTCCCCCCGGAATAGTTAAGGCTCAGCCTAGGGGTGGGGTCCGACACTCACTGTTCGAGGCCTCTTGACCCGTCAGAAGCGGCGTCGGCAGTGGCTGCCGCCAGCTCAGCGACAAGCCTCTCGAACGATTCCGGAGCGGCCGTTGCCAACAGCCGATAGGCATGCCGATATGGGGTGCCGCCCTCTAAGGCGTCGGCAATGACAGCACGGGAAAACTCCGGGCTCAGAGTGCTGACGCGAACAACTTGGCCAGCCGTGCCAGCTCGGCTGGTGTTGCTTCGCCACCATAATCACTGCGGATGCTGGCCAGCGGCACCAAGACCTCGGCCGCCACTCGGTTGCACCACAGCTCGTGATCGTTGTTCGTGCGGCCACCCATTTGAGCGTCAGACAGCGCGCTCTCCCCGAGCCAGATGTGCGCCAGCTCGTGCACCAGTGTGAATATCTGCGCTGCCTTGGTGTCGCTGCCGTTGACAAAGATGAGTGGCGCGACGTCGTCGGTCAGGGCAAAACCGCGGAATTCTTGGGGGTCGAGTTTGCGGGAGGTGTCGGCGCCAACCACGCCGTTCACCATGACGAGCACACCAATGCCCTCGATGAGGTCGATGAGCTTGCGCAGTGCCGCCTCCCAATTCGCAAACGCGGATCGATCGTCGAGGTTGAAGCCGATTCGTCGCCGAATCGCGTCGGCTACCGGCTCTGCGGCGCCAGAGGTCGTGGCGGATCCCACAAAATCGAGGGGCAGGTAGCCATGAGATGCCGCGTAAACGCGGTACCACTCCTGCCGTTTTTGACACATATAGATGGTGTCGAGAAGGTTTGGAGACGGGTGGGTCAGGTCGACGTTCGCGACCGTGCGAAAGTCCGGGATCGGGACTTCTTCACGCGAAGGCTTGGGGAGAAGGAGAAAGCCGAGTGGAGCGTGGGCAGCGTGCGCGAACTTTTCGAGTTGCTTCAGCGTCGGCTTGCCGGCTCCGGAGGTCCATTCCTCATACTTCGGGAACTTCTGGCTCACGACCTCGTCGCTCCACCCGGCACGATCCACCGCCCAACGGCCAGACCCCGCGCATCCGTCGCCGTGCACGGCGACAGATCGTGAGCGCGCCCGGTACGGGTGGGCGCTACGGCGGTTACCGTAGCGGGCACCCGTATCGGGCGCGGTCGCGCGCCCGGGCCGGCCCGGGGCATCCGCTCACGACGGACGCAGCGCCCGGCCCGCACCCATTCCTGTCAGTGGTCCCGGATAGGCTGGAGGCATGACTGACTCGGTGAGCGCATCCGGCATTAACCAAGACGAGCTCGACCCGGAGGTGCGCCCGCAAGACGACCTCTTTCGGCACGTGAACGGCAAGTGGATCGCGCGCAGCGAGATTCCGGCCGACAAGGCCCGCTGGGGGTCCTTCACCCTGCTCGCCGAAGAGAGCGAAAAGGCCGTGCGTGACATCATCCTCGAGTCGCAGGCCGCCGCGGAAGGCACGCAGGAGCGCAAGGTGGGCGACCTCTTCGCGAGCTTCCTCGACGAGGAACGCATTGAAGCCCTCGGCGCCACGCCGCTTGCCGCCGACCTCGCGACGGTCGACACCGTCACGAGTATTCCCGAACTGCTCAGCACCCTCGGCCGCCTCGAGCGCGCCGGAGTCAGCGGCGCCTTCGGCCTCTTCGTCGACAACGACCCGGGCGACCCGGAACGCTACCTCGTCATGCTGCAGCAGGGCGGCCTGAGCCTGCCCGATGAGTCGTACTACCGCGACGAGAAGTTCGCCGACATTCGTGTCGCCTACCTCGCCTTTCTCGAGCGGATGTTCACCCTCGCCGGCGTCAGCGACGCCCCCGCACGCGCCCAGCGCGTCTTCGACCTCGAGACCGAGCTCGCCACCCACCACTGGGACAAGGTCGCCAGCCGCGACAGCGAGAAGTCGTACAACCTGCGCACCTGGGGCCAGGTGTCGGCGCTCGCCGCCGGTGCCGACCTCGACCTGTGGCTCGACGCGCTCAACGTGCCCATCGGCTCCTTCGACGAGGTCGTCGTGCGCCAGCCCAGCTTCATCTCCGGTCTCGCCGAGACGCTGAGCGAGGACCGCCTCGAGTCGTGGACGGATTGGCTGCGCTGGCAGATCATCCGCTCGTCGTCGTCGTACCTGTCGGGTGATTTCGTCGAGGCCAACTTCGACTTCTACGGCCGCACCCTGAGCGGCACCCCGCAGCTGCGTGAGCGCTGGAAGCGCGGCGTCTCGCTCGTCGAATCCGCGCTCGGCGAGGCCGTGGGCCGCATCTACGTGGAACGCCACTTCAAGCCGACCGCCAAAGAGAGCATGGATGTGCTCGTCGGCCACCTCGTCGAGGCCTACCGGCAGAGCATCAACGAGCTCGACTGGATGACCGAGGAGACCCGCGGGCGAGCCCTCGAGAAGCTCGACAAGTTCACGCCGAAGATCGGCTACCCGGTCAAATGGCGCGACTACAGCTCGCTGCCGATCGTCGCCGACGACCTGCTCGCCAACGTTCAGGCCACCAACGACTTCGAGTTTCACCGTGAGCTGGGCAAGATCGGCAAGCCGCTCGACCGCGACGAATGGTTCATGACCCCGCAGACCATCAACGCCTATTACAACCCCGGCTTCAACGAAATCGTGTTTCCGGCCGCCATCCTGCAGTTTCCGTTCTTTGACGAGACCCGCGACGCCGCCGCCAACTACGGCGCCATCGGTGCGGTCATCGGCCACGAGATCGGCCACGGCTTCGACGACCAGGGCTCGAAGTACGACGGCGACGGCCGCCTGCTCGACTGGTGGACCGAGGCCGACAAGACCGCGTTCGAACAGCGCACCGAAGCCCTCATTGAGCAGTACAACGCCCTCAGCCCGGCGCAGATCCCCGAGCACACCGTGAACGGGGCCCTGACGATCGGCGAGAACATCGGCGACCTCGGCGGCCTGTCGATCGCCTGGAAGGCGTACCTCCTCTCGCTGAACGGCGAGGAGCCGGCCGTCATCGACGGGTTGAGCGGTGCACAGCGCTTCTTCCTGAGCTGGGCGCAGGCCTGGCAGATGAAGCTGCGCGACGAAGAGGCCATCCGCTTGATCGCGATCGACCCGCACTCGCCGAACGAGTTCCGCTGCAACCAGATCGTGCGCAACATCGACGCCTTCTACACCGCCTTCGGTGTCACCGAAGCGGATGCCCTGTGGCTCGCCCCTGAGCAGCGCGTCACCATCTGGTAGCGCCGGGGGGTTAACCTGACTTGATGACCGCGCAGTCGCAGCGTCGCTCCCGCCATGTGGCGGCCCCGGTGGGCAAGCACCGGGGCCTGGATGCGCCCGAAACCTTCGGACGCGGATTTCACGCCCTCGGCGAACTCGCGATTGCCGGCGTGCAGGTGTCGGCGCGGGCGACCGACCTCGCGACCGGGCGGGTGCTGCTCTCGATCGACGACCACGTCGTGATGCCCACGGCGAGCGTCGGCACGGTGCTGCTGTTGATCGAGGTCGCCGCGAAGCTGCGCGACGCGGACTTCGGCGCGTATCCGATTCTCGACCGCACGAATGACGATGCGGCCGGGTCGTCGGGAATCTGGCAGCACCTGCAGGCGCCGTCGCTGCCGGCGGCCGACCTCGCCGCCCTCGTCGGCGCGGGCAACGACAACCTCGCCACGAACGTGCTCATTCGGGCGGTCGGGCTCGCGGCGGTGCGCACCCGGGCGGAATCGCTCGGCCTGACCCGCAGTTCGCTGCTCGACCGGGTGCGCGACCACCGCGGTCCCGACGACGCCCCGCAGCTCTCGGTCGGCAGCGCCAAGGAACTCACCTGGCTGCTCACGGCACTGGCCCGCGGGGAGATCGTCGACGCCGACGTGAGCGCCCGGGTGCTCGGCTGGCTCTCGCTCGGCACCGACCTCTCGCTCGTGGCGAGTGCCTTCGGCCTCAATCCGCTCTCACACCGGGAACCCGATCACGGCCTGCTGCTGGTGAACAAAACGGGCACGGATGCCGGCGTGCGCAGCGAGGTCGGCGTGCTGCGCGGCCCCCGCGCCGGGGTCGCTTATGCGGTCTCGATGTACTTCAGCGACTCAAGCCTGCCCGCGCGCCTCGCGGTCGTCGACGGCTTTCGCGCCGTGGGGCTCGACCTGCTCGAGTACGTGCACTGAGGCCGCTGCGCCCGGGCGCCGGCTCAACCAACGCATCCCCGCTGGTTGAGCGCGAGCGTGCGAGCGTCGAAACCTGGTGGGCCGACTCTGGGGCCCGTGCGGTGGGTCCTGCAGGTCGTCTCGCCTGGTTTCGACCGGCGCGCTGTGCGCGCCGGCTCAACCGGCGGATCCCGCTGGTTGAGCGCGAGCGTGCGAGCGTCGAAACCTGGTGGGCCGACCTTCAGACCGCGGGAGCACGTCGCGGCACTGGTTCAGTCACGCGGCACTCCTTGCAACGAGTGCCGCGTGGCGCAACGAGTGCCGCGACGGAACCGCGCGGCGACGGATGCCCCGGGTCGGCCACGCGCGCGGGCGCGAACCCCGGCCGCCGCTACGGCCGGCGCGGACCGGTCCACTGGTTGGCGCGTTCGCCGACGGCCGCGCGGGTCGCGGTCTCGAGAATGCGCCTGCCCCGGGTCGGCGACGTCTTGGCCTGCATGATCCACTCGAGAATTCCGCGCCGCGCCGACCGCGGAAAGGCGTCCCAGCGGGCTCGCGAACCGGGAAAGTCGTCAAAGGCCGCGGCCAGGTCGGGCGGCACGATGAGCTTCTCGACGTCGTCGAGCAGGGTCCAGGATCCGTCGGCCTCGGCGCGCGCGATGACCGCCTCGCCGGCCTCGTGCATGAGGCCGGCCGCGCGCATCCGCTCGATGCGCAGCTTGTTTGGGCCGCTCCAGGCGCTGCCGCGTTTGCGGCGCGCGAAGTAGAGCATGGTGCGGTTCTCGTCGACCTTGCCGCCCTTGCTGTCGACCCAGCCGAATGCGAGGGCCTCGCTGACGGCGTCGTCGTAGCTGAGAATGGGCTTGCCGGCCGCCTTCTTCCAGGTCACCAGCCAGACGGATGCCGCCACCGCATGGTTCTGAAGCAGCCACGCCCGCCAGGCGGCGCGGTTCTGCGGGTGTATCCGCGCAGCATCCTCGGTCATGGTGCCGAGAGTACCGCGGCCCGCCCCGCGTGGCGACTGCCCGTACCATTCGACGGAAATCGACGGTGAAACGCACCGTTTCGGGGCGCACAAGGGTGAGAACTCGGGTGAAGTCCGTCGAATGGTACGGGGGGCGGGGCCGGGCGGCCGCGGTTCTAGGCTGAGGGCATGGCCGAAACCTGCGTCTCGCGTGTCCCTGTTTTCGCCGGCCTGTCCGAGCGCGACCAGCAACGGGTGGCGGGGGTGGCGCGCCCGACCCGGCTGCACAAGGGCGAGGCCGCCTACGCCGCCGCCGACGATGTGGCGCAGCTCATGGTCGTGCACACCGGGCGGCTCAAGGTCTTTCGCGTTTCGGCCGACGGCGCGCAGCAGCTGATCCGCGTGCTCGGGCCGGGCGATTTCACCGGGGAGACCTCGGTGTTCACCGGGCAGCGACCGGATGACTACGCCACCGCCCTCGATGACTGCCAGCTCTGCGTGTTCCACCATGACGATCTGGAAGCCCTGATGAGGACGCACCCCGAGATCGGTCTGCGGCTGCTCGCGACGGTGAGCACGCGCCTGGCCGACACCGAACAGCGCCTGAACGCGTTGACTTCGCGCGGCGTCGAGGGGCGCCTCGTCGACTACCTGCTCGCCCTGCCGAGCACTCGGCAGGGCGGCGTCGCCACGGTGACGCTGCCGCTGGCCAAGAAAGACGTGGCATCGCTGCTCGACACGACCCCCGAGAGCTTCAGCCGGGCGCTGAAAAGCCTCGCCGGGCAGGGGCTGATCGTGATCGGCGCAGGGCGCACCGTGTCGATCACGCAACCCGGTCGACTGCAGCAGTTCGCCGACCAGGAGTGAAGCCCCGGAGGTGTCGCGGCCAGAGCAACCGGCGTGCGACGACCGTTTCGATGCTGTCGGCCGCGACGAAGGGTTGGTCCCAGACTCGGGAGTCGTCGGAGACGGATGCGTTGTCCCCGGCCATGAAGTAGCTGCCGCCGGGAACCAGCCAGGTCTGCGTGTACGCGCCGCGCGACCGGGGAGATCCGTCGACGGGTTCGCCGTTGACGAACAGACGGCCGGCCTGCAGCTCGACGAGGTCGGCCGGCATGCCGACCACGCGCTTGATCAGGCGCAGGCCGCCATGGCGGAACACGGTGACGTCGCCGCGCCGCACCCCGGCGGGGCCGACCGACCGCGTGAGCAGCAGGTCGGCCGAGCGATAGCTGGGGGACATCGAGTCCCCGGCCACCCTCACGAGGCGCATGGGCTGGCCTAGTGCTGGTGGCCGGCGGGCGCGGCGTGCTCGTGCTCCTCGCCCTCGGCATAGGTGAAGAAGTCGACATACGCGGCCAGGTAGCGGCGGCCGGCCGCGACATCGTCGACGTCGAAATCCTTCAGGGCCAGCGCGGCCTGAAAGCGCAGGGCGAGTTCGGCGCGGCGCTCTGCGGGAGCGAGCGGCAGTAGGTGGGCGTCGGAGTTGAGGGCGATGGCCTCATCGGCGGCCACGACGACCGGGTCGATGGCGGTACCCACGGGCTGGATGCCGGTGAACCCGACGCCCTCGCCCATGCGGTGGATGCGCACGAGCGTTTCGAGAAACAGCCGGTCGGCGAGGTCGGCGGCGTCGGGCCCGAGGGTGCGCACGGTCAGCGCCTGGGCGAAGATGCCCCGCAACTCGGCCTCGCCGTCGGCCGGAATCCACTTGAGCGCGTAGTTGACGTTGCCCGATTGAAGGGCCTTGCGGCCGTCTGTCACGGCCGGGCCGCCGGCGGTGTCGCAGTGGGCCTCGGCGGTCACGGGCGTGAGTGCGGCCAGCTGTGCGGCCACCCGGGAGACGATGCGGTTGATGAACAAGGTGTTCTCCTTTGCTTGAGTGGTTCCCACGCTACGAGCATCGCCGCCGGGCTTCCTTGACCCAGATCAAGTCGCGCAGATCGGGCCGCGCGCGATTAACGCCGCCGACGGATGCCGCGGGCCGGCCTGCGAGGCCCGGCGTGCGGCATCCGTCGGAGCGGTCAGACGATGACGAGTTCGGGGCCGGCGGCGCTCAGGCGGCGGGCCTGCCGGGGGTCGATGCCGCTGTCGGTGATGATCAGGTCGAATTCGTTGGCGGCCGCGACGTGGCAGAACGAGTTGGAGCCGATCTTGGTCGAGGTGATGGCGAGCACGCGGCGGCGACCGCTCAGCATCATGGCGCGCTTGACCTCGGCCTCATCGGGGATCGTGGTGGTGAGGCCGGCCTCGGCGGTCAGCCCATTGCCTCCGACGAAGGCGACGTCGACGTTGAGTTGGCTGATGCGGGCCCGGGTCCACTCGTCGACCGCGCCCTGGGTGAGGCTGCGCACCCGCCCGGGCAGCGCGAGCACGGTGAGGCGCGGTTTCTGCGAGAGCAGTCGCACGGCCGGGAGGTTGTTGGTGACGACCATGAGCGAGCGGTCCTCGGGAAACATCGCCGCGATCACGAGGGTGAGGGCGCCCGAGTCGAGCAGAACAACACCGTCGGCGGGCAGCTCCTCGAGCACGCGCCGGGCGATGCGCTGCTTCTCGGGGGCATCCTCGAGGCGGCGCTGGGCGAGCGCGATCTCGAACGGGGTGCTCTGGGTGAGCCGGGCGCCGCCGTGCTGGCGGCGAATGAGGCCCTGTCGTTCGAGCACGGCAAGGTCGCGACGAATCGTCTCGCTCGTCACCTGCAGGGCCTCGCTCGCGGCCGCCACGGAGATCTCGCCGGTGCCGTGCTGCGCGAGCTTGACGATCGCGGCCTGTCGCTCTGCTGGGTACATCGCCAGTCTCCCCGGGGTTCGGCGCTGCGGTGCGCTGCCCCGAGACTACCAAGTGGCGACGCGCCAGTGTGGTTTTGTGCCCTGAAACCCGAACAAACGGGCAATTTTGGTCACGCAAGCATCACAAAGTCACAATTTGAGTTGCGGAAACCACAGGTTCGGTTGATACTCGGTAAATACCAAGTCCACAAGGACGTGTCGACGATGATGAGGTTTGAGATGACGAAGTCTTTTTCAATGAAGAAAAGGGTGCTGCTCAGTGCGGTCGCCTTCTCTTCGGTGGGTGTGCTTCTGGCCGGTTGTAGCGGAGCGGGCGCCGGCGGCGGCGAAGCGGATGGCCCGGTCACCCTGACCCTCGCCACCGTCAACAACCCGCAGATGAAAGACATGGAGGAGCTCAAGGGCGCCTTCGAAGATTCCCACCCCGACATCACGGTCGACTTCGTGGCGATGGAAGAGAACGACCTGCGCGACGCCGTCACCAAAGACGTCGCCACCCAGGGCGGACAGTACGACATCGTCACCGTGGGCAGCTACGAGGTGCCGATCTGGGGCCAGAACGACTGGCTCGTCGACCTGGGCCCGCTCGCCGAGGCCGACACCGCCTACGACGTCGACGACCTGCTGCCGCCCGTGCGCGAGGCCCTCACCGTCGACGACAGCCTCTACGCCGTTCCCTTCTATGGCGAGTCCTCTTTTCTCATGTACAACCAGGAGATGTTCACCGCCGCCGGCCTCACCATGCCGGAACACCCGACCTGGGATGAAGTCGCCGGCTTCGCCCGCACCCTCAAGACCGACGACGTCGCCGGCATCTGCCTGCGCGGCAAGCCCGGCTGGGGCGAACTCTTCGCTCCGCTGACCACCGTGGTGCAGACCTTCGGCGGCAGCTGGTTCGACGAAGACTGGAACGCCACCGTCAATAGCCCCGAGTTCACCGAGGCCGTGACCTTCTACACCGACCTGGTCAACGACGCCGGCGAAGCCGACCCCGTCTCGACCGGCTTCACAGAGTGCCTCAACCTGTTCTCGCAGGGCAACGCGGCCATGTGGTACGACGCCACGAGCGCAGCCGGCCCCCTCGAAGCGGATGATTCCGCCGTCGCCGGCAAGGTCGGCTACGTGCACGCTCCGGTCAAGGAAACCGAAGAGTCCGGCTGGCTCTGGGCCTGGAACCTCGCGATTCCGAACACCAGCACGCAGCAGGACGCCGCGTGGGAGTTCGTGAGCTGGGCCACCAGCACCGAGTACATCGACCTCGTCGGCACCACCCTCGGCTGGGAGCGCGTGCCCCCTGGATCGCGCATCTCCACCTACGAGAACGAGGAGTACCTCGCCGCGGCATCCGCTTTCGCCCCGATCACGCAGGACATCATGCTCGCCGTCAACCCGACCCAGCCCGGCGTGAACCCGCAGCCGTGGGTCGGCATTCAGTACGTGACCGTTCCGGAGTTCCAGGACCTCGGCAACCAGGTCTCGCAGGACATCGCCGACGTGTTCGCCGGCCGCGACACGGTCGAGAACGTGCTCGACAAGGGCCAGGAGCTGGCGCAGGATGCCGGCGACGCCCAGAAGTAGCACATAACCCGCAGCACCCCGCACCACCCGAGTGGGCCGTTCCGCCAGTGAGAATGCGAACGGAACGGCCCCTCATCTTCCATCAGCGTCGAGAAAGAGACTTCAGACATGACCGCGACTGTGGCACATCCCACAACGCCCCCGGGGGCTGACGACTCCACCCGGGCGATTCTCACCCGTAACGGCGGCACAGGTGGCGGCCGTCGCGGCCGCGGCCCGAAGCCCGAACTCAGCCCCGGGCAGAAGAAGGCCCTGAAGCTGGCCCGCGCCCTGGTCTGGCCCGCGATCGTCGTCGCGATCCTGGTGACGCAGATTCCGTTCCTCGTCACCATCTACTACTCGTTCCAAAACTGGAACCTGATGCGCCCCGGATCCCGCGGCTTCGCCGGCTTCGACAACTACGTGACCGTCTTCACCGGCGGAGCGTTCATGCAGTCGCTGTCGGCGACCGTCGTGATCACCGGCTCCTCGATCGTGCTCTCGGTCATCTTCGGCCTCGTTATCGCCCTGCTGCTCAACCGCAAGTTTCTCGGCCAGGGCCTCGCCCGCACCCTCGTGATCACCCCGTTTCTGATGATGCCGGCCGCGGCCGCGCTGATCTGGAAATGGTCGATGCTCGACGCCAACGTCGGCATGGTCAACTGGGGCCTCTCGGTCGTGGGTATCGACCCCGTGCAGTGGAACACCGACTTTCCGGCGCTCACCGTGATCATGGTGCTGACCTGGCAATACACCCCCTTCATGATGCTCATTCTGCTGGCCGGGCTGCAGAGCCAGAGCCAGGAGACCCTCGAGGCCGCATCCGTCGACGGAGCCGGCCCGATTCGCAGCTTCGTGCACATGACCCTGCCGCACCTGCGTCAGTACATCGAACTCGCCGTGCTGCTCGGCGGCATCATGCTGCTGCAGGTCTTCGACCCGATCGCGATCATGACCCGCGGCACCGGCGGCACCAAGACCCTGTCCTACCTGCTCTACGAGCGGGCCTTCGTCGGCCTCGAAATTGGTGAGGCCGCCGCCTACGGCGTCATCACCGTTCTGCTGACCATCCTCGTGGCGAGCGTCGCACTGCGCCTGCTCTTCAAGATCTTCTCCAGCGAAGGGGCCAAATCATGAGCACCGCAACCGATACCGCCGTCAGCGCCGCCCCGCGGCCCATCCCCACCCGCCGTCGCAGCAAGCGGATGCGCCACCGCGCCAGCAGCGCCGCCCTCACCGTGTTCACCTGGGTCGTCACCCTCGGCTTCTTCTTTCCCGTCGCCTGGATGGTCTTCACCGCCTTCAAAACCGAAGCGGCCGCGGCCACCAAGACCCCGACGATCTTCACGTCGCTCTCCTTCGACCGCTTCGCCGAGGTGCTCGACCGTGGCTTCGGCGTCTACCTGCTCAACTCGCTCACCGCGAGCGTCATGTCGACCGTCATCGTGCTGCTGCTCGCCATCCCGGCGGCCTACGGCCTCTCGATTCGCCCGATCATCAAGTCGCAGGATGCCCTCTTCTTCTTCATCAGCACCCGCTTCATGCCGATTGCGGCCGCGATCATCCCGATCTACCTGCTGCTGCAGAACTTCGGCCTGCTCGACAACATCTCGGCGCTGAGCGTGCTCTACGTGGGCATGAACCTGCCGCTTGCCGTCTGGATGATGCGCTCCTTCTTCAGCGAGGTGCCGCTGGAAATCGTGGAGGCCGCGCAGATCGACGGCGCGAACTTCTTCACCGAGCTCGTGCGCGTCGTGCTGCCGATCGTCGCCCCCGGCATCGCCGCGGCCGCGCTGATCTGCTTCATCTTCGCCTGGAACGAGTACTTTCTCGCGAACCTGCTCACGTCGACGATGGCCCGCACGACCCCGCCGTTCCTCGGCAGCTTCGTCGACGGCCGCGGGCAATTTCTCGCGGTGCTGTCGGCGGCCTCGACCCTCGCCGTGCTGCCGGTCGTGCTCGCCGGCTGGCTCGCTCAGAAGCGACTGGTCACCGGACTCGCCATGGGCGCCATCAAGTAGGTCCCCTCGACCAGCGCGCACGCCGCGCCATGATGGTCAGGCAGCCCACGAGCCCAGAGGAGACAGCATGAGCAGAACGACAGAGGGCGAAACGGCCGCCGGCGCGACCACCCCGGGCCGCCAGGCGCTGGCTCGGCACGAGCAAATCCTGAGCGCGCTCGACCTCGCCGGTCGGGTCGAAGTGGGCGAACTGTCCGAATCCCTCGGCGTGGCCGAGGAAACGATTCGGCGCGACCTGCGGGTGCTTGAGGAGGCGGGGCAGCTGCGCCGCGCCCACGGCGGGGCGATTGCGGCGGCAGACCCGGTGACCGACCCGACGTTCATCACGGATCCCGAGCCATCCGCCCACCCGGTGGCAACGCTCGCCGCCCGGCTGCTGCCCGCGACCGGTGTGATCTTTCTCGATTCGGGGCCGATCGCCGAGGCGCTCGCCGCGCTCGTGCCCGATGACGCGGCGGTGCAACTCGTGACGCCGTCGATTCCGGTGGCGCTCATCGCCAGTCGCAACAGCGCGCTCGTCGTCTACAACCTCGGTGGCACCGTCGACCCGGCCGACGACTCGCAGAGCGGGCAGTGGGCTAGGGAATCTCTCGAGCACATCCGCATCGACGTGGCGTTCATCACGGTGACCGGGCTCACGAGCGACGGCCACCTGCTCGCCGCCAACCCGAAGGCCGCGATCGTGAAGAGCGCCGCGATCGCCGCCGCCGAGCGGGTGGTGCTCATCGCCGATCATGACCGGCTGGCCAGCGTCGGGCTCGTGAAGTTTGCGCGGCTGGCCGACCTTGACCATCTCGTGGTCGACGACCGCACGAGCGAGGCCGTGCTGGCGCTCGCCGCGGATGCCGGGGTGCCCGTGCTCATCGCCCCGACCCTCGAGCAGACCGTCGAGCCGCACCAGCATGAACCGAACGACCCGCACCTGACCGACCCGAACGCCACGAATCTCTCGCTCGAGAATCCCAGCCCCGCCCACCAGAAAGCGTGACCCCCGCAATGACCGACACGACAGCGACGCCCCGCACTCTCAGCACCCTCGGCAATGAGACCCTCGCGGCGCTCGCGGCCGCCTCACCCGAGGTGGCGCTGCCGGACTACGACCGACTCGGCCTCAGCGCCGGCATCGTGCACTTCGGGGTCGGCGGCTTTCACCGAGCGCACCAGGCCCTCATGATCGACGACCTGCTCGGCCAGGGCCTCGCCCGCGACTGGGCCATCTGCGGCGTCGGCGTGATGCCGAGCGACGTGCGCATGCGCGACGCGCTGCTTGATCAGGACGGCCTCTACACGCTCGTGGTCAAACACCCCGACGGCCGCCTCGAGGCCCGCGTGATCGGCTCGATCATCGACTACATGTACGCACCCGACGACGTTGAGGCCGTGATCGAACGCCTCGCGAGCCGCGAGGTCAAGATCGTCTCGCTCACCGTCACCGAGGGCGGCTACAACATTCACCCGGTCAGCGGTGAATTCGTTCTCGACAGCCCGCCGGTCGCCGCCGACCTCGCGACGGATGCGGTGCCCATCACGGTATTCGGCATCGTCGTCGAGGCCCTGCGTCGCCGCCGCGCCCGCGGCCTCGTGCCCTTCACGATCATGTCGTGCGACAACCTGCAGGACAACGGTGGTGTCGCCCGCCGCGCCTTCGTCGCCTTCGCGAGTGCGAAAGACGCCGACCTCGGGGCCTGGATCGCGGCATCCGTCGCCTTCCCGAGCTCCATGGTCGACCGTATCACCCCGGTCACCACCGACGACGACCGCGCCCAGATCGCCGAGACCTTCGGCCTGTCCGACCGCTGGCCCGTGGTCTGCGAGCCCTTCTTGCAGTGGGTGCTCGAGAACCACTTCACCGCCGGCCGCCCGCCTTACGAAAGCACGGCAGTGCAGCTCGTGACGGATGTCGAACCGTACGAACTCATGAAGCTGCGGCTCTTGAACGCGAGCCACCAGGGGCTCTGCTATTTCGCGCATTTGATGGGCTACCGGCTCGTGCACGACGCGGCCGCCGACCCGCTGATCGCCACGTTCCTGCGCGCCTATATGGACCGCGAGGGCACCCCGACCCTGAAACCGGTGCCCGGCATCGACGTGGAGGACTACAAGACCCAGCTCATCGAGCGCTTCTCGAACCCGGGCGTGCGCGACACCGTCGCGCGGCTCTGCGCGGAGTCCTCGGACCGCATCCCGAAGTGGCTGCTGCCCGTGGTGCGCGAGCAGTCCGCCCGCGGCGGCGACGTCGGCCTGAGCGCGGCGATCGTGGCGAGCTGGGCGCGTTACGCCGAGGGCACGGATGAACAGGGTCACCCCATCGAGGTCGTCGACCGCATTCGCGACCGCGTCATGGCCAGTGCCGACGGCCAGATCGCTCGAGAGCATGGCAGCGACCCGCACGCGTTCCTGCGCGACCGCGACCTGTTCGGCGATCTGCTCGACGACGCCGTGTTCGTCGCCGCGTACGACCGGGCGCTGGGCCTGCTGCACACGGTCGGCGCGAAGGCGACCCTCGAAGAGCTGCTGAAGCCGTTAAACTGACCCGGCAGTAGTGCGTGCAGCAGCACGGGTTTCACGGCGGGTCTCAAAGGGGAAAGCAATGGCATCGAAGCTGGCACCGAAGTTGGCACCGAAACGCCGAATCGTGGCGGGAGTCGACTCGTCGACGCAGAGCTGCAAGGTCGTGACCGTCGACGCCGACACCGGCGAGCTGTTGCAGCTGCGCAGCGCGCCGCATCCGGATGGCACGAGCGTCGACCCGCAGCACTGGTGGGACGCCTTCGTGGCCGCCGGCGGCACCGACCTCGACGGCGTGTCGGCGCTCGGCGTCAGCGCGCAACAGCACGGCATGGTCGCCCTCGATGACCGGGGCAACGCCGTGCACAACGCACTGCTCTGGAACGACGTGCGCAGCGCCCCGCAGGCCGCCGCGCTCGTACAGAAATACGGCGCGCAGATGTGGGCCGACGAGATCGGCGTCGTACCGGTGGCCTCCTTCACGATCACCAAGCTGGCCTGGCTGGCCGAGAATCGGCCCGAACTCGCCGCGCGCGTCGACCAGGTGCTGCTTCCGCACGACTGGCTGACCTGGAACATCCTGGGGCGCCCGGCCGAGGCCGTCACCGACCGCAGCGACGCCTCGGGCACCGGCTACTTCTCGGCGCACACCAATGAGTACCGGCCCGATCTGCTGCGCGCGGCCCTCGGCCGCGATGCCCGGCTTCCGCGGGTGCTGGCCCCGAGCGAGCGGGCCGGCGTGACGCCGCAGGGCATCGTCGTCTCGGCTGGCGCCGGCGACAACGCCTCAGCGGCGCTCGGCCTCGGCATCGGCGAGGGCGATGTGGTTGTCTCGATCGGCACCAGCGGCACCGTCTTCGCGAGCACCGCCGCGCGTATCAGCGATCCCAGCGGTGCGGTCGCCGGCTTTGCGGATGCCACCGGTCACCAGCTTCCCCTGCTCGCCACCATCAACGGTGCGCGTACCCTCGTGGCGACCGCGCGCATGCTCGGCGTTGACATCGAGCGTTTCGGCGAGCTCGCGCTCGCGGCGCCGATCGACGCCGAGGGCCTGCTGATGCTGCCTTACCTCGACGGGGAGCGCACCCCGAACCTGCCGGGCGCCACCGGGTCGTTGACCGGCATGCGCCGCTCCACGATGACTCCGGAACACCTCGCGCAGGCATCCGTTTTGGGACTCGTCTGCAGCCTCGCGGATGCGCTCGATTCCCTACGGGGCCAGGGCGTGAGTGTGCGGCGGGTCATCTTGATCGGTGGTGGCTCGCAGTCGCCCGCCGTGCAGAAGATCGCGGCCGACGTCTTCGGCGTGCCGGTCGTGCTGCCCAGGCCGGGGGAGTATGTGGCGCTCGGCGCCGCCCGCCAGGCCGCGTGGGCGCTCGATGGCGGGGCGGACTTTCCGGCCTGGCCGCTCGAGATCGCCCGTGAGCTCGAGCCGGCCGCCGGCTCGGGTTCGGGCGGGGCCGACTGGGCCCTCGCGGTGCGCGCCAACTACGCGGCGAGCCGCGCCGGCATCTACGGCGTCTGACCCGCACGGCCCGCAGCGCTGAG
>NZ_SOHE01000074.1 GCF_004403305.1 Cryobacterium frigoriphilum | reverse complement strand
CGCAGCCACCCACGCGGGCGGCGCAGTCACCGGGCGGGCGGCGAGCGGGGCCAGGGTGACGGCGCGTGACGGGCGCGCAGCGGGCCGGGCGCCCGCCGCCGTAGGCTCACAGCATGTACACCGACATGTCCGAGGCGAGCCTGCAGACGCATCGCAGCACGCAGACCGAGCCGCACGACTTCGACGCCTTTTGGGCCGACACCCTGGCCGAGGCGGCGCGGCATCCGCTCGCGGTGACCGCAACCCGGGTGACGGATGCCCCCGGCTCGCCCGCTCTCACCACCCTCGACGTGTACGACGTCACCTTCACCGGTTTCGGTGGTCAGAGGATCAGTGCGTGGCTGCGGGTGCCGGCCGGTACCACGCAGCCGCTGCCGGCCATCGTGCAGTTTCACGGTTACGGCCGCGGACGCGGGCAGGCTTTCGAGAACCTGCTGTGGGCATCCGCCGGCTACGCACACTTCGACATGGACGTGCGCGGCCAGGGCTCCGGCGGCACGACCGGCGTTACGCCCGACGATGACGGTGGCTCCCGCAGCGGCCCGCAGGTTCCGGGCTTCATGACCCGCGGCATCGAAGCACCGGGCAGCTACTACTACCGCCGCCTCTACACGGATGCCGTGCGCGCGGTCGCCGCGGCCCGCGCGCTCGACCTCGTCGACGAGACCCGGGTCGCCGTGATGGGCACCAGCCAGGGCGGTGGCATCGCGCTCGCCGTCGCCGGCCTCGTGCCGGGCCTTGCCGCGGTCGTCGCCCGGGTGCCGTTCCTCTGCGACTTTCCGCGGGCATCCGTCATCACCGACGCCATGCCGTACCGGGAGATCGCCCAGTACCTCGCCGTGCACCGGCTGAGCGTGGCGACCGTCTACGAGACGCTGAGCTACTTCGACGGCGTGAACTTCGCCAAGCGGGCCACCGCGCCGGGCGTCTTCACGGCCGGCCTGATGGATGCGATCTGCCCGCCCTCGACGGTGTTCGGCGCCTTCCACAGCTACGCCGGGCCGAAAGACGTGACGGTGTGGCAGTACAACGGCCACGAGGGCGGAGCCTGGGAAGACGATGCTCTCGCCCTGCGCGCTTTCGCCGAGCACCTGCGCTGATACAGGTGTACCACCGAGTAGGCGGTGGTGCACTCTCGGCATGCCCACCGCACGCCGTCGTTATCAGATCACGGAAACGGACGACATCCTGCGTGCTCTCGATGCCGCCGCCCGCGTCTGGCCCAACGAACCGCGGGCGAAACTGGTGTTACGGGTCCTGCGAGTCGGCGCCGCCGAAGTGTCGCGCCAGGACCGGACGCGGCTGGAGGCGCGGCTTGCCGCACTTCAGCGCGTTCGCGGTCGGTACTCCGAAGGGTTCGATGAAAGCTTCAGAACTCGACTGCTCGACGACTGGCCGGAGTGATCGTTCTCGACGCGAGCGTCATCATCGCGTTTCTCAACACGTCTGACGTCAGCCATGGCGCCTCTGCGGTTCTGTTGAGTCAGAACCTGGATCGCGGCTTCGCGGTGCATCCCTTAACGCTCGCCGAAGTCCTGGTAGGCGGCGTGCGCCTGGGGCGGGCGAGCCAACTGCTGGCTGACCTCACCGAGATGGGCATCGGAGCGCTCACGCCCGCTCGCGACGAGCCCATGCTCCTGGCCGAGCTGCGCGTGACGACCGGCTTGACCATGCCGGACTGTTGTGTGCTGGTCGCCGCTCTGCAGGAGTCCGCCCCGCTGGCAACCTTCGACGCCGCGCTCGCCCGCGCCGCGGTCGCGCTCGGACTGCGCGTCGTGCCACCTCGAGCCGGACCAGGCGATGGCGACGGTTGCGCATCTGGGCCTGCACGTGCGCGATAAGGGGCTGCTCTTCTCGGCACTGGCTCGGCCGTCCGCGAGCATGTTCGGTGACGACGCCTACGAAACACTTGAGCTCAAGGCAGCCGCGCTGTTTTCGTCACTCGCGCAGAATTATCCGCCCTTCGATGGGAACACGCGCCTGTCCTGGATGCTAACGCTCGCGTTCCTGCGCCTCAACGGGTTTCGCGTCGTCATGACCAGTGACGAAGCCTTCGAGTTGGTGCTGGCCGTCGCGCAGGGGCAGCTGAGCCTGGAGCAAACGGCGGCGGCGCTGGCCCGCGTACTGGTCCCAGCCGCCGACTAAATGACGCGAGTGAGCAGTTGTCGCGCTTCCCGAGCGTGGGAAGCGCCACAACTGCTCACTCGCGCGAATGCATCCTCTACTTGACGGTAACCGGGGTGCGCACCGTCTCGGCGGCGGCCACGAGCGCCGAGGCGACCGGCTGCAGGCGGGTGAGCTGCGTGACGTGGCCCGGGGTGAGTTCCTCGAGCGAGTTGACGCCGAGCAGGCGCATGGTGCGGGCGACCTGCTCCGAGAGAATCTGGATGGTGCGGTCGACTCCGGCCTCTCCGCCGGCCATCAGGCCGTACAGGTAGGCACGGCCGATCATCGTGAAGCGGGCGCCGAGGGCGATCGATGCGACGATGTCGGCCCCGGACATGATGCCCGTGTCCAGATGAACCTCGGTGTGCTGCCCCACCTCGCGGGCGACGTCGGGCAGCAGGCGGAACGGGATCGGGGCGCGGTCGAGCTGGCGGCCGCCGTGATTCGACAGCGTGATGCCGTCGACGCCGAGGTCCACCAGACGCTTGGCGTCGGAAAGGTTCTGCACGCCCTTGACGACGATTTTTCCGGGCCACTGCGCCCGAATCCAGGCGAGATCCTCGAAGTCGACGGTCGGGTCGAACATGCTGTCGATCAGCTCCGCGACCGTTCCGCTCGACCGGTCAAGGCTCGCGAACGACAACGGCTCGGTGGTCAAAAAGTTGATCCACCACTCCGGGCGGGGCAGGGCGTTGACCACGGTGCCCAGGGTCAGCGCCGGCGGAATCGAGAAGCCGTTGCGCTTGTCGCGCAGCCGGGCTCCGGCGACGGGAACGTCGACGGTCACCAGCAGGGTGTCGAAGCCGGCCTTCGCGGCCCGGTCGACGAGGGCCATCGAGCGGTCGCGGTCCTTCCACATGTACAGCTGGAACCAGTTGCGGCCATGCGGGTTCGCGGCCTTGACCTCTTCGATCGAGGACGTGCCCATGGTCGAGAGTGAGAAGGGGATGCCGGCGCGGCCGGCCGCACGAGATCCGGCGACCTCGCCCTCGGTCTGCATCATGCGGGTGAAGCCGGTCGGCGCGATGCCGAACGGCTGGGCGACGGGGGCGCCGAGCACATTCCAGCCGGTCGACACGGTCGACACGTCGCGCAAAATCGAGGGGTGAAACTCGATGTCTTCGAAGGCCTGCCGCGCCCGGGCGAGCGAGATCTCGGCCTCGGCGGCGCCCTCGGTGTAGTCGAACGCGGCCTTGGGGGTGCGCTTTTTGGCGATCGTGCGCAGATCCTGAATCGTCAGCGCGGCGGCCAGTCGACGCTTTCTGGCATTGAGCTCGGGGGACTTGAACTGCATGAGCGGGGCGAGATCTTTGATCTTCGGGATGCGTCGTTGAACCATGTCGGTGTCCTGTCTGTCGAGAAGGGAGGGGCGAACCTAGAGTGTGGGAGTCGTGCTGGTGAGCTGGGTTTCGGCGTAGTACCCCGCGATGTGGCCCTGCACGGCCAGGCGGGCACCCTCGGGGTCGCCGGCGGCGATCGCGGCCAGAATGGCCCGGTGTTCGAGCCGCAGGCGAGCGGATGTCGCCGGCCACGACACGAGGCCGGCCAGCCCCGCACGCGCATAGCCCTCGATGGCACTGCGCAGCCCGGCCATCGTCGCCGTCACGACCTGATTGCCGCCGGCCTCGGCGAGCGAGAGGTGAAACTGCGCGTCGAGGGCGAGAAACTCGGCTTCGGTGAGCTCGGGCCGGTCCATCGCGGTCAGCAGCACGCGGGACTCCGTCAGGTCGGGGCATCCGTCGGCGACCGCGTCGCCCGCCCCACCGAACGGACCGGGGGCGCAGCGCTCGGCGAGGTCGGACACGACCGAGCCCTCGAGCACGAGGCGGGTCTTGACGACGTCGGCGACCGGAAATCCCTGGGCGGCGACCTGCAGGCGCATCAGGGCGGACATGCCGCCACCGGGCAACGCGACGATGATCGCGCCGGCCGAGGGGCCGGAGCCCACACTGGTGCGGATCAGGCCGAGCACCTCGAGCACCCGGATCGCCTCGCGCACGCTCGAGCGGCCGACGCCGAGCTCGACGGCGAGCTGTCGTTCGGGCGGCAGGTGGTCGCCGGGGCCGAGGCGCCCGCTGAGCAGGTCGAGTTCGACGCGGTCGAGCACGAGCTGCCAGGCGCGTCGTTCGGTGCCGGCGGTAGTGGTCACGGGGGCTCCTCGGCGATGAGTCGGACGGTACGAAAAATGGTGTGGTCAGACCACAAGTGGTCTGACCACACCATACACGTAATCGCGGCCCCCGTCGAGACCCGTGGCGCCCGTCGAGGGCGATCGTGTTTCCGCGTGCGCCGCCGCGTCGGGTTGCCCGGTGAGGGCCACCAGGTCGGCGGCGCGGTCCGCGCCGCCGACCTCCGTTGCCCGTCGCTAGTTTTCGGGGCGGTCGCGGTCGATCGGCTGGGTGTCGTAGCCGCCCGCCGGCTCGGCCTGGGCGGCCTCGGTCGCCATGCCGCGTGCGCGTGACGCCTCCGACCAGGTCTCGGCCGGCTGGGCGCCGGTCTGTTCACCGGCCCCGGCGAGCCCCTGAGAGGCCTCGAGAACGATCATGAACTCACGCATCCACGCTGCGTTGTCGGGCCAGGCTCGCCCCGACACGAGGTTGCCGTCGACGATGCCGGCACCGTTCTCGAAGGTTCCGCCGCCGAGTTCCACGTCGATCTGCAGCGCCGGGTAGGCCGAGGTGGTGCGCCCGTGCAGCACACCCGCGGCCGCGAGCAGCAACGGCCCGTGGCAGAGCGCCGCGACCGGGGCGTTGGTCTCGAAGAAGTGCCGCACGATGCGCTTGGCGTCATCGTCGTTGCGGATGTACTCGGGAGCCCGTCCGCCGGGCACCACGAGGGCCACATAGTCGGACGGGTCCACATCGCGAAAGGCCACGTCGGCGGGCCAGGTGTGGCCGAGCTTCTCGGTGTAGGTGTCGAAACCGTCGATGAAATCGTGCACAACGAACTGCAGGCGACGCTTCTCGGGGGCGGCGATGTCGACCTCGTAGCCCGCCTCCAGCAGGCGCTGGTACGGGTAGAACACCTCCAGAGTCTCGGCGGCGTCCCCGGTCAGAATGATCACTTTGGGCATAGCAAACCTCTCCGTCTGTGGTGCGGCCAGTCGTGTGCCGCGCCACCACTGTCGACCCGAAGTGGCTCGGGGGCAAGGCCCCGCGCCTAATCCGCCGAGGCGTGCAGGTCAGAGCGTGGCGGGTGCGCCCAGAACGACGTTGAGCGGCTCGTCGCCACGCTGCATCCGCCGAATCTGCTCGCGCAGCAGCCGCACCATGCGCGGCAGCATCGCGGTCGAGGCGCCGCCGACGTGTGGGCTGATCAGAACGTTGGACAGCGCAAAGAGCGGATGTCCGTCCGGCAGCGGCTCCGGATCGGTCACGTCGAGGGCGAGCCGCAGCCGACCGCTGCTCGCGTGCGCCAGCAGCGCCTCGGTGTCGGCGACCGGGCCGCGGGCGATGTTCACGAGCAGGGCGCCATCGGGCATCCGGGCGAGAAAGGCGTCGTCGACGAGGTGATGTGTCTCGGTGGTCAGCGGCACGGCGACGACCACGATGTCGGCCTGGGGAAGCAGTTCGGCGAGCTCGCCGAAGGCGTGGACCGGACCGGTCTCGTCGCTGCGGGCGGTGCGTGCGACACGTACGATCGTGGTCTCGAACGGCAGCAGACGGGCCTCGATCGCCCGGCTGACGCCGCCGTAACCGAGCAGCAGCACGGTGCGGTCGGCGAGGCTTGCGTGCTGCTGATCCGGGCGGCTCCATTGGCCGGCATCGGCGTCACGCACGAAGTTCGGGATGCCGCGCTGCGAGGCGAGAATCAGACCGACCGTGAGTTCGGCGGTCGAGGCCTCGTGCACACTCGCCGCGTTGGCGAGCAGGTTTCCGGCGGGCAGTACGGCATCGGCGCCGTCGTAACCGATCGCCTGGCTCTGCACGAGCCGCGTCTGCACTCCGGCAAGGTGGGCGAGCTTGCGGGTGGCGCCCATGTAGGGCATCACGACGAGGTCGATCTCGGGAACCGGCGCCGGGCCATCCAGCGCCCACTCGATCAGGTCGACGCCGTCGGGCAGCTCCCCGAGCGCGTCGCGCAGAGTGTGATCGGGCACGCTGACAAGAATTCGCTGGTTAACCATCCCCTGAGCCTAAGTGCCGCGGGCACGACCAGGCACGACCAAGCACGGCCAGACACGACCAGACGCGGGCGAGGGGCACCCGTGCGGGGGAGGGGCGGGAGTATTCTGAAGGGATGCGTACGAGCACCGACGAAGCCACAGCCCACCACGAAGACACCGGATTTCTGGGGCAGCCCCGATCCCTGGCCCATATCTTCGGCGTCGAGATGTGGGAGCGCTTCTCGTTCTACGGCATGCAGGGCATCCTGTTGTTGTACTTGTACTACTCGGCGGCCGATGACGGCCTGGGCATTCCGCAGGCCACCGCTGCGGGCATCGTCGGCGCTTATGGCGGCGGCGTGTATCTCTCCACGATCCTCGGCGCCTGGGTCGCCGACCGGCTGCTCGGCTCAGAGCGGGTGCTGTTCTACAGCGCGATCGTCATCATGCTCGGCCACATCGCCCTGGCCCTGTTGCCGGGCGTGATCGGCCTCGCCGTGGGCCTCATTCTGGTCGCGGTCGGCAGCGGTGGACTGAAGGCCAACGCGACCTCCGTCGTCGGCACGCTGTATGCAGCGGATGATCCCCGTCGCGACGCCGGGTTCTCGATCTTCTACCTCGGCATCAACCTCGGCGCGTTCTTCGGACCCATCCTGACCGGCCTGCTGCAGACCACGCTCGGCTTCCACTACGGCTTCGGGCTCGCCGCGGTCGGCATGGCGATCGGCCTCACACAGTACTCCTTCGGCCGTAAGCGCCTGCCCGAGGCGGCACGCGTGGTGCCCGACCCGCTGCCGCGCGAACGCTACAACCGCTACATCGTCATCGCCCTCGTGGCCGTCGCGATCATCGTGGTTCTCGTGATGACCGGGGTCATCACCGCCTCCAACCTCGTCACGATCGTGATCGGGCTGACCATCGTCGCGACGATCTCGTACTTCATCGTGATCCTGACCAACCGGCAGATCTCGACCGTCGAGCGCAAGCGGGTTTACGCCTTCATTCCGCTGTTCATCGCGAGCGCCGCGTTCTGGTCGCTGTACCAGCAGCAGTTCACCGTCGTCACGATCTACGCCGACGAGCGCCTCAACCGCGACCTGTTCGGCTGGGAGATGCCCGTGTCCTGGGTGCAGTCGATCAACCCGGTCTTCATCATTCTGCTGTCGGGAATCTTCGCCGCAATCTGGACGAAGTGGGGCACCAGACAGCCGTCCACACCGGTGAAGTTCGCCTTCGGCACGGGCATCATGGGCATCGCGTTCCTGCTGTTTCTGCCCTTCGCGGGCGGCGCCGCCAACTCGACCCCACTGCTGGCGATGGTCGGAATTCTGCTCGTCTTCACCGTCGCGGAGCTGCTGCTCTCCCCGGTTGGGCTTTCGGTCGCCACCAAGCTCGCGCCCGGAGTGTTCAAGACCCAGATGGTGGCGCTGTTCTTCCTCTCCGTCGCGCTCGGATCGGCCGTGTCCGGCCTGCTCGCCGAGTGGTACGCGACCGTCGACGAGACCCTGTACTTCGGGGTGCTGGGCGGCATCGCCATTCTGCTCGGCCTCATGCTCGCCCTCGTCGCCCGACCGGTGCTGCGCCTGATGGGCGGCGTGCGCTAGCTCCCCACGCCCCGCCCGCTCGCTCGCCCGCCCGCCGCAGGGCGCTGCCTCCGTGGCTAATTCAGGACATCCGTCGCGGGGTGCTCGCCGCAGGGCCGGAGCAGTGGGACGCTGGCGCCTCGCCCGCGCAGATTTCCTGAATTAGCCCCCGCGAGGGCCGGCCTCTAGCGTGAGCTGGTGCCCTCGATGATGGAAATCTCGCGGGTGGCCGTGTCCACCGCGTCGGTGCTGTGGCCGGCGGATGCGGCGGCGGATGCGGCGGCAGCGGATGCGCCGGCGGCGGCCGTGCGCTCCGGCTCGCGGCCGTCGCCGGCGTGCAGAATCAGCACCCGCGGGGCCGTGCGCAGCCGCAGCCGTACCCGTAGCTCGCGGTAGCGGATCATCCAATACAGCAGCGCGGCAGCGGCCAGCAGCCCCGAGGCGCTCGCGAGACCGAGCGCCCAGCGGGGGCCGAAGGCATCCGCTACCCAGCCGACGAGCGGCGCGCCGAGCGGGGTGCCGCCGACGAAGATGGCCATGTAGAGCGCCATCACCCGGCCGCGCATGTCGGCCTGGGTCGTGGTTTGCACGTAGGCGTTCGCGGTCGTCATGAGGGTCAGCGACGACAGGCCGACGAGGGCGAGGGAGACCGCGAAGCTGCCGTAGGTGGGCATGAGGGCCGCGAGGGCGCAGGAGACTCCGAAGAGCGCGGCCCCGCCAATGATCATGCGCAGCCGGGCCTGACTGCGGCGGGCCGCGAGCAGCGAACCGATGACCGCGCCGATCGCCATGATCGAGCTCAAGAGGCCGAACTCGGTCGCGCCCTTGCCGAACTCGATTGTCGCCATGGTCGAGGTGAAGATGGCGAAGTTGAGACCGAAGGTGCCGATCAAGAACACGGCGACCATGACGACCATGATGTCGGGGCGGCCGCGCACGTAGCGGAACCCGGCGGCGAGCTGCCCGCGCTCGCGACTCGCGGTGGGCTGGCGCCGCAGCAGGTGCGTGCGCAGCAGCAGCATCGCGGCGACCGTGGCGGCGAAGGTGACGGCGTTGATCATGAAGACCCAGCCGGCGCCGACAGCGACGACGAGCAGGCCGGCGGCGGCCGGGCCGATCAGGCGGGCGCCGTGGAACGACGCCGAGTTGAGGGCCACGGCGTTGCTGAGGTTGTCCTCGGAGACGAGCTCGGAGACGAAGGCCTGGCGGGCGGGCGCGTCGATCGCGGCGACGACTCCGAGGCCCAGGGCGAAGAGGTAGACGTGCCAGAGCTCGGCGACGCCGGTCACGGTCAGAATACCGAGGCCGAGGGCCAGCAGCCCCATCAGCGCCTGGGTCAGAATCAACAGCTTGCGCCGGTTGAACCGGTCGGCGATGAGGCCGGCCCACGGCATCAGAATCAGCATCGGGCCGAGCTGCAGCGCCATCGTGATACCGACCGCGGTCGCGTTGTAGTCGGTCAGCTCGGTGAGCACGATCCAGTCCTGGGCGGTGCGCTGCATCCAGGTGCCGATGTTCGAGACGAGGGCCCCGGCGAACCAGATGCGGTAATTGATGACGCTCAGGGAGCGGAACATGGCACTCAACTGTTGGCGAGCTCCTTCATGATTGACGTGGCATCCGCGAGCGTGCGGCGCTCTGCGGGCGAGAGCCGGATGAGTCGCTGGGCGAGCCAGGCCTCGCGGCGTTTGCGGGTTTCGCGCATGATGTCCAGGCCCGCCGGGGTGGCCGTGAGCACGACCTTGCGGCCGTCGTCGGCGACGCCGGAGCGGTCGACGAGGCCGGCGGTGACGAGCGCGTGTACCGTGCGGGTCATCGACGGCGGGGTGACGTGCTCGTGTTCGCTGAGTTCGCTGAGCGTCAACGGGCCCTGCACGAACAGGCTTCCGAGGGCCGAGAACTGGCTCGCGCTGAGTTCGTTGTCGGCCTTCTCCTGCCGCAGTCGACGGGCCAGACGGCCGTTGGCCATGCGAAAGTCGTGGCTGAGCTCGGCGACGGTGCTCTCGTGGCCGGGAGCGTCTGCCGAGTGGTGCGGCGTGGTGTCCTGGGCGGTGTCGGCATGTGCCGTGTCGGTGAGCATCTACTTAGCGTAGCAAATTAGCCTTGCTAAGTATTCCCGACAATACGCATAAAGTGGGTGCGGGCTCTCGATCCGGCGGGGCCGAGGGTACAGACTGTCTGCGTGCCCACCTACACCGATGTTTACGGCGTCACCATCACCTACTACGTCTGGCCGGTCGACGCCCCGCGCGGGGTCGTGCAAATCGCCCACGGCGTGGGCGAACATGCCCGGCGTTACACGCGGCTCGCCGCGGCCCTCAACGCCGCCGGCTACACGGTCTACGCCGACGATCACCGTGGTCACGGCCAGACCGGACTCGGCCAGTACGCTGGTGACCATTCCCGGCTCGGCCGGCTCGGCGTCGGTGGGGTGCGGGCGGCGGCGGCCGGTGTGCGGCAGCTGAGTGGCATCATCCGGCTGGCAGAACCCGGCTTGCCGCTGATTCTGCTGGGGCACAGCTGGGGATCGTTCCTGGCGCAGATGATCATCAATGCGCACGCGGGTGAGTACGACGCGGTCGTGCTGTCGGGCACCGCGTACCGCTGGCCGGGCTACCTCGACAGCGGCGACCTGAACCGTCGTCACAAACACCTCGGAACGACCGGCGTGGAGTGGCTGAGCCGTGACCCGGCGGTCGCGGCGGCCTTCGTGGCCGACCCGCTGACCACCGCGACGCCGCTCGCCAAGCTGTTCGGGCTGCGGGAGGCGGCCCGGCTGTTCGGGCGCCCGGCCCGCGGGCTGCCGACCGCGCTGCCGCTGCTGATGCTCGTCGGCGGCGACGACACCGTCGGCGGTGAACGCAGCGCCGCCCGACTCGCCGAGGCCTACGTGGCCCGGTCCGGACTGCGCGATGTGCGCCTCGTCGTCTACCCGGGCGCCCGGCACGAGGTCTTCAACGAGACCAACCGCGACGAGGTGATCGCCGACCTGCTGCACTGGCTCGATCAGCACCTGCCCGTCGTGCCCGCGCCCGCTGCTCGTGACGACAAGCGGGCGGATTGACGCGAAGTCGCGCAGCGGCGGATGAAACGGCCCCGTTTGGTCGCGCCATCCGCTTTTCGCAACGGATGGCGGGCGGCGGCATCCGCTGCCCGCGCGTGCGGTTAGGCTGGCTGAATGCACGGAGAATATAAGGTTCCGGGCGGCAAACTTGTCGTCGTCGATCTCGACGTGGTCGATAACACGATCGCCAATTTCGGGCTGGCCGGGGACTTCTTCCTCGAACCCGACAGCGCGCTCGACGACATCAACGAGGCCGTGAACGGCCTCTCCGCCGACAGCGACGCGGCGAGCATCACCGCCGCCGTGCGCCGCGCCCTGCCCGTTGGGGCGAGCCTGCTCGGTTTCTCGCCCGAGGCCGTCGCCGTCGCCGTGCGTCGCTCTTTGGCCAGAGCCAGCAGTTGGCGCGACTACGACTGGAAGATCATCCACTCGGGGCCCGTGCCCCCCGTCATGCAGATGGCCCTCGACGAGGTGCTCGCGACCGAGGTCGGCGAGGGCCGCCGCCAGCCCACCCTGCGCATCTGGGAGTGGAACGAACCGGCCGTCGTGATCGGCAGCTTCCAGTCCCTCAAGAACGAGGTCGACCCCGACAATGCCGAGAAGTTCGGCTTCAGCGTCGTGCGTCGCATCAGCGGCGGCGGCGCCATGTTCATGGAGGCCGGCTCGGTCATCACCTATTCCATCTACGCACCGAGCGACCTCGTGCAGGGCATGAGCTTCGCCGATTCGTACGCGTATCTCGACGAGTGGGTCATCACCGCCCTGAAATCGCTCGGCATCGATGCGTACTACCAGCCGCTCAACGACATCACGAGCCCCAAGGGCAAGATCGGCGGTGCCGCCCAGAAGCGCCTCGGCAGCGGCGCCGTGCTGCACCACGTCACCATGAGCTACGACATGGACGGTGAGAAAATGGTGCAGGTGCTGCGCATCGGCCGCGAAAAGCTCAGCGACAAGGGCATCACGAGCGCCGCCAAGCGCGTCGACCCGCTGCGCAGCCAGACCGGCCTCAGCCGCGCCGAGATCATCGAACGCATGAAGGCGACCTTCGTCGGGCTGTATGGGGCGACCTCCGGCGACATCACCGCCGAGGAATACGCGAAGGCGACCGAGCTGGTCACCACCAAGTTCAGCACGGACGCCTGGCTGACCCGGGTTCCCTGAGACCGCTCCCGGCGAGCCATGGATACACTGGCCCGATGGACTGGTGGCTTCTGATCGGCGCGGCGGTCGTCGTCGTGCTCGGTTATCTGGCCGACCGTGTGGGCTGGATCGACCTCTCGAACAAGAATCGCCGCAGCGGAACCGGGGCGAGCCTTGTCGGAATGGGCGACGAGGTGTTCGCGCCGAGCCGGTACGAGGCCGCGATCGAGCTCGAACGCCAGACCGTGCTGCCCGCCCCCGCCCCGCTCGCCGGTGACGGTGACAAGGGAATCTACGACGGTCGCATTCGCATCGAACTCTAGCGGCCGCGGGTCAGCAGATCGTGGTATTCGGCGTGCCGGTCGATCCAGTGCGCCACGTACGGGCAGTCCGGCACGACGGTGAGGTCGGTGCGGGTGCGGGTGTCATCGAGGGCCTGTTCGATGAGGATGCTGGCGAGCCCGTTGCCCCGCCGGGCCGGGTCGACCTCGGTATGGGTGAAGTGGATGTTGCGGCCGGAGACCGAGTAATCCGCCAGGCCCACCGTCTGGTCACCGAGCAGAAGGGTATAGCGGGAGCAGGACTCGTCGTGCCGCACGACCGCGCCGGAGGTAGTGGGCGGGGTCGTAACCGGGGTTGGTGTCGATTTTGTCATCCGCACAGACTATGCCGCCTGACAGAATAGACGAATGCCAACCGCGTGGTCACAGACAAGTCCCAGCCGGGTGATTCACGCCGACAACCTCGAGGTTCTACCGAATCTCCCCGACGCGGCGTTCACCCTGATCTACCTCGATCCCCCCTTTAATACCGGTCGCAGCCAAAAACGGCAGACCACGACGTCGGTTCGTGCCGCGGCAGGGGGAGCGAGCGCCGCCGGAACCATTACCGGATTCAAAGGCCAGCGCTACGAGCGCATCAAGGGTGACCTGCTCGGCTACGACGACGCCTTCGAGGACTACTGGGCCTTTCTCGAGCCGCGACTGATCGAGGCCTGGCGCTTGCTCGCCGACGACGGCACCCTCTACCTGCACCTCGACTACCGCGAGGCGCACTACGCGAAGGTGCTGCTCGACGCCCTCTTCGGCCGGGACTGCTTTCTCAACGAACTGATCTGGGCCTACGACTACGGAGCGAAGTCGAAGAGTCGCTGGCCGACCAAACACGACACG
The DNA here is from genome assembly GCF_004403305.1 of Cryobacterium frigoriphilum. GTDB lineage: Bacteria > Actinomycetota > Actinomycetes > Actinomycetales > Microbacteriaceae > Cryobacterium > Cryobacterium frigoriphilum. The sequence goes on along the minus strand of NZ_SOHE01000074.1, from coordinate 63,864 downwards.
ATCCTCGTCTACGTCAAGAACCCGCAGGCCTACTACTTCGATTCGACGACGGTCGACCGCGAGCCTTATATGGCTCCGGGGCTGGTCACCCCGGAAAAAGTGGCGAAGGGGAAGCTGCCGACGGATGTCTGGTGGCACACGATCGTGTCGCCCACCGGCAAGGAGAAAACCGGTTACCCCACCCAGAAGCCGGTGGGCATTCTGCGCCGCATCATCCAGGCCTCGAGCCGCGAGGGCGACTGGGTGCTCGACTTCTTCGCCGGCAGCGGCACCACCGGAGCGGTCGCCGCGGCGCTCGGTCGGCGTTTCGTGCTGGTGGACCAGAACCCCGAGGCACTCACGGTGATGCGTGCTCGGTTCGCGCTCGTACCCGACGTGCAGATCTTTCCGCACGGGCTCGGCGGCCCCGTCGAAGCCGCCGACGCCGCCGTCGACCCGAACCACCTGGATTTCCCCCCGACCGAGGGGCTTGGCAGACTGGTTTCATGAGATTCCGCGTATTCACCGAACCCCAGCAGGGCGCCAGCTACGACGATGTGCTCGCGGTCGCGCAGGCCACCGAACGGCTCGGCTTCGACGCGTTCTTCCGCTCTGACCACTATCTCGCCATGGGAGACGGCTCAGGCCTGCCCGGCCCGACGGATGCCTGGACCACCCTGGCGGGGCTCGCCCGCGAGACGGAACGCATCCGTCTCGGCACGCTCGTGTCCTCGGTCACCTATCGGCCGCCGGGCATCCTCGCCATTCAGATCGCCCAGGTCGACCAGATGTCCGGCGGCCGGGTGGAGCTCGGTCTCGGCACCGGCTGGTTCGAGAAGGAGCACCTCGCCTATGGGATCCCGTTCCCTCCCAAGCGGTTCGGCATGCTCGAGGAGCAGCTTGAGATCATCACCGGGCTGTGGAACACCCCGATCGGCGAGAGCTACAGCTTCGATGGGGAGCATTACACGCTGATCGAGTCGCCGGCCCTGCCGAAGCCGACGCAGGCCCGCGTGCCCGTCATCGTCGGCGGCGGAGGAGCCCGCCGCACCCCGGCGCTCGCCGCGCGCTTCGCGACGGAGTTCAACCTGCCCTTCCCCGAATTCGCCGACATCGCCGGCAAGTTCGCGGGCGTGCGGGCCGCGTGCCAGAGCATCGGCCGTGACCCGGATTCGTTGGTGTACTCCGCCGCACTCATCGCGGTGGGCGGGGCTACCGAGGTCGAGTTCGCGCGTCGGGCCGCGGCGATCGGCCGCGAGCCGGCCGAGTTGCGCGCGCACGGCCTCGCCGGCACGGCCTCGGAGATCGTCGACCGCCTCGGCGCGCTCGCGGCCGACGGCGTCGAGTGCGTGTACCTGCAGATCATGGACCTCTCCGACCTCGACCACCTGGAGTTTCTCGCCGCCGAGGTTGTGCCGCAGCTGCGCTGAGCCGGGGGCGGCATCCGTCATCGTGCCGGCGCGCTGCCGCCCCCGCCCGTGCCCGCGATCAGGGCAGCGAAGGCGAGTCCGCTGTCTTTCACCGTGCGCTCGAGCGTGTCGTAGTCGACCCTGACGATGCCGAAACGTTTGCCGTACCCGTACGACCACTCGAAGTTGTCGAGCAGTGACCAGACGAAGTAGCCGCGCACATCCGCTCCCTGCTCGATGGCCAGAGCGACGGATGCGACGTGGTCCAGGATGTACTGCGTGCGCTCGCGGTCGTGCACCGCGCCATCCGCCGCCACGGTGTCGTCGTAGGCGGCACCGTTCTCGGTGATGTACAGCGGCGGCAGGGTCGGGTACTGCTCGCCGAGGCGCACGAGCAGCGCCCGCAGGCCGTCGGGGTTGACCTCCCAGTCCATGGCCGTGCGCGGCAGGCCGCGGCTCGGAAAAGTGAGGTGCTCCGAGCCGACCCAGGGCGATCCGGCAGGCCGGCTCGCGCCGCCGGAGTGGCTGTCGGCGTCGCCGCCTTCGCTGGCGGCCAGTGGATGCCCACTCACCGAGTCATCGTGGTAATGGTTGACGCCGAGAAAGTCGATGGGGGTGCCGATGATCTCGAGGTCGCCCGCCTGAATGAGCGCGGCCTCGCCGTTCGGCCCGGTCGCCTCGGACAGACCGAACGCCTCGAGGTCGCGCAGCGTGTCGGCGGGGTAGGCCCCGAGCAGCATCGGCTCGAGAAAGATGCGATTGGCGAGCGAATCGAGGCGGCGGGCGGCGTCGATGTCAACCGGGTCGCTCGGGTCGCGCGGCACGGCGTTGGTGAGGTTGAGGGTGATGCCGATGTGCTCGGCGCCGCTCGAGCGCAGCGCGAGCACGGCCCGGCCGTGGGCGAGGTGTTGATGGTGCACCGCGGCGACGGCTGCGCGGCCATCCTGCCGGCCGGGGGCGTGCACGCCCGAGGCATAGCCGAGCAGCGCGGAGCAGAACGGCTCGTTGAAGGTGGTCCAGTGGGTGACGCGGTCGCCGAGGGCGGCGTAGACATCCGTCGCGTAGTCCACGAAGCGGGCCGCGGTGTCGCGGTTCGCCCAGCCGCCCTTCTCTTCGAGGGCCTGCGGCAGGTCCCAGTGGTACAGCGTCAGCCAGGGCAGAATGCCCGCCTCGAGCAGCTCGTCGACCAGCCGGGAATAGAAGTCGAGGCCCTCGCCGTTTGCGGCGCGATCGCCGGGGCGCACGCGGGCCCAGCTCGTTGAGAATCGGTAGGATCTAAGGCCCAGTCGCTTCATGATCGCCACGTCGGCCGGCATCCGGTGGTAATGATCGTCGGCGATTTCGAGGTTCTCGTCGCCGGCGATCGCGCCGGGAACCCGGGCGAAGGCATCCCAGATCGAGTCTTCTTTGCCGCCCTCATGGCCGGCGCCCTCGACCTGTGCGGCGGCGGTCGCCGAGCCCCAGATGAAGCCCTCCGGCCAGGCAAACGTGGTGAGTGAGGTGGGTGTCATCAGCCTTGATCCGCTCCCTGCATGAGCCCCGCACGAGCAGCGGGGTAGTTGAGAGGATAGCCCCGGCAGACAAAAAACCGGAAGAAGCACCCGCGGGGCGAGGCTTCTTCCGGTCGTGGTCGGTGCGGGTCGGTCGGCCTACTTGGCGGCCGGCAGGGCCGCGATCGCGTCTTCGACGTCGAGGTAGCCCTCAAGCAGGTGCAGCGTCTGGCGCACGCCGGAGCCCGTACGAATGAGTTCGGCGAGCACTGCGGCCACATCGGCGCGCGGCACGGTGCCCTGCTTCTCGACGGATCCGGGCACGGTGTGGTCGGGTCCCGAGAGCTGCAGCTGCACGAGTCCGGTACCGTCGGCATCCGTCAGCCCGCCGGGGCGCACGATCGTCCAGTCGAGATCGCGGGGCTTGAGGTCGTCTTCGGCGGCGAGCTTGGCCTGGAAGTAGGCGAGCATGCCCTCATCGAGTCCGACCGGAAGGCCGCCGTCACGAACGAGGTCGTTGCCGGTCGAGGAGATCTGAATGAAGCGGCGTACCCCGGCGGCCTCTGCGGCGTCGGCGAGCTTGACGGAGCCGCCGAAGTCGACGGTCTGCTTGCGGGCGTCGCCGCTGCCTCCGCCGGCGCCGGCCGCGAAGACGGCGACGTCGAATCCGGTGAGGGCGGCGGTCACCTCCGCTGTTGTGGCCGTTTCGATGTCGAGCACGACCGGCGTCGCACCGTCGAGCATGAGGTCGGCGCCCTGCTCGTCATTGCGAATCAGGCCGGTCACCTCATGTCCGCCTGCCACCAGCTCCCGGGTCAGAATTCGAGCGATTTTTCCATGTCCACCTGCTATAAGAATGCGCATCTGTAATCCAACAAGGCGCACCCCCCAAACATTCCCACCCCATCCCCCCACCCCCGAAAATCTCCGCGAGTGAGCCGTGCGGGGCGGCGGATGCGGCGGCGGGGGGCCTCGCGGCTACTAGGCTCGGCACGTGCGAGCGAAACGTCTGCCCCCCGTGTCGGTGCGAGTTGCTGCGCCGGAGCAGCACGGTCGCCGCCGACTGCGCGCCCGCGCCGCGGCCGGTGCTCTCATCGTCGTGCTCGCTGCCGGTTCTCTCGGTTACGGGGCCGCGCGCGGCGCCGAGGCCGCGGCATCCGCTGCCGATACCGCCGATGCTGCAGCGGCCAGGGTTGCCGTCGCCGAAGCATCCGCCGCCGCCTCGGCCGCCACGCGAGCCGACGAAGCCGCCGCGGCAGCCGTGATCGCCGCCGAGGTCGCGCGCATTGCCGCCCTGCGCCCGGTACCAGAGGCGGCTCCCGCCCCGGTCGCGCTGCCGACCCCGACCCCGACGGCAACACCGACGCCGACCGCGGCGCCGCCGGTCAACTCGGGCAACCCCGCGCTCGACGACCCGGCCAGCATCACCGTCGTCGTCAACAAGGCCCGCGCCCTGGGCTCCGCCGGATACGTGCCCGCCGATCTGGTGAGCGTTCCGGTCGCGCACACCTGGGCGCCCCTGCTGCGGCAGGAGGCTTCCACCGCCGTCGTCGCACTGTTCGGCGCCGCCTCCGCCGAGGCCGGCCTGGCACTCGCCTCCAACAGCGCGTATCGCTCGTATGCCGTTCAGCAAGGCCTCTACGCCGGATTCGTCTCCCGCAGCGGCCAGACCTACGCCGACACCACCTCGGCCCGCCCCGGCCACAGCGAACACCAGACCGGCCTCGCCCTCGACATTGGGGCCGTCTCGGGAAACTGCTCGCTCAGCGCCTGCTTCGGCGACACGGCCGAAGGCCAGTGGCTCGTCGCCAACGCCTGGCGTTTCGGCTTTCTGCTGCGCTACCCCGCCGACAAGGCCGCCGTGACGGGCTTCGCCTACGAGCCGTGGCACTTCCGCTACATCGGCGTGGGTCTGGCCGGGGCCATGCACGACTCCGGCACCCGCACCCTGGAAGAGCATTTCGGGCTGGGCGCGGCGCCCGACTACCTCTAGAGACTCAGCTTTCTGTCGCCGGACTGTGGTTGGCTAGATCCATATGCCCCGAGTGGGCATCCGTTTTCACACTATCGATCGAAATGAGTGACCTGTGGCGCTGACGCGGTGGCAGAAGACCGGACTGGGCCTGGTCGTGGTGGCCACGGTCGCCGTGGCCGGAGTGGCCCTCGCGACCGCCGGCACGGCACGCACGGCCGACCCGATGGCGACGACGGATGCCGCGGCCACCCCCGTACCGACCGCCACCCGCGAGGTTCCCGCGCAGACCCCCGCACCGGTCGAGGTTGAGGTCGACCCGGCCGTGCAGGCCCAGCTGGACTACGTGCTCGCGCACTGGGCCCCGGAAACGTACAACTCCGCCGAATACGGTGTCGTCAACGAGAACGACTGCGTCAACTTCAGCAGCCAGGCCCTGATCGAGCGCGGCTGGCAGATGGATGACGCGTGGAACAACCCCATGACCGGCAACGCCTACGCCGCGTCGTCGGCCTGGGTCAGCTCGACCGCGCTCATGAACTACATCGCCGACAGCGGCCGCGCCACCGCCCTCACCGACGATCAGCGTGACCAGGTGAAGGTCGGCGATGTCGCGCAGTTCGACTGGGACAACTCCGGAGACCGCGACCACACCGGCATCGTGACCCGGGTCGAAGGAACCGGCGACGACGTCTCGATCTTCTTCGCCGGACACACCCTCGACTCCGACTACCGCAGCGTCGACACCGCGATCACCGAAGACCACCCGGGCGCCACCGCGTACTACTGGAGCATCCCCTAACCACCCGCCCCCGCCGCTGGTTGAGCCGGCGCGCAAAGCGCGCCGGTCGAAACCGGGTGGGCCGGCCTGCAGAGCCGCGTGCTGGGGTGGCAACGCGGCGCTAGGCGATGGCGTCGTCGACGATCGCCTTCGCCTCGGCCTGCACGCGGGCCAGGTGCTCGGCGCCGAGGAAGGACTCGGCGTAGATCTTGTAGACGTCTTCGGTGCCGCTCGGGCGGGCCGCGAACCAGGCGTTCTCGGTCACGACCTTGACTCCGCCGATCGCCGCGCCGTTACCGGGCGCGTGGCTGAGCTTGGCGATGATCTTCTCGCCGGCGAGCTCGGTCGCCGAGATGGCGTCACCGTTGAGCTTGGCCAACGCGGCCTTCTGCGCGGGCGTGGCCGCGGCATCCACTCGGGCGTAGGCCGGAGCGCCGAAGTGCTCGGCGAGCTCGGCGTAGCGCTGGCTGGGCGTCTTGCCGGTCACCGCGAGAATCTCCGAGGCGAGCAGGGCCAGCAGAATGCCGTCCTTGTCGGTGGTCCATACCGAACCGTCGAAGCGCACGAAGCTCGCGCCGGCGCTCTCCTCGCCGCCGAATGCGACCGAGCCGTCGATCAGGCCGGGCACGAACCACTTGAAGCCCACCGGAACCTCGGTGAGGTCGCGGCCGAGAAACCCGGCGACCCGGTCGATCATTGTCGACGAGACGAGGGTCTTGCCGATCGCGGCGTCGGCGCGCCAGCCCTCACGGTGGCTGTACAGGTAGTCGATCGCGACGGCGAGAAAGTGGTTGGGGTTCATGAGGCCGCCGTCGGGCGTCACGATGCCGTGCCGGTCGGCGTCGGCGTCGTTGCCGGTGAGAATGTCGAACTCGTCCTTGTGCGCGACGACGGATGCCATCACCGACGCACTCGAGGGATCCATGCGGATCTTGTCGTCCCAGTCGATGGTCATGAAGCGCCACTGCGGGTCGACCGAGGGGTTCACGACGGTGAGGTCGAGCTCGTAGCGGTCCCGAATGGCGCCCCAGTAGCCCACGCTCGCACCGCCGAGCGGGTCGGCGCCGATGCGGATGCCGCTGGCCTTGATCGCTTTCATGTCGATGATGTTCTCGAGGTCGTTCACGTAGTGGCCGCGAAAGTCGTAGGTCTCGACGGCGCTCGGCTCGCTCATCTTCACGTCGACGAGACCGGCCGCGATGATCTCGTTGGCCCGGTTGGCGATCCACGAGGTGGCGTCGCTGTCGGCCGGTCCGCCGTGCGGCGGGTTGTACTTGAAGCCGCCGTCGTAGGGCGGGTTGTGGCTCGGGGTGACGACGATGCCGTCGGCGAGGTCGCCATTCTCGGCCCGGTTGTAGGCGAGAATCGCGTGCGACAGCGACGGGGTCGGCACGTAATCGCTGAACTCGTCGACGAGCACGCGCACGCCGTTGGCGACGAGCACCTCGAGCGCGGTCGTGTACGCGGGGCCGCTCAGCGCGTGTGGGTCGGTGCCGATGAAGAGCGGCCCGGTGATGCCCTGGCCGGTGCGGTACTCCACGATCGCCTGGGTGGTGGCGCTGATGTGGTCCTCGTTGAACGCGGTGTTCAGTGAACTCCCGCGGTGCCCTGAGGTGCCGAAGACGACCCTCTGGGCCGGCACCGCGACATCCGGTTTCAGGTCGTAATAGGCCTTCACCAGCCCTTCGATATCGGTCAGATCAGACTCGTGGGCCGGGGTTCCTGCGCGCTCGCTCATGACCACAGTCTGGCACCCGCAGTAGGCTGTGAGCCATGCCAGAGACCGCCAATGTCACCTACAGCTTTCTCGGACCGGTCGGCACGTTCACCGAAGCCGCCCTCGCCCAGGTTCCCGAGGCCCGCGGAATGCCGTGGCGCGCCGTGAATAACGTGGGCGAAGCCCTCGCCGACGTCGTGAGCGGGCGCAGCACCGCGGCCATGATCGCGATTGAAAATTCGGTCGACGGCGGAGTGTCGGCGACGCAGGACGCCCTCGCGAGCGTTCCCGGCCTGCGCATCATCGGCGAATACCTCGTGCCGGTCAACTTCGTGCTCGTCGCCCGCCGCGGAACGACGCTCGACGACGTGCAGGTCGTGAACGCGCATCCGGTCGCCTACGCCCAGTGCCGCGCCTGGCTCGAAGCGAAACGCCCGAACCATGGCCACATTCCGGCCTCGAGTAACGTCACCGCCGCGCTGTCACTGCTCGAAAGCGGGCAAGCGGATGCCGCGATCGCCCCGCCGGGAATCGAGAAGCACTACGACCTCGTCGTGCTCGCGACCAATATCGGTGACAACCCGAACGCCGTCACCCGGTTCGTGCTCGTCGGCCGAACAAGCGAAATCCCGGCGCCGACCGGTGCCGACAAGACCAGCCTGATCGCGGAACTGCCAGACGACCGCTCCGGCGCCCTGCTCGAAATGCTCGAACAGTTCGCGACCCGAGGCGTGAACCTGAGCCTGATCCAGAGCCGTCCGATCGGCGATTCCCTCGGCCGCTACCGCTTCGTGATCGACGCCGACGGCCACATCGACGACGAGCGCATGTCCGACGCGCTGCTCGGCCTGCGCCGCTTCAGCCCCAACGTCATCTTTCTCGGCTCGTACCCGCGCGCGGACAAAATTCCCAATGAATTCACCTCGCGTTACGACGACGCCATCTTCACCGAGGCCAGGGAATGGCTGAAGGGGCTGCGCGGCGGGCAGTAATCACGTTCTTACAGCAGGGGGCAGCATGACGAATACGGCAGGGTTTGATCCGCAGCACGACGCCCGATTCCAGCGCGGGTTCGACCCGAGCGCGGCGCGGGCCGAAGAGCCGGGGGCGGCGCTGGGCCTCGGCCCGAGCGCCGACCTGCCGGCGGATGCCCCCTATGGCTCGCGCGCCACGGCCCGTGCCGCCGCCGCTCCGCAGGAGAGACCGACCGCGGGCGACTTTGTGCGCGGAACCGACGGGCTCGACGAGGCACCGAATGATGAGCCGCTCGCGCCGCGCCGCAACCCCTTCGTGATCGCGCTGTGGGTGCTGGGCCCGCTGCTGCTGGTCGGCGGCTTCGCACTGATCGTGCAGGCCGCCCAGAACAACGGCTACAGCTATAACGGCAGCGAAATTCCCTGGGCGATCGTGCTGCAGCAGATCACCTGGTCGCTTGCCCCCACGATGATGGCGGCCGGCCTCTCGACGATCATGGGCCTGCTGTTCTGGCACGCCTTCGCCTGGCACCGCGCCCGCACCGGGTCAACCGGCTCGGCTACGGCGTCGTAGCCGTCTCGAGAGCTGTGTCCTGGCCCGTGCCCTCAGTGCCGAGCGGCATGCGCACGATGAGCGCACCCGGGTCGGCGCGCAGCACGACCGAGCGCACCCGCCCGAACTCGTCGCCGTCGAGCTCGAACTCCTGCGCGTGCTCAACCACGATGCGAATATCGGCGGCGCGCAGCGTGGTCATCACGCGTTCGTTCATCGAATCGGTCTGCTGGATCATACGGCGGCCGACCGCCGAGCGGCGCAGCACCCCGTTCTCCCAGGTGACGCGGCGCCAAATGGTGAGCCAGCCGAGTACTCCCTTGGGCTGCAGCACCGCAATGTCGAGAATGCCGTCGTCGACCTTCGCGTCGGGCAGAAACTGAATGTTGCCCGGCAGCAGCCCACAGTTGGCGACCAGGATAGCGCTGGCCTGCGCCGGTCGGTCGGTGTGGCCGCCGAGGCTGTAGCGGATGCGAAACGGTGTGGCCTTCGGAATCGACCGCGCCGCGCCGTCGACGTAGGCCAGCCAGCCGACCTGCTTTTTCAACTCGGGGCGGGTGTTGGCGATCATCTGAGCGTCGAGGCCGAGGCCCGCCATCACCAGAAAGACGTGCTCGACCGACGTGCCCCGCTCGGGGGTGAGCGTTGCGACGCCGAGGTCGATGGGCTTGTCGACTCCGCCGAAGGCGATAGCCGTGCTCTCATCGATGCTGCCGAGCGGCAGCTGCAGGTTGCGGGCGAGCAGATTGCCGGTGCCGGCCGGCACTATCCCGAGGCTCACGCCCGTGCCACGCAGCGCCTCGGCGACCGCCCGCACGGTGCCGTCGCCGCCTGCGGCCAGTACCGTGGTGACCGAGTGCTCGAGGGCCTCGCGGGTGGCCTGTTGGCCGGCATCCGCTTCGGTGGTCGAGAACCACAGCGTCTCGGCCCAGCCGGCCTCTGACTCGGCGGTGGTCACGCTCGCACGCAGCTTGTCTTCGTCGACCTTGGTCGGGTTGTAGACCACGGCGGCCTGCTGTCTGCGGGGAGTTGCGGTGTCTGTCACGAGGCCTAGGGTATCCGTTCGGGTCGCGAAAGCGCTTGTAGACTGGCACGCGTGATTGATCCGGTGTTGTTGCGCGAGAATCCTGACCTCATCAAGCGATCCCAGGAAGCGCGGGGTGACTCCGTTGAGGCAGTGGATGCGGCGTTGGCCGCGGATGCCGAACGTCGCGCCCTGATTACCTCCTTCGAGGCGCTGCGGGCCGCTCAAAACCTGTTCGGCAAGACCGTTGCCGCCGCGCCGCCCGCCGAGAAGAAGGCCCTCGTCGCCGAGGCCCAGTCGCTCGCCGCCGAGGTCAAGGCCGCCGGCGTCACCGCCGCCGAGGCCGAAACGCGCTTCACGAGCATCGTGAAGACCATCGCGAACCCCATCATCGACGGTGTGCCCTCGGGCGCCGAGGACAACTTCGCGACCCTGCGCACGCACGGCGAGCCGCCGGTGTTCGATTTCACACCGCGTGACCACCTCGAGCTCGGCGAACTGCTCGGCGCCATCGACATACCCCGCGGCGTCAAGGTCAGCGGTTCGCGCTTCTACTTTCTGAAGGGCATCGGCGCCCGGCTCGAGATCGCGCTCATGAATATGGCGCTCGACCGCGCCCTGGCGGCCGGATTCATTCCGCTCATCACCCCGACCCTGGTGCGGCCCGAGATCATGGACGGCACCGGCTTTCTCGGCGAGCACAACGACGAGGTCTACTACCTGCCCGCCGACGACCTCTACCTCACCGGAACGAGCGAGGTCGCGCTCGCCGGGTACCACAAAGACGAAATCCTCGACCTCTCCGCAGAACCTCTGCGCTACGCCGGCTGGAGCACCTGCTACCGCCGCGAGGCCGGCTCGGGCGGCAAGGACACCCGCGGCATCATCCGCGTGCACCAGTTCAACAAGCTCGAAATGTTCACCTACGTGCTGCCCGAGAACGCCGAGGCCGAGCACGACCGCCTGGTGGCCCTGCAGGAGGGCATGCTGCAGTCCCTCGGCCTGAGCTACCGCGTGATCGACGTCGCTGCCGGTGACCTCGGCTCGAGCGCCGCCCGCAAGTTCGACATCGAGGCCTGGGTCCCCACCCAGAACGCCTTCCGCGAGCTCACCAGTACGAGTAACTGCACGACCTACCAGGCGCGCCGCCTCGACATCCGCTACCGCACCGAAACGGGCAAGACCGCGCCGGTCGCGACCCTCAACGGCACCCTCGCCACCACCCGCTGGCTCGTCGCGATGCTCGAAACGCACCAGCAGGCGGATGGCTCGGTGCGCGTTCCCGAGGCCCTGCAGCCCTATCTGGGCGGCCTGACGGTGCTGGAGCCGCTCACGTGAGTGAGCCGTGGCTCGTCGCGCTTGACATCGACGGCACGACAATGCACGAAGACGGGTCGATCAGTGAGGCCGTCACCGTCGAGGTGCGGCGCCTCGCCGCGGCCGGCCACGAGGTCATGCTCGCGACCGGGCGTTCCGCGGCCGCCACACTGCCCGTGGTTGACCGTCTCGAGATCACCCCGCGCTTCGTGATCTGCTCCAACGGTGCGATCACCATGCACCGCGACGCGACCGCCCCCCTGGGGTATCGGCGCGAATGGGTCGAAACCTTCGATCCGAGCACGGTGCTGCGCTCGATTCGAGCCCACCTCGGCAACGCCCGCTTCGCCGTCGAAGACGAGCACGGTTTCTACCGCTACACCGAGCCGATCCCCGACGCCACAATCGGCATGGACAGCGAACGGGTCGATTTCGAGGAGCTCACCAGACACCCCGCCACCCGGGTCGTCGTGATCTCGCCCGACCATGACATGGAAGATTTTCTCGCCGTTGTCGAGCGGATGGGCCTCAACCGGGTGAGCTACGCGATCGGCTGGACCGCCTGGCTCGACATCGCCCCCGACGGCGTGAACAAGGCCACGGCGCTCGAGCGGGTGCGCGCCGAGCTTGGCATTCCGCGCGAGCGGGTCATGGCGGTCGGCGACGGACGCAACGACATCGACATGCTGGAGTGGGCATCCGTTTCGGGCCGCGGCGTGGCGATGGGAAATTCGCCCGACGAGGTGCTGGCGGCCGGCAGCGAAACCACGCTGTCGGTGACCGATGATGGCCTCGCGGTCGTGCTGCGTTCTCTGTAATTCCTTGTAGGTAATTCGTTGTAACACACGAATCCAGCACCTGCTCAGGTAGATCTGGCAATGTCAGAGAGTTGCCGTCGGCTAGAATCGGGCGTTGTTCGCCCGTTTCAGATTGCGTGTACGTTATGACGTGATCGAAACACACCCTGGAGGGCTGTCCGAGCGGCCGATGGAGCCAGTCTTGAAAACTGGTGGGCAGAAATGTCTCGTGGGTTCGAATCCCACGCCCTCCGCACGTAGTACGAAGCAAGAAGATGCAAGGCCAGTAGGACCTAGAAGCCGCATACCTGGAAGGACCTGAGTGAGCGACCAGCTACGCCCCCGCTCGAACGGATCGAAGAACCTCAGCACCATCGCGAGGCACGGTCGGTTGAAGCGGTCGAGTGCCTTCGCGACCATCGCGAAGCTGCTCGCGGCCGGGCTGGCCGTCGTCATGGTCAGCGGGGTGTCCGTGGCCGCTATCGCCACCTTCGACGTCGCCAACAGTGCGCAGGACGGCATCGTGCTCGACATCGAGGACGGTGCCGCCGAGGTGCCGCAGATCAATGCGATCGAGGGCGGCGTGAACGTGCTCGTCGTCGGCAGCGACAGCCGTGTCGGGCAAGACGCCGTCTTCGGCGACTCCGATTCGTTGGGCACGCTCAACGACGTCACCATGCTGCTGCACATCTCAGAAGACCACCAGAACGCCTCGGTGATCAGCTTTCCCCGGGACATGTTCGTGCCGATCCCCTCGTGCACGGGCCCCGACGGTGACACCTACAACGCCATGAGCCGCCAGAAGATCAACACCACCCTCACCTACGGTGGCCTGGCCTGCACGGTTCTCACGGTTGAAAAGCTCACCGGCCTCGACATTCCCTACGCGGCCGAGGTGCAGTTCAGCGGCGTGATGGCCATGTCCACCGCCGTCGGCGGCGTGCCCGTCTGTGTGGCCGAAGACATCGAAGACGTGCAGAGCGACACGTTCCTCCCTGCGGGCGAGCACACCCTCGAGGGTTACGCCGCCCTGCAGTTTCTGCGCACCCGTCACGGAGTGGGAGACGGCAGCGACCTGACCCGCATCAACAACCAGCAGCTGTTCATGTCCTCGCTCGTGCGCCAGATCAAGAGTTCAGAGACCCTCTCCGACTGGACCAAGGTCTACTCGCTCGCCAAGGCCGTCACCTCGAACATGAGCCTGTCGACGAGCCTGAACAACGTCGACACGATCGTCTCGATCGCCCTGGCGCTCAAGGACATCGATCTGGACAAGGTCGTGTTCGCCCAGACGCCGACCAACCTCACCGACGGCGGGGTGCTGCCCGCGCAGCCGGCCTTCAAGGACATGTTCACGGCTCTCTCCAACGACGAGGCCATCGAGCTCAGCGGGTCGACCGGTGGCGGCACGGTAGCCGACCCGAACGCTCCGGTCACCGCCGAGCCCGAGGCTACCGAGGCTCCGGCGACGGATGCTGCCCCGGTCGACCCCGAGGCCACCACGGACCCGTCCGTGGAACCGACGGAGGAACCCGACGACGGAGTGACCACACTGTCCGAGTCGGTCACCGGGCAGACCGCCGGGGACTACACCTGTACCGCGGGCCGCACGCTGCGCGACCAATAACAGGGGTGAAACGCGAGGCCCGTCTTTTCCGTTAGGATGAGAGTCGCGTGTTTGCTTCGGCAGGCACTCGGGAGACGTCGCATAGTTCGGCTTAGTGCACCACCCTGCTAAGGTGGAGTACCCTTTACGGGGTACCGTGGGTTCAAATCCCACCGTCTCCGCACAGAAATACCTGGTTAGATCCCGTTTTTTTCGGCCGCTTGGGGGCTTTCATCGCTCTCCTCCGCGTTCTCAGGAATCGCCTGAGGGTCCTGTGAGGGTCCCGGCGCCAGTTTGTTGAGGCGGCGCAGCCCCTCGATCGTCTGTCGCTCGCCCAGGACATGCGCGTAGACCTTGAGGACCGTGCGCGGGTCGTCGCCCAGCCACTCCGCCACCTGATTGATCGGAAGCCGTGGCCGCGCTCGCCCGGCAGCGCACCGCCGCCCGCGCCGCGACCGAAGCAACCACCGCACATCTCGCAACGACGAGCACGGTGTGCCGACGCTGGGGCAGCCTGCCGCAGTGTGAAGTTGGCATTCCGGCCTGGGCCGAGGCCGTCGCCAGACAGCGAGCCGACACCGATCCGCGCGTGACCGACGCGAGTCGGAATGCGGAGCAGACCCAGCACGAGCTGGGGCACATTGCCGAGCGCCACACCGACGAGCGTGCCGCCCTGCGCCGCCGCATCCTCGGAAACCTGACGCCGAGCACCGCCGAGGCTCGCGCCGTCCAATGGCGCGGGCACGCGGACCAGGCCCGGCACGACCTCGCCGAGATCGAGGCGCTACCCGTCACCGAGGCCGCCCAGCTCATCCGCGAGTGGGTCGCCCGCGCTCAGACGGAGGAGGCAGTCGCCGAACCTGCCCAGACCGTGCGCGACGCGCGAGCCGCCAAGCTCGGCCAGTTCCACGCGCAATCGATCGACCAAGGCAGGACGGGACCAGAGCGCGACGGAATCGGCATGTAGGCGGGGCAGGCCGAGGAGTTCCCTTCTTTGCCGCCATCGATCTGATTGGTCGCGAGGAGCCTTAGAATTACTTGATTAGTATCAACTTGAAGGATACGCTTCAAGTATGAAAGCCCGAGATGCTCTCCGCGAACTTGCCGAGATGGCCGCCTCGCAATGGGGGATGGTCACCTCGGCTCAGGCTGCCACGCGCGGAGTGACCCGGCTCGACCTGTCACGCCTCACCGAAGCCGGCGATCTCGTTCGACTCGCGCACGGCGTCTACAAGGATGCCGGTGCCCCTAGTGGCGCCCACCTCGATGTGCGCGCAGCGTGGCTCAGCAGCGATCCTGCGCGCCTGGCAGGTGACCGCCTCGGTGACGGCCACCGCGGTGTTGTGGTCTCCGGGCAGACTGCCGCGTGGCTGCATGACATTGGTGACCTCCTTTCGAACCGCACCGAGCTGACTGCCCCGGTCCGTCGGCAGACGCAGCGCGCCGATCTCCACTACCGCCGACGCGACCTGCCAGAGGAGGATGTCACGATCCGCGATGGGCTGCCCGTGACTACGCCGGAACGCACGATCGCTGACCTCGTCGAAGATCGAACGGACCTGTCGCTCGTCGCTGACGCACTGCGTGACGCGAGCCGGAAGTCCGATATGGATCTTGGACTGCTCGCGGATCGCCTCGCCCCGCTAGCGGAACGCAATGGGCATCACAAGGCTGACGGCGCAGCCCTGCTCGATCAGCTCCTTGTGATCGCCGGACTCGACCGCGAGGCGATCGCCAAGCAGATTGCGTCGCTGGATGGGATCGGTGTGCTTGTCGCGCGGAACTATCTGATGCACATGCCGAAGATCGACCTCGCTGCGCTGATCGACTCGGCCGCGCTCCAGAGCGCCCTGCGTGCGGCGCTCCCGCAAGAAATACAGCTTGAGTCGCTGCGTGCTGTACTGAGCACTATGAGCGCAGTCCCGTCCCAGCTGCCGACCGCCAAGATGATCGAGGGCCTTGCAGCAGGCACAGGGTCGGCGCACATGAAGGCTGCCCTGTCTGCACAGATGAAGGCGATCGACTGGACGCAGCTCGCGCGGTCCACCGCAGCGCTGGAGCGTACGAGGACCGCGTCGGAAGAGGCTGAAGCATGACCGAGCCGTACCGGAGCGCGACGGCAGTCGAGGCAGCGATCCGCGATGCTGCCCGAAACGCCTTCGCCTCTGACAGGTCTATGTCTACTCAGGACCGGATTCGCCAGGAGCACTTCCGGCGCTTCCTGAGTCGCATCTTCTCTGGGCGCGACGACTCGGGCTGGCTCCTCAAGGGCGGCACCGGACTCCTCGCTCGGGTCGCATCCGGCCGACGAACTACCGACGTCGACCTTTTCCGCGCGAACAACACGCTCGACGGTGCCTTGGCAGAACTGATCCGTCTCGCCAGCATCGACCTCGGCGACTTCTTCAGATTCGTCTATGCGAAGCGCCAATCAGCCGTCGGCGGAGATCAGCAGGCTTACACGGACGGCTACGGCGTCGACTTCGACGTCTATATCGGCGCCGACAAGAAGGAGCCGCTACACGTTGACCTTGTTGTCGGAGCCATCATCACCGACGACGTCACGGTCAGCGCGCCAGCCAACCAGCTTGACCTCCCTCGGCTCCCCAGCAACGACTACCGCCTTTATCCGATCGTCGACCAGATTGCGGACAAGGTCTGCGCGACGATGGCTGACTACAATGGGCGGCCGTCGAGTCGCGAGAAGGACCTCGTCGATCTCGTCGTCATCGCGAAAACGCAGACCTTGAGCGCCGACGCGCTGAGGCGCGCGATCGACGCCGAGGCCCGCGTGCGATCGCTTGTCACATTCGCCGAGCTGACTATCCCACCGACCTGGGGGCGTCTGTACGCGAAGCAGGCGAAGGACGTGCCGTTCTGCGCCGACTACCGGACAGTCGACCTAGCGGCCGAACTCATGCGCGTCTTCATCGACATGGTCTTGCACCACGAGGTCGCCGGCAAGACCTGGTCTCCGGATTCGCTCGCCTGGACTTGATGGCTGGCGCCCTGCCTGATCTTGGATCAGTCAGAGACTTTTTCTTGCCCCAGAAGGGGCGGTTGCCCACATTTTGCCCACAACTGAAGAAGCCGCGGCGTTTGCCTGAAACGTCCCTGGCTCCGGGGAAGCGCCTGGAGAGGGTTCATCTTCACGGCGTGCATGACACGAGCGTTCATCTTTGCCTGCCGGCGATGCGCGGCGCGGAACTCACCAAACTGGGGTGGTCCCAGCCTCATCAGTATGAGGACTACGGCATTGAGTTCATGATCTATGGGCCGCGCACCGAAGAGGAACTGGAATTGGTTCTCTCGATCATCATCGAGAGTCTGTCCTTCGCCCGCCACGCCAGCATCCCAAGGCACTAAACGACCGCAGGGGGTTCGGTTAACGGGTCGCCCGCGCGAGACAAATAGCTGGGCCCTGTGCTTGCGATACCGTTTCCGTGCGCAGAACCTTCGCCCTAGGCTGGCGACATGGGCGACACTCTGAATCCAATTCTTCCCGCCGGGTATGACATCGCGTGGACCACAGTCTCGGTTCTCTTCATCGCATTGCTCGTCGTTGCGCTTGTCTCGTTGGCACGATCTGCTCAACGCCTCACGTCAACGCAAGCCCTGATCTGGGCGCTCGTGACGATTTGCGTGCCGGTGGTCGGGCCGCTGGCATGGCTTCTGATTGGCCGTCGATCAGGTCTCGCCCATGTGCAGCCAGGCAAAGACTTATAGCGGTTCCTAAAAAACACGGCCTCCACGCGCACGTCCGCCGGGTGATTTGGTCCCAGATTTGTTGCGTTGGTCGTTCGCCCTGTGACGGATGAATCACCACCGGGCACGTCGACGGGTGGCGCGTTGGTGCCCTTGAGTCAAATTGCCAAATCAGATAATCTGATGCTATGCACACAGTGACCGCAACCGAGGCAAGTCGCTCGTTCGCTTCGCTCCTCGACGAGGCCGAACGCGGCGAAACCGTCGTAATCACGCGGGGCGGCCGCCGAATCGCGACTATCGGCCCCGTCAACGCCAGCAATGGCGCCGAGTTCCTCGCCCTGCTGTCGTCACACGGAGCCGATGAAGAATTCGCAGCCGATGTTCTCGCGGCACGCGATGCCGTCATTCTCGAGGGACCAGCATGGCCCGCCGACTAATCGTCGACACAGGCGTGCTCATCGCGTCCGAACGAGGCACCAGACCCCTCGCCGATGTTGTTTTCGCGGACGATGACCTGGTGATTGCCGCAGTCACGATCGCCGAGTTGCGTACCGGTATCGAGCTTGCCAGCGATCAGCATCGGGGCGCACGCGCCGAGTTTCTGGTAAATGTTCTCGAAACGCTGCCCGTCGAACCCTATGACCTGGCAACCGCCGAAGCCCATGGGCGCCTTCTTGCCCACGTCCACGCACGCGGGACGAAGCGCGGCGCTCATGACCTCATCATTGCTGCAACCGCAGTGGCGACCAAGCGCATCATCCTCACTACCGACCGCAATGCGCGCTTCGACGACCTCCCCGGGGTCGAATGTCTCGTGGTGAGTTGACCGCAGGACCAGGAACGCCGCAGTTCGTATCGGCGATCGTGGACCCATCTGGTACATCTTTTGCCGGGTGAGGATTCCCAACCAGAAACGGCAGGGTATCCCGCTGAGCGTTCGGCTTGCGGGCTTGCGGGCTTGCGGGCCTGCGGGCTTGCGGGCCTGCGTTAGCGCCCGTGGTGGTATCGACATCCAGCGATACGGACTTCGTCGTTCTCAACCTTGTAGATCAGGCGATGTTCGTCTGTAATCCGACGTGACCAATATCCGTGAAAGCCATGCTTGAGGGGTTCGGGTTTGCCGATTCCTTCATTGCCGTTGCGTATAACGTCCTTCAGGAGCGTATTGATGCGTTTGAGGATCTTGCGGTCTTGCGTCTGCCACCAGCAGTAGTCGTCCCAAGCGTCCTCGTCCCAGATCAACTTCATTCGTCAAGGTCGTGCTGCGTGCCGTGGCCAGCCTCGAGCCTCTCGATCGATCCGAGGAGGCGGCGCGCGTTCGCGGGGTTCTTCAGCAGATACGCGGTTTCCTTAAGCGACTCGTAGTCGTCGAGCGAGACGATGACCACGGGTTCGTGCCCTGCACGAGTGATAACAACTTCTTCTCGGTCATCCACCACCGCTGAGAGTGTCTCGGCGTACTTGGCCCGGGATTCTGAATATGTCATGGTGCGCATTGGGATCCTTTCACGTACAGGAAATTGTACGTCATCTTGGTTGCGACTACAAGATGCACTCACAGCTCCACCACCGTCGCAAGCCGTTCCTGTTGCGGGAGCACTTATCGAGATTCGTATATCTCGGGTCGATGTCCGAGTCGGAGGATGAGCACGATTAACAGGTCGTCGTGAACCTCATAAATGATGCGGTAGTCACCCGTTCGGACCCGCCATTCGCCAGAGCCTCCAACGAGTTGGATCGCCTTGGGTGGCCGCGGATCGTCTGCCAAGAGGTCGATCGCTGCGTGAACTCGACGTCTGACCTGCGGATCGAATTTGCGCAGTTGCCGTTCAGCGGCTGGTGCGATCTTCACCGAGTGACTCATACGAGGCCGAGGTCCGCCTTTACCTGTTCCCACGGGGTCGGTTCGCTTTTCGTGCGACGCATCTCTTCACGCGATTCCTCAGCGGCACGAATATCGGCCATGTCTTCGGCCAGTTCAATAAGGCGCTCCAAATCGTCGGCGTCGATAACAGCCGCGACTCGCCGCCCCCGGCGAGACAAGAAGACCGGCTCGTGCTCGGTGCGAGCGCGGTCGATGATCGATGCGAGCTGGTCGCGTGCATCAGAGACGCTGACAGGGACTGTGGTCGACATGCTTCAATCGTACATTTCACCTATCGGATGTACAAGAAACAATCAAATGTACAACTGGTCTCCCGTTCAGGGTTCCCCATGCGGACGTCTCGTCTGTCACGAACACTGCGTTCCACTGCAGACCGGAGAGGCCGTGGAACATGATTGGAATCTCGATTTCCTGCGATCAGCGCAGCAGCCCGCTTTGGTAAGCGTGAGCGACGATTTGTGCCCGAGAGGTGAATCCGAGTTTGGTGAGAATACTGCTGAGGTGAGATTTCACCGTTGACTCGCCGATGTGAGCGCTGTGGGCGATGTCGTTGTTGCTGAGCCCGCGGGCAGCGAGGAGGAAAATTTCCCGTTCGCGCGACGACAGGACGGCGATCGACTGCAAACCAGCGGAGTCTGGGTGCGGGCGATCGGGATCAGGGGCAGAGATCTCCGTGTCGACCGCGGCCGCAGCGGTGAGAAGTTCGCTGGATGATTCCTGTTCGAGACGCCTGGCTGGTATTCGAAGGCGCGATCCGACACGCCAAGCACCCAGCGTCAGCAGAATATCTACCACCATCCAGATGACGAATCCTTGAACGACTTCGATGCTGTCCGCTTCGGCACCATTGATGGTGCCCCACACGCCGGACATCGACAGGAACGGAACGTTCATTAATGCGCTCACGGTGATGCTGCAGACGATTGACAGGCCCAGCAATACACGGCGTGGGTTGACCCGGCTAAAGGCGCTGATGCCAACAACAAGGAGAACAAGGCCAAGGTAGGCAACCCAGCTGATCTGGCTGAAGCGCGCCGGCCAAAACAGGAGCTGCAAGACCAGCAGGCCGCCAGTCAATGACAGCGCGGTGCCGGGTCGAACCCGGCAGAGCGCGATGGCCAGTCCGAAGCCCGCCGCAATCAACACCGCGTACGGATTCGTCAGGAACGTGTCCGTTCGCGCCGGCACGTACCTCACAATGCCATTGGACGACTGCACAAACCACGCAGTGAAGAACAACGCCCCGAGCGCCGGCTCACGGAAACGGACCAGCTGTGCATGAATCTTCGTCATGCTTTGACAGTAGATGCCGCAGCAGCGCCTCCACGCGCAGAGGCGAGGCTTTCCTCACTCTGGGAGATGCTTTTCCTTCTCTTGGGGGATATCTCTCCGCCGAAGGAACGAGGGCCCAAGGCCTTCCCGTCCCGCGGAGGGTTCCCCCACGACCGGCGGTTTATGTGGGACTGTTCAGCATCGCGGCCTACATCGCGGCCTACATCGCGGCGGGTAAGGCCCAGCAGGTCGATGAGTCAGACCAAGCCGCGATAGACGACGCCTGGGGCCAGGTGGTCGGACGACGACTCGACGAACTTGTCAGCGGCCGAGCCCACGGTGCGCACACGATAGCCGTGGCCACATTTTGCCCATACTTGACCAAAACCATAGTGAGTGTGGAGCCTCGCAGGTGATCATGGATCGATGATTCTATGCGGGAGTTTGGCCACTGGCGGGCTCTGACTGGGGTCGTGCCTGGGTTCACGGCGTGACGGTGACAGCACCGTAGAAGACGTACGTCGCACCGCCAGCAGCCCTCTCCCACCGCCACCTGTAGTCGCCGGGTTCGAGCGTGTTTGCCTTGAAGATGACATATCTGTGGTTTCCGACCGAGCTGTGCTTCCCAGCCAGCGGATCATCCTCATCGAGGAAAGCATCCCCGTACGGCGTCGTCGCGACCTTAATTTCCTTTAACTCTGCGTCTGTCGCTGTGGCTGGCCCCCAGAAGACCCTGTCGGTCCAGGTCTTCATCAAGGCGACGGCCTCGGACTCGGTTAACCCTTCCGCCTCAAATTCGGACGCCGTGAACCAGTTGGCGATGCCGCCGAGGAAGTACCCGCCCTGCGAGAAGACATGGGGGATCTCTGGGCTATTCGGGTTGTCCTCGGGATCGTTGTTGTCGTAAAACCGGAACTGACAGTCTTCGAAGAGATGGGCTGCGTAGATCGCCTCTGGGGACCCGTCCTCCGTCCAATCGCTGCCGAAGTCGTAAAAGTGGTGCGCGATACGTTGCACATCGGATGCCGTGCACCGATCATCCGCTCGAGGGGAGGTCACCGCTTCAGGTGCGGCGGTGGCGCTCTGGCCAGTAATGCTGAGTAGCGCGGCCAAGGTCAGGCCGCTGAATAGCCATTTCACGAAGGGACCTCAATCGTCCTATAAGTGCCCACTATGCGGCATTTGTCGGCAGGCCCGGAGACCACGAAGAGGTCTTCATCGGTCGGCTTGTACCGGTATATCCGCACCTCAGAGCCCAGTCAAGGGGGCCACGCGCATGGTGAACGACACTCCGCGCATGACTCCCGTGTCCCCAAGTTCTGGTCGGGTGATATGCCCGACATCTTCGGCACGCGAAGCCGCATCCCGGATGACCATGGCGATTCGCCCCGCTACGCGGTAGCTGTGCCCGCTGCGCAGGCAGTTCGCGGGCCTTTCGGACATGCCAAGTTGCTTTACGCATAGTGGCGACGTGTAAAAAACGTCCTATTTTTTACACGTGCGGAGGGCTGCTAAAAGCCGGCGCGGTCGAACGCCTGCAGCAAGTTCGGTCGACGGCGGTGCTGTTCCCGCAAACCCGCGACGACGAGCGGGAACCGCGCCGAGGCATCCGTCGCCTTCAACGCCCGGCTCGGTTGCTTCAGGCACTTGACCGCGGACTTGTAGTTTTGAGGTTTGGCGATTTCCAGATCGGTGTCGATGAGCCGGATGAGTACCGGAACGACGACTGCCGGATCGGCCTTCTCGCGCGCGGCGACGAGTGCGGCCCACAGCCCGGCATCCGTGGTGAGGCGCTCGGCTGCCTCCCAGGCGCGTTCGGTGAGTCCCAGGCCAAGCAGGGTCGTGATCAATTCGCGTGAATGCTGCGTCTCGAGTCGGGGTCGCCGCTCGCGACCGCCGCGCGTTGCCGGTAGTGGCCGATCAGGTGCCGGGGTGAGTCCCAGGCCTCGGTCTGCGGGGGGAGTGCGGCTTCGAGCTCATTCAGGCGTTCGCCCAGCAGAAAAAGGCCGCGCGGGCCGAGGGCGTCCGTGTAGGCGGCGATACCGGGTTCCCAGAAGTCCTGTGAGCCGCCGAAGCGCACGTCGATGAGCCACTCGACGAGTGTGGTCGGGTTCGGTGGCTCGGCGTTGCACAGGTCAGCGTGCAGCGCGAGGAGTTCGTGTGCCAGGCCGCCGATCTCGCCGTTGGAGTCATCGGCGTGCAACGCCACTTTCGCGACACTGGCGAGCGCCTTTGGAACGATTCGTCGCGGCAGTCAGTCGCGTTCGGGGCACTCTTTCGAAGGAGTGCCGGCTACCTGAACGAGTGCCGCGGCGCCTGGTTCTCGTGTTGGCCCGACTCAGGACTGTCGAAACTGGGAGGATGCCTCGGTCATTGCACTCTGTGCGTCGTTGCACTTAGTGTAATCAAATGACTTCTCTCCACGTGGCCCCGGATCGACGCGCCGAGCTCAAGGCCCGGTACCGGCTGGCCATTCTGGATGCCGCCGATTCGCTTATTCGCGAGCGGGGCAAGCCGCAGTTCAGCGTCGATGAACTCGCTGAGCGGGCCGACGTCTCCCGGCGCACCGTGTTCAATCACTTCGCCTCGCTCGACGAGGTCATCATGACGACCTGCACGCGCGTGCTCAGCGCGGCCGTCGACGAGTTCCGGGCCGCGACGGCGTCGTATCCGGCCGGGGACGAAAGCCTCGTGGCCCTGTTCGAGCAGATCACGACGGCGATTCGAGCCATGGATCTGCCGCCCGTCGTCGCCTATCTCGCGGGCGTGCTCGGTGCCGAAAGTGAGGACGGTCGTTCCCCGCACAGCCTCGGCGACGTCTTCACGCGTGCCACCGAACAGCTTGCGGCCGAGATCGCCGACCGCGCGAGTGCGATCGATGAATTGGAGGTCGCGATCCTCGTCAGCTCCGTCATGAACGGTGTCTCAGTGGTCTCCGGCCACTGGCTGGCCCGCACCGGCGGAGGGCTCGACGCCCCCTCGCGACGAGTGTGGCACGAACTTCTCGACCGCCTCATCAGCACCATCCGCACCGGCTACGCACCCACCGACCAGCAAGAAAGAATCGAAGAATAATGGCATCCCTTCTCTACCGACTCGGTCGGTTCTCCGCTCATCGAGCGTGGCTGGTCATCGTCGCCTGGATCGTCATTCTCGGCCTCGCCGGCGGAGCCTTCGCGTTGTTCGGCGGCACCCTCACCTCAGCCGTCAGTATTCCGGGCACCGCCACCCAGAAGGTCGCTGACGAACTCTCGGAGAAGTTCCCGTCGGCCAGCGGCGGGCGCGGCACCGTGGTCTTCACGACGACGGATGACGCGGCCTTCACCGCCCAGCAGCAAACCGCGATCGCAAACCTGCTCACACGCACGGTCGACCTTGATGAGGTGACCTCGGCCACGAATCCCTTCGACACCCAGGCCCAGATCGATGGTCAAGCCGAGCAGGTTGCCGACGGCCGTCAGCAGATCACCGACGGAACCGCGCAGATCGATGCGGGTCAGGCGCAGCTCGACGCGGCCGCGGCCCAGGCGGATGCCGGACAGGCCCAGCTTGACGCCGCCCGCGCCCAGGCCGAGGCCGCCGGGCAGCTCGCCGCCGCCCAGTCGACCTTCGACGCGCAGCAGGCCCAGATCGACGCGGGCACGTCCGCGATTGCCGAGCAGCAGTCGACGCTCGATGCCAGTCGCACCGAGCTGACGGCTCAGAGCACCACACTCGAACAGGGCGCCGACCTGCTCGAACTGGCCAGCGGCATCCGTCAGATCTCAACCGACGGCACGACCGCGGTGGCGAGCCTGCAGTTCGCGACGTCGCTCAACCTGGTCTCTGCCGAGGTAAAAGAGGCGGTCGTCACCGAGATGACCGACGCCGATATCGATGGGGTCACCGCCGAGGTCTCCAACGACATCGCGTCCACCATCCCCGAGATCTTCGGGCCGGGCGAGATCGGCGGCGTGCTCATGGCCGCCGTCGTGCTCTTTGTGATGCTCGGCACGCTGATCGGTGCGGGCCTGCCGCTGCTGAACGCGCTCGTCGGGGTCGGGGTTGGCGTACTCGCCTCGCTCGCGCTGTCGGGAAGCGTCGAGATGCTCTCCGTCACTCCGGTTCTCGGCGTGATGCTCGGGCTCGCCGTGGGAATCGACTACTCCCTGTTCATCCTCAACCGCCATCGCACCCAGCTGCGCGCCGGCGTGGAGCTGAAGGAATCCATCGGGCTGGCCAATGGCACCTCCGGAAACGCCGTCGTCTTTGCCGGCGCCACCGTGCTCATCGCCCTGCTCGCCCTCAACCTCACCGGTGTGCCGTTCCTCGGCCTGATGGGAACTGTCGGAGCGGTCTGCGTGTTCGTGGCGATCCTCATCGCGATCACCCTGACGCCGGCGCTGCTGGGCCTGGCCGGACAGCGAATTCTCACCAGAAAGGCCCGCACGAAGATCGGGCACGCCGACAACCACGCGAGCATCCCCATCAAGCCGATGAAGACGGGGCGGGCCATCGTGACGGTCATTGCCGGTGTCATCGTGCTGCTGATCGTGGCTATTCCCGCCCTGTCGATGCGGCTGGGGCTGCCGGCGGGCTCCTCCGAACCGCTGAACTCGAGCGCCTACCAGGCCTACAAACTCGTCGAAGAGAAGTTCGGAGCCGGCGTCAACGGTCCGTTGCTCGTGGTGGCCGACCTCGAGACGGCTCTCGGCGACGACGACCTGATGGCCGAACAGGTTCGTATCGGCACCGCGCTGAGCGGGGTCGACGACGTGGTCGCGATCGCGCCGATCGGGGCCTCCGACGACGACCTGTTGCTCGCCTTCCAGGTGATCCCCGAGGAGGGACCGACGAGCGAATCCACCGAGCAACTGGTGCGGGATCTGCGTGGTCTCGAGGTTGACGGGGTCAGCTCGCTCGGCGTTGCCGGCAACGCCTCCGGCAACATCGATGTGAGCGAAAAGCTTGCCGATGCGCTGCCGCTCTACCTGCTCGTGGTTGTGGGGCTCTCGCTGGTCATCCTGATCTTCGTGTTCCGGTCCATCCTGGTGCCGGTCACCGCGACTCTGGGTTTCGTGCTCTCGCTGTTCGCGTCGTTCGGCGCGATAACCGCGGTCTTCCAGTGGGGCTGGCTCGAGCCGGTGTTCGGCATCCACGACCCCGGGCCGATCCTGAGCTTCCTGCCCATCCTCGTCGTCGGGGTGCTGTTCGGGCTCGCGATGGACTACCAGTTGTTCCTGGTCAGCGGCATGCGGGAATCCTACGTGCACGGCGCCTCCTCGCGCCTGGCCGTGCAGCGCGGTGTGCATGCCGGCCGCACGGTGGTCATCGCGGCCGCGCTCATCATGATGTCGGTCTTCTCCGGGTTCATCTTCTCGAACTCGGTCATGATTCAGTCGATCGGCTTCGGGCTCGCCATCGGTGTGCTGCTCGACGCCTTCGTGGTGCGCCTGCTCATCATCCCGGCCGTGATGCACCTGCTGGGGGATGCCGCGTGGTGGCTGCCGAAGTGGCTCGACCGCATCCTGCCCAACGTCGACGTGGAGGGCGCATCGCTCGAGCGCACCCACCCCATTCACCTGCCCGCGGCATCCGAGCCCGAGAAGGCTGCGACGCCGAGCCTCTAGTCACGAGTTGTCGATAAGAGTCAGCTGTGGGCGAGCAACCCCGCTATAGGAGGTCGCCTCGCCCACAGCTGACTCTTATCGACACCGCGCCGGAGTTCGACGCTCAAACCCGCGTCGTGGAGTCAGAGGCAGACGTCATACAGCGGATACGGGCTCGTACTGACCGTCACGGCCACCACTTGCCCCGTCTCATCGGGCGTGAAGATGATCGAGTTGCCGTCTTTCCCGCTGATGATCCAGACATCGCCGATCAGCGGGCCCGGCATGGGGGAGACATCGGGGTGGGCGGCTCGCACCTCGGCCCAGGTCGAGCCAACGCCCACCCCGGCCCAGGTGCGGGGAAGCCCGCCGGAATTCCCCTGCTGCTGGTAGACCTCCACCGCGGTGATGGTCTCGTTGGGGTCGTCCCACTCGCTCACCGCGATGATCCAGCCGTCGGCAGGGATGTCGGGCAGTTCAGCGCGCCACGTGCACGACGTTTCGTCGCCGTGCACGAGCGGTGCTACCGCAAAGGCCTGCTCGAACGTGTCGCCCAGTGAGATCGGACCGATGCCGTCGAAGTCGATCTGCCAGACCGCGACATCCGTCGTCGTATTCTGCCCCGGACCGCAGCCGCACAGCACGATCTGCACCACACGGCGGGACGCGTCGTAGTACACCTGATAGCCGTTCGCGCTGCCCGGGGTGGCCGGGAATACTTGGAAGGTGCCGAGGTCGCCGGTTTGTTCGGCAGACGGCTGGCCATAGAGTTCCACGGCCCGCGTCACGTCGTCGCCGATGGCGAGCCCTTCGGCGGTCGCAGCCGGCAGCAGGGGAGTGATGTCGTACAGAACGCCGTCGCGAAAGCGAATCGTAGCATAAGAACACTTCACATACTGGTACTCGACGGTCGTTCGGGTCAGCGTGAGGCCCGGCTCGGCGGCGCGCGCCTGTTCCACCGTCATGCCGATGCGCATACTGTGGAATCCCGATGGGGTCACCGTGTCACCGAGCGAGTCGGGGTCGCTGGCGATGCGCAACCGTGCTGCCAGCTGCGCAGCGTTGCCGGCCTCCACGAACTCCCCGCCGGCGGCCGCCGCGATGCAGGCCAGCTGGGCCTGCGCCTCCTCGTCGGCATCGACGAGAAAGCCAATCGTGTGGATCGTCAGGTCGGGGTGCGCCAGCTTGAGCGATGCCGCGATCTCGCAGGACGGCGGCGGCGTGCAGGTGTCGACGCCATCGGACACCAACACGATCGTGGCCTCCTGGGCGGCCGGCAACTGATCGGCGGCGCGCTGCAGCGCGAGGCCGATCGGCGTGTAGCCGCTCTCGACGATGGAGGATACGGCAGCGCTGAGCTCTGTCTTGTCGACCGGGCCCACCGGCAAAATCGTGGTGACATCTTGGCATCCGGCCGCCTGGTCCTCGACCGCGTTGCCGGTCTGGGTGCCGAAAACGGTCAGCCCAATGCGTGAACCATCGCTCAGCCCGTTCACGAATGTCGTCGTCGCCGAACGCGCGGCCTCCATGCGCGTACCCCCGGTGGGCACGTCGCGCACCATCGATCCTGAGGCGTCGAGCACCAGCACGGTCGGTACGTTGCGGGGCTGGGCCACGATCGGTTCAGCGGATGCCGCGGTCGGCCAGCCGTTGTAGTCCGCCGTAGTCTCGTCCACGGTCTCGCCCGCGATTGCGGCGTCGTACCCCGTGTCGTAGGTGTCGCTGGTGTCGGCCGCACCCCAGAGACCGTAAATATCGCCGGAATTCACGGCGTTGATCGTGCCGATGACTCCGGCGCCTCCGAGGAGCAGACACACCACGAGAACGGCTAGGGACGGAAGCAGGCCGGGCGGTTTCTCGTGCGGCGCCGGATCCGGTGATCTCTCGCCCGCGGCGACGATCCAGTGCCGCAGCTCCGCGTACGTTGCCGGGTTCTCAGCAATCGCAGAGCGCAGGGCAGGGAAACGATACGCCAGATCGGCGAGCGTTGCGGCCGGGGTTGCCGGGTCGTGGGCGAGAGCCTCCGGGTCGGTCACATCGACGTGGGCAGGATCGACCGGAGCCGTGGGCGGCGTACGGGCGGCGAACCAGAGGCGGATGGCGACCGCGATCGGGATCAGCGGCCCGACCATCACCAACTGCGGATACGTGAAGCTGCTGAGACTGCCGGTGATCAGCGCTGCGACGACCAGCAGCGCTCCCACAGCCACCGAGCCGGCTCGGGTCTTGCTCGTGATTCCCGGCACGAACGCGATCGCGGATGTCAAGACGCCGGTCACCATCATCAGCGTGTCGAAGATGCTCCAGTACATACCCACCCAATTCTGTCGCCGTAAAAATGTCTAGTCGATTTCCGAGACGACGGTCCCGTTTTGGTATCGCGCCATGCTCAAGCGAATTGCGCGGTCTTCTTCGTTCTGGCTCTGATCAAACTGTTCTGCGATTTGTTCGTGTGCCACTTGAGAATCGTGTGCCCGCCAGATTCCGTCGTCTTCGGAGGCATCGGAGGTGCCCAAAAAATGCTTCTGGATCCCCTTTTCGCCTTCCCCTGTGACGCGCGCGACAATATCCCGAATACCCCCAGTAGCAGGGTTCTGGACGTCGGTGTTCACAGCTCCTACTTCACCCAAGGACTCCCTGTTGACGTCGGCGAGCCGAAGAACGTTCGCCCCGTGAAGGTTGTTGTGCTGGGTGATAGCGGGAGAATTGATCGTGATGACATCCGTCACATTGAACCTTCCGGATTGCGCCAGAATCTCAGCGTGCATGCCTCCTTGGCTGTGCCCGATCACCATGATTTCAGCGTCTGGTGGATCAATAACGCGGGATAAGAGCGCGTCCAGGTAGACATCCGTTGTACCCGGAAGGCCGTTTATGGCGGTCGCGTTTTCAAGTTTGCTGAGGAGCAGCGGGTTGTCGGAGCCGTCCGTCCCTTTGATATACACGACGTACCGTGTGACACCGTCAGAGCCCACTACTTTCTGTATCAAAATTCCATCGTTTGAGCTCATGCGCTCGAGAGCTGCAATCATCGCCCTTGTGTCCTTCGGAGCAGACTGGCCCTCGTCGTGTGACCGCGATCCGGAACGAGCAATGTTCTCGGAGCCGTCGACGGTGCTGGCTTTCTCCTGCTCTTCGGCGTTTGTGCGCAGCCTGGCCGCGTTTTCTTCGAGCAGCCGCACTACGGTTGCGATGCGCCTGCTGTGTTCGGACTCCCACTGCGCCTTGAACGTGGCCGCGAAGGGCCCCACCCAGGCGCTGATTTTGATCTGGTTGCCAACGGTGAGCCGGGTGCGGTCGAGCTGTTCGCTCGCAGTGCTCATGTGCTGTGCCAGATTGCGAAGGTGCTCGACATCGGCACCATACGTTCCCGCCATGGCAGGTCCCCTCTACTGCATTCCCTCTGCGATGCGGTTAGTCTGGGCCGCCGGTGATCCGGCGGCCCCCGCGAGATGCCCACTTGTTAGAGGCCGTTGGACGCCGACTCCTGGGCCTGCGCGTTTTGGTTCGCCTTCTGCGAAGCGTCGCGCAGAGCCGCGATGACCTGCTTCAGCGCGGTCGTGTGCTGGCCGCTCCAGTCACTGCGGAAGCCGGTGGCGTCGGGGCCGGTCCAGTCGGTGCTGTTCAAGGTGCTCGAGAGCGTGCTCAGTACGCCTTCGATATCGCCGGCTTTCTGGGAAAGCTGGCTGCTGAGCTGGCGAACCTGTTCTACGTCGAGACCCCATACGGCCATGATTTAGTCCTTTGTTTAGGTACTGCGTGAGGTGGTGCTGGCCCGAGAACGACGTTTCGTCCCCGGGCGTCTTGCCCCGTTGTGGTGCAACAGGGCAAATCTATGGGTGTGCCGAATAGCTGTCGATGGAGTCAATTCCCCATCGCCACCTGAAGGCGAACCGCGCGACCGTTGGCAATGAGAAAACCCCGGCCGGGAGGAAAATCGCTGCGCTTCAGGCGTCCCAGCGGCGTGCCGAGGAGCATGTCGCCGTCCATGTCGCCCGGCACGAGCACGAGCCCGCGGCGGCCCGACTTGAACGGCCCGGCCAGCGTGTACGCCTGCGACCAGGTGGAGCTCTCCGCCTCGCCCACCACGAACAGGTCGGCGCGCACCGCGGCCTTCACGAGCTGGGCGACCGGATGCTCCGCGTCCGACCCCGTGAAATCGGTCACCCCCTCGAACACCAGCGCCAGGCTCCCCGCGGCGAACTCTCCGGCCTCGATGCGCTCGGTGAGCCGGGCGGCCGCCGTGACGACCGCGTCGACGCTGTCGGCCACGATCTGCACGCCGGCGAATCGGGCCGCGCTACGCCCGCCGGACCCGCCAGCGGCAGCCCCGCTCAGCGCGGTACGCCGCGAGGTGAACAGGGCGATCTGCGGATGCTGCGAAGCGCGCCCCAGGGCAACGACGAGTGCGGTGAGGGCCGTCGTACGCCCGCTGCCGGGAGGGCCGGCGAGCAAAAAGGTGCCGCGCGGCTCGACCCCGATCGCGGCCAGGTTATCGTCGGCGAGGCCGATGACCGCCCGACCCTGGGCATCCGTCGCCGGCAGCGTGGCGAGATCGACGCTTTCGGGCAGTCGGCGGATGCGCGGTGCCTCCAGCGCGGGCTGCCGCCGCATGCTCGCCGCGAGCCGCTGCACCTCGCGGGACTGCACCGCAAGGTTCGAGCTGGCCCCGAGTACCGCGAGTTGAACCTCATTGCCGTCGATGATGCCTCGACCGGGCGGGCTCGTGGGGCTGAGCACGTCCTTCGGCGCGCCGAGCAGCATGTAGTCCTCCTCGGTGGCTTGGCGCAGCACGAGTCGTTTCTGCACGGTGGAGCTGATCGACGACGGAATGGAGTTGGGCCGGTCGCCGGTCATCACGACGTGCACGCCGAGCTGCCGGCCGTCGGCGGCGATCTGGGCGAACACCGTGAACCACTGGGAGGTCGCGGCGAACTCGTAGGCCTCGCGAAACGCGCCGATGCCGTCGACGAGCAGCAGGATGCGCGGCTCGGCCGGACGCTGGGCGAGGGTGCGGTACTCGCCGATGGTGCCCGCCCGGACCTCCGCGTAACGCACGGCACGGTCGTCGACCAGGTCGCGCAGGGTGCGCAGCAAGCGCACGACGCGTTCGCCGTCGTCACCGGAGATGATCGCGCCGACGTGCGGCAGGTCTTCGAGCATGCGCAACCCGCCGGCGCCGAAGTCGAGGCCGTAGACCTGGATCGGGCCGCCGTTGGAGGTCACCGCGGCTGCGATCGCGAGCAGGCGCAGGGCTGCGCTCTTGCCTGAGCCGCCGGCACCGAAAATGGCCATGTTGCCGTCGCGGTCGGGCTCGTAGAACATCGCCGGCTGGGACTGCGTCGCCGGGTCGTCGATCACGCCGAGCAGCAGGCGCTCATCGGTGCGGGGATGCGGCTGTTCCATGAAGTCGTAGACGGCGGCCAGCTCGTCAAGCCACGGTTTGCGGGGCGGCGGTACGGACGCCTGGCTGGCGGCGGCCGTGATCGTCGTCACCATGCGGGCAATGTCGGTCGGGCCCGGGTCACGCACCTCGGCGACGTCGGCCTCCGGTACCTCCCAGGCCACACTCGACCCGAAGTTCAGCTGCTGCAGGTCGATGCGCGGCCGGGCCGGGGTCCTGGTGGTCCAGCCTCCGGCATATCCGGTCTGGAAGGCCGCGATGCGTCCGGGCCCGGTCTTGGCCGCGCCACGCCCGGGGATGGACGGGTCGAAGTGCGCGGCCTGCGGAGTGCCGAGAATGTCGTTGGAGTCTTCGGCGTCGGCCATGCGCAGGGCGATGCGCAGGTTCGTGTTGGCGCGCAGATTGTCCTTGATCACTCCGGCCGGGCGCTGGGTGGCCAAAATCAGGTGCAGGCCGAGCGACCGGCCACGCTGGGCCACGTCGACGACGCCGTCCACGAACTCCGGCACCTCGGTCGCCAGCGCCGCAAACTCGTCGACGATGATGAGCAGGCTCGGCGGTGTCTCGGGGTCGCCGGTCTTCTCGAGCGACACGAGGTCCTTGGCGCTCTTGCGGTTGAGCAGGTGCTCCCGGTAGCGCAGTTCGGCACGCAGCGAAGTGAGGGCCCGCCGCACGAGGTGCGGCGACAGGTCGGTGACCAGTCCGACCGTGTGCGGCAGGCCGACGCAGTCGGCGAAGGCCGCGCCGCCCTTGTAATCCACGAACAGAAACGCGACCCGGTCGGGGCTATGGGCCGCCGCCATGCCGAGCACCCAGGACTGCAGAAACTCGCTCTTGCCCGCGCCGGTTGTGCCTCCGACGAGGGCGTGCGGCCCCTGCGTGCGCAGGTCGAGGTGAAAGGGTTCGGTGCCGGTGTGGCCAACGAGGGCGCGCAGCGTGCCCTCTTTCCGGCGGCGCACCGGAGGGGAGCCGTCGCGCACGGTGAGGGAGTTGTTCTCGCGCCAGCGGTCGATGATGGAGGTCGGCTCGCCGACCAGGTCGAGGCCGCTCAGGGTGGCATACGAGACGGCCCGGGGCAGGTCGGAATCGTCGCTGATCGGCGTGCCGACATCGACGACCGGGGCGAGGGAGCGTGCCAGCCGGCGCGCGGTCACGAGGTCGAGTGACTCGGTCTGCACCGGGGAGCTCTGCTCACCCCACCGCACACGCCCGCTCGCGGCGCCCGCCGCACCATCGTTCTCCACGACCAGAAAGGTGCGGCACGCCGCCGGGAGTCGATCGATGGAACCGGCGCACCAGACCACGTGCACGTTCGCATCGGCACCGCGCTCGGCCAGGCGTGTCGCCCGACCGCGATCGATTGGAGCGTCGTTTTCGATGACGACCACAACCGCGGGCACCAGGGCGGGCTGGCGGGCAGTGTCGTCCTTTTTCAGCAGCGCGCCCCGCAGCGAAGCGGATGCCTCCACTCGGGCATCCACGAGCGCCTCCAGCCGGGCGAGCAACGCCTGCCCGCTGCCGGGGTTGTCGGCGAGGTGTTCGCCGGCCAGGGGACTGTGGGCGGAATTGGTGTGCGGCAGCCATTCGAGCCAGTCCCAGGCCGGGCGTGACGCCGGGCTGGTGAAGGCGGCGACGACCAGTTCGGCGGGGGAATGCAGCCCGACGGCCTGCAGCACCAGGCCGCGGGCGACGCCGTCCCTGACCTGCTGCGGCCCGGCGAGGCCCAGGGTGCCGGCCTCGCGCCAGTCCACGATGACCGGCACGTCGTCGATCAGGCGAAAGTCCTCGGCTGCGGACTCCAGGCGCTGCCAGTATTCGGGCAGGGAGTCGTTGCTGCTGGGCAGGGTCAGGGTCGATCGTGAGGGAACCCGGCCGAGGCCGAGCCGTGCCGTGAGAAACGCCTCGTGTTCGGGGCGGTGCGTCCAGAGCAGGGTGCCGTGCCGACGCACCGACTGCACGACCTCCTCGAGTGACGGGGTCTCGGCGGCGCGAACCAGCCGTTCCTCGGCGTGTGCAGCGTCGCGTGCCGTCTTCGATGCGAGCATGGCGGCGTCGAACTGCGTGATCTGGGCTTTGAGCACCCGTTTGTCAGTGGTCTTGCCGTCAACGAAGGCGCCGATCACCAGCAGCGGGCTCATCGCGATGAATGCGAGGCTCAGAATGTTCCTGGTCACGAGGTAGAGCACGAGGCCCATGATTACCGGGGCCACAATCGACAGGTACGGAAACCGCATCGGCTGCGGTGTTTTCGGCGGGGTCGGTGCGAGCAGTTCGAGGCCGGGGAAGCGCAGCACGACCCGCGGCGGCCGCACGAACTCCACGACCGGGGTGCTGGCGGGGGTCGCCGTGAGCTGCTGCAACGGGGCCACGCTCAGCTCGGTGTCGCCCAGCGACACGACATCGTTGGGCGTCAGCGCGGTGCGGGAGATCAGGAGGCCGCCCATCAGCAGGCCGTTTGCCGACCCGAGGTCGATGATCTCCACGGTGTCGGCCACGTTGAGGCGCGCATGCCGTTTCGAGACCTGCGGGTCGCCGAGGCGTACCTCGGCGTCATAGTCGCGGCCGATGGTGCTCGCCCCGAAGGGCACGTCGAACTCGCGGCCGGCGTCGGGCCCGGTCAGGATCGTGACGCGCGCCGCGGCCGGCCCTCGATTCTCCCCGGGGCGTTCGAACCGGTCACTCGCCTGCACGAGTTCGACCACCGCGCCCGAGCGCAGCCCCGACTCAGTGAGATCGACCGCAGGGTTCAGCACCCGTACGGGCAGCGGCGCGCCATCGACCGATTCACCGCTGACCTGCAGCGTGAGCCCCTCGGGCAGCGTCGCTCCGGCCCGTGCGGGGTCGGCCGCGTAGAGGGCGGAGGCGATATCGCCCAGCAGGGCCGTGGCATCCGCTGTGATGGCGATGTTGACCGCGTCGAGTCCGGCGCGCTGCAGGGTGAGTTTAAGACGCATGTCGGGCCTCCGGGGCGGCGTTGGCTGCGTCGGCGTTGGCTGCGTCGGCGTTGGCTGCACTGGGCGGATGCTCGGGGTGCGGCCCGTCGAGCAACAGCAGATCAACGCGGGTCACGATGCGAGACGCGATGGCATACTCGACCAGGCGTGCGCGCCGGTTCGTGGCGTAGGTGCTGATGCCGCCGCGCAGGCCTTGAACGCCAACGCGGTCGAGTTTGTCGCAGACATTGTCGAGTTTGCGATTGAACCGGGTGGTGGCCCAGCCCAGACGTTTAGCAGCCGCGCCCGATGTGGGAATGTCGCTGCGCCCACTGCCCTCACGGGCCAGCATCGGCTCGGCGAGCGCCAGGATCAGCAGCTTCTGGGTCGCAGTGAAGGTGATGGTGCCCACGGTGGTGACCCCGTTGGCGCTGGCGACCGGATCGTTGTCGAGAAAAGTGGGCTGGCTGGAGTGCAGTATGACCTCGTAAGTGGTCGGTCCGGCGGTAAAAATCACCGTGAGCAGACCGAACACGATCGGCAGTCGGGCGCCGGGCGCGAGCCACGCCTGCACCCGACCGCCGCCGTCGGTGACCGTCGCCGCAAGCCGCGACCCCACATTGGCGAGCCACCACAGGCCGTCGACCCGGCCGATCTCGAGAAAGCGGCGGTGCAGAAACGGGTTGTCGTCGACGCTGAGCTCGGCCTCGCGGCCGACACCGAACACCATCAGCGGGTCGACGCGAAACCACTCACCGCAGTACTCCACGGTAAGACCGTCGATCTCGGCCTGCGCGATCGCGGCGGCGGAGTGCACCGCGTCTGTGTCAGTCATGGGAGCCTCGGCGACTTGACGGTTTCAGCAGCAACAGCGTGAGCGAGGCGAACACGACCGAGAATACCGTGAGTACGGCCAGCGACAGCAGCCAGATGAGCGGCTCGTGTTTCCAGAGCGGGTCGACCTCGAGTGACGGGATCAACCCGTTCAGGTCGATACCCGAGGCAGCCGCCGCGAAACCCCACCGAGCCGGCACCAGCCACGACAGCGCGTCGAGCACTGCGCGGCCGGTGACCGGGATGAGCCCGCCGTGCAGAACGAGCTGGGTCATCAAGATCACGATGAGAACCGGCATGGCCTGCTCGCTTGATCGCACCAGGGCTGAGATCAGCAGCCCCAGAATCATGGACGTCGACGCGGTCACGCCCATCGCGATGAACAGTTCGAGTTTCGCGTCGTGCAGAAGCACCGGCGCGTTCGGCGGCGCTTTGCCCAGAAATACGATGGTCACCAGCACGGCCGCCGACAGCCACGAGAACAGCCCGAAGACCACGATCTTCGACAGGAGATACGCCGACACCCTGAGCCCTACGGCGCGCTCTCGCCGAAAGATGACCCGTTCCCCGACGAGGTCCCGAATCGACATCGATGCTCCCATGAAACACGCACCGACCGTGAGAAGCGCCAGCAGCTGAGATGGTTCACCGAGGGTCTCGGTGTCGGTGAGGTCGGGCGCGGTGAAGCCGCTGTCCCCGGGCACGACGAGGGCCAGCAGCCCCAGCGCGACCGGAAGCACGGCGAGAAAAGTGAGGTAGCCGGCATCCGCCAGGATCAGGCTGAACTGCCGTGCCGCGAGGGTGATCAGCTGTGTCAGCCAGGTGGCACCCGAGGGCTTGGCCGCCCGCACTGAAGCGGATGCCTCCGGCCGGGTCACCGGGGCCAGCCGCGCCGCCGGAACGCTCGACCTAAACGCCGCGTGTGCCCGAGCCGGATCCTCGGCAACCCGGCCAAAGATCACCGCCCAGTCGTCGGTTGCGAAGTGCGCCTTGAGGCCATCGAGCGAGCCGAGATAGGCCGGCATGCCGCCGGGGGCAAGCACCAGAATCTGGTCGCACAGTTCGAGGTAGGCCACGGAGTGGGTAATGACCACCACGGCCCGGTCGCCGTCGGCAAGTTCCCGCAGGGTGTGCATGACTTGGCGGTCCAGTGCCGGGTCGAGCCCGCTCGTCGGTTCGTCGAGAACGAGCAGGCTCGGCTCGGTCAACAATTCCAGGGCGACGGATGCCCGCTTGCGCTGGCCGCCCGACAGCCGGTCAATGCGCGTGCTCTCATGGCCCGGCAACCCCAGCTGCGTGACCACACGGGCGATCTGCGCCGCCCTAGATCGACGTGTGCTCTCGGCGGAGAGACGCAGCCGGGCCGCGTAGCCGAGAGCCCGTTTGACCGTGAGCTGGCGGTGCAGCACGTCTTCCTGCGGCACCAGGCCGATGCGGGCCTTCACGAGGTCGTAGTTGTCGTGCACATCAAAATCGTCGAAGCGCACCGCGCCGCCTGAGGGGCGCGCGATGCCGGTGAGCACCTTGGCGAGCGTTGATTTTCCGGCCCCGCTCGGGCCGATGACGGCGGTGAGGGTGCCCCGGCGGGCCGACAGGTCAATGTCGAAGAGCAACTTCTTGCCGCTCGCGATCGCGAAGGTCAGCCCCCACACGTCGAGGCCGCCGCTGTCGGGCAGGGCCTCCCGGGCCGGGATGAGCTGGCCGCGGGTGCGCAGAAAGTCGTGGTGGCCGACGGTGAGACGATCCCCGTCGCGCATGTAGGCCGTCGAGATGAGCTGACCGTTGAGGTACGTGCCGTTGAGGCTGTTGGTGTCTTCAACGATGAATCCATCGCCGGACTCCGTCACGCGGGCATGATGCCTGCTCACGAGCACGTCGTCGAGGCGCAAAGTGTTGTCGGCGGCCACACCGACCGTGATGACGGATGCTCCGGCGGGTGCCACCGCAAGCTGCTTCACCTCCGAACGAAACGGTTGAGCGGATCGCCCGGAGAGAACCGTGTGTTCCGCCACGGCGTCGTGCTGTTCCCACGCCGCCGGCCCGTCGGGTCGGGTCGCCGGCGCCAGGAGCGGGCCGGTCTCCGCATCTCCCAGACGCACGTCGATGCCGTCGCCCACCCAGGTGCTGCCGAAGCGCTCCCCGTTCAGAAAGAGCCCGTTGCGGCTGTCGCGGTCTGCGACGACCCATCCGTCTGAGTAGAAGACCACGGCGTGCTCGCGGGAGACGAGTTCGTGCTCGACCGAGATGCCGCAGTCGCTGCCGCGACCCACGGACACCACGTCGCCCGGTGTAAGCGTCAGCCGTGACTCGCCAAGCCGAGCGAGCAGCTGCGGCCCGCCGGTTGCAGCAGCGGCTTCAGCACGAGTTGCAGCACCGGGCACGTCCGCCGGCAGTAGCGCGCCTCCGGCGGTCACGGGGTGCACCCAAGCACCGAGTCGGCGGAGGACCGGCCGTCGTCGCGGCGCAGCGACACCTCGATGCAGGTAGTGCCGGATGCGCTCGCCGGCACGGTTACGCTAGGCTCCGCGACGCTCGCGACGGTGTTGTCCTGACCTGTCTCGACGACCCGCCACAGGTACAGGTCGCCGGTCTCGGGCGTCGGGTTCGCCCAGGTGAAAGCAACGTCGGTACCGGAAACGGTGGCCACGAGCTCGGAGACATTGGGCACGGCGACCTCCGCTACGGCGTCGACGGGCGCCGCGACCTCGGTCGCGGTGTCGGGTGAGTCGGGGGCGGTGCCGCCGAGCAGGACCGCCGCAGTGACCCCGCCACCCACGACGAGCAGCAATCCGCCCAGAATTACCGGGGTGAGCCAGCGGCGGCGACGCGGGCCCTCCGTTTCGGAGGTGTCAGGGACCGGTGGTGAAATTGGACGTCGGTAGGTGTCGTCGAGCGCGGCTCGCTGTGCGGCCGGGCCGCGGGTGAAATTGAGGCCGCCGGGAGGCACCGTCTCATCGAGGTCCCGCTCTGCTCCTGGCACGGCGGTGGCCGCGGTCGGCCACGGGGTCGTCGCGAGGGGCCTCGATGTGGTGGCCGCCTGCGGCGCTGTGCGGGGTGCCTCAGGGTCGATGCTGACGATGTTGCGCACCCGCGTGAGGCCGTCGTCGTCGTTACGGTCGTCGGGGGCCTCGACCGCGTCGTCGAGTACGTCGATCATGGTCACCGACATCGCGAGTTCAATCTGTACCTTCTGCAAGGCCCGCGCGAAGTCGAGTGCGGAGGCGTAGCGGTCGGTCGGCGTTTTGCTCATGGCCCGAGCGAAGACCGCGTCGAGCGAGGCCGGTACATCGGCGCGGCCGAGGCCGGGCAGCGGATACGAGCCGATGCGGCTCATGACGTCTGCGCTCGTGTTTGATGCCCCGGGAAGCTGGAACGGTGACCGCCCGGCCAGCAGCGTGTAGATCGTTGCGCCGAGCGCGTACACATCGCTGGTCGCACCGCTTCGGGGCGGACTCATGAACGATTCCGGGGGGGACCAGGGAATCGACATGCCCATCGGGGCGGCCTCGCCGTCAGACGTAGTGGCCGAGATGCCGAAATCGGTCAGCGCCGGGCGGTTGTACTCCGTGACGAGAATGTTCGCGGGCTTGATATCACGGTGCAAAATTCCCGCTCGATGGGAGGTTTCCACCGCTCCGGCCACCTGGATGGCAATGCGCAGCGCCTCGCCCACGTCGAAGCGTTCGCGGCGGTAGCGCACCTGCAGGTTGGGTTTTGGGCAATACTCCATGGCTAGGTACGGTCTGCCGTCACCGCTGACCCCCGCCTCGTAGATCGTGACGATCGACGGATGCGTCGACAGCATGGCCATCACGTTGGCTTCGGCCGTGAACTCATCGGCCGAACCGGTGCGTAGCTGTTCCGCGAGCAGCACCTTCACGGCGACGCGGCGACGCGGCATCTGTTGTTGGTAGAGGAACACGTCGGCGAAGCCGCCCGAGCCGAGTAGCTCGAGAAACTCAAAACCGGGCAGGATCGGCGGAGCGCTCGGGGCCCGGGAGGCGCTCATTCGGGTTCCCGGTAGGTGACGGTAATGGCATCACCGAGGTCGAGCACGTCACCGTGCACGAGCATTGTGGGCTCCTGGGGGTGCAGGCGCACCGGATCGGTTCCGGGTCGCAACAACCGGGTGCCGTTCGTCGTTCCGAGGTCCACCGCGAGCACGCTCTCGCCCTCACAGCGCACCTCGAGATGGCTGCGGGAGATGTCCTGCTGCGGACTCGGCACGGTGATGAGGTGCGGCATACGGTCGGCGGTGAACCGGGCAGCGCTCGGCTTGCGCCCAATCACGGCGCCGCGATCGAGCAGCACCTCGACGCCGTTCGACACCAGGAGCCGGCCGTGGCGCACCGGCGCCACGGCCCAACTCGGCCTGCCAGACACCATGGACGGCGCTGCTGGGGCGAGTCCGAGCGCCCGCAGTTGTTCGAGCGACAGGGTTTCGCCATCGTGATCGGTGTCGATCGGCGGGGCAGGCTCGGCTCCGGCTCCACTGGTCCTGTCGCTCGAACCCCACAACCCGTCGTAGTCGAGTCCCTGCGTGAATTCAGGCACGGCGAGTGTCTCTGCCTGGGTCCCGGCCTCGGCTCCACCGGGCGAGACGGCCTCTACCGGCCACGAAACCGGTACCGGCGATTCGACAAAGACGACTTCGGGTGCAGCCTCCGGGCGTGCCGCTACCTCGGCTGCAGCCCCTGCGAGCGCGGCCACGGGCGCGGGGTACTCGATATCTTCTGCCTCAGCGAGGTTCTCCCCGGGGCTGGTATCGGCACTCGGCCGCATCAGAGCGAGTAATGAGTTCAGCAGCACCACTCCGGTCGCGATCGGCAGGGTGAGTGGCGTGGCCGTAGGGGCATCCGTTTCGATTGAAATGGTCGCGGGGCTGACCGAGACGCTTTCGCTCCAGGTGGTGACTCTGGCGCCCGAGACACGCAGGTGGCCCTGTTCTGCGTCGCCCTCGGCGGTGACGGTGAGTGCCCCGCGCACGGCAATTCGGGCCTCGTCGCCGACAAACGTGACGATGGCGAAGGGTGGCAGGCTCGAGAGGCCGGTGCCAAATTCGGTCGTGAGCGCGTCGAGCAGTGCGCCGAGGCCGTTGCCGGCCTCGAGCTGCCGGTAGATGCGCTCCAGCAGGGAGGGGGCAATGTATCCGGGAAGTATGGCGATTCCGGCGTCGGTGACCACGCCGAACCACGTGCCGGGGCTGTAGCGGCGCATCAGGCGGCCTCTGTCGGCAGAGCCAGCCTGGGCACGAGCCCGCGCGGGATCGTATCGTCGAAGTCGGCAGTGAGGCTGTTGGCGGGGGAGCCTCCCGGCAGAGTCTCGTCGCCGGCCAAGCCGATGGTCGACAGGGCGTCGACGACAACGGTCGTGACGTTGTCGCGGCCGCCCTGCAGCAGCGCTTCGTGAACCAGGCGGGTCGCGGCGGCCTGCGGCTCTGATTCGGCGGCGAGAACCTCGCCGATGCGCTCGTCATCGAGCTCCCCGGTGAGTCCGTCGGAACAGACCAGGATGCGGTCGCCGGGCGCGGCGGGCAGCATCCAGTAGTCGGGCTCGCCGACGCTTCCGGCACCAATTGCGCGCGTGATGACGTTGCGCTGCTTGTGAACGGCTGCCTGTGCCGGGGTGAGTTCGCCGCTGGAGACGAGTTCCTGCACCACGGAATGGTCGACACTAATCTGCTCCAGTATGCCGCCGGCCATGCGATAGGTGCGTGAGTCGCCGAGGTTCAGCAGCAGCCAGTAGGCATTCCCGTCGAGTTCTGCGAGTGCGACACCGCTGAGCGTGGTGCCGGCCCCTGCCCCGGCGCCCTCCGGCAGGGACTGCACCCGGGTGGTTGCACTGGCGACGCAGGCGCGCAGCTCGTCGAGGGTCGCGCTGGGCTTCGCGGCGAGCGCGGTGAAGGCGTCGATCACCGTGGCGCTCGCGATCTCGCCGGCGGCGTGCCCGCCCATGCCGTCGGCCACGAGATAGAGCGATCCGCTGGCTAGAAACGCGTCTTCGTTGCTGGGGCGCCGCCGACCCGCATCGGTTGCCGCGCCCACGCTCACCTGAATCGGCGCGACCTGCCCGGGCATCAGCGGGTCTCCACGGCGATGCGCCGGTCACCGAGGGCCAGCAGATCTCCGGCTTGCATAAAGGTGGGGCGGTCGGCATCCACGGCAACGTCGGGTTGCCCAGAGCGGATGAGCAGGGTTCCGTTCGTCGATCGTCGATCCATCACCCAGAGGCGGGCGCCGTCGATGCCGAAACTCAGGTGCGTCTTAGAGATGGACTTGGTGTCGTCGGGGTAGGGCACCAGCTGCGCCAATCGCGCGTCGGGCGCGGCCGGGTTTCGTCCGAGAAATCCGTTTCCGACCACGTCGATCGCTTCCCCGGTATCGAGGCGCAGCGCCCACCGGGCCAGGGCGACAGCGGGCACGACGGCGCGGGTTTCGTCGAGGTCTTCGTCCAGGGCCCTCTCGCTGGCCAGGTCTGGGCCACTCGGTGGGGCTGGGAATGGGGTTGCGAAAGGGGCTGCGAATGGGGCTGCGGGCGGCGGACCGACCGGCGCCGGAGGGACGGGCACCCGTACGGCGAAGCCCGGGACAGCCGAGATGACCCCGGCAACCGGCGGAGTAGCCAGTGGACCAGCCGGCGGAGTGAGCGGTGGCACGAGACCGAGCGTCGCGGGCGGTGACTGCACCGGGCGATTGATGCCCGCTCGTGGCGGGGCGATGACGGTCTCCATCGAGGCCTCCGTGGCGGCCAACACCGGCACCCCCGGGGCGGGCAGCGCAACGTAGCCGACCCCCACCGCACCAAAAGACGGCGCGGCCGTTGCCGGTGTCGCTAACGCTGCCGGCGGCGGCGGCGGCGGTGGCAGCAGCGGCTGAGCGCTGAGGGTGGGGAGTGCACCCGGTGCTGTGTGGGGGGCAGCTCCGGTGGCCGCTCCGCCGAAGACGCGCAGTGCGGCATCCGTTCGGGCGTTGATCATCCAGGTGCCGGAGGCCTTATCGTGCCAGCCGCGGTTGGCGCCGGTGCCGTCAAAGAGTGGCGACAACGGGCCGACAATGATGTAGGAACCGAGCGTGTAGACAATGCTGCGGCCGACGACAACGGCGACGCCGGGTCCGCCCGCGTCGATGTCGGTTCCCGGCTGTACACGCACCAGGCGCACTCCGCTCACCTTCATTCCCGGCGTCTGGCCATGACTCAGCGTCGCCCAGTACACGATCGCCAGCAGGATTGAGCCGAGCAGATAGATGACGATGCCGATGGCGTCGGGTCCGAGCCCATAGAAGATGAGGGTCAGCAGAACGCTCAGACTGCCAAAAATGAGACCGTCAACGAAGTAGGCGCCGACGCGCGCGCCGATGCTGGCGTTCTGCTGGCCGGTGTAGGCGAACGGGCCTCCATAGGCCGCGAGTTGCTGGGTCATGTTGTGCGTCTCCACTTCTTGGCGAGCGTGGTCAGTCGGGGTAGTCGTGGGCCGCGCAACCGATTCGCGGGCTGTGCCAGCGGGTGTGCCAGCGGCTGTGCCAGCGTTGCCGCGCGGGCACTCCAGCCGGCCAAGAACGAGCGCACCGAGTGGCGGGCACGCAGCCGGGCCCAGCCTCGAGCCGACCGGTTGAGGGCGGCAACGATGCCGTCGACCTCGGTCCAGAACGCGTCCAGTTGCTGCTCGGTCGGGTCTATTGGGCCGAAGACGCCCGAATCGACGCGGTCGGCGAGCAGGGTGAGTCCGGCCTCGGGGTAGCGTTCGGCGAGTGTGCGGCAACCTTCCCGCCGGGTGGCGCCGGGCGCAACGGTCACGCCCAGGTCGGTGGCCGTGTCGACCACCTCGCTCCACCCGCCGCTCAGCCGGTCGGCGGGCCGGGGCGCGTGCGCGCGCAGTCGGCGGCGACGCTTGCGCAGGGCAGCCACGAGCAGGCCGGGGCCCAGCAGCACCAGAAGCAGCGCGATCAGCCCGCCCGTGATGCCGGTGACCAGCCAGATCATCGACCACACATCGTTGTTTTCATCGCTTGGCGCGTCGTCGGCGAGCACATCCGGGGGCAATTCCACCGGGGCCAGCGGCGGCAGCGGCGGTTGCAGCACCTGGGCCTGCGGCTCGCTCTTGGGCTTGGGCTGCTCGGCCTGCGGAATCTGGTCGGTTGGCGGCGTCGGGTCAAAACTCACCCAGCCGACCCCGTCGAATGCGACCTCCACCCAGGCGTGCAGGTCGGCACCGGTGACGGCGAGGTCTGCGGTCGCCGAACCGGCGGTAGCGGCGAGCGTGTCGGCATCCGCTTCTGCGGGATAGAAGCCCATGACCACGCGGGCCGGTATACCGAGCTGGGACACCTGCAGCGCCATGGCGACGGCGTACTGCTCGTCATCCCCGATCATCTGGTCACCGCCCAGCAACACGCTGGTTCGTTCGGCACCGTGCCCGGCCCGTGAGACGGTCTCGCCCTCCAGGCCGTGGCTGAAAAAGCCGCCGCTGTGCAGGGTCGTTTCGATGGCGCGTACCTGTTCGATGGGTGTCGTCGCGGCGGTGATCGCGGCATCCGCGGAGGTCGCCACGATCTCGGGAACCAGCACCGATGTGGGCATCGAGAGGGTGGCCACCTGGCGGGTGGCGAGTTGCTCGTCGGTGTAGCTGGGCGGCACGATGACGTCGGCGGTGTAGCTGTCGCCGGGCTTCAGGCCGAGCGTGGATACCGCCACGCCGGTGGTTCGGTTGTAATGCAGGCTCGCGGCGAGTGCCGTGGAGCGGGTGCCTTCGGCGCTGCCGAAACCCGGTCCAACCGTGAGCGCCGTGAGATAGCCTGCGTCGGGCACCCACACGCCGGCCAGTTCGTCAATCGTGATCTGAAGCCGTGCCGGCGTGCCGGCGCGGCCGTCCGTGATGCGGGTGCCGACCCGGGCGAAGGTACCGGATCCCGTGCTGCCGTCACCGGAGACGTTGTAGACCACCCCGTCGAAACGGTCCAGGGTCGCCAGGCGCAACCGGGCACCGGCGGGCAGCCCGCTGACGGTGAAGAGAGTCACATCCTTGTAATCGCGCACGTATGTACGAAAACCGACGAGCGGGCTCGCATAGGCGCGCAGGTCGAGCGGCGGAA
Organism: Cryobacterium frigoriphilum; assembly: GCF_004403305.1. Lineage (GTDB taxonomy): Bacteria > Actinomycetota > Actinomycetes > Actinomycetales > Microbacteriaceae > Cryobacterium > Cryobacterium frigoriphilum. The sequence goes on along the minus strand of NZ_SOHE01000074.1, from coordinate 19,532 downwards.
CCACGGTGTCGCGCAGCACCTGCCGGGCCGTCGCGGGCGCGGTCACGCTGCCGATGCCGGCCCCCAGCACCAGCGCACTCACGAGCAGGGCAGAGCCGGTGACCAGACGACGAGTGCGCAGCCGACGCGCGCTCGCCGGGTCGACGGTGTCGGCAGCGGATGCCGCCGTGCCCGCTGCCCCGCTCGCTGTGCCCGCTGCCGTGGCCTCGGTGCGCCCGGTGCGCCCGGTGCGCGTGTCCGCGAGGCGCCACGCCGTCCAAGCGATGGCGACGACGGCGAGCAGAATGCCGCGAACAACCGGCAGCACGGTCTCGTGCGTGCCGAAACCGATCGACACGGTAAAGAGGGCGGCCGTCGGCAGCAGGGCCACGGCTGGTCGGCGTAGGCGCAGAGCGAAACTGCCGGCCAGCACGGCGGTGAGCAGCGTCGAGAGAAAAGGAACGATTAACAGCGCATCGAACCCGGTGACCGGTGCCTCGACCGTCAACAGCTGCTTCCACGAGAAGACGACGCCGAGGGCAAGTTCGCGCAGCGTGTCGAGCGTTGGCACGACCCCGGCGATCGTGGTCGGGCGCAGCGCGAGCACACCGCCGAAGACGAAGTAGGTGAGCGCGGTCGCGGTCGCAACGACGATCGTGCCCCAGCGCAGGCGCGTGCCGAGCAAGGCCAGGCCGAGACCGAGCAGCAGCCCGCCGAACCCGGCGATCACGTAGTCGGTGCCGCCGAAGACGGGACCAAAGCCGAGAACGCCGAGGCCGAGCAGCACCAGCAGAGTGACGACGTCTCCCAACTGCGCGGCCAGAGCACGCCCGGTGTCGCCGGTGTTGCTGGTGCTGCGGACGCCGGTCATTCGCTCACCCGGCGCATCCCGAAGGGCAGATCGTCGAGCGCGCCGACGGTCAGCACGGGCGTCTCGGCGATGGACCGACGTGACAGAGGCGCGCCGATTTCGCAGCGCACCGCGATCACCCGCACGCCGCTCGGAAGATGGCTGGCCGCCGAGCGGATACGGGCCGGAGGTACCGTGCTGCCGAACAGCAATACGACGACGGATGCATTAGGCACCCGCACGCCGGTCTGCCGTGCGAGCTGCACGATGTCGGCCCTCGACCCACCGGTCTCGACCGCCGACAGCCCGTCGAGCAGCCGTTTGCCGGTCTGGGTCGGCACAATCTGCTCCTGGGCCAGCACGGTCAGTTGTTTTTCCTCGGTCAGGGCCTGTAGCCCGAGTGACCCGCAGATCGACACGGCAAGCTCGAACTCCTCGATGCTTTTGCCGGCAGCACCGATGCCGACACCGCCCGTACCGTCGCCGCCAGGACTGACACCGGCCGCGGCATCCGTCGCCGTTGCATAATCGAGCGGGTTGCGGCTGAGCGCGATGGCGAGGTGTGAGCGGCGGGTCTCTTCGAACTGGCGCACCATGATCGTTCCCGTGCGGGCCGATGATCGCCAGTGCACGTTGCGCAGGTCGTCGCCCGGCACGTACTCGCGCAGGGCGTGAAACGAGACGTCGTCGTTGCTGAGATCGCTCGTCGGCAGGCCCTCAAGGTCACGCAGAAATCCGGAGCTCGACCCGTCGAGGTGCACCGTGCGAGGGTGAACAAAGAGGTCGGTGGCATCGGTCCAGCCGATAACCCGGCGAAACAGGCCCAGCGCGTCGCCGCGCACCGAGCGCACCGGTCCGACCGACAGCACCGTGCGGCGCTGGGTGGGAATGGTGAAGAGGTCTTCGTGCTCGGCGCCGGGGGCGAGGCGCGGCAACTGAAACGCGGCGAGTCCGGCACCGACGGGCAGCTCGATGCGGGCGGGCAACATCGGGCGCGCCGATGGGTTAGTGACGGTCACGCTGCCGACCGCTCGCTGCCCGACGACCACGTGAGTGCTGGCGAGGCCGAGGGCGATCGCGTAGGCGCTGCGTCCGAGAACGAAAGGCACCGCGAGCAGCAGCAGGACAAATGCCACGAGTGCGAACGCCGTAAATTCCTGCCAGCCCCAGCGAGCGCCCACAAACCACGCCAGAACGGATGCCCCGAGCACCGTCCAACCGAATCCGGTCATGACCAAGAGCACGCGCCTGATGCGCTGTCCGAGAGGTTGAAGAACCGGCCAGACGACGCTGAGCCAGAGGGTGCCGAGCGGCGACAACCGGGCCAGCGCCTGCTGGGCACGCGCGGCCGACGCCCGGGTCGCGCTGCGCGTCAGCTGACTGACTCGTGAGGGGGCCGCCCGTAATCTGCCCACTCCGACCATGCCCCCCATCGCGCTCATGCGGCCGGCTGCCTCGACTGCGGGGCAGCCACGTCGGCGAGCACCCGGCTGATGATCTTCTCGGCCGTCATGCCCGAGAATTCCGCCTCGGGATCGAGCACCAGGCGGTGAGTCCAGACGGCGGCAGCGAGGTCTTTCACATCGTCGGGCAGCACGAAGGTGCGCCCCTGAGCCGCAGCCCAGACCTTTGCCGCTCGAATCATGGCGAGCGCCCCGCGCACCGACACGCCCACCCGGGTCTCGCTGGCCAGCCTGGTCTCCTGGGTGAGTTCGGCCACGTACCGCAGAATGGCGCTGTCGGTGTGCACGGTCGACGCCAGATCGGCCATATCGGCCACGGCGCTCGTGGTGATCATCGCGGTGAGGTCGGCGGCCGGGTTGCGGTTCGCGGAGCCGGCCAGAATCAGCTCGGTCGAGGCGAGGTCGGGGTAGCCGATCGAGGTCTTGATGAGAAAGCGGTCGAGCTGCGCCTCGGGCAACCGGTAGGTGCCGGCCTGCTCGATCGGGTTCTGGGTGGCGATCACCATGAACGGGCGGCCGACCTCGTGGCCGACACCGTCGACCGTGATGCGGCTCTCCTCCATCACCTCGAGCAGCGCCGACTGGGTCTTCGGGCTCGCCCGGTTGATCTCGTCGGCGAGCACGATCGACGCGAAGATCGGGCCCCGGTGAAACTCGAACTTGTGGCTCTGCTGGTCGTAGATCGTGACGCCGGTCACGTCGCTCGGCAGCAGGTCGGGCGTGAACTGGATGCGGTTGTTCGTGCCCTGCACGGTCGCCGCGAGTGCCTTGGCGAGCGAGGTCTTTCCGGTGCCCGGTGCATCTTCGAGCAGCACGTGGCCCTCGGCGAGCATCGCCGTGATCACGAGCCGCACCACCTGGCTCTTGCCGAGCACGGCGAGCCCCACATTGTCGACGATCCGGCCGAACGTGCCGGCGAACCAGGTTGCTTGTTCCGGTGACATAGTCATTGGTTTTCTCCTACTTCAGCGAAATCGTGTTGGACCAAACTTCATTTCCGAGCTTGAGGTTGCCGTAACCTCCGCCGGTCATCTTGCATGTCGTCGGCCAGGACCAATTTCCGGCACCTGAGCCGTCTGTGACTACGCTGAAGCTGCCGATTGAACGCCCGTTTTGGCCGTCTGCTTGTGGCACGACCCAGCAGGCGATCGTCAGTGGGCGATTGGCTGCAAAATTTCGTACCGAGAGGTTGATTCCGGTGTCATCGTTTTGCGTAATCGTCATTGTCGGCGGGGGCGGCGGGTCGTTGGCTTGGCCGGACCAGGTGGCTGTGGAAGTTCCCGCCTCGTTGCCGTAGGTCACCGTGATCGACGTTGTCTGGCTGTAGGCCAGCCCGCCGTTGGTGGCCGATCCGTCGCCGGAGCCGTTGACGGCGTGGCTCGACGAGGTCAGTGCTCGCCCGTTGCCGTTCACGTTCCAGACGAACTGCACGGCGCCGTCCTGCCGGTTGGTGGCCCGGTGCGAGATGATCGGCTTGCCGAACGGCACCACGGTGTTCGAGGTGCTCGAGGCACCAGGCGAGACACCGGCCACCGTCGACGTCGCCCAGACATCAACGGAATAGCCCGTGCCGTTACTGAGGCTGCCAACCGCGCCGCCGCCCGCGGCGAAGGTGCCGGTGGCTCCGGTCTGGTTGACCTTGTAGTGGTAGGTCAGCTCGTTCGAACGGGTTCCGTTGGCAGCGCCGGCCGTGAAGCTCACCGTGGCACCGCCATCCGTGGGGGTGGCCACCACGTTCGTCGGCGCTCCGGGCGGCACGGCCCCGCGCCGCGCGCTCGAGGCCGGGCTCGCGACCGAGTCGCCTGCCTTGTTTCGAGCGCTGACCGTGAAGGTGTAGTCGGTCTCGGAGGCCGCGACCGCCACGTTGGCGCTCGTGGCCGACACCGGCAGGCTGCTCACCACGGCACCGTTTTGCAGCGTGTTGAGGGTATAGCCGGCGACCACATCGCCGTTGTTCGCCGGCATGACCCAGCTCACTGCAATCTGCGCCTGGCTACCGACCGCCGTCGCCGGTGTGGTCGTGGGGGCGGCTGGCGCGGCGGGAACGCCGGCGGGCACCATCGCGGACGAGAACGAGCTCCAATCGCTCGGTTCAGGGGCGCGGTTCACCGCCTGCACCCGCACCGCGTAGGCGACGCCGTTCTCGAGGCTATCCCAGCTCAACGAATTTCCGCTGGCGGTGCGCTGCAGCGATCCGAACTGCGGCAGCGGTGAGATCTCGAGCAGGTAGCTCTCGACCGCGCTGCCCGTGCTCGTGGGCGTCGCCCACGACACGTTGATGGCGCCGTCGCCGAAGACCAGGGTTGGCGGCTGTGGAACGTCGGGGCGGGCGTCCGGTCGGGCCACGGGCGATGCTCCGGAGGGGTCCGACTCGCCGACCTCGTTGGTTGCGGTCACCGTGAAGCTGTACTCGGTGTCGTTGGTGAGGTTCGCGAGCGTGCAGGTCGTAGACGCGCACTGCTGCGTGAAGCCCGACGCGGCCACGGTGTACCCGGTGATTTCGGAGCCGTTGTTGCTGGGCGGGGTCCACGACAGCACGACCGTGCGGTCCTGGATCGACGTGACGCTCGGCGTGCCGGGCGCATCGGGCCGGCCCTGCACGGTCAGCCGAATACGGCCGTCGACCTCGCGCTCGGTGTCGTTCGTCGCGTCGGCGACCCGATAGCGCACCACCATCGTGCCGATGAAATCGTTTGCCGGGGTGACAGTCACGTCGCTTCCGGCGACGGATGCCGTGCCTTGGCCGGTCTCCACGGCCACCGACACGAGGCGCAACGGTTCGTCGGCGAAAGGGCTCGTGTCGTTGTCGAGCACGGACACCGTGACGGCCCGGCCCTGCTTCGCTTCGGGCACCGCGTCATCCGTCGTCGTGGCCAGCGGCCGGGTCGAGGCGATCGCGGTCAGTTGGAGCGTCGCGGCGACCGGTTCGGTAGTCCCGTCGTCGACGGTCAGCTGCAGGGTGCCGGCCAGACCCTTCGCGGTGGTCTGTCCGGCGCTCGCCGAGAGCGTCTGGCCGCTGATCGACGCCTCGAAGCCGGCCGGCACCGGCCCGTCCAGGCGAAAGCTCAGCTTCTCGAGATCGCCGGAATCGATGTCGGCCGCCATCGCGCGCAGGTCAACCTCGACCGGGTCTTCGCCCGGGGCGACCTCGACGAGACCGCCGACAAACGTGGGTGGCTGGTTGTCGGGCGCGAGGACGGTGATCGGAATGGACAAGGTTGCGGTGCGCCCGGTCGGGTCGTCGGGGCCGGTACCGTCCGTGACCTCGAAACTCACGGCTTCGGGCCCGAAATAATCAGCCGCCGAGGTGTAGACGAGGGTCGTTTCATTCTGGATCAGGGAGTCGCCGTTGCCGTGCGTCGCCGACACCCGGTCGGCCACGGTGATGCGGGCGGTCGTGCCGTCGGCCACAGTCACGTAGTCGGCGAGGGCCAGGGTGACAGTCTCACCGCTCTTCACCTCGACGGGGTCCACACCTGGTGTGAGCGTCGGGCGCTGATCATCGAGTCCGGGCACGAGCACGAAGGCGCTGGCCTGCAGGTCATCGGCATCGGTCACCGTGTAGCGGATGATCTGGGCGTTGGCGGTGAGCGCAACCCGCACCGAACCCTGCTGGTCGACCGTGGCTGCGGGGTCATCAGTCGTCACGGTGAGATCGGCGGCGGAACCGTCGGGGTCTTCATCGTTGTCCAGCACGGGCACGTCGACGCTGGTCTGGTCGGTCACGTCGGCCGCGGCCACGCGGTCATCGCGGGCGATGGGGGCCAGCAGCGGGGCATCCGCTGTAATGCTCAGCTGCAGGGTGCCGACGGCGGTCGCGCCCCAGGGGTCGGCGACGGTGTACTGGATGCTGAATTCGCCCGGCTGGGTCGGGGTCTGCAGCACGATGCGTTCGCCGGTCACTGTGGCGTCGAGACCTTCCGGCAGGGTGAGGCCGTCGGCGACCAGGCTGAGGGTGTCACCGTCGGGGTCGGTGTCGTTCACGAGCACGGGAACGGCCAGTGTGCGGTCGGGGCGGGCGCTCACGGCGTCTTTGACGGCGTAGGGCTTCTGGTTGCTGGCGCCGGGGCGGGCGATGCCCACGAGGATGGTGGCCTGGGCCTCGGCTCCCAGCCGGTCGCGCACGACGTAGGTGAATGAATCGGTGCCGGTCGACGCGGTGAAGGCTTCGTACGCCAGCCACGACGTGCCGACCTCGACGATGCGTCCCTTGGCGGGCGCAGTGCCCTGGCCGACGAGTTCAATGGAGTCCCCGTCGGGGTCGATCTGGCCCAGCGGAATCGGGATGCGCACGGTGTTGCCCGAGAGCACCCGCGCGGTGATGTCCTGCGGGCGCGGTGGAGAGTTCGTCTCGGCGTTCAGGGCGAGAATCTGGATGGTGACGTAGCCGGCATCCTTCTGGCCGAGGCTGTCGACGACCTCATAGGTGGCGTAGACCGTCTTCGCGGTCGTGCCGGCCTGGAACCGCAGCGTGTTCTCGGCCACGAACAGCTCGCCATCGGCCGGGTCGACGAGCGGCGCCACCAGGGCTGGTGCGAGGGAGATCGTGTCCCCATTCGGGTGTGAATCGTTGTCCAGAACCGGGATCGTGACGATATCGCCGGCCCGCACGCTCACGGTGTCATCGACCGCGACGGGTGGCAGCAGCTTGGCCGGTGCCGGCACCGGGATGACGAGCACCTCACCCTCCGCCGTCAGGGTGCCGTTCGAGACGGTGTAGCCGATCGTGACGGGTGCGTTCAGGCCGCTCTGGTCGGTCACGTGCAGCACGCGGTGCTCGAGCACCGCGACGGTGATGCCGAGGTTCTCGGGAATGCTCAGCGACTGCACCACGAGTATTCCGCCGGCCGGGTCGGTGTCGTTGGTGAGAACGTCAACGAGTACATCGCGGCCGACCGGTAACAGCGCCACGTCGCGCACGGCCACGGGCGGAAGGTCGCTCGCTGCGGCATCCGTCACGTCGATGCGCACGAGGCCGAGCACGGTGTTCGGGCCATCGGTGGCCAGGTACTGCAGGTAGTAGGTGCGCGCTTCGGTCGCCGTGAAGGTGAAGGTTGCGGTGGCGAAGTCGGGCACGATGCTGGCACCGGCCACCTCGTCGATCTTGGCGAGCCGCAGCGGAACCCCGCCGGGACTGACATCGTTGAGCAGCGGTGACACGGTCACGGTTTGGCCGGTGGTGGTCGAGACGTGGTCGGGGTTGGTGACCGGCTTCGTGCTGCCGGATGCCCGCACATCGACCCGCACGACGCCCTCGGTGGGGTCCACCCCATCGGAAACGATGAGGGCGACATCTTTGCGGCCGGTGTTCTGTCCGATGGCACCGTAGCTGAGCACGCCGTCGGCGGTGAACTGCACGGTGTCGTCGTCGGTGGGAGCGGCGGCCTGCAGAAACAGGTCGTCGCCATCGGGGTCGATCCAGTCGGGCAGCACGTTGTGGGTGATCGACGCGCCCTGCTCCACCACGAAGCTGCTCGTGCGTTTTTGCACCGGCGGGCCGTTCGTGCCCGGTTCACTGACCGTGAGAGCGACGGAGGCCTCGGCCGTTCCGCCCCGCCCGTCACTGACCGCATAGCGAAAACTCGCGGTTGCGGAGGCATCGTCAGCCACCGTGATCTGCAGGGCTGCGCCACCGAAGATGGGTTGCACGGTGCCGATCGCCGGACCGTCGCCCACGACGGTCGCCGTGAGAATATCGCCGTCGGCATCCGTGTCATTGTCAAGCACCGGCAGAATCACGCTGCGGCCCGCGCGCACCCCGAACGTGTCGTCCACGGCGACCGGTACCGTGTTCTCGTCGGTACGGTCGGGCAGCACGTTCTCCACCGACTCGGTGACGGCGTCTTCCTGGTCTTCCTCGTCGCTCTCGTCGGGCGGGGGCGTGATGTCGTCCCAGTTGTCGATGACAACCATGTCCTGGTCGACGAGCCAGACCAGTCCGGTCGTGAGGTCGTTGAGTACGACCACATTGCGGTTGACGCGAAAGGTGAGCGGCGAGGCGGTCGCGGTGGACGACCCGGTCGTTGCGGCCGTTGCGGCCGTTGCGGTCGCGCGGTCAATGTCGCGGGCCACGTCGTCGGTGCTTCCGGGGCAGTCGCGCACATAGCGGGCGCTCGTCGACCAGGCCGCGTAGGCGCATCCATTGAGATAGACCGGAGCGGCGGGCTCCCCCTGTGCGCCGGCCTCGATGCGCGTGGCGTCGCCTCCGCCGAGGGGCTGTACGAGCAGAGAATCAGGGGTGGCCACCAGCACGGTCGAGGTCGTGCTGCCGGTAGTGCTCTGCTGCAAGGCGCTGCCCGGGGCCGTGGTTACCGTGTCGCCGCCGGGCAGAATCAGGGCTCCCGAGGTGCGTTCCAGTACGACGGATGCCTCGCCCACGGCCGTGATCGCGAGTTGCGGCTCAGCGGCAAGGTCATCCAGAGCGGCTAACCCGACGACGACCGGGGCGTTGAATCCCGGGGCGCCGACCGTGCCCGTGGCGTCTGATGGGGCGGTGCGGGCGAGGGTTACGAGCTCGCCGTCGCGGGCGGACACGGCATGAACTGTTCCATCTGACCCGACCGTCACGGCGGAGTTGGCGCCCAGTGCCAGCGTCGGGTCGGTGCCCGCGAGGCTGAAGGACTCCAGCTCGGTCAGGGTCAGGGCGAAGAGGTCGCCGTTGGAGTGGTCGAGAATCGCGACGGTGTCGCTGCCCAGGGCGATCTCGGCATCGGCGGGCAGCGCGACATCCGCACCGAAAATCAGGTGAGCGGGGTCGACCACGTTGAGCGTTGCGTTGGCGCGGTCATGGGTGAGTACGGTGTTGCCCGCCTGCATGATCTCAAAGTCGTTGGCCTTGGCCCGCAAGCCGCCATCGAGAACCTGGGCCTGATAGTTGAGGTGTCCCACCAGCAGCCCGGTCGGTTTGGTGACCCACACACCGCCGTCGTTGAGTCGTACATCGGCGGTACTGATGCCCTGGTAGAGAAAAGCAACCAGGCTCAGGGACAGCGTCGCTGTCGTGACGATGCCAACGCCCATCAGTGAGCGATGTTTGCGTGCAATACGTCGAAACATGAGCCCCCCAGCCGTTACATGAAAAATCCTAGTGGTGCCCATAGTGCGTTCAACGACGCACAATCACGATGGGGAGAATCACACACCCAGCGTGTCCAGTCCGCGCCAGCCCAGTGATTCAGTGGTGTCGAGCGGGTGAGGCGGTCGCCCGCAGACGCGATGAGTGCACCCGTGCGTGCCATTCGGGCGCTATTTTCGGGGTGCCCCCAATGGCGGGGGTGTGAGTCGACGCTTTTCGACTCCGCGCCGGAGTTCGACGCTCATTGCGACCGTTTTGACTCCGACCCTGTGTGCCCCCTAGCCTGAGACTGAGTTCCATGCGTTTGATCCCTACTGATAGAGGGTCGGGCACCGAATCTCGGCGTTGCCCCTGATCACAGCAGATTTGGGTAGGTATTCCAACGGAGGAAAATCACATGCGCAGTAGAAGAGTGTCGGTCATCGCCGGCGCCGCGATCCTTGGTCTCGCCCTCGCGGGCTGTTCCACGGCCAGCGGCAGTCCCAGCGCGGACGACCCCAATCAGGTTGAAGTGTTCACGTGGTGGGCGGCCGGTTCCGAGAAGGTCGGTCTCGACGCCCTCGTCGACGTCTTCGCCGAGCAGTACCCCGACGTCGCGTTCAGCAACGCGGCCGTAGCCGGCGGCGCCGGATCGAATGCCAAGGCCGCTCTGGCCTCGCGGCTCGAGGCTGACAACCCGCCTGACACGTTCCAGGCGCATGCCGGTGCCGAACTCAACGACTACATCGAAGCCGGTCAGCTTCAGGACCTCACGAGCTTCTACGAGGACAACGGTCTCTACGAGAGCTTCCCCGATACCCTCATCGAACAGCTGACCGCCGACGGCGCCATCTACTCGGTGCCCAGCAACATCCACCGCGCCAACGTGACCTGGGTCAACGTTGAGGTGCTCGAGAGCGCCGGTATCGACCCGACGGTCGCCCCGGACAGCATCGACGCCTGGATCGACGACCTCACGACCCTGCAGGAGTCCGGCGTGAGCGCGCCCCTCGCGCTCGGTACCGAGTGGACGCAGATGCAGCTGTTCGAAAACGTGCTCATCGCCGACCTCGGCGCCGAGGGCTACAGCGGACTGTGGGACGGCACGACCGAGTGGGACAGCGCGGGCGTGCAGACCGCTATCGGCCACTATGGTGAGCTGCTCGAATTCACCAACTCCGACTACGCAGGCCTGGACTGGGACGCCGCGACGCAGATTCTGCTCGACGGAAACGCCGCGTACAACGTGATGGGCGACTGGGCCGAGGCCGCATTCGTGCAGGCCGGACAGACCTACGGCACCGAGTACACGACCTGGGCCACCCCCGGCACCGAGGGGATCTTTGACTTCCTCGCCGATTCCTTCACCCTCGCGGTCGGCGCCCCGCATGAAGCCGCTGCGATCAGCTGGCTCACCACCATCAGCTCGGCGGAGGGCCAGAAGGCTTTCAACATCGCCAAGGGTTCCATTCCGGCCCGAACGGATGCGGTAGCCACCGATTACCCGGAATACCAGCAGACGGCCATGGCGTCCTTCCAGGAGGACACCATCGTGAGCTCCCTCGCTCACGGTTCCGCGGCATCCGTGTCGTGGTCTGCCGACCTGTCCTCGGCCATCGGCAAGTTCGGTGCTGACCGTAACGCCGACGAACTGCTGACCGCACTCGTCGCGGCCGCCGCCGCGCAGGGCTAACCCGACACATCTCGCAGAGGGCGGAGCGTTGCTCCGCCCTCTGCTGCGCGAACTAACTACTGCGCGAATCAACGACTGCGCGAACTAACTACTGCGCGAACTAACTACTGCGCGAACTAACTACTGCGCGAACTAACTACTGCGCGAACTATCTACTGTGCGGATTCATCGAAGGGGCGCGCTGTGCGCAAAGGAGTACGTAACTGGGGACCGCCGCTCTTGCTGCTGGCCCCCACCATCATCATTCTGGGCATCTTCGTCTACGGCCTGATCGCCGCAAACGTGCGCGTGTCCTTGACCAACCGTACGAGCCTCGTTCCGGCCACCGAGTTCGTGGGCCTGGACAACTACACGGCGCTGCTGGCTGAGGATCGGTTTCTGCACTCGCTGGCCAACCTCGCCGTATTCACGGTGGTGTTCATCGCCGGCACGATGCTCTTCGGCTTTCTGTGGGCTTGGATGCTTGACAAGGGTGTCAGCGCGGAGGGCATCTTTCGCTCGGTCTATTTGTTCCCGATGGCGGTCTCGTTCGTCGCCTCCGGTGTCGTGTGGCGCTGGCTGCTCAACAGTGCCGAGGGGGACCGGGCATCCGGGCTCAACCGCATCCTGGAGACGTTCGGCCTCGGCTTTCTGCAGAACTCCTGGTGGAACGAGCCGACCTGGGGCATGGCAGCCATCGCGCTGCCGGCCATCTGGCAGCTGTCGGGCTATGTCATGGCGCTCTTTCTCGCCGGATTCCGTGGCATCCCTGAGGAACTGCGCGAGGCCGCCCGCATGGACGGCGCGAGCGAATTGAAGCTCTACCGCTACGTGATTTTTCCGCAGCTGAGCCCGATCGCGCTCAGCGCGCTGATCATCGTGAGTCACATGTCGCTCAAGGTGTTTGACCTGATCATGAGCGTGACCGGTTCGATTTATCAGACCGAGGTCCCGGCGACCTACATGTGGATCACGCTCACGAGCAATGACTACGCGAAGTCGGCAACGATCGCCACGATCCTGCTGTTGCTCGCCAGTGTGTTCATCATTCCCTACCTCATTCAGACCGCCCGATCCGAGAAGGCGAACCGATGACCCTCACCGAGAAGCCCCGCACCGCGCCCGCACCGCTTCCCCTCGCACCCGCGCTGCGCCCGCGGCGCGGATTCTCCATCGGGCGCACCCTGAAATACACGATGCTCGTCGTGTTCGTGTTCATCGTGATGATTCCGGTCTACGTGCTCATCGTCACGAGCCTCAAACCTCCCGCCGACGTCAACCCTGCTACCTCGTGGGGGCTGCCCGTGCGGTGGCCGTGGCAGTCGGAGACTCCGGGCGGGGCGACCGGATTCGACAACTGGTCGGCCGCGTACACGGCGCTGGCTCCGTCGCTTGGGCGCACGTTTCTGCTCGCGATCCCCGCCGCGCTGATATCGGCGCTGCTCGGATCTATGAACGGGTTTGTGCTCTCGCGCTGGCGTTTTCCGCACGCAAACCTCGTGTTCACGTTCATTCTCTTCGGCATGTTCATTCCCTACCAGGCGGTGATGACGCCGCTCGTTCAGATGAAATCGACACTGGGTCTGCCGAGCGATATCTCCACCCTGCTGCTCGTGCACATCATCTACGGGCTTCCGATCTGCACGCTGATCTTTCGCAACTACTACGTGAGCATCCCGATGGAGCTCATGGAGGCATCGCGGGTGGATGGCGCCGGCATGATGCGCACCTACTGGTCGATCGTGCTGCCGCTGTCGCTTCCGGGCTTCGTCGTGACCATCATCTGGCAGTTCACGAACGCGTGGAACGACTTTCTGTTTGCCATGTTTCTGTCTGACACCGCCGGTGGCCCGGTCTCCCTCGCGCTGAACAACCTCGCTCAGGGCGCTCAGCTGGCCAATTACGGCACGGCAATGGCCGGTGCTCTCATCGCGTCGTTGCCGACGCTGCTGGTCTACATCATTCTGGGCAAGTACTTCATCGGCGGTCTCATGAGCGGTTCGGTCAAGAGCTAGCGGCTACATTGGGCAGACGCCGACAGCGGAGTCGGCTGTGTCGGTTCTCGAGAGGAATCATCATGCGCGTTGGGCTCGTCGGCTACGGAACGGGTGGAAAGCACTTTCACGCCCCCTTCATTCAGGCGGCCGATGGCCTCGAGCTCGTCGGCGTGGTGGCGCGGTCCGAGGAGAAACGCCTGGAGGTTCGGGCCGATCTGCCGGGCGTCCCGATCTACCCGAGTCTCAGCGCGCTGTTGGCCGTGGGGGTAGATGCCGTCACGATCACGACGCCGCCGACCACCCGCCGAGGACTCGTGCTCGAGGCCATCGCGGCCGGGGTGCACGTCGTGGCCGATAAACCTTTCGCACCGGATGCCGCGGGTGGGCGTGAACTCGCAGCCGCGGCTGAGCGGGCCGGCGTTGTGCTCAACGTGTACCACAACCGGCGCCGCGACGCGGATCTGGTGACCCTCGCATCCGTCGTCTCGGGCGGCCGCCTCGGTGAGCTGTGGCGGGTGCACTCGCTCATGGACCTCGACGACCCCCGAACGATGGAGACGGGCCCGACCGGTGGGTTGCTGCGTGATGTCGGCAGCCACCTGCTCGACCAGATGCTGTGGCTGCTGGGGCCGGTCGCGAGCGTCTATGCGACCCTCGACTACACCGACCGGTTCGGCGACAGGATCGACTGCGGCTTCGTCGTGACGCTCACCCATGAGTCGGGAGTGGTCTCGACGGTGTCTTCGAGCAAGCTCAACCACACCGCCACCCGCGAGTTTCGGGCCTATGGCAGCGACGGCAGCTACGTGGCCTCGGGCACCGACGTGCAGGCGCAGGCCCTGTTCGCCGGCCGCCGTCCGCTCGACGACCCCGCCGCGTGGGGGTTCGACGAGCCCGAGTTCTGGGGCACGCTGTCGACGGATGCGGGCAGCGAGGTGATCCCGTCGCGGCAGGGCAACTACGCGGACTTCTACACCGAGTTCGCCCGCGCGGTGCGTGGCGAAGGCCCGCAGCCGGTGCCGGCGAGCGAGGGGGTGCGTACGCTCGAGGTACTCGACGCCGCCTTCGAGAGCGCCCGCACCAACGCGGTCGTGACGCTCTGACCAGGTTCCGGCTGCTGTGCCGGCGGTGAGTCACGATTTTCGTGCCTTCGAGAGGTACAACGAAGGCACGACGACCGTACTTCAGCACGCACCGGGCCGGGCCTGCTGGGTCTCTCGCCTCGAGTCACAGTGCCGGGCGAAACGCCTGCCAGGCCCGGCGGCGCTCGCCGCGGGGATCGGATTCGACTCGATCGACGTCATCGATGATAAGCGTCAGCCGGTCGCGCTCGTCGTAGGCGGGCCAGGAATCGTCGAGGACTCCGGTGCAGACAAAGCGCAGCCAGTGGCGGCGCATCCGTTCACCGGCATCGGTGAAAGGTTCGCGGCCGCCAAGCGAGGTCATCGTGCGGGCGAAGCGTGTGTTTTCGAGGCTGAACAGGGCATACATTTCTATGCCGTGGGTTGCATCGATGCCGAGCAGATGAACGAGTCGCGGTGCGTTGTCGAAGCGGTAGACGTGCACGCGGGCGTGGCGGGCGTGACGATCGGCGACCGTCACAGTGGGGTACCAGAACGCGTAATCGCCCCCGAAATCCGCCGCCGCTCGTGTCATCGGCAGCCCCGGATAGGCCGCGCGCATCGGATCGCGACTCGCCGTCGGAGCCTGCTGAAACAACGCTCGAATGCGCCCCGGCGACCGGGGCAGCACATCGGCCCGGCCGCGAAAGATCGATCCTTCGCGGTCGTTGGTGCCGATGATGAGCGGTACGCGATGTGCGCGCCCGGCCCGAAATGCGTCGAGTGGTCGTTCGGGCAGAAAATCACCGTCGACGACCGGGGCCAGACAAAACGTGCCGGGCGTTGAATCGGGCGTGCGCACCTGCAAGGCGAGCGCGGCCAGAGTCAGGTTCGTGGCCGACGCCGTGCTCAGCAGTTCGGCCGGGCTCAGCCGTGGTTCAGGGTCAGCGAACAGAGTGACCACCGGCCCGGCAACTCCGATCGCAGCCGGTGTCGCGGCCGATCGAGGCAGCGCATTTTTGAGCAGGCTCAGTACGCCGAGTCGGACACCGCCGGTTGAGGTCGGCACCGGAACGGGTTCGGCGGTGCCGGGCGAGAAGATCCTCGCTCGCAATTCCTCCACGAATTCAGCGGCCCAGGCGGCGGTCTGTTCGGGGGAATAGGCGGCATCCGCCGGCGGACTCTGCGCGATCGCCCTGGCGAACAGCCCATGCGCGGCGGGTGTGGTCATAAGGGTCAGAATGGCGTTGGCTCCGGCCGACTCGCCGACGACCGTGACGTTGTGCGGATTGCCGCCGAAGGCCCGAATGTTATCCCGCACCCATTCGAGCGCGGCGACCTGATCGCGTAGCCCGAGATTGCTGTCGAAGGGGCGCTCGGCGGTGGAATAGCGACTGAAGTCGAGGTAGCCCAGGGCGCCGAGCCGATAGTTGAAGCTGACGTAGATGACCCGACCGCTGAGCACGAAACCGGTGCCCTGACCGGAGTAGTCGTGTGACCCGCCGGTGCTGTAGCCGCCCCCGTGGATGAAGACCATCACCGGCATGGCGAGCCGCTTGCGGCGCGGAACAACGGGACACTGAACGTTGATGCTCAGGCAGTCCTCGCCCGAGGGGGTGCGGGGGTCGGCGCCGCGAAACTGGCCCTTGTAGACCTGCGGAGCCACGTTTCCGAAGCTCGAGGCGTCACGCATCCCGGGCCACGAAGGCACCGGTTGGGGCGCCCGAAAGCGCAGTGCACCCACTGGGGGAGCCGCGTAGGGCATGCCACGCCAAGCAAGTACATCACCTTCCTGCACGCCGCGCACGATGCCGCCGGTGACGTGCACGTCGAAGCGGCCGCGCACCTCGGCGACGGATGCGAGCGGTTCGGCGGGTTCTGGAATGACCTGGATGCCCATGCGCGCTCCTTCGATGCCGTTGTACCGCGTACTCCCTGCTCGTACCTGTCGTGCCCTTCCCGGTTGTGCTGTCGTGTCGTGAATCGGATGTCAGCGGTATTCGGGATTGGCTGTGAAGCCGAAGCGTTCACCCGAATCCCAGTTCTGACGCAGATTGCCGTATGCGGGTATGCCGCCGGCGGCCTTCAGCATCGCCGCGAGGTGCATGAGGTTCCAGCTCATGAATGTGGTGTTGCGGTTGGTGAATTCGTTTTCAGGGCCGCCTGAGTCGGGGTCGAGGTAGCTCGGCCCCGGGCCGATCTCCCCGATCCAGCCGCTGTCGGCGCCCGGCGGAATCGTGTAGCCGATGTGCTGCAGGCTGTAGAGCAGGTTCGAGGTGCAGTGCTTGACTCCATCCTCGTTGCCGGTGATGATCGCACCGCCGACCTTGCCGTAGTAGATGTACTGGCCCTTGTCGTTGAACTCGCCCGAGTGCGCATACAGGCGTTCCACGATCTGACGCGTAACCGAGCCGTTGTCGCCGAGCCAGATCGGGCCGGCCAGTACGAGAATGTCGGCGGCCTGCACCTTCGGAAACAGGCCGGGCCAGGCATCCGTCGCCCAGCCGTGTTCGGTCATGTCGGGGTACACACCGGTGGCGATGTCGTGGTCGATGGCCCGGATGGTCTCCACCGAGACTCCCTGAGCCCGCATCAGGCGAGCGCTCAGATCGATGATGCCCTGCGTATTGCTGACTTCGGGGCTGCGTTTGAGGGTGCAGTTGATGAACAGCGCTGTGAGTCCGGAATAGTGCGGGGCGGGGGTCTCATCAGGGCGCATTGACTCGGTCATGGGGCACAGTGTTGCACCGCGAGAAGGGGCTGGCTACCGCAGATTATCAACCGATCGCGGCCCGAACGAAATTTAGAAGGGGATGGTTTCGTCGGTGGGGATGGTGAGTGCCCAGAGTTCGTCGTGGGTGAGTGGTCGGGGTTCGAGGGCTTCGAGTTCGGCTGTGATCTGTTTCTTGGTCTTCGTGATTGCTGTGAGGTCGGGTGGGCTCATTCGGGGTTCGGGGAAGGTGGGGTAGTGGCGTCCGGCGGGGCTGATCCAGTGCAGGGTGCCCTTTTTGTCTTGGCTGACTTGCCACCCGGTCTCGTGCTTGAGTCGGTGGCTGTATCGGCAGAGCAGGGCGAGGTTCTGTAGGTTGGTTTCGCCGCCGAGGGCCCAGTCGTGGGTGTGGTCGACGTCGTCGTGTCCGGCGGGGCGGGTGCAGCCCGGGGCGCGGCAGCCGAGGTCACGAATCTCGACCGCTTTGCGCAGTCCGGCCGGTACGTGGTAGCGGTCGCGGCCGACGGAGAGTACGACGCCGGTTTCGGGGTGCACGAGCAGTCGGGTGAACCCGGTCGCCGTGCCGGCCAGGCGCCGGGCGGTTTCGGGGTCGATGGGTTGCACACCGTCGAGGAGGCCGGGTTCGTCGCTGTGACCCATGAGCGTCATCGCCGGCACGGTGAGGTGTACGGTGGCGCGCACGCCGTGGCCGAGGCCACTCGCGGTGACGCCTTCCAGTAGCAGGTCGGTGGCGATGTCGGCACGGAACTGGGCCTGGGTGCGGGTGTCGTCGGTGCCGGCGGCCGCGCGGCGCAGGGCGCGGGCCTCGGTCGTGATGCGGTTCGTGATCGCGTGGGCGTCATCACTGCTGACATACATCTCGAGGTAACTCATGCCGTCGTCGGTGTCGGTCAGACGCACCCACCGCTCGCTGAGGGCCTTCTTGTGCCGCCGGGTGATCGATTCCGGGTTGAGGCGTTCCCGTACCCGCACCGCGCGGCGCCGCAACTGCTCGGCCGAGAGCCATTCGGCATCTGTCAGAACTTTCTTCTCAAACTCCGCGAACAGAGCCTCCGGCAGTTGGGATGACTGCGCGACCATGATCTGCGCATGCCAGTAACTGATGTCCCCGGCCCGCAACAGCGCGAGGGTCGCGGGCAGGTGCTGCACGAGCTGCTCACTCTCCCACAGCAGTTGTTTCGTGCTGTCGTGGGACTGCCGCAGCAGGGCGCTGACCTCGGACACGAGGGTCTCGGTCGCGATCGTCTCGGGCGACCACCGCGGAATCACCCGCCCCGACGCATCCCGAGCCGGCCCGCGCCCCTCAGAGTCCGCGACCGGTTTTCCCGGCAGCAACAGGCTGCGCATGTGTGTCTGCGCGGCATCCAACGCCACCGCCTGGTCGGCCGCCGCCCGGGACATCAGTCGGCGGGCATCATCGACCCGGTCGAGCAGTCGGTTGCACGCCTCCATGCCCAATCCCCACGCTTGCCCCCAGGTGCCGTCAGCGACCGGATCACACTCGTCACCGAGCGCATCAGAGGCAGCCGGGACAGGGGCTGCGGCATCCGCCTCAGGACTGACAGGATTTGCAACGGAGTTCGTTTCTGTATTCGGTACATCACTCGGTGGGACAGGGAGAGAAGCCTCACTATCAGACTTCTCATCAGGAATTTCCTCTGAATTCGTCATACCCAATTTTCTCACACACGACCCTCAAACGCGAGTAATATTCAGAAAAACCAGGAGCAATATCAAATCTGCGTTCGAGATCCCGACAGAGAAAATGAGTCGGTTGAGGACGTGATTCGTGCACGTATTCAAGCGGGGGATTGTCCAGTGCGTGGCCGCGGCGGGCGCGCCAAACCGGGCGCTCCGGTCTCGTGGGCCGAAACGCCCGGTGGATGGGGCGCTACATTTGTGCGGTAAGGCGAGCCTTACAGGCGCGCGGTGCGGTAACGGTTACTCATCAACAGGCCCATTCCCAGCAGGGGAAGAAGCAGGGCGATGGCCAACATCGGGGACTCATCGAATCCGGCCGTGGCGAGGGACGTGACCGTCAGACCGGCAGTGGAGCTGCCGACGAGGTTGGCGTTGTCGGTTCCCACTCCGGTGAGGCTGCCCGTGTTGGTGTTCGAGCCGGTGGCGACGGATGCCGTCACTCCCGCGGTCACGGTTGCGCCGGTTGTCGTGGTGCCGGTTGTTGTTGCGCCGGCGGTTGTTCCGGTTGTTCCGGTCGTTCCGGTCGTTCCCGTGGTGCCCGTGGTTCCGGTGACCGGGGCCGTGGTGGTTCCGGTGGAGGTGCTGTCGCCGAGGATGCTGATGGCGTTGCCCTGAACGGTGACCGGTGCGGTCACGTCGGGGGTGACCTGGGTTCCGCCGAGGGTGCTGTCTTCACCGTTGGTGGTGCCCGTGGTTCCGGTGGTGGGGGCCGTGCTGGTACCGGTGGAGGTGCTGTCGCCGAGGATGCTGATGGCGTTGCCCTGAGCGGTGACCGGGGTGGTCAGGTCGGGGGTGACCTGGGTTCCGCCGAGGGTGCTGTCTTCACCGTTGGTGGTGCCCGTGGTTCCGGTGGTTCCGGTGGTGGGGGCCGTGGTGGTTCCGGTGGAGGTGGAGTCGCCGAGGATGCTGATGGCGTTGCCCTGAGCGGTGACCGGTGCGGTCACGTCGGGGGTGACCTGGGTTCCGCCGAGGGTGCTGTCTTCACCGTTGGTGGTGCCCGTGGTTCCGGTGGTGCCGGTGGTGG
>NZ_SOHE01000044.1 GCF_004403305.1 Cryobacterium frigoriphilum | reverse complement strand
CCGCCCTGCCCGGGGCCGCGCCCGTCGCGCGCCTCGCCGGGGGCGCCCGCCGGCCCGCCTGCCTGGCCCGGTTCCTGCCGCCCATACACGGTGTCGCCGTCGACCTCGAAGCTCACCACGATGTCCTCGCCGGTGAGCTGGTTGGCCAGGGTCTGCGCGTCGAGCCCCTCGTCGGCAAGAATCTGCGCGTAACCGGCCCGGTCGAGCAGGCGCTGTTCGAGGTCGGCGCGCAACTGCTCGCCCAGCACGACGTTGATCAGGATGCCCACGGTCACCAACACGACGGTGAGTGCGGCGAGCACGGCGGCGATGACGCGCAGCCGCAGGGAGGTGGTGCGCATGGGCATCCGCTCTCTGGCCGCTACGCCTGGAGGCGGTAGCCGATGCCGCGCACGGTCTGAATGAGGCGCGGGCCGTGCGCGTCGAGTTTACGGCGCAGGATGCTGACGTAGGCCTCGACGAGGTTGGGGTCGGCGTTGTCGTAGCCCCAGACCTGCGTGAGAATCTGGGTCTTCGACATGGTACGGCCGCGATTGTGCACGAGATAGGTGAGCACCCGGCGTTCGGTCGCGGTGAGGTCGATCGGGGTACCGGCGCGAGAGAGAGTCGCGGCCTCTTCGTCGAGCACGAGGTCGCCGACCTGAATGGTGGGCGACACCAGGCGGCCGGTGCGGCGCAGCACGGCGGTGACCCGAGCGACGAGCTCGGCAAGAATGAAGGGTTTCAGAATGTAGTCGTCGGCGCCGGCCGCGAACCCGGCGAGGCGGTCGTCGACCCCGTCGCGGGCGGTGACGAAGAGCACCGGAGTGTCACCGGCGGCCTTCAGCCGCTGCGCGAGGCGCAGACCGTTTTCGCCGGGCAAATTGATGTCGAGCACCGCGGCATCCGGTCGAAACCGGGTGAGACGATCCGCGAAGTCGGTGCCGTCTTCGGCCGTCTCGACCGTGAATCCGGCGGCGGCGAGCGCCTGCCCGATCGCGGTGCGCAGCGCGGGCTCGTCTTCGACGACGAGCACGCGGGCGGGAGCTGTGGACATGATGCCACCCTGCTCGGCGAAGCTGTGCGTTGGGTAAGGGGACGCTGAACGAGTGACCGGCAGGGAAGAACTTCAGGGCGTCTTCAGATTCGCCGATGAATCTGAGGAAGAGCCGATCAGCACGATCGCCGGTCGGCTCGGACTTTCGAATCGGGAGTCCCCGACCCCGTCAGGAGAACTCATGACCGACCTTCAGCACGTCAGCCCCGCCTCTGCCGCTCAACCGGCCAAGCGCCGCCGCGCCCCGCTCATCATCGGCGCCGTCGCCGCGGCCGCCCTCGCCTTTGGCGGCGCGAGCGTCGCCTACGCCGCCACCGACAGCAGCTCCGACAGCAGCTCCAGCACGACGGATGCCGCCACCGAGCGCCCCGCGCACGATCCGCACCTGCATGGAACCGTCGTGTCGGTCTCGGGCAGCACCATCACCATCACCGACCACGACGGCTTCACCCGCGTCATCAACACGAGCGGCGACACCACGTACAGTGACGATCTCACGGCCGACCTGGCCACGGGCACCGAGATTCGCGCCACCGGAACCGTGAACGCCGACGGCACGAGCCTCGACGCCGCCGAGATCGGCACCGCGCCGACCCCCGGCGACGGTACCGGCCCCGGCAAGGGCGGCCCGCACGGCGATGATGACGGCGAGCGCCCGACACCTCCGGCCGATGGCGAGCTGCCGACGGACGCCCCGACCCCGACCGCCGACGACGGCACCAACTCCTAAACCGGCCGCACCCTGCCTCGAGGCCGCCCGCTGGTTGAGACCCGAAAGCACAGTGTCACGGCGTCGGCACTGGGCTTTTCCGGGAACTCAACGCACGGGAGCTTCGTACCAGAGCGGATGCCGCCATACCTGCCTTACCGGGGTGTGGCGGCATCCGTCTGCCCGGAGCAGACTGGAGAGCATGACGAACACCGCACCGCTGACCTGCTCGTGCTGCGGGCGCGCCTTGCCGCGGGCCCGGCTGCACGCCCTCGACGGCGGCGCCCACATCTGCCGACGCTGCGGGCTCTGGGTCGCCCTGAGGCTGCGCGGCGACCACCCATAGTCAGAGCGCGACACGCGCGTATCGTGGAGGGCATGGAAACACCCGACCTGACCCCTGACTCCGCAACACCACCGGCCACCCCGGCCACCCCGGCCGCAGCCGCCTCGAGCGCGCAGCGCCTGATCGACGTGATCACCGAACTCGCCGAATTCGACGTGGTTTTCTCTTCTGATGCCGACCGGCAGGCCGTGTCGCAAATGGTCGAACTCACGAGCGAAGAACACCGCCGCGCCCTGCTCATCGGGCTGCTGCTGGAGCGCATCCGCGAGCACTGATTTACGCGACGCTGCAACACCGCCACTGCCGCGCAACCGACCCTGAGAGCGCGGGTGGTTCGGGAGCGTAGGGTGAGCCCATGACTGAACCCACCACATCCGCTGCCCCCATCACCATGTTCGGAGCGGAATGGTGCGGCGACTGCCGACGCTCCAAGAAGCTGCTCGACACCCTCGGCGTGGCCTACGACTACGTCGACCTCGAGGTCGTCGATGACGGAGCCGACCGCGCGCACGCGATCAGCGGCCGCACCCAGATTCCGGTGATCGTGTTTTCCGACGACACCCACCTCGTCGAACCGACCGACCGCGACCTGCACGCCAAGCTCACCGCACTCGGCAGCATCTAACCGCGCACCCTCAGCTCACTCGGCGCGCGCAGCGAGGGTAGCCCGGGGCCGAAGGCACGGTGCGTGCCCCAGGTGCCGGGGTGATCGATGAGGCCGGCCAGGTCCATCCGTTCGCCGGCGCGCAGAACGCGGGGCTGGCAGATCAGCCAATCGGCCAGCGCCGCCTCGGCGAGCACGGGCACGGCGACCGACGCAGCCGCCTTGCCGCGGCCCAACAGTCGGGCTCCGATGAGCGTCACGACCGGCCGTACCGGTGCGCGCAGGGCGATACGGGCACGCAGCAGTTCGGTGACGCGGGCAGCGTCGAGTTCGGCGTCGCGCAGGTGCGCGGTGCGGCGCCCGGCGATGAGCAGCGTGCGCTTGTCGACCCAGGCCCAATCGCCGGCCAGCCGATGCACGCTGATCGTGAAGATGCCGCCGGGTCCTACAACGAGGTGCGACGTGGCCGAGAGCGGCTGAAAGACCGCCCAGTCCTCTGGCACGGTCGGAACGATCGGCGCCTGGCTGACGGCGACGGATGCCCCGGGCCGGGCGGCATGAGCGGCGAACGAGCGCGGGTGGTCGTCGCGGCCGAGCCGCGGGGAAAGGGTGTGAGTCATGATCTACTCCTCGCCGGTAAGCGGTGTCTGTAAGCCGAGCCTTGCAGTCCGCAACCGATCGGTAGCCCAAATTTACGCATCGTTCGCCAAACCTTAATATGGCGACGCGCCGACCCCAATTGCCCCAGATCCGTGCAAATTCGGGCATTTTCAACAAAACCAACCGATCGGTTCGAGCGCATCTTACCCCTGATCAGGGGACATAAAAAGCACCCCTAGTCTTGGGGGTAAGACAGATACTGTCGCTGGATTCAGCCCCTCGTGACGAGCAGCATCTCACGGCGGAATGCCGGCCCCGGGCACCCCGGAGCCGGCCCCACCAGCGCCACAAACTCGACGCGCCGCGCCGGGGACCACCCCTCGGTGGCCCTGCCCGGCACCGCAATTTCGCGGTGCTCACAGCACCCAACCAGGGGAAACATGTCCAATCACACGCAGTCCAGCCGCGCCCGCAAGCGCGTGTTCTCCATTCTCATCACGGCCGCCGTCGTGGCCGTTGCCGGAGCCGGCGCCGCCGGAGCATCCGCTGCCGAAACCGAACCCCGCGCCGCGGTCGACCTCGGCTCGGCGGGATCGTTCTCGATCCTCTCCAAGAGCGGCATCACGGATGTCTACGCCTCCGCCATCACCGGCGACATCGGCAGCAGCCCGATCACCGGAGCGGCCATTCACGTCGGCTGCGACGAGGTCACCGGATCGATCTTCTCGGTCGACGCCGAAGGCCCCGCCTGCAAGATCACCGACGACACCTTCCTCACCGGAGCCGTCGGCGACCTCGAGATCGCCTACCGCGATGCGGCAGCACGCACCACGCCCGACTTCGTGAACCTCGGCGCCGGCGAAATCGGCGGCCTGACCCTGACGCCCGGCCTGTACAAGTGGGGCACCGACGTCAACATCTCCACTGACGTCACCCTGACCGGCGACGCCGACGATGTCTTCATCTTCCAGGTCTCCGGCGACATCAAGCAGGCCTCCGCGAAGAACGTCATCCTCGACGGCGTGCAGGCGAAGAACGTGTTCTGGCAGAGCGCCGGTGAGGTCGTCATCGGCACCACCGCGCACTTCGAGGGCACCATCCTCAGCCACACGCTCATCGCGCTGAAGACCGGCGCCTCGGTCACCGGCCACCTGTTCGCGCAGACCGCCGTCACGCTCGAGAGCAACACGGTCACCATCCCGGCCGACTAGCCCTCACCCTGCGGCATTCCGTGCCGCAGCCTCACACTCTCGCGAGCGAGCAGTGCGTGCAGTACCTCCTCCGGCAACTGCACCCACTGCCCGCTCGCGGGTTTTTGATGCGGCGAGTTCTTATGCGGTGAGTTCCTATGCGGCGAGTTCCTATGCGGCGTAGAGGCCGGTCAGCCATTCCTGGTAGGTCGCCGCCAGTGTCTCCGCGGCGGCTCCCGCGAAGTGGTGCACGGTCATGCCGACCGGGCCACCAAAGGCGTTGCGGCCGAAGAATCGGTAGAGCGCGGCATCCGTTCGCAGGCCGATGAAATTCGCCGTGTTGTAGTCGACGATCGCGCCATCGAGACCGGCCATGGCAGCGGATGCCGCGGCGCCGACAGGCGCGTCGGCCGCGACCCCGAGGGCTGCACGCAGCACCTCGAACGAGTCGGGGGCCATCGAGGATTCCGGCCCTGGAATGTCGGCGAAGACCACTGGCCGGCCGGTGAAATGCTCGAGGTATTCGGCGAGAGTGTGCAGATAGAAGACGGTGTGCTGACGAATGCCGTCTTCCTGGTCGTCGCCCTCGGCCGGGTCACCGGGAAAGACACCGCTGTGCTGCCAGCGCATGAAGGAGCGGCCGTTGGGGCGTGGTTCGATGATCTGCTCGAGCTGGTTGAACCATCCGTCCGGGCCCTCCATGCGGTTCACGTGGTGGGTCGGGCGCTCGAACACGAGTTCCTCGCCGGTCATGTCCTCAGACGGGAACAGCCACGCACTCGTCTCGGCGGTGACCGCCTGCCAGACCTGCTCGGGGGTGGCCGGAAACTCCCGCTCGACGGCGATCTCGAATTCTGCGCTCATTGTGGTCTCCCTCGACTCACTCGACTGATTGCTCGCGAGTGAGCAGTTTATGCACTCACCGCGCCCGGGAACCACAAAAAAATGCTCACTCGCGAGCAGCGGCGCCCCGAACGCGGGATCGCACCCGGGACGCTCCGCGAGGTAGCGTCAAGAAGTCGTGGATATATGCGGCCGAAGGAGCTCCGTGCCGTCATTCCCCCGTCTTCGCCGCCCACGTTTTTCCCTGCGAATCTGGATCACGCTCGCCGCTGCGATCCTGCTCGTGATCGTCGGTGCCGCCACGAGCGGGTTCCCGGGAGTGCTCGTGACCGTCGGCCTCATCGGCACGATCACCGCGCTCTACGCACTGATCAGCGGGCGCCGTACCTGGGCGGCCATCCCCTCCCGACGCGCCGCGGCAATCATGTTGGCGGGGGCGCTGGTCGCCGTCGTCGTGGGAGCGACGCTCGCACCGCCATCCGTCGACCTCGATGTGGCGTCGACCGCCAGCACGCCGAGCAGCACCCCAACCCGCTCCGCCACGCCGACGCGCACGCCAACCCCGAGGCCGACGCCCACGCCGGTCAGCTTCAGCGACGAAGCCGCGGTGGATCCCGACGAGACCACGGCGGCACCGGATGCCGCCTCCACCGTCGTCGCCGACACCAGCGTCACCGACACCACGGCCCTCGCCCTGCTGACGACGCTGCTCGTGAAGGGTCGCGCGCCGCAGACCGGCTACGACCGCACCGGCGGCTTCGGCAGCGCCTGGCTCGATGTGGACCAAAACGGATGCGACACCCGCAACGATATTCTCAGCCGCGACCTGACCGTGATCGTGAAATCCGGCGACTGTCGGGTGCTGACCGGAACGCTGCTCGGCCCGTACACCGGCAAGACCATCAACTTCGTGCGCGGCCAGTCCACGTCGGCGCTCGTGCAGATCGACCACGTCGTAGCCCTCTCGAACGCCTGGCAGACGGGCGGCCAGCAGCTGAGCCAGGCCCAGCGGGTGTCGCTGGCGAACGATCCGTTGAACCTGCTGGCCGTTGACGGCTCCACCAACTCCAGCAAGGGCGACGGCGACAGCGCCACCTGGCTGCCGCCGGTCAAGGCGTACCGCTGCGCGTATGTCGCCCGGCAGGTGTCGGTGAAAGCCACGTACGGGTTGTGGGTCACCCAGGCCGAGCACGACGCGATGACCCGCATTCTCACGAATTGCCCCGATGAGCGAGCGTCGGCATCCGTCTTCACGGCCGCGCCGATCGCGGTCGTGCCGGTTCCCGTCGCGGTCGTCGAGCCCGCTCCCGTTGCCGAGGTTCCGGCAGAGCCCGTCGTGGTACAGCCGGCCCCTGCCGTCTCGGATGTGTTCTACCAGAACTGCGACGCGGTGCGGGCCGCCGGCGCGGCACCGATCAGCACGGGGCAGCCCGGATACAGCCGCAAGCTCGACCGTGACGGCGACGGCGTCGGCTGCGAAGACTAGCGCTGGCGGGCGATACCGCCGGGGTACGCTCCCAACATGGTGACTTTTCGCTTCGAGGCCGAGCTATGGCAGGCCACGTCGACCGGGTCCTGGGTGTTCCTGAGTCTGCCGACCGATGTGACGGATGAGATCCGCGAGCGGTCGACGCAGCCTCGCCGGGGATTCGGCTCGATTCGGGTCAACGCCCAGATCGGCGAGACCTCGTGGGCGACGTCGATCTTTCCCGACAGCAAACGCAAAACCTTCGTGCTGCCAGTGAAAAAGCTCGTGCGAACCGCCGAAGGCCTCGACATGGGCGATACCCCGACGGTGTCCGTGAGTCTCGACCTCTAACCCTGCTCTTCATTCACGATGCGACGGCCGAGCGTGGGATATTGGTCGGGTGACCACTTTCGACCCCAATTCCGGCTCCGGCTCCGGCTCCGCGAATGAGCCGCGCCCGGCAATCGACGAGGACACCCTGCGCGAACTGGCCGACGAGGGCAACGAGGCCGCCGAGGCACGCCTGACCGACCTCGCCCTCGAGCGCGACGACCGGGGCGAGCTGCGGCGGCTCGCCGACGAGGGCAACGACCGCGCTGCCGCCCGTTTGGTGCAGCTCGCCGACCTGCGCGGCGACGTCGACGAACTGCGGCGCCTGGCCGACGAGGGCAACGAGCTGGCCGAGTCCCGCCTGGCCGCCCTCGCCCTCGCGAACGACGACGTCGACGAACTGCAGCGCCTGGCCGATGACGGCAACGAGCAGGTCGCCGGGCGTCTCGCCGACCTGGCCGCAGCCCGCGGCGACGTCGCCGAGCTGCGCCGTCTCGTCGACGAGGGCAACGAGGCGGCCGAGGCTCACTTGGCCGAGCTCATTCGACGCTCGGGTACTCGCTCCGACTGAGCCTCGGTCCGCGGTCCTCGGCCACACCGACGACCAACTGCTCGCCTGGATGGACATGAAGAACGCGGCGTTCGGCTGTGCCGCTGCGGTTAGGCTTCGCGTATGGCGGATACCGACGCAGCGACCGTGCACGCGGCTGAGGCGGCCATCTTCGATCGCAAGAAATTGTCGCTCGAGGCAGCGGCATCCGCTGGCTTGCCCGGCCGATTCGCATGGATTCAGTTGGACGGACTGCGGGCGAGCGTGGCTACCGCGCACCAGTTCGGCTTTCTCAACGTTGTCGAAGGCGTAACCGACGAGTCCGCTTCGGCGTTGCCCGAGGCACTCGACCGGTTCGCGGCCCCACACCACGCGACGGTCGTCGCCACATCACCATCGCCGGACCTCATCGCCCGCCTGCGCAGCGGCGGCTTTGAGCCTGCCGCCACGAGGCCAATCGCGTATTTGCGTCTGGACTCGGCCTCCCTCCACACCGCGATCATGGACCGGTGGGAGATACGGCAGGTCAACACCGGCCAGGAGGCAATCCTTTTCGCAGACATTCTCGACGCCGGCTACGCAGCATCCAACGACGTGAGCTCGCTGATTCGCGCGGAACACGCCCGTGCCGAGGTTCGCGCATTCATCGCTTTCGGCGACAGTGTGCCGCTCGCTGCTGCGGCGATGTCCGCACACCGCACCGGCGCAGTACTCGGTGGAGCCTCGACACTCTCCATGGCGCGCGGCGCTGGAGCCCAAAGCGCCCTGCTGATGCATCGGTTGCGAGTGGCACGGGATATCGGCTGCCCGCTGGCTGCGGCGAGCGCTGCTCCTGGATCCCCCAGTATTCGAAACCTCGCCCGATTGGGATTCACCGTGGTCGACCGAACAGCATGGCGCCTTACTCGATCTTCCTGATTCCCACACCCGAAGCCTCCAGGGTCAACGGCATCAGTCCAGCGGCGGGGACGCTCACATCGCGGCAAGGCACAACCGGCGCGATCAGCTGCGGCGGCATCCGCTACCGGCGTCGTGGCACTCGTTCGCTCTCGCGGCACTCCTTGGAACTAGTGCCGCGAGAGCCGAACAAGTGCCGCGAGACGTCCGGATCACCCGAACGAGTGCCGCGAGACGTCCGGATCACCCGAACGCGTGCCGCGACCGCGGCAGCGACGCTCAGCGCACCCTGCGGTAGGTCACATGGGTGACGAGTTCCCTCTCAACGGACCTGACCTGCTCCAGCGCCACGTCCAGCCCCGTCAGCAGCGGCTCACCGGCACCCAGCACCACCGGCGCGACGTGCAGGCGCAACTCGTCGATCAGCTCGGCCGCAAGGTACTGCCGCGCGGTCGCTGCCCCACCGGCGATCGAGACCTCGCGCTGGCCCGCAGCGGCCCGCGCCTGCTCCAGCGCCGATTCGATGCCATCGGTCACGAACGTGAAGGTCGTGCCGCCCTGCATCACGAGCGATGCCCGCGAGAAGTGCGTCAGCACGAACACCGGCGCGCGATACGGCGGGTCGTCTCCCCACCAACCCGTCCATTCCTCGTCCCAGTCACCGCGGCCCGGGCCGAACATGTTGCGGCCCATGATATAGGCACCCGCCGTCGCTATGGCCGCGATCTCGGCGGCGTTCTCATCGGGCCGCTCGAACCGCCAGCGCGCCATCCGCTCGCCGCCTTCACCGAGCGGATGCTCCAGGCTCTGATGCGGGCCGGCCGCGTAGCCGTCCTCCGAGACCATCATGTCGCAGGTCACTATCGTGTCGAATGCTGTCACGTTTCTCGCTCCTCTTCGCCGAGTGCGGCCCAGTGCCGGCCAGTCTAGGCCGGCCAGGAACCACCACGCGGTCACCGAACGCAAGCTTCGTGATGACGATACCCGACAGTCCTCTGCACTTCCCGAGATCGGGAAGTGCAGAGGCTGCGTGCTCGTGATGGACCGGCTTCACCTACATGCGAGGCAGGCCGCTGCACGCGACAAGGGCCGCCGCTGCTCCGCCGACCATGCCGCTCATTACCCCGATGGGACCGAAGAAGATTCCGCCGAGGCCACCGCCACCGATGTATCCGGCCATGCATTCATCCCAGCTGCCCGTGAACGGCACTCCGGAAAACGGGGTGATGGCGTAAGGGTCGGAGGCCACCGGAGGAGCAGTCAGAATAATCTGCGTAGGACTGACGACCGCGACGGTGCCACCGGAGTTGACCAAAGCATCCATGGTTTCACGCACGATGACGGCGCCGGACGAATCCTTGTAGATCAGTTCCCCGTCTGCCAGGACCACCGTACTGTCGGTCAGCGAAATCGACACCTGCCCGTCTGGCGTCATTTCTGCCTGCATCGTCGGTGTTTGCGGCACAGCCGAGGCTGCCGCAGTCGGTATGAGCAGCGAGGCGAAGATGATCGTTGCGGTGGCGATCAGGCTGGACTTTCTGAACTTCATGAAAAACGACTCTTTCTGTTCGGTTATGACTAACCCTTCGGTCCTGGCTGGTCAGTTGGCAGGAGAGGCAGTAGCGGCCTTCTGGGACCGTCGCATCGCAGAGCGTTCCCGGTTCAAGGCTCGAACCTTTTTCTCCACCAACGGCACCCAGTACACAAAGGCGACGGCCCCGAGAGCGAGCCCCCAGTAACTGGTGCTCTCGGTCGTCCACAACCCGAGAATCCACTTGCCCGAGAGGGCAATCGCGGCGACCGCAAGGGGCATCGACAGCTGCAGGCCAAGCACCGACAGCAAATTCAGTGCGGGACGTTGGTCGTGCATGAGGGCCTCCAATATCAAGTCTTCGGGCGTGCGTCTGATCCAAAAACAATACCGGACTCCCTGCTTGTTAAGAAATCGCGTCGACCCAGCGTGGCGACCGAGCGCGGCGGCCGCTATGGACGTTTCAACGCCACCCTCGGGCGGGTCAGTCCGTCACGGTCGAATGCGAGACCTTGCCGGGAACTGATTCATGCCGCAGGTAACGGCGGCGAAACCGACCGCTGCCCGCGGTCAGGGCCCGCAACTCGATCACGTAGCGCAGCAGCTCGGCATCCGGAATCTCCGCACGAATCTCGGTACGGCCCGCGCCGACCGACGTGGTGCCGGTCGTGTGGCCGCGGCGCGTGGACAGGTCGGTCATCACCGGGCCCACGTAGGCATCGGGCAGGTCGATCGTGACCTGTGAGACGGGTTCCAGCAGTTGGATCCGGCTCGCCGCCGCGGCCTCCCGCAGCGCGAGCGCACCGGCGGCCTGGAACGCGGCATCCGATGAATCGACGCTGTGCGTCTTACCGCCCACGAGCGTCACCCGAATGTCGACGACCGCAAAACCCTTCGCAACACCCCGCTGCATCTGTGTCCGCACGCCCTTCTCGACCGACTCGATGTAGTGCCGGGGAATCACGCCGCCGATGACCCGGTCCACGAATTCGAAGCCGGCCCCGCGTTCGAGCGGCTCGACCTCGATCTCGCAGATCGCATATTGGCCATGCCCACCGGACTGCTTGACGTATCGCGCCCGCACCGCTGCCGGGGCGACGAACGTCTCCCGCAGCGGCGTGATCACATCGACGGCCTGCAGCTTGACGCCCTGATAACGCAGGCGATCGAGCACGACCTCGGCGTGCGCCTCCCCCATGCACCACAGCACCAGCTGACGGGTCTCGGCATTGCGCTCCACCCGCAGCGTGGGATCGACGGCCGCGACCTTGCCGAGGTTCTTGGCGAGCGCGTCTTCATCGCCGTGCGCCGCGCCCTGCACGGCGACCGGCAGCAGCGGCTCGGGCATCGGCCACGCCTCGATCAGCAGCGGCGAATCCGGGTCGGACACGGTGTCCCCGGTCTCGACGCTCGTCAGCCGGGTGAGCGCGCAGATGTCCCCGGCCACGCAGAACGGCACCGGCCGCAGGGTGGCGCCGAGCGGGGACTGCAGGTGCGTGACCCGCTCGTCGCTGTCGTGATCCAGATGTCCTCGATCGGTGAGGCCGTGGCCGCCGATGTGCACCGACGTGTCCTCCCGCAGGGTTCCGCTGAAGACGCGCACCAGGCAGACGCGTCCGAGGAACGAATCCATGGTCGTGCGCACCACCTCGCCGACGAGCCGTGCGCTCGGGTCGCAGGCCAGCGGCCCCACGGCCCCGCCGTGCCGGTCGCTGACCGACGGCAGCGCGTGCTCGACCGGCGAGGGGAACGCATCCGTCATCAGCTCGAGCAGTTCCGCGAGGCCCACTCCGGTTTCAGCGGATGTCGCCAGCACCGGATACAAGGCCCCGCGGGCCACGGCGATCTCGAGATCGTCGATGAGCGTCTGGGGGGCCAGCTCTTCGCCGCCGAGGTAGCGGTCCAGCAGAGTTTCGTCCTCACTCTCGGCGATGATCCCCTCGATCAGTGCGGCCCGTGCCTGTTCGGCGCCGGCGCGTTCGGCCTCGGTCGCCGCCCGGCGGGCCGTTCCGCCGGCGTCCACGACCGTGTGTGACAGCACGCCCAGCAGCCCGGTCAGGGT
This sequence comes from Cryobacterium frigoriphilum, assembly GCF_004403305.1. Lineage (GTDB taxonomy): Bacteria > Actinomycetota > Actinomycetes > Actinomycetales > Microbacteriaceae > Cryobacterium > Cryobacterium frigoriphilum. Next base: position 131,061 of record NZ_SOHE01000044.1, on the reverse strand, counting down.
GCCGCCCGCATGGATCGGCACGTACAGCGGCAACACCGACGCACCGAAAGCCTCCTGGCACTCGGCGAGCACCGCCTCGTACCGGGCCCGCGCATGATCCATCCGGCTGATCACGACGGCCCGCGGCATGCCAAGGCGTTCGCACTCGGCCCAGAGCTCGGTGGTGGCCGCGTCGACGCCGTCGACGGCGGAGACCACGAAGAGCGCGGCATCCGCTGCCCGCAGCCCGGCCCGCAGATCCCCGATGAAATCGACGAAGCCGGGGGTGTCGAGCAGGTTCACCTTCACCTCGCCGACGATGAGCGGCAGTACCGACAGCGTGACCGAGCGTTGCTGATGAATCTCGGAGGGGTCCGAGTCGCTCACCGTGGTGCCGGCCAGGATCGAGCCCATGCGGGTGATGGTTCCCGTGGCCGCGAGAAGGGCCTCGGCGAGCATGGTCTTGCCGGCGCCCGAGCGGCCGACCAGGGCCACGTTGCGGATCTTCTCCGGCCGATCGGCCGGTGCGCCCGACGCCCCGGCCCGACGCTGTTCCGCGCCGCCGCGGCCCTGGGACGATTCCTGCGGTGTTTTATTCGACATGAGCGGCTCCCGACATCGTTGTCTGACTCTTCACACTGTTGCAGCCGATTTGATACCCAGACGAGCCTCACGGCAAGGGCCTCGTTCAGTGTGGTCTGAGAGACTAGGAGCATCATGAAGACCCTCCTCAACATCATCTGGCTCGTGCTCTCGGGCTTCTGGCTGTTTCTCGGCTACATGTTCGCGGCGCTGATCATGTGCATTCTCATCGTCACCATCCCGTGGGGAATCGCGGCCGGCCGCATCGGCGTCTACGCGCTCTGGCCGTTCGGCAAGACCGTCGTCGAGACGCCCAGCGCCGGCGTCGGATCGCTGCTCGGCAACGTCGTCTGGGTCATCCTGGCCGGCTGGTGGATCGCCCTCGGGCACCTGTTGTCGGGCATCTCGCTCTGCATCACGATCATCGGTATCCCGTTCGGCATCGCCAACTTCAAGATGATCCCGGTCGCGCTGATGCCCCTCGGCAAGCAGATCGTCGACATCCGCTGACACTGCCCGGGCGACGGATGCCTGCGGCTGCATCCGCGCACAGCTCGCGGCACGTGGTGGGCTGATTCCCGCGCGTCGCGGCACTCATCCGCTCTCGCGGCACGTGGTGGGCTGATTCCCGCACGTCGCGGCACTCATCCGCTCTCGCGGCACGTGGTGCACGGAGTGCCGGCTCGCCTAACGAGTGCCACGACGCCGAGGCCCGACGATCTCGGCCGTCGCTCGCCTCACGGTGAAATCACCCCTCGACGTGTAAGACACTTCGTATTACGCTCGGGCTATGGCGATAGTCAACTTCCGCACAGACGAACTCACCCAGCAGGCGCTCGACGAGTTGACGGCCGACGGCGCAACAGTCTCCGCCGCGATTCGTCAGGCGTTGCTCGATGCGGCCCGCCAACGGCGACGCGACCTCATGCGGCGCGAGTCGACTGCACTGCTGACTGACGCCGCCGACCTCGCGGAAAGCCGAGCCGTGCTCCGCGATCTGGACAACCTGCGTGCGTGGTGACATCCACCGGTTGCGCGCCCCACAGGGCCGACGTGGCCACGAGCAAGCCGGCGAGCGTTTCGCAGTCATCCTGCAGTCTGACGATCTGATGCTGTCGACGGTCCTGGTTGCCCCGACCTCGCGCTCCGCGCTCCCCAGAAGCTTTCGGCCGACGATCTCGATCGGTGGCGAACGCACGCAGGTACTCGTCGAGCAGACATCCGCTGTCGCGCCCGAACGCCTCGGCTCGCTCGTGGGCCATGTCAGCCGTGAGGAACTCGACGGCATCGATGGCGCCCTGCGCCTCGCCCTGCAACTGGACTAGACGGCGAGCGGATGCCTGCGGCCGCATCCGGGACAGCTCGCGGCACGTGGTGGGCTGATTTCAGCGCGTCGCGGCACTCATCCGCTCTCGCGGCACGTGGTGCACGGAGTGCCGGCTCGCCTAACGCGTGCCGCGACGCCGAGTCGAGCAGCAATCCCACTATTCGACACCTGTAGAATAAAGGGACCGGGAGCAGCGCAGCTCGACCCCTACACGTGATCGACGCTTCGTCTCCCGTCACCGTTCACAGACAATAGGAGGACTCACAATGGCACGTGTCACCGGAAAAGTCGCACTCATCAGTGGTGGAGCACGAGGCATGGGCGCAACCCATGCTCGGTTGCTCGTGAAAGAGGGTGCTCGAGTCGTCATCGGCGACATTCTCGACGCCGAAGGCGCCGCCCTCGCCACGGAGCTCGGCGACAGCGTTCGCTTCATTCACCTCGACGTGACTAAGTTCGAGGATTGGGAGGCCGCCGTCGCGCTGGCCGTCGCCGAATTCGGCGGACTGGATGTCCTGGTCAACAACGCCGGCATCGCCAACTTCGGCCCGATCGCGGACTACACGATCGAGGCGTGGAACACGATCATCGCGATCAACCTCACGGGCCCTTTCCTCGGCATCAAGGCAGCGGTACCCGAGATCATCAAGTCGAAGGCCGGCTCGATCATCAACATCGCCTCGACCGCCGGAATCCAGGGCTACGAGGCCCTGCCCGGCTACACCGCCACCAAGTTCGGGCTGCGCGGCCTGACCAAGTCGATCGCCCTCGACCTCGGCCAGTACAACGTGCGCGTCAACTCGGTGCACCCCGGCGTCATCAAGACCCCGATGACCGAGGGCCTCGACCAGTCGCAGAACCACGTTGCCCTGCACCGCGCCGGCGAGCCGGAAGAGGTCTCCAACCTCATTCTGTTCCTCGCGAGCGACGAGTCGAGCTTCTCCACCGGAGCGGAGTTCATCGTCGACGGCGGCGAGACCGCCGGCCTCGCGCACTACACGAGCTGATCCGCGCGGCGACCGGCGCTTCGCCGCGTCGGTCGCCCGTTTCGGCCCCCGAGCCGGGATCATAGAGATCAACATGACGTTGGAACCGCGCATGGCGCGCACGCACCAGGCCCTGGCCACCGCACTGCTGCGGCTGCTCGACGGCTCGAGCCTCGAGAGCATCACGGTTGCCGGTCTCAGCCGAGAAGCCGGGGTTCATCGCACCACCTTCTACGGCCACTATCCCGATGTGGTCAGTTTCGCGGCATCCATTTTCGTCGGTGAACTCGACGCCATCGCCCGCGTCGACATCGATCCGGCAGCATCCGTCACCCCCGAATCGATCAGCGACGCCTACGCCCAGTCGCTGCGGCAGATGCTCGACCACGTCGCGACCAGCCGGCCCGTGTACCGAGCCCTGTTCGCGAGCCGCATCGGCGCGGGGTTTCGCGGCGACCTCACCGAGCGGATGCGCGGCCGCGCCCTCACCGCGATGCGCGCCTGGAAGCACCAGGGCATCGCGATCACCGTCGCCGATGAGGCCGCGGCCGCCTTCATCAGCGGCGGCATCGTCAGCGCGATCGAGCACTGGTCGGCATCCGATGAAGCGGATGCTGCCGCCTACGCCGCCACCATCACCGGCCTCATGCCCCGCTGGTGGCCCCGTCCGCCGAGCGACTAGAAGCCGTCTGGAGGCGACCAGCCGCGGCGGGGCAGCTCACGGCACGTGCTGCGCTGATTCCAGCGCGTCACGGCACTCATCCGCTCTCGCGGCACCTGGTGCACGGAGTGCCGGCCCGCCTAACGAGTGCCGCAGCACCCCGGCACCCCATCTGGGCAGCAGCTACCGCGGTCGCCGCAACCGAATCGGGCCCCTCGCGGTCGACGGATCGACCACGGTTCCGCCCTGCGTGATCTGCAGGTCACCGCGGGCCACCATGCGGCGGGCGGCTCGACGGGCGGGCTCCATGAGGTCGCGCCAGCCGTCGCCGCTGATGTCTCTCGCCGCGTCAGACGGGCAAATCGTGGCGGTGTTCGCCCGCGCCGCGAGCAACGTCGCAATGGTCGCTTCCAGCTGCAGGTCGGTCGCGTTGACGCCGTGCGCCCGGCAGGCGGCCGAGCAGTACTTCACCGATTCCCAGTTGGCGGCCCACTTGGCGCGCCACTCGATGCGCCTCCCGCACGAGGCGCAGGTCTTGTCGGCTCGGCTCGAGGCGGGGCCGGCATCCGTGGGTGTGCGTTGACGGTGGGCCATGCCTCCTATCTTGCGACATCGCGGGGGTGCGCGGGGCCTCGGTCGACTACCGCTGCTTGAACACCCGTCGAGACACCATGATGCTCGCGAACGAGAGCACCGCGATTGCCACAAGGTAGTACCCCGGCACGAGCAGCGACCCGGTCGTGCTGATCAGGAACGTAAGAATGAACGGTGCGAAGCCGCCGAACACCGTGACCCCGATGTTGTAGCCGAGCGACAGGCCGGTCGTGCGAATCTGCACCGGGAACATCGCCGACATGATCGCCGGCAGCGGCGCGAAGTACGCCGTGGCCAGCACCCCGAGAACCAGTTCGACGCCGACCATCGTCAGCAGGGTGGGCGACTGATTCAGCAGGATGAAGAGGGGAACGCCCAGCAGCAGGGTTCCCGCGGCGGCCCAGGTCATCACTCGGGCCGGGCCCACCCGGTCGGCGAGCCTACCAATGAACGGCGACCCGACGCTCATGATCACGCCGAAGATCAGGGTAGAGATGAAGGCGCCGGCTGGTGGCATCCCCAGATTCACGATGGCGTAGGTGGGCATGAACAGGGCGATGTACACGCTCACCGAGCCGAGCGCGACGACGCCCACCATCGTCCAGAGCCGCTTACCGTTCTCGAGGAAGGTCTCCTTCAACGGCGAAGCCGACGGCGTCATGGTCAGAAATTCCGGAGTGTCCTGCATCTTGGAGCGGATGTACCAGCCCACCGGCCCGATCAGCAGGGCAAAGATGAACGGCACCCGCCAGCCCCAGCTTTCGAGGCTCTGCTGGCTCAGGTAGTTGTTCAACACGAAGCCGAAGAGGCCGGCCAGCAGGATCGCGGCGCCCTGGGTGGCCACCTGCCAGCTGCCGTAGAACGCCTTGCGGTTCGGCGCGTACTCGATCAAAAACGCGGTCGCGGTGCCGAATTCGCCGCCGGCGGCGAAGCCGGTGGCCAACCGGGCCACGAGGATGATCACGGCTGCGGCCACCCCGATCGTGGCGGCCGTGGGGGCCAGCACGATCATGAGGGTGCCGAAGAACATTACCGAGATGGAGACGAGCATGCCGGCCTTGCGTCCGGCACGGTCGGCGTAGCGCCCGATCAGGATGCCGCCGAGCGGTCGCATGATGAACGAGACCCCGAACGACGCGAACGCCAGCAAGAGCGATGCCGTCTCATCGGCCGTAGGGAAGAACAACTTGGCGATGGTCACGGCGAAGGTGCCGTACACGATCACGTCGAACCACTCGAGTCCGTTGCCAATGGATGCCGCCACCACCGCCTTGCGGGCCTGACGCCGCCTGTCGGCCAGGGTGGGAGCATCCGCCTCGGGCGTGCCGGAAACGACGGGGACTGCTGACTCTTGGGTCATGGGGAATCCTTCTGTACGACAGGTGCAGGGAGGCAAGGGGCGGCACGAAGGCCGATGCTCAATTCAGGGCTGGGCGAGGCGCACCGCGAGGGCGCGCATGAAGTCTTCGCAGGCGCTGATCTGGGCGAGGTCGATGTATTCGTTCGCGGTGTGGCCCTGGCGAATGCTGCCTGGCCCGCACACCACGGTGTCGATGCCGGCCAGCTGGAACAGGCCGCCCTCGGTGCCGTAGCCGACGGTCTCCTCAGTGGTCGTTCCAGTGAGATCGTGCACCAGCGCCAGTGCGGCGCCAGTTCCGGCGGCGCTGAGCGAGGGGACGGCTCCGGTCGGAGCGAAGGACGCGTCGGCGCTCGCGTGTTCGGCCTGCATCGCCGGGCGCAGTTCCCCGAGCACGAAGTTCTCGATGCGGGAGAAGATCTCGGTGGTCGAGACTCCCGGAATAGCGCGAAATTCGAACTCGAACTCGCAGTGCTGGGCGACCGTGTTGACGGCCGCTCCGCCCGAGATCGTGCCGACGTTGATAGTCGTGAACGGAACTTCGAAGCTGGGGTCGAAGGGGCCGTTGACCCGGTGTTCGTCGGCGATCGAGCGGATGAAGGCGATGGCCCGCGCGGCGTACTCGATGGCGTTGACGCCGTTGGGGGTGTTGGAAGAGTGCGAGGCGAGTCCGGTGAAGCTCACCCGGTAGAGGTGGCTGCTCTTGTGCGCCGTGACCGCGCGCATGCTGGTCGGCTCCCCCACCACGCATATCTCGGGGCGGATGCCGCGCGCGGCCAGGTCGGCCAGCAGCGTGATCGCCCCGTGGCATCCGACTTCTTCGTCGTAGGTGAACGCGAGGTGCAGCGGCGTGGCCAGCGGCTGGGCGAGAAAATCGGGAAGGAGCGCGAGGATGACTCCGCTGAACGCCTTCATGTCGGCGGCGCCTCGACCGTAGAGGCGGTTCTCGCGTAGCTCAGCGGTGAAGGGGGCGCTGCTCCAGGACTGCCCGTCGACGGGAACCACATCGGTGTGGCCGGCCAGCATCACGCCGCCCGTCGTTGATCCGTCGTGCGCCGGGATCGTGACCACGAGATTGGCCTTGGTGCCGTCGGCGTTCGGCACGAGCACCGGTTCGAGCCCGTGCGCCCGCACCTCCACGGCGATCGCCTCGATCAGGTCCCGGTTGGAATTGCGGCTGGTCGTGTCGAACGCGATCAGACGGGTGATCCACTCGAGGGTGGTCGGCGCGAGAACGGAGGAATGAGTGATGGCAGGGCCTTTCAGCTGTCGAGCTCGAACACGGCAAGGTGTCCGCTGAGCGGGGCGCCACACTGGGTAGACGATTCGTCTACCCTACAACGCTGGTCACGTGCCTACTGAGAGACTGAATTGCTACGTAACTTGGGGCGCGACGCACGCCTGGCACCTCTCCTGTTGAACATCTCACTCGTAATGAGAAGACCCAACAGCAACGAGAGATGAGCGGGCGAGAGTTTTAGGTCAGCGGTGGCGCGAGAACATGACGATAGGATCAGCCTGGAACAGGGTCGGGGGTCGTATGTCGGCAGGGGGATCGGCATGGAGCGAAGCGACGCGTCAGGTGGCGCTCTCGGAGGCCCACGCGCTCGCCGCTGAATCCTCACGCGCCAAGGCCGCCAACTATTTCGCCGCCGCCGACAGCGAAAAGCGCATCGCCCATGTTCTCGCCCCCCTGGCTGCGGCCGGCTACCACTTCTTGCCTGATCGTCAGTGGCCTGGCAGCCGTCGCGCTCAGGTCGACATGGTCGTCGTCGGGCCGGGCGGCCTGTTCATCGTGGACACCAAGGCCTGGAAAGACCCGATCATCGCCTCGGGCCGGGTATTCCGCGGGCAAGCCGATGTCACCGACGAGTTCGACGGCCTGGCCGACCTCGCGTGGAAGACCGAGGCTGCTCTGGCCGAGATCGGCCTCGCCCCGGGCGAGGTGCGCCCCGTGGTCGTCTTCGCCGGGCACAAAGGCGTCAACGCATCGGTCGGTGGGGTCGAGATTGTCGGCGAAGGTGACATCGTGCGCCACATCGCCCGCCGCGGGCAGCGCCTCACCGCGTCTGCCGTCGAGCAGGTGTTGGCCGCCGCGATCAAGCACTTCCCGCTGATCGGCGCGCCGGCCCCGATCGATGTGACCCTGCCCGAACCGATCATCGGCCCGGAACCCGCTCTCGATCTGAACCATCTCCCGAGCGAGAGCGACATCGAGGCCGCGATCCTCGAGGGGCTCCTGGCCCCTCCGATCGAGGACTGGATGACGTTTCTGCATCCCGACCAGGCCAAGTTGGTGCGCCGCAGTTTCAGCGGGCCCTCCCGCATCCGTGGGGCCGCCGGCACCGGAAAGACCGTCGTGGGTCTGCACCGTGCCGCGTATCTGGCCAGGTCGCAGGCGAACGCCCGCGTACTCGTAACGACGTACGTGCGCACGCTGCCCGATGTGCTGCGTAACCTGCTCGGGCGCATGGCACCGGATGTCGCCGGTCGCGTGGAGTTCAGCGGCGTGCACCAATTCGCCCGCAAGGTGCTCGACGAGCGCGGCATCGACGTGCACGTCAACGTCAAGCTCGCCGATCAGTCGTTCACGCAGGCCTGGGAGCAGACCTGCGGCCCGTTGAAGAAAATCGACACGAACTCCCGGTACTGGCGGGAGGAACTTGACCACGTGATCAAAGGCCGCGGTCTCACCACCTTCGACGCGTACGCCGACTGTGCCCGCATCGGTCGGCGCCGCGGCCTCAACTCCGACCAGCGCCGCTCGGTCTGGGCGCTCTATGAGCGCTATGAAGCGCTGCTGCGCACTCGCCAGGTGCACGACTTCGCCGACCTGATTCTGCTCGCCGAAGCATCGCTGCGGGCCACACCGATGATCGGGTACACCGCCGTCATCGTCGACGAGGCTCAGGACCTGTCATGCGCGATGATCCGCATGCTCGCCTCCGTCTCCGGTGACGGCGCGGATGCCTTCACCCTGATCGGAGACGGCCAACAGACCATCTACCCCGGCGGCTACACCCTGGCCGAGGCCGGCCTCTCGGTCGCCGGCCGCGGGGTGATCATGGACGTGAACTACCGCAACACCGCCGAGATTCTCGCCCTGGCCAACCGCATCGTTGACGGAAGCAGCTACGACGACATCGAGGGCACCGCAGCCAGCGCCGCCGCAATCACCTCACCGCGCCACGGCGAACGCCCCATCTTCGCCCGGGCGCGCACGCGAAGCGAGCATGATGGCAATCTGGTGCAGCACCTGCGCCAAGCCACACAGAGCGTGAGTGTGGGTTGGGGCGACGTGGGCGTGCTCTGTTTCAGCACCTGGCAGGTGCGTGACGCAGTGGTGCTGCTGCGCACCGCGGGCATTCCCGTGATCGAGCTCGAGAACTACAACGGTCGCCCGACGGATGCCGTGAAGGTCGGCACGATCAAGCGTGCCAAGGGGCTCGAGTTCAAGCAGGTGCTGCTGCCCTGGATCGCCGCACACCTGATGTTCCCGCGCACCACCGGTTCGGTGTGGACCGATTCCAAGATCGAACGCAACGAGCGCGACCGCCGCGAACTGTTCGTCGGCATCACCCGGGCTCGCGACGACGTGTGGGTCGGCTGCATCGCGGCGCAGGGATCGTCTGCGTGATCCCCGAAAACTGACCGCACGCTACTCGTACACGTCCCGACGATAACCGACGGTGACCACGACCACCAAGAGGATGTCGTTGCGAATGGTGTAGATGATCCGGTAGTCGCCCACCCGCACCCGATAGCCATCCCGTCCCTGTAGCGCTCGAGCCCCGGGCGGGCGGGGGGCCTCGCCCAGCATGGCGATCGCGCCCTGGACCCGAGGACGATCCTGCGGATCAATTTGCCGCAAGGCCTTGACTGCTGCCGGGCGCAATTCGATCCGGAACTTGCTCACACCCAGCCGAGATCCGCTTTGACCTGCGCCCAGGGAATGTTGTCGCCCTCGTCGGCCATCGCCGCATCGAACGCCGCGACATCCTCAGCATCCTCGAGCGCTTCTTGCATGCGCGCGTACTGCTCGGGGCTCACCAGCACAGCGGCGACCTTGCCGCGACGCTCCAGAAAGACGGCCTCTGAGCTGGCCTGGGCGATCAACTCGGGTAGGCGCGCCCTGGCGTTGGTGACGCTTGACCTCGACATGCCTTGAATGTACATCAGCATGATCGCGATGTACATGTGAAAGGTTCAGTCAGCGAAAGCTCCAATCCTCCTCGAAGCCTGCGGCCCAGCATCCGGCTCGGCGCGATGATGGAGCTCGGTGCGGTGTACGAGGAACGACCTGGCCATCCTCGCCACCCGCAGCGAAGTTCATCTCGCGATCGATGTCGCCGTAGGCTTGGCAAGAGAGGGCATCTCCCCCGCGTCGTGTCGGTGCCCTGCGTTGAGTGGCTTGCCGAGCAGAACGCCGACCACCGCGAGCCCGTGCTGCCGACGGCCTGCGCGCCCGGGCCTGGTACCGCTGAGCTGACCTCGACGGACGGGTGGTGTCGATTGAGAAATTCGGCACGTCGGGCCGCCGCGGCATCCACCTCGACGCGGTCAACGCGGCAGCGCACGCCCTCGCCGCACCCGCACGTGTAACCAACTAAGGACAATCCATGACTTCGACCCCCACCATCACCCTCAGCGCCGAGATCGTCGCGCAGCACATCGACCACACCCTTCTGAAGCCCGAGGCCACCGCAGCAGACGTGACTGCACTCATCATCGAGGCCATCGAGCTCGGCACCTACTCGATCTGTGTCTCCCCGTCGATGCTGCCGCTCACGATCCCCGCCGGCTCCGACCTCAAGGTCGCGGTCGTCTGCGGTTTCCCTAGCGGCAAGCACCACAGCGCTATCAAGGCCGCTGAGGCCGCCCTCTCCATCGAGCAGGGTGCTGACGAGGTCGACATGGTCATCGACATCGGTGCCGTCAAGGCCGGCCGGTTCACCGATGTGCAGGCCGACATCGCGACTGTGCGCGCGAGCGTTCCCGCACCGAAGGTGCTCAAGGTGATCATCGAATCCGCGGCTCTCACGGATGCCGAGATTGTGGGCGTGTGCCAGGCATCCGTCGCCGCAGGAGCCGACTTCGTGAAGACCTCCACCGGTTTCCACCCCGCCGGTGGGGCGACCGTGCACGCGGTGCGTCTGATGAAGCAGACCGTGGGCGACCGGGCCGAGGTAAAGGCGTCGGGCGGGGTGCGCACCTTCGACGATGCCCTGGCCATGATCGAGGCCGGCGCGACCCGCCTCGGAGTCTCCGGCAGCGCCGCACTGCTCAGCGGCAGCACTTCCGCCGTCCCGACCGGCACCTACTAGGCGTCCGCGGCGGCGTCGGTCATGGCGTGTTCGCCATGCCCGACGCTGCGATTGCGGCAGATTCAAGCACTACGGCGGACCGGGATCACCCCACCGACACGTCGATCAGCACCTTGCCGACGACTCCGCTCTCGACCAAGGCATGGGCATCCGCCGTGTGCGCCAGGGCGGTGCGATGCAGGGGCAGCCCCGCTTCCTCTCCCACGCTCAGCGCGCCATCCACGAGAGCCGCGGTGATGTCCTCGGCCGCCGCACGAATCACGTCGGCTCCCACCGTGTAGAGCAGCACGAACTGGTAGCGCACGTTGAGGCTGAAGTGCTGGCGCACGTCGAGCGTCACCTCATCACCACCGTTGTTGGCATAGACCGCGATCGACCCACGATTACGGATGACGGCCAGGTCGAGCTGTGCATTCTGAGCCGGTGAGACCTCCACGATCAGGTCCACCCCGTGCGGCGCGATCGCCCGGATCTGGGCGACGACGTCTGGGTCGGTATAGGTGAGCACATGCTGCGCGCCAGCCGCCGTGGCGAGCGCCGCTTTCGACGGTCCGCTCACGGTCGTGACAACGGATGCCCCCGCCCACCGGGCCAGCTGGATCGCCGCGTGCCCCACGGCACCGGCCCCGCCTGCGACGAGCACGATTTTGCCGGCCAGGGCGCCCGGGTGCAGTCGGCGCGGGCCATCCTCGGCCACCGTCAGCGCGCGGTACGCCGTGATCGCCGGCACCCCGAGGCTCGCGCCCTGGTCGAAGCTCGCATTCGCGGGCAGCGCGAAGACGCGCTCCGCCGGAAGCACGGCGTACTCCTGGGCCGAGCCGCTGTTCGCGCGCTGATAGGCGGCAAGCGCCAGCCACACCCGGTCGCCCGCGCTGACGTGGTGCACGCCGGCGCCGACCGCGTCGACGATGCCGGCGCCGTCTTGCCCGGGCACGACATCGTCGAACGCGAGCGCCTGGCCCGGTGCCGAGCCTCGGCGTGACTTCCAGTCGGTGGGGTTCACACCGCTGACCACGATGCGCACGCGCACCTCGCCGGCACCGGGTTCGGTCACCGGCCGATCAACGAGGTGGAGCACGGACGGGTCACCGGTCTGGCTGTACACAATTGACTTCATGTCAGGGGCAACACGGGCGGGCGTGAAATGGTTCCCTGCGCCAGTGGTGTCCAAGACCAGACCCACTCCTACTATCAAACACAGTGAGCGCGCCACGACCGGGGCCAGCCGACTCTCAGATCAGGGGAAACGCCCCCGCCAGCCGCGCCAGCGAGGCCTCCCCCACGATCGGAATGCCATAGTCCCGGGCTTTGCGGGCCTTGCCCGAGAGCGAATCCGGATCGGCTGCCACGAGCAGCGTGACCTTCTTGGTCACGGCGCTTTTCGGAGCAAGACCGCGGGCGAGCAGCTCCGATTCCCAGTCGCTGCGGGGCCGGGTCATCTCACCGGTCAGCACGACGAGATCGCCGAGGTGCAGCTCGAAGTGCGCGCTGGTCAGCACCACGACGGAAGGCGCCGGCGCGTCGAGGGCAGCGTCGAGGGCATCCGCTGAAATATCGAGAAGGTTGGCGACGGCGACGAGGTCGGCCATCTCATCGGTCGTGAGCACGCCGTCGGCCCACGCGATGCGGGCGAGCGCGGTGAAGTATTCGCTGTGCAGCAGTTCACAGCGGTGGCGGCTGAGGCCGAGTTCGTCAGCCAGCATCACGAGCGCCTGCGCTTCGTGGGCGCTGAGGTGCCGGTCGAGCAGGCAGCGATCGAGCAGCGCGAGATACTCCTGGTGCTCGGCCGGTCCGGTGAGTTCGGGCAGCCGTGTGCTGATGCGTTCCAGAAAAGCGGATGCCGTCTGCTCCTGCGCAAAGTCCGGCCGCGCGAACCACGGCAGCGCCGGCGCTGACACGTGCGGCCAGCGGTACGCGGCGGCAAGTTCAAGGGCATCCGCCCAGAGCGTGGGGTCGGCGGCGCCCTCGATGTAGCAGCCGAGCAGTTCGGCGGTCGCGTACGCGTCGACGGATGCCCGGTGGGCCCCGGTCAGATCGATGTCATACGCGGCGCAGCAGTCCGCAAGGCTGCGCCCGGTGCCGGGCAGAAACTCCCGGGCGAGCTGCATGGTGCACAGGCTGACCACCGGCTCGGTCACGGCGTGGCCGGCGCGGGCGAGTTCGGCGAGCAGAAACCGGGTGTCGAAGCCGGCGTTGTGGGCCACGATGACGCGGCCGTCGAGCAGAGCGACGAGTTGCGGGGCAACTTGGGCGAAGGCGGGCGCGTTCATGACGTCGGCGGCGCGCACCCGGTGGATGTCCTGGCGCCCGAGATCCCGGCCGGGGTTGATCAGCGTTTCCCACTGACCCTCGATCTCGCCCTCGGCGCTCACGTGCACGACGGCGACCTCGATAACACGGTCGTGCCCGCCCGGAAAGAGTCCGGTGGTCTCGAAGTCGATGACGGCGAAACCGGGTGCGGGCATGTTGCTCCTGAGCTGAACGGGATGGTCCTTTGACTGTAGCGAGGGGGTAGACGCGGCCGCGGCCCACGGATGAGGGGTCAGCGGCCGCACGGTCAGCGGTGGCGGCGGTAGGGAGTGAAGGCCTTGCGCGGTTCGCCGACCGGCTTCACGGCCGGCACCGACGGGCTGCCGTCGATCGCGAGGGTGCCCTTGCACCGCGGATACCGCCGGCAGCCAAGAAACGGCCCACGCTTACTTGACCGCGGCACCATGAACGCGCGACCGCACTTCGGGCAGACTACGGACTCCAGCACCTCACCGATCGTGTTCGTGCGCACGATTCCCTGGTCACGAATGAGTTCCATCAGAAACCGTGATTCGTGCTTATCGATCGTGACCAGCAACACCCCGCGCCGCGCCCTGGTCAGTGCCACGTAGAACAGCCGTCGTTCCTCCGCCCTCGGAAACACCTCCGCGGCCGGCATCGCCAGGCGCAGCACCGGATCGTTTGGGATCGTGCTCGGAAACCCGTACTTTCCGTTCACCATACCGACGATCACGACGTAGTCCGCCTCCGCCCCCTTCGAGGCGTGGATCGTCGAAAACCGCACGTCGAGCCGGTCGGCCAGGTCACCGCATCCGCTCACATATTTGTGCTGAAACTGATAGCGGCCGAGCACGAGCACTGACAGCTTGCGTCCGGGCGCCCCGGGCAACTCCCCGCTGGCAACCTGGTCGCGCAGCAGTTTCAGGCGGTGACGGATGCCGGCGGCCACCGCCGTTTCGGAATCCATCGTCACGATACCGATCGTCGGGACGAACTCCCTGGTCGACGACACCACGGTCTTCGCGATCTGGCTCGGGTTCTGCAGCACGAAGGCGCTGGAGACATCGGCTATCGACTGCGGAAACCGAAAGGTGCGCTCGAGGCGCATCACGTCGCTCGGCCCGAACCACGATTGGAAGCCGGTCATGACCGAGAGGTCGGCGCCGGCGAACCGGTTGATGCTCTGCCAGTCGTCGCCGACCGCGAACAGATAGCGGCCCGGCTGGGCGACGAGCGCACGGGCCAGGCGGGCTCGGGCGAAACTGGCGTCCTGAAACTCGTCCACCATCACGAGTTCGTAGGGGCTGACCCAATCGCCGGCCTCGAGGTGCTCGGCGGCGAGCGTGAGCATGTCTTCGAAATCAATGCAGTCATCCGCGGCCAGCTGGGCATCCCACTCGCGGCGGATGGCCGTGAACAGTCGCAGGAACGACGCATCACGGTAGCGCACCGGGCCCTGCGCCTGCTCGGTGAGTCGCACGCTGAGCTGCTCATCGCTGAGGCAATTGCTCTTGGCGTGAGCGAGAAAGGAGCGAAATGTCTTCAACAGCAGTGCGTTCTCGACCGGCGTCTGCCCGGCGGCGAGACGGTCGGCGTCCGGCTGCAAACGGATGCCGCGCTCGGTTAGCTGCCTGCCCAGATTTGTGAGCGCGCTACCGCCCCAGAGTTCGAACTTGGTGGTTTCGAGCAACGAGGTTCCGTTCGTGCGGTGCACCTTCTGCTTCCACGCCATGCCGTCGAGGTAGCCGTCAAACGGGGACTCACCGGGCGCGTCGAGCGCCCAGTGCTCGTGGTACGCGTTGATGGCCGGGTAGTAGAAGTCCGGGTGGTACTGACCGTGCTCGGCGTCGGCGGTCTCGAACTCATAGGCCTTCTCGTAGACGTACTCGACGCCGTTGAAGAACAGCCAGTCGGCGATCATCCGCTCACCGGGGCTCTTGACGGTCTCGCCCTGCGAGGTGCGAAACCCCTCGCTGGTCTCCGACGTGACCCCATCGTCATCGGGGTAGTCGCGGGCCAGAACCGCGCGAAAGAAGTCCCACTCGGAGCGGAATACGACGTCAGTCGCACGCAACCGGTCGATGATGAGGCCAAGCTGGGCGATGCCGTCATTCTCGAGCCACGGCGCGAGCGACGGCTTCTTGCCGGTAGCCTGCCCAATGATGTCCAGGCCGAATGCGTGAAAGGTTCGGGCGACGACCTGCTCGGCATCGAGGCCGAGCGGGCCAAGGCGCTCGCGGGTGCGCTGCTGCAGCTCTTTCGCGGCAGCGGAGTTGAAGGCGAGCATCACTATCTTGTCGGCCGCGATCAGGTTGCGATGCAGGGCGTACCCGGCCTTCGCGACCATCGTCGAGGTCTTGCCGGATCCGGCGGCGGCGACCACGAGCATCCGGTTGTCGAAGCAGACCACGGCACGGATCTGTTCCGTGGTGAGCGGCGAGCGTTCCACGGTGTCGAAGAACTCCCGGCACTGCTCGGTCTCGGCCTCGAGATGGCGCTGGTTTTCGCGCGCGATGGTGGCGAGCGCGTCTTCGGACCAGAGTGCGATCGTGCCGGCGACATCGAGCGGTTGAGCGGCGATGTGCGCCTGCAGGTTGGGATCGTCGAGCAGATGGCTGAACCCGACAGCCGCCTTGCGAGCGGCCCACTCAGCGCCAAATTCAGTCGTGAGCCAGCCCCTCGTGCGCAGGTGGCGCGTGAGCGCGGCGGTGAAGCTCTGCACCCAGAGCGTGGCCTGCCCCGCCGCCACCGCAAACTCGGCGATGAGCTGGCGCAGCTGCAGTGACTCTCGGGCGACCGTGAAAGCACTTTCGAAGGAGGCAGCATCAGCCCGACCGATGCCCCGCAGCCGCATCACCTGCTCCCCCACCTGCAGAGTCAGCTGACTCCAGAACAGGCCGCGGGCCACGTCGACCAGGGCGCAGGCCTCGAGGCCGGCCTCGGTCGCAACACCGCCGACCGTCACGGTGACGACGTCGTCGTGCAGGGCGAGCCGCCAGTCGCCGGAGTGCGTGAGCGTCTTGGCCCAGGCGGACGGCTGCCAGGTCGGCAGCGCATGCCCCGTCATCGAGATTTCACCAACCGTTTGACAGTGCGAATGACGAAAGCAATCAGCGCCAGCGGAATCGTAAACATCAGGATTGTTTGGGCCAGGGTCTTCATGGCAGACGTGGAATCCACGGGTACGCCCTGGATACCCAGCCCGTATTGTAGAGCAAAGTAGCCACCCCCGCCGGCGAGAACCGTAAAACCAAGACCCATCAAGAAGAGCTTGGGGCCGTTTCGGCGGAGCAGTTGAACGACCCCGTCGAGCATCCACGACGCAACGAATGGGAGGATGCCTGCCAGCAGCATGACACCTCCGATCGCGGCGAACTGCGACGTGAGTGTGTCGGTCACGACATTTGAGCTCATGGCGGTGTCCTTTTGTCCAACGAATGGCTCTCCGCGCTGTAGCGACACACGGCAGTTTAGCGCGACCCGAACGCCTATTTTAGGGGCCACTTACCCCCTAGAAATGGTCACAATCAGGCTTTTCCTTCCTCCCACCGATTGATACCCTGGCATCGGGGGATTACTTATGAGCAAGTTCTTTGGCACGCCCGATGGGATTACAGTCGGTCGATTATTCAAGGATCGGCGCGAGCTCCACGACACTAACGTTCACCGGCCCACCCAACCCGGCATCAGCGGCACCAAAGCTGAAGGCGCGGACTCGATCGTTCTGTCGGGCGGATACTCGGATGACGAAGACCACGGTGACTACATCATCTATACCGGTCACGGCGGCCGAGACTCGAACGGCACGCGCCTGATACGGGACCAATCGCCAGATGCCCCAGGCAATGCGGGGCTCGCGACCAGCATGGCCATGGGCTTGCCCGTGCGTGTCGTGCGAAAACACAATAAGAATTCCGCATTCGCACCACCGTATGGGTATCGGTATTCGGGCTTGTACTTGGTCACCCAGACCTGGATGGCCACGGGCCGCGACGGCTTTCAGATTGTTCAGTTTCGGCTCGAAAGAATTGATGAGCAACTCCCCTTAGAACCACAGAGTGCGAACGATCCGGACCCTGAGTATGCTTCGACAATCATTTCCAGGCGGATTCGAGACTCGCAGCTGGCACGACAGATCAAACAGCTCTACGATTTCCAATGCCAGGTTTGTGGAGCTCAAATACCGACCGTGAACGGACATTTTTACGCCGAGGGAGCGCACGTCCGCCCTCTTGGTCGCCCTCACGTCGGCCGGGACAATTGGTCGAATATTCTCTGCATGTGCCCCAACCATCACACTCAATTTGACCTCGGCGGCATAGTCCTCACGGACCGGATGGAAGTCGTCGAGACGCGAAAAATGACAGCGATCGCTGAATTAACTTTTCGCAAGAGTCACTTCCTCGACATCACCAATGTGCGGTACCACCGTCAGCTCTGGATATCCGGAGAGCCGGGTGATCGCGCGGCCCAACAGCTCAAGCGAGCCTGACCAAGTTCGCGCTGTGCGGCCCCGCTAACGAGGGACCGCGCTGGCGCTCACGTAGACGTCCGCGGGCATCTCTCGCTGGAGGTCCCAAGTAATCGCGATCGGCTTCTCGCCCTCGTGCCGCTTGTAGTCAACTGGCCCCAAGCACGTGTAAGTTCCGAGAATTCCTTCATCGTCATTATTGCTGTGGCGCGTGAAGAGAACTACGTGCGAACCGCCAGCCATACCCTTTATATAGCGACTGCCCGTCGCACTCGCGACTGTGGTGGCGTTCTGGGTCTCCCAATGGAATCGCGACGCGTTGAGGGCGTAATCGCGATACATCGTGTTTGGCGAGAACTCTTTCTCCGACTTATGGAGCGTGACGAGAAGCGCGTCCGTCGAAGTCTCCGAGCACCACGCGACCCCCGCTTGGTGGTTGCCGACGCTGCCTCCCTTTTCCAGATCCGCGTAGCCGAGCGCTGCCAAGATTTCTTCGCGCCGATACGACGCGTGGCTAAAGATCGGCACGTCATCTAACCCTTTGCCCAGGGACAAAGGCACACGCCGAGAGACGTCAGCGCTGAGGGCTACGATCTGGCGAATCTCCGAGCACACCGCGGGCGTTCCGCGAAGCTGAACCAAGGCCGCTTGATAGGATCCGAATTTGTTGCCGCTGGGCCACAACGTGAAAACAAGCATTCGTGCGTAACGCTGATCACGTACCGAAAGCTCGGAGTAGTCGGGGCATTCCAACCGGGTGAGCCGCGTGTAGGCATCCGCTCGCTCAGGGTCATCGACGTGCACTAGAGCAGCCATTCGCTTGAGAAGTTGGTCCTCCCCCGCAGACCTCACGACGTCTTCGCCGTTCGGCCCACTCAGGCCGGCTTCTCGGGAGAGATCCGTCCAGGTCCACTTGCTGTAAATCTCACGGATACCACGCTCGGCATCTTCGAGGTACTCGGCGAGCAGGTATTCCTGTGCCGACGGCCGGGTTGCGGCGTGGGAGCGGATATCCGCGACAACGTCCTTCTTGAACTTCAGCTGAGAGCTAATGCTCTCGAGAACGACCTTGCGAGCCACGCGGTCGAGCACGAGTTGCGAGCCCGAGGGCAGAAACGGGAATCCTGCTGCGACCTCACGCCTCAGGCGACTACGTCCGAAGCCGGTGAGCGCCCGATAGCGGGTATCGAGGCGATATTCCCGGCGGTGTTGACCGATGTAATCCAGCACGGTCAGAACGGCCTTGCCGTGCGCGCGTCGCAGTCCGCGACCGAGCTGCTGCAAGAAGATCGTCGCACTCTGCGTTGGGCGCAGCATCAGAATCGTGTCTACAACCGGTATATCGAGCCCCTCGTTGAAGACATCGACGGCGAAAATGCAACTGATCTCGCCGCTTCGCAGCTGCCGAAGGGATTCCTCGCGTTCTGGCCGAGGAGTTGCACCAGTCACGAACGTGGACTTAATGCCTGCCGCGTTGAACATGCGCGACATGTACGCCGTGTGGGCGACGGAGACGCAGAATCCGATTGCTCGCATGTCGTGAACATCCGTCACCTTGTCAGCCAGCGACACCAGAATCTTGGCGGTTCGGGCATCGTTGCCGGTGTACACCGCGTCGAGCCCAGCGTCGGTATAGCTCCCACGCTTCCATTCGACGGAGGTGAGGTCGACGTCATCGGAAATGCCGAAGTAGTGGAACGGGACGAGGATGTCGGCCTCCAGTGCGTCCCAAAGCCGCAGCTCGGCCGCAGCTCGGCCCGCGAAAAAGTCGTTCTTCACGTCTACGCCGTCAGCTCGCTCGGGTGTGGCTGTCAGCCCGAGCAACTCTTTCGGCTTTAGGTGGTCGAGCAGTCGCCGATAGGTTTTCGCCTCGGCGTGATGGAACTCGTCGATCACGACGACATCGAAGTGCTGCGGATCGATGCGATCGACGCCGTAGCTGTTCAGAGATTGCACGCTCGCGAAAACGTGGTTCCAGCGCTCGGGCTTCTCGCCGCCGACGAAAAGCTCGCCGAAATTACCGTCCATGAGAATCTGGCGGAACACCCGCTGCGACTGCTGCAGGATTTCCATGCGATGCGCGACGAAGAGAATTTTCAGGTCCGAGCCGTGCGCCCGCAACAGATTCTGATAGTCGAGACCGGCAACGATCGTTTTGCCGGTACCGGTCGCCGCGATAATCAGGTTGCGGTGGTGCCCGTGCACGTTTCGTTCGGCCTCGAGCGACTCCAGCATCGTCTGCTGGTACGGGTAAGGCCGAACCTCGATCCCCGACAGGTCGAGAGTATCCCCACCGCCATAATTGGCACTGCGCCCGAGAGCTTTGTCGAGCCGATCAGAGTCGCGCTCGGGATCGTAGTCCTCGAATGATGGGTCATTCCAGTAGCTGTCGAAAGTGGCCGAAAACTTGTGGATGAGCGCCGGCGTGCTTATCTGCGACAGCCGCACGTTCCACTCCAGCCCGTCGACGAGGGCCGAGTGAGAAAGGTTGGAGCTGCCGACGTAGGCTGTGTTGAAGCCGGACTTGCGTCGGAAGAGCCAGGCTTTTGCGTGCAGGCGGGTCGACTGGGTCTCGTAGTTGACCTGCACTTCGGCGCCATACTTGGCCACCAGCTTGTCGAGCGCCTTACGCTCCGTTGCACCGACATAGGTGGTCGTGATGACCCGGAACGGTATTTTCCGCTCGTGTAGTTCGATGAGGGCGTCTTCGAGAACGCGGATGCCGTGCCATCGCACGAACGCGCAAAGAAGGTCGACTTCGTCGGCGCTCGCGAGTTCTGCGCGCAGTTCTGCACCGAGGCTGGGTTCGTCTCGCGCGTTCGTTAGGAGGGCGGAATCGCTGAGGGCCGTGGACGGGCGTACGGTCGGCTTCGTGACGGGGCCGGGTGCGCTCAGCTGGAGAAGCTGGCGCAGCTCCCCCGGTTCGAAAGACTCGTCGGACTGGAGCTCGGCCAACACTCGGTTGACGAGCGCAACCCGGTCGCCGGGGTCGATACCAGTCAGAGCGCGCCGGGCGGCATGAGCGATGAAACGAGCAAGAAACTCCGGGGCCTCGGCGTCGGCGACCTTGTCGGTGGCCGGCACGGCATGCGCGGCACGGATGACCAACTTGCTTGTTAGGCCATCGGTAAGAAGAGACTCATACAGGCCAAAAGGCATCGGCTCCGTCACTTGGCAACTTTTTGGTTAGATTTCGACATCCGTGCATCCCCCAGTGTTTCCCTGACAGCAATACCAGGCCCAGGTTATCAATCTCGCAGTTTTCAAGTCTCCACGGAGAAAACGCGGCCAGCGGGCTCGGCGGCTTCTCTCCGATGCCAGCCCGCGGACGCTGCGGCAGCCGGAGACTCACCTCAGGGTTCTTGTAGAATATCCGCGTCAGTAAGATGGGGGATTTTATGGCCAAGCGCGGTTTTTTTGCCGAGATGCAGCATCAGACAAAGCTCGCCGAGCAGCGTCAACGTGTTGCGGTACGGCAACATCAGGTAGCAGTTCGCCAAGTTGAGGTAGCCCAAAAAGCTGCAGAACGCGCCCGAGCGATGGCAGCCCGTGCATCCGAAACCGATCGCAAGCGCCTTGAACGCGAAGCCAACGCTGCACACGTCGCGGCTATGCAGGCCGAAGTTGATCAGCGCAATGCCGACCTGCGGGATCGTTACGCAGAAATCGACGGTCTATTGACCGCCACACTCTCCGTCGACGACTTTGTTGATTTGGAGCAGTTGCGCATCGGTGTCCAGCACCCTCCATTCCCCCGCGAAGATCTGCGGGAACCGACTCGCACCCCCTCACCCATTCCAGATCCCCCGCTGCCTGTGCAGTACGTCCCGGAGGCACCGGCAGGGTTGTTCGGAAAGAAGCGCAAGCTCGCAGACGCTCAGGCGTCAGCCGATGCTCAGTACGCTGCGGACTACGCCGTCTGGCAAGCGGCGAGCCAAGAACTTCCCCATCGACGCAAATGGCAGGCCGACCAGTACACGGAGGCCGAGAGGATTCGCGACCAGGCCTTGACGCGTGAAATCGCTCGTTTCCAGCAGGAATGCGCGGAACGCGAAGCTGACGCACTCGCGCGAAACGCTGAGCTGGATGCTCTTATCAGTGGCCTTGGCTACGGGACGATCGAGGCCGTTCAGGAGTACGTCGGAATTGTACTCGCCAACTCCACCTACCCAGAGGGATTGCCCGTGACTAACGAGTCGACGTTTGACCCGTCGTCGGCCGAGTTAAGTCTGAAAGTGATCGTTCCGGGCCC
Source organism: Cryobacterium frigoriphilum (assembly GCF_004403305.1). GTDB lineage: Bacteria > Actinomycetota > Actinomycetes > Actinomycetales > Microbacteriaceae > Cryobacterium > Cryobacterium frigoriphilum. The sequence continues at coordinate 109,257 of NZ_SOHE01000044.1, read as the reverse complement.
AGTCGAGTTTCCGTCAACGAAGGCCTTTCGCTACACCAAAGCGTCCGACGAGATCACCGCATCGCCCCTGTCTCAGAAGGAGACGAAAGACCGCTATGCAGGTGTGGTGTCGAACGTCGCACTGCGCAGCCTTCACGAGGTTTTCGAGGCAGATCGGCGAGGACTGATTCACGGCATCTCGTTGGAAATCGTTACAGAAACTATCAGCCCTGCGACAGGCCGCACAGTCCACGTCACTCTCGCCGCCGTTGCGGTTTCCCGCGAGCAGTTCCTCGAACTCGAGCTCTCCGAAGTGACCCCGTCCGCAACCCTCGACCACCTCGGCGCCATCGTCTCAAAGAATCCATACGGTCTCGTCGCGGTTGACGGAGCCGGCGTTCGCAAGCTATGACGAGCGTGAAGGCGATGGTTTTCAACCCGCCACCTGGATGGCCAAAGCCGCCAGCGGGATGGCAACCTCCCGCTGGCTGGACGCCTGACCCGTCGTGGCCGGCACTTCCGGCTAGTTGGAGTCTCTGGCTCTCGGCGGATGCGTCGTCTTCTGAGGAGACCGGCAGTCCGGCACTTCCCATCGAAAGCGCCAGTACGCCAGTGGTTCGGTCCGACGCGAATCGTCTCGTGGAGCTTGAAGCCGAAAATGCTGCACTCCGACAACGTCTGGCTAGCGCACACGGTGATGACTTGGTCGACCTCGACGATGCTCGGGTGCTCCAGTCCGTTGGCATCTACCGTTTCCACCACCCTCTCGAAACCGCCGCCGCATATCAAAACCGGCTCGACACCCTCGAGACGCGGATAGCTGACTTGGTGCGCGAGGAACGTGCTATCGAAAAGTCAGAGCTCTTTACGTTCAACAATTCCCTCGCTCAGGGACGTCGTATGACATCGGACCTCTCGAAGCTGATGCTCCGGGCGTACAACGCCGAGGCAGACAATGCCTTGAGGACGCTCAAGGCCGGGAACGTCGTGACAGCGAAAAGGCGCCTCGACGCCTCCCGCACGGCGATCGCGAGACTTGGAGCGCTAATGGAAATGCATATCAGCGATGCCTTCCACGCTTTGCGTGAAGAGGAAATTGAACTGACAGCCGACTGGCTCATGAAGAAACAACTTGAGCGGGAAGACGCCCGTGAAGTTCGTGCCCGGATCAAGGAAGAGAATCGGGTCCAGAAAGAACTTGACGAGGAACGCTCCAGGTTAGACAAAGAGCGCTCGCATCTGGCCAATGCTCTTAAATCGCTGGAGGAGCAAGGGCAGACGGACGAAGATCTAGTTCGTCGTCTGGCCGCTGTCGACGAGGCAATCGCAGACAATGACTTCCGTGCAGCCAACATACGAGCGGGGTATGTTTACGTGATATCCAACGAGGGAGCATTTGGCCCCGACGTTGTGAAGATCGGGCTAACCCGGCGTCTTACGCCGACGGACCGAATTGCCGAGCTAAGTGGTGCTTCGGTTCCGTTCCGCTTCGACACACATACGCTGTTTTTCTCAGAAGACGCGGTCACCTTGGAAAACGAGTTGCACAAGCACTTCGCCGACCGGGCACTCAATCAGGCAAATTCCCGGAAAGAATTCTTTTTCGCCAAGCCAACCGAGGTCCGCGACGTTTTGCTGCAGAAGGTCGGGAACATACTCGAGTTCTCTGATCTCGCGGAGGCAACCGAGTATCGCCAGTCTCTGAAGAGTTGGCCGGCGAGTTCTCGCCCTCGCCAAGCCGAAGCTGTCTAGTTCGAGGGAAGGCGTGCTGCGGCATATCCCCCCACCAGAACTTGCGCCGATCAGAGGTTGTCTATGAAGCCGACCACCCAGGCGTTGTAAAGCGGCAGGACCACGAAGACACCCAGTGCCGCAGCCGTCGCGATGCCGAGCAGCTTCCCCAGAACACGCTGCAGGCGCGCGATTCTCACCACGGCGTCGAGCTCGGTGAATTGCGCCAGCAGGTCTGGCGTTGCGACCACCAGTACCGGAGACCACGTCGCCGGCGCATCGATAATCGCTGAAAGCTCGAGCAGTTCTGCTTCGGCGAGCGCCACTGGTTGTTTCAGCAGCCAGCGCCGCAGATTGATGGCGTCCATCACGCTCACCTCGGCGGGCTTCTTCTTGACGGTTATCGGCCCGGGGCTGACCAGGGCGAGCACGGAGCGTGCGGGGGCGAGCTGGGGCACCCGCTTTCGAAGGAGTTTGGTGACGCGGCCGGCCTCGAATTCGGAGTTGCGAATATACGGATGCCTGCGGCCGCTGACCAGGAAGCCCTTGTCGTTGATCCAGATCTTCTTGCCACGGTGGTGCTTGGTGTTGATGGTGAAGATTCCGCCCGGGCCGAGCACGAGGTGGTCGATGTCCGCGCCGGCCTTGCCGATGGGGAGAGCGTGGAAAACGCGCCATTCGGGCGGGAGGCGGCCAAGGGTTTTTCCGACCTCGATCTCGCCCAGGGCGCCGAGGTACCAGGCGACGCTGTCGGCGGCCAGCGGGGAGCGGCCACTGAAACGGGCGAGGCGGGAGCGCGGCGGCAGGGACTGCTGGGTGCGGAGGAGTTCCTCGATGACGGATTGGGCGGCGATGTGGTCGCGCATGCCCGGTGTAGCTGTCGTCATGAATCCCCCTGGTCACTGCCAATCTAGCGGCACCGCCAGTCGGAGATCGGCCGTGTTGGGGGCTGCGGGGAGACCCCCGGAAGAGCATGAAGCCGAGCAGATACTAGTCACCCCAGATCAGCCCTAAAATATTGAAGGCCGCCACGAGTTCGGGCGTCTCCGGCGACAATTCAAGCGGCGTGATCGCTGTGAGGAGTGGCGACGTGTCTGAGTCCGACGAAGGACGTTCGAAGATGGCCCAAAGCGGAATGTCGTCGCCATGTCTGGAGGCGAATTCGATGCCGTCGATAGCCGGTTCGGTCTGCTGATAGAGCCAATTGGCGATCGTGCGGGTGAGGTCTCGAGGGCTTGAGTTCTTCAACGCTGCTGCGTCGAAATCGGAAGCCCCGAATTGACGCGCGGTGTCCTGGAATCTGGGCCAGAGTGCCGCGATCGTGCGTGCCGCCGTGACGACGCAGAACGTGCCGTGCAATGTCGCGCTTGATGCGCACCGATCCTCCAGCCATTGGTAGCTGACAACGGCCGCTGCTCGAGCGGGAAACTCAATTTCGTCGGCTGGGTCCTCGACGATTTCTTCGAGTGCGTCAACAAGGCTCGGGTCGCGACGGTACTTGGCGAGTAGCTCGACGAGGCAGCCGAAGAGCGATGCGCCAGCGTAGACGGTTCTAAATTGGCCGGCGATGTCATCCCAGCGACCGTTGAAGCGCCCCTCGTCGGTTGCGTACTTCCAGTCGCTCCATGCCCACGGAGCAGGGCGAAATCCCACTCGCCAAACCGTTCCGGGGTCGACGTTGAGGACGAGACGCGACGCAGGCACCCGACGTCTAGCCGAAGGCCGCGAAGGATCGTGCGGCGGCCAAGACGGCGGGGCCGGCGGTTTCGATATCTTGCTCACGCAGCATTCGGGCTGGCGCCGTGTCTCCGAGTTCGGGATTCATTCCCTGAAACCAGCTTGAGACGGTCGCGGGCGCCTCCCGGTCGCGGAGTAACGCCATCACATAAAAAGCAGTGCGGAGTCGTTGCACGACCTCAGTGGATGGGGTTCGTTCACCGTCAGCCCACTCTCGCACGGCGCGGGTTTCGCGCACACCGCCGATATAGGCGACCAGTTTCGCGCCAAGAGTTTCTCGTAGCCCTTGGACGATCTCCGCAGGCGACAGCCTCAGCGAGTCCGCATAGCCGCGCAGACCGGGTCGTTCAGTTTCTGTGCTCATGGTTTGATTGCACACCGTTTCATCGGAGAGGGCAAGCGAAATACCATTTGAACCACAGCTAAATTCACACCCATAAACACAACTCTCGGCCGTGTGTGTACCTCTCGGAACCGCCCGAGCGCGACGGCCGTGTCGGGGCGTACGAGCAACGCTCGGCCCGCAGCGCGTCCAGAGCGGATTCGATTCTCCTGACAGTCGTGAAGCGGGGCAGGTCTGCGAAACCTCCGCGAATGAGCGCGGGACGGTATCGAACGTTGCCGGGTGGCGGCACGGGCGCCGGGGACAGCACGGCGACGATCTCGCCGCAGTGGGTGATGTGGAGGGTTTCACCATGCCGCACGGCGCGGAGCAGTACAGCACTGTTATGGCGCAGATCCCGCTGAGTGATCGTGCGGATCATGACTGAAGCGAGCTCTCGTCGATTCGTCCGCCGGGGCCCCGGCGCCGATGTGCGTGGTAGCAGGCGTCGACATCCGTCACCGGTTCGGTGAGTGCCGCATAACCGGAGATGCGGCGCCTGAGGGCCTCGATGCCAGGGATCAGCGTGAGCGTGAGAGCGCCCGCCGCCTCGTCGATCGAGATCTCGAAGCGATCACCGCGCTCAAGGTGGAGCGCCTCGCGCACGGCGGCTGGCACGGTCAGCTGGCCCTTGCTGCCCAACGTCACGACGGTCTTCATGACTTGCATAGTAGGTCGGGTAAGACGGAGCGTCCAGAGGTAAGTGTGAGGGGACCGCCGTCAGGAAGAGGTATCTGAGGAGCACCGATGGCGCCGACGATGGACTAGTTGTAGAGGGGGAGCACAACGAAGACGCCGAGGGCCGCCGCCGCGAGGCCGAGCTGCGCCCAGAGCACGCGCCGGCCGCGTGCGGCTCTCACCGCCGCGTCGAGCAAGGTGTGTGAGCGGCCGCTTCAGCAGCCAGCGGCGCAGACGGGTCGCGTCCATCACGCTGACGACGGCGGGTTTCTTCTTGACAGTGATTGGGCCGGGACTGACGAGGGCGAGCACCGGGTGCGCGGGGGCGAGCTCGGGCATCCGCTTGTGAAGGAGTTTGGTGACGCGGCCGGCCTCGAATTCGGAGTTGCGAATATACGGATGCCTGTGGCCGCTGACCAGGAAGCCCTTGTCGTTGATCCAAATCTTCTTGCCACGGTGGTGCTTGGTGTTGATGGTGACGATTCCGCCCGGGCCGAGCACGAGGTGGTCGATGTCCGCGGAGAGAACCAGCCGCCCCTTCCTCCGGAAGTGGGCAGCCAGCCATGTTGACATCAACATACGGCTGCTGGCTGACAACCGGATGAACGGTGCCGATGGGGGCGAGATTATCTGGCTCGGTGATCCGGCATCCGTCGCCAAACGCTGACCGGCACCCTGGCCTGACGATTTCGCCGATCCCGCAGCTGGATGGACCACCGGAAACAGCCACGGCCCCGACGCCGGCGGATACGGAAACGACCCCGAAAACCAGCCGTTCTGACCAACTGCTCAAATGGCCGGAAACCGCGCCACAATGGCCGGTTAATTAGCGCTCAAATGGCCGGTTTCAAGTTGAAAAACACACGACGCCGCCGAACAGTGAGTTAAGCATGCGTTTGGCCGCCGAAACCCATGTTTAGCTCACAGTTCGGCGCCATCTCCCGAACCTGGAATTCGACTAGTCGCGAGAAGCGCGATGTGGCAGATGAAGAGTGATGTGCCCTAGTTGCCGATGCGGCCCGGTACCCGCACGGGCAGCCCGACGGCCTCCGCTGCCTGCTGCTGGTGACGGTCATAGGTGACGAACTCGCCGGCTCCGACGTGTAGCGCCGCAGCGATGTGAAGGGCGTCCAGACTCCGCAGATCAGTACCAGGGAGCAGGCCCGCGTCGCGGAAGAGGTTGCGGTCCATCTCCATCAGGGCCAGCCGCGAGAGCACCTCGGTGACGGCGGTCTGCGGTATGCCCGTTCGTGTGGCCATGCGCCGTAGTTCGGTTTCGGCGAGATAGGCGGACACGATCTCGGCGTCCCCTCGCGCCAACATTTCATCCAAGTACTCCCTGAGAGGGCTCGTCTCCGGCTCGTCGGCGAGGAGCTTGGCGACGGCGGAGGTATCGAGGTAACTGATCACCTTTCAGCGCGCAATGCTTCCAGGGCGGATTCGGTGCTCTCAGCAATCGTGAATCGGGGCAGGTCCGCGAATCCGCCGCGAATCAGCGCGGGTCGGTGCCGGATGTTGCCGAGCGGCGGCACGGGAGGCGGGGACAGCACAGCGACGACCTCACCGTGGTTGGTGACCTGGACCGTCTCGCCGTCGCGCACCGCGCGGAGTACTTCGGCGCTGTTATTGCGCAGATCACGATGAGCGATTGTGCGAGTCATGCCGACATCGTAGCAGTCGTAGCAACATGCGACCTGCTCCCTGCTCCCTGCTCCCTGCGATCGAGTCCTCAGCGCAGGAGATAGACATACACAGGAGATCTCGATGAAGAAGTCGGGATCGCATGGAGCGCCAGCGGAGAAACACGCTCAGACCGTTCAGTGGATTTAGTTCGACGCCATCGGCTGTGAGCGACAGCTAGCCTCGAGGCTGGTTCGAGGTGCAATAGAGTTCACTCAGGGAGTCCAGCCGATGCCTGGGTGCTCGCGTCTCTGGGGGGATGGTTTCAATGCCGACGAATGCGACTGCCGGACTGCACAACGGTTTCGAGGAATACAGTTTCTCCACCGATTCTGACTATGAAGACGCCATTCGAGGCGGTCTCGTCACCCTCGACGCCAACGTGCTGCTCAACCTCTACAAGCTCGACGTCGCCACCCGCGACAAGTGGCTCGACCTGCTCGAGCAGCTGGCCAAGAACGACAAGTCGTTGTGGATCTCGCATCAGGCGGTGAAGGAGTTCTGGAACAACCGCACGACGGCGGCAATGTTTCCCGAGGTCGCGACGAAGGCCAAGGAAGAGATCGTCAAGGCCAACCAGCAGATCGCTAAACAGTTTCGTTTCTGGTCACGTACGCTCTCGGGCGGCGGCCCCGAAGCCGACACCAGCCTGGAACCGGTCGAGCAGGCGATCAACAACCTGGCCGTTCAGATTGACGCCTTCATCGAAAAGCATCAGGACGAGTACTCCGAAATCCCATCGGATGACCTCATCGTGCAGCGCCTCGAAACCCTGCTGGCTGACCGGGTTGGCCCGGCGCCCACCCCCGACGAACTCGCTGCCCTCAACGCGCGGGGAGCCGTACGCTTCGAAAGCAAGGTCCCTCCGGGCTACCTCGACAACGATAAAGGCACCGAGAAGAAGTTCGGCGACTATGTGCTGTGGACGCAGGTGCTGGACGAAGGGCGCCGGCGCGCCGCGGAACATCCGCTGCCCGTTCTCATCGTCACCGCCGACGCGAAAGCGGATTGGTGGCGCACCGCCTTTGGCGGCGGCGTCAACATCGGCCCACGCCTCGAACTGATCAGGGAAGCCCGCGACACGGCCGGCCTGAAACTCATGATGCTGCCGCCCGGTGACTTTCTGAGCCTTCTGGGCCGCCTCTTCAACGTCAACGTCGACCAGCGGATGATTGACTCCACCAGCGAGGCGGGCCAAGACCAACTCGAGCAGCAACGGTGGACCCCGATGGAGGTGCGCGTCGTGACCGACAAGCTCGCGGCCTCACCATTCCATCACCTCGTCAAGCTTCTTCAAGAGGCCGCGAGCCGGGAAGACGGTTATGTGGCCAAGGAGGACATCGCCCAAATCATCGGGTTCAACATCCCCGACTTTCGACGCTTCTCGTTGCCCGTTCGAACGCAGACCGGATACGCCGCCTCGGCAGAAGCCATCTCCCCCGGGCTTCCCGATCTGCTGGTGGCGGTACCGCCGTCGGGCACCGGGGCTCTGCGGGGTTATCGCATTCCCTCGGAAGACCGCACGGCCGTGCGCGAGTCCTTCGGCGCCGCGGTGCCCGTCGAGGTGCTCGCCTGATGATCGGTGAAGGTCCCCTGGAGCCGACCGGTCTGACGTTGCTGTTCGACGCCTATGCGAAGCCCACCCTCGGGTACCCCTGGGTACCCGGTGCCGTGGTGGTGAAGAAGACGAATGGTTTTCTGCTCGACGGCATCGCACGTTCCTCGTGGTTCAGCGCACCGCGAATCGCCCAGCTGCTCTACGACGACGGCCAGGCCACCGGCACGCCGACTGCCGCATCGCCGGACCGGGTTCGCCGCTGGCACCGTTTTGTTGACATCGAAATAGCTCCGGGACTTCGAATCGACGCCGTCGAAGCCATCGTTGCCCTCGAGTTCGGTTCCATCAGCAAGACCCACCGCATGATGGAAATGATCGCGCATCTGCGCACCGACGACGACGTCGACTCCCTCGGCGTTGTGCGGCGGCTCTACAAGCCCCTGCGCGACCGCGTTCTGCGCGGAAAATTCTTTGCAGCGCTGGAGCTCGAACTGGGCGGCGACATCCACTTCAGTCGGCTGAACGACCTCAGCGTCAGCGAGGACGAACGTTTCACCCAGCACGGTCGCCGCGTGTACAGCGTCATGCTCGACCGCGATCTCGAACGTGCGGCCGTCGTCGACGAGGGCTGGTCGCGGCCGGCCCCCCTCGAACCTCGCGAGTTGGCGCTTCGCGCACGCGTGCGCGCAACCCTCAACGACGATTCGGCACGCCCCCTGGCCGCCGACAAGGCCGATCGCGCGCACGAAGACCTGATTGCGCTATCGGGCGACTGGTCGGCGATGGTGCTGCGCGATGGCGCCTCTTTCATCATGCAGCCCGGGGGTTCATTCGCGGATGCGGCCGTGAACACCAGCACCATCTATACGGATGCCCTCGCTCTCGCCCGCCTGCAGGCCCGCATCGTCGACGAATTGGCCATTGCCGCTGGCGAACGCGTCTACTCCGGGCGGGAAATCTCGATCGAAGTCGTTCGGCCGATCGAGTCGGACGTGGCGAGATTTCGGGCGACCTACAGCGCAACCGGCACGAGCCTTCCCGGCAGGGCGCGTGAGCTCATTGGCGCGATGCATCAGCAGCTGGACTTCGACACTGCCCTGGCCGGCCTGAGCGCGGAGGTTGCCGGAATGAGCAACCTCGCGCAACAGCATGCAGCCCTCGGCGCCCAGCGCGCCGCTCTGGCAGCCGAGGCCGCCGCCGCGGTGGCGGCCCGATCCGCTTCCACACTCAACACCGTATTGAGCTTTCTGAGTATCTTCGGATTCCCGGTCACGGTCGGGGTCTCCCTCTGGGCGGCCGTTGACGGAACGTGGTCAGCGTTGGCCACCTACCTGATCACCGCCGTTCTGCTGGGTCTGGTGGTCTACGGCTTGGTGCTGTTCGTGATGAAGCTCTCGCGGGACCGGTTGAGGCTCGCTCACGCAGCGGTCGATCGGCCCGCGGAGCGACCACACAAATCCCCATCGTCGCGCCGGTGAACACTTCGTCCTGAGCTGCTACATGCCGACATCGTGATGTGCGCCGAACCGTGAGTTATGCATCCGTTTTGGGCGAAAAACCATGCTTAACTCACTGTTCGGCGCCGGGCGGCTGTCTACCCGGCCGTGCCCCGCGACGCGATGTGCGGAATCGAGTCCAGCAGCATCCGCGTGTACTCGTGCTGCGGCGAGGTGAAGACATCGACGACCGCGCCGCGCTCCACGATCTCCCCCGCCTTCATGACCACGATCTGGTCGGCGATCAGGCGCACCACGGCCAGGTCGTGCGAGATGAAAAGGTAGCTCAGCCCCAGTTCGGTCTGCAGCTTCATGAGCAGCTCCAGAATCTGCGCCTGCACCAGCACGTCGAGGGCCGACACCGGCTCGTCGCAGATGATCAGGTCGGGTTCGAGGGCCAGGGCGCGAGCAATCGCGATGCGCTGGCGCTGACCGCCCGAGAGCTCGGTCGCGAAACGGTCGTAGATGCTCGCGTCAAGGGCCACCATCTCGAGCAGGTCCATGGCCCGCTCCCGCCGGGCCGCTCGGTTGCCGAGGCGGTAGATCTTGAGCGGTTCTTCGAGGATCTCGCCGACGCTCGCCATGGGGTTGAGCGAGGCGTACGGGTCCTGAAAGATGGGCTGCACCTGCTTGCGCAGCGTCTTCAGCCCTCGGCCGCGAAGGTGCGCAATATTGGTGCCGTTGAACTCGACCAGACCGCTCGTGGGCTCCTCCAACCGCAGCGCGATACGCGCGGTCGTCGACTTGCCGGAGCCTGATTCGCCAACGATCGCAAGAGTCGTGCCCCGGTGCAGGTCGAAGTTGACGCCGGTGACCGCCGTGAACGTCTTGCGTTTGCCGTCGGTATGACTGCGCACGGTGTACTCCTTGACGAGGTCGCGCACGTGCAGAATGACCGGCATCTCGGTGATCTGGCCCGTGAGGGCACCGGGATTGATGGGTTTCATGCGGTCCGAGGCCAGCGACGGCGCCGACTCCACCAGCCGCCGGGTGTACTCGTGCTGCGGATCGCGCAGAATCTGGGCAGACGGCCCCTGCTCCACAATGCGCCCCTTGTTCATCACGATCACGGTTTCGGCGCGCTCGGCAGCGAGCCCGAGGTCATGCGTGACGAGGATCATGGCCGTGCCCAGGTCACGCGTGAGTGAGCCGAGGTGGTCCAGAATGGTGCGCTGTACCGTCACATCGAGGGCCGAGGTCGGCTCGTCCGCGATCAGCAGCTCCGGCTGGCAGGCCAACCCGATCGCGATCAGGGCGCGCTGGCGCATGCCGCCCGAGAACTCGTGCGGGTACTGCCTCGCCCGGGTCGCCGCATCGGGCAGGCCGGCTCGAGCCAGCAGCTCGTTCACCTTGCCACGCACGTCTTTACGGGTCGCCTTGCCGTGGGCCAGCAGCACCTCGGCGAGCTGGTCACCGACCCGCATCACCGGGTTCAGGTTGGACATCGGGTCCTGCGGAACCAGCCCGATGTGCTTGCCACGGATGCCCCGCAGCGCCTTCTCGGAATAGCCGGCGATGTCGGTGCCCCGAAAGAAGATCTCGCCGCTGGTCACATCGCCGTTGCCGGGCAGCAGGCCCAGCACGGCATTGATGGTGGTGGTCTTGCCGGAGCCGGACTCCCCCACGATCGCGAGGGTCTCGCCGCGGTGGAGCGTGAAGCTCACGCCCTGCACTCCGCTCACGCGCCCCATCTCGGTTGTGAAGTCCACGGCGAGGTCACGCACGTCGAGGATCACCTCACGTTCTGACACCGGCGGCACGGCTTCGGCAACGTTCTGGGTGTCGCTCATTTCAGGGCGCCTTTCACTTTGACGGCACGGGAATCGTTGAAGCGCATGCCCACGATGGTGGCCGAGAGCACGAGCAGCAGAATCATCAGCGACGGGAACAGCGTCTGCCACCAGGCCGAGACGAGCACGCCGTCGCGCTGGGCGCTCTGCAGGATGCGGCCCCACGACCAGGTGTCCGGGTCGCCGAGGCCGAGGAAGCTCAGTCCCGCTTCGGCGATGACGGCGCGGGCGCCGGTCAGCAGTGCGTTCACGATCAGCAGCGGGCTGACCATCGGCAGGATCTCCTTCAGCATGATGCGCAGCGGCGAGGCCCCGATGGCGCGGGCGCCGTCGATGAAGGGCATCCCGCTCACGACCAGGGCGTTGGAGCGGATCAGCCGGCAGATCTCGGGCCAGGAGAAGAAACCGATCACCAGGGTCAGGGTGACGATGCTCGGCCCGACCATGGCGGTCACCACGATCATCAGGGGCAGCAGGGGAAGGGAGAGCATGACGTCGGTGATCGTGGTGATCACGGCATCCGCTTTCTTGAAATAGGCCGCGACGATGCCGAGGAAGGCGCCGATCGCCACAGCGAGCAGGCCGGCGAAGAGCGCGACCAGCAGGCTCATGCGGGTGCCCCAGACGACCTGGGCGAGAACGTCGAGTCCGAGCCCGTCGGTTCCGAACGGATGCGCCGCCGTGGGTGGCTGCAGAATGTCGGTGCCGAGGCCCGAGGGGTAGGGCACGATCATCGGACCGAAGATGCCGATCAGGGCGAAGACGGCGAGCGTGCCGAGCGAGATGTAGCCCGCCGGGCTGCTGAAGAACCGGCGCCAGGTGCGCTGCCGGGGGCTCATGCCCCGGGTGGAGGGTGCGGCCGTGTTGATGGCTTGGGTGGTCATGCGCGATTCCCCGTTCGGAGTTTGGGGTCCAGGAGCAGGCAGACGAGGTCGGTCAGGAGGTTGGCGAGCACGACGGTGATGGCCAGCAGGATGAAGGCGCCCTGGAGGATCGGGAAGTCCTGCCGCCCGACCGCTTCGTAGATGAGCGAGCCGATGCCCGGGTAGGCGAACACCGTCTCGGTCAGCACCGCGCCGCCGACGAGGGTGCCGAGCTGGAGGCCCATCAGGGTGACCGCGGGGATGACGGCGTTGCGCAGCCCGTGATTCCAGATCACGGCCTGCGAGGAGAGGCCCCGGGCTCGAGCGCTGCGCACGTAGTCGGCGCCGAGCACCTGCAGCATGTTCGTTCGCACGGTGAGCGCGTAGGGCCCGATGTTGATGAAGACGAGGGAGAGCAGCGGCAGGATCAGGTGGGAGATGACGCTGGCCACGTATTGCGGGCCTTCGACGAACGAGCTCACCGCCCCGCCGATGGGAAACCAGCCGAGCTTCAGGGCGAAGACCGCCAGCAGCAGCACGGCCAGGCTCGGCACGAACATCGCCTGGCCGGCCATGCCGAAAAAGCGCAGGGCCTGGTCGGGAAGGCCGTCCCGCTTGACCGCCGCGGCGACACCGAGCGGGATGCCCACGACGAGGGTGATGAGGAACGCGGATCCGGCCAGCAGCAGGGTCCACGGCATCCGGTCGAAGAGAACCTCGGCGACCGGGGACTGCGAGTAGAAGGAGGTGCCCAGATTGCCCTGGATGAGTTGCCACAAAAAGAGTCCGTACTGGGTGATGAGCGGCTGGTCGAGGCCGTAGTCGGCCAACAGCTTGGCTTCGAGCGCCGGATCGTTGACCCCGTCGAGCATGAGGGTGGTCGGGCCGCCGGGAAGCAGCCTGAGCAGGAAGAAGGTGATGGTGACGGCGATCCAGACAGCCAGAACAGCACGGCCGACACGGGAAACCACGTAGCGAGTCATGAGCGAACCTTTCGGGTGGTACGAAGGCGTGGGGCGGGCGCGGCCCGCCCCACGCGAACGGCTACGTGGCCGGTACTACCTGGGAGAGGGAGTAGGGGTTGACCATCGAGAACGTTTCCGAACCGCTGGGCAGGTACCCCGTGAAGCGCGAGGAGTTGTACGCATTGCTGAGCGCCTCAACGTAGAGCGGCAGAACGTACGCGTTGTCGTGAATGTACGCGGCGGCGGTTTTGGTGTCGGCCATGTTGTCGGCTTCAGTCGTTGCCGCAGCGGCCGTCGCGATGAGCGAATCCATCTCGGCGTCGACAACGTAGTTGTAGTACAGCCCGGAGGTGTTGGCCGAGGAGTACTGCAGCGCCAGGCTTGTTGCCGGGCTGTTGATCTGGTTCAGCTTGTGAATGTACAGGTCGAAGTCACCGGTCTTGGCCGCAGCAAGTGAGGTAGCCCGCTCGGAGCAGGCCAGGGAAACGGTGATGCCCGCCGTGGCGAGATTGTCCCGCACGATCTGGGCCGACTTGGCGTGGTTGGCGTTGCCCTGGTCGCAGAGCAGTTTCAGGTCGATGCCGTCGAAGTAATCGTCGCCGTCGGCATCCGTGTAACCCGCTGCGGTCAACTCCGCGCGCGCCTCGTCGGCGGTGAAGCTCCACTCGTCGATGTCGGGCTGGTAGTCGGTGTAGACCGGCAGCACCGGTCCGACCGGGTGGGTGCCGCGGTCCTGCAAGACACTCGTCAGGATGGCGTCGGTGTCGATGAGACCCGAGATGACCTGGCGCACGACCACGTCGTCGAGCGGTGCGCTCGACGCGTTGAAGGTGAGCTTGGAGTAGTTGAGGGCCTCGGTCGTTTCGACGACCTCGATGTTCGGCTGGCTGGCGAGGCTCGTCACCGCTGAAGACGGGATGGAGGGCGCCGCGAGGTCGAGGTCACCGCTCTGCAGGGCGAGCTGCATGGTGTTGAGGTCGGGGTAGATGCGAAATTCGACTCCTTCGACCGCTTCGTTTCCATCGGCGGAGAGCGGGTAGCCCTCGTTGCGTTCGAAGGTGTAGCTCTGGCCCTTGGTGATGCCGGTGAGGGTGAACGAGCCGCCGCTGACCCAGGCGTCTTCGTGGGCATCGATGGGGTACTCGGCCAGGTTCGGCACGTCGGCGAACACGTGCTGCGGCAGGATCTTCATCGACCGGGCGAGGTCCTGGGCCCAGCCGAAGCTGGCGCTTTTCATCGTCACCGAGAGTTCGGTGGGTGAGGTGACCTCGGCGGATGCGAGGTTGCTCGCGATGGTGATTCCGTGCAGCAGCTTGTCGCTGACGAACCGGTCCAGAGTGAACTTCACGTCCTCTGCCGTGATGGGTTCGCCGTCGCTCCAGAAGAACTCATCGCTTAGCTCGATGTCGAGCACCATGCCGTCGTCGCTGACCGTGTAGCCCTGGGCGACGTGGGGGCTCAGCGTGCCGTCGAGTTCGAGGGTGAACAGGTCGGGGTAGAGCTGGTTCATGATGTATTGATCGGAGATGCTGACGTTGTTCAGCGGCGCGAACTGCACCACGTCGGTCATGGTTCCGATGCGCAGCACGCCGCCCTGGGCTGTGTCGCTGGTGGCTCCGGTGCCGCCGCACCCGGTGAGGGCGAGAGTGGCGGCCAGCAGCACGGCGGCGGATTTGGCGAGCGCGGCGGCTCGGGTGCGGTTCTTCATGCTGTCCTTCTGTCCGTTGAGAGTGCAAGGGCTCTGATGCGGCGGTCGACGACGATGGCGCCGTTCTGGATGACCAGCGAGATATTCTGCGGGTCACCAAGTGAGTGGATGTCGGTCAGCGGGTTGGCCGCGGTGACGACCAGATCCGCGCGCTTGCCTACCGCGATGCTTCCGGCTTCGCCGTCGAGGCGCAGCAGGCGAGCAGCCTCGAGGGTGCCGGCAACGATGGCTCGCATCGGATCCATGCCGAGGTCGACCATGATGCCCAGTTCCCGCAGGTTCTGGCCGTGCGGAACCACGCCGCTGTCAGTGCCGAGGGCCACCTTGACCCCCGCGGCGAAGGCCCGTGCGATGTTCTTCTCGAGCAGGGCACGCACCCGGTTCTTCTTCTCCACCGCGTAGGCCGTGGCCTTGGTCGGGTCTGGAGGCGTGGTGCCGGTCAGTAGGGTCGGGACCAGCCAGGCATCGTTGTCGAGCAGCAGCTGGATGCCCTCGTCGTCGATGAGGTAGCCGTGTTCGATGCTCTTGATGCCGGCGCGCAGGGCGTTCTTGATGCCGTTCGCCCCCTGGGCGTGCGCGGCGACGTAGACACCCTTGTTGGTCGCCTCTTCGACGATTACGCGCATTTCCTTCTCGGTGAAGCCGTCATGTTCGGGGGCGTCTCTGGGGCTCCAGACTCCACCGGTCGCCATGACCTTCACGACGCCCGCGCCCATCCGCAGAATTTCACGGGCGAGTTTGCGGGCCGCGTCCTCGCCGTCGGCGGTCTTGCCGAAGTGCGCGCCGGCCGGGTGGCAGTCGAAGGGCACCGTCAGCGTGCGGGAGTCCGAGTGCCCGCCGGTCGGGCCCATCGCGTGGATGGCCATGATCGCCCGCGGACCGGCGATGATGCCCTGCTCAACGGCCATGGCCAGCGCGTAGTCGCTGCCCGAGAGGTCACGCACGGTCGTCACACCGGCGTCGAGGGTGCGGCGGGCGTTGCGCACGCCGCGAAAGTGCAGCAGGGCATCCGGTTCGTGCAGGTAGCCGGCGGGGTTCAGGGAACCGTCCATCGCGAGGTGCACGTGCACGTCCATGAACCCGGGCAGCACGGTGGCGCCGTCGATGTCGACGAACTCGGTGTTCTCGGGCAGGGTGGGAAGTTCTGAGTGGGGCCCGATCCATTCGATGACGCCGTCGCGCACGACGATGGATTGCTGTGGTCGAGGCGCGGACCCCGTGCCGTCGATAATCGTGGCGTTGATCACTGCCACTGCCTGATGCGTGTTCACGAAAAGTCCTCCTGAAGCTTGGCTGCGTGGGTTCCCCTGACGGGGCGACTTGATTGGTGATTCAACGTCATGCACGTAACAGTCATGTTGCGGTGCGGAATTCTGATACTTGTGCCCGGTAGATTGCAGATATGTGTCATGCCATAGCGCGAGCGTTTCGATAGATCCGGTGCAGCTCGACGAACTCGACCGCCAGGTCATCCACGCGCTGCAAATCTGGCCGCGAGCCCCCTGGACCTTCATCGGTGAAGTGCTGGGCGTCGATCCGATGACGGCCTCCCGGCGCTGGCAGGTCATGGAGGACAACGGCTCGGCCTGGATCTCGGTGTCGGATGTGATCGCGGCCGAATCGCTGCGCGCGATCATCGATATCCGAGTCAAATCGAGCCGGCTGCCCGCCGCCCTGCTGGCCCTGGAGCAGGATCCGAGCGTGCGCACCCTGCGCTCGGTCCTCGGCGACTGGTCGATCAGCCTCGACTGGCACGGCCTCGACATCATCGAGCTGGATGCCTACCTCACCGGAACCCTGGCCGGGCTGAAGGGCGTCATCGCCACGCGAACCCACATCGTGACGGGTGTGCTGTTGGAGGGAAGCGCTTGGCGCCTGCGTGCCCTGTCTCAGGACCAGGTCGCGACGCTAAAACACGCGGCGACCTTTGACGATGTCGCATCGCCGTCGCACGAGGTGCACGAGATCGACGAACAGGTGCTGCGCAACGTGACCCTGGACGGCCGGGCCACGCTGACGAGCCTGGCGGAGAGAATGACCACGAGCGTGGCGACCGTGCGCCGACACCTCAACCACATGCTCAGTTCCCGGGCGCTGGTCATGCGCTGCGATGTGGCGCGGCCGCTGTCGGGCTGGCCCATCGCGGCGCACTTCATGTGCACGGTCGATCCGCGCCAGATTGCGGAGGTCGGGGAGGCGCTGTCGCGTATCCGGGAGATCAGGGCCGCTCAGGTTCTGGTGGGGCCGTACAATCTGTGCCTGAACTTCTGGGTGCGGTCGTTGCCCGAGATCACAGCGCTCGAGGCGCACCTGGCGCGCAACATCCCGCAGATTCGCATCGGGGAACGCTCGGTGACGTCGAACATGTTGAAGCACATGCAGGTGTCGCTGCGCGGCGACGGGCGACGCACGGCCGCTTAGGGCCGGCCGTGTGATCGTGCGTTCGATGGAGAGTGTCGGTGCGGCGGAGGCTATCGGACAGGCCCGGCACATTGAATACGACCGGCACCGTGCCACCTTCTCGCAGTCGATCCATTAGTCGTGGGTCCCGCGCGGCCCGTCGGGTGCGCCTAGGCGGTTCGGTGCAGCAGGTGCGATTCGATGGCTTCGGCACTCATGACCTGACCGATGACCAGACTGCTCGCCCCGAGAATTCCGGCCGTGTCCATGGCCCGTGACGACACGATCTGCAGGTTCGCCGTCGAGAGTGGCAACGACCGCTGGTACACGATTTCGCGAATTCCGGCGAGCAGGTGCTCATCGGCCAGCGCGAGCCCGCCGCCGATGACAATGATCGACGGATTCAGCAGATTGACGCAGGTGGCCAGCACCGTGCCAATCTCCCGCCCGGCCTGACGAATGACCGCGATCGCCTTGGGGTTACGCGCGCGCGCCAGCTCAACGACCTCCCGCACGTTCTGTGCGCTCACGCCGTCGGCCTGAAGCCGGGCCGTGATCGCCGGACCGCCGACGAGCGCTTCGAGGCATCCCGTATTGCCACAAACGCACACGACGTCGTTGGCGTCGGCAACGCGCACGTGACCGATGTCGCCCGCCGCACCCACGGCGCCGCGCTGCAGAAGCCCGCTGCTGATGATGCCCACACCAATCCCCGTGGATACTTTCACAAACAGCAGATTGTCCTGACCCGGCCAGTGCGTCGAGCGTTCCCCGAGCGCCATGATATTCACGTCGTTGTCGACGAAAACCGGACAGTTGAACCGCGACTGAACGTAATCAACCACGTCAAAACCATCCCAACCGGGCATGATCGGAGGGTTGATGGGCCGGCCCGAATCGTGTTCGACCGGCCCCGGCAGCCCGATTCCAATTCCGGCAAGTTCAATGCCCGAAAGCTGCGGATGTGCCGCGATGAGCGAGCGCGCGGCCGTCAGCGCCCGGTCCAGCACGACCTCGGGGCCGGCCGCAATGTCCATGTCAAAGGTCGAGCTGTCAATCACCGTGGAGGCCAGGTCGGTCACGGCCACGACACAGTGTGACGCGCCGATGTCGAACGCCAGAACGATTCTCGCGCTGGGATTCACCGCGATACGCGAGGGCGGGCGACCGCCGGATGAGGCAGCATCACCGACGGTTGCGATGAGACCAGAGGCCAGGAGCACGTCGATTCGGGCCGCCACCGTCGATCGGGCCAGTCCGGTGCTGGCAGCCAGTTCGGCCCGGGTTCGAGGCAGACCATCGCGCAGGATCTGGAACAAATCGCCCACGTGTGAGAGCGCTGTCGTGCTGGGCATCGTGGCGGCGGGGAGTGGCATGGGTTAAGTCATACCACTAGTTACTTCCGTGCAACCAAAAATTATAGATGTCGAACAGCTTGCATCTTTTGCTTGACTTGAAGCATAAGTCCTCCTAGTGTTTGGGCAGGGGAAAATCCTTCGCAGGAGGCTCGCGGACCATCGATCTGGCCGCCGTCCTCCGCACTCAATGATGAGGAGAAGCAGTGGCCTATTCAATCCAGCTCTACACGGTGCGAAAAGCACTCGACGCGGATCTGCCCGCAACCATCAGGCGCCTCGCCGACATCGGGTTCACGCACGTCGAGCCGTACAACTTCGTCGCCACCGCGGCTGTTCTCGGGGAAGCCCTGCGTGCAACTGGCCTGAGCGCTCCGTCCGGCCACGCACCACTGCTTCGCGCCGATCAGGACGAAATCTTCACCGCCGCCAACACGCTCGGCATCACCACGGTCGTCGACCCTTCGGTCGCGGAAGACCGCTGGAAGACCGTCGAGGACATCGAAATCACCGCTGGCCTGCTCAATGCCGCCGCAGCGAAGGGCGCGCAGTACGGCGTCACCGTGGGATACCACAACCATTGGTGGGAGGTCGAGACACTCCCCGACGGGCGCACCGGGCTCGAGGTGCTTGCCGACAATCTCAACCCTGAGGTCATTCTGGAACTCGATACCTACTGGGCCGCCGTCGGCGGGCAGGACCCGGTCGCGCTGCTCGCTCGTCTCGGCGACCGCGTTCGTCTCATCCACATCAAGGACGGCCCGGCCACCCGTGACCCGCGTGCCCAAGTCGCCGTGGGCTCGGGGGCGCTGCCGATCTGGGACATCATCGAGGCCGCCTCGAATCTTGAGGTGGGCGTCGTCGAACTCGATGATTTCGAGGGCGAAATGTTCGATGCTGTCACCGACAGCTTTCGTTTTCTCTCTGCCGGCCGGCCCACAGCATGAAGGCCAGCGGACCCGTCGGAATCGCCATCATCGGCGCCGGCGTCATCAGCAAGGAATACCTCGGCAATCTCGCCACCTTCCCCGACGTGACGGTGCACATCATCGCCGATATCAATGAAGCGGTCGCCGCAGACCGTGCCGCCGAATTCGGTATCCCCGCCTCGGGCGGAGTGCAGGCCGCTCTTGACCACCCCGACGTCGACATTGTCATCAACCTCACCATCCCCGCGGCCCACGTCGAGGTTGCCACCGCGGCCGTCAACGCCGGCAAACACGTCTGGAGCGAAAAGCCCTTCTCGCTCGACCGCGAAACCGGACTCTCCCTGCTGCAGGCAGCGGATGCCGCCGGCGTGCGCCTCGGCTCCGCACCCGACACATTTCTGGGTGCCGGGATGCAAACCGCCCGCCGCATGATCGAGAACGGCGCCATCGGCGTGCCGCTGACCGCCCTCACGCTCATGCAGTCCCCCGGTCCGGAGTCGTGGCACCCGAACCCGGCCTTTCTGTTTCAGCAGGGGGCCGGCCCCCTCTTCGACGTCGGACCCTACTACCTCACCGCCCTCATCCAGACCTTCGGCTCGATCAGCAAGGTCGCAGCCTTCGGTTCCACCGCCCGCGCGACCCGAACGATTGGCTCCGGGCCCCGAGCCGGCGAAGACTTCGACGTGACCGTTCCAACCCACGTGAGTGCCATCGCGCAGTTCGAGACCGGGGAATCATCGCAGAGCATCTACAGCTTCGACTCCCCCTACCGCAGGGCCGGCTTCGTCGAGGTGACGGGAACCGAGGGAACCATCTCGTTCCCCGACCCCAACCGCTTCGACGGAGACATCCGCATCTGCGCCCGCGGAGAAGACGACTGGACCACCATTGCCTCGGTCGGCAGCACCGCGAGCCGCGGTGTCGGCGTGCTGGAAATGGCCCGCGCCATCCGCTCCGATACCCCGCATCGGGCACCGGGCCACCTGGCCTATCACGTGCTCGACAGCATGGTGTCAATCTCGGAATCAATCGAAACCGGCCAGTTCGTAACGGTCGAGAGCTCCACCGCTGCCGTTCCGGTGTTGCCCGACGACTGGGACCCGACAGCGGCCACGCTGCTCTAGCCGGTCGATGCCCGTGTTTGAGCAATTCATGCAGGATCGTGACGGTCGCCCACTCGGGGTGGCCGCCATCGGCTACGCGTTCATGGGCAAGGCTCATTCCCATGCCTGGCGCAATGTGGCGAGCTACTTCGACGTTCCCCCCTTCGAACAGCGAGTGCTCGTGGGTCGCGACGCCGGCCAGGTCGCCGCAGCGGCGGCTCGATACGGCTGGGCGGAGTCGTCGACCGATTGGCGGCAGGTGGTTCAGCGCGACGATATCGACATCGTCGATATCTGCGCGCCCGGCTACCTGCACGCCGAGATCGCCATCGCCGCCCTCGCCGCAGGCAAACACGTGCTGGTCGAGAAGCCACTCGCCAACACCGTGGCCGAAGCAGAGGCGATGGTCGAGGCCGCTCAGGCCGCTCGCGCTCGGGGAGTGCACTCGATGGTGGGATTCAACTATCGCCGGATTCCCGCTCTCACCCTGGCCCGCGATCTGATCGCCGAGGGGCGCCTCGGGACGGTTCGGCAGGTTCGTGCCGCGTATCTGCAGGACTGGTTGACCGACGCCGAACAGCCCATGAGCTGGCGTCTTCGCGCAGAAACAGCGGGATCCGGAGCGCTCGGCGACACCGCCTCGCATGCGATCGACCAGATCCAGTATCTGCTCAACGATCGGGTGCGGTCGGTCTCGGGTCGGGTGCACACGTTTGTCACGGAACGCCCGGGCCCGTGTGGGCCCGAGACCGTGACCGTGGATGATGCGGCCTGGGCAACCCTGGATCTCACCTCGGGAACCATCGCGAGTCTTGAAGTCTCGCGCGTTGCCCTCGGCCGCAAGAACGGCTTGTCCATTGAAATTTACGGCGATCGAGGCAGCCTGCTTTTCGACCTCGAGACGATGAACGAACTGCGTTTTCTTGACGGTACCGTGCCGGCCAGGGAGCAGGGCTTCCGCCGCATTCTCGTGACGGAACCGGAGCATCCGTATCTGAGCGCCTGGTGGCCGCAGGGCCACGTACTCGGCTGGGAGCACAGCTTCGTACACGAAATCGCCGACTTTCTCGGTGCCATCGGCGCCAACCGTGCCCCGGTGCCCACGTTTGAAACCGGACTGCAGGTGCAGCGTGTGCTGCACTCAATCGTGACCAGCTCCGCCCAGTCTCAAGCGACCATACTGTTGCCCCCAGCCCTCGACTAACACCACTCGACCACCCGTATTGGAGCTCACCATGTCACGCCCATACACTTTGTTCACCGGCCAGTGGGCCGATCTGCCCTTCGAAGAGGTCGCCCGACGCGCCTCCGGCTGGGGCTATGACGGGCTGGAGATCGCCGTCTCCGGCGACCACCTTGACGCCCACCGTTGGAACGACGAAGCGTACATCGCGGGCAAACTCGAGATTCTGCAGCGTTACAACCTGAAGGTCTGGGCAATCTCCAACCATCTCAAGGGGCAGGCGGTCTGCGACGACCCAATCGATTTTCGACACCAGAACATCGTGGGCCCACGCGTCTGGGGCGATGGTGACCCCGAGGGAGTGCGGGGCCGCGCGGCGGAGGAAATGAAACTCACCGCGCGCCTCGCTCAGAAGCTCGGGGTGAAAACCGTGGTGGGTTTCACCGGCTCGTCAATCTGGCAGTACGTGGCGATGTTTCCCCCGGTCTCCCAGGCGGTCATCGACGCGGGTTACCAGGACTTCGCCGACCGCTGGAACCCGATCCTCGATGTGTTTGACGAGTGCGGCGTGCGTTTTGCTCACGAGGTACACCCGTCGGAGATCGCGTATGACTACTGGACGACCGTGCGAACCCTCGAAGCGATCGGACATCGGCCGGCCTTCGGCCTGAACTGGGACCCGAGCCACTTCATGTGGCAGGGCATGGACCCGGTGAGCTTCATCTGGGATTTCAAGGACCGCATTTACCACGTCGACTGCAAAGACACGAAGTTGCGCCTGACCGGCCGCAACACCGTGCTCGGTTCCCACCTGCCGTGGGGAGATCCGCGTCGCGGCTGGGACTTTGTCTCGGCCGGGCGTGGCGACGTGCCGTGGGAATCCAGCTTTCGCGCCCTCAACGCCATCGGCTACGACGGACCGATCAGCATCGAGTGGGAGGACGCCGGAATGGACCGCCTCGAAGGCGCCCCGGAGTCGCTCGCGGCGCTCAAGAAGTTCAACTTCACCCCGGCGAGCGCGTCATTCGACGCCGCGTTCAGCAACCAGGAGTGAGCCATGCCTCGCACTCTGTTGCCGGGCCAACGCGCCCGGCTGTGGGTACTGACGCTTGCCACGGCAAATCGACGCCTCGTCGCCGAGTCATCCGACCTGCTCTTCGAGGCGCCCAACTGCACGCCTGACGGCATCGCGTTGCTGGTCAACGGCGATGGCTGTCTCTTTCGCGTTCCCGCCGACGGCGGCTCACCCCTGCAGCAGGTCGACCTCGGGCCGATTCCGGCAATCAACAACGACCACGTGCTGTCACCCGACGGCTCCACAATCTTTGTGTCCTGTGACGACGGCACGTTGCGCGCTGTCGAGTTGCAGACCGCACGCTCGCGGATTGTGTCGAACGATCACGGGACCGATTTTCACCACTACCTGCACGGCATCTCCCCCGACGGTCTCACGCTCGCCTACATCGGCCTGCGCAGCCTGAACGACGGCACCGCCAGCACCAACGTCTTCACCGTGCCGAGCGCGGGAGGCCCGGACACTCAGCTCACCGACGATCGGTTCGCCGACGATGGGGCCAACTTCAGCGCCGACGGGGCCACCATCTACTTCAACTCGGAACGGGCCTCACCGACGCCGGGCCACGCCCAGATCTTTCGCCGAAGCCTCACCGACCCCACGCTCACCCAGCTCACCTTCGATGAGCGAGTCAACTGGTTTCCCCAGCCCTCACCCGATGGCAGACACCTGGCCTACGTGAGCTTCCCCCCTGGCACACGCGGGCATCCGGCCGATGTCGAGATCGAGATTCGCCTCATCGATGTCGACGGCGGTAAGCCCCGCACCCTGGCCACTGTTTTCGGTGGCCAGGGCACGATGAACGTTCCCAGCTGGTCACCCGATGGTTCCGAACTGGCGTTCGTTGACTACCTCGGGCCCGAACTATTGATTGATCTCAGACAGGAACCAGCGTGAAAATCACCGACGCACGGGTCATTGTGACCAGCCCCAGCCGCAACTTCGTCACCCTGAAGATCACGACCGACGAGGGAGTGACCGGCCTCGGTGACGCGACGCTGAACGGCCGCGAACTCGCCGTCGCGAGCTACCTCACGGAGCACGTGGTGCCGCTCTTACTGAACCGGGATCCGCACCGCATCGAGGACACCTGGCAGTTTCTGTACCGCAGCGCTTACTGGCGCCGCGGACCCGTCACGATGGCCGCCATCGCGGCCGTGGACATGGCCCTCTGGGACATCAAGGGCAAGGTTGCCGGGCTTCCCGTGTACCAGTTGCTCGGTGGGGCCTCCCGCAACAGCCTCCGCACGTACGGTCACGCGTCGGGTCGTGATCTGCCAGAGCTGTTCGACTCCATCCGCCAGCACCTCGACGAGGGGTACACGGCCATGCGAGTGCAGACATCCGTTCCCGGTCTGAAAGCCGTCTACGGGGTCGCCGCCCAGCACCAGTCCACCGGCGAACGGTACGACTACGAGCCGGCCGGCCGCGGTGCTCAGCCCGCGGAGGAAGATTGGGACACCGCCGCTTACCTGCGGCATGTGCCGACGGTCTTCGAGGCCGTGCGCAACGAGTTCGGCGCCGAGCTGCCCCTGCTGCACGACGGACATCACCGCATGACTCCGATTCAGGCAGCACGGTTGGGCAAGTCCCTCGAACCCTACGACCTGTTCTGGCTCGAAGACTGCACGCCGGCCGAAAACCAGGACGCCTTCCGCTTGGTACGCCAACACACCACGACGCCACTGGCCGTTGGCGAGGTCTTCAACACCGTCTTCGACTTTCAGACGCTCATTCGCGAGCAGCTCATCGACTACGTACGCGCCGCCTCAACCCATTTCGGCGGCATCTCGCCCCTGCGAAAGGTGATGGACTACGCCGCTCAGTACCAGATCAAATCCGGTTTCCACGGTCCAACGGATGTCTCCCCGGTCGGGTTGGCCGCGCAAACGCATCTCGGTCTGGCGATCCACAATTTTGGGATCCAGGAGTATATGGAGCACAGCGACAAGACCAACACGGTCTTCGAGCAATCCATGACCTTCACCGATGGCAACCTGCACCCCGGTGATGCGCCAGGGCTCGGCGTGGAACTCAACGAAGAGGCGGCGGCGTCTTTTCCGTACCAGCGGGCCTACCTGCCGTTCAACCGTCTCGCCGACGGCACCGTGCACGACTGGTAGGCCGGCTTCCGACGATCTAAGCCTCGAAGTTCTGCCAGTCGAAGACATAGGTCAGCGTGTCGGAGCGACGCTCGGCAAGGGCCGTGAGTGCCTCCTGGGCGTCGCGCGGGCTGACCAGTGATGCGAGGCCGGTGACCGCGATGCGGTCGGCATCGAGCCAGCGCAGCGCGGTGCCGAAGTTGCCGAGCACGCTGCCGCTCCGAAAATCCTCGGACGAAAACGGCAGCTGCCATTCCCAGCCGCTGCGCACGTGCAGATAGCGGTGAAAGATGAGGTGCAGGAGTTCGTGGGCACTCGCATCCGTGCGCCGTGCCCACGGTGTTCCCGTCAGCACCAACTCCCCGTTTTTCGCCACCACGCGGGCGGCCCGCACGACGGCCCCGTCGTGCCCCGAACAGTCCACAATAAGTTCGAATACGTCGGCAGGGTCATCCAGAACAGGTTCAGCCACGACTCGAATAGCGGCCGGCACTGCTCGTCGCCGCTCGATGAGCGGGTCCCACGCTGTCACGGCGTAACCGCTCGCCGCGAAGGCCTGGGCGGCGAGATTACCGACAAGTCCCAGCCCGACGATGCCGACGCGGTCGCCGGGCCGCGCCGCCGTCGTCACCAGAGCAGCCAACGGCACCGCGATCAGTCGTGCGAACACCGCCGTCGTGGGGTGCAGACCCCGAGGCACCGCAACGACACGGGTCTGCTCTTCGCGCTGAACGGATGCGTGCGGCCCGGTACCGAACACCACATCACCGACCGCATGCCGCGTCACATCCTCTCCGACCTCGTCGATGCGGAAGACCGCCCCATAACCGAGAGAGGCCGGATAGCTGACCCGCGCGGGGTCTTCCGCAGCGAAGGCGCTGGCGAGCTCTGTGCCGGGGCTCACTATCGATGCCAGGGTTCGTCCACGAACCTCATGTCTGCCCAAGACAGCCGAGTCGGGCCGGTGCAGCAGCTCAATGGTGTGGTCTGAGGTCACCTGAAGGCTGTGGATCATGGACGTTGCTCCCTGTAGTCGGTTTGTCTCGGTCAACAGATGCTCGGTCAACAGGTGCTCAGTCAACAGCTACTCAGTGCGCGAATCGAAGCTCGGGGTTCGGCGACGCCGCAAGCAGCGCCTTGGTGTAGTCGTGCTGCGGGTCGAGAATGACCCGGTCCGACGGCCCCTGTTCCACGATTTTTCCCTTGTTGAGCACGATGATCTCGTCACTGAAGTGCCGAGCGGTCGCCAGGTCGTGGGTGATGTACAACACTCCGAGATCTTCTTCCCGCTGCAGCTTGCCGAGCAGATTCAGCACCCCGAGCCGAATTGACACATCGAGCATGGACACCGGCTCATCGGCGATGAGCACGCTGGGGCGGGGCGCCAGCGCACGCGCGATGGCGACTCGCTGCCGCTGTCCACCCGACAACTCGTGGGGCCGGCGCTCGGCGATGAGCGCGGCCGGCTCGAGCTGCACCCGCTCGAGCAGGCGCACCACTTCGGCGTTCACGCCGTCAGAACCGATCTGCCCGTGCAGCTGCAGGGGCCGAGCGAGGTGATGGGACACCGTATGGAACGGATTGAGCGACGCGAACGGATCCTGAAAGACCATCTGCACCTCTTTGCGATAACGCCGCAGCCCGGCACCATGCCGCGGCACAGACTTTCCGTCAAGCAGGATGGACCCGCTCGTGGGAGCCTCGAGCTGCAACAGAATCTTTGCGATCGTCGACTTGCCGCTGCCGCTCTGGCCGACCAGGGCGATTGTCTTTCCCGGCTCCAGGATGAAACTCACGTCGTCGACGGCCTTGAATTTCTTCGAGCCGCGAATGCGGTATTCCTTGGTCACACCGCGAAACTCGAGCACGGTCATCGGGTAGCCTCACGGGTCAGGGCGGATGCCTCGCCGCTGCGCACGAAACCGCCGCGCTCACCGGTCAGGCTGGGGAAGGAGTGCAGGAGTTTGTCGGTGTACTCGTGGCCGGCATTGCGGTAAATCTGTTCGGGCGTGTTGTACTCCACAATCTCGCCCTGCAGCATGATCGCGATGCGGTCGCTGATCTCAAGAAGCAGCGGCAGGTCGTGGGTGATGAAGATCACCGAGAAGCCGAATTTGTGGCGCAACTCGCTGATCTCCTGCAGAATATCCCGCTGCACGAGCACGTCGAGCGCGGTCGTCGGTTCGTCCATGATCATCAGCTGGGGCTTCAACGCCAGAGCCATGGCGATCATGACCCGCTGGCGCATACCGCCGGACAGCTCATGGGAGAACGATCGCAGGCGGTCTCGGCCGACACCGATGAGGTCGAGCAGGTCGGCGCACTCGTCGATGCGGTCGGATTTGCTCATCTCCGGGCGATGCGTGGAGAAGATGTCGGTCATCTGCTTCTGGATGTTGATGACCGGGTTGAGAGCGTTCATCGCGCCTTGAAAAACCATCGAGACTTTGTCCCAACGATAGCGTCGCAGTTCGGCCACGGTGAGCCCGTTGATGTCCACATCGACGCCACTTTCATCGTGAAAGATCGCCGATCCGTCGGTAATTTCGGCCGGGGGCCGCAAAAGCCGGTTGATGCCATAGGCGAGGGTGGTCTTGCCGCAGCCGGATTCACCGGCCAGACCGAGAATCTCACCGCGACCGAGCTCGAAGGAGACATTGCGAACGGCGTGCACGGGAGTTTCGACCTGGTAGACGATGTTGTAGTTCTTCACGCTGAGCAAGCTGTCGGTAGTCATGTGGTGGCTCCTGCCTTGATCGAGGCACGCAGACGGCGCGCGGCGCGCTTCTTGTTCTTGTCGAGCGAGGCGGTGCGCAGTCGAGGGTCGATGATCTCGTCGATGGCGAAGTTGACGAGCGAGAGAGCGCCGCCCAGCACGGCGATCATGAGGCCCGGCGGCACAAACCACCACCAGGACCCGAGCGTGAGAGCAAACCCGTTCTGTGCCTGAAAGAGCATGGTGCCCCAGGTCAGGGCACCGGATGCGCCGAGTCCGAGGTAGCTCAGGCCAGCTTCGCCCAGAATGGCGAAGATCACGGCGAGCACGAACTGTGAGGCCAGTACCGGCACCAGGTTGGGCAAAATCTCGACGCCGATGATGCGCCACTGCCGTTCTCCGGTGACCCGGGCGGCGGCCACATAGTCGCGACTGCGCAGGCTCAGGGTGACCGATCTCAGCACGCGGGCCGAAGCGGCCCAGCTGGTGATCGCGAGGATCACCGCGAGCATCAGGATGCTCTTGTCTGCCACATAGCTCGAGATGACGATGATGAGCGGAAGGGCGGGGATGACGAGCATCACGTTGGTGAACAGTGAAAAGCTTTCGTCGAGCCACCCGCCGACATAACTGCCGATCACACCAAAGATGACGGACAGCAGCATGGCCAGCACGCCAACAACCACGCCAATGAAGAGCGAGCCTCGGGTCGCGTGGGCCAGCTGGGCGAAGATGTCCTGGCCGGTCTGCGTGGTTCCGAGCCAGAATTCGCCGCTGGGGGGCGTGCGTCCGATGTCGCGGATGGACAGTGGATTGCCCAGCAGCATCGGCCCGAGCAGGCCGAACAGGGTGATCGCGATGATGATGCCGAGGCCGATCGCGAGCTTCGGGGAGAGCCCGAAGACGATGCGCTGCCAGCGTGGGCGGCGGCGCTCGAAGCGAGGGCGGATCACGGCGAGGGTGCCCGTGAGCGGGCGGCCCGTTTCGCGCTGGGCTACGGAATCTGCTGACGAGTTCATCGTATTCTCATTCACTTCCATCGCCTCAGCTTCTGGCTCGCGTGCGCGGGTCGATGACCGTGTAGAGCAAATCCACGATGAGATTGGCGCCCAGCACGGTCAGCGTGATCACCAGGAACAGGCCCTGCATGAGTGAGTAGTCGTTGTTGTTCACGGCCTGCAGAAGGGTGCTGCCGACGCCGGGGTAGGAGAAGACCTGTTCGGTCACGATCGATCCCGACACGACGAAACCGAGGGAGATCGCGAATCCCGCCACGGAGGGCAGGATTGCATTGCGGGCCGCGTAGGCCATCATGATTCGCGTTGGCCGCAGGCCCTTGGCCTCGGCCGTCACGATGTAGTCCTCCGAGAGGGTCGACACCATCATGTTGCGCATGCCGAGCAGCCAGCCGCCGAAGGATGAGATCACGATGGTCAGGGCGGGAAGGGTGCCGTAGTAGATCGCGCTGGAGATGAAGTCCCAGTCCCAGCTCGGCCCGGCGCCCGTGTAGCTGTAGCCGCCGCTCACCGGAAAGATCTTGAACTGAACCGCGCTGACATAGAGCAAAATCAGGGCGAGCCAGAAGTACGGCACAGCCTGGAACATCGTGGTGACCGGAACCAGATTGTCCAGCCAGGAGCCACGCTTCCAGCCGGCGAGCATGCCGAGGGTGATACCCACGACAAAGGCGATAATGGTGCCGATACCGATCATCACGATGGTCCAGGGCAGTGCCTGGGCGATGATTTCAACGACCGGTTGCGGGTAGTAGGTGATCGAGACTCCGAAATCACCGGCAAAGATGCCTTTGAGATAGTTCACATACTGAACAAAAATCGGGTCGTTCGAGGTGTCGCCAAGGAGGAGTTCGACGCTGTTGCGCAGCTCAGGGGTAATCGGCCCTCTGGCGGCCAACTTTTGGATCAGGATCTCCACCGGGTTTCCCGGCAGCAGACGCGGAATCAAAAAGTTGAGCGTCAGCGCGGCCCACAGAGCCACGACATAGAAGCTGATTTTTCGAGCGAGATAGTTCATAGCTCAGCCCCCCACAAACTCCTCCGGCGGCGCACCTAGTTCACAACCTTGAGGTTCTTCGCAACCATGCCGTTGTCCCACGAACGGTCAGGACGCGGGTACGCGTACATGTTCTCCTCGGTCGGCCAGCCGGTGACCTTCTCCTCATTGAAGATCGACAGGGCGGAGTTCACGAGCACGGGAATGTACGGCATGTCCCGCACAATCTCGGTCTGAATCGTGGCGTACTCCGCGAGCTTGGCTTCATCCGTTGCCGCCGATGAAGCAGCTTCAATCGCCTCGTCGACGATGGGGTTCGAGTAACGAACGTAGTTGCGGTTGGAGGTCTCTCCGACCGGAGCGGTGTTCTTCGATGCGAACGAGTTCAGGTACACGTAGTACGGGTCGGCAGCAACACCCTGCGGCACCGAGTCGAGCGAGAGCTCGAAGGTTCCGTTGGTCTTACTGTTCGTCCATTCCTGAAACGAAACCTGAGCAGGCTTGAGTTCGATTCCTACCTCGAGAAGCTGCTGCGACGCAGCCTCCATCGCAGCGATGTAGTCCGTCCAGCCGGTGACGACCTGCACGGTCATGCTGACTCGCTGACCGTCTTTCGCGTAGATTCCGTCGGAACCCTTGGCGTATCCCGCATCGAGCAGAACAGTGTCAGCGGCCGCGATGTTCGGCTCGCCGGGAACGGGAGCGGCGAACTCAGGAGCGATCCACTTGTCGTCGCGACCCAGCAGCGCATAGGTCGGCGACATCGTGCCGTTATAGCCCGAGAAAGCGAGGGCATTCAGCTGGTCACGGTTCAGCCCGTTGTAGATGGCCTCACGCACCGCGACATCCGTCTGTGGACCTGTGCAGCCCAGCTCGACGCTCGAACACGTGAAGAGAGCCGTTTGATTGAGGGGCGTGTTGGTGTACGTGAGCGAGGTTCCCTCGAAGATCTGATCGATATCGGGGAGAAAAATTCCGGCCCAGTCGATCTGCCCCGACAGCAGGGTGTCCGTCGCGGACTGATTGCCGGTGAGGGAAATAAAGCGCAGGGCGTCTACGTCGGGCTGTCCGCCCCAATAGGTCTCGTTCGCGGCGAGCACATAGTTCTGGGGGTTGAATTCCTCGAGCTGAAACGCCCCGGAGCCGACCGGTGTCGCGTTCTGATTTGTCGTCGGGCTGTCCATGTTGGCCCAGACGTGCTCGGGGATGATCGGCGTGTTACCCAGGTACGCCGGCGCGTTCATGAACGCGGGCTCATCGAAGGTGAATACGACCGTGTTGTCGTCGGGCTGGGTGACGTCGCCGTCGAAGCCGGCGATGTTGAAGGCCGGTACCTCCTTCAGCAAATCAAAGGTGTACTTGACGTCGGAGGCGCTGAACGTCTCCCCGTCGCTCCATTCGGCATCCTCTCGGGTGGTGACGGTGAGCACCGTTCCGTCATCGTTGAACTCGAACTCCGTACCGAGCAGAGGTTCCGGATCGTCGCCGGTCACGATGTTGTAGTAGAACAGCGGCTCGTAGATCATGCCCTGCGTGGACTGCAGCGAGCCGACGATGAACGGATTGAAGTTTTCGGCGAAGTCTCCGGTCACGCCGGTGTACACCACCACTTCGGTATCGCCTGAAGCTGAGGCGTCTGAGCCGGTGCCGGTGCAGGCCGACAGAGCGAGCACGGAGGTCATGAAGACCGCCGCTGCTGCCCATTTCGTGCGGCGCGATTGAACAAAAGACATTGCATCTCCTCGTCATTGAGTCTGAGACCACGAGGACGATCGATGGCGATTTCGCATATCCCCGTGCGAAGGGAAGAACCCTTATGAGCAACGTAGGGCAGCTTTCACCGAGAGTCAATCAAAAGTTGCGTATCGAGATACAAAGTTACGTTCATTCGCGTTCGTGTTACAGAGGCGCTCTGCTTACTGTGCGGGCGGCAAAATTTCTCCCGAACCGCGGTGAATTACACGCGTCGCAATCTCGACCTGGCGGCTGAAGGCGACCGGATCTGCCAAGCGCTCGAGGGCCAGGCGGGCGGCCGTGCGTCCGAATTCGAAGGCGTCATAGCCCACAACGGAGATGCCGAGCGCGTCGGCGAGTTCGAAGTCATCGAACCCGATGAAGGCGACCGGAGGCATCCGGTCACGCAGCACCGGGATCGCGCCGTGACTGCCCCGGTTGTTGCCCGCCACGATGGCGGTGGGCGGGTCGCCGCCGTCGAGCAGCCCCCGAACGATGCTCTCGGCCGACACGGCCGGATCATCATCGAGTCTCTCCCAGCGAGCCGAGTCGGTGACACCAACCTCACGCAGCGCCTCGCGGTAGCCGGCGAGCCGCTCACGCTGGGTGTACATCGCCGAAGGATTACTGATGAAGGCGATCTTGCGATGCCCCAACGCCGTGAGCGATCGCACCGCCTCTGCCATTCCCTGTCGGTTGCGCAGCACGACGGAATCCGCGACCAGGTTGCCCGCGGGGCGGTCGACGCTGATGATCGGGGTGCCGAGCTGGCGTTCACCATCGAGGTAGGACTGGTCATCGGCGATCGGAATGAGCAGCAGCGCCCGCACTCGTTGGGACAGGAGAGCATCAACGACGACCTCTTCGCTCGCGGGCGAATCGTCGGTCGTGGCGAGCAACATGGTGAACCCACTCGCAGCGAGTTCGCGCTCGACACCAGCAGCGACCTGAAAGTAGAACGGGTTCTTGAGGTCGCCCATCACGAATGCGATGGTGTTGGTGACCCCGCCGCGACGCAGATTGCGAGCGAGGCCGTTCGGTCGAAACCGCAAACGTTTCGCGGCACTCAAGACGCGTTCCTGGGTTGTCGCGGAGACGTCACCGGTACCGGCAAAGACCCGCGACACCGTCTTCGAGCTGACCCCGGCAAGCCTGGCAACGTCGGCCTGTGTGGCCCGTGGAAGTGTGGACATTCGGCCCCTCGTGCTTTCTCAGGTTCAATCAACGAACAATGACAACGTAAGACATTATCTGGACAATTTCCAGTTCAGGCACGATCGCAACCGCCCCACAGCGCACTGTTTCATTGAACTTTTGCGCAATGTCACGACCCTAGACAGAGTCAGACAGCGTGGACATTTGCTTTTGACTCTCGTCATTTGGTGCCCGTAGCATTGCGTCAACCGCGGATCAATGACGACCGAATTGGAGTACTGATGACCCCCTCACCGCCCACACTCGCCACGAACCCCAGCCAGACGCTGCCGATCATCCGGCACCTCGACGCCGGCTGGACGGTCGCCGCCGTCGAGGGTAGCGGGGTGCCGGCAGAGGTTCGCGGCAGCATCGTTCCCGCAACGGTACCCGGCGCGGTGCACACCGACCTGCTCGCGGCCGGCCTCATTCCCGATCCGTACCTCGACTCCAACGAACGATTGCTCGCCTGGATCGGCCTCGCCGACTGGCGATACACGACCACGTTCGTCTGGCAGCCCGCCGACGCCACGAACACCGAACTCAACTTCGCCGGGCTCGACACGGTCGCCGACATCGAGCTGAACGGGCGGCCCGTCGGCCACACCCGCAACATGCACCGCAGCTACCGCTTCGACGTGCGCGCCCTGCTGCATCCGGGCCTCAATGAACTCAGCGTCACCTTTCGATCGCCCATTCGCCAGGCGGATGCCGCCAGCCTCGAACTCGGGTATCGCCCGCACGTGAATCACCACCCCTACAACGCCATCCGCAAGATGGCCTGTGGTTTCGGTTGGGACTGGGGCATCGACACCTCCAGCTCAGGAATCTGGCGCCCGGTCACGCTCGAAAGCTGGTCAACTGCACGGCTCTCCACGGTGCGGCCGATCGCGACCGTCGACGGCACCGACGGGGTGATCACCGTTCACGTCGACGTCGCCCGGGCCAGCGATGCACCGGTGACCGTCGCGGCATCCGTCGCCGGGATCAACACCGAGATTGATCTTGCGGCCGGCGAGTCGCACGCCGAGCTCAGCCTGCGCATCGCCGACATCGAGTTGTGGTGGCCGCGTGGATACGGCGAGCAGCCGCTCTATGACCTCGAGGTGACGCTCGTGTCAGGGCACGCGACCATCGACACGGCCAGCCGTCGCATCGGGTTTCGCACTGTCGAGTTCGACACGACCCCGGATGCCGCCGGCACACCGTTCACGATCGTGATCAACGGTCAGCCGGTGTTCGTGCGGGGGGCCAACTGGATTCCCGACGACGCCTTTCCGCACCGGGTCGATCGCGCGCGGTACCTCGACCGACTGCAGCAGGCCGAGTTCGCCAACATCAATCTGCTGCGCATCTGGGGCGGTGGCATCTTCGAAAGCGACGACTTCTACGAACTCTGTGATGAGCGCGGCATGCTCACGTGGCAGGATTTTCTGCTCGCCTGCGCGGCCTACTCCGAGGAGCAACCGATGTGGACCGAGATGGAGGCCGAGGCGAGGGAGGCTGTGACGCGACTGGCGTCGCATCCGTCGCTCGTGGTGCTCAACGGCAACAACGAGAACATCTGGGGGTACGAAGACTGGAATTGGAAGCTGCGCCTCGACGGCAAGACCTGGGGAGCGGGCTACTACTACGAGCTCTTTCCGGCCATCGTTGCCGAACTTGCGCCGCACATCGGGTACACCCCCGGCAGCCCCTTTTCTCCGGCGGTTGACGGTGACGTCGACGCGCACGTGCCCAACGACCAGGCTCATGGCACGATGCATATCTGGGACATCTGGAACCAGCGCGACTATACCAACTACCTCGAGTACACACCGCGTTTCGTGGCCGAGTTCGGCTGGCAGGGCCCGCCGACGTGGTCAACCATGACCGAATCGATCAGCGACGCGCCGCTCACACCCGAGTCTCCCGGCATGGTTGTGCACCAGAAGGCAGCCCTCGGCAACGCCAAGCTCACCGACGGGTTGCTGGCGCACTTCGCGCTGCCGAATACCATCGAGGACTGGCACTGGGCCATGTCCCTCAACCAGGCCAATGCGATCTCAACAGCGATCGACCACCTGCGGTCCCTGCAGCCCCACTGCATGGGAAGTATCGTGTGGCAATTGAACGACTGCTGGCCGGTCACCTCATGGGCGGCCGTCGACGGCTACGGGCGCCCCAAGCCGCTGCTTTACGCCCTGCGTCATGCCTACGCCGACCGGCTCCTCACCCTGCAGCAGCGCGACGGCGCCTTTGCGGCGGTCGCGGTCAATGATTCCGCCGAGACCTGGACGGGCACTCTCACCGTGCATCGCCTGTCCTTCGCCGGTGAGGTTCTCGCCGAACACACGCAGCACGTCACCCTCGCACCACGGTCAACGGCGACCGTGCCGCTGCCCGCATCCGTTGCTTCGGCGACGGATGCGGCAGTGGAGCTTCTGCAGGCCGAGCTCTCGGGAGTGCGCGGTCACCGCTTCTTCGCCGAACCCCGCGACACCGGGCTCGCCGCGCCCGAGCTTGAGACCAGCCTGCAACGAGTGCCAGGCGGCTACCGCCTCACGGTAACGGCGCACGGTCTGGTGCGGGATCTGGCCCTGCTGATCGACCAGGTCGACCCGGCAGGACGCGTCTCGGACATGCTCGTGACGCTGCTGCCCGGCGAGCACGTCGACTTCGACATCACATCGGAATCCGACCTGACGGTGACCGACCTGGCGAACCCGCTCGTGCTGCGCAGCGCCAATCAGCTGGTCGCGCTCGGTTAGTTCGCGCCTGGCCCGCCTATAAGAGGAATGAATATGACTGTCGATCTCAGCGCTGGCGACACCACCCTGCTGGCCATTGATGCCGGCCAGACCGGAATTCGTGCGCGGCTTCAGGCGCCGGGAAGCGTGGCCCGGGTCTTCGACCATGACGCCATTCGAACGGACTCCGCGCTCGTGCCGCAACTCGAGACCGTGGTTGCGCAGGTGCGGGCAGCGACCGGGCAGTCGATCGACGCCGTGAGCGCCGGAATCTCCGGCTTCACGGCGGCCGAGTGCGATCCGGGCGAGTTGCTGCGGGCCAGCGCGTCGTCGGGGGTGCGTGAGGTTTTCCTGGCACACGACTCGGTCACGTCATACCTCGGCGCGCTCGGCGGCGACCTCGGCGTGGTCGTGGCGGCGGGAACGGGGGTCGTCACGCTCGCGGTGGGGGCTTCGACGGTCGCGCGCATCGACGGCTGGGGAAATTTGATCGGTGACGCCGGCAGCGGCTATTGGTTGGGTCGAGCCGCACTCGACGCCGTCATGCGCGCCCATGACGGTCGCGGGCCACAGACCGCCCTCACGTCGACGGCACTGCGCGAATTTGCCGACCTCGAGCTCGCCTACCTCGAGCTCCAGGCAGATCCGGGTCGGGTGCGGCGCATTGCGAGCTACGCACGATGGGTGACCGAGCACGCGCAGACGGATGCCGTCGCGGCCTCGATCTGTGCGGCCGCGGCCGATGAATTGGTGTTGTCGGCAGCCACGGGCCTGCGACAGGTCGGGGAAGCCGCGCGGACTCGGCCGGTAGCCAGCCGGATTGGCGGGGTGTTCGCATCCACTGCGATCAGTGCGCGATTCGATGCGGGGTTGCGGGCGATCTGGCCGACCGTGCACATTCGTGCGGCGGCGGGAACGTCGCTCGACGGCGCCGCCTTTCTCCCCGAGCTCAGCCCGGCGAGCGCCCTCCGCCGTTTCGTCTCATGGAGCGGGAAACCGGAGCTGACGATCGCCGCGGCGCACCGCGCGTAGGCTGCGCACATGCGCGCAATCATCGTGAACTCCCCCGGAGGGCCTGAAGCCCTCACCCTGTCAGACGTACCCGACCTCACTGTCGGAGCTCACGACATTCGCGTGAAGGTGGCGGCCGCCGGGGTGAACCGCGCGGACGTGCTGCAGCGGCAGGGCCGCTACCCTTCGCCAGCCGACGCCCCGCAGTGGCCGGGGCTGGAGGTCTCGGGCGTGGTGATCGAGGTCGGAGCTGACGTGACCCGGTTCGGGCTCGGCGACCGGGTCTGCGCGTTGCTCGCCGGCGGCGGCTATGCCACGCACGTCGTGGTGCACGAAGACCTCGCGTTGCTGGTGCCGCTGTCGATGGACCTGATCGACGCCGCCGCCCTGCCGGAAGCCCTGGCCACGGTGTGGTCGAACGTCTTTATGAACGCCGAGCTTGCGCCCGGTGAGACCGTGCTCGTGCACGGCGGCGGAAGCGGAATCGGCACGACCGCCATCCAGCTGGCGCGGCTCGCCGGTGCCCGGGTGGCCGTGACGGCCGGTTCGACTGAGAAGCTCGCCGCGTGCGAGAGCCTCGGGGCCCAGGTTCTGATCAACTATCGTGAGCAGGACTTCGTCGCCGAGATCAAGGCGAGCACCCAGGGGCGGGGCGCCGACGTGATCCTCGACATCATGGGCGGATCGTACGCGGCCCGCAACGTCGAAGCGGTCGCGGTGAACGGGCGCATCATGGTGCTCGCCAACCAGAGCGGAGAACCGGCCACGTTCGATCCGTTCCGCCTCATGCAGAAGCGAGCCCGCTACTGGGGCACCACGCTGCGGTCACGGCCGCTGGCCGAGAAGGTTTCCATCATGCGGGCCGTCGAAGCCGAGATCTGGCCGTGGATCGCATCGGGCGAGTTTCGGCCGGTGATCGACGGGAGGTTCCGGTTCGTCGAGGCAGCGGATGCGCACCGCCGGCTGGAAGCATCCGCTCACGTCGGAAAAATCGTGCTCGTACCCTGACCCGCGCCCCGGACTGCGCCGAACTGTGAGTTAAGCATCCGTTTACGGCGAAAAGCCATGCTTAACTCACGGTTCGGCGAAGAAAGAGGGCGGGTCAGCGGTCGAGGGACTCGACTGCCTCGCAGGGGCTCGCGGCCGGGTCGGCGCGGTGCACGCTGCCGGCCAGGCGGCCGAGCAGGGAGCCGAGCCTGGCGGCATCCACGCCCTCAAGTCCGCCCAAAATAGTCGTCTCGACCGCCGCGACGCGCTCTTCATAACGCGCCAGCACGGCCACACCCTCGGCCGTGGCCACGATCTTGCGCGCCCGCCGGTCCGCGGGGTCGGGGACGCGCTCGACCAGCGCGGCCGTGACCATCGTGTCGAGCAGATAGGTCAACACGGTACGGTCAATGGCGAGGTGGGCGCCGATCGCCTGCTGCGATGGCAGTTCGTGGTGGATCACGGTCGAGAGCACGTGATAGCAGCGCACTCCCCCGGGAAGCCCGTCGACGGCATCCTCTTGCAGGCGCTGATACCCGCGCAGCACCATCGCGAGGTTCCAGCCCAGGTCGCCGGGTACCGCAGGCGTGGGTGCCGGGGCGGTCACGTCGCTTGTCATACCGGCAATCCTAACCGCAAAGCATGCAGTTGCATAGATAATCTGAAAGACATATGATCTGTATGACATCATAGTTTGGAGCGAGCATGCACCCCACAATCGGAATCCTCGGCGCCGGCCGCGTCGGCACCGCCCTTGCCCGGCAGGCCGTGAAGGCCGGCTACCGGGTGCGCATCGCGACCGCCCAGCCCGCCGCCGACATCGAACTGCTTGTCAACATTGTCACGCCGGGGGCCGAAGCGGTCGAGGCCAGCGAGGCCGCGGCATCCGATCTGGTCATCATGGCCATCCCGCTGCACAAGTACCGCACCCTCAGCCCCGCTGACCTGACCGGCAAGGTCGTCATCGATGCCATGAACTACTGGGCACCGGTCGACGGCGTGCACGACGATTTCGAAGCGGATGCCCGCACCTCGAGTGAGGTCGTCGCCGCGTTCCTGGGCGGCTCCCACGTCGTGAAGTCGCTGAATCACATCGGCTATCACGAGATGGAAGAAGACGACCGGCCGGCCGGCGACGCTTCCCGGCGCGCACTGGCCGTCGCCGGCGACGACCCCGCCGCCAAAGAACTCGTGCAGCGCTTCATCGACCGGCTCGGCTATGACGCCGTCGACGCCGGGCCTCTCGCGGCCGGCCGCGCCTTTCAGCCCGCAACCGCCATTTTCACCGGCAGCTACACCGCACCCGAGCTTCACGCCCTGGTGCGGCATCCGCTCGCCGCGTAACCCATATATGCCCCACCACACATCGGAGAACACCGTGGAAATCGGCGCCTACAGCTTCGGCGACACCCAGCTCAACCCCGACGGCAGCTCACGCTCGACCGCCGAGGCCACCAAGAACCTCTTCGACGCCATCGTGCACGCCGACCGGGTGGGCCTTGACTACTTCGGCGTCGGCGAGCACCACACCGTGTCGATGCCGGCGTCATCGCCCGGAACGATCATTGCCGCCGCGGCCGCCGCCACGACGCAGATCACGCTCGGCAGCGCGGCGAGCATCATCGGAACGGATGACCCGGTGCGGGTCTTTCAGCAGTTCGCGACCGCAGACGCCATCTCGGGCGGCGGCCGCATCGAGATCACCGCGGGCCGCGGGTCATCCGTCGAGACCTTTCCGCTGTTCGGCTACGACCTGAACGACTACGACGAGCTCTACGCCCAGAAGCTCGACCTGCTGCTGACCCTCAACAACAGTGCGACCGCGAACGTGACCTGGTCGGGTACCGCCCGCCCGTCGATCCCCGAGCTCGACGTGGTGCCTCGCCCGGTGCAAGGCTCGCTGCCGATCTGGATCGCCACCGGCGGCAGCGCGCCCTCGTCGGCCCGCGCCGGACGCCTCGGGCTGCCGCTCGCCTACGCCATCATTGGCGGGCAGCCGCACCGCTTCGCGCCGCTGGCCCAGCTGTACCGGCAGTCCGCCGCTGCCGCCGGGCACACCGGCGACAACATCAAGGTCTCGGTCGCGACCTTCGGCCTCGTCGCCCCCACCAAGAAGGAAGCGGTCGAGCGAATGTACCCGGGCTGGGTCAACCTCAACGTGGAGATGGGCCGGCTGCGCGGCTGGCCGGCGCCGCAGAAGGCGTCGTACCTCGCGCAGGTCGACGCGCCCAACGCCTACTTCGTGGGCGACCCCGACGACGTGGCCGAACGCATCGTGGCCCTGCACGGACACCTCGGCCATATGCGTCACTTCTTCCAGGGCGACCACGGCGGACTGCCGCACGAGTACCTGATGGAGTCGATCACGCTGCTGGCCACCGAAGTGAAGCCCCGCGTGGAGCGGCTGCTCGCCGCGAAATAGGCGTTTCGGGCTCGCGGCGCAGGTTCGATTCGCGGGCGCAGTTTCTATACTGCGCCCACGAATCCAACCTGCGCCCGAGCCGCCTCAGCACCAGGGCCTAGCATCGAAGGGACTGCCGCGACCGTGGCGGCTTCGTCTCCTCCCCGCCGCCGGAAAGGCCCACCCCCGATGACCTATCCCGTTGCCGATACCCGCGTGACCTATGCGGCGGGGGCGACCGAGGCATCCGCTGTCGTGCTGCACGTCGAGCCGCTGCCCGACGGCCGCCGTGCGGTGCTGCTCGATACGACGAGCGCGCATCCGGTTGATGCCGGCTGGCCCGATCAGGGCGCTGACCGGGCCGTGCTGCGCACCGCAACCGTCGAGATCGCACTGCTCGACTGCATCGTCGGGGCCACCGATGGCACCAGCCTGCACCTCGGGCAGCAGATTCCGGTGCCCAAGGGCACCGAGGGCTGGGCCTTCGTCGTGGCTCACATCGTGTCGAGTGACGCTGCGGTCAGTGTCGGCGACGCGGTGCAGGTCATGGTCGATGCGGGCGTGCGGGCTCGAACCTCTGCCGGGCACACGGCCTGCCATCTGGCGTCGCTGGCCCTGAACCTGGCCGTCGCTGACCGCTGGAAAAAGCAGCCCCGCCCTGATGCCCTCGGCCGCCCCGACTTCGACGGCACCGCCATCGATGTGTCGCTGATCGGTGAGAACACGTCGACCGACACCTACCGACTCGGCAAGTCCCTGCGCAAGAAGGGCTTCATCACCGAGGGGTTCGACGAGGCCCTGCCGTCACTGACGTCGGCGATCAACGCGACACTGGCCGACTGGGTGGCGACGGATGCCGCGGTACACATCGACCGCGCTGGCGACGCCCTCACAGACCGTCGGTATTGGGTCTGCGACCTGCCAGGGGCCGCGGCGCGCATCCCGTGTGGCGGCACCCACGCCTCGCGGCTCGGCGAGCTCGGCCGGCTGCGGGTGACGCTCGGGCTGCATGACGTGCAGGGCACGAGCGTACTGACGATGGTCACAACTGCCGGCTGAGCGGCACCCGCTCGACGGGCAGGGCCGGCAGCGAACCGGCCACCCGGCTCAGCGCGCGGCCGGCAGCGCCAGCATCAGCAGCGAGCGGGACACATCACGGGCGACGTCGAACGGATGCGCGAACGTCTCCATGCCCACGGTGACGAGTGCGCCCTCGTAGAGCAGCATCATCCGCTGCGCCATCGATCCGGGGTTGACGATGCCGGCCTCACTGCAGAGGTCGGCGAACAGGTCGAGCTGCCAGACCTTCTGCCGGGCGATTTCGGGAAACACGGGGTGTCCGTCGTGCCCGTCGCCAATCTCGGCGCGGGCATTGATCGCGCTGCAGCCCTTCGCCCCGTTCTCGCTCGACCACGCGGTCGCCGCATCGAAGACCGCGAGCACACGGTCGGGCCCCGGGGCCGGCACCCGGGCGAGGTGCGCGGCGAGGTGAGCGCGCCACCGCGCATCGCGGTGCTGCAGGTACGAGACGACGAGCGCTTCCTTCGATCCGAAACGGTCGTAGAGGGTCTTCTTCGTCACGCCGGCCGCCTCGGCGATCGTGTCAACACCCACCGCGTGGATGCCGCGCTCATAGAACAAACGGGAGGCCGCATCGAGAACGCGTCGAGCCCCTGGGGTGAGCGGGGCGAGGTCGGGGACGGACACGGTCATGCTCCCAGTATACAGAGCTGTATAGTCGATTGCATGAGTAAACTGATCGGTATACCGCGCTCCGTCGTCACGGTGCTGGCCGCGATCGCCTTCATCGCATCATGGAGTTCGGGGTTCGTCATCGCCGCGGTGGCGACAGTCGACGTTGCGGCTACGACCCTGCTGGTCTGGCGTTTCGCCCCTCTGGCGGTCGTGCTGATCATCATCACCGTCGCATCCGGCGCCGCTCGCGGCGTCACCCGCAGTGAGCTGCGCCAGCAGGCAATCATCGGACTCTTCACCCAGTTCGGCTACGTCACCCTGGTCTACGCCGCGATTGGGGCCGGCATCACGACGGGCACAACCGCGCTGATCGATGCCGTTCAGCCGCTCGTGGTCGCGACTCTCGTCGGCCCGCTGCTGGGGCTGCGAGTGCGCGGCACACAGTGGGCGGGCCTCGCGGTGGGCGCCCTCGGGGTCGTGCTCGTCGTGAGGTCGCAGATGGGCGGCGCGACGGCGCATCCGCTCGCCTATATATTGCCTGCTCTGGCGATGGCCTGCCTGGTCGTGGGCACCTTCGTCGAGCGGCGATCCCGGGTGCAGACGCCGGTGCTCGTGACGCTGACCGTGCACGTCGTCGTCACCTCCGTCGCGCTCATCGTGATCGCAGCCACCGTGGGCACGCTCGCTCCGCCGGCCACGCTGGCGTTCTGGCTCGCGACCGTGATCTCGGCGATCGTGCCAACCCTGGCGGCCTACGGGTTGTACTGGTGGCTGCTGCGCCGGGTGGGCATCACTGTGCTCAACACCCTGCTGTTTCTGGTCGCCCCCGCGACGGCACTCGCCGGGGCCGTGCTGCTCGGTGAGCCGCTGACGGTGGTGACGCTCGCCGGATTCGCGCTCTGCGGCGTCGGTGTGGCCGTTGCGCTGGCCAGCGAGGCGCGGGCGCGCAGAGCGGATGCCGCGCCCGGCCGCCCGAAGCCTGAGCCTGAGCCTGAGCCTGAGCCTGAGCCTGAGCCTGAGCCTGAGCCTGCGTCTGAGCCTGCGTTGTCTCAGTAGGCCGGTCGCCCCGCGCTGTGCCACCGATAGGTCGATCCGGGGTTCGGCCGGCGGCGGCGCAGCTCGGGCAGACGGGGTCTAGCCGAAGAGTTCGCCGAGCCAGTGCTCCTTCTTCTTGGGCCGGTAGCCGTCACGGCCGTCGCGGTCCCGGTCCCGGTCCCGGTCCCCATAGTTGCGGTCGCGATCGCGGTCGCGGTCGCCATAGCCACGGTCGCGATCTCGGTCGCCATATTGCGGGGCCCGGGTGCGGGCATCCGGGTACTGCTGCTGCGGCACCGCAACGATGACCGGGGCGGCAGACTGGGTCGGCGCGGCAGGGGTGGCCGGCTGGGCGGGCGCGGAGGAAGCAAATTCCTTCGCGGCGCGATCGAGGATCTTGTCGAGCTCGCCACGATCGAGCCACACTCCGCGGCATTCGGGGCAGTAGTCGATTTCCACGCCAGCGCGCTCGCTCATCACGAGAGTGGCTCCGTCGGTGGGGCATTTCATGGGCGTCCTCCAGAACGTCGGTGAAGTTCGATCGTAGACAGTCAGCTCCGGCTGATCCTGTGAACGCGGCGCACCAGCCGGGGGTG
The DNA here is from genome assembly GCF_004403305.1 of Cryobacterium frigoriphilum. Taxonomy (GTDB): domain Bacteria; phylum Actinomycetota; class Actinomycetes; order Actinomycetales; family Microbacteriaceae; genus Cryobacterium; species Cryobacterium frigoriphilum. The sequence continues at coordinate 66,432 of NZ_SOHE01000044.1, read as the reverse complement.
AGGCACGGAGAAACGACCCAGAAATTTACCCCTATTTGGGGGTAGGACTTAGGTCTGTCACGCGATCCGAAACGGGGGGCATCTGCGAGAGTTGTTCTATGTCCGACTCACAGCAGATTCAAAGCCCGCCGCCGTACTCTCCGCAGCTCGAAACTCCGGCTCCCCAGTCGAAGAATGTGCTCGGCCTCATCTCCATGATCGTGGGAATCGCCGCCTTTGTCGGTGCCTTCATTCCCGTTCTGAACTACATCACCGGCATCATTGCCATCGCTGGCATCGTGCTCGGCGTCTTGGCACTACTGAAGAAGGACAAACCCAGAAAGGCCGCCCTGACCGGCACAATCACATCGTCGGTCGCGTTGATTCTGTCGATTGTGCTCGCGATCGTCTACACCGGCGCCATCATGAAGGCCGTTGAGGAGGCGCAGGGCGGCATCTCAGCGTCCGAGACCGCCCCCGACGCGGGCACAGACGCGGGCACAGACGACACCGTGCCGTCAGACGATGCCTCTGACGAGGCCGTCGAGGAACCCTCCGGTGATGAGGTCGGCACCCGGGGCAACCCGGCTCCGCTCGGCACCCTGGTTGAGCTGTCGGACCGGACCGGCCTGCAGTACGAGATCACCCTCGACACCTCTACCCTCAACGCCAACGAACAGGTCGCCGCGGCCTACGAATACAACGACGTCGCGCCCGAGGGCTTGCAGTACGCCATGATTTCCGTCACCGCCGTCTACAAGGGCGCTGACAGCGGCACCCCGTCGTACGACCTGGACATCGAGTTCGTGTCAGCGGCCGGAACGACCCATACGGTCAACGACGCCTATGTGTTTGGCGAGCCGGCACCGGCGCTCAGCGACATCAATGACCTGTACCCCGACGCCACGGGCACCGGCAACGTCGTCATCGCGATTCCGGCAGCGGATGCCGCGAACGGAACCTGGGTCGTGTCGTCCTTCTTCGGCGACAGCAAGTTCTTCTACTCCGCGCAGTAGTCAGGCACGCACACCGCACCAACCCCGACTCGGCGGTGCCCGCAGCTCGAAGCCGCGGATGAGTCACGGAGAAAGCACCTTCAATGCCCACCAACGAGGGTGCTTTTTCCGCATCTAAACCCCGACCCAACTCAGCGACCCGCGTTCCGCCGCCGGGCCGGGTACATCGCGGGTCTAGGGTGACAAGGGTGAATGCTCCGGAGCGCGCTGCCGTAATCGACCTCGAGGCGATCCGCCATAACGTACGGAGGCTGGTGCAGGTCGCCTCCCCGGCCGCGGTGATGGCGGTCGTGAAGGCCGACGCCTACGGGCACGGCGCCCTGCCCGTGGCCCGCGCCGCTCTCGAGGCCGGCGCCGCCTGGCTTGGCGTCGCCCACATCGAGGAGGCCCTGCCGCTGCGCGCCGCCGCACTCACCGCACCGCTGTTGGCCTGGCTGCACACCCCCGACAGCGATTTTGGAGCGGCAATCGCCGCGAACGTTGACCTCGGCTGCTCGGGCTGGGAGCTGCCCCGCATCGTGGCCGCGGCCGATCTGCTCGGCCGCACCGCGCGCATCCACTTGAAGATCGATACCGGGCTGGGCCGCAACGGCTGCACGCTGACCGAACTGCCCGCGCTGTTGGCCGACGTGGCCCGGCACGAAGCAGCCGGCCAGATCGAGGTCGTGGGCATCTTCAGCCACCTCGCCGTGGCCGATGAGCCCGAGCGCCCCGAGACGGATGCTCAACTCGCCACATTTCTCGCAGCCGTCGAGCTCGCACACGCGGCCGGGGTGCATCCGTCGATCAGGCATCTGGCGAATAGCCCGGCCACCCTCACGCGGCCCGACATCCACCTCGACCTGGTGCGCACCGGGCTCGCGCTGTACGGCCTGTCGCCGCTCGCGGGCCGCACCCCGGCGAGCCTCGGGCTGCGGCCCGCGATGACGCTCGTCACGCAGATCGCGCACTGTAAGGAGGTACCCGCAGACCAGGGCGTGTCGTATGGGCTGAACTACCGCACACCGACCGCCACGACGCTCGCGCTCGTGCCGCTCGGTTACGCCGACGGCATTCCGCGCATCGCGACCGGCGGGCCCGTGCGGGTGAACGGGGTGACGTATCCGGTGGTCGGGCGCATTGCGATGGACCAAATGGTCATCGACCTCGGCGAGGCCGGCCTGGTCAGCGGCGGGCACAGCCTGCTCGGTGCCGAGGCCGTACTGTTCGGCCCGGGCGACGGCGGCGAGGCGAGCGTTGACGAGTGGGCCGCTGCCGCCTCAACCATCAACTACGAGGTCGTCACGCGCATCAGTCCGCGGGTGCCGCGCGTGTATCGCGGATAGTTACCGCGCCAGTCACAGCGACGGATGCCCGGGGAGGTGACCTTGACCGGGGTCGGGGCCGGGTTTACGCTGCCGGCACCGGCCCGAGCTGCCCGCGACCTGGCCGGCATTGGAGCGAACCCCGTGGATGCCCTGAGTGCCCTCGACCAGCTGATCATCGACCGGCGTCACACGCCGTCGCCCGAAATCGCGCGCTTCACGGCCGTGGCGGGCGGAGTGCAGCGGCAGCGGCACCTCGATAGCGCGAGCGACCGCGACGAGATCACGCGCTCGACCGCCCTCGCGACGCTGATCGCGGTCGATGGCAGCATCGCCGAGGCCCTGACCGAGGCCGGGCTGCGCGTGACCGACTTTCTGACCGTGATCGGAATTCGGAGCGTGCCGGACACCGCCGAGGTACCCGACGCCCGGCTGGACCCCATCTTTGCGACCGCGGTGCGGCACTATCTCACGTCGAAGGGCGGCCGGGTCGTGACCCTGACCGATCTCGCGCTGGCGATTCTGCAATCGTCGCGAGCGGCGGGTGACGGCCGGCTGCCCGACCGCCTCGAAAAGCTGGGCCTGGACTACGAGCGGGCGATCTCGACGCTGGAACGGCAGATCGAAGACGCCTACTTCGCTGAAGCGGAGCCGAGTTCGGGATTCGAAGCAGAAGTCGAATCGGAAGCGGAGTCCCGAGCCGCCGGCGAGGCGCCGGACTCGACAACGGAAGCCGCCCCGGACCGGGCGCCGGAGACCTCCGAACGCACCAGGTGGACCACCGACGGTGCCGCCACCGATGACCTGCTCGGCCGCCGATTTCTCGCTCAGGTACTCGCGTCCCGGCTGCGCGGCCTGTCGGGTTCACACACCGGCTCGTTCCTCGTGCACATCGATGGCCCGTGGGGCTCCGGCAAGAGTTCGCTGCTGCAGTTTCTCGAGACCGAACTCGCGCCGTCTTTTCTGCTCGTCAACGTGAACGCCTGGCGAGAGCAGCAGGTGGGCGTGCAGTGGTGGACCCTGCACAATGCCCTGCGCGCGGCAATCCAGGCCGACTCCCGACACCGTATCTGGGCGCGCGTGCGCAGCCGCATCGACGCCATCCGTACCCGGTTGATGCCGTTCGTCGCGGTGCTCGTGCTCATTCTGCTTGCCGTCGCGCTGGCCCTTCTGGCCCGGCTCGATCTCACCACGGGCAGCGCCCTCGCGGACGCCCTGGGCAAGATCCTGTCGCTCGGCGCCCTCGCGGTGGCGGGACTGACCGCCGTCTACCGCTTGTTGATGCCCGAATCGCGACTGTCGGCCGAGGCCTTCGTGGCCAAGAGCGCGAACCCTATGGGTCAGGTGCAGCTGCTGTTCTCCCGCACGCTGCGACGCACGCGCAAGTCGGTGGTGTTTCTCATCGACGACCTCGATCGCTGCGATGAGAAGTACATCATCGATTTTCTCGAGGTCGTGCAGACTCTCGTGCGCGAGGCGCCGGTGCGGCGACACACACCCGGCAGGCGAGACCGGCGCCACGAGCCCCCGGCCGGGCCCTACGCGTTCATCGCCGCCGATGGCCAGTGGATCCGCTCCAGCTACGAGAGCCACTTCGACTCCGTGAAGATCACCACGGTGCCCGGTCGCCCCCTCGGCTACCTTTTTCTCGAGAAGATCTTTCAGCTGCAGGTGCGGTTACCCTCGATCACCGAGGACGCCAAGCGGGCCTATCTGGATTCCCTCCTGACCGGCGCCACGGCACAGCGGCCTTCTGCCGCCCAGCAGGCCCTGGCCACAGAGCTCACCGCCGAGGTGAACCGGGCCACCACCGGACCGCAAATCGACCGGGCGGCCGCCAAGGCGGATGGCCTGATCAGCGCCGAATCACGCATGCAGGTGCGTGGCGCTGCGGCCGTGAAGCTCTCGAATCCGGTGCTGCAGGCCGGCGCCCGCCACGAGCTCAGCCGCTACTGGAAGCTGCTCGAACCCAATCCCCGCAGCATCAAACTCGTCGTGCACACCTACGGAACCCTGCAATCCCTGCGCACCCTTGAGGGCATTCCCGTGCAGCGCACCCCGCTCGCCCTCTGGACCATTGTCGAGATTCGTTGGCCACAGCTCGCCGACCACCTGCGCGCACACCCCGACGACATCGAGAACCGGGCCGGCACTCCGGAACCGGCCGCGACGCTGCTCGCCTCCCCCGAGGTGCAGGCTGTCATCGCGAGCCCCGTCTGGGGCCCGCTGACCCCCGACCAGGTGCGCGACTGCACGGGTTTTCGGGTCGGGGCGAGCCCCGACACCATCCCGGACAGCAGAACCGACACCGACTGAGCGCGCGCCGGGTGCGACGACGGATGCGCCGGGGCGGGGGCATCCGTCGGCGGCCGGTCTGAGGCGCGCCGGTCTGAGGCGCGCCGGTCAGAAGCGGCCGGGCCAGCGGCGGCCGATCAGAGGCGCGGCCGGCCCGCCCAGCGCTGTGCCTTCATGGCCAGGTGCAGTTCGAGCCGCACCGGGCCGGCGAGCGGGTCGGCGCCGAGCAGCGAACGGATGCGGGCAACCCGGTTGTACACGCTCGTGCGGTGCAGGTGCAGGGCGGTCGCGACGTCGGCGACGGAGCCGCCGGTGTCATAGAGCAGTTCGAGCACCGGCACGAGCTCGCCGTTGCGGTCGAGTTCCTGCAGCTCGGCGAACAGGATCGACTCGTGGCGGGCCAGATCCCGGCCGGCGACGGCCAGAAACTGGTACACGCCAATGCCGCGGAACGCGACGACCCCGCCCAGGTCGGCGTCGACCCAGGCCGCCTGCACGGCGCTCTTGGACTGCGCGTAGGCCGACGCGACCAGGCGCAGATCGGCGAACGGCTCGCTCAGACCCATCAGGTCTGGTCGCTCGGTATGTGGTCCACGGCGGGCGATCTCGACGCCGAAACGGCGCAGGATTTCGATCGCGTCGGCATCCGTCACCGCTGCGCTGAGCAGCAGCACGGCGTGGGTGTCGGTTCCGGCCGCGAACAGCACGCCCGGGATGCCGGTCGTCGCCTGCAAGGCGGACAGCCGCTGCAGCAGACCCCGCTCAAAGGCCTCGCGCTCGGCGCCACGGGACTGCTCCACGTCGGCGGCCTCGATGCCGGCCCGTTCGACGAGCGTCGCGAGGCGCCACGGGCCGCGGCCGTGCACGGCCGGCCAGCCGAGCAGTGCGTCGATCGCGTGCGGTTGCCCCTCGCAGGCGGCGAGAAACTGTGCCCCGCGGCCGTGCACCTCGGAGGATTCGGCGAAGGTGCGGTTGAGCAGCAGCTCGGCGAGCGCGTCGAGTTCGGCGCGCGCGGGGCGCAGCTCCTGCAGGATCGCCGCCGAGGACTCCTCGTGCGCGCCCTGCAACACCCAGAGATAGCCGACCCGGTAGCCGCGGGCGAGCAGGGGCACGCAGACCCGCCCCAACATGCCGAGATCGGCGTTGGCCGGCACCGAGACCGGCCGCACCGCGGTGGCGATGCCGTGGCTGAGCTGCCAGGCGCTCACGTCGGGGGGCACGATCTTGCTCAGCAGAAAGTTGGTGCGCACCCGGTCAGCGGTTTCCTGATGCGAGCTGTACGCGAGCAGCAGGCCGTCGAGGTCTTCGAGGGAGAGACCACGGCCGAGACGGCTGGCGATGTTGGCTACCGCGTGGTCGAGAGTGGCGGCATCCATGCACTCATCCTAGGGATTCGGCGGGCACCCGCGTGGACGCTCGACGACACTTGCCGCGGGTTCGGTCGACAAATGTCGATCCGTGTGCTGGCAGCAGACGGCACGGCCACGGCGACCGATAAGGGGTCTGCGGGGGCCGAGCGGGGCATCCGGTGCCGGAATCACGCGGATCTGCGGCCCGAGCGCGGGTCAACCGGGCGTCCACCCCCCGGGCGCGGGGCATGTGGGCGGCCCGCGAACCGGTCTGCCGAGGGCGCCGCGCGCCGGAGCCGCGCAAAAAACCGGGTTTAGCGTTACACGGGTCGCCCGAAGCCGTGCGGCACCCCGCACCTATACGAGGAGTTCCCCTTGATCATTGGCGTCCCGACCGAAGTGAAGAACAACGAATTCCGCGTGGCGATCACCGCCGCCGGAGTCCACGAAGCGAAGCTTCACGGCCACACCGTGCTCGTACAGGCCGGAGCCGGAATCGCCTCCGGATTCACCGACGCCGATTACGCGGCCGCCGGCGCCGACATCGTCGCCACCGCCGCCTCAGTGTGGGCCGGCGCCGACATGATCCTCAAGGTAAAAGAGCCGATCACGGCCGAGTACATCTACTTTCGTCAGGGCCTGATCCTCTTCACCTACCTGCACCTCGCGGCCGAGCCCGAACTCGCCACCGCCCTGCTCGAGGCCGGCGTCACCGCCATCGCCTACGAGACCGTGCAGAAGGCCGACCGTTCGCTTCCCCTGCTCGCCCCGATGAGCGAGGTCGCCGGGCGACTGGCCGTTCAGGTCGGCGCCGCATCGATGACCCGCCCCGGCGGTGGCCCCGGAATCCTGATGGGCGGCGTTCCCGGAGTGCGCGCCGCCAAGGTGACCGTGATCGGCGCCGGCGTCGCCGGCTCCAACGCCGCCGCCATGGCCATCGGCATGGGCGCCGACGTCACCATCCTCGACATCAACATCGACCGCCTGCGCGAACTCGACGCCCAGTACGCCGGACGCCTGAAGACCATCGCCTCCAACGCCTACGAGATCGACCGAGCCGTCACCGAGGCCGACCTCGTGATCGGTTCCGTGCTGATTCCGGGCGCGAAGGCCCCCAAGCTCGTCACCAACGAGCTCGTCTCGCGCATGAAGCCGGGTTCGGTGCTCGTGGACATCGCCGTTGACCAGGGCGGCTGCTTCGAGGGCACCCACGCCACCACGCACGAGGACCCGACCTTCGCCGTGCACGGCTCGATCTTCTACTGCGTCGCCAACATGCCCGGCGCCGTTCCGCAGACCTCGACCCTCGCGCTGACCAACGTCACGCTGCCCTACGCGATTTCGATCGCCGACCGCGGCGTGCGCGCCGCGTTCGAGCGCGACGCCGCTCTCGCCGGCGGGCTGAACATCGCCGCCGGCCAGGTCGCGAACCGTTCGGTGAGCATCGCGCTCGACCTGCCGCTCGCCAGCTGGACCGACCTCGTCACCGACGCCCCGGCGCTCGTCACGGCCTAGCCCGCAGGCGACGGATGCCGCGCGCCGAGGTGCGCGCGGCATCCACCCCGGACACAAATTGAGTCAATACAAACTTCAAGGAAGAAGATCATGTCTAGACTGACGTCGCCCGCCGGGCGGCCCGGGGCATCCGTCGCCCAACCATCATCCGGCTCGCAGCCGCACGGTGCACCTCCGCACCTCGCGCGATCCCTGTCGAATCGGCACATTCAGCTGATCGCCATCGGCGGGGCCATCGGAACGGGCCTGTTCATGGGCTCGGGCAAGACCATTTCGCTTGCCGGTCCTTCGGTGATCTTCGTCTATATGATCATCGGCTTCATGCTCTTCTTCGTGATGCGTGCCATGGGCGAACTGCTGTTGAGCAACCTCGAATACAAGTCGTTCAGCGATTTCGCCGGGGACCTGCTCGGGCCGTGGGCCAGCTTCTTCACCAGCTGGACCTACTGGCTCTGCTGGATCGTGACCGCCATCGCCGAGCTCATCGCGATCGCCCTCTACGCGAGCTTCTGGTGGCCCGATCTGCCACTCTGGATCCCGGCGCTCGGCGCGGTCTTAGTGCTGCTGGCCTTCAACCTGACGAGCGTCAAGGCGTTCGGCGAGACCGAATTCTGGTTCGCGCTGATCAAGATCATTGCCATCGTCACCCTGATCGTCGTGGGCCTCGTGATGGTGTTCACGAACTTCCAGTCCCCCAGCGGCACGCCGGCCAGTTTCAGCAACCTGTGGAATGACGGCGGGTTGTTCCCGACCGGCCCGATGGGGTTCATCGCCGGCTTCCAACTGTCTGTCTTCGCGTTCCTCGGCGTCGAGCTCGTGGGCACCACGGCCGCCGAAGCGCAGCACCCGGAGAAGAACCTGCCCAAGGCGATCAACTCCATTCCGCTGCGCATCATGCTGTTCTACGTTCTGGCCCTCATCATGATCATGACGGTCACGCCGTGGCGTGAGGTCACCGCCGACGTGAGCCCGTTCGTGGCGATGTTCGCCCTCGCCGGGCTCGGCGCGGCCGCCGCCGTCATCAACTTCGTCGTGCTCACGAGCGCGACCTCCTCGGCGAACTCCGGGTTGTATTCCACCTCGAGAATGCTGTTCGGGCTCTCGATCGAGGGCACAGCACCGGGTCGCTTTCAGCGCCTGAGCCAGCACAAGGTCCCGGCCAACGCCCTGCTGTTCTCGTGCATGTTCCTGCTGGTGTCCGCCGTGCTGCTCTACGCGAGCTCGTCGATCATCGAAGTGTTCACCGTCGTGACGACCATGGCCTCGGTACTGTTCATCTTCGTGTGGGGCATCATCGTGGTGAGCTACATCGTGTACCGCAAGCGCCGCCCGGAACTGCACGCGGCATCGAAGTTCAGAATGCCCGGTGGACTGTACATGTCCTATGTGCTGCTCGCGTTCTTCGCATTCCTGATCTGGGCGCTCACTCAGAAGGCCGACACCCTCGAGGCGCTGCTCGTGACCCCGCTGTGGTTCATTGGGCTCGGCATTGTCTGGCTTGTTCTGCGTCGCCGGCCGGAACACATGGCGCGCCAGTCGCTGCACCAGGCCGCCGTGCGCATCGACGCAGCGGCCGCGGCCGAGTGGCTCGCCACCCATCGCTGAGCCGCGAGTGTGGTGGCACCGACGTATCCGGCGAGATAGCGCTGCGCCTCGACCCTGGCCGCGGCGAATCAGGGCTCCGTGGTGTGCGCGGCGTTGGGCCCGTCCCAGTGGTTCGCGCCTGCCGGGTCGAGGTCGAGCCGCTCGAGGCCGGCGTCGGCCCGGCCGAGACGCTCGAGCCCGCGGTTGATGGCGGCGAGGTCGATCTCGTCGACGAAGTCGACCAGGTCGAGCAGGCTGATCCGTTCCGCCATCTCCTGATACTCGCGGTGGTCGGGGTCAGAGGCGACTTCCAGCACATGGTCGTAACCGGTCATGCCGCCGACGTCTTCGGGAGGGCCCTTGCGGGCGCCGTCGAGGCAGCGCACCGCGGCATCCGTCGGCACGGCGTGCGGGGTGGCATCGTCGACGGCATCGAGGGTGAGGGTGTGGTCCCAGCCGTCGCCGAAGTGGTAGGTGTAATGCAGCAGGTCACCGGGTGCCGCGAGAAATTGATCGAGGCGCAACTCGCTCTCCATGATTCCCTCATCACCTTCCTCGCGGGCGAAGGGGGTGAGGATTCCCTCGGTCTCGTAGCCGAGAGGGTCGCCCGCGGGGGTGAACTGGTGCAGGTGGGTCTCGTCCCAGCCGATGGCGACCTGGAGCACCTCGTGCAGCCGGTCGAGGCGGATGTCGCCCGGCAGGCTCAGCTGCCGCCAGATCGGCGGGGCGGAGTGGTCGAGTTCGACGCGCACGCGCAACCGGTGCGGCTCCCGCGGCGGAGTCAGCAGCGGCAGCGGACGCTTGGTGCGCTCGGCGAAGAAGGAGGCGGCATCCGTCGGCCCGGTGGCCGGTGTGGGAATCTGCTCCCCCGCGGTCTGGGCGTGCAGGCGTTCCTTCGCGGCCATCAGATCGATCACGTTGTCGACGGCGGCGAGCGCCGGGTCGGGCGGCGCATCGGGCAGGGGCGGCACGGACGTCAGTGGCTCGGGCTTCGATTGCTCAGTCATCCTCAGCGAGTCTAGTTGGGCGGTCCTCTATATATACGAAAGCGGATGCCGACCGACCCCACCCGCGGGACCAGTTGTGGCCATGTGGCTTCTCGGGTTGGACGCGCCGCGAGACGCTGTGGGCGGGGGCAGCCCTAGGCTGAAGCATGGGGAAATCACGCCGCACGGCACCGCCAGCCAGCACGGCACCGCCAACCAACACCGCACCACTGACCGGTCGCCTCACCCTGGCCCTGACCGCACTGGCCGTGATCGCGGCCGGGCTCGCGGTGCACTCCATCGTGACCGGTCTGACGGGGGATCTTCTGGGCGGCGCCCTCTACGCGGTGTTCGTGTGTCTCGTGGTCGCCTTCGTGGCACCGCGGCAGCATCCGCTGACCATCGCAGCGATCGGGTTTGCGCTCTGCGCCCTCGTGGAACTGTTCCAGCTCACCGGGGTGCCGCTGACGATCGCCCAGACTTTCGCGCCGGCAGCCCTCGTGCTGGGAACGACGTTCGTGGCACTGGATTTCGTGGCCTATGCGGCCGGAGCCGCCGTCACTGCGGTGGGGCTGATGCGTGGGCGCTCTGCCCGCAAAGCAGCGCGAGTCGAAGCAGCCTGAGTCGAAGCAGCCTGAGTCGCAGCCTGAGTCGCAGGCTGAGTCAGAGCAGCCGCGCGCCGAGCGGGGACAACACGACAACAAGGGTCAGGGCAGCGCCCAGAAGCGCAGCGGCGAGCATTCCCCAGCCGATGCGGCGTCGGCGCGCTCCCCGCACGGCCTCGTCGAGCTGCAGAAACCGCTCCCGCAGCTCGTCGGGTTCGATTGCGGGCAGCGCACTCCAGGTGTCGGGGCTGTCGATCAGGGCGACGAGCGCCATCCGCTCGGCCGGGCCGAGCACGGTCGGTAAGGTCGTCAGCCAGCGCCGCAGGTCATCGGCGTCGATGACCTTGACCTGGGCGGGGCGCTCACGAATGGTGATGCGCTTCGCGGCGACAAAGGCGACAACGGGCCGAACGGAGGTGCGCAGGGGCGTGAGATCGCGCAGCATCCGGGTGAGGCGATGGGCCTCGAACTCCGCGTCGCGAATGTAGGGCTTCTTCTCCCGGCCGACCATCAGGGTGCGGTGGGCGACCCAGATCGCGGCTCCGCGGTGCAGCTTGGTGGTGATGGTGAACACCCCCGCCGGGCCGACCAGCAGGTGATCGATATCGCACTCCCGGGTTCGCACGGGCAGCGCGTGAAAGACGGTCCAGCCGCCGGGCAGTCCGGCCAGCAGCGCGGCGACAGCGATTTCACCCTGCGCCCCGAGGTACCACGGGAGGCTGTCGGCACCGAGCGGCGACCGCCCGGCCAGACGGGCAAACCGTGACCGGGGCCTGATCAGGCTCTGTTCCAGCAGCAAAACCTCAATGACGGACTGGGCCGCAAAACGCTGCCGCATAGTGTGCGTTTCTGACATACAGATCCCCTCTCGGCTGCCGAATCTAGTGACCGAACTCCGAGTGCACGCAGCCCCCGAACTGGACGTAGCGGGGCGGGCAAATGTGGGATCGCGTGCCAGACCGAGAGGTTCTCAGATCAACGCGATCGCGAGGGTTGCAGATGCCGGGGCTACTCGGCTCGAGTATCCAGGCTGACTCGCCAGCGGATGCGGCACTCCGGCACCGCGCACGCCCCCCGTTCGAGCCGACCGGCTCCATTACGGCCGGAGCGGGCATCCGTTGTGTTACGACTGAGAGTGCGTGCTGTTTTTCTTGGGGGCAGGCGCCGAGTCTGGCGCGGTTCCGATCAGGGGTGACGATATCGGGGGTGACGATGGAGAGCGACCTGGCCACCGTCGCCTCGATAGCAGAGAGCGCTGCCTCCTTCGCCGTGTCGGCATTCACCGCATCGGCCGCGGCCAGCCCGCTCGTCGGCCGGCTCGATCTCGCGATCTCCCAGCGCGAAGCCGCTGCCGCCGCCGCCACCTTTCGCGCCGAACTGAGCGGATTCAGTGAGCAGCGTCACGAGAACTATCGACTCTGGGTGCAATCCGTCGACGGGCAGCGCTACGGCGATTGGGCGCCCGGAGCCACCCTGCTCGCCGAGGCGATCGGCGCCCGTGACGCAGCCGTGCTTGCCGCCTGGCAGGTTGATGCCGCCCGGGTCATCACCCCCGACGAACGCAGCGCGTTCGCGTCGGGGTACCACCTGCCGCCGTCGCCACGCAACGAACGCTCGGCGGTGCTGCACACCGGTTCGGTCGCGGTGCTGATTTTCTCCCCCATCGTCTGGGCGTTGACCCTGCTGCTGTTTTTTCTGACCGGAACGTCCCTGAACCCGGTCGCGCATCTGGGCGGGCTGGGTCTGCTGATCGGCGGCACGCTGTGGTTCACGGCTCGTCGACTCGCCGACCCCGAGTGGCACACGCGCAATGAGGCCGCCGGGCTCGCGGCGGCCGACCGCCGGGTCGAGCTGCTCGGTTTCGATCCGCTCGCCGACCCCACCCGCCTTCCGCGGCCGTGGGCGGAGGACACCTTCGTCAAGAAGCGGCTTGAGCAGTTTCTGACGGACGCCTACACGAATTTCCCGATCCCCGGCGAACTACTCGCCCTGCACCTGCCGCGCACCCGCAATCCGGCCGTCGAACGGAGCGCACAGTTGCGGGCCCTGCTCACCCGCTTCGAGGCGACGGATGCCACATCGCGCCTTCTGGCCACCCACTCACGTTCCGCACTCGCGTCCCCCGCAGACGAGCGGCCGGTGCCGAACACCCCGTAGACGTTCCGCGGGCGCGCCGGCCGGGCCGGGGCTGTCTGGCTGGGCTGGGGCTGTCTGGCTGGGATTGGGCTGTGCATCCGATAACGCTTTGCTTGCCCACGGCGCGCCGATAGTGGCACCCATCCGGGTGCCACGCAAGCTGAGCACAATCAACTTGAGGACACCTGCACCATGCAAAAGAAGACTGCCCTGATTTCCGGTGCCGCCGCACTCGTGCTCGTTCTGGGCGGAGTCGGCATCGCCGTCGCCGTCAATGCCGACGATGACGGCCGACTCACCGGCACGACCCTGGAGCGCGCCAGCAACGCGGCCCTGGCAGAGGTCGGCACCGGAACGGTGACCAGCGCTGAGCACACCAATGATGACGGCGCCTCCTACGCGATCGAGGTGCGCCTCGACAACGGCGACGAGGTCGACGTCGAGTTGAACGACTCCTTCGAGGTCATCTGGGTCGGCGACTACGACTCGAACGACGACGACAACAACGGCTCGCCTGCTGTCCCCAGTGCGACCGCTGATGCCGCCGCCGATGCTGCCGCAGCCGAGGCCACCGCAGCAGCAGCAGCAGCTGCCGCCGCGGAAGCTGCCGCCGCGACATCCGGTGACGCCCGCGCCAGCGCCGAAGCGGCCGCTCTCGCGGCCGTTGGCAGCGGAACGGTCACTGAGTTCGACATCAGCGATGATAACGACCACCTGTATGAGGTCGAGGTCACCCTTCCGAGCGGCGAAGACCGTGACGTGGAGCTCGACGCCAACTTCACCGTGCTGCGCATCGACGACGTCGCGCGCTAACCGAATTCCGGGCCAGTCCCGGCACCAACCGGCGGCTCACCCCGCCTCACGAAGCCCCGGCAGTGTCGCCGGGGCTTTGTGTGTGGGCGGCCCGGCCCTCCGGCGGTAGAATTGGCCTCGCCACTTCGGTGGCCAGAGCGATTGCGACGGATGCTCCAAGACCCGAACGTTTCCCCCTCGGCTTCGGCCGCTTCCGCCGGTTCGGAGCGCCCCGCCGGTGGGCCGTCAGAGCCTCCCGCCCAGGCCGGGTCCCCCGACCTGACCGACGCCGAGGCAGGCACCGAGGCCGACACCGGCGACGTAGCCGTGCCAGGTTCGGAGGCCATACCGCCGCCTTCGACAACGTCCCCATCGACAACGTCCCCATCAACACCGTCCCCCTCAACACCGCCCACCTCAACACCGCCCCCGGCAACGCCGGCGAGGTCAGGGCTGCGGGCCGGGCTGCGCCGCCTGTTCGGCCGCGCGCCGGTTGCCCCGGCGGCACACCGTGAAGGTGACAGGTCGCCCACCACCGGCAACCTCGTCTCCTCCGACAGTGTCTCCGGCACCCGCGTCGCCGTCACCCCTGGCGCCCTCGGTGCCTCGCCCGATGCGCGGCTCACCGCGCTGCTCGCCGAGCGCGAACTCGCCCTCGGCGGCATTCGCGAGGGCGTCATCGCGGTGGACTCCCGCGGACTCGTCACTCGGCTCAATGAGACCGCGCGTCTGCTGCTCGGGCTTCCGACCGCGGCGGTCGGCACGTCGCTGACCGACCTGGGCTTCGATGCCGGTGCGGTACACGCGTTGAGCGCCCGCGGCAGCGACGACCGCGACCGGGCCTGCGTCGCCGCCGGCCGCATGCTCGTACTCAACCAGGTCACCGTTCAGCCACTGCGGGGTCGCTCCGAAACCGTCACCACACTGCGCGACCGCACCGAACTGGTCACCCTGCGGCTGCCCGGCGCCAGCACGCCCGGCCCGATGCAGCTGCCCTCGCCGAGCGATCAAACGGATGAATTCACGCACCGCGTGCATACCGTCGAGGTGCTGGCGAGGCTCGGAACGACATCCGTCAGCGCAGGATCTGCTGACTATCTGGCAGCGATCTGCGCCGAGCAGCGCGGACCGTTGACCCGCATCATGGACCCGCTCGTGGCGGCCCTGTTGATCAAACGCACCGCCGTGGTCAGCGCACGCGGCGCCGCCCTGCGACTGACCGTCGATAGCGAGCTGCCGCGGCTCGACCCGGCGACGAGTGCCGACGTGGTCACCGTGCTCGGCATTTTGCTCGACAACGCCCTCGACTCGGTCGAGGGATCGACCGTGCGGCAGCTCACGGTACAGATCGACACCCTCGCCGCGGGTTCCGACGCACCGCTCGCGGCCCGTCTGGTCGAGGTACGGGTGCGCGTGCACGACACCGGCCCGGGCATCGCCGCCGGACTGATCGACCACATTTTCGAGGTGGAACGCGTCACCCAGGCTCCGGTGCGGCACCGCGCCGACCCGGGTTTCGGCCTCGCCATCGTGCAGCTCATTGCCACTCGTCGCGGCGGCAGCGTCGGCTATGAATTCGCCGACGGCGCCGCCTTCGACACCGTGCTGCCCGTGCGCCCCGCACCCGCACCCGTCTAGGCCGCGTCTGCTCATGCGTGGTGGTGGTGGTGCCGTCTGGCACGGCCGAGGCCCGTCCAGACAAGTTTCCACCCTTCGCGAGTGAGCAGTTTGGGCGCTTCCCACGCACGGGAAGACCTCAGGAAGAGCCAAAACTGCTCGCTCGCGAGCGCTTCGCTGGTCGCGGGCGGCGTGGGTGCTGCGGGCATCGCGGGTTAGTTCACGGCGCGGTTGGCGCGGTGGTTTTGGGCGGGCCGCCACGTTTGGCTCGGGTCTATCCATGCGGGCCCGAGTACTTCGGGCCTGCCGTTGGTCATGCGGATCTGCCAGCCCGAGGTGTCGATGGCGTGGTGATGTCGATAACAGAGGCAGACCCCGTTGGCGACTTCGGTTTTGCCGCCCTGGGCGTAGCTTTTCACGTGGTGGAGTTCGGTCCAGTAGGCCGGGATGTCGCAACCCGGGATGATGCAGCCGCCGTCGCGAGACATGATGGCTTTGGTCATCGCTGGGGAGAACGCCCGCCGTTTATCGCCAACGCGCAGCACCTCGTTATTCGGACCGAACAGGATCGGGATGAATCCGCCGCTGCAGAGGGCCTGATCCACGGTCGTGAGCGAGACCGGGGCCTCAACCCCGTCGATCCAGCCGACGCCGCGGCCGGCGTTGAGGTCGACGGCGTTGACGTGCACGGTGACGGTGGGGGCGGAGCCGCCCATGACCCCGGCTTTGGGGTCGCGGGCCGCTTCGCGGACCATGTCACGCAGAATGTCGGCCCGCTTTTCCCCGGCGGGGCGACGGTCGATATCAACGACCTCGGCGTCAGGCACGACGTCGGCCCCGTCGGACCCGGCCAGCTCGGTGTCAGGCACGACGTCGGACCCGTCGGCCCCGGCCAGCTCAGCCGGTCCGGCGGTGGGCAGAAACTTCACCGTCGCCCGCGCCGACAGCCGCGACGCGAAATACGTCTCGAACTCGCCCCGCAGGTCGGGGGTGACGCCGCCGAAGATTCGGTAGAGGCCTCGTTCGAATGAGCCGAAGCTGATGCTGCTCTTGGCCTCCCGAGCCTCTTCCTGGGGTGCGATGCCGTCGGGGTCAAGTCGGGCCTGCCACTCGTGTACCAACACTCGCATCCGGTCAGCGGGCAGAGCGATGCCGGCGCCGGGGAGACCGGCGGTGTCGTCGTTGAGGGCGCCCGTCGCGTTGGCTACGAGCACTCGTTCGGCGAGGTGCAGGTCCGAGGGGTCGGCCTGCCGGATGACCTCCTGCAGGCCTTTCACGATGATCTCGGCCGAGTCCACGCCGATCTCCCCGGCGGCCAGTGCCGCACTCACGGCGGGAAACACGGCCGGTCGCAGCTGTCCCACCTCTGACCGCACGGACGTCAGCGCTCCGAGGCTGATGCGTCGCTTCACTTCCCGCACCGACACGTGGGTGACGCTCATGATCAGGTCGAGCTTGCCCGTGCACCCCATGCGCTCAGACAGGGTGTCGGTGCCGCCGTCGTACTCGATGTCGGCGCGGCGGGCGACCTCCGCTGTTGAGGCGACGCGGGCGCCATCGAGGCGGCGGCCGAGTTGCTCGAGCCCATCGAGCAGTGCGAGCGACTCGTCATCGGCGACCAGCGGGAAGACGATCCCTTCGAGAGTNGTCATCGGCGACCAGCGGGAAGACGATCCCTTCGAGAGTGTCGGCGAGTTGCTCGGTGATGTGGGCGAGGCGTGAAACCGGATTGTGGTCGGCATCTGTGTCCGACGGGAGTGTCTGTGACATATTCTCAGTTTACTCCTGAATGAAGAAAAATACCAGAGAATCTCAAGAACTTTTCCTGAGTCTGGTATTTATCGACACCCCGAGTAGCGGCCCAGTCTGCCGACTGAACGAGGTGCAACATCCGTCACCTGCCGGAAATCGCCTCGCCTCAACCCGAGCCTCTCACCACCCACCGACACCCCACGCTCCGCACTCGACACCCCGGCGGCCCGTACCCCGGCGGCCCGCATCTTGACGCCCAACGCCGCGGCACAACCGCTCGCTGCTGCAGCGCCCACCAAAACCAGCAGACTCGCCCTACGCATTACGGCCTTTTTCGCACGCGGCGACCTGATCGACGGTAAGGCACACCAACAACGACTCACCCGCTCTCGCCGAAGCAAGCGGGTGAGTCGTTGCGCGCCGGTTCGACCCGGCAGTTAGGCGCGGGCGTCGGGATGAAAGGCGCTCGGGTGGTGCTCCGGGTGAGTCTGCGCGACACGTGTTGGGACGCGACTGGAATCGGGAGCATCCGGTGCCGGGATTGTCGGGCCGGCGCCGCCGCCACCCGTTCCATCTGTTCCGCCCGTACCCGTTCTTGTTCCGGCGCGACGACGACGGATCGACTTCACGAGCGGCGGCACCAGCAGGAACACGGCGAGCACCGTGTAGATGACGACCGGCACCGGTTCGCTGACCAGCGCAGCCGGGTCGCCGCTGCTGATTTGCAGCGAGCGGCGCAGCTGGCGTTCCATCTCCGGGCCGAGGATGGCCCCGACGATGATTGGCAGCACCGGGAATCCGAATCGACGGGCCATGTAACCCAGTGCCCCGATGAGCAGCAGAATCACAATGTTGAAGGTCTGCATTCCGGCCGCGTAGGCGCCGAGGGTCGCGAAGAACAGGATGCCGCCGTAGAGGTACGGCCGTGGAATGCGCAGTAGCTTTGCCCAGAGCGGCGCGAGCGGCAGGTTGATGGCGAGCAGCAGCGTGTTGCCGATGAACAGACTCGCGATCAGGGTCCAGACCAGCAACGGCTCCGTTTCGAACAAGAGCGGTCCCGGGGGGATCCCGTACTGGTTGAAGGCGGCGATCATGACCGCGGCGGTGGCCGTGGTCGGCAGTCCGAGCGTGAGCAGCGGCACGAGCGTGCCGGCAGCGGATGCGTTGTTGGCCGCCTCCGGGCCGGCCACGCCCTCGATGGCGCCGTGACCGAATTGTTCGGGGTGCTTGGAGAGCTTTTTCTCGGTGACGTAGGAGAGGAACGTGGGGATCTCGGCCCCGCCGGCCGGAATCGCGCCGAACGGGAAACCGATGACGGTACCGCGCAGCCAGGGCTTCCAGCTGCGCTTCCAGTCGTCTTTAGCCATCCACGGCACACCGACCGGAATCGTGGCCGGCTTGCCATTGCGCAGGTGCGCGGCGATCCAGAGGGCCTCGCCGACAGCGAAGAGCGCCACGGCGATCACGACCACGTCAATGCCGCCGGAGAGCAGCGGCTGACCGAACGTGAGGCGCGGCTGGCCGGTGGTGACATCCATACCGACCAGGCCAATCGTCAGTCCGATGAACAGTGACGCCAGACCGCGGATGCGACTGGAACCGAGCACGGTACTGACCGCCACGAACGCGAACACCATCATTGCGAAGTACGAGGGAGCGCCGAGGCTGATCGCGATGGACACGATGAAGGGAGCCACGAAGACGAGCCCGCCGGTGGCCAGGGTACCGGCCACGAAGGAGCCGATGGCAGCCGTGGCGAGCGCCTGAGCACCACGTCCGGCCTTCGCCATCTTGTTGCCCTCGAGGGCGGTGACGACCGAGGAGGACTCCCCCGGCGTGTTCAGCAGAATCGAGGTCGTCGAGCCACCGTACATGCCGCCGTAGTAGATCCCCGCGAACATAATGAGTGCGCTGGTGACGTCGAGCGCGTAGGTCAGCGGCAGCAAGAGGGCGACAGTCATGGCCGGCCCGATGCCGGGCAGTACGCCCACAGCTGTGCCGAGCAGCACGCCGATGAGGGCGAAGAGCAGGTTCTGCAGGGTCAGCGCGTTGGCAAACCCATCCATCAGAAGAGAGAGATTCTCCATCAGAGAATTCCTGTCAACAGGCCGGCCGGCAGCGGAATACCAAGCCCGAGTACAAAGCCGTAGAAGGTTCCTACGGCGAGCAGCGCCCCAATCACGAGAGCCCAGAGGTAGCGTTTCGACCCGAGAAGAAGCGAGGAGCCATAGAACAGCAGCGCGCTCGCAATGACGTAGCCGAGAAATTCCATGGTGAGGGCGTAGGCAAGAATGACGCCGGCCAGTCCGAACACGGTCGGCCAGTGGGCACCCTGAGACAGGTCGATGTCTTCGCCGTCTTCGGCATCGGCTGCGCCGCCGCGCAGTACATCAACGGTCAGCGCGATGGCGCACAGGCCGAGGCCGACCGCGATGATGTTGGGAACGACCTGCGGCCCCATCACACCGACGTTGATACTCAGCTGCTTGATGTGCGCGGCGTCCCAGGCGACGATGGTGGCGAGAACGGCCAGCAGGGCGGCGACGCCCAGCTCCGACCGGCCACGCAGCACCGCGGGCACGCGGCTCACGGTTGGAGTTCCCGTCGCGGGGGCTCCCGTGACCGGGGTACCCGCGGTGCTCGAACTCATACCAGGCCCAGGCTTTCGAGAACCGTGGCCACGCGCTCGTCCTGCTCGGTGAGGAACCCGGCAAACTCGTCGCCGGTGGCGAAGGCGTCCGTCCAGCCGTTGGATTCGAGCACGGCGGCCCATTCCTCACTGTCGTGCATCTCGGTTACCGCAGTGACCAGACGTGCGGTCTGCTCGTCGCTGAGGCCGGGGGCGGCAAGGAACCCACGCCAGTTGGTGAAGACCAGGTCAACACCCTCTTCGGTCAGGGTCGGTGCATCCTCGAGCACGGGAACGCGCTCCTCACTCGTGACTGCGAGCACTCGCAGCTCGCCGGCCTTGACCTGTTCGAGAAACTCGCCGTAGCCCGAGGCTGCAAACTGCAGCTTGCCACCGAGAATCGCGGGAAGCAGCTCGCCGCCGCCGTCGTAGGTGATGAAGTTCACGGTGCTCGGGTCGATTCCCACGGCATCTGCCAGCTGCATCGGCAGCAGGTGGTCCGGGCCGCCCGGCGAAGAGCCGCCGCCCACGGCAAAGCTGGCCGGGTCGACCTTCCACGCCGTGATCATGTCGTCGAGGGTCTGATACGGAGAGTCGGCGGGCACGAAGATCGCGCCGGCCTCTTCAATGAGCCGGGCGATCGGGGTCGCGTCGGCGACCTTGGCATCGCCCTCATTCGTGTACGCGGCGCCAACGACGCCGAGACCCATCATGAGAAGAAAGTCCGCGTTACCGGTCTCTGTGAGGGTGCGGGCCAGTCCCACCGTGCCGCCGGCACCGGCGAGGTTGGTGACCTCGGTGCCGGTGGCGACACCGATGTCGTCCATGACCTTCACGGCCGCGCGGCCGGTGACGTCGTAGCCGCTGCCGGGGGCGTTGGGCACCATAACCTGGAGGTTTTCGATTGGGCCGCTGTTGGTGGCGGCCACGGTGGCGGTGCCGGTGACACCGCAGGCGCTGAGTGCAACGACCAGGGCCGTGGCGATGAAGGCGGTGCCGAACAGGCGCCGTGCCGCTGTGTGAGTAGTCATTGCAATCCTCTTTGATTGTTTTGATAGTGGTGTTGGGGACAGCGTCGATGCTGCCTCGCCCTAGTGTGCAGAATTGAACGGTTGAGACACAACTTGTGGTTGCAACGGATGTTGTGGAGCTTGTGGTTGCAGCGGAGGCGTTCATTCCGGTTTTCATTTTGTCGGTGGAATGAGCGATTATTCTCTTGGCCACTGTTGTCTTGAAAGGAGGAGCCGTGCCGATCGCTTCGCCTGCACCGGTTCGCCGCACGCCGTTCGGGCGTTCTCGGTTCAGCCTCACCCGACAGCTGCTCATGTTTCAGCTGATCCTGATCGCGTTGGTGCTGCTCGCCGTCACCGCGATCTCGGTCGAGCAGTCCCGCACCGGCTTTGCCAGCCAGGCCGAGCGTCGCATGCTCGCCGTTGCGGAGTACACCGCGGCGAATCCGCTCTTGCGTAGCCTCCTGTCGGCCGATGACGTAGTGCCCCAGCAGCTGACGGCGCCGGTCGAGTCGCTGCGCACCACGACCGGGGTCGACCAGCTCATCGTGACGGATGCCGCTGGCCGCGTCATCGCCTCACCCGCCGATCCAAGGTTGCTCGGCACCACGCTGGTGCCGGGCCGTGCCGACACCGGGACGAACGGCGCCGGCGGCGCCTGGGGCGGGGAAGCACCCCTCGGCACGAAGCCGCACGTGCTCGGGCAGGTACCCGTCATCTCCAATTCCGGCGGCCAGGTCGCGACCATCATCGCCGGCCGCGAGATTCCGGAGCTTGTCGGACTGCTCGCCGCTGCGGCACCGAACCTGTTGACCTACCTCGGAGTCGCCGCTGTGCTCGGCATCGCCGGATCCCTGCTGCTCGCGGCCCGCGTGAAACGCCAGACCCTCGGGCTCGAACCCGACCAGATCGCCCGGCTCGTGGAACACCGGGAAGCCATGATTCACGGCATCCGTGAGGGCATCATCGCCGTCGACGCCGACGGAATCATCACCCTGGTCAATGACAGTGCGCGCAGCCTGCTGGGGTTACCCGGCACGGCCGAGGGTTCCCGGATCGATGAGGTCGGCCTCGAAGCGGCCGCGGTGCAGGCTCTGAGCAGCCACGGCATCGACGATCACGACTCTGCCCTCGTCAACGGAGGCGTGTTGCTGGTGCTCAACCAGACCACGATCCACCCCCCGCGCGGCCGCCCCGAGGTGGTGACGACCCTGCGGGACCGTACCGAACTCGTCACGCTGCAGCACGACCTCGGCAGCAGCCGCCAGGCCACCGACACCCTGCGCGCGCAGACTCACGAATTCGCGAACCGGCTGCACACGATTTCGATGTTGATGCAGCTCGGCGACCCGGATGCCGCGGTCGAGTACATCGACGCCGTCACCCGGGAACGCACCGAGCTCGACAACACCGTCCTGACCCGGGTGCAGGAACCGGCCGTCGCCGCGCTGCTGATCGCGAAGACGTCGCTCGCCCGGGAACGCGGCGCCGAGCTGACCCTGACCGGCGGCTCGGCCCTGCCCCGGGTCGATGCGCAATTGTCGACCGACCTTGTGACCGTTCTCGGCAACCTTATTGACAACGCCCTCGATGCGGTCGGCGAGGTCATCGGCGGAGCGGAGGTGCGCCTCGTGGAAGTCGACGTGCGCGAAGTCGACCTGCGCGAGGTGGAACTACCCGCGGTTCAGCTACCCGCAGGGGAACTGCCCGCCGAGTCGGCCGTGCGCGTGACGGTGCGCGATACCGGTCCAGGCATCGACACCGACCTGCTGGAGCACGTCTTCGATGTCGGCGTCACGTCGAAGCCGGTCTCTGCGAGCGGATCCGATCACGGCTACGGCCTCGCGATCGTCCGGCTCGTGACGACCCGACGTGGAGGCCAGATCACTTACCAGCACGAGCATGGTGCGGTCTTCGAAGCCATTCTGCCGACCCGGGCGAGCTCGGAGAGCGGGCGGCAGCATCCGTCGCCCAAGGAGACCCATGTGTGAAGTCCTGATCGTTGACGACGATTTCATGGTGGCGCGAGCACACGAGCGCATTGTGGAAAAACTCGACGGGTTTCGGGTGGTGGGCGTGGCCCATACCGGCGCGCAGGCGCTCGCCGCGATCACCGCGTTGCGACCGCAGCTCGTTTTGCTCGACATGTACCTGCCGGACATGACCGGGCTCGATGTGATTCGCCGAGCGCGCACGGGCGCACACACACTTGACTTTCTCGTGCTGAGCGCCGCGCGGGAACCCGAAATGGTCGCTGCGGCCCTGCAGGGCGGCATCGTGAGTTACCTTCTCAAGCCGTTCAAGATCACCGAACTGCAGGCCCGGCTCGCCGGCTACGCAGAGCGGCGGAGGCTGCTCGCACGTCCCGGCGAGGTCAACCAGGACGACCTCGATCTGCTGCTCGGGGCAACTCCGACCGGAGTGATCACGACGGCTCCGGCTGTGCCGAAGGGTTTGAGCCGGGAGACCGGTCTGCTCGTCGAGCGGGCCTTGCGGAGCGCATCGCCCGACCTCGCCGCTTCGGAGTGTGGCGAGGCCCTCGGGATCTCCCGTGTCGTGGCCCGCAAGTACCTGGAACGCTTGGTCGAGATCGGCGACGCCGTGGTCACCCTGCGCTACGGCCAGACCGGCCGTCCGCAGCGTCGTTACGCATGGGCGCGCCCGCCCGCGTAGCGGCGCGGGTTGTCGAGCTTGTCGACACCGAGCACCTCGCAACGCGGGGGCGACGCGGGCGGCTAGCGCTCGACGAGGATGCCGTCTTCGTCGCAAAAGATGGTGTGGCCGGGGATAAAGCGCACGCCGCCGAACTCAACCTCGTCGTCGGTCGTGCCCGAGCCGGTTTTCGTGCTCTTGCGGGGGTTGCTGCCGAGGGCTTTTACTCCGAGCGGCATGGTGCTGATCGCCACGCGGTCCCGGATGGCTCCGTTGATGACCACGCCGGCCCATCCGTTGGCGACGGCCAAATCGGCGATCATGTCGCCCATGAGTGCGCTGTTGAGCGACCCGCCGCCGTCGATCACGAGCACCGCGCCGGCGCCGGGGGTGGAGAGCAACGCCTTCAGCCGCGCGTTGTCTTCGAAGCAGGTGACGGTGCGGATCGGTCCGCTGAAGCGGGCCTGACCGCCGAGAGACTGAAACTGCACCGAGACGGAGGCGAGGTCGTCTCCGCGCTCGTCATAGAGATCGGCGGTCATGATCGTCATGGGTGTCTCCTCGAAAAGTGGGTCTGGATATCCGTGATCGATATCCGGGGTGGGGTCTGCTGCCCAGACTAGCGGGCACAATGGAGGGCATGCAGCCGACCGATCACGAGCAGGAGAGACAGCGCAAGCGCGTGATCGTGCGCGGGCAGGTGCAGGGCGTCGGGTTTCGGTACTACGCCAGCGCCGAGGCAGACAGGCTTGGCGTCACCGGGTTCGTACGGAACCACCCCGACGGCAGCGTCGAGGCGCAGGTGGAGGGGGCCGCGGCATCCGTCGCCCGGATGCTGGAGTGGCTGTCGACCGGCCCGCCGTGGGCAGTGGTTGATTCCCTGACGGTGACGGATGCCCCACTCGGCCATGACACGCAATTTCGAGTTCTCGGCGCCAGCTGACCGAAACCGCAGGTGGCTAGTCCACGGCCGTGACGGAGTACAGAGCCACCTGTTCCGGGGCCAGCAGCGCGGGAGGCAAACCGACGCGGGCGAGCACGGTACCGCTGAATGTCGTCTCAGCGTTCTCGAGCCAGGGCGGCGGGGCATCCTGGATCGTGCGCGGCGCCGACCCTACTGAGAGCGGCCGCACGCGATACATCCGGGCGGGGTCCAGCCCGGGAAAGCGCAGCGCTGCCGGCAGGGCCGAGCGCGGCGCGGCAAGCGCGACAGCCGCGAACACGGCCACCGATCGGTCGGGTGATACGACGCCATGAAGTTCGAGCGCCGGATCCGAGGCATCGGCGTGCACGACGACACCGGCGTGCAGCAGCGGCCGCAGGGCCTTGTACTGGCCAATCCACTCGGTGATCGCGGCGAGCTCGGCCGGGCTGGCCTGCGTCAGGTCCCACTCGATGCCGGCGCTGCCGAAGAGCGCCGTGCCCAGGCGAAAGCCGAGCGACGCGGTTCGTCCGGTGGTGTGCGCAACCGGCGCGCCGAGGTGCCCGCCGAGGTATTCGGGTGGCACCAGCACTCCCGTGAAGCGCTGAATCTGTTGGCGTTCGAGCGGGTCGTTGGTGTCACTGGTCCAGACTCGGTCGACACGCTCGAGCATGCCCAGGTCGATGCGGGCGCCGCCCGAGGCACAGGACTCGATCTCGACCCGGGGATGCCGGGCGCGCAGCGCGTCGAGCAGCCGGTACAGCGCCACGGTCTGAGCGTGCGCCGAGCCGGCGAGCAGGTCCCGGTTGTGATCCCACTTGAGGTAATTGATCGGATACTCGGTCAGCAGCGCGTCGAGACGCCCGAGAATCCAGTTGAAAGCCGCCGGATTACCGAGGTCGAGCACGAGTTGATGGCGCCAGGTCAGCCTGCCGGGAGGGCCGAGCGAATCCGCGCCCAGCACCCAGTCGGGATGGCTCCTGGCCAGCTCGGAGTCGGGGCTGACCATTTCGGGTTCCACCCACAGCCCGAAGTCCATTCCGGCCGCCTGCACCTTCTCGATGAGCGGATGCAGCCCGCTCGGCCAGGCCCGCGCGTCAACGAACCAGTCGCCGAGGGCACGCCGATCGTCGCTGCGACCGGTGAACCAGCCGTCGTCGAGAACGAAGCGTTCCACGCCGACCCGCGCCGCCGCATCCACCAGACGCTCGAGCGTGGACAGGTCGTGGTCGAAGTACACGGCCTCCCAGGTGTTGAGCACGACGGGGCGCACGGCAGACCGACGCGACGGCCAGCTGCGGATCCACGAGTGCAACCGGTGCGACAGCCCGTCGAGGCCCTGGTCGGAGTAGGCGAACACCGCCCACGGCGCCGTATAGCTGTCGCCGGGCGGCACGCTCACCTCGCCGGGGGCGAGCAGTTCTCCGACACCGAGCACGACGGGGCCGAGCGGTGAGCTCTCGGCCCAGACCCGCTTGTCGCCGCTCCAGGCGAGATGGGTCGCCCACACCTCACCGGTGCGAAACCCGAATCCGGGCGTCCCCGCCACGGTGAGAAAGGGGTCGTCGTGCCCCGGGCGGCCGTGTCGGCACTCTCGACTCCAGAGGCCGTGCCCGAGTGTTGTGCGCTGGGGACGGCGTTCGTGCGTCCACAGTCCGGTGAAATCGAGGATCTCCCTCGCGCGATCGGGCACCGGCACGATCATGTCGAGAGCCCCCAGCTCGAACGCGGTCTCGCCCCGGTTCTCGACGCGGTGCCGCAGGCGCAACACGCCTTCGGCGGTGAGGTGCAGCTCCGTGGTCACCACGACCGCGGCCGCGGTGTCGAGCAGTTCGAAGGCCACCGAGATGATGCCCTGGCTGCTGCTTTCGACGAATTCGATACCTCCGAGCGTGAAGCGCAGCGCACCACTGCGCTTCGCTTCACTGCGGAAGCCGGTGATTCCCGGGCGCCCGGTCCAGCCCTCCCCCAACGCCGGCAAGAGCGACAGCCGCAGGGGCTGATCAATTGAGCTCGGCGGGATCGCCGGCACCGCGGAATTCGCCAGCCGGTGCAGCTGCGGCTGGTCGAGCGGACCGAGGTCGCCGCCCCAGTGCACGAGCAGGGGAACGCCCGAGCCGCGGGTGTCCAGAACAAAACTGGTGCCCGCGGCACGGCCGTAGTGAATCAACGAAGATCTCCCTGCTGGTGCGTGTGTTGATATCGAGGTTGGTGCTGGTGCGTTCGACCCTATTCCTTGACGGGGATCGACTGCGCCTTCAGGGCATCAATTGTCGACGTCTGGCCGCTCGTGAGGGCCTCGAGCAGGGTTCCCTGGCCCGTGACAGCGGCCTTGAAACCGTCTGAGACGTCGTTGTAGGTTTGCGTCATGGTTGGCCCCCACACGAAGTCCGGTGAGACCGTGCTCGAGGCGTCGGCAAAGACGTCGTAGATGGCCTGACCGCCATAGAATTCCACACCCTCCTGCAGCACCGGCAGGGTCAGACCGTCGGTGGCGGCCGGGTACAGGTTCGCGGATTCATTGAGCATGGTGAGGGACTCCTCTGAGGTGTTCAGCCAGAGGGCGAATTGTGCGGCCTCGAAGGGGTGCTCGGAGCCGGTGAACACGGCTGTCGAGGAACCTCCCCAGTTACCGCTGGCGTCATCGCCGGCTTGCCACTGCGGGCTCGGTGCAACAGACCATTTGCCGGCCGTGTCGGGTGCGCCGCTGGCGATCGAGTTGGCACCCCAGGCTGCGGAGGTCCAGGTCCAGGCGGCGCCGGTGTTGTAGGCGTTGTCCCATTCGGTGGTCCACGGCGGGTTCGTCGAGACGAGGTCGCGGTCGATCAGGTCCTGCCAGTAGTCGGCCACCGTGACGGAGGCGTCACTCGTGAGGTCGACGGTCCAGTCGGTGCCGTCGTTCTCAAACCACGTGCCGCCGGCCTGCCAGACGAGGCCGGCGAACTGGTTGATGTCGCTCTGGGAGAAATTGGTGATGTACGACCCCGTGGCGCGAACCTGCTCGGCGGCCACCGCGTATTCGGCCCACGTGGTGGGCACGGCGATGTTGTTCGCGGCAAAAAGGTCGGAACGGTAGAACATGGCCATCGGTCCGGAATCCTGAGGGATCGCGTAGACGGCATCGTCTTCGCCGAAGTTGACCTGACCCCAGGTCCAGTCGACGAAGTCGTTCTGGGCGTCGAGCACACCGTCGCAGGCGGCGAGGTTGGTCAGACCGTTCTGAACCCGAAAGTTGGGCAGCGCGTCGTATTCGATCTGACCGAGGTCAGGCGCATTTCCGGCCTTGAGCTGATTGAAGAAGTTCTGGTAGGTGCCGCCGTTGCCGTTGGGCCCGGTCTGTACGGCGACCTGGATGTCAGGATTCGCCTCGTTCCACACGTCGACGACGTCTTCAATGCCGGGGATCCACGACGTGAAGGTGAGGTCGACCTGACCGGTTGACGGTTCGCAGGAGGCCGCGTCGGCGTCGCCACTGGCGGAGGAACCGCCGGTGGAGCAGCCGACGAGGGCGACGGTCGAGGCGGTGAGCAGGGCAACGACGACCGCTCGTTTCGTACGGGACATGGTGATCCTTTTCTCGGGAGGGTGATGTGGGAGGGACGGGAGAGAGTTAGGGGTGGGTCACTTCACGCTGCCGGCACCGAGGCCATTGCGCCAGAACCGCTGCAGCAGCAGGAAGGTGATGATGAGCGGGATGATGGACAACAGCGCACCGATGAGCACATAGCCGCGCAGTTCGGGAATCTGGTTCACCTGGGAGTTCCAGGCGTACAGGCCGAGGGTCACGGGAAACAGCGTCTCGTCGCGCAGCATCACGAGCGGCAGGAAGAAGTTGTTCCAGATCGCGACGAATTGAAAGAGGAACACGGTGACCAGGGCGGGGGTCATCAGCCGCACCGACACGGTGAAGAAGGTGCGCACCTCACCGGCACCGTCGAGGCGGGCGGCCTCGATCAGTTCATCTGGCACACTCGCCGCGGCGTAGATGCGGGCGAGGTAGACGCCGAAGGGGCTGACGAGGCTCGGCAGGAACACCGACCAAAACGTGTTGGTGAGGTTAATCTGGCTGAAAATCAGAAACAGCGGCAGGGCCAGGGCGGTAGCGGGCACAAGAACGCCGCCGAGCACAACGTTGAACAGGGTTTCCCGCCCGGGAAAACGGTACTTGGCGAGGGCGTAGCCGCACATGGCGGCGAGGATCGTCGCGATCAGCGCCCCACCGCCGGCGTAAGCGATGCTGTTGAGCATCCAGCGCAGGTAGACGCCATCCCGGTAGGTGACCAGGTCGGTGATGTTCTCGATCAGGTTGAAATCGGCGAACCAGAGCGGGTTGGTACTCGTGAACTGCGAGCTGCTTTTGGTGCCGGCCACGAAGAGCCACCAGATCGGCACGAGAAAATACAGTGTGAAGACGGCCATGACCGTCATCGCGCTCACCCGCGACAGCACGCTCTCGCGCGGCCCGCGGGCACGCACCGGGCGCTGCCGACGGATGCCTGCTGCCGAGTGCTCGGTCGGCGGGGTTTCCATGACGCGGCTCATTTCTCGTCCTTTCGCTGGGTGAACTTCAGGAACGCGAACGAAAGGATGAACGTGGCGAGGGCCAGCACGACGGAGAAGGCAGCCGCCAGGTTGAAGTTCGGGATCGAGGAGGTCGAGTACACGGTGAGGTTCGGGGTGAAGGTGCTCGTGACGGCGCTGCTGAAGCTGCGGAAGACCTGCGGTTCGGCGAGCAACTGCAGCGTTCCGATGATGGAGAAGATCGCCGTGAGCGTGATGGCCGGCAGAATCAGCGGGATCTTGATCGCCCAGGCGATGCGCAGCTGGCCGGCGCCGTCGAGCCGGGCCGCTTCGTACAGCTCGGCGGGAATGGCCAACAGCGACGAATAGATGATGAGCATGTTGTAGCCCACGAAAACCCAGGTCACGACGTTGGCGATGGCCCACAAAACCAGGTCGGCCGAGAGAAAGTTGATGTTGCTCGTGACCGCGCTGAACGGCGACAGGCTCGGCGAGTAGAGAAACCCCCACATGATGGCCGCGATGACGCCCGGAACGGCGTAGGGCACGAAGAATGCGAGGCGAAAAAAGCGCTTGCCGCGCAGCAATGGTGAATCCAGCAGCAGGGCGAACAGCAGGGCGAGGCCGAGCATGATCGGCACCTGCACGGCCCCGAAGGTCAGCACCCGGGCGATGGATTCCCAGAACGGCCCGTTCTGAAACACGAGCACATACTGGGTCAGCCCGCCGAACACCTCGCGGGCCTCCCCGAAGGTGCCCTCCCGTTCGATGACGAGCAACGACTGGTAGATCGCGTAGCCGATCGGCACGAGGTAGAAGAGCGAGAACAGAATTCCGAACGGCACCACGAAGATGACGATGGCGAGCGGATGCTGCACCCGGGCTCGGCCGCGGGGCTTCGTTGGCCGGGGCGGAGCATCCGCTCGGGGCACGGTGGGGGCCAGATCGACGGTTGCGCTCATGCGGATGGGTCCTCTCTGATGACGCGCACGGCTCCGGCCGGAACGCTGACGGTGAGGCTGATCTGAACGTCGGTGACCAGCTCACGGCCATGGGCCGGAACAATGGCCGGTTGCTCGCCGTGGTTGATCACGAAAAGGTAGCTTGGCCCGGGGCTGCCGACCGTCGCGCGACGCCTCACCACCTCGATGGTGCCATCGCCCTCCGGGCCGATGGCGGTGAGGTTGGCGCCGGTGGCCACCGTGCGCATCGCAACGCGCAACGCCTCCGGGGCGAGGGCTGTCGCGAGATACCAGGCCGTTCCCCGACCGTGATCATTACGGGTGATCGCGGGCACGCCCGGCAACGGGCCGTCGACGTAGCGGGCGATGGCCACGGCGCTCGTGGTGCGCAGCCGCTCGGTCCAGAGCGAAGCGCGAGCGCCCGAGTCCAGGGTCACGCTGTCGCCGGGCAGCAACGGGGTGAATTCCTCGACGGTGACGCCGAGCAGGTCACGGAAGGCACCGGGGTAGCCGCCGAGGCGCACTCGGTCGTCGTCGTCGACGATGCCGCTGAAGAACGTGACGACCGCGTGGCCGCCGGCGGCGACGTAGTCGGTGAGGTTGGCGGCCTGCCGGTCGGACACCATGTAGAGGTTGGGGGCGATGACCAGCCGGTAGCCGCCGAGTTCGGCGTCGGGCGAGACGATGTCCACGGTGTGTCCGAGCTGGTGCAGAGCCGTATAGACGGCGTGCACCTGCTCGAGGTAGCGCACTTCGTGCGAGGGACGGGATTCGCCGTCGCCCGACCACCAGGCCGGCCAGCTGAAGATCAGGGCGATGTGCGCATCGACGACGGTACCGACGATCTCACTGAGCCGGTTCAGTGTCGCGCCGAGGTCGACGACCTCACGCCAGAGTGCGGTGTCGGTGCCGGCGTGCGGCAGCAGGGCCGAGTGAAACTTTTCGGAGCCCTGAACGGATGCCCGCCACTGAAAGAAGCAGACCGCTTCGGCCCCGCGCGCCACATGGGCGAGGGAGTTGCGGGTCATCTGGCCGGGGGCCTTGGCGAGGTTGTGCGGCTGCCAGTTAACCGCCCCGGTGGACTGTTCCATCAGCAGCCAGGGCGCTCCCCCGGCCAGCCCACGCGTCAGATCGGCCGAAAAGGCCAGCTCGGTCGTGGGGTCGGCCAGGCGGTGGTCGAGGTAATGGTCGTTGGCCACAATGTCCACGTGCGGCGCCCAACTCCAGTAGTCGAGATTCTGAATGTGCGCGGTGACCATGAAGTTCGTCGTAACGGGCACGGCGCTGTGTCGGCGGATGATGTCACGCTCGCCACGGTAGTGGTCAAGCAATTCATCGGAGCTGAAGCGGTGAAAGTCGAGCACCTGGCCTGGGTTGCGGCTGGAGAGGGTTTGCAGCGGCGGCAGTACTTCTGCCCAGTCCCCGTAGGCCTGACTCCAGAAGGAGGTACCCCAGGCCGCGTTCAGGGCGGCAACGGAACCGTAGCGGGCGACCAGCCAGCGCCGGAACGCGACAGCCGATGAGTCGCAGTAGCACAGCGCGTTGTGGCAGCCCAACTCGTTGGACACGTGCCAGAGCGCGACAGCTGGATGCCGCCCGTAGCGTTCGGCGACCCGTTCCACGAGGGCGAACGCGCGCTCTCGAAAAACGGGCGAGCTGGGGCACCAGGCTTGGCGACCGCCGGGAAAGCGGCGGGTGCCGTCGTCGGTCACGGGCAGGATCTCGGGGTGCAGGGTCGTGAGCCACGGCGGCGGCGACGAGGTGCCGGTGCCCAGGTTGATGCGAATTCCGCCGGCGTGCAGCAGGTCGATGATTGTGTCGAGGGCGGAGAAGTCGAACGTTCCATCGCGCGGCTCGAGCTGTGCCCAGCCGAAAATGTTAATGGCCACGAGGTCGACGCCGGCCTCGCGCATCAGGCGCACGTCTTCGGGCCAGAGTTCCGGGCTCCATTGCTCCGGGTTGTAGTCGCAACCGTAGGCGAGGCCGGGGTGCACGAAGACCGGCCGGTGCGCGGCCGGTGCGGTGATCGTCGCGAGGGCCGTGTGCGTGAGTTCGTGGATGGTCATGGCTCCCCATTGAGGCGTATCCGCTCGGGCGTGTTGCGCCGACGGCAGGCAGTTCTGTGAACGTGCACAGATTGGGGAGCAACAACTCCTCATTGAGAGTCTGTGAACGTACACAGAATAAACAGATCCCGACGCCGCTGTCAAGGCTCCGGTTCGATACAGTCAATAAATGGGTATCCAATGGTGAGCGTTCCGGCCCGACGCAAACGCGCCACGATTCACGATGTGGCCGTTGAGGCCGGAGTCTCCCGCGGCACGGTCAGCCGTGTAGTCAATGACGAACCCTACGTCTCCGCGAACGCCCGCGCTGCCATCGAGGCCGCCATCGAAAAAGTCGGCTATGTGCCCAACAATGCCGCCCGTAGTCTCGTCATGCAGCGCTCTCAGGCCGTGGGCTTCATCGTGCACGAGCCGCACTCGCTGTTTCTCGAAGACCCCAACATTGGGGACATCCTGCTCGGTGCCAATACGGCGCTCTCCCACGCTGATTACCAGATGGTGTGTCTGATCATCGATTCCGACCGCGACACGGCCCGGGTGGCCCGGTACCTCAGCGGCGGTTTTGTCGACGGTGTGATCATCGTGTCGGCGCGGCAGAACGACCCGATCACCCGGGTCGTCGAGAAGCTGGGCCTGCCGACCGCTTTTGTGGGGCATCCGCCTGATCTGCGCGACTTACCGTTCGTGGGCATCGATAACCGCACATCGGCGCGCGCCCTGACCGAGCGTTTGCTCGACACCGGCCGGCGCCGGGTAGGCATGATCGCCGCCGCGCTGGACCGCGATTCCGGTGCCGACCGCCTCGCCGGTTTTACCGATGCCCTCGGCGACGCCTTCGACTCAAATCTCGTGGCCAGCGTGCCGCTGTACGCCTATGCCGCGGGTGTGGCCGGCATGCGCGAACTGTTGCAGCGCTCGCCCGAGATTGATGGGGTCTTCGCCGCCTCGGACGCGGTGGCTGCCGGCGCCCTCGAGGCCCTGCGGGACGCGGGACGCCGCGTGCCCGAAGATGTGGGTGTCGTGGGTTTCGACGACAGCGCCTGGGCTCGGCGCACTCAACCACCACTGTCCACCGTGCACCAACCAGCATCCGGGCTGGGGGCGGGAGCGGCCGAACTCGTGCTGCAGCAACTGCGCGGCGAGGCGACACCCGTCGGAGGCCTCCTGTTGCAGACACCGATCGTCTGGCGCGGCTCGGCCTGACGCGCGCAAACCCACTCGGGTGGCGGCTGGCGTAGCGTAGCTGCAGGACCGCGCGCGAGTATTCGGTCGCAGCCGGATAAGGAGATCGAGTGCGCAGAGCATTTGGAGTAGCGCGCCTGCTGCTTGCTGCCCTCGCGCTGTGCGGCCTGATCGGGTATTTCGTCTTCACGCTCGGGGTCGCAGGCTTCTACGTGAGCTACTTTTTCAGCTACTTCACCGTGCAGAGCGGCATGGCGGGCTGCGTGGTTTTTCTGCTCGCCGGGCTGCGCGCACTGCACACCGAGACCGATCCGGTCTGGCTCGACATGCTGCGGGTCAGCATCACGACCTACATTCTGGTCTCCGGCGTCGTCTATGCGCTCATCACGTTTCAGCCGGCGAATGTCGCATATGCGATCTCGATTCCGTGGTCGAGCCAGATTCTGCATTTCTGGATTCCCGCGCTCGCGGTCATCGATTGGTTCGTCGACCCCGACAAGGCCCGCCTGCCGTGGAAACACCTCGGACTGGTGCTGATCTTTCCCGTGTTCTGGCTCATCTTCACCCTGATTCGCGGCGATCTGCTCGGCTGGTATCCGTACTTCTTTCTCGACGCCCGGTTGGTCAGTGGGCCGCTCGAAACGGGCCTCTACTACGTGCTCATCGTGGTGATCATCACCGCGATCGCCGCACTGCTGACCGCCGCGACGCGCATGAAACCACACCGCCTGCGCCCGCGCATGGCCGTGCTGGCTCGCCGCGGCGGCCAGGTGCGGCCGGCCGCCGGCCCGCACGCCGAGGCCGACGTGCCGGGCCTTATGGAGCGGCCAGGAACGGTTCGAGCGCGCTGAGCGCGGCGACCAGAAAGTCGTCGTCGCTGAATTGTGAGAGCCGGTCGGCATTCTCTGCGGCCACGACCCCCATGAGCACCGGCTCCCCGGTGAGCGGCAGCAGGTTCACCCAGACGGCAAAATCCGGGTCGCCGCCGACGATGGTCCAGAGCGGAGCATCCGTCGACCAGAAGGCCTCATCGAAGCGCAGCCAGACCTTGTCGAGCACGCCCATGCCGAGGGCGGCGATCGCGCCGCGGTGCGCGAACGGCAGCGCCGGGGAGAATTCGAGGGCCTCGTCCTGCAGCACGCCGAGCGGGATCGTGACCACGACCCGGTCGACCGACAGTGATTCGCCGGCGCCGAGCCGCAGGCTCACGCCGTCATCGTCGTAGGCGACGAGGGTCACGACGTTCGACGTGACGACGTCGATGTCGGTCGCGAGGTCGTCGAGCAGGCTGCGGTAGCCGCCGATCACGAGGCGCGGCACGGCCGGGGCATCCTCTGTCGCGTCGGTGTTCGCATCCGTGCTCGTATCGCTGGTCGCCGGGGCGCCGGGCGCGTACCAGGCCGACACTTCGCCGGGGCCCGCGCCGGTGGTGACCTTGAGGCCGGTCGCGAGGTCGTAGTCGAGCCAGTCGGCCGGGGAGACGCCGGTGTCGCCGACGGTCGTCGAGAGCGTGCCGTTGCCGGAGTCCACGATGGCCCGCTCGAGCGAGACATCCCGAGCCTGATCCGCGGCCCAGACGAGCGCGTCGGCCACGGCCTCGGCGCCAACCGGGTCGACGGCGACCACGGTGCCGGCCCGGGTGCGCACCTCGGCCTCGGTGGTGAATTCCAGGCTCGCCGCGCCGAGTACGGTCAGCTGCTCGTCGAGGTCGGTGGTCGCGCTCGAGCGGATGAAGCTCGGGCCGAGCTCGATCGGAAACGGCCAGTCGGCATCCGTCACGGTGTCGATTCGGCCTCCGGTACGGTCGCGGGCCTCGATCACGATCACGTCGTAGCCGGCATCAACGAGCAGCCGGGCCGCGGACAGTCCGGCCATGCCCGCGCCGATGACGGCTATGCGCTCGCTCTGGTCGGCGATCGCCTCGACCTCGGCGGCGGCCCGCAGCCCGGATTCCCTGGCTCCCTGCACGGTGCCTGGTTCACTGATCGCGGTCGCCTCGCCGGCGAAGAAGACCCGGTCAGCTACGGGTTCGCGCAGGGCGGCACGATGCTCCGGGGTGGCGCCGACGGCGGCAAAGCTGAAAGATCCGCGGGCAAAGGCGTCGCCGGCCCAGTTCGTGCGGCGCATCGTCAGCGGTTGCGGCACGAGCGTGGGTGTTGGGGTGCCGGTGACGGATGGCGTGGGCTCGGGCTCCGGGGTCGTGCACCCGGCGAGCGCCAGCACCGAGAGGCCGGAGGCCGTGCCGAGGAGCAGTGTGCGGCGGGTGATCATGCGGCCCGGTCCATGGCTCAAGGGTACCGCAGAGCCGCACGGGCACAGCGGCACAGTTGACGGCGCGGCGCGCCGATTTCTGGGGGTGGGGTTGACATCCGCTGCCCAAGGTAGTTAGTTAGTTACATGACCAACCAACCAGCGAACCGATCGGACGAGCGGTGATCGACTCCAGCAAACCGATCTTCGTGCAGATCGCGGAGCAGATCGAGAATGACATTCTCGACGGCGCGATCGCCGAGGAGAGCCCGGTGCCCTCCACGAACGAGTTCGCCGCGTTCTACCGCATCAACCCGGCGACCGCCGGCAAGGGCGTCAACCGACTGGTGGACGACGGAATTCTCTACAAGAGGCGAGGTATCGGCATGTTCGTCGCAACGGGCGCCCGCGCCCAGCTCATTGGGGCACGCACCGAACAGTTTCGGGCGAAATTCGTCGCCCCACTGCTCGGCGAGGCCGCCAAACTCGGCATCACCCCGCAGCAGGTCGCCGAGATGGTGCGCGACACCCCCACATCGAGTTCGATCCAGGAAGAGGCGATTCGCTCATGACGAGCACGGCATCCCCCACCACCCCCGTCGTACGCGTCGACGGCCTGACCAAGCGCTACGGCAAGGTCACCGCCATCGACGACGTGAGTTTCAGCGTCGAAGCCAACAAGATCTACGGCCTTCTCGGCCGCAACGGTGCGGGCAAGACGACGATCATGCAGCTGCTGACCGGGCAGCAGTTCGCGACCAGCGGCGCGCTCGAGGTCTTCGGCGAGTCCCCCGTCGAGAACGCCCGAGTGCTGCAGCAGGTCTGCTTCATCAAGGAGAGCCAGAAGTACCCTGACAGCTTTCGGGCCGACCATGTGCTTGCCAGCGCACCCTGGTTCTTCGCCAACTGGGATGCGGCCTTCGCCGATCGCTTGGTCGATGACTTTCGGCTGCCGTTGAACCGACCGATCAAGAAGCTCTCCCGCGGCCAGCTCTCGGCCGTCGGCGTGATCGTCGGCCTCGCCTCGCGGGCACCGCTGACCTTTTTCGACGAACCCTACCTCGGCCTCGACGCCGTGGCCCGGCAGATCTTCTACGATCGCCTGCTCGAGGATTACACCCAGCATCCGCGCACCGTCATACTCTCGACCCACCTGATCGACGAGGTCAGCAGCCTGCTGGAACACGTTCTGGTGATCGATGAGGGGCGCATCCTGATGGACCAGGACGCGGAGGAGCTGCGCGGCAGCGCGAGCACCGTCGTCGGTAAGAGAGCGGATGTTGACGCCTTCGTGGCCGGCCGCGACGTCATCTCCCGAGATGGTATCGGCGGACTGGCCTCGGTGACCGTGGCCGGCCTCGATGACGCGGAGCGGGATGCCGCGCGGGCCGCCGGTCTGGAACTCTCCCCCGTGTCGCTTCAACAACTCATCGTGCAGCGCACCACGAGTCGCTCCGGAGCCGAATTCGGTGAATCGGCTCGCAGCGAGCGCCCCACTGTCCGCTCCGGCCGCCGTCGCGGCACCGCCCACCCCGGCGACACCAACGCAGATACCGACACACCCACCGTGAGTACGACCGATGCCTGGAGCACACGCGCATGACTCTCACCGATAGTTTTCCGGCAACCGCCGCATCCGCTCACCCGCGATCCGCTGCAACGCGCATCTGGAACGTGGTGCGCCTGCACCTCGTCGACCGCCGCACGTATATCGGTATCCCCTGGCTGATCGTGGGTATCGCGTTCGTGGTGACGGTCTTCATCGCGCAAATCATCGGTTTTACCACCGGCGGCCTCGGCACGGCGGACGCGATCGAGGGCCAGCGGTACAGCTGGGCCGTGATGAGCCCGCAGTGGTATCTGGTCGTGGTCGGCGTGCAGGCGATCTCGTTCGGGTTTCCGCTGGCACTCGGTTATGGGGTGACCCGGCGGGACTTCTACCTCGGAACCGCTCTGCTGTTCGTACTGATCTCGGCGGGCAACGCGATCGCGTTTGCGGTGCTGACGCAGCTGGAACGGGTGACCTCAGGCTGGTGGATTGACACCTACATGTTCAATGCCCTCTGGCTCGGGCTCGACGGCTTCTGGGTCGACCTGTTCTCGTTCTTTGTGATGCAGCTGCTGGTGTTCTTCATCGGGGCATCCATCGCGACGATCTACATGCGCTGGCGCATGCCCGGCATGCTCGTGTTCTGGAGTTCCCTCGCCCTGCTCATCGTGGCGACGGTCACCGTGATCACCTTCACGAGCAACTGGGTCCCGGTGTCCGTCTGGTTCGGCGCCCAGGGAATCGCCGGCATCTTCGCCTGGCTCCTGGTGCCGGCCGTCGTCGCCGGGGTCGGCGGGTTCCTCGCGCTGCGCCGCGCGACACCGAAGAACTAGCCCCGAGCCGCACGCGCGGCACCTGCACCCCCCTCCCGTGGCGAATTCAGGAAAACCGTGCGGGTGACCGTCGAGCCGCCGCACAGGTCCGGCGGCTTGCCGGTCTCGGCCGACCGAATCTCCTGAATTCGCCACGAGCGCGAGCGCGAGCACGAGCAGGAGCGCGAGCAGGAGCGCGAGCGCGAGCAGGAGCGCGAGCGAAGAATCGGCCCCTCGGCGTCGGGTCAGGCGGGCGGCAGCAGGAAGCCGTCGTCGAGCAGTTCGCGGATGCGCGGCAGCAGCTCCGCGATCAGGGCCGGCTCCTCGGCATCGAGCAGCTGCGCGAGCGCGCCGATGATGGCGCCGACGTTGAGATCGCCGTCGCAGGCGCCGATCAGGGCGGCGAGCGCCGTGTCGAGGGCCACCTCGCGGCCGAAGCCGCCGCCCTGGTGCAGGGTCATCAGCGTCGGATCGTCCTGCCCGGGCCAGAAGTGCCGCTCCTCGGTGACGTCGGAGGCCACCGTGAGGTGCGCGCGCAGCAGCAGGGCGTCATCCGTCGCCGCCTGCCAGTCGTGGGCGGCCAGGCACGCCGCCAGGTGCGAGCCGAGCCCGGTCGGGTTGTGGCCGAGGGCGTCGGGCAGGCGTTCGAGACGGCGCAGCGCGCTCAGCCCGGTCTCGGCGGGGCGGCGCAGCAGCAGGTAGCCGAATCCGACGCGCGTCACGCCGCGGGAGGCGAAGTCGTCGAGCCAGGCGCCGTAGAGCCGGTCAAAGTCGGCGCCGGGGCGGGTGCCGCCGTCGCGGATCCACGTCTCGGCGTACTCGGAGGGCAGCTGCACCTCGCGTTCGATGATCCAGGCGTCGAGCGGCGCGGCATCCGCAGTGGGGGCGTCGAGCCAGGCCTCGAGGCGGGTGAAGGCGTCGGTGACGGATGCCGCGGCGGCGCGGTATTCCCAGTTGCCGAGCAGCTGGGCAACGCCTCCGGGGGTCAGGTGATCGGCCGCCCCGCGCACGACGGCCTCGACGAGCGCGTCGCCGACGAGGCCGCCGTCGCGGTACTCATAGCTCGGCACCCCCGGTGTGCGCGGGGTGATCACGAACGGCGGGTTGCTGATGATGTGGTCGAAGCGTTCCCCCGCGACGGGTTCAAAGAGGCTTCCGAGGCGAAACTCGATCGTGTCGATGCCGTTGAGGGCGGCATTGAGGGCGGCGAGTTCGAGCGCACGTTCGGAGATGTCGGTCGCGACGACGTGTTCGGCGTGGCGGGAGGCGTGCATGGCCTGGATGCCGCATCCGGTGCCCAGGTCGAGCACCCGGCCGGCCGGCGTCGGCATGATCAGGCCGCTGAGGGTGCGGCTCGCGCCGCCGATGCCGAGCACGTGGCTCTCGCCGAGCGGATGCCCGAGGGCCAGCTCGCCGAGGTCGCTCACGATCCACCAGCTGTCAGCACCGAACTCATCCAGAAAGCTGTACGGGCGCAGCTCGACGAGCGGGCGCACCCGGGCCGGCTCGGCGGGCACGAGGCTGCAGACGAGCCCGAGTTCTTCGGCACCGGCCACGGTCAGCGCGGGCAGGGCCGCGGCCACGTCCGCGTGGGCCACGGGCAGCCCGAGCACGAACAGTTCGGCCAGCGTCGCCGAGGGTTCGACGCGGCCGAGCTTCTGACGCAGGGCGGCGAGTCCACGCTGGGCCGGAACCCGCTGGTTACGCTGCAGGGCGGCATCCGCTTCGACGCCCCATAACCCGGTCAGGGCGGTCACGCTGAAATTGGCGGCGGCGAGGTCGGCCCGAAGCCGCTCGATCAGTACAGAAGTCACGGTCTCAATTAAACCCGACGAATCGACCGTGGCGAAAACAGGACGATTTGAGCATTCGTCGGCGAAAGCAGGATGAAATGCGGCGTGTCGGGCGATCCATCCTGCATTCGCCACTCGCGCCGGCGGTGCCGGCGGGTCAGAGCCAGCGCATGGTGAAGGCGCGGGCCACCACGGCACTCGCCGGCGGCAGGGCGAGGGCGCGCACGAGCGTGTTGCGGGCGATCAGCCGCACACCGGTCAGGGGCCGGCCCATCGCCATGTTGAAGCCGGCCTGCACGGCGGCGGTGCGCGCGGTACGCCGTCGGTGACGGTCGTAGTCTTCGAGGGCGGAACCGTGCGCATCCGTCTGGAGGATCGCCCGCCGCAGCGCCGGGGCGAGCTGCGCGGCGTCGAGCCAGCCGAGGTTCATGCCCTGCCCGCCGATCGGGCTGATCTCGTGGGCCGCATCACCGACCAGGGCGATGCGGCCGGCGACCAGTCGCGCGGCGAGGTGCTGCTGCACTCCGAAAGCGCTCGCCGGGCCGAGTGCCGCACCGACCTCGGCCCCGGTGCGCGAACGGATGATGCCGGCCAGGTCATCGCTCGATGCCTGCGGCGACAACCGATCGGTCATCGCGACCCAGCGTCGGCGCCCACCCGGCAGCGGGAACGACTCCACCACTCCCCCGCGTTCGAAGTACAGCACGGCCCGCGCGTGTGCATTTTCCGCGCTTCCCGCTGCGCTTCCCGCAGAGTTGTGGTGCGAAAACTGCTCACTCGCGAGAGGTTCTGCCGCGAAATCGCCCATCAGGTAGGTCGCGGGCGGTCCGATCTTCGCGAAGCGGATGCCGGCGGCCGCGCGCACGACGCTGCGCGCGCCATCCGCGCCCACGACGTAGCGCGCCTGCAGTACGGGGCCGCACTGCAGCTGCACCCGTACGTGCTCACCGTGCCCACTCACACCGTGCCCACTCACACCGTGCTCCCTCACACCGGTGACGGTTGCGCCCGCGCGCACCCGCCCGGGTGCCAGCTGCTCGAACCGCTGCCGCAGCAGCGCCTCGGTCTCGTGCTGCGGCAGGGAGGCGACAAACGGAAACTCCGCGCCGACGCTCGTGAACGACATGCGCCCGAGCCGTCGTCCGTCGCACCAGACGACCCCGTCTTCGATGCGTACCGCCCGCTCGATGAGCGCCTCGGCGACTCCGATGCGGGCCAGCACGCGCAGCGACGGCGGATGGATGCCGATCGCCCGCGACCTCAGTGATGGTTCGCTGCGCTGTTCGAGAACCTCGACGTCGAGCCCCTCCGCGGCCAGCAGGCAGGCCAGCAGCATGCCGACCGGGCCGCCGCCGACCACGATGACGTCACGCATCCGGTGCCGTGCCCACAGCGGTTTCCGTCGCAGTGGCCGCTGCGCGTGGCGCGCGCCAGCGCAGTTCCAGCCGATACGGATGCGCCCGGCGAACCGTCCAGCCCGCCGGTGCGACCCGGCGCAGTTCCGCCGCGGTAAAGCTGCGCCGAATGGAGGTCAGCCCATCGGCCCGAATGTACGACCGGCGAAAAAACGGCCAGGTGCCGAGCGAGAAGCCGAGGTAGGCCAGCCGTCCGCGAGCAATGTCGGCGTGCAGAACCCCCCGCCGGGCGAGCGCCCGCGAGTCGGCGAGCAATCCCTGCAGTTCGGCGGCACTGAGGTGGTGCAGCACGTGGTTGGACACCACGAAGTCGAACCGGGCACCCTCGGCGACGAGCTCGGAACTCAGCGCTCGCCGAAAACTGAGTCCCGGCACCGGTGGCTGTGCCGACGCCCAGGTGTGCGCGCGGACATCCGGGTCGATCGCCGTCACCTCGAGACGCAGGCCGTCGCGCGCCGCCCAGCGGGCCAGACACCGCGACACATCACCGCCACCCGACCCGACATCGAGCAGCGTGCTCGGCCTGGTCGTCGACAGGCCGGGACGGATGCTGCGGCAATACATGCTGCGCCAGCCCGACACCGCGAGGTTGACGACATGAAAATCGGCATAGGTACGGTCGAGCCGTTCCGGGTCGCAGTCCGGGCCGTCCATGATCTCGACGGCATCGACCGCCCGACGGCGCAGCGATGCGAGCATCCGGCTAGCCGATGGCGACGGTCATCAGCCCGGACTCGACCGTGAGGCCGGGCCCGAACGCCATCGCGCAGACCCGCTCGCCGTCTGCGGTGGTCGGTGCGTCGAGAATCGCCTTCATCACGAACAGGATCGTCGCACTCGACATGTTGCCGTTGGTGCGCAGGGTCTCCCTGGCGGGTGCGAGCTGCGCCTCGGTCAGACCGAGTTTTGCCTCGGTTTTGTCGAGGATGCTGCGCCCTCCCGGGTGAATCGCCCAGTGCTCGATCGCCGCCGATACCGGAACCGGCAGTACCGCAACCGGCAGCACCGGAACAGGCAGCACCGCAACCGGTGCCGGCCCGGTGGCGACGGATGCCCCCGATCCGAATGGTGCGACCATCGCCGACACGGCCGCGTCCCGAGCGAACAGCGGCGCGAGCGCGCCCTCGATGTGTTCGTCGATGATGTGGGGAACATAGGTGCTCAACACCATTTCGAAGCCTTCATCACCGATCTTCCAGGCCATGTCGCCCTCGCCCACCGGTGTGATCACCGTCTCGAAGAGGTCGAGGTTCAGGCCGCGCTCGCCCGGCGCGAGCGGGCGAGCGCTCACGATGCCGGCGGCGGCGCCATCCGAGAACAGCGAGGACGCAACGATCGTGTCGGGGTCGTTGGAGGTGCGCAGGTGCAGCGAGCAGAGCTCGGCGCTCACGACCAGCACGACCGCGTTCGGGTCGGCTTCGACGAACTGTTTCGCGGTGCGCAGGGCCGGCATCGAGGCGTAGCAGCCCATGAAGCCGAGGTGGTAGCGCTGCGTGGCGGGGCTGAGGCCCAGTTCACGCACGAGCATGTAGTCAGGGCCGGGGGCGTAGAAGCCCGTGCAGGATACGGTCACGACGTGGGTCACGTCGGCGGCGGTCACGCCCGGGCAAGCGTCGAGGGCCTTGCGGCCGGCCTCGACGAACAGTTTGGTGGCCTCGACGATGTAGAGCTCGTTGCGCACCCGGGTGCTGGGAATCAGGAGTCTCTGCTCGACCGGGTCGAAGAACTGCGGGTCGGTGCCGGTGGCATCCAGCGTGAGCTCGTCGATCACGGTGTGCCGGGTGTCGATGCCCGACACGTTGAACGATGTGGCGACGATGCGCTGGGCCAGACGGGTGAGGCCGGGCTGCGCGGCGAAGACATCGCGCACCTGCTCCTGAATCAGCACTGTCGGCGGAACTGCGGTCTGTAACGATCTCAGCGTGACGTCCATGCCTCAGTGTCGCACGCACCCCCGGCCGGGCAACAGGGATTCCCACCAATCTCCCACCCACACGAGCGCGAGCAAATGACCCGGTCAGGGCGCAGGAGTCAGCACTAGGGCAAGCGGGCGAACAACCGGGTTCCGGCGAACGCGAGCACCAGCCCCACACCGACGATGCCGATGACGCCGCCGACATAGGCCACGAGCATGCCCGGTGAATCCGCGGATGCCCGCAGCACGGTCACCGCGAGCGTCACGCCGGTCAGGCCCACGAGGGGTACCAGCCACAACCACCATCGTGGTGACCGGCGGTTGAGCGCCGCGCCGTCCGCTCGCCCCGAGTCCCTGGCGCGCACCGACAGCACCACGCCGGCCAGGCAGCCCCAGAACGCCACGAGCAGCAGCGCGGCGACGACATCGCTCGGCCGATGCCACTGGTTGGCGAGGGTCGCAACGCCCGCCGCGACGGCGAAGCTCGTGCCGGCGGCCGCGACGATTGCACGGGTGCGCGGGCTCGCGACCAGGAAGACGACGAGAGCGGATGCCGCCGCCACCGTCGTATGCCCCGAAGGGAATGAATTACCGGCGTAACCCTCGACGCCCAGCCCCGGCCGCTCCAAAATGGCATATTTCAGAACCTGCGCCGTCACGGCAGCCGCGCCCGCCGCGGCGAGCGCCACAATGAGGGTCGC
Source organism: Cryobacterium frigoriphilum (assembly GCF_004403305.1). Lineage (GTDB taxonomy): Bacteria > Actinomycetota > Actinomycetes > Actinomycetales > Microbacteriaceae > Cryobacterium > Cryobacterium frigoriphilum. The sequence goes on along the minus strand of NZ_SOHE01000044.1, from coordinate 23,123 downwards.
CCAGTTGCGGCGTACGAGCGTGATCACCCCGGTCAGCACGAGCCCGATCACGACGGACACCATCGGCACCGCGTCGAGCAGGCGACGGGTGAAGGGGGTGACGCTGCGCCATCCGTTTTCGGCGCCGTCATACGAGAGTTGGTCGGCGACCTGACCGGTGATGGTACGCACGAAGACGATGTAGAGCGCCGTGAAGACGAGGGCGAGCAGCACGGCGCCACCGAAATAGGCCACGGGCCGAGTCGACCGCCGGGCCAGCAAAGAGGTGCGCATATTTCAGCTTCGCACAGCCGGTTTTGAGAATGCCCGGCACACGCCGCACAACGGCTGGGTGCGAAACACCGGCCCGACGTGGATCAGGGATTGACGGCGAGCACGATCTTGCCGCGCGCGTGTCCGGCCATCAGGTGCTCGTAGGCTTCGCGCACCCGTTCGAGCGGGAACACGCTGTCGATTGGCAAGACCACGACACCGCGGGCAATGAGATCGGCCAGTTCCGCGAGGTCACCGGGGTGGGCTTCGACCCCGCCGACGCCGGTGATGCCCATATCGGCTCGGTGACCGCGGGCCGCGATGGTGTTGATGCGTGGCCCGGCAACGCCCAGCTTGAGGGCGACATCGATCGTGATCGGGCCGCTGTTATCGAGGGCCGCGGTGTATTTCGGGGCCGCCTGCCGCAGTCGGGCGAGCAGGCCCTCGCCGTAGGCCACCGGGATGATGCCGAGTTCGCGCAGAAACTCGTGGTTGGCCTCGCTTGCGGTGCCGACCACGGTCGCTCCGGCGCGCAGGGCGAGCTGAGCGGCCAGCACGCCCACCCCGCCGGCCGCGGCGCTCACGAGTACCGTGTCGGCGGGGGTCAGGGCGAGTGAACGCACACTGGCCCACGCCGTGCGGCCGGCGATGTCGAGCCCTCCGGCCTGCTCGAAGGGCAGCGCGGCGGGTTTACGGATGATCCGGCTCGCGTCGACGACGACCCAGTCGGCCTGGGCGTGCATCCGCTTGCCGCCGAGCACCGCGTCGCCGACCGCGAAGCCGGTAACGCCCGAGCCGATCTCGTCGATGACCCCGGAGAAGTCGTTGCCGTTGCCACACGGCGGCACGGCGTTGTAGGTTGCGGCGGCCGGGCCACCCTTGAAGATCTTCCAGTCGACCGGATTCAGACCCGCAACGTGCACGCGCACCCTCACCTCACCGCGTGCCGCCTGGGGCTGCTCATCGTGTTCGATGCGCAGCACTCGTGGACCACCAAATTCGTCGATGCGTACGTAGCGTGCCATAGCGCCAGCCTAGGACTTTCCACAGGGGCTTCGGGCGATAGGATTTTCGTCACCCTCACCGGGGTCTATATCGATATCGATGCAAACGGATGCAAACCCGCACTAATGTGCAATAGTTGCGTGGCGTACATGCGTTGTTCAAGATCATCTGATCGAATGGACTGTGTCATGAAAGCGCGTAGTAGTGAAGTCCGTAGTACCGAGAGTGCGTGCACCAGTTGCGCACCTCCGAACGAATGGAAAGCTCCGTGATCATTCGAACGGCCGAGTATCCCCGGCCGGACCATTTTCTACTACACCTGAGCGATACGCACCTTCTTGCCGGAGGCAATCGCCTCTACGGCAGCGTGGACGTTGAGGCACATCTGGCCGAACTCTTCGCCGAGGTGGAAGCATCCGGTGCCCGCCCCGAGGCGATCGTCTTCACCGGAGATCTCGCCGACAAGGGCGAACCCGGGGCCTACGACCTGCTGCGCCGCATGGTCGAACCGATCGCCGAACGTCTGGGAGCCAAGGTCATCTGGGTGATGGGCAACCACGACGACCGAGCCGCGTTCCGCGCAGCGCTGCTGCCGCCGCACACCGGCAACGACCCCATCGACCCGAGCAGCCCGATCGATCAGGTCTACGAGATCAACGGTCTGCGCGTGATCACGCTCGACACCTCGGTTCCCGGCCACCACTACGGCGCGATTTCGGACCGCCAGTTGCTGTGGCTGGCCCGTGAACTCAGCACCCCGGCCCCGGACGGCACCATCCTCGCCCTGCACCACCCACCGGTACCGAGCGTTCTCGACCTCGCCGTCGCCGTGGAACTGCGCGATCAGGACCGCCTGGCGCAGGTGCTGCGGGGAACGGATGTGCGCAGCATCCTTGCGGGGCACCTGCACTACTCGTCGTTCTCGACCTTCGCCGGCATCCCGGTGTCGGTCGCGTCAGCGACGTGCTACACCCAAGACCTCAACGTTCCCGTCGGCGGAACCCTCGGCCGTGACGGGGCCCGGGCGTTCAACCTCGTGCACGTCTACGCGGGAACCGTGCTGCACTCGGTGGTGCCTCTCGGTACCTTCCCGTCGCTTGACTACATTGATGCCGCCGAAACGGCCCGGCGCCTCGCCGCGTCGGGCATCGTCATCGAACCTTCGGCAGAGCTTCCGTCGGGGGCAGTGCGGGCGCAAAGCCGGCCGTCGGAAACTCTGCCTGCATTGCGAGAGCCGCCACTGACCACGCCGATCCCGGTGCTGCACTAGTCGCCACACCGGCTCGCTCCCACGGCGCCACGATCGGAAAGTAGAGTTCGAGAAACTCGGTGACGGCGGCCTGGCGTACCTCATCGGAGATCTCCGGGTTGCTGCCGTCGTTGAGGCAGAACATGTCCTGGTCTCGGCGTTTGCGCAACCGGTTCATCTGGCGCAGGGCCGCCCGCAGGGTCGTCTCCACGTACAGCGAGCGCACCTGGGTCTGAGCGACCGCGTGCCCGGTCATCAGCCCGTAGTAGTGATACAGGGAGTTGGTGACGGAGATGTCGGTCGCCGATCGAAAACGGCTGGCTGCGGTGCGCGCGAAGTCCTCGGGAAAGACGCTCTCCAGCTCGCGCATCACACTCTTGCGCATCGGCGCGGGCGTGTGCTCGAGGTGCCGGGTGGTGACCTTGCCGAACCGGCCTCGCAGCAACGCCCGGTTGACCCGCGCGGCATTCTCGAAGCCGCTGCGGGTCGGGTCGTTCTCACCGAGACCGATACGGGTGCGTGCCTCGACGAACTTGGTCACGCCACCGGGCGAGAAAAACAGCTCGGGGCCCACCGGGCGGCCGAAGAACATGTCGTCGTTGGAATATAGAAAATGCTCGGCGAGGCCGGGGATATTGTGCAGCTGGCTCTCGACGGCGTGCGAGTTGTGGGTCGGCAGCACGGTCGGGTCCGCGAAGAAGTCCTCACTGCGCATGATCGTGACCCGCGGGTGGTCGGCGAGCCAGATCGGCGCCGGCGAATCCGTGGCAATGAAGATACGGCGAATCCACGGTGCAAACATGTAGACACTGCGCAGGGCGTACTTGAGCTCGTCGATCTGCCGAAAACGCGCGTCGGAGTCGTCGCCGTCGCCGACCACGTAGTCCCGCATCCGCTTGGCGCGTTCGAGCTGGAAATCGCTCGACGAGCCGTCGACCCACGAGAAGACCAGGTCGATGTCGAACGAAACGTCACTCGCGAGGTCGTCGAACATGTTCTGCAGGGTGAGCCAGGTGCGGCCGTAGAGCTCGATGGTCGTTTCGCGGGCCTCGGAGCGGGGCAGGCGGGTGCGCATCAGCGCATTTTCGACCGGGGCGATGATCTCTTCCTCGCCGAAGCGCCACAGTTCGAACTGAAAAGCGGTCTGGGCGCCGTAGCGCAGGCGTCCGATCGGTTCGATTCGTGGGCGGTAGACGCGAAAAACGGATGCCTTCTTGTGCGTCGCGAGCACGCCATCGGCCAGCAGAAACGGCGCGGCCGGAGGGCCGTCGACGGGCTTGGCATAGAAGGGTTCGTTGGCGAACGCGGCGGCGAGCACCCGGGTGAGCTGTTTGCGACGTTTGCGGTCGACGGCGATGACGGGACGGTTGTGGTCGCCGCGAACGAGCAGAAAGTCGATGCCGGCCTTCGTCAGGGCGTCGTGCACGGCGAGCAGGTCTTTGACCATCGACTCGTGCGGGGTGAAGTGACCATTGATCAGGGCGATTTCGCCCTTGCGCACGACGAGGTCATCGCGGTCGAAACGGCGGTTGCGGGCGTCGGGTGTGACCAGGACGAGTTCGGGCGCAGGGCTGAGCGAGAGGGTCGGGATCAGGCCGGAATCGAGGCTGACCTCGTCGGTGAAGTCCTCGCCGAGGGCGGCGGATGCGACATCGTGGGCGATGTCGTACGAAAAACTGTCGGCGTCAGCAGCGCTGTCGCTGTGAGCTGTGGTGTCGGTCGTGACGGTGGGGCTGTTGGCGCGGGTTTGCGCGTCCGGCTCTGCGTTCGGACGGTCAAGTGTTGCCATGGTCCTCCTCGAAATCTGGAACACTCGATCACGAGGCAACCACACGCTATGCCCAGGGGGAGTGCGTCCGGTATCACCGGCCCAGCGCCCCGTAAACCGGGTGCGAGAGCAGCCGATGGAACGCGGTGGCGCTGAGGCCCAGTCTATCGCCCCTCCGCCCGTGCGGCGAGAGGACCGGATTGTGGCGAAGGCGGCCGCTACTCGGCCGGGTCGGCGGCGAGGTACTCGGCGAGGATGCGGGCGTGATTCACGTGCGGATCCTTCGCCCCGTAGATGAGCGTGGTGGGCACACCTCGAGCGGTGTTCTCGCGGATCAGTTCGCGCAGGTCGGTCACGGCCGCGACGGTTGCGGGCACCCCGTCGAGTTCGGCCCGGTACCGGGTGCTGAACTCGCCGAGGCGGTCGGGGTCGTGCTTCCACCAGGTGCGCAGGTCGGGTGAGGGAGCCACGTCTTTCGGCCAGCCGTCGAGGTGTGCGCCGGCCTTGCTGACGCCGCGCGGCCAGAGGCGATCGACCAGCACGCGGCATCCGTCGGTCTCGGTCGCTGCGTCGTAGGCGCGCTTGATGGTGACGGTCACTCGGTCACCGCGCTCGCGCCGATGAGGCCGGCCGGGTCGGTGACCGGCAGACGGCAGGTGAAGTCGCGGCACAGGTAGGCGGTGGGCAGCCCGTCGCGGGCGGATCGGCCCGCGAACAGCTCGAACCCGGCGTCGGCGAAGGCTCGTGCCTGGCTCTCGGTGACGGATGCGACCAGCCCGGCCGGTCGGCGGCGCACCGCCCCGAGCAGCCCGCTCGAGGTGGCGGCGGAGCCGGCGTCGGGGCTGACGATGACGAGCTGTTCGACCGGGGCCGTGAGGGCGCTCATCAGACGCAGGGACGCTCCGAACGCGAGCGGCCTGGCCGGCGCGAGGCCGGACACGAGGCCGAGAGCGGTCACGGCGGCCTCGTGGTATCGGGTCTCTGCCGTGAGCAGGTACAGCACTCGGCTGGCATCGGCCGTGGCGGTCAGGCCGGAGGGGTAGGCGCCCTCGGACGGGTCGACGGCCACGACGAGGCCCTGCCCGTGCAGCACCGGATCTGGCCCATTGGGCGCACGGAACAGGGCGGCCGAGGCGGCACCGTCCGGCTGGGCAGGGTCGCCGTGGGCAGTGTCGCCGTGGGCAATGTCGCCGTGGGCAGTGTCGGAGGGTGCCCGTAGCGTGCCGTTCACGAGGTCGCGACCGGCCAGCGCGTAGCGCACCTCCCCCGTTACCGTCGCGAGTTCGAGGAGGCCCCGTGCACACATCCCGAAGTCCTCCAGGGTGGCCTGCGCCGCGGAGGCGCGGCCGCCCACCGAGGCTCGCACGAGGGTACCGTCGGCGCGCAGGTGCTGGTCGAGCAGAAAGTCGGCGGCCACTCGGGCCGCCGCGGTGAAGGAGGGAGAGTCGAACACGAAGCCGGCGCGGGCCAGCGCTCCGATGGCGAGTCCGTTCCAGCCGGTCAAGATCTTGTCGTCGAGGGCCGGCGGCGTCTCCCCTCGGCGGGCCTCGACGTCGAGGGCGTAATAGCCGCCCTCGACTCGCTGGCCGGCCACGGTGCTCTCGGAGTCCTGCGCGCTCGCGAAACCTCCGCCCGGCAGCTGCAGCACGCCGAGCAGAAAGTCGGCGACGCCTTCGGCGACCGTGCGCGCCCACGGTTCGGCGGTGAGCGTCCAGGCCCGGGTGTACAGCTCGAGCAGTTGGGCATTGTCGTAGAGCATGCGTTCGTAGTGCGGTTCGCTCCAGTCGCGATTCACGGCGTAGCGAAAGAACCCGCCCTCAACCGCGTCGCGCAGCGGCGAGGCCCCCATTCGCTTGAGCGTGCGCAGGGCGAGCTCACGCCCGGTGGGCTCGTCAAGCAGAAACCCGAGGGCGGGCGCCACCGGAAACTTCGGGGCCCCGCCGAAACCGCCGAAGAGGTCGTCTTCGTAGGCGGTGAGCTCGGCGACCGCGCCGGCGAACGCGCCGGAATCCGGCAGCGGGTTGGCACCGGCCAGCTGCCGGCTCGATTCGGCGAGCGCGTCGGCGACCTGGGCTGCACCCTCGGTGACGGCGGCGCGGCGGGTGAGCCAGGCATCCGTCACCGCTTCGAGCACCATGCGAAACGACGGATGCCCGCCCCCGCCGGCCCCCTTCGGCGCAGCGATCGGGCGCGGCGGAAAATATGTTCCGGCGTGAAAGGCCCGGCCCTCTGGCGTGACGAACACGTTGAGCGGCCAACCGAGGCCCGTGGTGAAAGCGCTCGCCGCCGCCAGATAGCTCGCGTCGACATCGGGGTGCTCTTCGCGGTCGACCTTGATGCTGACGAAGTGGGCATTGAGATACTCGGCGAGCACCGGGTCGCTGAAACTCTCCCTGGCCATGACGTGGCACCAGTGGCAGGTGGAGTAGCCGATCGAGACGAGCACCGGCACATCGAGCTGACGGGCCGCGGCGAAGGCCTCCGGCCCCCAGGAATACCAGTCCACGGGATTGTCGGCGTGCGAGCGCAGATACGGGCTGATGGCGTCGGCGAGGCGATTGCTCATACTCCCATTCTGCCCGCCCGGATGTCACAATTTCGCATCTGTCGCCCCCTTGCGCCGCGCTCCGTCGAGCGTAGGCTGCCCGGCGTCGAGGAAAAGAAGCTGCGAATGACTCAGGACCCCCTGGCGCAGCGGCTGTGGCTGGCTGCGCAGACAGATGCCGGACTTCTCACGAGGCTGCGAGTGAACTATCGCGGTCGCTGTGACGTGCTCGACGCATTGTGGTGGCGTTTCCGACCGCTGACCCCGACCGAGTCCGGGCAGCCGGACCCGGCCGTCGATCTCGCCGAGCTGCAGGCCAGGGTGTACTCCCGTGAGGGCCTGAACGAACCCGTCATCGAGGCGTTTGATCAGCGCGCGGGCACCACGGTCAGCGCCACCGCGCATGAGCACCGACTCGCGGCGCTGCGCGCGCGGCTCACGCAGGACGCCGCAGCCCTCGACGCTCTGCTCGAACGCATGCGGGACTGGACACCCGAGCAGGCAGCCGACGAGTCGCCACCGAGGTTCAAGCCAGCCGCCGTGCTCGGAACGGCACGCGAATCCGAAACGGCACCGTACCCGGTCGAACCGACCGAGCCCCCGACACCCCCGACACCCGGTACACCCGCGGAGCTCGCGCAACTCGCACCACTCAGCCGACCGGTGTTCTTCGCCCTGGGGCTCGTGCTCGGCGTGGTCATCGGCACGGCCGGGGCGATCGGCACCCTGGGCGAGGGCGATTCGGCCGGCCAGGGTGATTCCGCGAATGCCGTCGCAAACCAGAGCGGTGGCACGGTCTCCGCCTCGAGCTCTGACGTGCTGCAGATCTTCGAGGAAGACACCGATTGGGCCGACGGCGGCCCACCAGACCTTGGCCGGGAATTCGAGCCCGACTCGATCCGCAGCGTGCTCGGACCGGCGCCGATTGGAACCGGTTACGGCGTCTACGTGGCGCAACGCGGCACCGCCGAATACTGCATCGTCGTGCAGGACGCCGACCAGAGCGGCAGCACGGCCTGCGCCACGGCCCGCACCATCGCGACCTCCGGCCTGTACCTGCACGCGCGGGTCTGGTCGCCGCCCGAACCGGCCGACAACGCCGTGCTGCTGCAGGTCTACGTGAGTTGGAGCAGCACCGGGGCGGTCATCGCCGGCAGCTCACCGCGGGATACCGGCAGTACGGGCCCGTATACCGGGTCAGCGCCCGCGCAGCAACCCGCGCTCAACCCCGTGCTCGCTCCTGACCCTCCCGGCCAGCCGGCCGATAGGGTGAGGTAACGGGCGGGGGCACAATGACGTTCGAGCGAACACAGGCGCTCTGGGATCTGCTGCAGACGGATGCGCCCCAGCTCGCCGCCGTGCGCGCCAGCTATCACGGCCCTCCCTCCGGCACCGGGGACGTGCTCGATGCCCTCTGGTGGCGGTTGCATCCGCTCACCCGCACACCCGCCGGGCTGCTCGATCCGGCCGCCGATCTGCCCGCGCTGCAGGCCCGCGTCTATGCCCGGCCCGTCGCGCAGCCCCTCGCCGAGCCGCTTGCCGAGCCGTTCAGTGCTGGCCTCGATCCGGCCACCGGCCGCACCCGGCACGCTACCGCCGCTCAACACGAGCTGTGGCAGCTTGAGCAGCGCCTGGCCGGTGACGCCGCCGCCCTCGATGCGATTCTCGAGCGGATGTCCCGGGCGGCCTCCGCGACGAGCCTTTCAACGAGCCTTTCGGGGAGCGGCGCGGCGAACGGCGCTGCGACCGACACCCTGACCGATACCGTGACCGTGGCGCCGAGCGGTGCGGGGCCGGCCGCATCCGCTGTCGTGAGCACGCAGGCGCCCGTGAACATGGTCGGGAGGTTCGCTCGGCGCCGGCGTGGCCTTGCCGTCTTCGTGCTCGGCGCGGTCGTCGGGGCGGTCTGCGCCGGACTGGCCGCGACCCTGATGCCGGAGTTCGCCGAACCATCCGCCGCCGGTCGCGGATCGAGCTCCGCAACCAACGACTCGGCCACGGCAACGGCGCTGCGCATCTTCAGCGATCCCGAGAGCTGGCCCGACGACACCCCACCGGCGCTCGGTGCCGAATATGATGCGCTGACCATACGCAGCGTGCCCGGAGCGGTGTTGCCGTCCCACGACTATGGGGTCTACGTCGCCCATCGCGTGGGCGGAGACGTCTGCATCATCGTGCAGCAGAACCACCGGAGCGTCGAAACCGCGTGCACGATGCCCGCTGTGCTGGCCGATCGGGGTCTGGGCGTGCGCGCAACGGTTGCGGCAGACACTCCGGACGCCGTGTTCGTCACCGTCGCCTGGCAACCCGACGGGTCGATCGTGGCCGAGGCGTCATCCGCGACGGAGGCGAACGTCGTGCCCTATGAGCTGCCGCAAACGGATGCGCCCCGCAACGAATTTCGCACCTGACCGCTCTCGCCGCGGCCAGGCCCGCAGGGGTTCAGGCCAGCAGGAGTTCAGGCCAGCAGGGCTGCCCGGCGACGTTGCACGCGCACCCACACCAGGAATCCGACCAGGGTGAACGCGCCGTAGAACAGGTAGAGAACCGCGGAGGCGTAGTAGCCGGCGCTGATCAGCAGCGGCACGCCGACGATGTCGACGGCGACCCAGATGAGCCAGAATTCGGTCCAGCCACGGGCCATACCGTAGGTGGCGAGCAGTGAACCGGTGAAGATCCAGGCATCCGCCCAGACCGGTTCGAAAGAACCCAGGGCACGAAAGATCGGGGTGAGCACGAGGGTGCCGGCGATGAGGCCGACGCCCAGCAGAATGCGGGCGCGGTTGCTCGCCCAGTGCGGCACGACGGCAACGTGCACCGTGGAGTTGCGGCTGCGCTGCCAGGCCACCCAGCCGAAGATCGAGACGACGATGAACATGATCTGCCGACCGGCCTGACCGAGCAGGTTGACCGGGTTCGGCGTGCCAAACACGGCACCCAGGAACACGGTGAAGAGCAGCACATTGCCGATGATGCCGACGGGCCAGGCCCACACCTTACGGCGCATCCCACCGACGGCGCTCGCGATGCCAAACACGTTGCCCACAACCTCACGCCAGAGAATCGTCTGGGTGCCGATCTGCAGCTGGGCGTCAAAAAGCCATTCAATCGGATTCACGGTGCTCGTTTCTTCGGTGCGCACCGAAATCTACCAGACCCGCCGCGCCACCCGCCCCAGCGGTCTCGGAGGGCGCGAGCCTGGTGTGCCCCCGCGTGGCGAATTCAGGAGATCTTGCCGGTGACGACGCGGCCAGGGCACTAGTCCGGCGGCCCTGACGCTGACCACCGGCGAATCTCCTGAATTCACCACCGAGCGCGGTCATCCAGGCACAAGAATGAGCGGTGGCGGGCTAGTTGACGTCGTTCGGGTGCGCGGAGACGCGGCCGGCCCGCTCGAGGGCGCTGATCATCGAGATCTGGGTGTGGGTGAGTTCGAAGTCGAAGACGTCGAAGTTCTCCGCCATGCGCTCGCGGCGGTTCGACTTGGGGAACAGGATGTTACCGGTCTGCAGGTGCCACCGGATCACGACCTGGGCCGCGGACTTGCCGTGGGCTTCGGCGGCATCCGCTACGACCTGCTCGTCGAAGAGCGGATACTTTCCCTGGCCGAGCGGGCCCCAGGCCTCGATGTTGATGCCGTGCTCGCGGGCGAAGCGCGTGACCTCGAGCTGCTGGTGGGCGGGGTGCAGCTCGATCTGGTTGACCGCGGGCACGATCTCGGTGTCTTTGATGAGCGCCTCGAGGTGCGGCACGAGAAAGTTCGAGACGCCGATGGAGCGGGCACGTCCGGATTCGCGGATCTTCTCAAGCGCCTTCCAGCTCTCGACGTAGAGGCCGTTGGCCGGTGCCGGCCAGTGGATCAGGTAGAGGTCGACGTGGTCGAGGCCGAGCTTCTCGAGGCTCTCCTCGAAGGCGTCGAATGCCGACTGGGTTCCCTGACGGTCGTTCCACAGCTTGGTGGTGATGAAGAGGTCATCGCGGGCGATCGTGGACTCGGCGAGGGCCTTGCCGACGCCCGCCTCATTGCCGTAGATCGCGGCGGTGTCGATGTGGCGGTAGCCCACCTCGAGGGCATCGGTGACGATGCGGGTGGTTTCGTCGGGGTCGACCTTGAATACGCCGAAGCCGAGCTGCGGAATCGTGTGGCCGTCGTTCAGGGTGAGGGTAGGTACCGAGTTCGTCATGCTACCCACCTTATAAGCGAGGTCGGCCCTCTGCGCGAACCCTGCACCCACCCTGACTTTTGGCTGAACGAGCCAGCGGGTCTGCTGGTCAGCGCGTCAGCTGCACGCGCACCGCGTCGGGGGTGCGGTCGAGGTAGGTGATCGTGAAGCGGCCGGGGTGGCGCTGCTCGAGCTGACCCAGCAGCGGCAGCGGGTCGTGCGGCGCGACGATCACGAGCCCGCCGCCCTCGGCGATCGCGTCGGCCGCTCCGAAGACCGAGGCGTGACGGATGGCGTGGGGCACGGTTCGCACATCGAACTCGGGGTAGTCGGCGCTGTCCTCGGCACCACAGGTGCACGCGTGGTCGGACTCGCCGCATCCGCCGGATGCGGCCGCGGGTGCCGTGCTCGCATCCTTCAGGTCGAAGTGGGGGCGGTCAGCGATGATGGCCGCGTCTGTGGCGGCAGTGTTGGTGTCCATGCCGTCCACGCTAATCCCGTCTCAGCCCCAATGCACGCATTAACACCGTTTTTATCCTTTTAATTCGCGAGAGGCGGCGGGGAACCGGGAAAGTACGATGGAACAGTCATGACTACCGCACCCCAGATCACTTTTCCGGCCGAGCTTCCGGTCAGCCAGAGCCGGCACGAGATTGCCAAGGCCATTCGCGACCACCAGGTTGTGATCGTGGCGGGCGCCACCGGCTCCGGCAAGACCACCCAGCTGCCGAAGATCTGCCTCGAACTCGGCCGCGAAAACATCGGTCACACCCAGCCGCGCCGCCTCGCCGCGCGCACCATCGCCGAGCGCATCGCCGAAGAACTCGGCGAAGAGGTCGGCGAGACCGTCGGCTACCAGGTGCGCTTCACCGACCGGGTCGGCGCCAACACCCGCATCAAGCTCATGACCGACGGCATCCTGCTCAACGAGATGCACCGCGACCGGATGCTGCGCAAGTACGACACCATCATCATCGACGAGGCCCACGAACGCAGCCTCAACATCGACTTTCTGCTCGGGTACCTGCGCCAGCTGCTGCCGCAGCGCCCCGACCTCAAGCTCATCATCACCTCCGCAACCATCGACCCGGCGAGTTTCGCGGCGCACTTCGCCGACGCCGACGGCGTGCCGGCCCCGGTGATCGAGGTTTCCGGGCGCACCTACCCCGTCGAGGTGCGCTACCGGCCCCTGGTCGCCGAACCCGGCATCGACGATGACGACGACACGACGGATGCCGCGCCCTCCGTCGACCGCGACTACATCGAGGGCATCACCACGGCCCTGGACGAACTCGAGCGCGAATCCAACGGTGACGTGCTCGTCTTTCTGAGTGGTGAGACCGAGATTCGCGACGCCGCCGACGCCCTGCAGGGCAAGTACGCCTCGTCGCAGAGCCGCAACCCGACCGAGGTGCTGCCGCTCTACGGCCGGCTCTCGGCCGCCGACCAGCACAAGGTGTTCCAGACCTCGACGATTGCCGGGGTGCGGCGGCGCATCGTGCTCGCCACCAACGTGGCCGAGACCAGCCTGACCGTGCCCGGCATCCGCTACGTGATCGACGCCGGCACGGCCCGCATCAGCCGCTACAGCGTGCGTTCGAAGGTGCAGCGGCTGCCGATCGAGGCGATCTCGCAGGCCTCCGCCAACCAGCGCAGCGGCCGAAGCGGCCGAACGAGCGACGGCATCGCCATCCGGCTGTATTCCGAGGAGGACTTCTCGCGTCGGCCGGATTACACCGAGCCTGAGATCCTGCGCACCAACCTCGCCGCCGTCATTCTGCAGATGATCTCACTCGGCCTCGGCGATATCGCGTCCTTCCCGTTCCTGACTCCGCCGGACTCCCGCAACATCAAGGACGGCCTCGACCTGCTGGCCGAGCTCGGTGCCGTACATCCGGGCGCGCTCGGCACCGGCTCGAAGCTGACCCGCATCGGGCAGCAGCTCGCCCAGTTGCCGATCGATCCGCGCTTCGGCCGCATGGTGATCGAGTCCAAGACCCAGGGCACGAGCCGTGAGGTGATGGCGATCGTCGCCGGCCTGACCATTCAGGACCCACGCGAGCGCCCGCTCGAGCGACGCGGCCAGGCCGACCAGCTGCACGCCCGGTTCGTCGACCCGACGAGTGATTTTCTCAGCCTGCTCAACCTCTGGAACTATCTCGAAAAGCAGCAGGGCGAACTCGGCTCGAGCGCGTTCCGACGGCTGTGCAAGAACGAATACCTCAACTATCTGCGGGTGCGTGAGTGGCAAGACGTGCTGCGCCAGCTGCGCCAGATGGCCAAACCGCTCGGCCTGCACCTCGGCGAACCCAGCGTCAACCCCGACGGTGTGCACCGCTCGCTGCTCGCCGGCCTGCTGAGCCACATCGGCCTGAAAGACATGGCCAAGAAAGACTATGTCGGCGCCCGGCAGCAGCGCTTCGTGCTGTTCCCCGGCTCGGCCCTGGCCAAGAAGCAGCCGTCGGCGGTGATGAGCGCCGAACTCGTCGAGACCAGCCGCCTGTTCGCCCGCATGAACGCCGTCGTCGACCCGGCCTGGGCCGAACCACTCGCCGGCGACCTCTGCAAGCGCAGCTACTCCGAACCGCACTGGGAGATGAAGCAGGGCGCCGCCGTCGTCTACGAACGGGTCACCCTCTACGGCGTGCCGATCGTCGCCCGCCGCCGCGTGCAGTTCTCCCGCATCGACCCCGCCTACGCCCGCGAACTGTTCATTCGCCACGCCCTCGTCGAGGGTGAGTGGGACCGCGCCTCCGTGATCGGCGGGCGTTCGGGTATACCGGATGCCGCACCCGACCGGGGCGGCAGCGGCCCCTCCCGCAATGAGCGCGTCGCGATCAGTGCCGACGGCGGTGGCTCGACCCGCGGCCGCGGATCAGGATCGGATTCCGGCAGCGCGGCCCGCGGCGGTCGCCCCGGCCAGATCGCCGATCCCGGCATGTGGGCCTTCGAGCGCGCCAACGCGCAGCTGCGCGAGGAACTCGCCCAGCTCGAGGAACGTACCAGGCGCCGCGATATTCTCGTCGACGACGAGGCCGTGTTCGAGTTCTACCAGCACCGCATTCCGCCGGAGGTCTGCTCCACCAAGAGCTTCGAGGGCTGGTGGCGCAAGGCGCGGCTCGAGACGCCCGACCTGCTCACCATGACCGCCGACGCGCTCGTCGACGAGGACACCCCCGAGATCGACGAGGGCGTCTTTCCGCCGAGCTGGCAGCAGGGTGACCAGCGCCTCTCGCTCGGCTACAAGTTCGAGCCCGGCGCCGAGGACGACGGCGTGACCGTGCAGGTTCCCCTCGCGCTGCTCGCCCGGTTGTCACCGCACGGCTTCGACTGGCAGGTGCCGGGACTGCGCGCCGAACTGGTCACGGCGCTGATCAAGTCGCTGCCGAAGAACATCCGCCGCAACGTCGTTCCGGCCGGGGACTGGGCGGCCCGGCTGCTCGCCGAGCTGCCGCCCCAGCCGGGCATCATTCAGACTCAGCCAGCCGACGTTCCGGACCAGTCCTTCACCGCGACCCTCGCGGCACTAATTCAGAAGCTGACCTACGTGCCCGTCACCGCGGTCGACTTCGAACTCGATCGAGTGCCCTCGCACCTGCGGCCCACCTTTGTGGTCTCCGACGAGCGCGGCCGCACGGTCGCCACCGGCAAGGAACTCACCGAACTGCAGCGCCGACTGGCGCCGCGGGCGCGTGAAAGCGTGGCGAAGGCATCCGCCCAGATTCCGACCAATGCGATCGAGCGCGGCGGCATCACCACCTGGGATCTCGGCGAACTCCCCCGCTTTCTCGACACCAAGATTCGGGGCAGCCAGGGCGAGAACACCATTCGCGGCTACCCGACCCTCGTCGACGAGGGCACGTCGGTCGCGATTCGCATGATGAGCACCGAGGCCGAACAGGCCCGCGCGCTGCCGCGGGGCGTGCGCCGGCTGCTGCTGCTCGCCACGCCGAGCCCCGCCGCGTACGTGCAGCAGCACCTCACCGGCACCGAGAAGCTCAGCCTCGCCACCAGCCCGTACAAGAACACCGCGGCCCTGTTCGAGGACTGCCTCGCGGCATCCGTCGACGACGTGCTGTTCCGGGTTCGCCCCGACGGCCAGATCTTCATGAAGGCAGAGTTCGACACGATCCGCGACCGGGTGTCGGGCGTCGTGATGGACTCCATGTTCGAGACCGTCGGGCTCGTCGCCCGCATTCTCGCAGCGGCCCGCATCGCCGACAAGGAGCTCAAGGGCGCCACGAGCATGGCCCTGCTGCCGGCGATCAGCGACGCGCGCGGCCAGCTCGCCGGGCTGATCTACCCCGGCTTCGTCTCGTCGACCGGGCTGGCCCAGCTGCGACACCTGCCGCGCTACCTCGGCGGCATCAGCGCACGCATCCCCAAGCTCGTCGACAATCCGGGCCGCGACCGGGTCTGGATGAACGAGGCCCAGGCCGCGACGGCCCGTTTCGAGACCGCGGGCGGCACGATGCCCCTGCAGACGGATGCCGCGCCGCACCTCGTGCGCGCCCGCTGGATGATCGAGGAGCTGCGCATCAGCCTGTTCGCTCAGGAGCTGAAGGCCGCCGAGAGCGTCTCGCTGCAGCGCATCCAGAAGGTGCTCGCCGTCTAGCCTCGGCGCGGCATCCGTTCGGCTCGGGGCTACTCGGTGGCGGTGGCGCCCGCGTTGATCGTGGCCGCGGTCACCTGGCCGCCGGCCACGTTCCAGTCCTCGAGGATCGCCGCGTAGGTGCCATCGTCGACGAGCGACTGCACGGCGGCCTGAACGGCCTCGCGCAGGTCGGATTCCTTGCCGACGGCGATGCCGTAGGGGGCCACGCTGAAGGTCTCACCCGCCGTGATCAAGGCTCCGTCGAGCTGGCCGATACCGTAGAGAATGACGGGTGAGGCCGCCGTCACGGCGTCGGCCTGGCCGATGGCCACCGCGTTTGTGGCCGCATCCTGGGTGTCGAATCGCAGCAGCGTGATCGGCTCCGCACCGGCCGCAACGCAGGCGTCGATCTTGGCCGGCATTTCCACGGTGTCCTGGTACGTCGTCTGCTGCACGGCGACCGTGAGGCCACAGGCGTTGTCCGGGTCGACAGTCGTTCCGGCGGGCGCCGCCCACTGGGTGCCGGCGATGTAGTAATTCACGAAGTCGACCTGCTCTTCACGTTCGACGGTGTCGAGGAAGGAGGACATACCGATGTCCACCTTGCCGCCCTTGACGCTCGGGATGATGTTGTCGAACTTCGCGACCTGAAATTTCGGGGTCAGGTCGAGCCGCGCGGCAATCGCCGTGGCGATGTCGATGCCCCAGCCGATGGGGTTGCCGGCTTCATCCTTGAACTCGTTCGGCGCGTAGCTCGCATCGGTTCCCACCTTGAGGGTTCCGGCCTCGACCAGGGCGGCCGGCAACAGCGCGATCGCGGCAGCATCCTTTCCCGCCGTCGACGCGAGCGACGATCCGCTTGCGGCCTCGGTGTCTCCGGTCGCTGCGGGCGCAGAGTTGTCCACGCAGCCGGTCAGCAGCAGGGCGAGGGTGCCGGCGAGGGCGGGAATGAGCAGGCGAGCGCGCATGGTTTCCTTCGATTCTGGTTCGCCGGCCGGTGACCGGCGAAGTCGTGGAGCCTCGGGCATGCTTCTGCCCGCGACCCGGCGAATGCGGGCGGCCCCTCGGGAGTGAGCCTATTGCACGGTCATCACCGATTTTGGGCGGGTGGATTACGTTCTGAATAAGCTTGACCATGCACGCTGCACGGTAGCGTGAGGCTATGGTCTCTCCCTCGCATGACACCGCCGCTTCCGTTGAGCTCGAGCTCACGGCACAGATCGCTCGTGACCTGATTCGCTTCGATACCTCCAATTACGGTCAGGGGCGTTCGAACGGTGAGACGGATGCCGCCGAATACGTGGCCGCGCGGCTGCGCGACCTCGGTCTGGCGCCCGAACTCGTCGACGCCGCCCCCGGCCGCACGAGTGTCGTGGCCAGGGTACCGGGCCGCAATCCCGACGCCGCCGCGCTCGTGGTGCACGGACACCTCGACGTGGTGCCGGCCGACCCCGCGAACTGGTCGGTCGACCCGTTCGCCGGGGTCGTGCGTGACGGCATGCTCTGGGGCCGCGGCGCCGTCGACATGAAGAACATGAACGCCATGATCCTCGCCGCCGTCGGCGACATCGTGCGGGCCGGCGGTGCCCCGCAACGCGACCTCGTGCTCGCGTTCTTCGCCGACGAGGAGGCCGGCGGCGTCTACGGCTCCCGCCACCTTGTTCAGAATCGCCCCGAGCTCTTCGCGGGGGCGACGGAAGCCCTGAGCGAGGTCGGCGGCTATTCCATCACCGTCGGCGGCCAGCGCGCCTACCTGCTGCAGACCGGGGAGAAATCGCTCCTCTGGGTCAGGCTCACTGCCCACGGCGATGCCGGGCATGGCTCACGCCTGCACCCGGCCAACGCCGTCACCCGACTGGCAGAGGCCGTCGTGGCTGTGGGGCGACACGAGTGGCCGATCCGACTGACCGACACGGCGACCGAGCTGCTCGCCGAACTCGCCCGTCTGCTCGACGTGGACCCTGCTCGGGTCGGCCCCGACGAGCTTGCCCTCGCCACCGGCACCGCGTCCGGCTTCATCCAGGCCAGCCTGCGCACGACGACGAACCCGACGGGCCTGTCGGCCGGGTACAAGCACAACGTGATCCCCGACACGGCCACCGCGCTCGTAGACATCCGCTGCCTGCCCGGCGAAGAGGACGGAGTGCTCGCCGAACTGGCCGACCTCGTCGGACCCGACATTGATATCGAGACCCTGCACCGAGACCACGGCCTGGAGACCGGGTTTCGCGGGCCGTTCGTCGAGGCGGCCATCGGCGCCCTCGGTCGGCACGATCCGGGCGCGCCCGTGCTGCCGTACATGTTCTCGGGCGGCACTGACAATTCGGCTCTCGCAGCGCTCGGCATCACCGGTTACGGCTTCGCGCCGCTGCGGCTGCCGGCCGATTTCGACTTTCCGTCGATGTTCCACGGTGTCGACGAGCGCGTGCCGCTCGAGGCCCTCGGTTTCGGCCGCCGGGTGCTCGCGGACCTGCTCACCACCTACTAGCCCGCCGCACGTCTCGCGAGTGAGCAGTGTGTGCGCTTCCCGAGCGTGGGAAGCGCAGACAATGCTCACTCGCGGCGCGGGAACGAGTCTTAGAGCACCTTGGAGAGAAACGCCTGGGTGCGGCCGTGCTGCGGGTTGCTCAGCACCGCATCGGGGTGGCCGGACTCGACGACGACGCCGGCGTCCATGAAGACGAGCGAGTCGGCGACCTCGCGGGCGAAACCCATCTCGTGGGTGACCACGATCATGGTCATGCCCGAGGCGGCGAGACCCTGCATCACGTCGAGCACCTCGCCGACCAGCTCGGGGTCGAGCGCGCTCGTCGGCTCGTCGAAGAGCATGAGCTTGGGTTCCATCGCCAGGGCCCGGGCGATGGCGACGCGCTGCTGCTGCCCGCCCGACAGGTGCGCGGGGTAGTAGTCGGCCCGGTCGGCGAGCCCGACGCGGGCGAGCAGCTCGCGGGCGCTCTTCTCGACCTGCGCCTTCGGCAGGCCCTTCACCCGCTGCGGCGCCTCCATAATGTTGGCCAGCGCCGTCATGTGCGGAAACAGGTTGAAGCGCTGGAACACCATGCCGATGTCGCGGCGCTGCCGGGCGGCCTCCCGTGGCGCGAGCTCGTAGAGCTTGCCGTTGGCCTCGCGGTAGCCCACAAGGTCGCCGTCGACGCTGAGGCGACCGGCGGACACCACCTCGAGGTGGTTGATGCAGCGCAAGAAGGTGGACTTGCCCGAACCGCTCGGTCCGACCAGGCACATGACCTCGCCGCGCTTGACCTCGAGGCTGATGCTCTTGAGTACCTCGTTGGATCCGAAACTCTTCGACACCATCTCCGCGAGCACCATGGGCACCTGTTTTGCAGTCGAAGCGGATGCCGCCGCGCGGCTGTTCTGATCGGTTGCGTCGGTCATCGCACGCCTCCCTCGGGGCTGGTGGGATCATCCGCTGCTTCAGGGGCAGCAGGCGGAACGGGAAGCACGACGGTCGCCTGGCCGCCGCCGATCGTCGGGATCAGCCCGGTGACGGTTCCGGTCGCCGCTCCCGTGAGCCCGTCGGCCTTGCGGTCGGGGCGGCGGTCGCCGACTCCGCGGGCGAAGCGCTTCTCGAGAAAGTACTGCCCAACCATGAGAATCGAGGTGAAGAACAGATACCAGATCGACGCGACCACGAGCATCGGAATGACGTTGAAGGTCTCGGCGGAGATGTCACGCGACCGCGTGAAGAGGTCGAAGCTGAACGGCACCGCGGTCACGAGCGAGGTGGTCTTGAGCATAGAAATGACCTCGTTGCCGGTCGGCGGGATCACAACCCGCATCGCCTGCGGAATGATGATGCGGCGCATGGTCTGCGCCCAGCTCATGCCGAGCGCGGTCGCCGCTTCGTCCTGGCCCTTGTCGACCGAGAGCAGCCCGGCGCGCACGATTTCGGCCAAGTAGGCGGCTTCGTTGAGGGCCAGCCCGATCACGGCGAGCGCGAAGGTGCTCAGCACGGCATCGGTTTCGAAGACGAGCCAGGGTTCGGTGAAGGGAATACCCACACTGATGTCCTGGTAGATGATCGAGATCAGTCCCCAGAAGACCAGCTGCACGTAGACCGGGGTACCGCGGAAAACCCACAGGTAGAACCAGGCGAGGCTCTTCACGACCGGGTTCGGCGAGAGGCGCATGACCGCGAGGATCACGCCGAGTACGATCGCGATCACCATCGAGTACACGGTGAGCTGCAGGGTGACGAACGCGGCCATGGAGATGCGCTGGTCAAAGACGTATTTGCCGACCGAGGGCCAGTCGAAGGCCGGGCGGGCGGCAGCGTCGAGAATGAACACCACGAAGAGCAGCACGAGCAGGGTGGCGAAAACCATCCGCCCGGGGTGACGAAGCCGAATCGCCTTGATCGCGGCCGCGCGTGCCGGTTCGGGCAGCGCCTGGGGCGCGGCCGGTCGATTCGGTTTCGTCGAGCTCATCGGTTAGCCGACCGCCAATTCGTTGATCGTGATGGTGGAGATACCGCCGTCGGCGACACCCCATTCGTTCAGGATGTCGTCGTAGGTGCCGTCATCGACGAGGGACTGCAGGGCTGCCTGCACGGCCTCGGCCATGCCGTTGCCCTTGGCGAGAGCGATGCCGTAGGGGGTGACGTCGAAGGTCTCCCCGGCGGCCTGCAGGTCGCCGTCGTTCTGGCTGATGGCGTAGAAGGTCACGGGCGAGTCGGCGCTGAGGGCGTCGGCCTGACCGAGAACGACGGCGTTGGTCGCGAGGTCCTGGGTGTCGAACTGCAGTTTCTCGATCGGCTCGAGGCCGGCGGCGACGCAGGCGTCGCTCTTGGCGGGCACCTCGTCGGTGTCCTGCACGGTCGTCGCCTGCACGGCGACACGCAGGCCGCACGCGTTGTCGGGGTCGACATCCGTGCCCGTGGCGGAGGCCCACTGGATGCCGGACTCGTAGTAGTTCACGAAGTCGACCTGCTCCATGCGGGCGGCGTTGACGGTGAAGGAGGACTCGCCGATATTGATTTTCTCGCCGACGATGCTCGGGATGATGTTGTCGAACTTGGAGATTTGAAAGTCGGGGTCGAGGCCGAGCTTGCCGGCGATCGCGGTCGCGAGGTCGATGCCCCAGCCGATCGGCGCTCCGGCGGAGTCCTTGTACTCATTCGGCGGGTAGGCCGCGTCGGTTCCGATCGACAGCGTGCCCGACGCGGCCACATCGGCCGGCAGCAGGGCGACGGCCGCGTCATCGGCGGTCACCGAGCTGGCGGCGCCCGACGTTTCGGGGGCCGGCGTGGAGTTGTCGACGCAGCCGGTGAGCAGCAGGGCTGCCACGGCGCCGAGCGCCGGGAGTACGAAACGAGCGCGCATAGCAATGACCTTTTTCGTGGGGTTGGGCTTCTTCGCAAGGAACGGTGCGCAAACGTTCCGAGGGAACGCCGCAGGGTGTGAGCCTAATACACCGGGACACCTCTTCGGGGACGCTCCGCGGCGAGGCAGCGACCCGAACGAAGATTGTGCTGCCGCAATCGGGCCGCACGCGCAAGCGCGCCCCAAACGGGTGGGCGCTACGGCGGTTACCGTAGCGCTCACCCGTTTGGGGCGCGGGTCTGCACGAAGCCGAGTCGTGCCGGGCTACTCGGCGTCGGCCGCGAGTGCCGCGGTCGACAGCAGCGCGACATAGTCGTCGAGGCCCCACAGCAGCGACAGTGCGTTCGGCGGCGAGACCGAGGCGGTGAACGCCGCTCCGACCGGGGAGGCGACCGCGCCGCTCGCGACCTGCGGCAGCACCTGGGCGTAGCCGGCGGTCAGGAACGCGTCGGCCATCTGCTGCGTGGTTCCGAAGTTCACGAGCACGTCGCTCGTGAGCTTGTCGAGTTCTTCGTAGCTCAGCGTGTACGAGAAGGCGGCCGGGTCGGGGCCAAGCTCAGTGACGCTCGGGGCGTTCTCAAAGCCGAGGTCGAGGGTGAAGTCGACCCGCGGGTCGGCGGCCGTATAGACGTAAAAGGTGTCGGTCGTATCGGCCGTCATGGCGATGGTCTTGCCGGCGAATTCGGGGTGAGCTGCGGCCTGCTCGGCGAGTTCGGTGTCGATGTCGGCGAGCACGGTCTCAGCCTCGGCGCTCTTGCCGAGCGCGGTTCCGGTGATTTCGATCAGCTCGCGCCAGTCGGTACCCCAGGGCTCGCCCGGGTAGGCGACGACGGGAGCGATTTCGCTCAGCAGGTCGTACTGGTCTTCGGTGATACCGGAGTAGGCGGCGAGAATCACGTCGGGCGCGGCCGCGGCGATGTCCTCGTAGGGCGGCTCCTCCGAGGCGGGCAGCATGATCGGCAGCTCGGCGCTCATCTCGTCGAGGGCCTCGCCGATCCAGGGCAGCACGCCGTCGTCGTCGCCGCCGTAGCTCTGCACGGGCATCGCGACCGGCACGACGCCGAGGGCGATCGTGTTGTCGGCGCTCCCCCAGCCCCAGGTCGCCACCCGGGTGGGCTGGGCGTCGAGGGTCGTCTCGCCGAAGGCGTGCTCGATGGTGACGGGAAAGCTGCCGGAGGCGGCGGCATCCGTCGCCTCGTCGGTGTCGGCGGGCGCGCACCCGGTGAGGGTGAGCGCGAGGGCGGTCGCTGCTGCTGCGATCGCAAAGGTGAGGCGTCGTGACACGGGAGTCTCCGGTTCGTCAGGGATTTGTAAGGATAGCCTACCCTAATTTAGCGTGGTCATTCTGAGCCGGCGGATGTCGCGGCCCCGTGAAAGCGTCCGATCGGCACGACCATGGGTGAGCCACAGACGGGGTCGGCGACCACCCGGGCCGCGAGACCGAAGGCCTCGAGCACGACCGGAACGGTCAACGTCGCGGCCGGAGTCCCGGCGGCAATGATCGCGCCGGCCCGCATCACGACGAGGTGGTCGGCGTAGCGGGCGGCGAGATTGAGGTCGTGCAGCACCATGACGACGGTCGTGCCGCGCGTGCGGTTGAGTTCGAGCAGCAGGTCGAGCACCTCGATCTGGTGGGTCACGTCGAGAAATGTCGTGGGTTCGTCGAGCAGCAGAATGTCCGGCTGCTGGGCGAGCGCCATCGCGATCCAGACTCGCTGGCGCTGACCTCCAGACAGTTCTTCGAGGCGGCGAGCGGCCAGCGGCAGGGTCGCCGTCGCGGCCATCGCCTCGGTGACGATGGCGTCGTCGGTGCTCGACCACTGCCGAAACCAGCCCTGGTGCGGGTAGCGACCCCGCGAGACGAGGTCGGCGACGGTGATGCCCTCCGGCGCGACGGGCTGCTGCGGCAGCAGTCCGACGACGGTGGCGACCTTTTTGCTCGGCAGGGCGGCGATGTCGCGCCCATCGAGGGTAACGACGCCGGCCTGCGGCTTGAGCAGCCGGGCCAGGCCGCGCAACAGCGTCGACTTGCCGCTCGCGTTGGCGCCGACGATCACGGTGACGGCGCCGGCGAGCACGTCAAGACTGAGCGCGTCGACTATGGTCATGCCGTCGTAGCCGAGCGAGAGGTTCTCGGCGCGCAGTTCGTGGGCGGCCGCCAGAGCGGCGGGCGGCAGAGCGGCGGGCGCGGCGGCGGGCGCGGCG
>NZ_SOHE01000021.1:28419-78842 GCF_004403305.1 Cryobacterium frigoriphilum | reverse complement strand
CCGGGTGCGGGCGGCGCGGCGGGCGTCGCGGCCGTCGCGCGGCGGGCGATGACGGCGGCCACGGTCACGATCGGGGCGAGCATGAGTACCCGGGTCAGTTTGACGACGACGGCCACCGCGAGGGCCGCCGGGCCGGCGATCTGAGCGGTCGCGACGACCTGGCCCACGTCGTGCACACTCGCTCCGACCCAGTGGCCGAATTGCAGGCTGGAGAGCCCGAGCGGATGCCACAGCACCGGCAACACGGCAATGGCGAGGGTTCCGCAGAGGGTCACGAGGGCGACCGGCACCGCGGCATCCGTCTTCTTCGCTCCGATGGCGCCGCTCATCGCACCGATCGCCGACGCGCCGCAGACCGAGAATCCGGTGGCGATGAGCAACGGTTGGTGACCGGGCAGGCCCAGCCGACGGCCCAACCACCAGGTGCCGCCGAAGGTGCCGAGCACAATCGCGACCGTGCTGACGATGCCGACCCAGCCGAGGTCGGCGATGTCCGTGAGGCTCAGGCCCAGCCCGAGCAGCACGATGCCGAGCCGCATGAAACGTACCCCGGCGACCTCGAGGCCCGGCGCCCACACTCCGCCGAGCAGCGCACGCAGTAGGGGCAGCTGCCCGGCGACGATTCCGAGCGCGACGGCCAGGGTGAGCAGGGGGAGGGCTGGCACGAGTGAGTGCACGCCCCAGGCGATGAGGGCCGCGGCGGCTGCCACGAGCACACCGGGTATCCACATGGACTCAGCCTAAGCTGCGGTCGTGCCGTGCTGTGCTGTGCTGTGCTGTGCTGTGCCGTGCCGTGCCCGCGCGGCGCCTCGAGACGCCACGGACACGACAAAGCCGCCACCCCGTGAGGGGTGACGGCCGGTTCGTTCGAGCGGCGTCCCTGCGGCGAAACCGTGCTAGCTGCGGCGGAACTGTGTGACCATCGGGCAGTCGAACGGGTCGCGAGCCGCGAGGCCGACCCGGTTGAGGTACTCGATGACGATGCCGTAGCTCTGGAAGAGTCCGGTCTCGGTGTAGTTGATGCTGTGGGAGTCGCAGTATTCCTTGGCGATCTCGCGTGCCTTCTTCAGGTGCGGGCGGGCCATGTTCGGAAACAGGTGGTGCTCGATCTGGTAGTTCAGGCCGCCCATGAAGGTGTCCATGGCCAGGCCGCCCTTGATGTTGCGGGAGGTGAGCACCTGGCGGCGCAGAAAGTCCACCCGGCTGTCGGCCGGCAGCTGAGGCATTCCCTTGTGGTTCGGCGCGAAGGAGGCACCCATGTAGACCCCGAAGACGGCCATCTGCACGCCAATGAAGGCGAACGCCATGCCGATCGGCAGAAAGTAGAAGATGACGGCGACATAGAGCACGATGCGAGTGGTCAGCATGGCGATCTCGGTTGCGCGCTTGTCGACTTTGCCCTTGCCGAAGACGGTCTTGAAGCCGTGGATGTGCAGGTTGATGCCCTCGAGGGTCAGCAGCGGAAAGAACAGGTAGCCCTGCTTGCGGGTGATGAAGGAGGTGAGCCAGTTGACCTCTGAGGCGTCTTTCTCGTTGAAGCGGATGACGTCGGGTTCGATGTCGGGGTCTTTACCGATCACGTTCGGGTTGGCGTGGTGACGGCTGTGCTTGGTCATCCACCAGGCGTAGCTGATGCCCACGAACAGGTTCGCGAGAACGCGACCGGCCCGGTCGTTGGCCGGCCCAGAGGTGAACACCGCGCGGTGCGACGCCTCGTGGGCGAGAAAGGCGAACTGCGTGAAGATGATGCCGAGCGCGGCGGCGATGAGCAGCTGGAACCAGCTGTCACCGAGCAGCACGAAGCCGGCGGCCGCGCCGAGAAAGGTCACCACGAGGATCGAGAAGACAACCCAGTAGTAACCGGTGGCCCGCCCGAGCAGGCCGAGGTTACGCACGGTATGCAGCAGCGAGGAATATTCGCTCGCGGGATTCTTCGAATCTCCACCCGGCCGGGTCCTGATGATGCGGACCGTGGGTGCGGCAGTTGCTTCCGACATGAGGCCTTAATACTTCGTGGGACTTCTCAGCCGGGACGTGAGCAATTACTCGTAGATCAGATACCCGCCAGTCTAGGGTCGACCGCTGGAGAAAAGCGACGTTTTAACGCCGCATTCCCAGTCGCTATATGCCATCGCGGGCATATATCGATCCCCGATCAGCGCCAACTTTCCATCCAGGTATGTATCCGCCAGAAGTCGTAGGACGTCTGCGAACCGGTCCACAGGGGGTAGAAAAAGGCGCTCACGAGGGTCGCGACGATGAGGAAAACCATCACGATCCGCACTCCGACGAGGCTGCGGTCGCGCAGCCAGCCAGACCCCGACACTGAGCCGTCTGTTAAGGAGCCCGTAAGGTTCCCGTCACGTTTCGGCGACCCGAACTGCTTCATGATCAGACCGATGCAGAACGTGAGCCCGAGCAGCAGGTACGGCTCGAACGCGATCGTATAGAACTGGAAGACCGTACGGTTCAGGTACATCAGCCACGGCAGGTACCCGGCGACCATGCCCATGAGAATGAAGCCGACCTTCCACTCGCGGTAGCGGGCCAGCCGGTAGATCAGGTAGAACAGGGCGGCGGTCGACGCCCACCAGATGAGCGGGTTGCCGACCGAGGTGATGGCTTCGGAGCAGACGTCGTAGCCGCATCCGTTTTCACCGCGGTTCGAGCCCTCGTAGAACATGCTGGTCGGGCGAATCATGAACAGCCACGTGAGCGGGTTCGACTGGTACGGATGCGGCGTGCTGAGCCCCACATGGTAGCTGTAGGCCGCGTCCTGGTAGTGCCAGAAGCTCTGTAGCGAGTTCGGCACCCAGGCGAGGGCACCGGTCCAGGCGGCGCCTTCGCCGTTGGCCCACTCCCTGTAGTAGCCACCGCGGGTGAGGAACCAGCCGGTCCATGACAGCAGATAGGTGACGACCGCGATCGGTACGAGCAGCAGGAAGGTGGCCGGCGCCTGCTTCAGCACCGCGGCGCTGAGCCAGAATGGCACCCCGGCACGGCGCCTCGCGAGGGCATCGACGATGACCAGGTAGACGCCGAAAGCAGCGAGAAAGTAGAGGCCAGACCACTTCACCGAGGCGGTCAGGCCGAAGGCGAGACCCGCCGCGAGCAGCCACGGGCGCCACCACAGGGTCGGGCCCCAGCTCGGCTCTGCGCCCGCATTCCGCCGAGCGGCGAGCGATGCGGCCAGCCGGGTGGCATGCCAGTCCCGGTCCATCAGCACCGCGCCGAACCCGAGCAGGGCGAAGAACATGACGTAGTTGTCGAGCAGCGCCACCCTCGACATGACGATCGCATGACCGTCGATCGCGAACAGAAAGCCAACGATCGTCGCGAGCAACAGCGACCCGAACAGCTTCTTGGCGATGAGCATGAGCAGTACGACCGCGAGCACGCCGACGATGACCGTCGTGATGCGCCAGCCCCAGCCGTTGTCCGGGCCCAGCACGATCATGCCGAGGCTGATCAGCCATTTGCCGAGCGGCGGATGAACGACGAAGGAGGCATCCGTCGTGAAGATGTAGGAGTTGCCTGCGGCGAAGAGGGCGTCGGCGTTCTCCGGCCAGGTCGACTCGTACCCGTTGTTGAGCAGGGTCCAGGCGTCTTTGACGTAGAACGTCTCGTCGAAGACGAGGGAGTGCGGGTGGCCGAGATTCCAGAGGCGCAGCGCTGCAGCAAGGATGACGACGAGGAGGGGGCCGGCCCAGCGGACCGCGCGACTTGATGCAAGCACCTGACCATCGTATAGAGCGGCCGTTGCGGTCGGGCCTGCGAGACTGGTTGCATGATCATCCTCGCCGCCACCCCCATCGGAAATCTGGGGGATGCCTCGACGCGCCTCATCGAGACGCTGCGCACCATCACCGTCATTGCGGCCGAAGACACCCGCGTCACCGTGCACCTGCTCAAGGCCCTCGGGGTGGAGAACCGCCCGAAGCTCATCAGCCTGCACGACCACAATGAACGGGACAAGGCCGCCGAACTGGTGGAAATGGCCCGCGACACCGACGTGCTGGTGCTGAGCGACGCCGGCATGCCGACCGTGTCCGACCCCGGGTTCCACCTCGTCGACGCGGCCGCAGCCGCCGGCGTCGTCGTCACGGCACTGCCCGGCCCGTCTGCCGTGCTCACCGCCCTCGCCGTGTCCGGCCTGCCGACCGACCGCTTCACCTTCGAGGGCTTCCTGCCGCGCAAACACGGCGAACGGGTGTCGACCCTCACGGCGCTGGCCGCCGAGCAGCGCACGATGGTGTTCTTCGAGTCCCCGAACCGCCTCGCGGCGAGCCTGACGGATGTCGCCGCCACCCTCGGCGCGGATCGCCGCCTGGTCGTCTGCCGCGAACTGACCAAGTTCTACGAAGAGGTCAAGCGTGGCACCGCGAGCGAGCTGGCCGAGTGGGCCGCCGCCGGAGTCAAGGGCGAGATCGCGATCGTCATCGCCGGGGCCGAGGTGCGGGTGCTGTCGCTGGATACCGGGGTGGCGGAGGTGCTCGCGCTGGTGGCAGGCGGTATCCGCTTGAAAGAGGCCGCGGCCGACGTGTCTGCGGCGAGCGGGCTCGGTAAGCGTGAGCTGTATGAGGCGGCGCTGCAGCAGAAGGCGCCGGCCGGGCCGAAGGCCGGCGGTGCCCAATCGGAGCGTGTCGGCGGGCGCGAACCGGGCCGCTGAGCCCGGTCGGGCCGCAGCCGGGCCGCGGGGCGTAACGCGACAGACGCCGGTTGGGGCGAGCGATGCTGCCCCGCATAAGATGTCAGCATGTCTGACGGCTCTTCTTTTTACATCACCACGCCCATTTTCTATGTGAATGACGTGCCCCACATCGGGCACGCCTACACCGAGGTGGCCGTGGATGTGCTCGCGCGCTGGCACCGCCAGCGCGGCGATGACACCTGGCTGCTCACCGGAACCGACGAGCACGGCCAGAAGATCCTGCGCACCGCCACGGCGAACGGGGTCTCGCCGAAGGAATGGGCCGACCGCCTCGTGGAGACCGCGTGGAAGCCGCTGCTCGAGACCGTGAACATCGCCAACGACGACTTCATCCGCACCACCGACGAGCGCCACGAGCGGAACGCGCAGAAGTTTTTGCAGCACCTCTACGACGCCGGTCACATCTACACCGGTGAGTACGAGGGCTACTACTGCGTCGGCTGCGAAGAATACAAGCAGACCACCGACCTCGTCGACGGCACCGGTGAGTACGCCGGCCAGCCGGTCTGCGCGATCCACTCCAAGCCCGTCGAGCTGCTGCACGAGAAGAACTACTTCTTTCGGATGAGTGCGTTCGCCGACGAGCTGCTGGCCCTCTACGAGGCCAACCCCAACTTCATCCAGCCGGAATCGGCCCGTAACGAGGTCATCTCGTTCGTGAAGAGCGGCCTGAGCGACCTGTCGATCTCGCGCTCGAGCTTCGACTGGGGCATCAAGGTGCCGTGGGATGAAACCCACGTCGTGTACGTCTGGTTCGACGCGCTGCTGAACTACATCACCGCGATCGGTTACGGCGAAGACGAAGACACCTTCAACAGCCGCTGGCCGGCGACCCACGTCGTGGGCAAAGACATCCTGCGTTTCCACGCCGTCATCTGGCCCGCCATGCTGCTCGCAGCCTCCGTTCCGGTGCCCAAGCAGATCTTCGGCCACGGCTGGCTGCTGGTCGGCGGCGAGAAGATGAGCAAGTCCAAGCTCACCGGCATCGCGCCGAGCCAGATCACCGACACCTTCGGCTCCGACGCTTTTCGCTACTACTTCATGCGCGCCATCAGCTTCGGCCAGGACGGGTCATTCTCGTGGGAGGACCTCTCGGCCCGCTACCAGTCCGAGCTCGCCAACGGTTTCGGCAACCTCGCCTCGCGCGTCATCGCGATGGTCGTGCGCTACTGCGACGGCGTTATCCCCACCGCGGGCCCGTTGAGCGAGCGCGACGCGGCCATCCACGCCACCGAGCTGCGGGCGACGGATGCCGCGGGCGAGGCCATCGACCGGCTCGCCATCCACGAGGCCCTCACCGCGGTGTGGGAACTCGTCGACGAGCTCAACGGCTACCTCACGCTCGAAGAACCCTGGAGCCTGGCCAAGGATCCGGCCAAGCGCGAGCGCCTCGAGACCGTGCTCGCGACGGCCGTACGCGGCCTCGGCACCCTCGCCGTGCTGCTGTCCCCGGTCGTGCCGCTCGCCACCGCGAAGCTCTGGACCGCTCTCGGCGGCACCGGAGTCGTCACCGACCAGCGCATCGACCAAGCGTCGGAGTGGACCGGTTCCGGCCGGGTCGCCCCGCTCGAGGCGCTGTTCCCGCGCATCGAGGCGACCGTCGAGGCCGCCGCCGCCGTTCCGGCCGCTCCCGCCGTGACCGCGGTTCCTGTCACCGAGCCGCACAATGCCTAACAGTGGCACCGGCGCGGGCGACGCGTCATTCGTGTCGCCGTACGGAGCGCCGATCCGCCAGCGTGAGCAGACGCGGGGCCGCGACCTGCAGTACCCGCCACTGCCCGAACCGCTCGTCGTGCCCGTCTACGACAATCACACCCACCTTGAAATCAGCGATGGGGAGCATCCGCTCAGCTACGGCGAACAGCTCGACCGGGCGTCGAGCGTCGGCGTGCGCGGCGTGATCCAGGTCGGCGGCGACCTGGAGACCTCGCGCTGGTCGGCCGAAACGGCACTGATCGAACCCCGCATGCTCGCCGCGGTCGCCCTGCACCCGAACGAAGCGCCGCTCTATGACGCCGCCGGCACCCTCGACGACGCCCTCGCCGAGATCAACGAGCTCGCCGGGCGCCCGCGCGTGGTGGCGATCGGCGAGACCGGGCTGGACTTCTTCCGCACCGGCGAAGACGGCCAGGCCGCCCAGTTCGCGAGTTTCGAGGCCCACATCGAGATCGCGAAAGCGCACAACCTGGCGCTGCAGATCCATGACCGCAACGCCCACGCCGAGGTCATCAAGACCCTGCTGCGGGTCGGAGCGCCGGAGCGCACGGTGTTCCACTGCTTCTCGGGAGACGCCGAAATGGCCGCGATCTGCGCCGAACACGGCTGGTACATGTCGTTCGCCGGCAACGTGACGTTCAAAAACGCCGCGCCGCTACGGGCTGCCCTCGCCGCCGCGCCCCGCACACTGCTGCTGGCCGAGACGGATGCCCCCTTCCTCACCCCCCTGCCCTACCGCGGCCGCCCCAACGCGCCGTACCTGCTGCCCCACACCCTGCGCGGCATGGCCGCGCACCTCGAAACGGATGTCACCCTGCTCGCCGCACAAATCACCTCCAACACCGAACTCGTCTACGGCCGCTGGGACGCCGAACCGGTGACCTCGCTCGTCGATCCCGCGCTCGTGGTGCGCCCCGACGGGCCCCTCGCATGACCGGCCGTCACAGCGCCGATGAGCCGGTCACGCCCGGCGAGTCGTCCGTCACGCCCCCCGTCATGCCGGAAAACCTTGATCCGACCCCCGCGACCCCCGCCACGGCTGAGTCCGCTCCGGCCGAGGCTGCTCCGGCCGAGTCTGCTCCGGCCGAGTCTGCCGCCACCGACTCCGACTCCACGCCATCCGCAGCGAAGCCCGGCAAGACGCTTCTCGGGCCCGCCGAGATCCGCGACCTGGCCGAAATGCTCGGCGTGAACCCCACCAAGAAGCTCGGCCAGAACTTCGTGATCGACGCGAATACCGTGCGCCGCATCGTGAAGGTCGCCACCGTTTCCCCCGGAGACACCGTGCTCGAGGTCGGTCCGGGGCTCGGCTCGCTGACGCTGGGTCTGCTGGAGATCGGGGCATCCGTTGTCGCGGTCGAAATCGATGACCGCCTCGCGGAGCAGCTGCCGCTGACCGTCGAGCTGTTGCAGCCCGGAGCCCCGCTGACCGTGATCCTGGGCGACGCGCTCAAGATCACCGAGCTGCCCGGCGACCCCTCGCGGCTCGTCGCCAACCTGCCGTACAACGTGTCCGTGCCGGTGCTGCTGTACCTGCTGGAGAACTTCGCGTCGATTCGGGCCGGCGTCGTCATGGTGCAGGCCGAAGTGGGGGAGCGCCTCGCTGCGCCGCCCGGCAACAAGATCTACGGCAGCCCGAGCGTCAAGGCAGCCTGGTATGGCGCGTTCCGCACCGCCGGCAAGGTCAGCCGCCAGGTATTCTGGCCCGTCCCGGGCGTCGACTCGATCCTGATCGCGTTCGAGCGCCGCGCCGTGCCGTTGGAATCCGAGGAATTGCGGCGGGCGACCTTCGCCCTCGTCGACGCTGCCTTCCAGCAGCGTCGCAAAATGCTGCGGCAATCGCTCTCGGTCGTGCTCGGTGACTCGGCCGCTGCCTCTGAGGTCATGACGCGAGCCGGCATTGACCCGACGACCCGTGGCGAGCAGCTCACGGTCGAGCACTTTCTCGCGATAGCCCGCGCCCAGCTCGCCACGGCGTAGCCGCGCGGCGGGGTGGCCACAACTCCCGCGTAGCGGCGCAGCTCCCGCGCGGCGAGGTCTGTTCAGGGGGTCAGGTGGAGGTGCGCGGGTATTGCGCCGCTGCGCGGGTGGCGTGCATCCCGCGTAGCGGCGCACTACCCGCGCAGCTCGGGGGAGGACTTGGCACACCTGGCGCAGCTCCCGCGTAGCGGCGCAGTACCCGCGCAGCGGCGCAGTACCCGCGTAGCGGCGCAACTCTCGCGCAGCGGCGCAACTACCGCGCGGCGCACGCGCGGCGCGACGGATCTCGAGTTGCGCGGTACTAACGCCGCTGCGCTGTAGGCACGCCTACCGCGCAGCGGCGCAGGTACCGCGCACCTCTCAGGACTCTGTGCAGAGGGTTGGCGCAAGTACCGCGTAGCGGCGCAACTACCGCGTAGCGGCGCAGCACCCGCGCCGCGGCGCCGGCGGCCGAGCCTGGCGAGATATCCGCGCAGCCGAGTGGATGCCCGGGGCCGCCGGACACATTTCCCGCGGCGCGCGGGCGGCGGGCTAGATTCATGTCATGACTCCGATCAGCAGCAGCAGCGAAGGCATCAGCGACGCGGCCCTGAGTGCCGCGACCGGCCGTACCTGGGCCCAATGGTTCGCGGTGCTCGATGAGCAGGGGGCGCCCGGGGCGCCCGCCCACGGACGGTCGCCCTCGACTCCCGCGTGGCCGCATCCGCAGATCGCACGGTGGCTGCAGACCGAGCAGGGAGTCGACGCGTGGTGGTGCCAGGGCATCACCGTCGGCTACGAGCAGGCCCGCGGCCTGCGCCTGCCCGGCCAGCGCGCCGACGGCACGTTCGAGGTCAGCGCCTCGAAGACCCTCCCGCTCGAACAAACTCGGGCGCTCGACGTGGTGGTCGCCGTGCTGAGCGCTTCACTCGGTGCACCGGCGAGCCGGAGCAGCACGGCCGCCTATGCCACGGCGCGCTGGCCGCTCCCCGGCCAGGTCGGCGCCGTCGCGCGCGGCGGCTCGTTGCTCGCGACGGCCAATCCCACGAAGAACGGGCGCACCTCGGTGACCCTCACCAACCAGCGACTCGCCGACCCCGACATGGCTGCCCCGGTGAAAATGGCGCTGAGCGCGTGGCTCGCGGCCGCCGCGTTCGAAGCCGCCCGCGGGCTGGGCTAAGTTGAAACAATGATCACCCCGGCTGGTTCGCAGGTTGTGCACGCGCGGGCCCCCGGAAAGATCAACGTCTTTCTGAAGGTCGGCACCGTGATGGACGACGGATACCACGACCTCGCGACCGCGTTTCAGGCGGTCTCGCTGAGTGAAGACGTGCGCGCCTACCCGGCCGACGACTTCTCGGTGACGTTCACCGGTTCGATCGATACCTCTGGCCTCGCCGTCGACGGCAGCAACCTCGCCATCAAGGCCGCCCGGCTGCTCGCCCGCAAGGCGGGCTATCGCGGTGGAGTGCACCTCGAAATCGAGAAGAACGTGCCCATCGCCGGCGGCATGGGCGGCGGGTCAGCGGATGCCGCCGCCACCCTGCTCGCGTGCGACGCCCTCTGGGGAACGGCCGCGAGCCGAGAGGAGATGCTCGCCCTCGGCGCGAAGCTCGGCGCCGACGTGCCTTTCGCCTTCACCGGCGGCACCGCGATCGGAACCGGGCGCGGTGACCAGCTCAGCCCGGCCCTGGCCAAGGGCAAGTTTCAGTGGGTGCTCGCCATCGCGGACTTCGGCATGTCGACGCCCGCCGTCTACCGAGAGCTCGACCGCCACCGCACCCGCCACGCGCAGGACATTTATCCTGCGCAGGTCCAGCCGACCGTCGACTCCAACGTGCTGCAGGCTCTGCGCGCCGGCGACGCTGTCATGCTCGCCGAGAGCCTCCACAACGACCTGCAGGCCCCGGCGCTGCACCTCGCACCCGGCCTCGGCAAGGTGCTGCAGCTCGGCGAGGAGAACGGCGCGCTGGCCGGCATCCTCTCGGGTTCCGGCCCGACCGTGGCCTTTCTGGTAGCGGATGCCGACAGCGCCCTCGAGCTGCAGGTTGCCCTGAGCGCCTCCCGCTTGCGCGTGGTGCGGGCCACCGGCCCGGTGCGTGGCGCCCGCCTGATCCACGACTAGCCTCTGCCCGCCGCGGGCGGCGCGGGCGTCGGCTAAACTCGGAGGCTATGGCACATCTGCTCGGGGCTGAGTCCCTACACCTCGAATTTCCCACCCGCGTCATCTTCGACGAGGTCACCGCCGGCCTCAACGAGGGCGACCGCATCGGCGTCGTCGGCAAGAACGGTGACGGCAAGTCCACCCTCATGCGCCTGCTCGCCGGCCGCATGGAGCCCGACGGCGGCCGCGTCACCCGTCGTCGTGGTGTCACGATCGGCATGCTCGACCAGTCCGACGACCTCGTCTCGGGCCAGACCGTGGGCCACACCGTCGTCGGCAACATCGAAGAACACGTCTGGGCCGGCGACGCCAAGGTACGCGACGTCATCGGCGGCCTCGTGCGGGACATTCCGTGGGACGCCCTCGTCGACGACCTCTCCGGTGGCCAGCGCCGCCGCGTCGCCCTCGCCGCGGTACTCATCGGCGACCACGACGTGATCTTTCTCGATGAGCCCACCAACCACCTCGACGTGGAGGGCATCAGCTGGCTCGCCGGCCACCTCAAGACCCGCTGGGCCACACAGTCCGGCGGCCTCGTGGTCGTCACTCACGACCGGTGGTTCCTCGACGAGGTCTGCAACATCACCTGGGAGGTGCACGACCGACTCATCGAACCCTTCGAGGGTGGCTACGCGGCGTACATCCTGCAGCGCGTCGAGCGCGACCGCATGGGATCCGTCGTCGAGGCCAAGCGCCAGAACCTGATGAAGAAGGAGCTCGCCTGGCTGCGCCGCGGCGCCCCGGCCCGCACCGCGAAGCCCAAGTTTCGCATCGACGCCGCCAACGTGCTGATCGAGAACGAGCCGCCGCCCCGCGACACCGTCACGATGCAGTCGATGGCCATGCAGCGCCTCGGCAAAGACGTCGTGGACCTCATCGACATCGGCGTGAAGTTCGGCGACAAGACGGTGCTGAACGACATCACCTGGCGCATCGCGCCGGGGGAGCGCACCGGCATCATGGGCGTCAACGGTGCCGGCAAGTCGACCCTGCTGAACCTCGTCGCCGGCTCGCTGCAGCCGACGACCGGCCACGTGAAGCGCGGCAAGACCATCAAGGTCGCCGTGCTCACCCAGCAACTGTTCGAGCTCGACGAGATCCGCAACGACCGCGTCAGTGACGTCATCGGACGCCAGAAGACGAGCTACATGGCCGGTGGAAAAGAGATCACGCCCGGCCAGATGCTTGAGCGCATGGGCTTTCTGAGCGCGCAGCTCACGACCCAGGTCAAGGACCTCTCCGGTGGACAGAAGCGACGCCTGCAGCTGCTGCTGATCGTGCTCGATGAGCCGAACGTGCTGATTCTCGACGAGCCCACAAACGACCTCGACACCGACATGCTCGCCGCCATGGAAGACCTGCTCGATTCCTTCCCCGGCACACTGCTCGTCGTCTCGCACGACCGGTACCTCATCGAGCGCGTGACCGACAACCAGTACGCGGTGATGGACGGCGCCTTCCGCCACCTGCCGGGCGGCGTCGACCAGTACCTCGAGCTGCGCCACAAGGCCGTCGCCGGCCCCGCGCAGGGTTCGCCGGCGGATGCGTCCGGTCCGGTCAAAAAGGTGTCCTCCCTCGGTGGCGCCGAGCTGCGCAACGCGCAGAAGGAGCTCGCATCGATCGACCGTAAGGTCGTCAAGCTGCAAGACCGCATCGTGCTCAAGCACGAGAAGATCGCCGCTCACGACCAGTCCGATTTTGCCGGTCTCGGGGCGCTCGGTGTGAAACTCAGCGAACTCGAAGCATCCGTCGCAACGCTCGAAACGCGCTGGGTCGAACTTTCCGTGCTGCTGGAGAGCTAAGCGCGCAGCATCTGTGACAGCGTGTGTCACGGGTGGTTGGGGGTCGCAGTTTCGCCGGTTATCGTTGACAGGTGCCTCGCGGAGCTGCGGCACAGACCCCCACACCTTTTACGCGTGGATTTTCTGTGCCCGCTTGTCGTGATCGAACGGCACTCACACAGCAACTACCCCGTAGCGAAAAGGAAAACCCCGTGCGTATCTCACCGAAGCAGTCTCGTTCCGTCAAGAAGTCCTGGCTCAGCGCCCTCGTGGCCGTTCCTGTCGTCGCGATGCTGGCCGGATGCGCCGGCGGCTCCAACGAGGCGGCGACGGGCACCGAAGACGACGTCATCAAGATCGGTGTCGTGGGCGCGAGTGACCCGTACTGGGACATCTACCAGGAGGCCGCCGCTGCGGAGGGCATCAGCATCGAACTCGTCGACTTCGCCGAGTACCAGCAGCTGAACCCGTCCGTCACCGAGGGGGAGCTCGACATGAACCAGTTCCAGCACCTCGTGTTCCTCGCGGACTACAACGTCTCAAGCGGCTCCGACCTCGTGCCGATCGGCTCCACCGTGATCTACCCGCTCGGGCTGTACTCGACCGAGTACGACGGCCTCGACGAGATTCAGGAGGGTGACACCGTCGCCGTTCCGAACGACGCGACCAACCTGGCCCGCGCGCTGCTGCTGCTGCAGGCCGAAGACCTCATCACCCTCGACGGTGGCGGCACCAACCTCTCCGGCCTCGACGACATCGACGAGGAGAACTCCAAGGTGACCGTCACAGCCCTGGAAGCCTCTCTCACCGCCGCGTCGCTCGCCGATGTCGCCGCGGCCGTCATCAACAACGACTTCGTCGAGAAGGCCGGCCTCACCTTCGAGGGCGCTCTCGCCGCCGATGACCCGACCGACGCGGATGCCTTCGCGTACATCAACGTCTTCGCCTCGCGCGCCGAAGACAAGGACAACGAGACCTTCCTCAAGCTCATCGAGATCTTCCAGACCAACCAGGACGTTCAGGATGGCCTCATGGCCGTCTCCGGCGACACCGCGGTGCCGCTCGTCGCGACGACCGCCGAGCTCGAAGAGTCCCTGGCCGGCGTGACCGCCGACGTCGAAGCCGCCAAGTAGCTCACGCACCACCCGCACCACGCGTACCGTTTCGCGAGTGAGCAGTTGTGGCGCCTCCCGAGCCGGGAAGCGCAAGAACTGCTCACTCGCGTGACTTGAAGTCAGCACCACGAACAGCAGAACAGGAGTCCGTATGAGCGTTGTGTCGCTGCGGAACGTCAGTAAGAGCTACCCGAGCAGCACGAAGGGTGGCGCCACCGTCACGGCCATCGACTCGGTGAGCCTCGACGTCGAGGCCGGCGACATTTACGGCATCATCGGCTATTCCGGCGCCGGCAAGAGCACCCTGGTGCGGCTCGTCAACGCCCTCGAACGCTCCACCGGCGGCGAAATCCATATCAACGGGCGCGATATCGCGACCCTGCCCGAGCGCGAGCTGCGCAAGATTCGGCTCGGCATCGGCATGATCTTTCAGCAGTTCAACCTGCTCGGCTCGCGTACCGTCGCCGGCAACGTGGCCTACCCGCTCGAGGTCGCGGGCTTTCCGAAGCAGGACCGCGCCGCCAGGGTCGCCGAGCTGCTCAGCTTCGTCGGCCTGACCGACAAGGCGAAGTCCTATCCCGACCAGCTCTCGGGCGGGCAGAAGCAGCGTGTCGGCATCGCGAGGGCGCTCGCGACCTCCCCGAGCATCCTGCTCGCCGACGAGGCCACGAGCGCGCTCGACCCCGAGACGACGCACGAGGTGCTCGCGCTCCTGAAGCGGGTCAACGCCGAGCTCGGCATCACGATCATCGTGATCACGCACGAAATGGACGTCATTCAGACCATCGCGACGAAGGTTGCGGTCATGGACCAGGGCAAGGTCATCGAGCGCGGACCCGTGTTCGACGTGTTCTCGAACCCGCAGCACCCGGCATCCGCTCGCTTCGTGTCGACCGTTGTGAAGGGCGTGCCCTCGGCACCGGAGCTCGAGGTGCTGCGCGAACGGCACACCGGGCGCATCGTGACCCTGTCGTTTCGCGACACCGAGGTCGACCAGTCAGAGGTCTTCGGAGAATTCGTGCGAGCGGGTGTTCCGTTCCAGGTGATCTACGGTGGCGTCAATGAAATTCAGGGGCGTCCGTTCGGTCACCTCACGCTCGCGTTGCACGCCGACGACGACCGAGTGGATGCCGCGCTCGAGCGGGTACGTCTGCTCACGACCGTCACGGAGGTGCGCTGATGGATGCGCTCATCAACCTGCTGCCCGAACTGTGGACCGCGACGGGCGAGACGCTCTACATCGTCGCGGCGACCCTCTTCTTCGGCGGAATCGGCGGCCTCATCGTGGGGCTCGGGCTGTACCTGACCCGCGGCGGCAGCATCCTCGACAACAAGCCCGTCTTCGTCGTGCTCAACGTGCTCGTGAACGTGATCCGGCCGATCCCGTTCATCATCTTCCTCGCCGCAGCCCAGCCGCTCGCCCGCGCCGTCACCGGCAGCGGCATCGGCAACGACGCCATCATCTTCACGATTTCGCTCGCCGCCTCGTTCGCAATGGCCCGCATCGTCGAGCAGAACCTGCTGACCGTCACGCCCGGGGTGATCGACGCCGCCCGCAGCGTGGGCGCCGGGCCGGTGCGCATCATCTTCACGGTGCTGTTGCCCGAGGCGCTCGGCCCGTTGATTCTCGGCTTCACGTTCATCTTCGTCGCCCTCGTGGACATGTCGGCGGTCGCCGGCTTCGTCGGCGGCGGCGGCCTCGGAAACTTCGCTCTGCAGTACGGCTACCGGCAGTATGAGCCCGTCGTGACGTGGGCCGCGGTACTGCTGATCATCATCCTCGTGCAGCTCGTGCAGTTCCTCGGCAACTCGCTGGCCCGTAAGGCTCTGCGCCGCTAGAGGCGGTGCACCGGCCCGTAACGGCGCGGTCGAACCGGCCGTAGAACGCTGGTGTCACCCCAATCTGGGTGGTCACCTCGCTGTGTCCTGGCGTACACGCGCCGTTCAGACAACGCTGTGTATTAGTTCATGCTCCGGCACGGTGGGATTCATCGTCGCTCAATAGTTTTTCTGCTGTGCCAGTACAACGCGGGCCGTCTCTAGAGAGTTGCACCACAGCAATGGGCGTTCCACGGATTACTTTCACGCGCTTTTCCAGCCCCGTGAGTGCGAAACTGCTGCCCTGGCACGAGCACCGGCGACGCGTCATCGATCGCAATACCCCGGCGGGTGCTCGCGCAGAACGGCCGCCAGCGGACGAAAGCCGATCGGTGATCTGGCAGCTGCTCTCGGCCAACAACCGTGAGTTGGCCCGCAGCGCTGACATCTACGCTGACTTCGCCAGTGCCCGGGCGTCGGCCGTGCGAGCGGCCGAGGCGGTCGCCACTCGGGGAAACGTCACGCTGGTCAGTGACGACCGGCGTGGTGCCTACGGCTGGTACGTCGAGGTCGACCAGATTCCCGAGGTCGTCTGTGCCCGGTGGTACGTGGCCGAGCGTGAGCGCCGGCACGCGGTTGACCTATCGCTCGCGAGCCTCCCGCTGGCCCAGATCGCCGAGGGTGCGCGCCAGTACGTGGAGTGGCAGGCGACCGCACCGCGCGTCGCGCTGCGATGAACGACAAAACGCGTCCCCCCGGGGGGCAGGGGAACCCCGATGACATCGAGGAGACTCGTCTGATTCCGGTGGTTGCCGTACCGACAGACCTGCTGGCCACGGAGATCCTCGAACTGATTCTGACGGACTCCGTTATCGATCAGGCGGATACGCCGGACTCCGGCCGGCGCCGCTTGACCACGCGGGCCAGCACCCAGGACCGGATCTTCGAGGGGATCTCCCGCGGCGCCGGCACACTGGTGCTCACGATCATGAGCCTGGTCGGGCTGTTCCTGCTCATTCAGGGTAACCAGGCGCTGTCGGTCGCCGGCTTCAACTTCTTCACCACCGAGGCCTGGGACCCGAACTCTGGCAACTTCGGCATCGCAGCCGTTCTCGCCGGAACGATCCTGATCGCCGTCACCGCTATTGTGCTCGCGGTTCCCCTGGCCGTGGCCACGGCCCTGTACATCAGCGAATACGCGCCCCTCGCCATCCGCCAGGTGTTGACCAGCATCGTCGACCTCATGGCCGCGGTGCCCAGCGTCGTATATGGCCTCTGGGGAATGTTCCTGCTCGAGCCGAATATCCTCGGTGTGTCCCAGTGGATCTCCACGTACTGTGGTTGGATTCCCGTCTTCGCGGTGACCGGGTTCGATCCGAACGATCCGCTGGCCAGCCCCACCGTGTTCACGGCATCCACCTTCATCGCCGCTATCGTCGTGGCGCTCATGGTGGCCCCGATCGCCACCTCGATCATGCGCGAGGTCTTCACGCAGGCGCCGATCGGCGAGCGCGAGGCAGCTCTCGCGCTCGGCGCCACCAAGTGGGGAATGATTCGCAGCGTGGTGCTGCCTTTCGGCCGAGGCGGCATGATCGGCGGCACCATGCTCGGCCTCGGCCGGGCCCTCGGCGAGACCATTGCCGTGTACCTGATTATCAGCCCCGTTTTCGCGGTGCAACCGCACATCCTCGAGAAGGGGTCGAACTCGATCTCGGCCCTGATCGCCCTGCGGTACAACGAGGCGTCGCCGTTCGAGATCTCGGCCCTCATGGCGGCTGGCCTCGCCCTGTTCGTGATGACCCTGTTCGTCAACTTCGGGGCATCGATCATCATTTCCAAATCCCGATCCGGAGCGTCGAGCGACTAATGCCCCCCATCCCCACGACCCTGCTGAACGTCGTTTCTCCGACCCGAGTTCCGGTGAATTCGGAGTTGCTGATTGCCGAGCCCCGCCGTGCCACCGGTGGCCTGCGCCGCAACGATGTCTTTGCGCTGGCGGGTTCGCTGCTGGCCGCGGTGGCGCTGGCCAGCTGGCTGCAGAACCAGCTCTTCGCCTTCCAGGGCATGCTGGCCTTCATCCTGGTCGCACACGCCCTGTTCATGCTCTTTTATGCGGTTCTCATTGGGCTGACCGAATCCGTGCCGGTGGTCGTCGACAAGCTGATCACGACCCTCGTGCACTCCCTTAGTTTCGTCATGTTGCTCGCACTGGCGGCCGTTGTGACGTTCACGTTTGGTCGCGGCTGGGAAGCCCTAGCCCACGCGAACTTTTTTACCCAGGACATGAGCAACGCGGGGCCCCTCGACCCGCTGACGGCCGGCGGTGTGCTGCACGGTATGGCCGGCACCCTGATCATGATCTCGATCGCCCTGGCGATCAGCGTTCCGCTCGGCATCATGACCGCGGTCTTCCTCAGTGAATTTCCGGGGCGCTACGCCGCTGTGGTGCGAACGGTTGTCGAGGCCATGACCGCCCTGCCCTCGATTGTGGCCGGGCTCTTCATATACGCCACCGTCATCCTGGGCCTCGGGATCGAGCGGTCCGGATTTGCGGCATCCTGCGCCGTCACGGTGATGATGCTGCCGATCATCATCCGCTCCGCCGATGTCGTGTTGCGCCTCGTACCGGGCAATCTCAAGGAAGCTGCGTTCGCGCTGGGGTCAAGCCGCTGGCGAACCGTGTGGACCGTCACGCTTCCCACAGCCCGCTCGGGACTCACCACCGCGGTGGTGCTCGGAACCGCCCGAGGCATCGGCGAGACCTCTCCGGTGCTGCTCACTGCCGGGCTCACCACTTTTCTCAACCTGAACCCGTTTTCCGGGCCCATGGTCTCCCTGCCCCTGGCGACTTTCGCCTTCGTCAAGTCCCCCGAACCCGGCATGATCGCCCGCGGGTTTGGAAGTGCGGCCGTGCTGATGCTCGTGGTGCTCGTGCTGTTCTGGCTCGCGCGGGTGATCGGCGGGCGCGGCCCTGGCCAGCTGACGCCGCGCCACTTCCGCCGCATCACCGCGAGCTCGCGCGCGCTCAACTACCGCTACCTCGCCCGTGACGTCAGCGCGCATCGTGCGTCGCGGGCACTGCGCGCCGACGGGCAGACTCGGCGTTCCAGTGAGCCTCGTGCGAAAGGCGACCGGTCATGATGCGACCCCGCAGATCAGGTGGCTGGCGCCGCCGAATTATCGGCATGGTGGTCGCCGCGGCGGTCCTGGGTGGACTGGCCGGTGCCCCGGTGCCTTCGGCAGAGGCCATTGGTGCCGCGCACTATCCGATTGCCGGAGTCGGCTCGAGTTGGTCTGCCAACGCGCTGCAGCAATGGGTTCGAAACGTCTGGGACAACTACAAGTGGAAGGTCACCTATGACGACTCGGGGTCGTCGGCAGGACGGCAGCAGTTCGGGCAGCAGAACGGCGGCAAGGACTTTGCCGTGTCGGAGATTCCCTACGCTCTGACCAACAGCGACATCGTCGATCCGCGTCCCGCCCGCAAGTTTGCCTACATGCCGATTGTCGCCGGTGGTACCGCCTTGATGTACAACCTGGTGATCGGCGGCAAGAAGGTGACCAACCTGCGCCTGTCGGGTGAGGTCCTGGCCCGCATCTTCACGGGAGACATTCTGCGTTGGGATGACGCGGCAGTTGCCGCCGATAACCCCAGTCTCGCCCTGCCCGCCGTGCCGATCATCCCCGTCGTGCGGTCCGATGGTTCGGGTACGACGGCCCAGTTCACCTCGTGGATGTTCACCGAGCACGCCGCAACCTGGCAGGCCTACTGTGCCAAGCTCGGCAAGTCGAACTGCGGCATCACCTCCAACTATCCGGTCGCTACCGGGTCTCCCTTCATCGCCCGGTCGGGTTCCAACAGCGTCGCCGCCTATGTCGCCCAAACTCACGCCCAGGGGTCGATTACCTACGTCGAGTACTCGTATGCCCTCAACGCCCGGTTTCCGGTTGCGAAAATTCTCAACTCGGCCGGCTTCTACAACGAGCCGACGGCATCCAATGTGGCGGTTGCCCTGATGGGTGCGACCATCAACGAAGACGCCGCCTCCCCGGACTACCTCACGCAGCAACTCGACGGGGTCTACCGAAACGCCGACGCGCGCTCGTACCCCCTGTCCTCTTATAGCTACATGATCGTGCCGACAGCTTTGGAGTACGGGTTCACCGAAGACAAGGGCCTGACCCTGGCCGACTTCACGAACTACTTTCTCTGTGAGGGGCAGCAGCAGGCCGAGGTACTCGGTTACTCTCCGCTGCCCATCAACCTCGTGCAGGCCGGGCTGAACCAGGTCAAGAAGATTCCGGGCGGTGACCCGACCAACAAAGACATCGCCCAGTGCAACAACCCCACATTCTCACCAGATGGCAGCAACAAGCTCGCAGCGACGGCCCCCCAGCCTCAGGCCTGTGACAAAATCGGCCCCGCGCAGTGCGCCACGGGAACCGGCGGATCCAAGGACACCGCAACGGCCGTCAGCGGCCCCGGTGGTGCCGCAGCCGCGGCCGCGACGGCGACTGGCGCTACGCAGGCCGACGGCACCACGGCAGGCACGGCGGGGGCGACGTCGACAGCAGATGCGTCCGGCGCGGCTTCGGGGGGACTCGACGCGATCGCGGGTGAGTCCACCGTGGCCGCCACCGTCGTCGCCGGAATTCCCGTGCAGCTCGCGGCGAACCCCGCCGTGACCCTGTCGGGGATCGCGACCGTTCTGGCTTCAACGCTGGCACTGGTGATGATTCTGGCGCCGCCCTTCATCTCCCGCTCACGGCGGCTGGTCGGCGTGCGTGGGCCCCGGCGTGGGCTCAGGCGCGGCCGGGTCCGCTCCAGAATGCCAAGAATTCACCTCTCGTTGCGGGGTAGACCACGATCCTCTGATTCCCCGGTTACGGACGGTTCCTAACGTGAGCGCTATGCATCTTTCGAGGCGTCACCGCGCCGCCACTGCGCCTGCCAGAAACGGCCGTGCCGACCGCGCCGTCATCGGGCTTCGGGCGACCTGTTTCGCGCTGGCAGTGGCATCCGCTGGTGGCCTGTTGCTGATTGATCCGAGCGCGCTTCTGGGCGCCCACGCCAGCACCTCGGCGATTCCGCTGACGGTTGACTGGGTCGAGGATGCGAGCACGGCGGTGGCGTTCCAGCCACCGCGCGACAGCACCGGTGTGCACTACTCCGAATTCGACGACATCTCGGTCACCGTGTCGCAGACGACGAACCTCTCCGACCAGGCCCTGATTGTCGACGTGGCGGGCTTTGCCGGCACGCTCGAGGCCACGGACAGCGGCGGCATGTATTGGTCCACCGCCCAGAACTTCGTGCAGGCCATGCAGTGCTGGGGTGAAGACCCGCTGGCGGCCGACTTCGCCGAGACCTGTCAATGGGGTGGTCGATACGCTGCGAACAACGGGCTGGGCGACACCGTTTACGGCGATGTCGTGCCGCGTCTGGCGACGGCGGATGTCGACCCCTACGTCGGCAGCGCGATCGATAATCCCTTTCGCACCGTGCAGGGCGTCACGGTGACCGCAAAGCAGGAGTTCGGCGGCGTGGGCGGCAAAGAACTCACCTATCCGCTCCTGAACTACTTCAACCCGTCCACCACCAACGAGGTACAGGGTGCTCGCATCAACTCGGACGGCACCGGCTCTTTTCTGTTCGAGACGCAGTCCTCCGACCAGGCACCCCAGCTCGGCTGCGGCTCCGAAGGCCACGCGCGCTGCTGGCTGGTACTGGTACCTCGCGGAACCTCCTACAGCGGACCGACCGAGAACGGCACGAACACGGGCTGCAGCGGCCTGATCGACGGCAAGACCAACGAACCCTACGTCTACGGCCGAGCCAACTCCATCCAGGCCGGCAGCCCCGTCAATCCCCAGTGCGACTACTGGGCGAACCGCATCAACATTCCCCTGGACTTCGACCCGACCGGCCAAACCTGCGCCGTCGGCGGCTCCGAACGCCGCACAATCGGCTCCCAACTGATGGTGGGTGCGATGAGTTCATGGCAGTCGAGCCTCTGCCAGGAGCAGGACGCCGCCTTCAGCTTCTCCAGCAACCCGGACGCCCTGGCCAGAGCGCAGCTCTTGCAGGGACAGGCC
The DNA here is from genome assembly GCF_004403305.1 of Cryobacterium frigoriphilum. Classification (GTDB taxonomy): domain Bacteria; phylum Actinomycetota; class Actinomycetes; order Actinomycetales; family Microbacteriaceae; genus Cryobacterium; species Cryobacterium frigoriphilum. The sequence continues at coordinate 57,482 of NZ_SOHE01000021.1, read as the reverse complement.
GACGCTGGTTTTCTCTCCTGGCCACTCAGCGACGCCGAAGCGGAGTATGAGAGTGACAAAGCACTGTTGGCCGCAACTGATTTCAGCTACGCCCCCGTGGCCGTGACGGCACCCGTGATCGCCTTCGCCGCCGAGTTCGCGAATGGCCGGCAGGAGGAGCTGATCGTCTCGCCGCGTCTCATGGCCAAGCTGCTGACCCAGTCCTACAGCTTTGCCGTACCGAGTAATTCCTCGGACCCGGATAAAAACTTTGCCCACCTGAACTCGGTCAACCGCAGCTACAAGTACCTCAATCAGGATCCTGAGTTTCAACGGCTCAACCCGGACAACTGGCGCGAGTTCACCATGAACCCGTCGATCTCGCTTCCCGGCCCATCGGGCGCCGACGCCATCAAACAGGTTTGGCGCTGGATCCTGGCCGATGACGAGGCCAACGCCTGGCTCAACGGTGAGGCGGATGAGGCCGGAATGACCGTCAACCCCTTCTACCTGCCCGCCGGCCACCCCGCCGCCCAGGTACCGGTTTTCGTAACCGATGTGGCCGACCCCGACCAGGGGAACTACCTGCTCGACTCGACCGGCGCGATCACGATGCGCCAGGTCGGACTGACGAACATTGCCGGCGCCGGTTTCAGCCTGACGGATGCGCCGCTTCAGACCTTCATGAAGGCCGACGAGAGTCTGGTTCCCATCGAACTCACCACCGAGAAATACCGGTTCGACTCGCTGCAGTATGCGCCCTATGCGGAGTCCATGTTGGCGGCGGCCCGCGACACCTTTCGCGGCGATTCCCACTCCAAGACGGTCTGGGACGCGACTCGCATCAACGCGGCGGGTGAGCTGGGCGACTGGATCAGCGGAGGGACCCAGATTCCCGGAAAAAAGTTCATGATCGCGGTAACTGATTCGTCCTCCTCCGCGCGCTACGGCCTGAGCAACGCAGGGTTGGTACGCGCTAACAGTGACGAGGCGGTGCTGCCCACGAACAAGACCATGCAGAGCGCGCTCGGTGCGCTCAGCAGTGCGGAATCCGCGACCGTGCGCCAGGTCGACCCGTCACTCGTGACGACCGGCGGATATCCGCTCACCATGCTGACCTACCTGGCCGTCAACCTCACCGCCAGTGACGCCGACGCGCGGGATGACTATGCGGCCATGATCGAACAGGTAACAACGGCCGGCCAGATTGTCGGCACCCAGCGAGGTGAACTGCCGCTCGGTTATGCGCCCCTGAGCGACGAGCTGGTCGCCCAGTCCCAGGCCGCCGCGGCGGCTATCCGTGCCTTCGTCAACCCGGTGGTCACCTCTCCCGCGGCGGTGCCATTGCCCGACACCGTGGCAGCAACGACCACATCGATCGGTCCGGCGCAGGATGAGTACGTCGCCGGTGAGACCGCAGCTGCGGCGGTCCTTCCGGTCGCTGACACCGCCGTCACCGGAGTGGACACGTCGGCGCTGCCCGCGGCCGCTACCGACCGCACCCCCGAACTCGTCAACGCCGCCGGTGTAGGCAAGACCGCCCTCGCCCTCTCGCTGGGCCTCGGCCTCAGTGGAGCGGTGTTCGCGCCCACCTTGCTGAGAGGCCGACGGCTTCTTCCCCTCTAGATTTTCGTCTCTGCCGTTCCAGCCCCGGTAGAGACGAAGAAACCCCCCTCAAGGATTCGAAGCATTGAGGGGGGCACGTCCTCTCGGACTGCACTACACGGGCACACTATCAACACAGATTGGTAACAGCATGCAGAAGAAGAACCAGCGTCGTCTCGGCCTCATCGCCGGGCTTGCGCTCGTGGGCGTGGCTTTCGGCACGATCCCCGCCTTCGCCGACCCGGCCGCCGGCACCTATGCCCAGCTCTCCGGCACCGGTTCCGACACGACGCAGGACCTCGTGGGCGGCCTCGCCACCGCGGTCACCGCCATCGGAAACTACGACGCCGTCGGCACAGAGACGATCCAGACCAAGGCCGGCGGCCCGTCGTTCGTGCGCCCCAACGGTTCGGGTAACGGCGTCAAGGCACTCAGCGCCTCGATCAACAGCACCGGCATCAAGGTGTGGAACGGCGTCGACATCACAGGCCAGCTGGACTTCGCCCGCAGCTCGAGCGGGCCGAAGGGTTCGGGCACCGACCTGACCTACATCCCCTTCGCCAAGGATGCCGTTACATACGCCGTCAACGCCGGTGGCGACTTTCCCCGCGACATCCCGGTCGGCTCGTCCTCGCAGGACTCCGTGAGCCCGGCTCCGTTCACGCTGCGCAACATCTACCGCTGCACGGTCACCGAGTACAGCGACGCCGACTTCACCTCGGTGCCGATTCGTGCTCTGCTGCCCCAGACCGGATCCGGAACGCGTTCGTTCTGGCTCTCGACCCTCGGCCTGACCGAGGACAACGTCGTTGGCTGTGCCACCGACATCGGTAACACCGTGCAAGAGCACAGCGGCGCGCAGGTCACGGGCATCGGCGACATCGTGCCGTTCTCCATCGCTCAGTACCTCGCCCAGGGCAACCACAACACCCTGCCGACCACCGTTGCCGAGCGTCGCTATCAGGTCGCACTCGGGTCGATCGGCGGCGCGAAGCCCGTCATCAACAACGGCGGCGTCGTCGAGTTGAACTCGGCCTTCCCGATCAGCCGCAACGTGTACAACGTCGTCGCTACGTCACGTCTTTCCGGAACCAGCGCTGCCGACCTGCTGCTGCAGGCGACTTTCGCCGGCACCAGCTCGACGATCTGTTCCAACACCGCATTGATCAAGCAGTACGGGTTCGGCTCCGCTGGCTCGCTCTGCGGCAACACCACGACGTACAAGTCCCCCTACACCCTGTAATCACGATTACTGAAGAAGGAAGCCACACTCGCATGAAAAACTTCTCTCGCAAGATCGCCGCGGTTACCGTTATGGGTGCCGTCATCCTGGGCAGCTTCTCGGCCGTCCAGTCCGCATCCGCTGCTGCCGGCGATGCCAACGACCTGGGTAGCTTCAGCATCACTCCGACCACCGGAAAGGTTGACGGCTCGCACAACACCGAGTTCGGAACCATGCTCTACAGCCACAGCGCGACCACCGGTTGCCCGGTCGGCTACCGCGGGCAGAGCGGAACCTTCATCTTCCAGGACGGCGTCACCAAGGGGCCGATCGCGACCGCGCGTAAGACCAGCACGACTCTGTACGGATCGACCGGCCTCGATGGCAGCCCCATCTTCGCCGACCAGAGCTTCAGCATCCCGACCAACAACCCGTTCGTCAGCGTGCGTGCCTGGCCGACCGTCGGCGTGGTCAATCCCGGCGCCTTCGAACTGCGCTACTACTGCTTCTCGCTGTCGACCAATGTTGACTACGCGAACGACAAGTACTTCAGCATTCCGATGACCCTGTCCGCCGACTCCACCACGTGGTCGGTCTACACCCCCGTGGTCGCCGAGGCGTCGACCCTGTCGCTCGCGGCCGTCTCCAACGACGACTCGACGGTCACCCTGACGAGCACGGTCAAGGATGAGTCTTCCGCGGTCGCCATCGAAGCGGTCGGTGACATCGAGTTCCTCGATGGCACCGGAACCGTCATCGGTTCGGCAGCCGTGACCAACGGTGTTGCCACCCTGACGACCCCCGTGCTCTCAGACGGTGCCTACACGTTCACGAGCCGTTTCGTTTCTGGTTCGGAAACACTCAGTGGTTCGACGTCGGGCGCCTTCACCGTCAACATCGGTGAGACCTCCGGATCCACGACCATCTCGGTCGTCGTGCCCACCGGGAGCGGTGCCCTCAGCCTGCAGGGTGTGGCCAGCGCCATCACCCTGTCGACCGCCGCGGTCGACACGGTCTCAAACACGCTCAAGGCGTCGGGCAGCCTCGGCTCGACCGTTGTCACCGATACCCGCCAGCTCGGAACCGTTGCGTGGAGTCTCACGGGTTCCGTCGGCGACTTCGTCAATACGACGGATGCCACGAAGACCATCGACGGCAAGGCGCTTGGCTGGGTTCCGGCCGTTGTCGGATTCGACAACGCCGGTGTTGCTGGCGCCGCGGTCTCCGCGGTCACGGCCGGTCTCACATCGCCGAGCCCGCTCGCGATCGGATCCGTCGTTGACGGCAAGATCACCACGACGACGGGCGCGACCCTCAACTTTGAGGCTCCCGCGAACACCGCCGCTGGCAGCTACGCCACGACGCTCACCTTGACGCTCATCTAGTCAGCGGCCGCGTCAGCAGTTCCTGGGCCGAGATCGGGCGGCACCGCCCGGTCTCGGCTCCACACCCCTATCCCTGTAATCCTGATCGCGAATCCAGATCGTTGAAGAGGCCATGTTCATCCTGTCGTCACCGCTCGCTCTTCTTGCCACCGTCACACTGGCCGTTGCTCCGCTCCTGCCCAGTGTCGCCAATTTCAGTGCGACCGCGCGCAGCGTTACCGAGGACGTGAGCGCCGAGTGGAGCGTGCATCCCGCATCCGCTGAGGGACCCGACGACCGCGCGAACTTTGGATACCAGATCAATCCCGGCACCGAAATTCGTGACTACGTCTCGGTCTCCAACTCCGGCCTGGTCAGCGCCACCTTCGCCATTTACGCCACCGATGCCGTCAATGACTTCGAAACGGGTGGCTACAGCCTGCTGCCAGCCGACCAGCCGGCCACCGACGTTGGCGACTGGATCGCCCTCGACACATCCGAAATTTTCCTGGAGCCTGGCACCCAGGCCGTGGTTCCCTTTCGGGTGACCGTGCCGACCGACGCGACCCCGGGCGACCACTCGGCCGGCATCGTGGCCTCGGTGACCAAGGCAGGTGAGAATACCAGCGGCCAGGCCGTCAGCCTTGACCAGCGCGTCGGGGCCCGGCTCATTCTCAACGTGAGCGGCGCACCGATTGTGTCGGTTGAGACGGCCGGATTGGTCACCCGTTTCGATTCGCCCTGGAATCCCTTTGCCGGCGGAACGCTGCACCTCGACTATGCCGTGAAGAACACCGGCAACCTCCGGGTCGACGTGGAACAGACCGCCACCGTGACGGGCCCCTTCGGCCTGGGCCTCGGAACCCTGACGCCCACCGCGCTGACCACGGTGCTGCCGGGCCAGTCGGTGCACGTGACGGCCGAGCTCGCGAACCTGCCTCCGCTGTTCGCTGTCTGGGCCGACGTCGAGCTCAGCCCGGCACCGACAGGCGGGGAAACGCCCCAAAACGCCGGCCTGCAGCTGACCAGTTCGACCTCGTCCAGCATGGCCGGGGCCATCCCGTGGACTTTACTGCTCATTATCGCCCTGGTGACCACGGCAATTATTCTCGTTGTTCGCTATGTGCGGGTGACCCGGGAACGGTTCTTCGACGCCCTCGACGAAGCTGCAGACCAAGCCAAGGCCGAGGGGCGCCGGGAGGCGCAGAACGCCCTGGACGCGCGCACGACACCGGGCATACTCGCTCCGGCACCCGGCCAGGTGCCGGTCGCATGAAGCGACCACTGCGGATCCTCGTCGGCTCGGCCGCCGTGCTCGCGCTGGCCCTCGTGCTCGTGCCTGCGGCCGTATCAGCTACCGCCGGCACAGCGGTATCCTCGGCGACACCCTCCTCGCGGCCGATCTCGGTGACCGTCGAGATCACCGCTGCTCCCACACCCTCTGCCAGCGCTACGTCCACCTCCAGCCCCGCCGCGACCGCCGCCGCGCTGTCAGACGGTTCGCTGACGACCACAGGAACCGGACAGCAATCGCCGGCAACGAGCACGGATGTTGCCACGGAAACCGGCATCGACGCGGCAGTGGTCCGGCCCGTGAACGCGAGCCCGACCGAAGACGCCGTGGCTTTGACCCTCGACACGAATCGGGTGGCGCCGGGTGGCACCATCACGGTGTCCGCGGGCGGGTACACGGCCGGCGAGGAGATTCGCGTGGTGCTCTACTCCGAACCCGTCGTGCTGGGCAGCGCCACGGCCGACGCCGCCGGAGCCTTCACCGCGACCTTCACACTTCCGGCTGACCTGCGCACCGGCACGCACACCATCGAGGCGACCGGCCTGACCTCGGGCGTGGTCACCAACGCCACAGTGATCGTGGTCGGTACGGCCGGTGCGTCCGGCGGCTCGCTGGCTTCGACCGGACAGCTCTGGTGGATTGCTCTGGGCGTCGGCGCGCTCGGCATGATCGGTGTCTTTCTGATCGGCGGTTTTCGCGGCTGGTGGTTCACCGCCTGGGGAACCCGCCGCAGTCTCGACGGGCTGCAGGCATGACCGTCGGGGAAACGGATGCCGCGGTCACCCCTCAGAAGGGTGCGGCACGTACGGGTGATCGCGGGGGACACAGCGCCGTACGGGTGCCTCGATGGCTGAGCCGCCCGCCTGCTCGCAAACGAAAACCCCCCACCCCGGTCGCTCCGAACGAGCTGCGCTGGTGGAGCGGCGTGGTCTGGCTGCTGCTGTCGGCACTGTTGCTGGGCTTCGTCGGCCATGTTGTCGTGCTTGGCGCCCTGCAACAGTCGCGAAGCCAGAGCCAGCTCTATCAGGAGCTGCGCACCAATCTGGCCCAGGCGATCGTGCCCCTCGGACAGCTCGACGGCGACTCCAAGCCGACCGCGGCCGGAACCCCGATCGCCCTGCTCGAGGTTCCCAGCCTGGGAATCAGCGAGGTGGTAGTCGAGGGCACAACCGGTGACGACCTTCGGCTCGGCCCGGGGCACCGTCGAGACACGGTCTTGCCCGGACAACAAGGCACGAGCGTGATTTTCGGGCGCCAGGCCGCCTACGGCGGAACCTTTCGTGCCCTCGGTCGGCTGCAGCCGGGGGACGCCATCACGGTGACCACCGGGCAGGGGGTCAGCACCTTTGAGGTGTTCGGCGTCCGTCGTGCCGGTGATCTGCTGCCGACCCCGCTCGATGGCGGGCAGGGCCGCCTCGAGCTCGTGACCGGGGACGGCCCGGCTCTCGCGCCGACCGGTGCTCTGCACATCGACGCGACCCTGACCGGCGAGGTTCGGGAGACCCCGTCACGCGTCTTCACCAGCGCGGTGCTCGCTCCGGCCGAACTGGCCATGCAACCGGATTCCGACAGCGGGCTGCCGACCCTGTTCTGGCTGCAATGGCTGGTGCTCGCCTCCATCGCCGTGCGCTGGCTGCTGCGCACCTGGGGTGGCGCTCAGGCCTGGATTGTCGGCGTGCCCACGCTGCTGGCGCTCGGTGCGGCCACGGCCGACTCAGCCATCGGCATGCTCCCTAACCTGCTCTGACCAGACGTTCTATACCTGAGATACCCACTGAGAAAGACACTGATGACTACCATCCTGGACATCCCGACCTTCGGCTCCCCGGCCGCGCCGACCGGCAACGCACTCGCCACCCTGGACGCACAGTCGATATCGGCCTGGTTCGGCACCCACAAGGTACTCGACCGCGTATCCCTCACGATGGAAGCGGGGCAGGTCACCGCACTCATCGGGCCGTCGGGATGCGGCAAATCGACGTTCCTGCGCATCCTGAACCGCATGCACGAGCTGGTTCCGTCGGCCGCTCTGGCCGGCGAGGTTCACCTGGACGGGCACGACATCTACGATTCCTCCCGCCGCCTCACCGACGCGCGTAAGGAGATCGGCATGGTCTTTCAGAAGCCGAATCCGTTTCCGGCGATGTCGATCTACGACAATGTCGTCGCCGGCCTCAAACTGACGGGCACCCGGATCTCCCGGTCGGACAAGGATGAACTCGTCGAGGTCTCGCTCACCAAGGCCGGGCTCTGGAAAGAGGTGCGTGACCGCCTCAGGCACCCCGGTGGCGGGCTTTCGGGCGGCCAACAGCAGCGCCTCTGCATCGCCAGATCACTCAGTGTGCGGCCTCGGGTGCTGCTGATGGACGAGCCGTGTTCGGCACTCGACCCCACCTCGACCCGCGTGATCGAGGAGACCATGCTCGAACTCGCGCACGAGGTGACGATCGTCATCGTCACGCACAACATGCAGCAGGCCCAGCGGGTCTCCCAGAACTGTGCGTTCTTCCTCGCCGCGCAGGGCACCCCCGGCGGTATCGTCGAGCACGGCCCGACCGACCTGATGTTCAGTGACCCCATCGATAGCCGCACCGCCGACTACGTCAACGGCCGCTTCGGCTAAAGACCGTGCGAGCTTCAGTCGAAGTCGAGGCTGAGCTTGCGCAGCAGGTCGGCGAGGTGCTCCTGCTCGGGCAGCGTGAGCGTTCCCAGAAGCTCTGCCTCGGCGTCTACGAGGCGGGTGATGGCAGCGTCGACCCGGCTGAGGCCATCCGCTGTCATGCTCACACGGATGCCCCGGCCATCGTTGGGATCGGTGCGTCGCGTGACGAGGCCCCGCTCCACGAGCCCGTCGATGCGGTTCGTCATGGTGCCGCTCGAGACCAGGGTCTGCAGCAGCAGCGCCTTCGGGCTCAGCTCGTAGGGGGCGCCAGCGCGCCGCAGCGCCGACAGTACGTCGAATTCCCACGATTGCAGTTCGGAGCGGGTGAAAGCGGTGCGCCGCGCCCGGTCGAGGTGTTTCGATAGCCTGGCGACCCGCGACAGTACCTGTAGCGGAGAAAAGTCCAGATCAGGGCGTTCTCGGAGCCACGAATCTACGATTCGGTCGACTTCATCATGGCCAGGCATTCCCCCATTATCCCGGCTTACCGGGTCGCGGGCCGCCCGGGCCGCCCGCGTCTGGCAGACTTGAGGGGTTGTCGACCATACGGCCGACACGTTCCGCCATAGTGTAACGGCAGCACGGCAACCTTTGGAGTTGTTCGGTCCAGGTTCGAATCCTGGTGGCGGAGCCCTCACCCAACGATGACCACGCGTTCATGACCGGCGCACATATGCCCGGCTCACACCTGCAGAGGACTCCCCACGTGACAGACTCCCGACTCGCCATCATCGTGCTCGCCGCCGGACAGGGCACCCGAATGAAGTCCACCCTGCCCAAGCTGCTGCACCCGCTCGCCGGGGTGCCGATCGTTAGCCATGTCTTCGCGACCGCCCGCGCGCTGAACGCCGCGCACGTCGTGACCGTCGTGCGCCACGAACGTGACCGCCTCGCCGCGCTCGTCACCGAGGACCTGCCCGAGAGCCTCATCGTCGACCAGGACGAGATTCCCGGCACCGGCCGCGCGGTCGAACAGGCCGTCGCGGCCTTGCCCGCCGACTGGGACGGCGATGTGCTCGTCATCAACGGCGACGTGCCGCTGCTCGACGCCGCAACCCTCACCGCGTTCCTCACCGTGCACCGCGGCAGTGCCGCGTCCGGAACCGTGCTCTCGGCATTCCCCGATGACCCCACCGGCTACGGCCGCATCATCCGCTCGGCGGCCGGCGCCTTCGACCACATCGTCGAGCAGAAAGATGCGACGGATGCCGAACTCGCCGTCGACGAGATCAACGCCGGCGTCTACCTCTTCACACTGACCGCGCTGCGCGACCAGCTCGCGCAGCTGACGCTCGACAACTCCCAGGGCGAGAAGTACCTCACCGACGTCGTCGGCCTGCTGCGCCGCGCCGGCTCCGAGGTCACCGCCGTTCCGGTCGACGACCCGTGGCTGGTCGCCGGAATCAACGACCGCGCCCAGCTCAGCGAGGCAGCACAGAAGCTCAACGCCCTCATCGTGCGCGGCTGGCAGCTGGCCGGCGTGACCGTGCAAGACCCGGCCACCACCTGGATCGACCTCAAGGCCGCCCTCGCGCCCGACGTGACGCTGCTGCCCGGCACCCAGATCGAGGGCGCGACCACCATCGGGACCGGCGCCGTCGTCGGGCCCGACACCACGCTGCGGGACTGCGAGATCGGTGCGGGCGCGATCGTGAAGCGCACCGACGCGACGCTCGCGGTGATCGGCGCCGGGGCATCCGTCGGCCCGTTCTCGTACCTGCGGCCCGGAACCGTGCTCGGTGACGACGGCAAGATCGGCGCCTTCGTCGAGACCAAGAACGCGCAGATCGGCGCCGGCAGCAAGGTGCCGCACCTCAGCTACGTCGGCGACGCCACGGTCGGGGAGCACTCGAACATCGGCGCCGGCACGATCTTCGCCAACTACGACGGGGTAGCCAAGCACCACTCGACCGTCGGCAGCCACGTGCGTACCGGGTCGCACAACGTCTTCGTGGCGCCGATTACAATTGGTGACGGAGCCTACACCGGAGCCGGAACCGTCGTGCGCAAGAACGTGGCGGCCGGAGAACTCGCAATCAGCGTGGCTCCGCAGCGCAACATGGGCGGGTGGGTCGAGGCTCACCGCCCCGGAACGGATGCCGCCACAGCCGCATCCGAGAGTGACAACAGCACGGTGAGTGGAGAATAGGTGTCGGAGATCAAAACCAGCGGAGACAAACGACTAGTACTGGTCTCGGGGCGAGCGCACCCGCAGCTCGCGCTCGACATCGCCACGGAACTCGGCTCTGAGCTCCTGCACACCGACGCCCGCACCTTCGCCAACGGCGAACTGTATGCCCGCTTCGACGAGAGCGTGCGCGGCTCGGATGCCTTCGTCATCCAGTCCCACACCGCCCCGATCAACGAGTGGCTGATGGAACAGCTCATCATGGTCGACGCCCTCAAGCGCGCCTCCGCCAAGCGCATCACCGTCGTGGCGCCGTTCTACCCCTACGCCCGCCAGGACAAGAAGGGCCGCGGCCGCGAGCCGATCTCCGCCCGCCTGGTCGCCGACCTCTTCAAGGTCGCCGGCGCCGACCGCATCATGTCGATCGACCTGCACGCCGCGCAGATCCAGGGCTTCTTCGACGGTCCCGTCGACCACCTCTTCGCGATGCCGGTACTGCTCGAGCACTTCCGCGAGAAGCTCGACCCCGCCACCCTCACCATCGTCTCGCCCGACATGGGCCGCGTACGTGTCGCCGACATCTGGAGCGACCGTCTCGGCGTGCCGCTGGCTATCATCCACAAGCGCCGCGACCCGCTCGTGCCGAACCGCGTCAGCGTGCACGAGATCGTCGGCCAGGTCGAGGGCCGCGTCTGCCTGCTGGTGGACGACATGATCGACACCGGACGCACGATCGCCCTCGCGGCCGAGGCCCTGCGCGAGGCCGGCGCCATCGGTGTCGTCGTCGCCGCGACCCACGCCGTGTTCAGCGACCCGGCCGTGGACATGCTGCAGAACCCGGCGATCAGCGCCGTCGTCGTCACCGACACCCTGCCGATCCCGCCGGAGAAGCGCTTCCCGACCCTGACCGTGCTGCCGATCGCACCGCTGCTCGCGCGCGCGATCCACGAGGTCTTCGACGAGGGATCCGTCACCTCGATGTTCGACGGCGCCGCATAGCCAGAAGCTTTCCCGTCAGCCCGGGTGTTCCGATTTAGGTCGGGGTACCCGGGTTGACCTGTCTCGGAGCGCTCGGAATGATTCCGAGCGCGGTCACGAAGGTCTCCCGCTCGTTCTGGTCGATCGCGTAGCACTGCCAGCCGAACCCGCCCGCACCGGCCAGTTCGAACCGGGCATCGTAGTCGACCGACTGGGGGTAGAACTGCGCGACGGCGGCGAGGCATCCGTTTGTCGCGGTGGTCGTGGCGACCTGCACGGTCGTCAGCACGCCGGGAACGACGAGCGCCACGAGCCCGAGCACAACGATGACCCGCATCGCGCGGGTCAGATGTTTGCTGCGCAGCGGGCGCTCGTGGCCGGTGGGTTCGTAGCCGGACAGTTCGGGGTGCTCATTCGACATAGTCATATTCTCGCCCCAGTATTCCAGACGCGGGTGGGAAACGCCCCGGGGCATCCGTTTACCTTCGCCACCTACGCTGATCCGATGAGCACCCCTGCACCCACCCTGAAGCGCCACCTGGGAACCGGGCGGGCCACCATCGTCGGACTCTCCGCCATGATCGGCGCCGGTGTGTTCTACGTCTGGGCGCCTGCGGCCGCCGTCGCCGGAAGCGGGCTGCTGATCGGCCTCGTCATCGCTGCCGTGATCGCCTCGCTCAACGCGCTCAGTTCGACACAGCTGGCCATGGCGCACCCGGTGTCGGGCGGCGCTTACGCGTTCGGGCGCCGCTACCTCGGGCCGTGGTGGGGCTTCACCGCGGGCTGGATGTTCATGGCCGGTAAGACCGCCTCCGCCGGGGCGATCGCGCTGATCGCGGGCAGCTACCTCTGGCCCGACTATGCGCGCGCCGTTGCCGTCGCCGCGGTCGTCGTGTTCGCCGCGGTCAACATGGCCGGAATCCGCAGCACCGCGTGGGTCAGCTTCGTCATCGTTTTTGTCGTGCTCGGCGGACTGGCCGTGCTGCTCGCGGTCGTCGGCTTCTCGGGTTCTGCCGCACGTGGGCCCCTCGATCCGGGCACGATGACGGATGCCGGCGCTCCCGCCATTCTGCAGGCCGCCGGCCTGCTGTTCTTCTGTTTCGCCGGGTATGCCCGCATGGCCACCCTCGGCGAAGAGGTGCGTGACCCGCAGAAGACCCTGCCGCGGGCGATCCTCACGGCGCTCGGGGTGACGCTGGCGCTGTACTTCGCGATCGGCCTGCTGTGCGTGACCGTGCTCGGGCCGGAGCGGCTCGCGGCATCCGTCTCCCCGCTCGCCGACCTGCTTGACGCCGCCGCGACGGGCGGGGGAGCGGGCGGAGGAGTTGGGGGCGATGCGGCGGCGGGTGGCTCCTGGGCCGTGGTGGCGCGCGTCGTCGCGGCGGTCGCCTGCCTCGGGTCGCTCATGGGCATCCTCGCCGGGCTCAGCCGCACCGGGCTGGCCATGGCGCGGGAGCGCGACCTGCCCGGGCCGCTCGGCCGCATCTCGGCCCGCACCCACGCGCCCGTTGTTGCGGAGGCGAGTGTTGCGGTGGTCGCCATCGCGGGCATCCTGCTGCTCGGGCCGACGCAGATGGTCGGCTTCTCGGCCTGCACCGTGCTCGTCTACTACGCCATCGCGCACCTGTCGGCGATGCGGCAGCCGGTCGCCGAGCGGTGGTTGCCTCGTGCGTTGCCTGTCGTGGGGCTCATCGGGTGTCTCGTGCTGGCCGTGAACCTGCCCTGGCCGGGGGTCGTGGCGGCCGCCGCGTGGCTGGCCATCGGACTCGCCGCGCGCGGCATCCGTCTCAGGCTGTCGGCCCGCCCCTAACGCGTGCCGCCGCCGAGCACGCAGGCATTCTGAGGGAGCCGTGCTCACGGCAAGGGGCGTTTTCTGGCTTCTCGTGAGCGAGACGCCACAAACGGCCCCTTGAGGGGGTCCGCCGCCCCACGACAAGCCAAAAAATGCCCCTTGAATCGACTTCAAGGGGCATTTTTTGGCTTCTCGCAAGGGATATGTATCTGCCAAGGGGCGTTTTCTGGCTTCTCGTGAGCGAGACGCCACAAACGGCCCCTTGAACGGATGCGCTGACTCTCGGGGGGTTCCCGGGGGAGCCGTTACGGGGTATTTGTGACACTTCGTGCACGAGGTGTCACAGATTGCCCCTTGAGGGGCTGGCAGGGGCCGAAAGCGAGAGGTGACGGGCATCCACCCGACCTGCACGGGTGCTGTAACTGGTCGCGCGTAGCGACACGCACGGCCATACGAACGTGAGAAGGCCTCGGTACCCGCTCCATGCATGGTCTTCAGCGCCCTTCGCCGCTGCCCCGACTCGCAACGAGGCACCAGCACCTGCCCACGAGACCACAAAAGGCCCCGTCCCGAGTCGTGAAGACTCGGCACGGGGCCACAAGGCGATCGCGGTCAGCGGATGCCAGCGGCCTGCCTTCAGGGACAGAGCCCGGTATCCGCTGCCCGCCCGAGCGGTGTTCTAGTGCGTCGACGCCTCGGTGGCGATCTCGCTGCGGTCGCCCGACCACAGCGTGTGGAAGGTGCCGGGCATGTCGACGCGGTGGTACGTGTGCGCGCCGAAGTAGTCGCGCTGGCCCTGCACGAGGGCGGCGGGCAGGCGCTCGCTCGCGAGCGAGTCGAAGTAGCTCAGGCTCGAGCCGAAGCCGGGAACCGGCACGCCCGAGAGTGCGGCGGTCGAGACGACGCGGCGCCAGGCCGCCTCACTCGTGGCGACGGCGTCGGCGAAGTACGAGTCCACGAGCAGGCTCGGGATCGACGGGTCGTTGTTGTAGGCGTCGACGATGCGGTTCAGGAACTGTGCGCGAATGATGCAGCCGCCGCGCCAGATGGTGGCGATGGCGCCCTTGTCGATGTTCCAGCCGTACTTGACGGCGCCGGCGATGATGGCGTCGAAGCCCTGGGCGTAGGCGACGATCTTCGACGCGTAGAGCGCCTGACGTACGTCTTCCTGGAAGGTGTCGCCGACGATGGCGATCTCGGGGCGGGCCTTGAGCGTCGCGCGCACCGGGCCGCGCTGCTCGGGGTGAGCCGAGACGGCGCGAGCGAAGACGGCTTCGGCGATGCCGCCGACGGGAACGCCGAGGTCGAGCGAGTTCTGCACGGTCCAGACTCCGGTGCCCTTCGAACCGGCTTCGTCGAGCACGATGTCGATGAACGGCTTGTCGGTCTTCGGGTCGACCTGGCGCAGAATTTCGGCGGTGATCTCGATGAGGTAGCTGTTGAGCTCGCCGGTGTTCCACTCGGCGAAGATGTCGGCAATCGCGGCGGGGGAGTGGCCTCCGACGCGGCGCAGCAGGTCGTAGGCCTCGGCGATGAGCTGCATGTCGGCGTACTCGATGCCGTTGTGGATCATCTTCACGAAGTGGCCGGCGCCGTCGGTGCCGATGTGTGTGACGCACGGTACGCCGTCGACGATCGCGGCGATCGACTCGAGAATGGGTCCGAGGGTCTTGTACGCCTCCACCGATCCGCCGGGCATGATGCTCGGGCCGTTCAGTGCGCCCTCTTCGCCGCCGGAGATTCCGGCGCCGACGAAGTTGAGGCCCTTGGCGCTGTTCTCCTTCTCGCGACGGATGGTGTCCTGGAAGTCGGCGTTGCCGCCATCGACGATGATGTCCCCCGGCTCAAACAGCGCTGACAGCTGGCTGATCACGGCGTCGGTGCCCTTGCCGGCCTGCACCATGATGATGGCGGTGCGCGGGGTGGTCAGGCTGGCGACGAAGTCTTCGATGGTCTCCGAGGCGATGAAGCCGGCCTCGGGGTGCTCTGTGGTCAGCAGTTCGGTGCGGGAGAAGGAGCGGTTGAACACGGCGACCGTGTTGCCTTCCCGGCTGGCGAGGTTACGGGCGAGGTTCGAGCCCATCACCGCCAGTCCCACTACGCCAATGTTTGCCTGTGCTGCGCGGGTTTCTGACACGTCTACTCCTTCGGGTCGGGTTGTCCAGACCACTGTCAAGCGTAGCTCGCCCGGCTGGATGCTCCCGCAGACGGGGGACAGCGCTTGCCGTCAACGGATGGCGGGCTTCAGCTTGACAGATAAGACATAAGGCGTAGCGTTGCTTAATGAAATCAGATTTATTGCGAGCAATCGCTCCATGATCCGATGTAATGAAGCAACGGCCGACTATCGCGGAGCGTCAATGACTGATGAAACCCCTGTTCCCACGAGCACTCTTGCCCCGATCGTCGTGATGGGCGTGCAGGGCTGTGGCAAGTCGACCGTCGGTCAGGCGCTTGCCGATTCCCTCGGCCTGCGCTTTGTCGACGGCGACGACCTGCACAGCCGCGCGGCCCGCGCGAAAATGGCATCGGGGCATCCGCTCACCGACGATGACCGCCTGCCCTGGCTGGCCCGGGTCGCCGAAACCGTCGCCGCCGCGCTCGCCCCCATCGATAACGGCGCCGCGGGTGAGCCGATCGTCATCGCCTGCTCCGCCCTCAAGCGCAGCTACCGCGACCTCATGCGGGCCATCGTGCCGAGCCTGGTATTCATGGAGCTCTACGGCAGCCAGGCACTGATCGCCGAGCGACTGACGCACCGCAACCACGAGTACATGCCGCCGACCCTGCTGGACTCCCAGTTCGAGGCCCTCGAGCCCCTCGCTGCCGACGAGGCCGGTGCCCGCATCGACCTCGCCAACTCGCCCGACGCCATCGTCGGCCTCATCCTGGCCCAGTTGAACACGACTGATCTGAACCGCACGACCGCCAGCATGGCTGCTGGCGCTGCATCCGCAACCGAACCGAAGAAAGAGATAGCTCACTGATGACCGATCTTGACCTGAACTGGGTGCTGTCGACGCCCGCCCTGCTGGGCGTCGCCGCCGCATCCATTGCCGTACTCCTCACCCTGATCATGAAGTTCAAGGTTCACGCGTTCCTCGCGCTGATCATCGTCAGCCTGCTGACTGCCGTCGCCACCGGCATCCCGACAACCCAGCTGATGCCGACGCTGCTGAGCGGCTTCGGCGGTACGCTCGCCAGCGTCGCCCTGCTCGTGGGCCTCGGCGCCATGCTCGGCCGAATGCTCGAAACCAGCGGCGGCGCCCAGGTGCTGACGGATGCCCTCATCCACCGCTTCGGGGAACGCAAGGCCCCGCTCGCCTTGGCCGTCGCCTCGCTGATGCTCGGATTCCCGATCTTCTTCGACGCCGGCCTCGTCGTCATGCTGCCGATCATCTTCGCGGTCGCCCGCCGCCTCGGCGGATCGTTCCTGAGCTACGGCTTCCCGGCCGCCGTGGCCTTCTCGGTCATGCACATCTTCGTGCCGCCGCACCCGGGGCCCGTCGCGGCCACCGGGCTGCTCGGCGCCGACGTCGGCCTCGTGCTCATCTTCGGCCTCGTCGTCGCCCTGCCCACCTGGTACGTCGTCGGTCACCTGTTCGGTTCCTACGTCGGCCGCAAGTACAACATCCCGGTTCCCTCTATTCTGCGCGGCAGCACCGGCGACTTCACCGACTTCGCCTCGGCCCCCAAGGTCGGCACCATCATCGCCCTGCTGCTGCTCCCGATCCTGCTCATCTTCATGAACACCGGGCTCAACATGGCCGCCACGGCCGGCCTGGTGTCGCTCGAGGACACCTGGGTGCAGGTACTGCGCGCCTTCGGTGAGACCCCGATCGCCCTGCTGATCACTGTTCTGCTCGCGATGTTCCTGCTGGGCAAGCGCAAGAACAAGTCGTCCACCCTGATTGAATCCGTCGTCGACAGCGCGCTCGGCCCGGTCTCGGCCGTCATCCTGATCACCGGCGCCGGCGGCATGTTCGGTGGCGTGTTGCGCGCCAGCGGCATCGGCGGGGCCCTCGCCGAGTCGCTCGACGCGGTCGGCCTGCCCGTCATCGTCGCCGGTTTCGTGATCGCCGCGATCATCCGCATCGCCCAGGGCTCGGCCACGGTCGCCCTCACGACGACGGCCGCGTTGCTGCAGCCGGTGGTCATGGGCAACTCCACCTTCAACCCGGTCGAACTCGCCGCCATCGTGCTGGCCCTCGCGGCCGGTTCGGTCTTCGCCGGCCACGTCAACGACTCCGGCTTCTGGCTGATCAGCCGCTTCTTCGAGATGGACACCAAGACCACCCTGAAGACCTGGACCGTCGGCCAGGCCCTCGTCGGAGTGGTCGGCTTCGTGATCGCCCTGGCGATCTACCTCATCGCCAGTCTGTTCTGATGACCGCGAGTCCTTTCACTGCGTCGACCCCGTTCAGCATCGACGGCCGGGTGGCCCTGGTCACCGGGTCGAGCCGCGGCATCGGTCGGGCGATCGCCGAGGGACTCGCGGCCGCCGGCGCCGTCGTCGTGCTCAACGGCGTCAACCCCGAGCGCCTCGCGGCGACCCACACCGAGTTCGCGGAGCGTTTCGGCGCCGAGCGGGTCTTCTCCCGGGCCTTCGACGTGACGGATGCCGACGCCGTCACCGCGGGAATCGCCTGGGTCGAAGAGGCGGTCGGGCCGCTGCGCATCCTCGTGAACAACGCAGGCGTGCAACACCGGGTGCCGCTGCTCGACCTCGCCGTCGCCGACTGGGAGCGGGTCATGACGACCAATCTCACGAGCGCGTTCTTGGCGGGCCGGGAAGCGGCCCGCCACATGATTCCACGCGGGTTCGGCAAAATCATCAACGTCGCCTCGGTGCAGACCGACCTCGCCCGGCCGACGATCGCGCCCTACACGGTGTCGAAGGGTGGCCTGCGTAACCTCACCCGGGCGATGACCGCCGAGTGGGCCGAGCACGGGCTGCAGATCAACGCCATTGCGCCCGGCTACATCCACACCGAGATGACCCAGAAGCTCGTCGATGACGAAGCCTTCAACGGCTGGATTCTCGGCCGTACCCCGGCGCACCGCTGGGGCACCGTGGCCGACCTGGTCGGCCCGGCGCTCTGGCTGGCCGGTGACGGCTCCAACTTCGTTAACGGGCAGGTCGTCTTCATCGACGGCGGCATGACCGTCGTCGTCTGACCCCTCAACTGCTGGAGAACCCGTGACTGCCGCCGAAATGTCCGTTCCCACCCACACCCTGGCAGTCGTCGCGCACGCCACCGGCGATCTGCGCGTCGACCGGGTTCCCGTCGCGGTGCCGACACCGTCTGAGGCCCTGATCGCGGTCGCCTACGGCGGCATCTGCGGCTCCGATCTGCACTACTGGCAGCACGGCGCCGCCGGCGAATCGGTACTGCGGGCCCCGATGCGCCTCGGTCACGAGGTCGTCGGCACCGTCGTCACGGCCGCCGCCGACGGCACAGGGCCGGCCGTGGGCATCCGTGTCGCCGTTCACCCGGCCACCCCGGATGACGGCGACGGCAGCCCGTATCCCGCAGAGCGACCGAACCTGTCGCCGGGCTGCACTTACCTCGGCAGCGCGGCACGATTTCCGCACACCGAGGGCGTCTTCGGCAGCCACGTTGCCCTGCCCGCGCGCATGCTGCGGCCGCTGCCGAGCGGCCTGTCGCTGCGCGCGGCGGCACTCGTCGAACCGGCGAGCGTCGCGTGGCACGCCGTGTCCCGGGGCGCAACCGTGGCCGGCCGTCGGGTGCTCGTCATTGGCGCCGGACCGATCGGCTCCCTCATCGTGGCCGTATTGAAGCGCGCCGGCGCAGCCGAGATCATCGCCGTCGACATGCACGAGCGTCCTCTCGAGGCCGCCCGAAAGCTGGGCGCCACCCAGACGCTGCGTGCGACGGATGCCGCGGCCATCGCATCCGTCGACGCCGACGTGGTCTTCGAATCGTCCGGCAGCAGCCGCGGCCTCGCCTCCGCCGTGCGCGGCGCCCGACGCGGCGGTCGCGTCGTGATGGTGGGCCTGCTGCCCACGGGGGAGCAGCCCGCGCTGATCAGCCTCGCCATCACCCGCGAACTCGAACTGGTCGGCTCTTTTCGCTTCAACGACGAGATCGACGAGGTGCTCGGCGCCCTCGCTGACGGCACGCTGTTCGTGGAACCCGTGGTCACCCACGAATTTGCGGCGGCCGACGCGCTCGAAGCCTTCGCGGTCGCGAGCGACGCCGCCGTGAGCGGCAAGGTGCTGCTGCGCTTCTAGAACTGCTGCGCTTCTCGATTCGACCATTCCGTGAACCGGACCCCGCTGCTATGGTGTGCCGCATATGCATTACCCCGCACCGACGGTCAAAGGAGATTGTGGAATGCCAGTAAACGAGTACTACACGCCCGAGGTGCAGGGACCGTACGAGCTGATTTCCATCGGCGATCTGGAACTGGAGGAGGGCGGCGTACTGAAGAACGTCCAGCTGGCCGTCGCGACCCAGGGAACGCTGTCGCCCGAACGAGACAATGCCATCCTCGTCACAACCTGGTATTCGGGAACCCACGCCATCTGGCGCGACGTTTATATCGGCGAAGATCATGCTCTCGACCCGTCGAAGTATTTCATCGTGACCGTCAACCAGATCGGCAACGGTCTGTCGACCTCACCGCATCAGGCGTCCAGCCCCGACGAAGCAGCGGCTTTTCCGCACATTCGGATCGGTGACGACGTCGTGGCGCAGGAACGGTTGCTGCGGGAACACTTCGGCATCACCACGCTGGCCCTCGTCACGGGTGGATCGATGGGCGCCCAGCAGGCCTACGAGTGGGCCGTGCGCTTTCCCGACAAGGTGCTGCGGGCAGCCGCGATCGCCGGCACCGCTCAGAACACCCCTCACGACTTTCTCTACACGCGCACGCTGATGGACGAGATCCGCTCGGACCCGCGGTTCGCCGACGGCCGCTACGCATCCCACACCGAGGTCGAACAGGGGCTGCGACGGCACGCCCGTAACTGGGGCGTGACCGGGTTCTCCACCGAATTCTGGAAGACACAGCATCACAGGGGGCTGGGGTTCGAGACGATGGACGAGTTTCTCGACGGGTTCCTGGAGCCCTATTTCACCGCCATGGACCCGAACGATCTGCTGACGATGGCGTGGAAGTGGCAGCGAGGCGACGTCGCCCGCCACACGAACGGGGATCTGGCCACCGCACTCGGCCGCATCACCGCTCGGATGTTTGTGATGCCCATCAGTGAGGACATGTTCTTCCCGGTGCGGGACTGTGCTGCCGAACAACGGATGATCGCCGACAGCGAGCTGCGTGTCATCGACTCGGTCAGCGGTCACCTGGGCTTGTTCGGGCTGGAACCGAGCTACATCGAACAGGTCGACAGGAATCTGCGGGAGCTGCTCGCCATACCGGTGTCGGCGGATGCCCGGCGGTGGACGGACACTACCGACGGCTATCTGGGCTGAAGTTCGTGGCCGACGTGTGCGTGACCGGTGGCGTCGGCCGCTCAGGCCTGCTGAGGCCCGCTTAGGCAAAGAAGACGCGGGGAGTGTCCGTCCAGGCGGACTCCACCTCCGCGATCGTGCGACGCATGATCAGCTCCATCGACTGCCGGGCCAGGTCGGGGTGCCCGCCCTGAATCGCGTCGGCCACGTCGACGTGCCACTGCAGCGCCGTCTCGTGCGGGTGCGTCGGCATCAGCCCGAGGTCGGTGCGCCCCGACAACACGGCCGCGATCACCTCGTCGAGCTTGGCGAACATCTCATTGCCCGAGCCGTGCAGCACGAGTCGGTGAAATTCGATATCGAGCTCGAGAAAGTGCTCGAGGTCGCCGGCGCGACCCACCGTGCGCATCTGCGCGGCGACCCGCATGAGCTCATCCGACATCGCCGCCGGGCAGTGTTTCGCCGCCAGCTCCGCAGCCATCGGCTCGACGGATGCCCGCAGCTCGGTCAGCGAGCGCAGCTGGCTGCCCTTGCCGGTTCCGGCGATGCGCCAGCGGATGAGCGTGGGATCGAACGCGTTCCAGGCCGACTGCGGCCGCACCCGGATTCCGACCCGTTTGATCGATTCGACGAGCCCCATCGACGCGAGCACGCGTACCGCCTCACGCACGACCGACCGGCTGACGCCCTGCTCGCGTTCGATATCCTCGGCGAGCATGACGGTGCCGGCCGGGGTGGCGCCGCTGACGATCGGTTTGCCCACCGCGTCGACGAGACGACTGTGCAGGCTGGAAGACATAGTGCGACACTACCCGGCCGGAACGACGCCAACGGGCGCGGCCGACCTGTGTAAGCTAGTGAATTGAACTTCGGCGAGGGATTCCGCTGCGACCTGCGAGAGCAAGCCCACGGCATCCGTTATCGACGCGGCGGATGAGTCTACGGCCTTTCCTCACGCTGACATGCGTTCGAGTTGAACCAGTATTCACTGGGCCAATCACACAACTGGGCCTGTAGGTCCGCAAGGAGAAACACCATGGCTAAAGAGACCAACAAGGTCACCGCAGAACTGCGCACCAAGTTCGGCAAGGGTGCGGCCCGCAAGCTGCGCGTGCTCGGCTACATCCCCGCCGTGATCTACGGCCACGGCACCGTTCCGGTGCACGTTTCACTGCCCGAGCACAAGATCGGCCTGCTGCTGCGTAAGGCGAACGCCATCCTCGAGCTCGACATCGACGGCACCAAGCAGCTCACCCTCGTGAAGGATGTTCAGAAGGACCCGTTCCTGATGATCATCGAGCACATCGACCTCATCGTCGTCGTCAAGGGCGAAAAGGTGCAGGTTGACGTCAACGTGCACATGGACGGCGAGTCCTTCCCCGGCACGATCGCCGACTTCGACACCAAGAGCCTGCTGCTCGAGGTCGAAGCGACCGAAATCCCCGAGCGCCTCACCGTCAGCATCGAGGGCCTCGAAGAAGGCGCCCAGATCCACGCCAAGGACATCGTCCTTCCCGCCGGTGCCGAGCTCATCTCCGACCCCGACGCCCTCGTCGTCTACGTGCACACGCCGCGTGGCGAAGACGAAGAAGAGGTCGCGGCCGAGGCCGAGGCCCCCGCCGCAGCCGCCGAGTAGTCAGCTGCACCATGCTTGACCGGTTTCGCCAGATCACTCGTTCACTGCTTCATCCCAGCTCCAGAAGGAACACCGTGAACGAGAATCTCTGGCTTGTAGTCGGGCTCGGTAACCCCGGGCCCGGCTACGCCGGAAATCGCCACAATGTCGGTCAGATGGTTTTGGCGCAGCTCGCCGACCGTCTGAACGCAAACTTCAAGAACCACAAGACGAACTCCGCCGTCGCGGAGGGTCGCAGTAATCCGGGCGGCCCCAAGCTGATTCTGGCCAAGCCGAACAGCTTCATGAACCTCTCCGGCGGTCCCGTCGCCGGCCTGCTGCGCTTCTATTCGATCGACCCGTCGCACCTCATCGTCGTGCACGACGAGCTCGACCTGCCCTTCGACACTCTCAAACTCAAGGTCGGCGGCGGGCACGGCGGCCACAACGGCCTGCGCGACATCATCTCCGCCACCGGCACGAACGACTTCATCCGAGTGCGCGTCGGCATTGGCCGCCCGCCAGGTCGCCAGCCCGCGGCGGACTTCGTGCTGCACGACTTCGCCTCCACCGAGCGAGCCAACCTGCCCATTCTGCTGGCGGATGCCGCCGACGCCGTCGAACTCATCGCCAGTGACGGCATCATCGCGGCCCAGCTCAAGGTACACACCGCCTGACCCCGCCCCCGTACCATTCGACGGAGTTGGGCGTGTTGCTGTCGGGTTGTGGCTGCAAGACGTGTTTTCGGGGTCGTTCTTCCGTCGAATGGTACGCGGCGGCCGGGTGACGGATGCCGCGGGTCGGCCCGGGCGCATCCGTCGCGTCCACGTGGCGCCCGCGGGGCCGTACCATTCGACGGAGTTGGGCGTGTTGATGTCGGTTGGTGGCTGCAAGACGTGTTTTCGGCGTCGATCTTCCGTCGAATGGTACGCGCCGCGCCCCGCGTAGACTTGTCGGGTGATCCTTCAGGGCTTAATCGCAGCGCTTTCGCGCGCGTCCACGTTCGACAACGCCCTCTCTTATGCTGGTCGCGATGCCGACTTCTCGCTGACCGAGGGCCTGCAGGCCCCGCTCCTGGCCGGGCTGCTCGGCCAGCGCACGGCCCAGGCGCTGCTCGTCATCACGGCGACGGGCCGTGAATCCGAAGCGCTGCGCGACAACCTCGCCGGATTCGCCTGCGACGCCGAAATCATCGACTTTCCGGCCTGGGAGACCCTGCCGCACGAACGCCTGAGTCCCGGTGCCGAGATCGTCGGCAAGCGCCTGCACGCGCTGCGCCGCCTGCGGGAGTGGGAGGAATCAGCCCCGGAGATCCGCCGCCCGCTCATCGTCGTCGCCTCGGTGCGCGCCGCCCTGCAGCCGGTCGCCGACAACCTCACGGACTACGAGCCGATCGATCTGACCGTGGGCGCGCGCGGCCACGACCTCGCCGCCATCACCCTGCAGCTCGTGAACGTCGCTTACGCCCGGGTCGACATGGTCACCCGGCGCGGCGAATTCGCCGTGCGCGGCGGCATCCTCGACGTCTTCCCGCCGGTGGCAGCGCATCCGTTTAGGGTGGAATTCTTCGGCGACGAGGTCGAGCAGATTCGCGCGTTCTCGGTCGCCGACCAGCGCTCGTTCCCGGAGCCGGTCACCAGTGTGCTGCTGCCGCCGAGCCGTGAACTGCTGTTGAGCCCCGCCGTGCGCCAGCGCGCCCGCGAGATGCAGCACGAGTTTCCGAGCCTCGCCGGCATGCTCGCCAAGATCGCCGAGGGTATCCCCGTCGAGGGCATGGAGAGCCTGGCGCCCGCGCTCGTCGACCGGCTCGTGCCGATCACCCACTACCTGCCCCTCGAAACCGCCGTTGCGGTCATCTCGCCCGAGCGCGTTGCGAGCCGCGCCATCAGCCTCGCCGAGACCAACCGCGAGTTTCTCTCCGCCGCCTGGAGCGCCGCGACCGCCGGTGCCGACTCGCCGATCGACCTCGAATCCGGCGATTTCCTCACCCTCAACCGGCTGAAAGACACCGTCAAGTTCAGCCGTCCGGGCGAACCGGCCTCGAAGCGGGTCTGGTGGACCCTGAGCACGTTCCAAGCCGCGCCGACGGATGTCGCCGGCATCGAAAGCCTGGACATGGACGAATTGCTCACGGTGCGGATCGACGCGTCGGCCGTGCCGAGCTTCCAGGGCAGCGTCGAGGGCGCCGTCGGGCACCTGTCGGAGCGCCTCAAGGCCGGCTGGACGGTGGCGATCGTCGCCCAGGGGGCAGGCCTCGTGGAGCGCGCCGCCGATGTGCTCGCCGAGAACGAGCTGCCCGCCCGGATTGTCACCGAGTTCCCCGCCGCGCCGGAGGCCGGTATCGCGTACCTGCTGAAGGCATCCATCGATCACGGTTTCGAAATTCCCGAGACCAAACTGAGCCTGATCAGCGAATCGGAATTCTACGGGCGCACGGTCGGTTACGACGGCCGGCAGATCAAGAAGCTCGCGAGCCGCCGCAAGAACGTCGTGGACCCGCTGCAGTTGGTCGCCGGCGACCACGTCGTGCATCAGACCCACGGCATTGGCCGGTTCCTCGAACTGACCCAGCGCGAGGTGTCGAGCGGTGGCCGCAACCCGGTCAAGACCACACGGGAGTACCTCGTGCTCGAATACGCGCCGGCCAAGCGTGGCCACGCCGGTGACAAACTCTACGTGCCCACCGATCAGCTCGACCTCGTCAGCCGCTACGTCGGCGGCGAGGCCCCGACCTTGAGCAAAATGGGCGGCAGCGACTGGTCGACCGCCAAGAGCAAGGCCCGGCACGCCGTGCGCGACATCGCCGTCGAACTCGTCAAGCTCTACTCGGCGCGGATGGCCAGCAAGGGCCACGCCTTCGGCCCCGACACCCCCTGGCAGCGCGAGCTCGAAGAGGCCTTCCCGTTCGTGGAGACCCCCGACCAGCTGACCACGATCGACGAGGTCAAGGCCGACATGGAACGGCCGATTCCGATGGACCGGCTGCTGAGCGGTGACGTGGGCTTCGGCAAGACCGAGGTCGCCGTGCGCGCCGCGTTCAAGGCCGTGCAGGAGGGCAAACAGGTCGCCATGCTCGTGCCGACGACCCTGCTCGTGAGTCAGCACATGGAGACGTTCAAGGAACGCTTCGCCGGGTTCCCGGTGCACCTGCGCGCCCTCAGCCGGTTCCAGACCGAGAAAGAGTCCCGCGAAACCGTGGCGGGCATGCTCGATGGCACGGTGGATGTCGTCATCGGCACCCACCGGCTGCTGTCGCCGTCGATCATCTTCAAGGACCTCGGCCTCGTCATCATCGACGAGGAACAGCGCTTCGGAGTGGAGCACAAGGACGCCCTCAAAAAGCTCAAGACCAACGTCGACATTCTCGCGATGAGCGCGACGCCCATCCCGAGATCCCTCGA
The DNA here is from genome assembly GCF_004403305.1 of Cryobacterium frigoriphilum. GTDB lineage: Bacteria > Actinomycetota > Actinomycetes > Actinomycetales > Microbacteriaceae > Cryobacterium > Cryobacterium frigoriphilum. The sequence continues at coordinate 32,003 of NZ_SOHE01000021.1, read as the reverse complement.
GATGGCGGTCACCGGCATCCGCGAGATGTCGACCCTCGCGACCCCGCCCGAAGACCGTCACCCCATTCTCACCTTCGTCGGCCCGTACTCCGAACGTCAGGTCGCCGCCGCGATCCGCCGCGAGCTGCTGCGTGAGGGCCAGATCTTCTTCGTGCACAATCGGGTCACGAGCATCAACCGGGTCGCCGCGAAACTGGCCGAACTCGTGCCGGAGGCGCGCATCGCCGTCGCTCACGGGCAGCTGCCCGAGGCGCAGCTGGAGCAGGTCGTCGGCGATTTCTGGGAGCGTAAATTCGACATTCTGGTCTCGACGACCATCATCGAGACCGGCCTCGACATCGCCAACGCCAACACGATCATCATCGACCGGGCCGACAAATTCGGCCTCAGTCAGCTGCACCAGCTGCGCGGCCGGGTCGGCCGCGGCCGCGAGCGCGCCTACGCGTATTTTCTCTACGACGAGAACAAGCCCCTCACCGAGACCGCGCACGACCGCCTCGCCACGATCGCGGCCAACAACGAGCTCGGCGCCGGCATGCAGGTCGCGCTGAAAGACCTCGAGATCCGTGGCGCCGGAAACCTCCTGGGTGGCGAACAGGCCGGGCACATCGCCGGCGTCGGCTTCGACCTGTACCTGCGCATGATCGGCGAGGCCGTGAGCACCTTCCGCGGCGACGTGGCCGAGGGGCAGACCGAGCTGCGGCTCGAACTGCCGGTGGATGCGCACATTCCGCACGACTTCGTCGACAGCGAACGGCTGCGGCTTGAGGGCTATCAGAAACTCTCCAGCGCGAGCGCGCCCGCGGCGGCCGCAGACCAGATCGACCTCGTGCTCGAGGAACTCACCGACCGTTACGGCGAACCGCCGACCCCGGTGCAGAACCTGATCGCCGTGAGCCGTCTGCGCTGGCAGGCGCAGCAGGCCGGCCTCAGCGAGGTCGTCGCGATGGGTTCCAACCTGCGCATCGCCCCGGCCGACCTCGCCGATTCGCTGCAGGTTCGATTGCAGCGGATGTACCCGGGCGCGCGCTACGTGAGCGCGACCGGAGCCATCACTGTTCCGATGCCCCGGCCCGGGGGAGTGGCGCCCGACGACGCCGCCCTGATCAGCTGGACGGGGTCGCTGCTGACCGCGCTTTTTCCGAAGCCCGTCGATAGTGTCGTGCCCGCGAGCTGACGACGAAAGCGCTGAGCACCATTGACAGCGCCGAGCCGATCAGCACCGCGAGCACGGCCTCGTCGACGATCACGGGATTGCGGGCGAAGGCGAGATCGGCCATCAGCAGCGAGACCGTGAACCCGATGCCGCCGAGGCACGCGACAACGACGATGTCGATGAAGGCCAGGCCGGGTTTGGAACCGGGAGCCGCGTTCTTCATACCGCGGCGGGCGACCGTCGTGCCGATCCAGCCGAACAGGGTGATGCCGAGCAGCTTGCCGACCGGCAGCGCGATCACGATGCCCCAGAACGCCGGGCTGATCTCGCTGACGGCGATCTGCGGAATCGTGACCATCGCAGCGAAACCGGCAAACAGCGGCAGCACGATGGCGTTGGAGGCCGGTTCCAGCAGGTAGTGCGCGCGTCCGGCCGGGCGGCGGGCCATGACGAGACCGAGGATGACGCCGGCGATCGTGGCGTGCACGCCGGAGAGGTAGGTGAAGTACCAGGTCAGCACGCCGAGCACGACGAGCGCGCTGATGATCGGCCACTGCGGCTTGCGGCTGAGTACCCAGGCCGCGCGCGGCTTGAGGAGCCGGCTGGTGAGCCCGAATAGGGTCGCCGCGATCGCGGCGAAGCCGAGAAAGTCGAGGCTCGCGTTGTCGGTGAAGAAGAACGCGATGATGAGGATCGCGACGAGGTCGTCGAGCACGGCGAGGGCCAGCAGGAACACCCGCACCCGGGTCGGGATGCCGCGGCCGAACACCGCGAGCACCCCGATGGCGAAGGCGATATCGGTCGCGGTGGGAACGGGCCATCCGCTGCTGAAGCCGGTGCCCGCGGTGATGAGCAGGTAGATTCCGGCCGGCACGAGCACCCCGCCCATGGCGGCGATCGCCGGCAGGCTCGCCTTGGTGACGCTGTTGAGGTCGCCGATCACGAGTTCACGCTTGAGCTCGACGGCGACGTTGAAGAAGAAGATCGCGAGCAGGCCGTCACTGATCCAGTGCCGCACCGACAGGTCGAGGCCGGGAATAATCGTTGGGATCGACTCGCTGGTGGCGGCTATGAAACCCGGGCCGAAGTTCAGATTGGCCACGACGAGACCGATTGCGGCCGCGACGAGCAGCAGGATGGCCGAGTAACGCTCGGAACGGAGGAAAGTCATGGGGAAGCCAGTCTGCCCAGCGGTCGTGCCGCCGGATTAGTGCCGAGTGAAAAGCCGAGGGTGAGGCGCTGAGGGCCCGGATGGTCGGCGCACCGGACAGCAGTTTAGCAGCGGGTGGTAACCCAGCTATCGGGTGATCGCCCGGCGCAACCGCCCGCACCCGGCACCCGGCCGCCTAGCATTGAAGGACCGTCTCGCCCAAGGAGCTTCATGACCACATCGCACAGCAGCAACCCGAGCCCCCTCGACACCCTGATCGAGACCGTCGCCGTGCTGCGCGGCCCGGGCGGATGCGCGTGGGACGCCGACCAGACACACGCTTCGCTCGTGCAATACCTCGTAGAGGAAAGCCATGAGCTGATCGAAGCGATCGAGGGCGGCACCCGCGAGGAGCTGCTCGAAGAGCTCGGCGACGTGCTCTACCAGGTGCTCTTTCACGCCGACCTCGCTGCCGCGACGCCGGAAGAGAACTTCGACATTCAGGACGTGGCCGCGCACCTGAACGCGAAAATGATTGGGCGGCATCCGCACGTGTTCGGTGATCTCACCCTCGATACCGCCGCCGACGTCACGGCGGCCTGGGACGGCTTCAAGGCTGAGGAGAAGCCCGAGCGCACGAGCGTGCTCGACGGTATCCCGCTCGGTATGCCGGCCCTCTCGCTGGCCGACAAGGTGCTTGGGCGGGCGCAGAAGATCGGTCTGCTCGAGGTGGACTCGTCATTTCCGCTGAAGATTGAAACCGAGGACGAGCTCGGCCCGCTGCTGCTCGCGATCGTGTCGGCCGCGAAGGCCCGCGGCCTCGATGCCGAGCGCGCCCTGCGCGTGGCCCTGCGCGACCTGCAGGCCGAGATTCGCGAGCACGAGCGCGCCCCCGAAGTGGATGCCTCCGATGCCGGCATCATCGGCCTGCCCCGCTTCTAACCCGCGGCACAAGCCGGCTCAACCGGCGGGTTCCAAGTTCGCTGGTTGAGCGCGAGCTTGCGAGCGTCGAAACCTCGCGAGCCGATCCTCAGACCTGAGTGGCGGGGTTTCGCAGTTCGTCTCGCGAGGTTTCGACCGGCGCGCTGGCGCGCGCCGGCTCAACCGGCGGGTTCCAACTTCGCTGGTTGAGCCGCGACGGAGGAGCGGTCGAAACCTGGTGGGCTTCGCTGGTTGAGCCGCGACGAAGGAGCGGTCGAAACCTGGCGGGCTTCGCTGGTTGAGCCGCGACGAAGGAGCGGTCGAAGCCTGGTGGGCTTCGCTGGTTGAGCCGCGACG
>NZ_SOHE01000021.1:0-28379 GCF_004403305.1 Cryobacterium frigoriphilum | reverse complement strand
AGGAGCGGTCGAAGCCTGGTGGGCTTCGCTGGTTGAGCCGCGACGAAGGAGCGGTCGAAACCTGGTGGGCTTCGCTGGTTGAGCCGCGACGGAGGAGCGGTCGAAACCCCGCGAGCCGATGCTCGGACCGCGGCAGGCCCTCAGGCGATGCGGCTGCCGGCGGCCAGGCGACGGGCCGGCGTGAGCGTGCGGCGCCAGGCCCAGAACAGCGCGCCGACCGCGAGCGCCAGGTGGATCGCGAGCCCGACGAACCACGACGGCAGCGCGCTGTCGTAGATCTCCTGCTGCGTCGGCCCCGGCCCCTGCATTCCGGGGTACTCGCCCGAATAGCTGCTGTATCCGCTCGAGGCCTCTTCGCACGCGTTGTACTCCGTGGCCAGGTCCGGCGGGGTCTGGGCCTGTCGCACGCTGACCGCGATCCACGCGAACGAGTCGCTCGGCGAGCCGTATTCGTCGAAAACGCCGGGGGAGGCATCCGCCACCACGACGTAGGGGTTCGCGGCGAGGATCCACCAGTAGTAGTCGAAGCGGGGTGTCTCATACGTCGTCGTCTCGGCCGGACCGCAGACGACGTTGGACTGCTCGCCGGTCTCCGGATCGAAGTCCGAACTCAGCACCGGCGTGAACGTGCTCGTCGTGGTTGCCTTGGTCGCGGCACCGAGCAGCCCGAACGCGATGAGCGTGCCGAGGCTCAGCGCCGCGACCAGCAGGTAGGTCACCACGATCGAGAACAGCGGCCGCGTCACCACGCCCGAGAGCCCCACACCGATCGCGGCGATCACGCCCAGTTCGATCGCGAGCACCACGATCGACGTGCCGATCGTGGCCGCCGAGACCTCACCGGCGCTGACCGCGAAGATCAAAAAGGGAACGGATGCCGCCAAAAACGCAAGCGAGGTGATCCACGCGGCCACGAACTTACCGAGCACCAGCTGCCCGGTGCTGATCAGGGTCACCTGGGTGGTCGCGAGGGTTCCGGCCTCCCGGTCGCCGTTGATCGCGTTTCCGCTGAGGGCCGGCGAGACGAGCGTGCCGAGCAGCAGCACGAAGAACACGATGAGTGAGAACACTCCGCCACCGCCGACCAGCGACGCACCGGTTGCCGCCCAGAGCAGTGTCGTGACCAGCGCGACGAGCAGCACAAAGATGCCCAGCAGCACGTACCAGGCCGTGCCGCGCACGCGCTGGCGCAGCTCGAGGCTGACGATCAGCCAGAGTCCCGAGATCCAGACACCGAACGAGGTGGGGGTGCTGCCGGTCGTCACGGTCGTCATGAGCCCTGCTCCATCACGTCGGTGCCGCGGTTGAGGTCGAGAAAGGTGTGTTCGAGGTTGCCGACGGCCGGGCCGAAATCGCACACCGGCACATCCGCTCGAATCAGCCGGCCGAGCAGCTCGACGGCGGCGGCCTCCCCGGTCACCTGCACGAGGGTGCCGAGCTTGTCGACGCTCGTGATGCCGGGGGAGACCCCGATCGCTGTCAGCGCCGAGGCGAGAGCCGGCGCGTCGAGCGAGCGGATGCGCCATGCCCGCGAGCTCGCACCGGCGCGGGCGAGCGCCTCGGGACTGGCCGTGCGCCCGTTCGTGAGGTACACCGCGGCGTCCGCCATCTCGTCGAGCTCGGCGAGCACGTGGCTCGAGACGAGCACCGCTGTGCCGTCGCCGGCGAGCCGCCGCACGAGTTCACGCAGGTTGATGCGCGCGGCCGGGTCGAGGCCCGAGGCCGGTTCGTCAAGCAGCAGCACGCTGGGGGAGTGCACGAGCGCCCTGGCGAGGCTGAGGCGCTGCTTCTGCCCCCGGGACAGTACCCGTGACGGCCGGTCGGCGAGCTCCTCGAGCCCGGTCAGGCTGATCAGCTCATCGGCGCGTGCGGTCGCGGTTGCCCGCGACAGGCGGTACATGCGCCCGGTGGTTTCGAGCGCGGCGCGCACGGTCAGGCTCGGCCAGGAGCCGAGCACGTCGGGCATCCAGCCCATGCTCGCCCGCACCAGCTGCGGGTGCGTCGCCGGGTCGTGGCCGTTGATCGTGATGGTGCCGGCATCCGGGGCGAGCAGGGTCGCGAGCATCAACATGAGGGTCGTCTTGCCGGAGCCGTTCGGGCCGATGAGGGCGGTCACCGAGCCCGGTAGAACGCTCAGCGTGGCGTCGGCGACCGCTTGCACGCTGCCGAACGCCCGGCTCACGCCGCTGACCTGAATACCGAGCTGCATGGCTTCCCCCAGAGGTTGCCCGACAGTGTTGACTTGACGGGTTGACCCCGAGTCTAGGGGTACCCGTCGGAAGCCGACCGGTACGGGACGGGAGAGATGGGATAGCGTCGAAGCGCGAGCGAAACACCCTTCACCGCCCTGGTGTCGCCCCGATCGGCCGCGAGAGCGGCGGCGCCCGGGGCATCCGTCGTCCTGACCCCCGAGCCTGCGCTCGTGCGCCTCGTGCGCCCGAACCCTGCACGTGCGCCGCCACCCTGCGCTCACTCCCGTTGGTGCGCCCGAAAGCCGCACGTGCGCCTGCAATCGCGGGCGCACCCGCAGCATTCGGGCGCACGAGTGGTGCCGGGTGCAGGTTCCGAGCGCAGGAGCAGCTTTCCGGCGCGCGACGAGCCGCACGTTTCGGGCGCACTCGCAGTGTGCGGGCGCCTGAGCAGTTCCTGGCCGCCCGACCCGGGAGCCGAGCCGTGCCTGCGCGACCGACCCGGCGCATCCGTGGCGCTCAAGCGGTTCCCGCGCCGTTTCCGGAGCCGTCGCCCGAGCGGATGCCCCGGCACGGGCCGCTGCGCCCGACCGAAACCAATTGACCTGAGACAATTGACCCATGGCAACACCTGTAACCCCTCCCCGCGGCATGCGCGACTTCCTCCCCGCCGACAAGGCCGCCCGCGAGCACGCGCTCGGTATCATCCGGCAGAGCTTCTCGGCCCACGGCTTCGACGAGATCGAAACCCCCGTCATGGAGGATTCGGCCCGGCTGCACTCCGGCCTCGGCGGTGACAACGAAAAGCTCGGGTTCGCGGTACTGAAGCGCGGTCTCAGCGCAGCGGATGTCGCATCCGCCGCCGAAACCGACAACGTGCTCGCTCTCGCCGACCTCGGCCTGAGGTTCGACCTCACGGTGCCCCTCGCCCGCTTCTACGCGAGCCACCGCGCCGAGCTGCCGACGGTGTTCAGAGCCATTCAGATCGCCCCGGTCTGGCGTGCCGAACGCCCGCAGAAGGGCCGTTTTCGCCAGTTCGTGCAGTGCGACATTGACATCATCGGCGAGTCGGGCCCGCTCGCCGAGATCGAACTGATCACCGCGACCGCCGCGACCCTCGACGCGCTCGGCCTCACGGGCTGCTCGATCCGCATCAACGACCGCCGCATCCTCACCGGGCTGCTCGCCTTCTGGGGCGTCGCCCCCGAATCCGGCGAACGCGCCCTCATCACCCTCGACAAGCTCGACAAGATCGGTGTCGCCGGCGTCGTCACCGAGCTCGACGCCCTCGGCATCATCAGCGGCGGCGTCACCACCGCTGACGCCACCGAGACCCTCACCGCCCTCGGCGCCGGCGGCTGGGCCCTCGGCGACTCCGATCTCGGCACCGGTCTGCCCCCGGCCTGGCTCGACGCCGCCGCCTTCGCCGACCTCAAGGCCCTGCGCGCCGCCCTGCCCGGCGTCGACCTCGTCTTCGACCCGACCCTCGTGCGCGGCATGGGCTACTACACCGGCACGATCTTCGAAATCGCCCACCCCGATCTCGGCTACTCCCTCGGCGGTGGCGGCCGTTACGACGGCATGATCGGCCGTTTTCTCGGCACGGATGTCCCCGCCTGCGGATTCTCGATCGGTTTCGAACGCATCGTGGACCTGCTCGGAGCCGATGCGGCCTCCGCTGATCGAGCCGTGCTGCTCGTGCACGAGAAAGACGCCGACCCGGCGCGGCTCGTGGCGTTGAAGACCGCGCTCGTCGCGACCGGCCTGCGGGTACGGCTGGAGAAGCGCACGAAGAACCTCAAGGCGCTGCTCGAGCGGGCCGGCACGGCCGGTTACGGGCGATTCGCACTCGTCGCCGACGACACCGTCGAGGCGAGCGCGCTCGAGTTCAAGGCCCTCGGCGCCTGAGGCGGCCCGCCCGCCTGGCCCGGTCAGGCAACCCGGCGGGGGCACTGGTTAGACTGACAGCGGATTACAGCGCTGTTTTCCTTGACTCACCCCAACACCCAGAAGCAGGAGATAGTTGTGGCCCTTATTGAGGCAGTAGACGCACGCGAAATTCTCGACTCCCGAGGCAACCCGACCGTCGAGGTCGAGGTTCTTCTTTCGGACGGCACCGTCAGTCGGGCCGCCGTTCCCTCCGGAGCCTCCACCGGCGCCTTTGAGGCCTACGAGCTGCACGACGGCGACAAGTCGCGGTACATGGGCAAGGGTGTGCTCAAGGCCGTTGACTCCGTTGTCGACGAACTCGGCCCGGCGGTCGAAGAGATCGACGCGACCGACCAGCGCGTCGTCGACGCCGTTCTGCGCGAGACCGACGGCACCGACAACAAAGAGCGCCTCGGCGCCAACGCCATCCTTGGCGTCAGCCTCGCCGTGGCCAAGGCCGCCGCGAGCTCGGCCGGCCTGCCGCTGTTCCGCTACCTTGGCGGCCCGAACGCGCACACCCTGCCGGTGCCGATGATGAACATCATCAACGGTGGCAGCCACGCCGACAACGACGTGGACATCCAGGAATTCATGATCGTGCCGCTCGGCGCCGAGACCTTCAGCGAAGGCCTGCGCTGGGGCGTCGAGACCTACCACGCTCTCAAGGGCCTGCTGAAGTCGAAGGGCCTCTCCACCGGCCTCGGCGACGAGGGCGGATTCGCTCCGAACCTGCCGAGCAACCGCGCCGCGCTCGACCTCATCGTCGAAGCCATCGAGATCGCCGGTTACACGCCCGGCACCGACATCGCCCTGGCCCTGGACTGCGCCGCGAGCGAGTTCTTCAAGGACGGCGTCTACCACTTCGAGGGCAAAGAACTCTCGGCCACCGAGATCGTCGCGTACTACGCCGAGCTCGTCGAGACCTACCCGCTCGTCTCCATCGAGGACCCGCTCGAGGAAGACGACTGGGACGGTTACGTGCACCTCACCGCGCAGCTCGGCGACCGGGTGCAGATCGTCGGTGACGACCTGTTCGTGACCAACCCCGAGCGTCTCGCCAAGGGCCTCGCCCTCGGCGCCGCGAACTCGATCCTCGTCAAGGTCAACCAGATCGGTACCCTCACCGAAACGATGGATGCCGTGGCCCTCGCCCAGCGCAACGGCTACACCGTCGTGATCTCGCACCGCTCCGGCGAGACCGAAGACACCACGATCGCCGACCTCGCGGTCGCGACCGACTCCGGCCAGATCAAGACCGGCGCTCCGGCCCGCAGCGAGCGCGTCGCCAAGTACAACCAGCTGCTGCGCATCGAAGAAGAACTCGGTGAGGCCGCGGTTTACGCCGGTCGCTCCGCGTTCCCCCGCTTCACCAAGTAGCAGCTTCTCGACCCGCACGACCGGGTCCCCTCCGCCTTCAGGTGGAGGGGACCCCCCCCCAATTCTCACTGTCAGCCAACCGGCGAAAGGAGCCGTCGTGAGCCGCACCCCGCCAAGCCGCCCGCGCACCGGCACCCCGGCGCCGGTCGACCCCGAGACCGTCGAGACTCCCGTCGCCGGCTGGCTGCGCGGCATCCGCTTCTCGGGGTTTTCCCTGATGATGATGGCGATCCTGGTGATGGCCGTCGTCGTGCTCGCGCCAAGCCTGCGCACCTACGCCGAACAGCGTCAGGAGATCAACCGGCTCAGCGCGAGCGTTGACGACCAGCGCACGGAGGTTGACGACCTCGAAATCGAGCGCGACCGCTGGGACGACCGCACCTTTGTGACCACCCAGGCCCGCGAACGACTGAGCTACGTGCTGCCCGGCGACATCAGCTTTCTCGTGATCAACGACCTCCCGGTGGCCGCCGCCGGCACGACGGATGCCCCGCCCGTCAGCTCGAAAATTCAGGACACCGATATTGATTGGCTTGATTCCATGTTTGCCTCTGTGATGACGGCCGGCCTCGCGCCCGAGGCCGCCGCCCCCGCGTCCGGCGCCGCCGTGACACCGGCCGTTCCCGGCACGACCGTTCCCGAGGTGACCCCGTGACCCGGCCGCCGTTCGAGCCCTTCACCGAGGCCGACATCGCCATAGTGACCGCCCAGCTCGGCCGCCCGGCGCGCGACGTGGTCGGTATCCCGGCACGCTGCGTGTGCGGCGCGCCGACCGTGGTCGCAACCGCGCCCCGGCTGCACGACGGCACGCCCTTTCCCACCCTCTACTACCTGTGCCACCCGGGCGCGACGGCCGCGATCAGCGCGCTCGAGGCGACCCAGGTGATGAACGAATACAACGCCTTGCTCGCCGACGACGACGACGTGCGCGCCGCCTACGCGGCCGCGCACTCGAGCTTTCTGGCCGACCGCGACACCCTCGGCACCGTGCCCGAAATCGCCGGAATCTCCTCCGGCGGTATGCCGACCCGAGTGAAATGCCTGCACGCTCTGGCGGCGCACTCGCTCGCGGCCGGCCCCGGCGTGAATCCGATCGGCGATCTCGCGTTGGCTCGCGCACAGTGGTCGCCGACGGTCTGCCTCTGCCTCGACTACACCACGCCCGCTGATACCGCACCGGCCGACACCGCATGACCCGAGGCGTGACCGGGCTGTGGCGCCGCATCGGCGTGGGAGTGGGGCTAACCCTCGCGCTGACTATCGTCGGCGGCTCCGTCGTGCTCGACGCCCCCGCGGCGCGTGCCGACCAGATTCGCGACCTCTCGTACTGGCTCGCCGACTACGGCTTCACGAAGGCCTGGGAGACCACGAAGGGCGCGGGCGTCACGGTCGCGATCATCGACACCGGGGTCGACGGCAGCATCCCCGAACTCAACGGCGCCATCGTCGGGGGAACGGATGTTTCGGGCATCGGCTCCTCCAACGGCCAGACTCCGGTCGGTGGTGACGGTTCCGCCCACGGAACCCTCGCCGCGTCACTGCTCGCCGGCCGCGGCACCGGCGCCGACAGCGGACTGCTCGGGGTTGCCCCTGAGGCCTCGCTCCTCGCGGTGTCGGTCGCCTTCGGCAGCAGCGAATCCATCGTGAGCAACGACGACCAGATTGCCGAAGGCATCCGCTGGGCCGTGGACAACGGCGCCGACGTCATCAACATGTCGCTCACCCGCAACACCCTGGACTGGCCCGAGAGCTGGGACAGCGCCTTTCTGTACGCGTTCGAGAACGACGTGATCGTGGTCGCAGCGGCCGGTAACCGGGGCAGCGGCACCGAGGAGGTGGGGGCTCCGGCGACCATGCCCGGCGTGTTGACCGTCGGTGGTGTGGATCGCAGCAAGGAGGCCAGCTTCGACGCCTCGACGCAGGGAATCACCATCTCCGTCGCCGCGCCGAGTGAGGAACTGGTCGGCGTGACCGTCGGCGGCGGCTACGTGCAATGGGGAGGAACGAGCGCGGCCGCGCCGATCGTGTCTGGGCTGATCGCGCTCGTGCGCGCCGCCCACCCCGAACTCGACGCCTCGGAGGTCATCAACCGGGTCGTGGCCACCGCCGACGCCAACGGACACACCGTGCCGAGCCCGATCTACGGAAATGGCCTGATCAACGCCGCGGAGGCCGTGGCCGCGTCGGTTCCGCGGGCCTACGACGCGACCCCGGCGGAGCTGCTGAGCGAGTGGATTCACCTGCACCGTCGCGCGGACACGACGACGGACCCGCTGCCGACGGCCGAGGCCCTGCCGCCTCGAGAGGTTGTGCCCGATCCCGAGCTGCCCGCCCGGAATCTCGTCTCTGCGTGGCTGCCGACCCCGCTCACGGTGACGTACATCACTGTTCCGCTCCTCGTGCTCGTGGGATTTGGTACTCTAGTAGTGCTGCTCGGCACTGGAGCCACTCGGCATATCAGGCGAATTCGGCGAAAACCGTAAGCGTTCGCGCAAAAGAATCATGTAGGAGGCCTTTTCATCGTGCCCAAAATTCTCATTGTCGGTGGTGGCTACGCCGGTTTTTATACCGCGTGGAAGCTTGAGAAATGGCTGCGATCCGGTGAAGCCGAGGTCACCATGGTTGACCCGCTGCCGTACATGACGTACCAGCCCTTCCTTCCCGAGGTCGCTGCCGGATCCATCGAACCGCGTCACGCGGTCGTCGCCCACCGTCGCCACCTGCAGAAGACGAACGTTGTCACTGCCAAGGTCACCTATATCAACCACGCCGAGAAGACGGCGACGATCACGCCGCCGATCGGCGAGCCGTACGAGTTCGCCTACGACATCGTCGTGGTGACCGCTGGCGCCGTCTCGCGCACGTTCCCGATTCCGGGCGTTGCCGACCAGGCCATCGGCCTCAAGACCATCGAGGAAGCCGTCGCGATCCGCGACACCGTGCTGCGCAACTTCGACCTCGCGGCGGCCCTTCCGGCCGGCCCCGAGCGCGAACGCCTGCTGACCTTCGTCGTGATCGGTGGCGGCTTCGCCGGCATCGAGGCGTTCGCCGAGCTGCGCTCCTTCGCGACCTCGCTGCTGACCAAGTACCCGGAGATCAGCTTCGACGAGACGCACTTCCACCTCATCGAGGCCATGGGCCGCATCATGCCGGAGGTGTCGCTCAAGACGAGCCTCTGGGTCATCGAGAACCTCGCCGGCCGCGGTGCGCAGATTCACCTCGACACGCAGCTGAAGAGCGCCGTCGACGGCAAGATCGAGCTCTCCACCGGTGAGACCTTCGAGACCGACCTCATCGTCTGGACCGCCGGCGTCATGGCGAACCCCTCGATCGTGCGCCACACCGACCTGCCGATCGAAGAGCGCGGCCGGGTTCAGACCCGAGCCGATCTGCGCGTCGGAACCGAAGACGACATCGTGCAGGACGCCTGGGCAGCCGGCGACGTCAGCTGCGTTCCCGACCTCAGCGGTGGTGGCGTCGGCGGCAACTGCGTGCCCAACGCGCAGCACGCCGTTCGCCAGGGCAAGCTCATGGCCAAGAACATCGTCGCCGTGCTGCGCGGCGAGGGCGCCAAGGAATACAACCACAAGAACCTCGGAGCCGTCGCCGGCCTCGGTGTCGGAGTCGGTGCCTTCCAGAGCGGCAAGTTCGCCATGACCGGCCTTCTGGCCTGGTTCGCGCACCGCGGCTACCACGGCCTCGCGATGCCGAGCTTCGAACGCAAGTTCCGCGTGATCTGGGGTTGGGTGAACAACTTCTTCCTCGGCCGCGACATCGTCTCGCTCGGTGCCACGCAGACCCCGCGTGCGGTCTTCCAGGAGTTCGCGTCCCGCCCGAAGCCCCCGGCCGAGGTGGCCCCCGCCGCCGCACCGGTCAAGGCGACGGCGCCGCGTGCACCCCGTGCACCGCGCAAGCCCACCGTGAAGCCGGCCGCTGCTCCGACGACGGATGCCCCCGCATCCGCTGCCCAGTCAGCCCCGGTCGCCGAATCCGTCACGGCCGACGCCAAGTAAGCTCGACCTGCACTCTGCGGTGCGTCACGCGCACCGCAGAGCGCGCCCCCGTAGCCCAATCGGCAGAGGCAGACGACTTAAAATCGTTACAGTCTGGGTTCAAATCCCAGTGGGGGCACCACGAACCACGACCAGGCACTGGGTTTGGTCGAACGTCGAAGGCCCGCTCAGAAGTTGCCGTGCAGTCGTGCGATGGTCTGGGCGAGGCGCCGGGTACGGGTGTCGTCACCCTTCGCCTCCACGAGGCCGCGGACGTGCTCCTTGCGGCGGCTCGGTTGCAGCGCGTTCCAGGCCGCACTCGCGATCGGGTCGCCCGCGAGCACGGCGGCGAGCTGCTCCGGCACCTCGACCTCGCGAGGCGCGTCGTCGCGCTCGATCGTGACCTCGACGGTGTCCCCGCCGCCGAGTCCGGAAGCCGCCCGGTGCGCGGCGCTCAGGCTCACGAGCGTGAGCCCGCCCCGCACGGCGGTCGAGCTGCGATAGCTGTAGGCGCCGTTGAGGGTGATCACGACGGGAACCCGTTTGCCGCCGAGTTCGGCGGCCACCGCATCGGGGATCTCGATGCCGACGTTGTTGCCGGTCTGCAGCAGGCCTGTGGTGAATCGGGGCATCGGCGCCGTCCAATCGTGTCAGTGGCCGCGGACATGGGCATGGCCATGGGCATACCGATAGTAGCGGCCTAGACCGTGGGAGCTACGAAAATATTTGAACGGGTCGTGCGGCACCTGCCGGTCGGCTCGAGGCTGGACCTAGCCGAGGCGGTCGAGGTAGCGCAGGATGATGCCCTCGCGCAGCGCCCAGGGGGAGACTTCGAGCTCGTCGATCTGGAAGGCCCGCATCGCCTCGCTCAGCACGATGCCGCCGGCCACGATCTGAAACGTGCGGTCCGCAGTGATGCCGGGCAGGGCCGGGCGAGCATCGGCGGGTATGCGTGCGAGTCGCGGAACCCAGTTGTCGAGTTCGGTGCGGCTGAGCCGCAAGCGGCCGGCCGAGCCGAAGCCGTCAGAGGTCGAGCCGGCGAGGCGGGCGAGCGAGCGGATGGCCTTCGACGATCCGACCACGTGATCGGGCGTGGGCAGCGCCGTGAAGGCGCTGACGGCATCCGTCAGCAGGGTCGCCGCGTGGTCGTGCAGCTTGCGCACCTGGTCGGGCAGCGGGGGATCGTTGTGCAGAAAGCCGATCGTGGACCGGCCGGCTCCCAGCGGAAGCGACAAGGCGACCTCGGGGTTCTCGCCAGAGCCGGCCGCGATCTCAAGCGAGCCACCGCCGATGTCGAAGAGCAGAATATTCTCGGCCGACCAGCCGTACCACCGTCGCACCGCCAGAAAGGTGAGGCGGGCCTCGTCTTCTCCCGACAAGACCTGCAGGGCGACCCCGGTCTCTTTCTCGACCCTGGCGAGCAGTTCGGGGCCGTTTTTCGCTTCGCGCAGTGCCGACGTCGCAAACGGAAGCAGCTCATCGATGTGGTGTTTCGCGGCCACATCGGCGGCATTCTGCACGGCGGCGAGCACCGCGTGAATGCCCTCTTTCGTGATGGCGCCCTCGGGCGTGAGGTAGCGCATCAAGCGTAAAACCGACTTGTCGGTGGCCATCGGCACCGAAGGAGCACCGTTATGGGCGTCGACAACCAGCAGATGGACGGTATTCGACCCGACGTCGAGGACTCCTAAGCGCACTCTCTGACGATAGCGCGGGTCAGACCTGCGTCGGAGCCACGAATCGCTGCCAGGCCCAGGCACCGCAGCTCAAGGCCGCGAAGCTCGCGGCGGCAACCCAGAGCAGCGCGATGGTGCCCTCGCTGTGCCAGACGGCCACGACCGGCGCGAGCACGCCGAACAAGACCGTCAGGGCGGCCAGGGTCAGCCCGACCCAGACGAGCGGTGACCAGACCAGAACGCTGCGACCGCTGGTGTTGCCGATCGGTACGAGAATGAACACCGCAGAGCCGATCGCGGCCAGCACGAGGGTGTTGACGATCTCCGCGAGCAGGGCGGTGCCGACGTGGTCGGCAGCGGGCAGCACGCCCAGCACAAACCAACCCAGCACGGCGAGAACGATGAGGCTTGCTGCGCGCACCGTGGCCAGCTGCCCTCGGTGTGCCGGGGTGGCCCCGGCCACGACGGTGACACTGCCGAGCAGGCCGAACAGCAACGCCGGTTCGACACCGAAGACCCGCGATCCGATCGCCGTGAGAAAGACCAGCAACAGGTAGCGCGGCAGGAAGGTGATGGTGGCGTCGACCTTGAGCGCCCGGGAACTCCACGACAGCGGGGCGACGGATGCGACGAGGTTGACCAGGAAGAGGGCGATCACCACGGCGACGAGCAGGCGCAGGTACGCCGGTTCGCTCACGATCGGCCCGGACAGCATGACGAGCGTCGCGGCCGCGACGAGCGCCGCGCCGCCCAGCAGCCAACGGTTCAGACGCACGCTGGGTGCTGTCTCAAATTCTTCGCGTACCCGGTTGCGTCCGGCCAGGGAACTGCCGCGCCACAGTGGGCGGCCGCCTCGGGCCCGAAGGATCGTGCCGGCCAGCAGATGGGCCGGGATCGCGAGCAGCAACACCGCGCCGACGGCGAACAGCACGGCCTGCAGCCACGGGTAGCCCGAACCCGAGAACGGGGAGATGACGGCGGTCGTGAACCGGGTCGGGTCGCTCCAATTGCCGGGCTGCAGCGCCGACATGTCGTCATCGGGATCGTCGGAGTCCTCGGCGGCGCCCGGCTCGGGCGTCAGCGGAGTCGTCGGTGCCGGGGTCTGCGGGGCGGGAGTGGCGGTGTCGGCGGCAGCGGGGGCATCCGTCGCGTCACCGTTCGGCGCCGGCGTCGGTACCGCGGTCGCGCCCGGCCGGGTTGGCGTCGCCGATGCCGAGGGAGCGGGGGTCGCCGAGGCCCCGGTGTAGACGACCGACCTGGCCGGGCTGCCGCCGCTCAGGTTGCCGGCTTCGTCTTGCTGCGCGGCGATGACGTTGTAGGTGCCCGCGGCGACTCCGCCGGCCGAGCACTGCCAGGCGCCGCCGGAGACGACCGCGGTGCAGACCGAATAGGGCCCGGCGAAGACCGTGACCGTGGCACCGGTTTCGCCGGTGCCGGAGTACACCGTTCCGGCGGTGGACACCCGCGCACCGTCGCGCGGTGAGGTCAGCGCCGGCGCCGCGGGCCGGTCGACGTCGAAGCGAATCGTGACGGGAGCGCTGTCGTTCGACGATGAGGGACCGCTGATGCTCGCCTTGGTCTGGCTGGCGGTGACGGCCACACTGCCGCTCGTGAGCGCACCCTCGATGAAGCAGGCCCAGGCACCGGTGCTGTCGGCCGTCGCGAGACAGGTCTGCCCGTTCGGCAGCACCGGTGAAACGGATGCTCCCGGCTCGCCCGTTCCCCGCACCGCACCGTTCGAAGCCGACTGGCCGCTCGGTCCGCCAAGCACGATCGGGGCGCCGAGCACCGACACGGCGATCTGATCGCTGAGTTCGGTCTGCCCGGTGACGACGACACGCAGCACGACGGATGCCCCGTTCGGCACCGGCACGCGGTCGCAGCTCCACGAGGTGGTACCGTTCGGTGCGACGATGCACAGCGGATCCTGCCCGGTGGGGGACAGCAGCTGGATTTCCTGATCCACCTCACGGGTTCCCGCGACCGTGGTCGTCGAGTTGCCGATGAAGATGCCGTCCGGGGGGCTCGAAATGGTGGGGGCGGCCTGGAGGGTCGGGGCGACCTGCAGGGTGGGTGACGGCGTCGGCGCGGTGGTGGCCGCACTCGCGGGGCCGGAAGCGGTGAGGGCGGGGATGAGCATCACGGCAGCGAGCAGCGCCGCGGCCAGGGCCGCACAGACGGCTGGCCTGAAAACGGTTCGGCGAAGTCGCGCTGAACCCGTCAGCACTGCTCGCCACGATCCGGTCACATGCCTCCCCGTCCCCCCATTTCACGGGGATACCGACAGAATGTCAATCTCTTCCAGGCGGTGGCGGCACGCGAGGTCTCATTCGTTATAGGGCAGACTGGCGCAGGGCAGACGATCAGGTCGAGGTTTCGCTCTCGGGGAGGGCACGGAGTTGACGAACAGCGGCGCCGTATGGCGCAATTGGGCCCGCACCGAGGCCGTGCGGCCGGTCCGGGTCGAACGCCCGGCTACGCCCGGAGCCGTGCAACGGGCCGTGCTGGCCGCCGCCCGGGCGGGGCTGCGCATCAAGGCGGTCGGCACCGGGCACAGCTTCACGGGTATTGCGCTCGCCCCCGGGGTGCTGCTCGACCTGCATGACCTGAGCGGGTTGTTGAGCGTCGACGCCGGTGCCCAACGCGCGACCTTTGCGGCGGCAACGCCCCTGCACCGCATTCCCAGGCTGCTGCAACCCTGGGGACTTGCCCTGCACAACCTCGGCGACATCGACCGGCAGACGCTGGCCGGGGCGGTCTCGACCGGTACCCACGGCACCGGCGGCGCTCTCGGCGGGCTGTCGACCCGAATCGTCGCGCTGACGCTCGTGACCGGTGACGGCTCGCTGCTTCAGGTGAGTGAGACCGAGAACGCCGACCTGCTGCCGGCACTGCGCGTCGGTCTCGGTGCCCTCGGCATCATCGTGGATCTGACCGTGCAGTGTGTGCCGCAGTTTGAGGTGCACGCCGTCGAGACCGCCGAGCCGCTCGATGCCGTTATGCAGGGGTACCTCGAGCGCACCCGGCGGGCCGACCACTTCGAATTCTTCTGGTTTCCCCATACCGGCACGGCGCTGACGAAAACCAACACCCGGCTGGCGGCGGGCACTCGACCCGGCCCCAGCAGACGACTGGCGCGCTGGTTCGACGACGGAGTCGTCGCCAACGACGTCTATCGGGCGATGTGCGCGGCGGGAACCCTCGTTCCCGCCCTCATTCCCGGCTTCAACCGGCTCGCCGAACGCACCATGGGCGGCCGGGAATATACCGATGCCTCGCACCGCATATTCGCCTCCCCGCGCCGAGTACGTTTTCGCGAAATGGAATATGCCCTGCCGAGAGCGGCGGTGCCGGCGGCCCTCGCCGAGGTACGCGCGCTCATCGAGCGCCGTCGCTGGACGCTGTCGTTTCCGGTCGAGGTGCGCTCCGCGGCCGCCGACGACGTGTGGCTGTCGGGCGCGTACGGTCGAGACACGGGCTACATTGCCGTGCACCGCTACTGGCGGGAAGATCCCGGCCCGTACTTTCGGGCCGTCGAAGAGATCCTGCTCGCCCACGACGGGCGTCCGCACTGGGGCAAGCTGCACGAGCAGACAGCCGACTCGCTGCGCCAGCTGTACCCGCGCTTCGACGATTTTCTGCGGGTTCGTGACAGGCTCGACCCGGAGCGACGCTTCAGCAACCCCTATCTGGAAAGAGTCCTCGGACGATGAACACCCCCAACCGCCTGACCCCCACGACACGATGACGACCCACGCTGCACGCGACTGGCCGCACCGCGCGAACGAACTCGGCGGCTCGCTGCCCGCCGGCTTTCTGGTCGGGGTGACCTCGTCGGCCTTTCAGATTGAGGGCGCCGCCCGCGACGGCGGCCGGGGCGAGTCGGTCTGGGATGTCTTCACGAGCCAGGGCGGTACCGCCGCGAGCGGCCGCATCCGCGGCGGCTCGAACGCCTCGGTGTCAAGCGATCACCTCAACCGCTACCTCGAAGACGCGTTGCTGTTGCGCGACCTCGGCGTCGACACGTATGCGTTCTCGCTGGCCTGGCCGCGGCTGCAACCCGACGCTCGCGGCGCGCTGAACGCCGCCGGCCTGGCGTTCTACGATCGGCTGCTCGACGAGCTGCTCGCCGCGGGCATCCGCCCCCAGGCCACCCTGTGCCACTTTGACCTGCCGGCCGCCCTGCGCGGCGGCTGGATGAACCGGGACACGGCCGGGCGCTTCGGCGACTATGCGCACGAGGTCGGTGCCGCCCTCGGCGACCGAATCGATTCCTGGGTCACGCTGCACGAACCGGCCACGGTCACCGTCGCCGGCTACGCCCTGGGCGTGCACGCCCCCGGCAGAGCGCTGCTCTTCGACGCCCTGCCCGCGGCCCACCACCAGCTGCTCGGGCACGGCCTTGCCGTGCAGGGGCTGCGCGCCGCCGACGTGCGGGGCGGCATCGGCCTGACCAACGCCTACTCGCCGGTCATGTCCGCAAGCGACCGCGACGAGGACCGCTCCTACGCCGACCTCGTCGACCTGCTGTACAACCGGGTGTTCGCCGACCCGGTGCTGCTCGGCCGCTACCCCGACCCGCTCGAACCCTTCGCGGTCGAGCTGCGCACCCTGCTCGAGGCCGACCCCGCGGACCTCCGCACGATTCACCAACCGCTCGACTTCTACGGCGTCTCCTACGTGCAGCCACTGCGCATCAAGGCCGGTCATCCGCGCACGGCCCTTCACCCGGTTGATCCGGATGCCCCGGCCGCGCCGGTCGTTCCGGGCGCCGCGGCGCGGGCCCGGCTGCCGTTTTATGCCGAGAAGCTGCGCGAATTCGCGGTGACCGGAGATGGGGCATCCGTCGCGCCCGAATTTCTCGGCGTCGCCCTCGGTGAGCTGCAAAAGCGTTACGGCGATGCCCTGCCGGCGGTGTTCGTCACCGTCGGAGCGAGTACCGACGAGGCGGCGGATGCCCGCGGTGCCGGGAACGACCCGTTGCGAATCGACCCGTTGCGAATTGACCCGTTGCGAATTGACTACCTTGCCGAGCACCTCACGGCCGCGCTCGCCGCGGTGCGGCCCGGCGGCGTGGCCGCCGGCCTCGACCTGCGCGGCTTTCTGGTGCGTTCGATTCTCGACGGCTTCGAATGGGAGGCCGGTTTCACGGCACGCTACGGCCTCGTGCACGTGGCCTTCGCTGATTCCCCGCGGGTCGGCACCCGCACCCCGAAGGAGTCCTACCGCTGGCTGCAGAACGTGCTCGCCCACCGCTAGCGACCGGGCCGTGACCACGCCGTTCGCTGCGCTGCGCTGCGACAGCGCAGCGTGACCGCGCCCGATACGGGTGAGCGCTACGCCCGTTACCGTAGCGCGCACCGGTTCTGGGCGCGCTCACGTCACCAGGGGGCGCGACCGCCGGGTCAGGGCGTGCGACGCCGCAGGGTCACGGAGCCGAGCACCACGGCGCCGACGATCCACGCCCCGATGATCAGCAACTCGCCGACGACATAGGCGGTGTCCTCCGAGCCGCTCGCGACGGCCTGCAGCGCGTCGATCGCGTGCGACAGCGGCAGCCAATCGCTCACACTGCGCAGCACGTCGGGCAGCTGTTCCCGTGGCAGAAACAGCCCCCCGAGCAGAATCTGCGGAAATACGAGCAGCGGCATGAACTGCACCACCTGAAACTCGGTGCGCGCGAAGGCGCTCGCGAGCAGGCCGAGCGTGGTGCCGAGCACGGCATCCGCTACCGCGACGGCGAGCAGCAGCCAGACCGAACCGGCGATTTCGAGCCCGCACACCCCGACCGCGAAGCCGACCGCGACCGCGGACTGCAGCACCGCGAGCAGCCCAAAGGCGAGCGTGTAGCCGAGAATCAGATCGCCACGACCGAGCGGCATCGACAGCAGCCGCTCCAGGGTTCCGGTGCGCCGCTCCCGCAGCGTCGTGATGCTCGTGACGAGAAACATCACGATGAACGGAAACAGCGCGATGAGCGCCGGACCGATGGTGTCGAAGACGGGGGTGTCGGAGAACATCCAGGCCATCAGGCCGATCAGCACGCTGGGTACCACGAGCAGCAGCCCGATCGTGCGCGGGTCGTGACGCACCTGCGAGAGTACTCGGCTCGCCGTCGCGAGAGTGCGGCGCGGGTTCATGAGCGGCGGTCGTTCGGGGTGCTGGCCGGTGTCGCCGGTAACGCGTGCCGCGCCGTGCGGGGACGGGCCGCCTGCCCGGCTGCCGGTGCTGCCAGTGCTGTCGGTGCTGCCAGTGCTGTCGGTGCTGTCGGTGCTGCCAGTGCTGCCAGTGCTGCCGCGGGCTCTGCCGGGTGCCCGGCTGCCGTGCCACCCGACGGCTGCCGCCCGATCAGCGCGAGAAACGCGGACTCCGTGTCGGTGGTCCCGGTCGAAGCCAGCAGTCCGGCCGGGGTGTCGTCAGCCAGAATCTCGCCGCCGCGCATCAGCAGCAGCCGGTCGCAGCGGGCGGCCTCGTCCATCACGTGGCTCGACACCAGCAGGCTCGTGCCGGCGGCGGCGAGCCGGTGAAACAGCGCCCACAGCTCCACCCGCAGCACCGGGTCCAGGCCCACCGTCGGTTCGTCGAGCACGAGAAGCTCCGGGGTGCCCAGAAGCGCGCCGGCGAGCGAGACCCGGCTGCGCTGGCCGCCCGACAGCGATGCGACGAGTTGCCCGGACTGGGGGGTCAGATCGGTCTGCTCGAGTACCCGATCGACGTCGTCGCGCGGCGCTCCGAGCACGGCCGCGAAGTACTGCAGATTCTGCCGTACGGTGAGGTCGTCGTAGACGCTCGCGTCCTGGGTGACGTAGCCGACCCGGCTGCGCAGCCCCGCCGATCCGGCGGTGTCCCCGAGCACGGTGACGGTGCCCGACTGCACCACCTGCACGCCGACGATGGCGCGCAGCAGGGTGGTTTTGCCGCATCCGCTGGGGCCGATCAGGCCGACCACCGCGCCACCCGGCACGGTCACGTTCAGGCCAGTGAGCACCGGGTTTTTCCCCCGGCGGGCATGCAAATCGGTGATGACGACCGCGGCGTGCTGTGTGGGCTGCATATCCGAACTCTTCTCAGAATCGGGCGCCACGTCAAGCCGGGTAGACGACGAGTTTGCATCGGCGGCTCCACAGTAGCTTCGAGTGTGGTGAGAAGCGCATGAGAGGCCCAGACTGCTTGGTTAGTATGAAGGCGCACCGCACGCCGCACCATTCGCCATCCAGGCGGGTCGGTACCAAATTTGCAAGGAGACGCTGCCATGGAATGGCTCATCCCGGTTCTGATCGTTGTAGCCCTGGTTGCCATAGTCGGCATCTACCTGTGGGCAACCTACAACTCCCTCGTGACGTTGAACGTGCGCGTGGACGAGGCGTGGAGCGACATCACGGTGATGCTCAAGCGTCGTGCGGATCTGCTGCCCAACCTGATCGAAACGGTCAAGGGCTACGCGGCACACGAGAAGAACGTCTTTGAGAGCGTGACCCGTGCGCGGGCCGAGACCCTCGGCGCGCAGGGGCCGGCCGATGCATCCGTCGCCGAGAACCACATGCAGACCGCGCTCAAGAGCATCTTCGCCGTGGCCGAGGCCTACCCGCAGCTGCAGGCGAGTCAGAATTACCTGCAGTTGCAGGGCGAACTCGTCGACACCGAGGACAAGATCCAGGCCGCCCGCCGTTTCTACAACGGTGGCGTTCGCGAGATGAACACCAAGATCAAGGTCTTCCCCAACCACCTCTTCGCCGTCAACCTCGGCTTCACGGAACGCGACTTCTTCGAGGTCGCCGATTCCGCCGCGATCGCGGAGCCGCCCCGCGTTCAGTTCTAACGGAGAGCCTCGATGTATAGCGCGATAGCGAAAAACAAGCGCAACACCGTCTTCATCATCATCTTCTTTCTCGCCCTCGTCACCGGCCTGGGCTGGCTCGCCGGGGTCGCCTATGGCATCAACGGCTACACCGCGCTGATCATGACCGTCGTGATCGCGTCCGCTTATGTGTTGATCCAATATTTCGCGGCGGGCCGGCAGGCGATCTCGATGACCGGCGGAATCCGCGTCATGAGCAAGTCCGACCATCCGCGCCTGTGGCGCGTCGTGGAGAACCTGTCGATCACCACCGGTACGCCGATGCCCGAGGTCTACATCATCAACGACCCGGCGCCGAACGCGTTCGCCACCGGCCGCGACCCGCAGCACGCGATCGTCGCCGCGACAACCGGGCTGCTCGACATCATGGACGACGCCGAACTCGAGGGTGTCATGGCCCACGAAATGGGTCACGTGCGCAACTACGATATTCGCCTGTCGATGATCGTCTTCGGCCTCGTCGTCGCGATCGGGTTCGTGTCTGACATCTTCCTGCGCATGGCGTTCTTCGGGCGCAACAACAACAACGGCAACCCGGTCGTCATGGTCTTCGGCCTCGTCGCGATGGTCATCGCGCCGATCATCGCGACGGTCGTACAGCTTGCGGTCTCGAGGCAGCGTGAGTATCTGGCGGATGCGACGGGCGCCCTCACGACACGGCATCCGGATGCCCTCGCCAGCGCCCTCGCGAAGCTCGGCGAGTATGGCCGCCCGATGCAGAAGCAGAACACGTCGATGGCCCACCTGTGGATCGCCGACCCGCTCAAGAAGGGCGCGATGGCCAAGCTCTTCGCCACGCACCCGCCGCTCGAAGACCGCATCGAGCGCCTGCAGGCCATGGGCAGCAAGTTCTAACCGGTCCGCACCGCTCGCCGCCCACGAAAAGCAGATCGAGCGACCGAACCTCGGCGTTTCATCCGCTGTTCAGCCACTTGGGGTCGAATTAACCGCTTGTCGTCACGAGCAGTTCCGCGGCGAGGCCGGGGGCGAGGGTGCCGCGCGGCGCCACCACGATGTCGTCGAGCCCCTGCCAGGCGGCGGTCTCGCGCAGCACCAGGGCGAGGCGCTCGGCGGTCTCGGCGGGGGCATCCGCTTCGCTCCAGGCGGCCTGAACGCGCAGCACCCCGTTTTGCCGATCGTTCTTCAGATCGACCCGCCCCACGATGCGGTCGCCGATCAGCACCGGCAGCACGTAGTAGCCGAAGACCCGTTTCGGCTCGGGCGTGTAGATCTCGATTCGGTAGTGAAAGTCGAAGATCCGCAGCGCCCGGGCGCGCGCCCAGACGACCGGGTCGAACGGCGACAGGACGGCGGCCGCGTCGATGCGGCGGGGGAGCCGGGCATCCCGGTGCAGCCAGGTCGGCGAGTTCCAGCCCGGCACGGTCACCGGCAGCAGTTCGCCGGCCTCCTCAAGGTCGCGAATTGCCGTGAGCGTCGGCGCCGTCTTCAGCCGAAAGTAGTCGGCGAAGTCCGCCGCCGTGCCAATACCGTGTGCCCGCGCCGAGCGCCGCACCAGCTCGCGGTGCGCGTCGACGGTTCCGATCGAGCGGCCGAGCAGCCCCGCAGAAAACACCTGTTCGGGCAGTGCGTACACCCGCTCGAAGCGGATGCGCCCGGCGCTCACGACGGCCCCCCAGCGAAACAGCACCTCGAGACCGGTCTTCACGTCTGACCAGCCCCACCACGGACCGCTGCGCTTATTGGCGTCGTGCTCAATCTCGCTCGACCGCAGTGGCCCCTTCGCGGCCAATTCGGCGAGCAGCCAGTCGAGCATCGGCCGGTTCGCGTTCGACCAGGCGTCGGGGGCGTTCGTCGCGAGGTCGCGGTAGTGCTGCATCCGCCAGTGCAGCAGCGGCCAGGTGTCGAGCGGTATCAGCGACGCCTCGTGTGCCCAATACTCGGTGAACCGCGCCTCACGCCCGGTGCTGAGGCGGTCGAGCTGGCCCTTGTCGTAGCGTCCGAGTCGACTGAACGCGGGCATGTAGTGGCTGCGCTCAAACACGTTGACCGAATCGATCTGCAGCAGTTCGATGCGGTTGACGAGGGCATCCAACTGGCGGATGCCCGGCGCGGACGCCCCGGGGCGGCCGAAACCCTGCGCCGCGAGGGCAATGCGGCGGGCCAGGGCAGGGGAAACGGCCTGCGCGGCAGAACGGGAGGGGACCATCTGTCTGACTGTATCCGCTCCGATCAGACACCCCTCGTTCACGGAGCGTTCAGCGTGTGACGGTCGGCTGGCCATCTGCTCTCTCTAGTGTCGGGACGGTTCGGTCACCGACCGGCCGCCTATTCTCGTATTTCTACGGAGGAATCGTGCTTCCCAAGCGTTCCCTGCTCGCTGCCCTGGCCGCGGGCACAGTTCTCGCCCTGTCCCTGACCGCCTGCTCGAGCGATGCCTCGAGCACCGAGGGCGGCGTCGACGCGTCGACCGCGACGAGCCTCAGCGCATTCGGTGACCTCGCCGCCCTGGAAGCCGCCGCGATCGAGGAGGGCGGCCTCAACGTGATCGCCCTGCCCCGCGACTGGGCCAACTACGGCGCCGTTCTGGACCTGTTCGCCGAGAAGTACCCCGACATCACCATCACCGAGGCCTCGCCCGACGGTTCGAGCGCCGAAGAGATTCAGGCCGCCGACAACCTCAAGGGCCAGGACACCGCCCCCGATGTCTTCGACCTCGGGCTTGCCGTCGCCCTCGCGAGCACCGACCGGTTCGCGCCCTATCAGGTCGCCACCTGGTCCGAGATTCCCGACGCCCTCAAGGAGGAAAGCGGCCTGTATGTCGGCGACTACGGTGGATACATGGCCGTCGGCTACGACCCCGCCGCGGTTCCCGCCCCGGAATCCCTCGAAGACCTGCTCGGCAGCGACTACACCGGCAAGGTGGCCATCAACGGCGACCCGACCCAGGCCGGCGCCGCTTTCGCCGCGGTCGGTCTCGCGACCGCACAGCGTACCGACACCGCCGACGACTTTCAGGCCGGCATCGACTTCTTCTCCGAGCTCAACGCGGCCGGAAACTTTCTGAAGATCGACCCGACGGCGGCCACCATCGCCTCCGGCGAGACCCCGGTCGTCTTCGACTGGGACTACCTCAACGTGGGCTACGGCACGCAGCTCGAGGGCGAACGTGAGTGGGAGGTCGTGGTCTTTCCCGGCACCGGATACGCCGGCTACTACAACCAGGCCATCAACGCGGATGCCCCGCACCCCGCCGCAGCACGACTCTGGCAGGAATTTCTCTACAGCGACGAAGCCCAGAACCTGTGGCTCGCCGGCGGTGCCCGCCCGGTGCGTGCCGACGCCATGAACGAGGCCGGCACCATCGACAGCGAACTGTTTGACGCCCTGCCCGAAACGCCGGCCGAAACCGTTGTGCCCACGAGCGCCCAGAGCGACGCCGCGGCCGCCCTGCTGGGCGAAAAGTGGGCATCCGCTGTTCAGTAATACCGTGACCGCTCGGCGTGCCGGACGAAGCGCGGCAGCGGCCCTCGGGCTGCTGCCGTTCGCGCTCTATGTCATGCTCTTTCTCGCCCTGCCGACGCTGATCGCGGTCGGCACGGGATTCTTCGACGGCGACGGTCGCTTGACGCTCGCGACCGTCGCCGCGCTCGGCGACCCGCTCGTGCTCAGCACCTTCTACAGCTCGTTCTGGCTGTCGGCGCTGACCGCCGTGGTCGGTGCGGTCGTGGGCGCGCTGGTCTGCTACGCGCTGCTCGGGGCCCGGCCAGACGGCCCGCTGCGCTCCGCCGTCGACTCGATCAGCGGCGTGCTCGCCCAGTTCGGCGGCATCATGCTGGCCTTCGCGTTCGTGGCGACCATCGGCATCCAAGGCATGGTCACCGTCTATCTGCGCGACACGCTCGGCACCGACATCTACGCGAACGGGGTCTGGCTCTACGAGCTGCCCGGCCTGATTCTGCCCTACATCTACTTTCAGGTGCCACTCATGGTCATCACCTTCATGCCGGCGCTTCAGGGACTCAAACCGCAGTGGGCAGAGGCGAACGCGACACTCGGCGGCAGCACCGGCACCTACTGGTGGCGCATCGCGTTTCCGGTGCTCGCCCCCTCGTTCCTCGGCAGCCTGCTGCTGCTCTTTGCCAACGCGTTCTCGTCGTACGCGACCGCGGCCGCCCTCACGAGCCAGGGCTCACAGATCGTGCCGCTGCAGATTCGGGCGGCCCTGACCAGTGAGACGCTGCTCGGCCGGGAGAACCTCGCCGGTGCCCTCGCGCTCGGGATGATCCTGGTCATGACCGTCGTCATGGTCGGGTATTCGCGGCTGCAGTCCCGGGCGAGCCGGTGGCAGCAGTGACCGGCGCCGCCGCCGGCCACCGGGCGGCTCACGCTCCGAGCCGGCCGGTGCAGGTCATCATTCTCGGCCTCGTCGGGCTGGTGTTTCTGATTCCGATTCTGGCCATGGTGGAATTCACGATGCGCTCCGGGCTCGACGGCGAGCACAATCTTGACCGCTGGGCGGCGCTGTTCGGCGGTGGGTTCGCCACCGAATACCGACCGGTGTTCGTCGCCCTCGGCAACTCGGTCGGCCTCGCGATCGGCACCGTACTGATCGTTCTCGTGCTGCTCGTACCGACGATGGTACTCATTCACCTGCGCTTTCCCCGATTGCGTCGGCTGATGGAATTCGTCTGCATCCTGCCCATCAGCATCCCGGCGATCGTGCTCGTCGTCGGCCTCGCTCCGGTGTACTCGGTGGTTGCCCGGCTGGCCGGCAGCAGCGTGGGAACGCTCGCCTTCGCCTACGGCATCACGGTGTTGCCGTTCGCCTATCGGGCGGTGCAGTCCAACCTCGACGCGGTCGACGTGCGCACGCTCAGCGAGGCGGCCCGCACCCTGGGAGCGAGCTGGCTGAGTGTGTTGCTGCGGGTGCTCGTGCCCAATCTCCGCCGCGGGATCCTCGCCGGAGCCTTCATCTCGGTGGCGGTGGTGCTCGGGGAATTCACGATCGCGTCGCTGCTCAACCGCATCAACCTGCAAACGGCGCTGCTCGTGGTCAGTAAGAACGACCCCTATACGGCCGTCATTATGTCCCTGCTCGCACTCGCTTTCGCCTTCGGGCTGCTGCTGCTGATCGGACGCCTCGGCGCCGACCGGGTGCGCACCCCGCGTCGTCGACGGGCAGCTCCTCTCGTTCCGAAAGGCCCGTCATGAAACGCCTGCCCCCGACCAGCATCGACCCCGCGCAGCCCGGCACGCAGGGCACGTCCGGCACCACTCGTGCCGGGCGCGGCTCTGTCGTGCACTTCGCCGGCGTGACCAAGAACTTCGCCGGCCACCGGGCCCTCGACGGCTTCGACCTCACCATTCAGGCGGGCGAATTCGTGGCCCTGCTCGGCCCCAGCGGCAGCGGCAAGACCACGGCGCTGCGGGTGCTCGCCGGACTCGAGGGCGCCGATGCGGGCAGTATCTCGATCAACGGCACCGACGTATCCGCTCTGCCTACCAACAAGCGCGACATGGGCATGGTGTTCCAGTCCTACTCGCTCTTCCCGCACCTGACGGCCGGCGAGAACGTGGAGTTCGGACTGCGCATGCGCCGGGTCGGGGCCGGTGAACGCCGGAGCCGGGCAGCGGATGCCCTCACTCTCGTCGGGCTGTCGGCCCACGCCGACCGGTTCGCCCACCAGCTTTCGGGCGGCCAGCAGCAGCGGGTGGCCCTCGCCCGCGCCCTCGTCACCGAACCCCGGGTATTGCTGCTGGACGAACCGCTCTCGGCGCTCGACGCGAAGGTTCGTGTTCAGCTGCGCGATGAGATCCGCCGTATTCAAACGGAATTGGGCATCACGACACTGTTCGTGACCCACGATCAAGACGAGGCCCTCGCGGTCGCCGACCGGGTCGCCGTGATGCAGAACGGCCGGATCGAGCAGGTTGGCACCCCCGAGGAGCTCTACACCCGGCCGGCGTCACCGTTCATCGCTGACTTCGTCGGACTGAGCAACCGCCTGCCCGGCCTGGTGCGGTACGGTTTCGCCGAGGTGCACGGAGTCAGCCTGCCGCTCGTGGACCCCTCGCACCTTGACGGCCCGGTTCAGGTGTCGATCCGTCCGGAAGACATCGAGTTCGTCGCCCCCGGCCACGGAACCGGCCACGGAACCGTCCACGGAACCGACCAGAGCGTCGGCATCGCCGCGGTGGTCGTGTCGTCGAGCTTTCTCGGATCACTCCGCCGCACGACCGTGCGCCTGGCTGACGGAACCTCGGTTTTCGTTCAGCACGACGTGCGCCTGCGACCCCAGCCCGGCGAGAACGTTTGCCTCACGCTGACCGGTGCGCCCGTGTCCGTCGAAGCGGCAGAACCTCCCGTCGCCGCGACGGTCGACACGTCATCGGCCGTCACGGTCACGGTGCCCGGTCAGTCCTAGACTGTCGGGGTGAGCGAATCCACGGGTAGGGCAGCCAGACGCTGGCGCGTGCGGCTCCGCGGGCGCGCGGCCCCGCGGGTTGCGTCGCAATCGGTCATACTGACCGACCCACACACCGTGTTCACCCGCGTCAGCGCCCCCCTGGCGCCGGCCCCGCCCGGCCCAGCGATACCGAATGGTGTCGATGAGAACCTGCCCCCCGGCATCCGACTGGCCGCCGCCTGGTCGTGGCGCCTGCTCGTCGTTGCCGCTGCGATCGCCGTCTTCGTCTTCATCGTCATTCAACTGCGCCTGATCGTCATTCCCCTGCTGGTGGCCGTGCTGGTCTCGGCGCTGCTGGTGCCCTTCGTCGCCTTCCTCGTGCGTCATCACTGGCCCAAAGCCGTGGCTGTCGCCGTCTCGATGATCGGCACCCTGTTGCTCGTGGCCGGCCTCATCACCCTCGCCGCAACCCAGATCGCCGACGGCTCCGTCGGTCTCAGTGACCGTCTCGCCACCTCCTACGAGGGCTTCAAGGAGCTTCTGCTCACCGGTCCGCTGCAGCTGAGCGAAACGGAGATCAACAGCTACCTCGACCAGCTCTGGACGGTCATCCAAGATGACAGCCAGGTCTTCATCAGCGGGGCGCTCTCGGTCGGCTCCTCGATCGGGCACCTCGCGGCCGGAGTGCTGCTCGCCCTGTTCAGCCTGCTGATCATCCTCATCGACGGCAAGGGCATCTGGGGCTGGATCGTGCGGTTCTTCCCCCGTCGCGCCCGCGCCGCCGTCGATGGTGCCGGCAAGGCCGGGTGGGCGACCCTCGGCAACTTCGCCAAGGTGCAGATTCTGGTGGCCTCCATCGATGCGATCGGCATCGGCGCCGGCGCCGCGCTGCTCGGCGTGCCGATGGCGGTTCCGATCGCGATCCTGGTCTTTCTCGGATCCTTCATTCCCATCGTCGGAGCGGTCGCGACCGGCATCGTCGCCGTGGTCATCGCTCTGATTTTCAACGGATGGCCCATCGCGCTTGCCATGCTCGGCGTCGTTCTTCTCGTGCAACAGGTCGAGGGCCACGTTCTGCAGCCGCTCATCATGGGAACCGCGGTGAAGGTGCATCCACTCGCCGTCGTGCTCGTGGTGGCGGCCGGTGCCCTGCTCGCCGGAATCCCGGGCGCCCTGTTCGCGGTGCCGATCGCGGCGGTACTCAACGTGATGACGAGCTACATTTCGGGCGGCACCTGGCGCAGCGACCTGCCCACGGCATCCGGAGCCGCGTCGGCGGCGAGTTCACCGCTCTGGAGCACCGTTCCGCAGAGCCGCCCCGGCTACGGCAAGACCAGCATCCGGGCCACGCGCGCCACCCGCGCCGCCGCGACCACTACCCCCACCGATGGAGAGCAATACCCATGACCGAGACCACTCTTGCCGGACCGAGCCTTGCCGACTTCGAAGCCGCCCGGCTCGTCGTGTCGCGCGTCGCCGAGGTGACCCCGATGGAGAGCTCCCGGTACCTCGCCGACCTGCTCGGGGCACCCGTGTATCTGAAGTGCGAAAACCTGCAGCGCACCGGTTCTTACAAGATCCGCGGAGCCTTCAACCGGCTGTCGAAGCTCACGGACGAAGAGAAGTCGCACGGCGTCGTCGCCGCTTCCGCCGGTAACCACGCGCAGGGGGTAGCTTTTGCGGCGCGTGAGCTCGGCATTCAGGCCACCATCTTCATGCCGATCGGTGTCGCGCTGCCGAAGCTTCAGGCCACGCGCGCCTATGGCGCCGACGTTATTTTGCGCGGCCACACGGTCACCGAGCCCCTGCTCGCCGCCGCCGAGTACGCCAGGGAGACCGGCGCGATTCTCATTCCCCCGTTCGATCACGCGGACGTCGTTGCCGGCCAGGGCACCCTCGGTCTCGAAATCCTTGATCAGGTTCCCGACCTCGACACCGTGATCGTGCCGATCGGCGGCGGCGGCCTCATCTCCGGTGTCGCGAGCGCACTCAAGCAGCACGCAGCCCTCACGGGCCGCAGCATTCGCGTGATCGGCGTGCAGGCAGCCAACGCGGCCGCCTACCCGCCGTCCCTGGCTGCGGGGGAGGCCACCGCCATCGTCATCGGCCCGACCATCGCCGATGGCATCGCCGTCGCCAAGCCGGGGCTGCTGAACTTCGAGATCGTGCGGGACTGCGTCGACGAGGTCGTGACCGTCACCGAGGACGACACCGCCCGCGCTCTGCTCGTGCTTCTTGAGCGCGCCAAGCAGGTCGTCGAACCCGCCGGTGCGGTCGCCGTCGCTGCGATCCTGGCCGGCAAGATCGCGCCGAGCACGACCGGCGGCTCGACGGTCGCGATTCTCTCCGGGGGAAATATCGACCCCCTGCTGATGCAGCGCGTGATCAGCCACGGCCTGGCGGCATCCGGTCGCTACCTCACGCTGCGCATCATGCTGCCCGACCGTCCGGGACAGCTTGCCCGCATCTCGGAGCTGCTCGCCGAGGCGACCGCGAACGTCATCGAGGTGTTGCACACGCGCCACGGCGTCGGCCTGCAGATCAGCGAGGTCGAGCTTGACGTCAGCGTCGAAACCCGCGGGCCCGAGCACCGCCAGCACGTCGTCGACACCCTGCGCGCCGCCGGCTACGACCCCCACTTCGACTGACCCCGTACCATTCGACGGAGTTCGGGCCTGAAAACGGTGTTTGGGTTGACAGGGCGCCGGTTTGCGCCGGTTGTTCCGTCGAATGGTACGCGGTGCTGGGACGCGGTAGCCGTGGTGCGGGTCGGCAGCGACGGATGCCCGGGTCGGCGACGCGGCATCCGTCACCGCGGTCGTGCCCGCCGGGGTGTGTGTACCATTCGACGGAGTGTGGGCCTGAAAGCGGTGTTCTCGGGCTGAAAAGGTGGCAAAGTCATATGGTCGTAGCAACGCTTCAGGAGATGGAGCGTTTCATGCCTAAGTTGTTTCCCGCTAACACCCGTACTGAGTTCGTTGATCTGATCT
>NZ_SOHE01000016.1 GCF_004403305.1 Cryobacterium frigoriphilum | reverse complement strand
CCGCACCGGCGCCGGCCGGGGCGCGTCAGCGGCGGCGGGAGCCGAGACCGGCGCCGGCCGGCTCGGGGGCGGCGGCATCCGCTTCCAAGGAACCATCCGTGACGGCGACCATGGCGTCGACGACCACGTTCGCCTCGGCAACCGCGGCCTCGAGGGCGACCCGGTCGGCCTCGATCTCCTCGGCGCTGGCGTGGTGCAGGTCGATCGTGCAGAGCCGCGGGGCCTCGATGAGGTGCAGCTGGTGGGCGCGCAGCGGGCCCTCGGCCTGCTCGAGCACGCCCTGGATCAGCCGAAAGTGCACGCCGCAGACCTCGGGGTGGTCCTTGACCATCTCGGAGTACGGGCAGTCGTGCAGGGTCACGTGCTGCTGGTCGTCGGTCACTCGGGCGTCGAATCCGGACTGGTCGAGGTGATCGTCGAGCGCATCGAACTGGCGCTGCACGGCGGGATGCGTCGAGTGCACAGCACCAGCGGCTCCGGCGCCGCCGACGGATGCGGGCGACTCCGGCACGGCGCATCCGGCCCCGACCGACACCGGGCCGGCCGCAGGCTGGTCCAGGGGGGTGACGGGCAGCATCCGCCTGAGCTGCTGCGCGCGGATCAGGGCGGCCTCAACCTTTTTGACCCGCACCGAGGAGGCATCCGAGTCGACGCCACTCGCGGCGCTGTAGAGCATGCGCGGGCGGCCCTTGGTCTGCCTTGGCTCGGGTTCGCAGGTGACGAAACCCTCGCTGATCAGGCGATCGAGGTGTTCGCGCGCGGTGTTGTGGTGCAGCCCGGCGGCTTCGGCAAGGTCGCCGACACTCATCGTGCCTCGCTGCTGCAGCTGGTGCAGCAGGTTGATGCGACTCAAAGAAGCGAGTGTTTTATAACTCGGGGGTTGGGCAGCCATGGCTTTATTATCACCTGCGGTTCTGAGAAGAAGGTAGCTTTTTCGCAGCTATCGAACGGGCATCCGCGGCGCGCGCCGGGGCGGCGGGGGCGGAACCTCTTTGGCGGCGACGACGTCGGCGAGCCGGAGGGACACGAGCCCGCGTTTGGTCTCCACCTCGCACGTCTCATGCTCAACCCGACGGAGGTACCCGAGGGCATCCGTGAGCCCGCCCGGGATGGTCGTACGAACGACGACACGGGTCCCGGGAGCGGCCCCCCGCAAGAATTCGACGGGCGTGGTCACCCCTCCATCGTACGTCCGTGGCTCGTTCAGGGGTGACGGATGCCGCCCCGGTCAGCGCAGCAGACTGAAGGCCTCGACCCGCTCGGACTGCCCCGCGACGAGAATCACGTCTCCCTCGAGCAGCACGGTGTCGACCGAGGTGTAGCTCCAGCCGGCCCCGGGGCGGTGAAACGCCGTGACCGTGACGCCGTAGGTGGCGCGCACCTTGGTCTCGGCGAGCGGGCGACCCAGCACGGCCGCGGGGGGTGTCGTCTTCACAATCGCGAAGTTCTCGCCGATCTCGACGTAGTCCTGCATCGCGCCGCGCACCAGGTGGGCGACGCGCTTGCCCATGTCCTTCTCGGGGTAGATCACGTGCTGAACGCCGAGCTGCGTGAGAATCTCGCCGTGCGGGTCGCTCACCGCCTTGGCCCAGATGTTCGCAATTCCAAGCTTGAGCAGCAAGCTGGCGGTCAAAATGTTGGCCTGGATGTCCCCGCCGATCGCGACGACGACGCTCGAAAAGTCCGGCACCGAGAGCTCGCGCAGGGTCGCCTCCTTCGTGGAGTCGGCCCGCACCACGTGGGTGAGCAGCCGGTTGTGGGCCTGCACGACCTCCTCGTCGCCGTCGATTCCGAGCACCTCGGTGCCGGCCCGCATCAGCTCGAGGGCGAGCGCGCTGCCGAAGCGACCGAGGCCGATCACAACGACCGACTCCGCCTCCATCAGGCGGGTCGGGTCGTGGCGACCGAACAGTGAGTACTTAGCCAATGAGGGGCCTCTCCTTCGGGAGTTCATACGGGGTGCGGCGATCGCGCAGGGCAATCGCCGAGGCAAAGGCGACCGGGCCGAGCCGGCCGATAAACATGAGCAGAATCAGAATGACCTGGCCCGCCACGGGCAGCCCCGCGGTGATGCCCGTGGACAGGCCCACCGTCGCAAACGCACTGATCACCTCGTAGAGCAAGCGGTCGAGCGAGATGTCGGTCATCACGAGCAGCGCGGCGGTCGCGGCAACGATCACGAAGACGGCGAGCAGCACCACGGTGATGGCCTCACGGTGCACCGCACGAGAGAGCCGCTTGCCGAACACGTTCACGGCAACCTCGCCGCGCACCTCGGCCCAGAGAATGAAGAAGAGCACCGCGAAGGTCGTGATCTTGATGCCGCCCGCGGTGCCGGCCGGGCCGCCGCCGATGAACATCAGTACGTCGCTGCCCAGCAGGGTCGCCGAGTCGAGCGCCGCACTGTCGACGCTGTTGAAGCCGGCGGTACGGGTCTGCACGGCCTGAAAGAAGCCGACCAGAATCTTGTCCGGCCAGTCCAGCGGGCCGAGCGTCTTCGGGTTCGACCACTCCAGCGCCGTGATGTAGACGGTGCCGGCGACCAGCAACACAATCGTACCGGCGAGCACGAGCCGGGTATTCATGGTCCACTGCAGCGGCGAGCGCAGGTGCCTGCGCAGCTGCACGATCACCGGAAAGCCGATACCGCCGAGAATCACGGCCGCGCAGATCGGCAGGCAGATGAACGGATCGGTCGCAAAACCGATCAGGCTGTCACTGAACAGGGCAAAACCCGCGTTGTTGAAACTCGACACGGCATGAAACACCCCGAGCCAGATCGCCCGGCCGAGCGGCTCCTCATAGCCGATCAAGAATCGCAGCGTCAGGATGACGGCCACGACGCCCTCGGCGATGAGCGAGATGCGCACAACCCCGATCACCAGGCCTTTCACGTCTTCGAGACCGACGCTCTTGGCCTCCGTCGCCGCGGTGATCCGCGAGCGCAACGAGAGTTTGCGCAGCACCGCGAGCCCGATCACCGAGGCGAAGGTCATGATTCCGAAGCCGCCGATCTGAATCATCAGCATGATCACGACCTGACCGAACCCGGTCCAGTAGGTCGCCGTGTCGACCACGATCAGCCCGGTCACGCACACCGAGGAGGTTGCCGTGAACAGCGCCTCCATGACGTTCGCGCCACCCGGACCGACCTTCGCGATCGGCAGCATCAGCACGAGGGTGCCGATCAGAATGGTTCCGGCGAACCCGAAGGCCACGATCTGCGCCGGGTGAAACCGAAATCGCCTGCGGGGAATCCCGCTCCGGCGGGCGGCACGTGTCTGCACGGCTTCACTCTACGGCCCGGCCCGGTCGCGTGCCGACTGCAACCGATCGGGCTTGCCAGACTTCTGCCAGCTTCGGCGCGTTCAGGCAGCGGATGCCGCTCGTCGCGGCGATCCCGCACGCTGCGGCCGGGCATCCGTCACCGGTTTAAGCCCTGTTTGCATGTGCCCGACCAAACCGGGTTCAGGAGGGCTCCGGACCATCAGTGCGGCCCGGACACACACCGGGCTCACATCAACACAATGTTTCACAACAGAACAACGAATAGGAGTTCTCAATGAACACGATCACCAAGCGCATGACGGCCTTCGGCATCACCGGCGCAGCGGCTACCGCGCTCATCATCGGCGGCGTCATCGCCCCCGCCCAGGCCAACGACACGAACACGTCGACGGACACCCGCACCTCGACCAGCAGCGACTCGAGCACCGACTCCTCGCAGACGCACACCGACCTCATCAACGACCTCTTCAACGTAGGCGACGTTGACTCGACCGGCAACGGCGTGGTCGGCAACGACACCAGCCTCGGCGGCGTGCTCAACGGCGGCGTGGTCAACGGACCGCTCGTCGACGACTCCCTCAACACCGATGTCGGAGACGTTGCCTCGGGCAACGAGACCGCCAACGGCAACGCCGTTGCGAGCGGCAACGACACCCCGGTCGCCAGCGGCAACGACGTGACCGCACCCGTCGAGGCGCCCGTCACCGCACCCGTTGAAGCCCCCGTGCAGGCTCCCGTCGGATCCGGCAATGACTCCGACCTCGGCGGCGCCAACGTCGGCGACATCGGAACCGACGTTGAGGACCTCGTCGGCGACATCACGAGCGACCTGAACCTGGGTGGACTGCTCGGACGCTAGTTCCACACCCGCCCCGCTCATCAGGGGCGACTGAAAACGGGCGGCTCCCTCGGGAGTCGCCCGTTTTCGGCGTTCCCATGCGGTATTCTGACGCTGGGGGCGTCTCTTCGCAAGCCCCCGATCAGCCGAGCCGTGGGGGCATACTCTGAGTACAGGTGGAGTAGGGGATTGTATGGGGTCAGAGGTGATCGAGCTAGCTGGCATGCAGCTGCTTCGCGCTGAAGCGAGCGTGTATCGTAATCTCGGCCTCGGCGTGCTGGCCCTGTTCGCGCCGATTTTCGCCGTGCTCTACTGGCTCATGATCCCGTCGGGCACGTGGCTGTGGGTCGCGAGCGCGCAACTGGTCACGACCCTGATCTGCGGCGCCGCCCTGCTGGGCGCCTATCGCGCCTATGTTCGGGTCGGCCCGGCCGGGCTGTCCGAGCGCGGTGTTCTGGGGCACGTCAGCACCGTCGGCGTGTCCGATATCGCGAACGTGATCCTCGTGGACCTCTACCGCAGCGACGCCCTCGACACCCAGCCGCAACTCTTCGTGGTCGGCCACTCCGGTGAACTCCTGCTGCGGATGCGAGGCCAGTTCTGGACCCAGGAAGCCATGGACACCGTCGCCGATGAACTCGGCGCGCCCGTCGTGCGGGTATCGGAACCGCTGACCCTCCTCGATCTCAACCGGTGGAAACCGGCCATGCTGTACTGGTTCGAGCGTCGCCACGTGACGCGCCAGGCCGCCTGACCCCGCCGCGTCGCTGGTCGAGCCGGTCGACACCCGCGCAGCGTCAGCGCCTCAGCGCCTCTGCACCTCTGCACCTCTGCACCTCAGCACCTCAGCACCTCAGCGCCTCAGCGCCTCAGCGCCTCAGCACCACCGGCGCCGCCACCGCCCATTCCCGCACGAGATCCTCGCGCACGGTCACCCCGATCCCCGGCCCGGTCGGCACCCGCAGCTGCCCGCGATGCTCCCCCTGCCCGAGCACAAACGGTTCCTCGACCAGATCCTCGGCGAAGTACCGGTCGCTCGCCGAGGTATCACCCGGCAGCGTGAAGCCGGGCAGCGCCGCGAGCGCCACATTCGCCGCCCGGCCGATGCCCGTCTCGAGCATGCCGCCGCACCACACCGGCACCCCCTGCGCCCGGCACAGGTCGTGGATCAGCACCGACTCGCGGTAGCCGCCGACCCTCCCGGGCTTCACATTGATGACGGATGTCGCCCCGCGATCGAGCGCATCCGTCGCCACCGCGGCGCTCACGATCGATTCGTCGAGGCACACCGGCGTCTGAATATGGCGGCTCAGCAGCACGTGGGCAGCGATGTCCTCCTCGACGAAGGGCTGCTCGATCAGCACCAGGTCGAAGGCATCGAGCTCGCGCAGACGATCGAGGTCGCCGAGGCCGTACGCCGTGTTCGCGTCGACCTGCAGCAGGGCGTTCGAGCCGAGCAGTGCCCGCACCGCGGCGACGGGTTCGAGGTCCCAGCCGGGCTTGATCTTCAGTTTGATGCGCCGGTAGCCGGCGGCGACGTATCCGCTGACCTCGGCCAGCAGGGTATCGAGGTCGGGGCTGATGCCCACCGACACCCCGCAGTCCACCCACGCGGCGAGCGGGCCGGGCTCGGCCATCGCGTGCCCGAGGTGGTCGACGAACGAGGTGGCGGATGCGCGCAGCTGCGCGTCGAGCACGGCCGCTTCGAGCGCGGCCTTGGCCATGCGATGCCCGACGACGAACCCGAGCAGCGTGTGCAGATTCTCGGCGGTCACCTCGAATGCAGCGAGCAGGGCCGGGCCGAGGTAGTGACGCATCACATGCTCGCAGCCGTCGACGTACTCGGAGCTGTAGAGCGGCCCCTCCCCCGCGACACACTCGCCCCAGCCCTCGCCGCCATCGGCGGTGCGCACGTGAACGAGCAGCACGAGGCGCACGGTCTGCCGGCCGAACGAGGTCTCGAACGGCCGCACGAGCGGCACGCGCAAGCGGTGCAGGGTGATCGAGGCGAGCCTCATGATGCCGGGCCGGCAGGCGAGCCGGGGCCTGCGGCACCGGGCGCGACGGGGCCGGTGTCCGCGGCATCCGTCGTGAAGACGTACTCGTTGGCCGCGTTCAGCTCGGGGCGCAGGCCCCTCGCGAGGTTCTCGCCGAAGAGGGCGCGGCTCGTGGCGCGCAACTCGGCCGCGGCTGCGGGGTCGTCGGCGCGCAGCTGCTCGAAGTCCACGCCCAACGGCAGCACCTCGCTCGTGGTCCAGGCCGGGGCGTGCCCGCCGGCGAGGGCGCGGATGACGCGCGGGGAGTCGAGGCGCCAGCGCACCTCGAAGCGGTCGCTCTGGTCGCTGCCGGTGATGGCGTCGTCGAGGCGGCCATAGAAGTTGGGCAGAAAGGTCGCGACCTCGGCGCCGAGCTTCACGAGGTTGAAGTGCGCGTTGCGGCGGATCAGCGGGTCGAACGTCCAGCGGATCTCCTTCACGCCGTGGTCGAGGCAGACCGCGCGCTGAAACAGTTTGAGCGCGTAACCGACGCCGCCGCTGCGCCGCCACGGAACCACCGCCGCCATGTGTGAGTGCAGGTGCAGGCCGTTCGACCAGCCGAGAAATCCGAGCGTCGCGCCGACCTGTTTGGAGTCGGCGATCGCCGTCAGCACCGTGTTTCCGGCATAGTCGAGGGCCAGCAGCATCGAGCGATCGGGGCTGCGTCCCTCGCCCCAGGTGCGCTCGAACAGCCCGATCACCCCGTTCATGTCGGGCGGATCGGCCAGTCGCACGATCACGCCGGCGGCGGCCGCGGCCGCCGCGGCCTGGGCATAGGCCTCGCGGGCGGCGTCACTCTGCTGGTTCTCGTTCTGCACGCTCATGCCCCGAGTATCCTCCGTCTGCGCCGGCGGTTCGACCCCCGCGTAGCTACGCGAACGGATGCGCCGGTGCCAGCCGTCGCTCCCCGTCGAGTTTCGCGGCCAGTGGCGCCCACAGCAGCACCGCGACGCCGGCGCCGATCAGCAGCCCGCCGACGGTGTCGGTGAGCCAGTGGGCGCCGAGATAGGTGCGGCTGAGCAGCATCACGACCGTGTACGCCGCGCCGG
Source organism: Cryobacterium frigoriphilum (assembly GCF_004403305.1). GTDB lineage: Bacteria > Actinomycetota > Actinomycetes > Actinomycetales > Microbacteriaceae > Cryobacterium > Cryobacterium frigoriphilum. The sequence goes on along the minus strand of NZ_SOHE01000016.1, from coordinate 246,771 downwards.
CCAGCCACACCCAGAGTCGCGGCGCGATGATGCCCAGGCACACCGCCATGGTCGCAGCATTCGCTACATGCCCCGAAGGGAATGAACCAAAATCAGACGTGACCAGCATATCTTCAGGGCGTGCCCGGCCGAAGAGCTGTTTGAGCAGCTGCACGCCGCCGGCGCTGAGAATCGTGGCGACCACGTAGTAGCCCGCAGCCCAGGGCCGTCGCCAGAGCAGCAGAGCGACGAGGATGATGAGCGGAATCACGATCACCCCGGCGACACCCGCGCCGAGAAAATTCATGACGAGCGACGGCACCTCCCACACCGGGTTGCGGTGCTCGATGATTTCTTCCATCCACTCGGCGTCGAGCCTGAGCGGGCGGCCCTCGCCGCGCACCACGATAAGGGCGCCGAGGATCACCGCGAGCGCCAGCGCGAGCAGCCCGCTGATGAGCGGCCACCGGCGGCTGATGCGGCGCGCGGCGGGGGTCGCCGCAAGCTCCGGGGCGGGCGAACCCGCCGGAGGGCCGGGGATGCCGGGCTCGTCACCAGAAGTTGTCATTCGGCCATCGTAGGTCGGTGTGGACGCCCGCGGGGCCCGGCCCGCGGCATCCGTCTCGATGTGCGTACCATTCGACGGACTTCGACCGGTTCCGGCACGCCTTGACCCTGATCTGCGCCCCGAAGCGACCGAACACCGTCGAATGGTACGCGCGCTCCCGAAGCCGAGACCCGGGCCGGCCGGCCGGCAGCCCGTCGGGGCAGGCGGATGCGCCGGTCTAGTGTTCCAGCGCCGGCACCGTGCGCGGGCGCACGATGAACCAGAGCGAGGCGACCGCGATCAACGCGGTGATGCCCATGACGGCGGCCATCGGAACGGAGTTGTCGACCCCGAACACGCCCACGATCGGGGAGATGACCCCGGCGACGCCGAAGTTCGCGGCGCCGAGCAGCGAGGCGGCCGTTCCGGCCTCGTGGCCGTGACCGTTGAGCGCAATGACCTGCACGCTGGGCAGCGTGAACCCGCAGGCTGCGATGAAGAACCAGAGCGGAACCAGGGTTCCCCAGAGGCCAGCACCGCCGAGGTCGAGCAGCAGAATCGCGGCCGAGGTGATCACGAGCACGACGGTCGAGATCGACAGAATCCACTGCGGCCCCACGTTGTGGCGGTGCATGAGCCGCGAACTCAGCTGCACGCCCGTCACGATGCCGAGCGAGTTCACCGCGAAAAGCAGGCCGTATTCCTGCGGGGTGAAGCCGTAGACCTGCTGAAACAGAAACGACGACGACGACAGATACGAGAAGAGTCCACTGAAGGTCATCGCGCCGATGATCGCGACGCCCACGAAGACCCTGTCGCCCAGCACCGCCTTGTAGCGCTGCCCGAGCGTGTTGTGGCCCGCGGTGTGGCGCTGATCGGCCGGCAGGGTCTCGACGATCCAGAAGAACACGGCCGCGATGACGAGCAGGCCGTAGGCGGCGAGCACCCAGAAGATGCCGCGCCAGTTCATCACGAGCAGCAGTTGTGAGCCGAGCACCGGCGCGATCACCGGCGCGAGACCGCTGACCAGCGCGAGGCGGGACAGCATCTTGACGAGCGGCTTACCGCCGAACAGGTCGCGCACCATGGCCATCGCCACGACGGCGCCGGCCGCCGCGCCGAAGCCCTGCAGCACCCGGAAGATGCCGAGCATCACGATGTCGTTCGACATCGCGGCGCCGACGCAGGCCAGAATATGAAAGCCGGTTGCGAGCATGAGCGGCAGCTTGCGGCCGACCTTGTCGCTCCAGGGCCCCACGATCAGCTGGCCGAATCCGAACCCGATCATGGTGCCGGTCAGGGTGAGCTGCACGGCCGCGGCCGTCACGCCGAGTTCGCTCTCGAGGGTCGGGAACGCCGGCAGGTACAGGTCGATCGTGAACGGTCCGAGCGCGGTGAGCGCGCCGAGAATGACGATGTAGAGAATCCGCTGCCCGCGGCTGAGGGCGTCACCGGGGTGGCGGGCGGTCGAGCGCAGTTGCGCCTTGCTGATGACGGGAATCGCGGCGGTGGTCACGTAGTAGAGGTCCTCAAAGAGTTTGTGCCGAACGGATGCTGGCCCACGAGAAGGGGCGGCGACACCGAACGCAAAAATGCGGGCCGCACCACAGGGTAAGGCGGTTCAGACTCGTTGTATTCCCCCAATCGGGGGTTTTTCCTGATCCTGATCGCGCGTCGCTAGATGATGCCCCAGCCGCGGGCTCGGGCAACCGCGGCCTGACGACCGTCGTCGGCGCCGAAGCGACGGGCCTCGCCCGACTCCGCGAGATCAGCGACACACTGCTCGGCGGCAGCCAGGTGCCAGGCGTGGCCGGCGCCGAGGCCGGTCTGCGTCGAGATCTCGGCAGCGGATGCCGCCACCCCGTCGGCATCGAGGCCCACGATCTCGACGAGGCCGTCTTCGGCGTCGACGAGATCACCGAGCAGCGCGAGGGCACCCTCCGGGGTCATGCCGTGTGCGAGGCCGTGGGCGACCGCATCGGCCGTGCACTCGGCGAGCGCCTGCGCCGTCGAGACGATCTGTACCTCGGCCGAGTGCACGAAGGTCGCGGCCTGCGCCGGGTCGAGCAACCGCACGAGCAGCGACGGTCCGGCGTAGATGATCACCGCCCCACGCTACCCCGCCGGCCCACGCTCCCCGCGGCCTCCGTACGAGCGCCGAGGGTGTCAGGGGTGCGTGATACGTTGCAAACCAGTCACGACAAGGGAGTCCGAATGAGAATTGCAGTCACCGGCGGCAGCGGCAAGCTCGGCCGCAGTGTCGTCACCCGGCTGATCGCCGACGGTCACCACGTCATCAACTTCGACCGCTTCGGCACCCGCGGCGCGGGATTTCTCAGCATCGACCTGGGCAACTACGGCGAAGTCGTCGACGCCCTGCACGGGGTGAACGATGTCATCGACGGTTTCGACGCGGTCGTGCACCTCGGGGCGATCCCGGCCCCGGGCATCCGCCCCGACGTGGCCACGTTTCACAACAACATGAACGCGACCTACAACGTGTTCCAGGCCGCCCGCCGCGCCGGCATCAAGCGCATCGTCTACGCCTCGAGCGAGACCGTGTTGGGGCTGCCGTTCGACCAGGACCCGCCGTACCTGCCCGTCGACGAGGTCTACCCGGCCCGGCCCGAGAGCACCTATTCACTCGTGAAGCATCTCGAGGAGCAGATGGCCACCCAGCTCGTGCGCTGGGATCCCGAGCTGAGCATCACCGCGCTGCGCTTCTCCAACGTGATGGATGCTGGCGACTACGCGGCCTTTCCCGGCTACGACACCGACCCGACGACCCGCAAGTGGAACCTCTGGGGTTACATCGACGGTCGCGACGGCGCCCAGGCCGTGGCGCGCGCGCTGCACGCCGCCCGGCCGGGCTTCGAGGCGTTCATCATCGCCGCCGCCGACACGGTGTCGAATCGGCCGAACGCCGAACTGGCCGCCGCGGTGTTTCCCAACGTGGCTTTCTCCCGCGAGGTAGCCCCGCACGAGACCCTGCTGGGCATCGATAAGGCGAGACGGATGCTCGGCTACGCTCCCGAGCACAGCTGGCGGGATCACGTGTAGCCCGGCCCGCTACGCGACGAGCCAGCGCGGCAGCAACGGTTCGATGAGCGCGTAATACGCTTCGGGGTCGCGGCCCGCGCCCGCCCCTGCTCCGGTCGCCCCGCCCGCCGCCGGCACGGTACCCGCGGCGAACCACACCTCGATCGCCCCGACCGAGCCGTAGGCCACGTACTTCGCGAGGGCCGTTCGGGCGAGCTCCGCTCGAGCCAGCTCCGCTCGGGCCAGCTCCGTTTCGTCTGGGGCCGTTTCGTCTGGCGCCGCCTGAGTGAGTCGGGCCTGCGCATCCGTCGTGTGCGGCACTGCTGCGCTGCGGTCGGCGATCAGCGCGGCGACGGATGCCTCGAAGTGCGGCGCGAGCAGATCGTGCGCCGTGGTGCGCGAGTGTTCCGCGAGCAGGTGCTCGAAAATGGCGCTGTGCGAGTCAACGAGCGTGGCAACGGCCATCGAGGTGTGCCGAACGGCCTCGGCCAGGCTGTGTGCGCGCACATAGCTTGAGGCCAGATACTCGGCGCGCACGGCGTCGAGCTCGTCCCGCATCACGCGCGCCAGCAGCGCGGACGGCGACCGGGCGTGGTCGTAGAACGTGACACGATGGATGTTCGCGGCCGCGGCGATCTGCGCCACGCTCAGCCGATCCACGTGCTGCCCGGCCGCGAGACGCAAAATCGCAACCCGCAGCGCCTCCGTCGTGCGCGCCGAGCGGGCATCGGGGCGCACATCCGGGCCAGCGGATGGCCCGGCGGGTGACCCGGCGACGGGGCCCACAGCGGGGACTGCGGGCGGGGCTGATTCGGGGGCGGCGGCATCCGTTGTCATGCGTCAACCCTATAGACCTAGACTCGCCTCAGGCGACGACTGTCGCCCACACGATTGGGGAGAACTTCATGGCGCGTTTCGACAACACCGTATCCATCGTCACCGGCGCAGCGAGCGGCATCGGAGCCGCCACCGCCACCCGCATCGCCCTCGAGGGCGGCAGCGTGGTCGTGGCCGACATTCAGGACGAACTCGGCGCATCCGTCGTCGCCGCGATCACCGCAGCCGGCGGCACCGCCCGATACATCCACCTCGACGTGAGCGACGAAGCCTCATGGGAGTCCGTCATCGCGGAGACCGTCGCAACGTTCGGCGGCCTGACCGTGCTCGTGAACAACGCCGGCATCGGCGACATCGCCCTCATCGAAGACACCACCAAGGCCAGCTACGACCGCGTCATCGCGATCACCCAGACGAGCGTGTTCCTCGGCCAGAAGGCCGCGAGCGCGGCGCTCAAGGCGAGCGGCCACGGCTCGGTCGTGAACGTCAGCTCGATGTACGGCATCGTCGGAGGATTCGGGTCGAGCCCGGCTTACCACGCGGCCAAGGGCGCCGTGCGTACCCTCACCAAGAACACCGCGATCGCGTGGAGCAAGCAGGGCGTGCGCGTCAACTCGGTGCACCCCGGCTTCATCGAGACGCCGATCCTCGGCGCGGCCGACCGCTCGGCGCTCGTCGCGACGACCCCGATCGGCCGCCTCGGCACCCCCGATGAGGTCGCTGCCGTCATCACCTTCCTCGCGAGTGACGAATCCTCCTTCGTCACCGGCTCCGAGTTCGTCGTCGACGGCGGCTACACCGCCGCCTGACCCGCGTTCCGTCGGGGTCAGGACAGATCCGCGGGCTGGGCCGCGGCGAGGCGTCGCGCGGCGAGGGTGATCCAGCGCAGCGGGTCGCGCATCGCGGCCGCCCCGCCGCCGGCCAGCTCGGTCAGTGATTCGGCCCCGGCGAAGCGCCCAATATCGGCCTCGATCAGGCCGGCCACCAGATAGGCGCGGGCGCCCGCCTCGGCAGCGAGGCCCGCGACGTAGCTCGGCACCTTGCCCGCGTCGGACTGTGCGTCGAAGCGTCCCTCGCCGGTGATCACGACGGATGCCCCCGCCACCGCCCCCGCTACCCCGAGCGCCGTTCCCACGGCCGCCGCCCCGGCAGCCATCGTCGCGCCCCAGGCCAACAGCCCGAATCCCGTGCCGCCCGCCGCGCCGGCACCCGGAGTCGCCGGGTCCACCGCAACAAGCCCCGCGAACCGGGCCACTGCCGCTTCGAGCGCGACGACCTGCTCGGAGTTCGCGCCCTTCTGCGGTCCGAACACCGCGGCCGCCCCGGACGGGCCGAGCAGCGGACTCGTCACGTCGCAGAGAATCTGTGCGCCGCCCGCCGGCACGGGGCGCAGGCCAGTGAGGTCGAGGGTTGCGATCGCTGACAGCCCGCCGGGCGCGACCGGGCGACCCGCGGCATCCGTCGCCCGAGCACCGAGCGCCGTGAGCGCGCCGAGCCCGCCGTCGGTCGAGGAGCTGCCGCCGATCGCGAGCAGCAGCCGGTCGACGCCGTGGTCGAGTGCTGCCGCGATCGCCTGCCCGAATCCGAGGGTGTGGGCGGTCAGCGGCCGCAGCGCATCGAGCAGCGTCAAACCGCTCGTGCCGGCGAGTTCGACGACGCCGGTGCCGCTCGAGCCCGGCCCCGGCAGCAGCAGCCAGTAGGCGGCGACCGGCCGACCATCCGGCCCGGTCACGGTCACCGGCATCCGCCGCGCGCCCGGCACGGCGAGTTCGAAGGCCTCGAGCGTGCCCTCCCCGCCGTCGGCCATCGGCATCAGCCGCACATCGTCGCTGTCGCGAACGGATGCCCACCCCGCCGCGATCGCACCCGCCACCTCGATCGCGCTCGCGATTCCTTTAAACGAGTCGGGGGCGATGACCACCTGCAAGCTCTTCATCGCCCCAGCCTCCCACGCCGCCCCGTACCCGGTTGTTGAGCCTGTCGAAACACGACGGTGTTGAGCGCGTGTTCACCGCCGTGTGGCCCCGAACCCGTCGGTGAGGCGACAAACTCCGTCGAATGGTACGGGAGGCTAGGGTCGAAGGGTGACCGAAAACACCAGCACCCGCGCCCCCGTCGACCCCGAGTCCACCGCGGCGCTGGCCGCGAACGGCCTCGAGCTCACCCTGCTCGACACGAGCCCCGCGAACACCGCGAACACCGCGAACACGGCTAGCACAGCGAACACCGCGATGCTGCGGCGCTGGATCCTCGCCGAGTCCCGCGGTTTCCACGAACCGGAGCCGAGCGACGAGCGCCTCGCCGGCCAGGCCGCCGAGATCGCCGGCGACCGCGTCACCGCGGTCTGGGACCAGACGGCAGCCGACCCACAGACGCCGGTCGCCACCATCCGCTCGTGGGTTATGGGCCTCACCGTGCCCGGCGGCGCCGCCCTGCCGGCCTGGGCGATCAGCTCCGTCACGGTCTCCCCCACGCACCGCCGCCGCGGCGTGGCCCGCGCCCTGCTCGGCGGCGAGCTGCGCGCCGCCGCCCGCGAGGGCCTCGCGATGGCGATGCTCACCGTATCGGAGGCCACGATCTACGCCCGCTACGGCTTCGGCCCGGCCGTGCACCAGGCCGACTACGTCATCGACTCCACGCGCGCCGTCTGGACCGGCCCCGTGCCCGCCGGCCGGGTACAGTTCGTCAGCCCCGAGTCCCTGCTCGTTGACGGCCGGGCCCTGTTCGAGCGCACCCGCACGCTCTCCCCCGGCGAGGTCGACCGCCGCCCCAACGTCTGGGCACACCGGCTCGGCCTCAACCCCCGCCACCCCGGCGCCAGCACCCAGGACCTGCGCGCCGTGCGCTTCGACGACGCCGCCGGTGTGCCTCAGGGCTTCGCGCTCTACACCGTCGCCATCACCGGCAACAGTTTTCCGGCCCGCCTAACGCTGACCGACCTCGTCGCCGCGACCGATGACGCCTCCGCCGCGCTCTGGCGCTTTCTGCTCGAAATGGACCTCGTCACCGAGATCAACGCCCCCCAGCGCAGCGTCAGCGAACCCGTCGCCTGGCAGATCGCCGACCGCCGCGCCGTGCGCAAGGTCGACGAGAGCGACCACCTGTGGCTACGCATCCTCGACGTGCCCGCGGCCCTCGCCGCCCGCAGCTACGCGGCGGCCGACGACTTCGTGCTCGACGTGACCGACGACCTCGGCTTCGCGGCCGGCCGTTTCGCCTTCAGCACGACGACCACCACGAGCACGACCACGACGACGACGGATGCCGCCGGCCGCGCCCATCCGCTGCCCGCGACCACAGGCTCCGCCCCCGAAACCCGCGATACCGCCGAACCCGCCGACCCGGCCGAACCCGCCGGCCCGGCCGCCCCGGCAGCCCTCGCCCTGACCGTCGCCGACCTCGGCAGCCTCTACCTCGGCGGCGCCAGCGCGACCGAACTCGTGCGCGCCGGCCGGGTGCGCGAGCTCACCCCCGGCGCGGCCGCCCGCCTGGATGCGGTCATGCGCACCGAGCTGCCGCCGTATCTCAGCACCGGCTTCTAGACGGGCCTCGTCGCGCCCGTACCTGAAGGCCCCCGCCCGGTGGCTAATTCAGGAGATTCGCCGGTGGGCAGCGTCGCAACGGCCGAACCAGTGCCGTGGCCGCGCCGCCACCGGACAGTTCTCCTGAATTCGCCACGCCGCCACGCCGCCACGCGGCCACGCGGCCACGCGGCCACGCGGCCACCGCAGCATCTCGCTGACCAGCCCGCACCGAGGGGTGCCGGGGCGCCTTGCGGCGCTCCCCAGGCTTCACCGCGCCACCGCACTTCCCAGCCCACGCACAGCCGGCGGTAACCCGTCACGGAGGCGAGCAGCCTAGGTTCGAAAAGAACCCCGCGACGAAACGGTGTACCTCCATGACCCTCAACGGCCGCCCCTCCCAGAAGGATCGGCGCACCGACGCGCGTGAACACGCCCGCCAGCTGCGCGACGACACCGCCTACACCGCGCGTCGGCGGCGGCGGCTCTGGCGCGGCGGCATCGGCCTGGGGCTGATCGCTGTGGCCACCATCGTGGCCGTGTCGATCGTCGCCGCCGTGCGACCGGCCGCGGCCGGGCCGCTCAACATGGCCAGTGACGGCGTGCTGCTCGGCGCCGACGAGAGCGGTGTTGTCGCCGCGTCGACCGTCGCCGTCGTCGTCGGCGAGGACCCCATCGCGACCGACCCGACCGCCCTCGCCAACCTCGTCAACATCACGATGTACGTCGACTACCTCTGCTCGTACTGCGGCCAGTTCGAGGCCGCCAACGCCGAACAGATCGCGTCCTGGGTCACCGCCGGAAACGCGACCGTCGAGATCCACCCGATCGCGATCCTGGACAAGTCCTCGGCGGGCGGCTCCTACTCGACCCGCGCCGCAAACGCCGCCGCCTGCGTCGCCGACTCCGCGCCCAACGATTTTCTCGCCGTCAACACGGCCCTGTTCGCGGCCCAGCCCGACGAGCACACGACCGGGCCGACGGATGCCGATCTTCTTTCGGTACTGCACTCGGCCGGAGTGCAGAGCGAGGCCGTGACCGACTGTGTGACCGAGCAGACCTTCGCGTCCTGGGTCGGCGGCGCCACCGACCGTGCCCTGACCGGCCCGCTGCCGAACTCCGACGTGCGCACCGTGACGGGAACCCCGACCGTGCTCGTGAACGGGGTGTCCTACACGGGCGCCTTCGACGACGCCGCGGCCTTCGAAGAGTTCGTGCTGACCGAGGCAGCCGACCTCGACGACGACGAAATCGCCCTCGCCGAGGCCCAGGCCGCCGCCGCTGCAGCCGCCGCAGCCGCGGCCGAGGCCGCCCAGACCGGCGTCACGGAGTAGCGGATGCCCGACCCGGCCCCCGAGACCCGACCCGCGCCGCCGACCACCCCGACCCCGGCGCCTATCCCGGCCTCGACTCCCACCCCTGCCCCGGCCCCGGCCCCGGCCCCGGCCCCGGCCCCGATCACCGTCCATGGCCAGACCGTCGACGACGAGACCCGCTGCGTGCACTATCGCAGCGCGGTCGACGTCGTCGCGATCCAGTTCCACTGCTGCCGGCGCTTCTACCCCTGCCACCGCTGCCACGCCGAGGCTGAACCGCACTCGGCAACCCAGTGGCCGGCGAACGAGTGGAACCATCCGGCGATTCTCTGCGGGGCGTGCCGGGCGACGCTGAGCATCCGCTCGTATCGGGCCGTTCACGCCTGTCCGGCCTGCGCGGCCCCGTTCAACGAGGCCTGCGCACTGCACGCACCGCTGTATTTTGCCGTGCCCGACACCGTGCCCGAAACCGTGCCCGGCACCGTGCCCGAAAACCCCGCGTCTGCCCCCGCACAAGCGGTTTCTTCTGTGGCGGCGCACCGGTAGCTTGAGGAGCCACACAAGGCGAGGTGGCGACAACGATGACGATTCTGGACGTGACGGTAGAGATCCCGCGGGGAAGCCGCAACAAGTATTCCGTCGATCACCTGACCGGGCGCATCCGTCTCGACCGCACGCTGCTGACCGAAATGGTCTATCCCGCCGATTCCGGATTCATCGAAAACACCCTCGGCCGCGACGGCGAACCGCTCAACGCGCTCGTGCTGCTCGAGGAGCCCACCTACCCGGGGGTCGGCATCTCGGTGCGGCCGGTCGGGGTGTTCCGCATGCAGAACGAGCACGGCCCGGAGGTGAAGCTCATCTGCGTGCCGGTCGCCGATCCCCGCTGGGAGCACGTCACCGAGATCACCGACGTCGCCGAGTACACCCGCGACGGAATCCGACACTTTTTCGAGCACTACAAAGATCTCGAGCCGGGCAGGTTCGTCATCGTCGAGGGCTTCGGCGAGCGGCTCGAGGCCGAACGCCTCGTCTCGACGGCGATGCACGCCTACCGCTCGCACGACAGCTACGAGAACTAACGCCTAATCCGAGTCTGCCGGGGTGACGGATGCCCCGCCCCACGGCTCCGGGCCGCCCCAGACCACCGGCGCGAGCGGAATCACCACCACCGGGCGGTGCTGGTGGTGGGCGAGGTGCACCGCCACGGAGCCGCCGAAGAACTCCTGCAGGCCGGCCAGCAGGGTCGCCTCCCGGGTGCCGATCACGATCATCGCGGCATCGAGGGTGTCGGCCAGGTGAGCGAGCGCGCGGGCCGGGTCACCGGCGATGACCCGGGTGCTCCAGTCCACGCCCCGTCCGTTGAGAACGGATGCGAGGTGCTCGGCCAGGTCACTGTCGAACGCCTCAGCGGCGAGATCGGGCAGGTCAGGGTCGAAGGGCAGCGACATGATCGTGCCGTCGGCCGATTCGTCGACGAGGTAGCGGCCCACATCGACGTAGACACAGACCAGTTCGGCGCCGAACCGGGTCGCGAACACGGCGGCGTTCTCGACGACCGCGTCGGGCTGGCCCGGTTGCACGCCCACGATCACGCGGGCACGACCGCTCGGGGTCACGATTTCCTCCTCGGTTCAGAGGCTGCCCGGTCGGTCAGCTGGCCGGGAAATACCACTGCGATCGAAGCCCGTGTCGGGCTGTGACAGCGTATCTTCCCAGATTCGTCCCCCCGCATCAACCCCGACCGTTCGCCGATTTCGGCCACCGCGGATGACGGCGACGGATGCGGCTACAGGCTGGGCAGCACCTGTGCGACGCCGCCGAGGGCGCCGGGAACGAGGCGGTAGTACGACCACGTGCCACGCTTGGAGCGAGTCAGAAAACCGGCGTCGACCAGCACCTTCAGGTGGTGCGAGATGGTCGGCTGCGACAGCGTGAGCACGTCGGTCAGGTCGCAGACACAGGCCTCGGAGTCGAGGTGCGCGCCGACGATCGAGAGGATGCGCAGCCGGGCCGGGTCGGCGAGGGCCTTGAGCTGGCGGGCGAGGGCGTCGGCGTCGGCGGGCGCGATCGCCGCGCGGCCGACGGAGGAGCCGCAGGCGGCGGCATCCGTCACGTCGGTCAGCGGCAACAGGGCGGTCGGCTTCGGCGCGGCGGGCACCAGGACGGGCTGCTGAACAAACGTCATGTGAACATCCTGCCCCATAGATTGACATTTGTCGATGAACTGGCCTAGCGTAGGCATCGACAACGATCGATATAAGGCGTGGACAGCATCACGCTCAGCAGCAGACGGAGCTTCGTGACCACACCCACCCCCGCCCGGCTCGGCACCCTCGACCGGTTTCTGCCGGTCTGGATTCTCGCCGCCATGGCCGTCGGCCTGCTTCTGGCCGTCTACACGCCCGCGGTCGGCGACGCTCTGCACGCCTTCACGATCGGCTCGGTCAGCGTGCCGATCGCGATCGGACTGCTCATCATGATGTACCCGGTGCTCGCCAAGGTGCGCTACTCCGACGCGAAGCACGTCGCGACCGACAAGCGCCTGCTCGTGACGAGCCTGGTGCTCAACTGGCTCGTCGGCCCGGCGCTCATGTTCGCCCTCGCCTGGCTGCTGCTGCCCGACCTGCCCGAATACCGCACCGGCCTCATCATCGTGGGCCTCGCCCGCTGCATCGCCATGGTGCTGATCTGGAACGACCTCGCCTGCGGCGACCGTGAGGCCGCCGCGTTCCTGGTGGCCGTCAACTCGGTCTTTCAGGTCGTCGCCTTCGGCGCACTCGGCTGGTTCTACCTGCAGGTACTGCCGGCCTGGCTCGGCCTGCCGACCACGAGCGCGGAGTTCTCGATCTGGGCCATCACGGCGAGCGTGCTCGTCTTTCTCGGCATCCCGCTGCTGGCCGGCTACCTCTCCCGCCGCGTCGGTGAGGCCACCAAGGGCCGCGACTGGTACGAGGCGAAATTTCTGCCCGTGGTCGGCCCCTTCGCCCTCTGGGGACTGCTCGTCACGATCGTCATGCTCTTCGCCCTGCAGGGCCGGCAGGTCATCGCAAACCCCGGCGACGTCGCCCGCATCGCGCTGCCGATGCTGATCTACTTCATCGTCATGTTCCTGATCAGCTTCGTCGCCGGCCGCCTGCTGCGCATGAGCTACGAGCGCACCACGACGCTCGCCTTCACCGCCGCCGGCAACAACTTCGAGCTCGCGATCGCGGTCTCGGTCGGCACCTTCGGCGCCCTCAGCGGCCAGGCCCTCACCGGAATCGTCGGCCCGCTGATCGAGGTGCCCGCACTCATCGCCCTCGTCTATCTCGCCCTCTGGCTGCGGCCGCGGATGTTTCCCGCCGCGCTCCAGACACCGACCCCCGTCGCATCCGTCGCCGCCGAAAGCACCCTCGACCGGGTGTAACCCCCAACTGTCACACGCGTTGTTTACAATCACCGCAAGACGACCACCACACCTGCTCATCACCGCACACCGCATACTCTCGAAAGAAGACTCCTCATGACCGCTAAGCCCACCGTGCTCTTCGTTTGCGTACACAACGCCGGACGCTCGCAGATGGCCGCCGGCTACCTCACCGCCCTGGCTCAGGGCCGCATCGAGGTGCTGTCCGCCGGATCAGAGCCGAAAGACCAGATCAACCCGGTCGCGATCGCCGCGATGGCCGAAGACGGCATCGACATCGCGAACAACGTGCCGAAGATCCTCACGACCGAGGCCGTGAAAGACTCCGACGTCGTCATCACGATGGGCTGCGGCGACGCCTGCCCGATCTTCCCGGGCAAGCGGTACGAGGACTGGAAGCTCGACGACCCGGCAGGCCAGGGCATCGAGAGCGTCCGTCCGATTCGCGACGACATCAAGGCACGCATCCAGGTGCTGCTCGCCGAGCTGCTGCCGGCGCAGGTCTAGGCCCCGAGCGAGACAGAAAGACGAGGCAATGACCGATTTCAGCACCCGCAAGGCCCAGCCCGGCCTGAGCTTTCCCGAAGAGTCCCTCAAACGCCTCGCACACGAGCTCACCACGCGGTTTGACGGTGTCTTCGCCGGCGAAACGGTCGAGCGCTACGTGCTCGAGTCGTACACCGCGCTGCTGCGCACCTCAAAGGTGAAGGCGCACCTCACGAGCCGTACCGCGCACTTCGCCGGCGAGCGCCTCACCGCCCTCGCCCAGGCCAAGGGTGCCGTGGCGTCGCCGGTTCCCGAGGTGCTGTTCGTCTGCGTGCAGAACGCCGGCCGCTCGCAGATGGCCGCCGTGTTCGCCAAGGCCCTGTCCGGCGGCGCCGTACACGTGCGCTCGGCCGGGTCGATGCCCGCCACCCAGCTCAATCCCGCGGTCGTGCAAGCGATGACCGAGCTCGGCCTGTCGATGGAGGAGTCTTTTCCCAAGCCCCTCACCGACGATGTCGTGCAGGCAGCGGATGTCGTGGTCACCATGGGCTGCGGCGACGCCTGCCCGATCTACCCTGGCAAACGCTACGTCGACTGGAACCTTGTCGACCCCGGCGAACTGCCGCTCGATGAGGTGCGCCGCATCCGCGACCAGATTCGCGGCAAGGTCACCGACCTGCTCTCCGGCCTCGGCGTCGAGGCCGCCCTGCTGCCCGCATCCCCGAGCGTCTCAGCATGACCCCCGCGGGCACGGCAGCCACGCTCGGACTGACCCTCACGGTTCCCCCGCGCCGCACCGACGCCGTGCCCGCACTCGCCCACCTGCCGGTCGCGATCATCGGCGCCGGGCCGGTCGGCCTCGCCGCGGCGGCCGAATTGGCCGAGCGCGGGATCGACTTCGTGCTCTATGAGGCCGGTCCTGCCGCCGGAAGCGCCCTCACGCTCTGGGGCCACACCCGCCTGTTCTCGCCGTGGCGCTATCTGACGAGTGCGGCATCCGTTCGCCGGCTCGAACCCGTCGGCTGGGCCGCGCCCCACCCCGACGTGCTGCCGACCGGTCACGAACTGCTGCGCGACTATGTGCTTCCCCTCGCCGCTACCCTCGGCGACCGGGTGCACTACGGCGCGCGGGTCACGGCGGTCAGCCGACAGGGCATGGACCGCACCCGTTCCGCCAACCGTGCCGCGACGCCGTTTCTGCTGCGCATTCAGACGGATGCCGGCAGCCACGACGCCCTCGCCCGCGCGGTCATCGACACCTCCGGCACGTACTCGACCCCGAACCCGCTCGCCGCCTCCGGACTCGAGCCGATGCCGGCGGTTGCGGGGGCGGTGGCGCAGTCGGCGGCGGAGGTGAGCGAGCACCTCGTGCATGCCCTGCCCGACGTGCTCGGTAGTGAGCGGGCCCGCTTCGCCGGCCGCCACACCGTCGTCGTCGGTGCCGGGCACTCGGCCGCCAACACCCTGCTGAACCTCGCCGAACTCGCGGCCGTCGAGCCCGGCACCACGGTCAGCTGGCTGATTCGCACCGCAACTCCCGTGCGGGTCTACGGCGATGACAGCGACGAACTGGCCGCCAGGGCCTCGCTCGGATCCCGCGTGCACGCGCTCGTCACGAACGGCCAGGTCGCCCTGATCGACGGCTTTGAGATCGACACCGTGGCGCCCAGCACTAACGGCGGCGGCGCTGCCCCGGGCGCGGCCGATCCGGGCGCGGCCGACCGCGTCGCGCTCATCGGCCGCCGCCACGGTGCCCCCGCACGCCTCGAGGCCGACCTCATCGTGGGAGCGACCGGGTTTCGGCCCGACCTCGACATGCTGCGCGAGATTCGTCTCGCGCTCGACGAAATCGTCGAGGCGCCCAGACTGCTCGCGCCATTGATCGATCCGAACCTGCACAGCTGCGGCACGGTTCCGGCGCACGGCGTCGACGTGCTCACGCATCCGGAGCCCAACTTCTACCTCGCCGGCATGAAGAGTTTCGGGCGGGCACCCACGTTCCTGCTCGCCACCGGCTACGAGCAGGTGCGCTCGATTGCCGACGAACTCGCCGGCAACCGGGCCGCCGCGCGGCTCGTCACCCTCGTGCTGCCCGAGACCGGGGTCTGCTGTACCACGCCGCCCGAGGCGCCCGGCGCCGCGCCGACGGATGCCGCGCCCGCCGCATCCGCTGCCTGCTGCAGCTGACTCGCCGCACCACCCGCACCCCCGCACCCCCCGCACCCCCCGCACGATCTGACTGCCCCCGATACGGGTGGCCGCTACGGTAACTGCCGTAGCGGCCACCCGTATCGGGCGCGGTCGCGGTCGCGGTCGGTCCCGCACCTCCGCGGGCGCGGTCGCGCAGCCTACGCGAGCGTCAGGAACAGCTTTTCGAGCTCATCAACGGTCAGGGCGTCCTTCTGCTCCGGATTTTCGAGGCACTGCCGCATCGCTTTCGACACGATCACGAATCCGGCCTTGTCGAGCGCGCTCGACACCGCGGCGAGCTGGGTCACGATGTCCTTGCAGTGCGCGCCCGCCTCCACGGCCACGATCACGGCGTTCAACTGGCCCTGCGCGCGCTTGAGACGGTTGAGAATCTTCTTCTGCTCCGGGTCGGGGCCCAGAACGGTAGCGGCCGCGGCCGGAATCGTCAGACGGATGCCCGCCGCAGCCGGCCCCGCCACATCCGTCGGTGACATCTTTGCCTTAGTCATTGTTCGCTCCCGATTCGGTTGGCAGGCCGGCCTGCTGCCAGGCGAGCGTGCCGCCGGCCACGTTGATGGCGTCGATGGCGCTGCCCGAGCGGTCGAGGTAGTCCACGACCTGGGCGCTGCGTCCGCCGACGGCGCAGATCACATAGACGGGCTGCCCAACGGGCACCTCATTCATGCGCTCCATGAGCACGCTGATGGGAATGTGCAGCACTCCGGGCACGTGGGCGTCGTCGTATTCGTCCTGCTCGCGCACGTCGAGCACGACGACGGCCGCCGGGCCGTTCGTCAGTGCGGCGAGTTCGAGTACCGAGATATCGGTCATACAGGGATCCTTTCGGACAGGGTTTCAGAAGAAGGGGTGCTCGCCATGGCCGCGCGGCCGGCGAGCCAGGTGCGATACCCGCCATCTAGATTACGCACATCGTGGCCCAGTTGGCTCAGCAACCGTGCCGCGGTGTGGCCGCGCTGGCCGACCTGGCAGTGCACGACGAGCGGGCCGGCCGGCAGCTCACCGTGCCGGGCGCGCAGCTCGTCGAGGTTGAGGTTACGGGCGTCCGGCAGGTGCCCGGCCGCGAATTCAGCGGGGCTGCGCACGTCGACGAGCGTCGCTCCGGCGTCGAGCGCGGCGTCGAGTTCGTGCCACTGCACCGAACGACTGGTGCCGTGCAGCAGGTTGTCGGCGACGTAACCGAGCTGATTGATCGCGTCTTTCGCGGAGCCGTACTGCGGCGCATAGGCCAGTTCCAACCGGCTCAGAGCGGATGCCCCCAGCCCGGCAGCCATCGCCGTCGCGATCACGTCGATACGCTTGTCGACGCCGCTTCCGCCCACGATCTGGGCGCCGAGAATCGCGTCGGTATCGGCGTCAATGAGCAGCTTGATGGCCATCTGCTCGGCGCCGGGAAAGTACCCGGCGTGCGACGACGGATGCGTGTGCACGACTCGGTGCGCCCGGCCGGCAGCCACGAGGCGCTGTTCGTTCCAGCCGACCATCGCGATCGTCAGGTCGAAGACACCCACGATGCCGGTGCCGACGGCGGGTTCGGCCGCGTCGGGGCGCCCGGCGATGGAGTCAGCGGCGGCCCGGCCGTGCCGGTTGGCGAGGCCCGCCATGGTGACGAGCGTGCCGGCGCCGCCGACGGCATCCGTCTTTTCAACGCCGTCGCCGACCGCGAAAATGTGGGGATCGCTCGTGGCCTGGGTCTCGTCGACCCAGATGCCGCCGCTGTCGCCGATGGCGAGGCCCGCCGCGGCGGCGAGCGAGGTGTCGGGGCGCACACCGGTTGCGTCGATGACGAGGTCGGCCGGCACGAGGGAGCCGTCGCTCAGCAGCAGCCCGGTCGCTGCGGATGTCGCGGGATCGGCCGGCGCGTCGCTGCCGACGACGCTCGTGTTGAGGCGCACGTCCACGCCGTGGGCGCGCAGGTCGGCCACCACCGGGGCCGCCATTTCGGGGTCGAGGGGGGTGAGGATCTGCGGGCCGCGCTGCACGAGCGTCACGTGCACGCCGCGGCGCACGAGGTTGTCGACGGCTTCGAGGCCGATGAAGCCGCCGCCGATGACCACGGCAGACGGGGAACCCGGGGCGGCGGCGAGCACGGCGTCGATGTGGTCAACGTCATCGACGGTGCGCAGGGTGTGCGTGGCGAGGCCCCAGGCGGCGGAGGTGCTGTCGGCGGGCGCGCTGCGCGTCGTGGCCCCGGCGGCGAGAATCAGCCGGTCGTAGCTCTCGCTCCGCTCGTCGCCGGTGAGGGTATTGCGCACCGAGACGGTCTGGCCGGCCCGGTCGATGCCGGTGACCTCGTGGTCGACGCGCACGTCGAGCCGAAATCGGGTGCCGAGCGATTCGGGCGTCTGCAGCAGCAGCTCGGCCCGGTCGGTGATCACGCCGCCGACGTAGTACGGCAGTCCGCAGTTCGCGAAGGACACATAGTGCCCGCGCTCGAACACCACGATCTCGGCCGACTCATCGAGCCGACGCATCCTCGTTGCCGCCGACATGCCGCCGGCCACTCCACCCACAATGACAATCTTCATTAGTGCCTCCGGCCCCAACTATACCCCCAAGGGTATCCAAAAGTCGAGGCCCGGCCCCACCCGGTCCCGCACCCGCTTCCCGCGAGCACGCAGTTGCGGCGCCAAAACGCCACACTGCTCACTCGCGAGAAGGCGTCAACTGCCTGAAGCCGCGCAGGCGCAGGCTGTTCGTCACCACGAACACCGAGCTCAACGCCATCGCGGCGCCGGCCACGAGCGGGTTCAGCAGCCCGAGCATCGCGAGCGGAATCGCCGCGACGTTGTACGCGAAGGCCCAGAACAGGTTCGCCTTGATCGTTCCGAGGGTGCGGCGCGCGAGCCGGATGGCATCCGCTGCCGCGAACAGGTCGCTGCGCACCAGGGTGAGGTCACTCGCCTCGATCGCCACGTCGGTTCCGGTTCCCATCGCGATGCCGAGGTCGGCGGTCGCGAGGGCGACCGCGTCGTTGACGCCGTCGCCGACCATCGCCACGACCCGACCGCTGTGCTGCAAAGAGCGGATGACCAGGGCCTTTTCGGCGGGCAGTACCCCGGCCCGCACATCCGCGATTCCGACGAGGTCACCGACGGCGCGCGCCGCGCGCTCGTTGTCACCGGTCAGCAGCACGGTCGACAGGCCGAGCCGTTCGAACTCGGCGATCGCCGCCGCGCTCGTGGGCTTGACCGTGTCGGCGACCGCGAGCAGCCCGCGGGCCTTGCCGTCCCACGCCACGATCACCGCGGTCTGGCCGAGGCCCTCCTTGGTGTCGAGCATGGCCCGCAGCTCGACCGGAAGTTCGATCGACCAGGCGTCGACGAGCCACTGCGGCCGGCCGACGAGCACGAGACGCCCCTCGACAATGGCCTGCACGCCCAGCCCCTGCTCGGAGGCGAACGATTCGGCGGCCGGAACCGGCCCCTTCAGCGCCGCCGCAGCGACGATGGCGGCGGCGATCGGATGCTCAGATCCGCTCTCCGCCCCGGCCGCCAGTCGCAGAATTTCGTCTTCGTCCCCGCAGTCGACGGCCGTGCAGCCGACCACGGCCATGCGCCCGGTCGTCACGGTTCCGGTCTTGTCGAGCACGATCGTGTCGACGCGGCGGGTGGCTTCGAGCACCTGCGGGCCCTTGATCAGGATGCCGAGCTGCGCGCCGCGGCCGGTTCCCACGAGCAGCGCGGTCGGTGTCGCGAGGCCGAGCGCGCACGGGCACGCGATGATGAGGGTCGCGACGGCGGCGGTGAACGCCATCTCGGGCGACGAGCCGACGAGCAGCCAGCCGGCCAGGGCCAGCACGGCGAGGCCCAGAACGATCGGCACGAAGATCGCGCTGACCCGGTCGGCGAGGCGTTGCACATCCGCTTTTCCGGTCTGCGCCTGTTCCACGAGTCGGCCGATCTGGGCCAGCTCGGTGTCGGCGCCGACGCGGGCGGCCCGCACGACGAGGCGGCCGCCGCTGTTCAGCGTCGCTCCCACGACGTGGTCGCCCGGGCCGACCTCGACGGGCACGGATTCGCCGGTCAACAGGCTCGCATCGACCGCGGAGCTGCCCTCAACGACGGTGCCGTCGGTCGCGACCTTCTCGCCAGGGCGCACGACGAACAGGTCGTCGACGACGAGGTCGGAGATGCTGACCCGGGTTTCGACGCCGTCTCGCAGCAGGGTCGCCTCTTTGGCGCCCAGCTCGAGCAGGGCGGTGAGCGCGGCGCCGGAGCGGCGCTTGGCCCGTGCCTCGGCGTAGCGGCCGGCGAGCAGAAAGACGGTCACGGCCGCGGCGACCTCGAGGTAGATCTCGTTGGCGCCACCGCCGGGTTCGGCCACCAGACTGAACGACATGGTCATTCCGGTCATGCCGGCCATGCCGAAGAACAGGGCGTAAAGCGACCAGCCGAGCGCGGCGAGCACGCCCAGGCTCACGAGGGTGTCCATGGTCGCGGCGCCGTGGCGGGCGTTCAGCCAGGCGGCGCGGTGGAACGGCCAGGCGCCCCAGACGGCGACGGGCACCGCGAGGGTCAGGGCGAGCCACTGCCAGTTGTCGAACTGCAGCGCCGGAATCATCGACAGCAGCGCCACCGGCAGGGCGAGCGCGGCCGAGACCCGCAGCCGCGCGAGCAGCGCGGCAGCCTCGGCGCCGTCGCCGGCCTCGGGCGCGGCACCCCCGACATCCGCAGCGCCGGTCGCGACCGATGACGGCGACGGATGCGCCGGTGCCGGCAGCACGGCCGTGTATCCGGTCGCTTCAATGGTCGCGATCGCATCTGCCACGGTGGTGCCCGCGGGAACCGACACGTGTGCCTTCTCGGTCGCGTAGTTGACGCTGGCCTCGACACCGGGCATGCGGTTGAGCTTCTTTTCGATGCGTGCGGCGCACGAGGCGCAGGTCATGCCGCCAATGCGGAGGTCAACCTGCGAGGCGGTCATTACGCGGCCGGCGCCAGTGCGTAGCCGGCCTCATCGACCGCGGCGGCGACCAGGCTGCGGTCGAGGGGGGCCGCGCTCGTGACGGTGACCTGGGACACGCCACCGACGACGAGGTCGATGCTCACGCTCTCGGCACCCTCGATGGCGGTGACTTCTTCGGTCACGGCCTGGGCGCAGTGGCCACAGGTCATGCCGGTGACGCCGTAGGTGGTGGTGATTGACGTGCTCATGAGTTCGTTCCCTCCGAGTGCCGGTTCGGCCGGCGCTGCGCTATCATGTAACCACTATACCCCTCGGGGGTAACTGGAGGACCGATCATGACCGCGACAGAGTCGACAGCAGAGCCGACGGCAGAGCCCGCGGCAGCGGCAGCCGCACCCGAGCACGCACACCACGGGTACATCTCCAACCAGGACAACTACCTCAAGCGCCTGCGTCGCATCGAGGGCCAGGCCCGCGGCCTGCAGGGCATGGTCAGCGACGAGAAGTATTGCATCGACATTCTCACGCAGATTTCGGCGATGACGAGCGCGCTGCAGTCGGTCGCCCTCGGCCTGCTCGACGATCACCTCAACCACTGCGTGCGCGACGCCGTGGCCTCGGGAGGCGCCGAGGCCGAGGCGAAACTGCTCGAGGCGTCGGCCGCGATAGCCCGACTCGTGCGCTCCTAGCCCGGCCGGGAGTTGCGTCACCCAGCCTGACGGGCACAATCGAGCTGCGCGGCAGTAACGCCGCTACGCGGTGGGCGCGCCTACCGCGTAGCGGCGTAAGT
Organism: Cryobacterium frigoriphilum; assembly: GCF_004403305.1. GTDB lineage: Bacteria > Actinomycetota > Actinomycetes > Actinomycetales > Microbacteriaceae > Cryobacterium > Cryobacterium frigoriphilum. Next base: position 225,731 of record NZ_SOHE01000016.1, on the reverse strand, counting down.
ACCGCGTCACTCGGCGGCGCGCCACCGCCGCCCTACGGCCGCGCGGCGCCCTGATCGAGCACAAATGGCGGGTACTCGTCACGCATCAGCGCGGTGTACGTGATCACGCGGAACACCCAGCGGTTGATGCCCAGAATCAGGTCAAAGAGCCCCTGCCGAAACCGCCCCGTGAACAGCAAAATCACGCCGGCGATGAAGACGAGCAGCCCGAGCAGCGAGACCCCGGCGTTCGAGCCGTCCGCCCAGGCGCCGTCGCCGGCAGCTCCGTTGCCCCATCCGCTCCCCCAGCCGATCAGTCCCCCGGTCAGCGCCGCCACGATCAGCAGGTGCGGAATCGCCAGCAGCCACCACTTCACGAGCACGAGTCCGCGGGACAGCTGCTCGGGGTACGCGACCTCGAAGTCGGCCGGGTAATCGGTACGGGCCAGGGTGAAGGGCGGATATTGGTCGGTACCCAGCGCGGAATAGCCGTAGAACGACACCCGCCAGGTCCAGCGCAGCACACCCACATTGAAATCGAACAGCGCACGCGGGTAGCGCCCGGTGAAGAGGATGCCGAACCCGGCCACCACGGTGCACACCATAAAAGCGATCCACAGAAAGAACAGCACGATCAGGTGGGGAATCACGAGCACCCACTTCACGAGCCACAGCCACCGGGACAGTGCCGGGTCGAGCGTTCCGCGCAGCTGCGCCGGGTAGCGCGGCGCGGCATCCGTCGCCCCCGAAACCAGGTCCCCGGCGAGCGACGGCGGCGCGGCCACAAAATTCGTGTCGCGTGAAAACCCGTCGGGCGTCACGGCGGGCAGAACCGGCCCGGCAGCGGATGCCGCTGGCCCTCGCGGGGTACGACGGCCGAGGCTCACGGCCCCGAGCACGATCAGCACGACACCGATCAGCAACACGATCAGGCCGCTCGCGAGTAGCGCCCAGCCGATCGGTGCGATCAGGTCGCTGCGCGCTCCGCCGGTCAGCTGAACGGCGACGTTCTCGCTCGCATCAGCGTTCATTACGACGATCGTCCAATTTGCCGAATTAGCCGCGGTGAGGGTCTGCAGATCCCACAGAATTTGCCGCTCACCCGTGCCAGACGACGAGAGCTCCCAGAAGTCCTGGGAACCGGGCAGGGTGGGCGAAACCGTGCCGGGCACGTCGCGGTACCGCGATCCGAACGGGCCGGCACTCACGGTCGTGAGCACGGTGTGGTGCACGTTCGCGAGGTACTCGTCGACATCGGCCTGCGGCCCGACCCCGACGAAGATCGGCGTGTTGCCGTCGATCGCCTCGGCGACGAGCCGCAGCGTTCCGAGGTCAAATGGCAGGGCCACCGCGTCGTTCACGTCGGTCGTCACCTCCATCGGCGGCGACACGAGGGCAAAGGAGTCGGCCGCGACGCTCACGGTCGGCGTCTGAAAGAAGCCGCTGCCGCGGGTCTGACCGTTCGCCCAGAGGGCGGCGCCGCCGACGAGCATCACCGCGAGGCCGGTCAGGGCCAGCAGTGAGCCGATGACGAGCACAATTGTCGCGCCGACCCATCGCCTGGGCGCTGCGGGGGCGGGTGAAACGAGCGGTGCGGAGCTGTGCATGAGAACCTTCAATCGGTGAACGGAGATCAGGAACGCAACCACAGATCAGTGCGTGCCAGCGGTGGGCGGCCCCATCGACGCACGCCAGATCTGTATTCATGCTGGCACCGAGGCGCGGGCCGCAACAGGGTCAGAGGTCCCGGCCGGCGACATCCGCCTGAAGCGTTTCGGCGGATGCGGGCACCAGACCGAGCAGGCCGAAAACGGCGAGCAGTTCGAGGCCTCCGAGGGCGAAATACAGTGTTTGCAGCACAGAGTACTCGCGCATCACGGCGAGTTCCACGAAGATCCAGATCAGCATTCCGAAGCCGGCCACGACGCTCGACAGCGGGCCGAGCGGCCGCCGTCGCTGCAGGGTCACGGCCGCGAGCAGCTGGGTACCGCCGACGACCGCCCCGAGGATGAGTCCGGGCCACAGGAACGAAGTGAAGGGGCTGCCCGCGAGATAGTCGAGCGGCACCCCCGCGCCGTTGGCGAAGACCCCCAGCACCCCGCCGCCGAAGGCGGAGGCGGCACCAAAATAGAGCAGCCCGAGCAGCAGACCACGCAGACCCCGCTGCGGAGTCGACACCGGCGTGCCCGCCGGTCGTTTCCAATCGATCGTCATGATTCCACCCTGCCGCGGGCCTCACCGGCCGCACAGGGCCGGAGGTCCCGCAACCCGGTAACGGACCTTCGACCCTACCGAGCACCATACGGCCGGGAGAGAATAGTAAGCGCGCAACAGCCGCACGCCGCCAGACCAACCGCCGGTGCGCCACAACGAAGGGATCCCCATGGATGAGACGCAGAACCGAGCGTCACGCCCGAACCGGGAGCTCCCGATTCGCATTTTCATCCTCGACGACCACGAACTCGTGCGTCGCGGCCTGCGCGAACTGCTCGAGGGCGAGGGTTTCGAGGTGCTCGGCGACACCGGTTCCGCCGTCGAGGCGACCCGGATGATTCCGGCGTTGCGGCCCGACGTCGCCATTCTCGACGCCCGGCTGCCCGACGGCACCGGCATCGAGGTGTGCCGCGACGTGCGTTCCCTCGACCCCGCGCAGCAATGCCTGATTCTCACGAGCTACGACGACGAGCACGCCCTGCGCGGCGCCGTGCTGGCCGGCGCCGCCGGCTACGTGCTCAAGGAGATTCGCAGCGACGACCTGCTCGACAAGATCCGGCGGGCCGCCGTCGGTGAGTCCCTGTTCGATCCGCGGGTGAAGGCCGCGATCGTGTCGGGCCTCGCCGACCCGCAGGACGCCCGGCTGGCCTCGCTGACGGCGCAGGAACGCAAGGTGCTCGACCTCATCGGCGAGGGCCTCACCAACCGCGAGATCGGCCAGTCGATGTTTCTCGCCGAGAAGACCGTGAAGAACTACGTGTCGTCGATGCTCGCCAAGCTCGACTTTCAGCGCCGCACCCAGGCCGCGGTCTACGTCGCCAAGCACGGCGACGACCAGCGCCGCAGCTAGCGGCGCTGTCGCACCGGCCGGCCGCCGAGTTCGGCCGGTGCGACGGGGCGGGGCGCCACCGGCACCGACCAGCGCAGCCGTGTACCCTCACCCGGCGCGCTCTTCACCGTGAACCGGCCGCCGCAGAGATCGGCCCGACGCCGCAGGTTGTCGAGGCCACTGCGCCGCACCAACTCGGAGAACCCCCGGCCGTTGTCGGCGATCACGATCTTCACCCGGCCGCCTTCTGAACTCACCGACACGTCGATCGCGGTCGCGCCGGCGTGCCGGGCCGCGTTACTGAGCCCCTCGGAGAGCACCGCGAGCAGGTTGCCGCGCAGCTCCTCGGTCACCTCCGCCGCATCGATCGGTCCAGACAGACGGATGCGCGGGGCGAACGGCAGGGCATCCGCGCCATCCTTGATCACCGCGAGAATACGGCTCGACAGCGTTCCCGTGGTCTGGCTCATGCCGCGCAGGGAATAGATGGTGTCGCGCAGTTCGCGAATGGTCTCGTCGAGTTCGGTCGTGACCGAGTTGATGCGGTCGAGGGCGACCGGATCGCTCGTGAAGCGGCGCAGGCTCTGCATGCTCAGCCCGGCGGCGAACAACCGCTGAATCACGAGGTCATGCAGGTCCCGGGCGATGCGGTCCCGATCACCGAGTACGGCCTGTTCCTCCCGCATCCGGTGCGCGGTCGCGAGCTCGAGGGCCAGCGCCACCTGCACCCCGTAGACCGCGCTCATTTCCAGGTCGGTGGTGCTGAACGAGCCGGTACCAATCGCCTTCGACAGCAGAATCACGCCCTGGCCGTCACCGATCGGGCCGAGCGCGGCCACGAGGGTCGGGCCCGATTCCCGCAGCTCCAGATCGGGCGAGAGCAACGGCAGGCTCGGCTCCACCGACGACAGCCCGGTCGCGCGCACCTGGGCCAGGGCCGCTGACCGCACGATGACGGTGCGTCCGAGCAGCTGTTCGGCGCCGACGCCGGCCGCGGCGAGGCAGTACAGGCTGTCGTCGGCGGGAAAACCGATGACGACCAGTTCCGCGCCCGACACCGCGAGGGCACGCTGGGCGACGAGGTCGAGCCCGGTTTCCTCGGCCTCATCGAAGGGGGCCGGCAGGTCACGGGCCATGTCGGCGCACGCCTCAAGCCATTCGGCACGGCGGTGCGATTCCTCGAACAGGCGGGCGTTTTCGATCGCCACCCCGGCGGCCGCGGCGAGCGCCATCGCGAGGGACTCGTCCTCCTCGGTGAAGTCACCGCCGCCGAGCTTCTCGGTGAGGTAGAGGTTGCCGAAGACCACGTCGCGCACCCGCACGGGCACGCCCAAAAACGATTTCATCGGCGGGTGGTGGGCCGGAAACCCAAAGGAGCTGGCGTGGTCGTGCAGGTCGTGCAGGCGAATCGGCCGCGGTTCCCGAATCAGCAGTCCGAGCACGCCGTGACCGACCGGCAGGTCGCCGACGAGCTTCACCGTCTCCTCGTCGAAGCCCACGGTGATGAAGTGGCTGAGGCCGTTGTCGCCGCCGATCACGCCGAGGGCGCCATAGCGCGCCTGAACGAGTTCACAGGCGCTTGACACCACCCGTTCCAGCACGGCTTCGAGGCTGAGGTCTTCGGCGACGGAGATGACCGCGGCGAGCAGCCCACGCATCCGTTCCTGATTCAACAACCGGTCCGCGGCGCGCTGTTCGTTCATCGGTTCCCCACTGGCCCACACGTCAGCGGCCGGTCCGCCGACGTGTAAGTCCAGAATGTCAGGTCTCGCGCGCGGAGGCACCACAAACGGGCACTTCCGTCGACCTGTTTTGGGGTTGCGCTACTTCTTGGGGTGACGCACCGTGGTGATGATCGTCGGGCACGGAATGTGCAGCAGCACCTCGTGACTGACCGATCCGAGCATCAGGCGGGCCAGAGCGCCGCGGCCGTGGCTGCCGACGACGAGAAGCTGGGCCTCGTGGGCCGCAGCAACCAGCACCCGGGCGGGGTAGGCATCCTTTTCGATGCGCTGGTGCACGACCAGGTCGGGGTAGCGGGTGGTGAGGCCCGCCACGGACTCGGCCAGCACAATGCGCTCCTCTTCCATGCGCTCCTCGACCGCCTGGGTGGGGATGAAACGCAGGTTGGTGCTCGACGGGGTCGGCGGGGCGTAGATCGCGGTGAGTTCCTGCCCGGTGCGGTCGGCCTCGGCTGCGGCGATCGCCACGGCGGCCACGGAATCGGCGGAGCCGTCGACACCGACGACGACGCCGGAGCGCGTGAGGCCGACCGGGTCGTTGAGCTCGGGAATGATCGCGACGGGGCAGCGGGCGAGCGCGGCGACCTGCAGGCTGACGCTGCCGAACAGTTCACCCTCGAAGCGGCCCTTCTTGTCGGTACCGACCACGATCAGGCTCGCCTCGTCGCTGAACTCGGCCAGCACCCGCGGGGCGTTGCCGTGGCGCAGCTCGGTGTGGGTGGGAATGTGCGGGTTGAGCGCGGTGGCCTTGGCCTGCGCGTCGAGCAGCAGCTTCTTTTCAGCGTCGACGATGCTGTCGTAGTAGCCGTAGCCCTCGGCCATCCAGGTGTCGTACACGGTGTGCACCAGGGTCACCGGGCAGTCGACCTTCGTGGCGCGCTGCATGGCCCACGTGAGGGCGGCATCGCCCGGGGCTGAATCGTCTACGCCAACCACAATCATCCGGTCCACGGAAATCACCTCGTCTTACTGTTTGTTGAAACCAGGGGGGACGGCGACGGTGCCGGCCACCTCCACCCTCCCGCGTGCGGGTGGCCCCGGCATAGAGTCGAACGTCCCAAGACGGGCGAAACATGCCCCCAGCCGGGGACTTTCGGCCCTGTTTACCCTGTCTGCCCCCGATCTAGATTGACAGTGCAGGCGCGCACGCCTGCACATTCACCGGCACAGATCGAAGGAGACACCGTGAAGGCACTCGTATATGGCGGACCCGGCATCAAGGCATGGACCGAAGTTCCCAACCCTCGGCTGGAGAACTCGACCGACGTCATCGTGCAGGTCGACACGACCACCATCTGCGGCACCGACCTCCACATTCTCAAGGGCGATGTTCCGGCGGTCACCGTCGGTCGCATTCTCGGCCATGAGGGCGTCGGCACGATCACCGAGATCGGCTCCGCCGTCACGAGCCTCGCCGTCGGCGATCGGGTCATCATCTCCTGCATCAAGAGCTGCGGCCACTGCGTGAACTGCAGCACCGGCCTGTACTCGCACTGCCTCGGCGACGAGGGAGCGTCCGGCATCGGCTGGGTCTTCGGCCACCTCATCGACGGCACCCAGGCCGAGTTCGTGCGCGTGCCCTACGCCGAGAACTCCCTGCACAAGATCCCCGCGGGCGTCACCGACGACCAGGCCGTCATGCTCTCCGATATCCTGCCGACCGGCTTCGAGATGGGCGTGCAGTACGGTCGCGTCAAGCCCGGTGACGTCGTTGCCGTGATCGGCGCCGGCCCGGTCGGCCTGGCCGCCATCGCCACCGCTGGCCTCTACGGCGCCGCCACGATCATCGCGATCGACCTCGACGAGAACCGCCTCGAGGCGGCTCGCGGTTTCGGGGCGACGGATGTCGTGATCTCCGGCTCCGCAGACTGGAAGGAACAGGTCTTCGCCCTCACCGATGGTGCCGGCGTCGATGTGGCGATCGAGGCCGTCGGCGTGCCGCAGACCTTCAGCATGGCCACCGAGATCGTGCGCCCGGGCGGCAACGTCGCCAACGTCGGCGTGCACGGCAAGTCCGTCGAACTGCACCTCGAAGACCTGTGGATTCAGAACATCAACATCAGCATGGGCCTCGTCAACGCGAACACCACGCCGATGCTGCTCAAGCTCGTCGCCAAGAACAAGCTCGCCGCCGAGAAGCTCGCCACGCACCACTTCAGCTTCGACCAGTTCATCGAGGCCTACGACACCTTCTCCCGCGCCGCGGAGACGAAGGCGCTCAAGGTCGTCATCTCCCGCTAACACCCGCACTGCGCTTCGGCCGGGGGGCCGCGTTCCTCGAACGCGCCACCCCGGCCGAAGCGCTGTCAGCGCTCACTTCAGAGTTGAAAGGATTCCCATGCATGCCCTCGTGATCTACGAATCGATGTACGGCAACACCCATGCCCTCGCCGAGGCCATCGGTCGCGGCCTCGGCACCCGCTGGACCGCCTCCATCGTGCCGGTCGCCCACGCCGACGAGCAGAACCTCGCCGCGTTCGATCTGGTCGTCGTCGGCGGCCCCACCCACGTGCACGGCATGAGCCGGGACAGCACCCGGCATGCCGCGGCCGACGCGGCGGCCACGGCCGACAGCACGCTCAATCTCGACCCGGATGCCGCGGGCGTCGGCGTTCGGGACTGGCTGCACGGGCTGAGCGCCCAGTCAGGCATCGCTGCCGCGTTCGACACCCGCGTCGACGCGCCCGCCCTCGTGACCGGGCGTGCCTCGAAGGGCATCGCCCACCTGCTCGAGCGCGTCGGCTTCGAGCTGGCATTGCCGGCGCAGAGTTTTCTGGTGACCAAGGAAACCCTGCTCGCCCTCGGCGAGATCGAACGGGCCGAGGCCTGGGGCAGTGCGCTCGGTGCGCTCGTTCCTCTGAGTGGCGCGCACCGCGGCTGAGCCGACCGGGGCATCCGTCGGGCGAAGACGGCAGCGACGGGCCGAAAGACCCTAGACCGCCGTGGCCGCCCTGCGTAGCGTGATGCTACCGGGGGAGCACGCCACAGAAAAAAGCGACACGAGAGCCGCGACGAGAAAGGTCGAGCGCCATGACAACACGCAGTGCAGGTCCGACAACAACGGTTGAGTCCACGTCGAGGCAACCGTTATCCGCCCCCGTGGCGGCACCCGCCGCGCGCATGGCTCCCGCCCCCCGCGCGACGTCCGCGACGACCATTGTCGCGTGGGATGCGTCGGGTCCGGCACGCGCCGCCCTCGCCTGGGCGTTGCGGCGCAACCCGAACGGCGCACTGCACCTCGTGCACGTGCTCGACCGGTCACAGGCCGACGCCGAGTACTTTGTCGCCGACTCGACCGCGACCCGCGCCGAGCTCTCCTTTCGGGAAGAGGCCGACCGCATCCGTCGCGAGAACCCCACCGTCACCATCACGAGCGAGTTTCTGATCGGCGACCCGATCACCCATCTGCGTCATCTGTCGGGGCCGAACACCCTCGTCGTGGTCGGCACGCACACTCGGGAAGGATCCCCGGTGCGCTACGAGTGGTCGGTGGGCGCCCGGCTCGCGGGGGCCGCGAACGGCCCGATCGCGATCATCCCCGAAGACACCAGCCCGCGCGCGACCGGGGTCGTCGTGGGGGTCGACGGCTCCGCCGCCTCAGCGGCCGCTCTCGCCTTCGCCGCGGCCGAAGCCGACTGCACCGGCATGAAGCTGCGCGCCATCCACGCCTGGCAGGAACCGCTCGTCTGGCGCGACACGGCCACCCCCGACCCCGCTTTTCTGCACTCCCTCGAGCAGGTGCACCAGCAGACGCTGCAGAACTCGGTGCGCACGGCGACCGGCGCCTACCCGCAGCTCGCCGTGACCTCGACGCTCGTGCGCGGGGCGCCGCAGTGGGCCCTGCTCGACGCGGCCCGCGGTGCGGCCCTCGTCGTGGTCGGCAATCACGGGTTGTACGGCATTCGTCGGATGCTGCTCGGGCTGGTCAGCCACTCGATCGTGCTGAACATTCAATCCCCGACCGTGATCGTGAACGCCCGCTCCGACGCCGACCCCGGCCAGCGCAACTAGCGTCGCCGCCCTCGCTGAGACCCCGATTACGCTGAGACCCCGATTAGGCACGGTGTTGGCCGCCCGACACCGTGCCTAATCGGGGTCTCACCGAGCCCGTTCGCTCTGCGGGGGCCGCGCTCGGCATCCGCTCGCAGCACCCTGTGAGGTATGCCCCGCTAGGGTTTAACCATGACTCTGTCACCCCGACGCGCGCCGGGCCGGCGCGGCCCGAGCAGTCGAGGCTTCTGGGGAACGCGCGAGAAGCCCCGCCGACTGATCGCGATACTCGTCGTCGCGGCGCTCGTGGCCTTCGGCGCCGCTGCCGCCTTCACCGCGGGGTCGGCCGCCCTCGAACGGTCCGCAGCCATTCCGGCCGTGACGCCGTCAGATGAAATCGACCCGGACGACTTCGATCCGGGACTGATCATCAGCGACTACAACTTCTACAACGCGGATGCGATGACGGCCTCCGAGGTGCAGACCTTTCTCGAAAACCGGTCCTGCAACCCCCGCGATGGGTCTCCCTGCCTCTGGGAATACCGCGAGTCAACCCAGTCGGAGCCAGCGCACGGTGCCGGACACTGCGCGGCCTACGTCGGGCAACCCCATGAGCGGGCCAGCACGATCATCGCCCGGGTGTCCGAGGCCTGCGGAATCTCGCCGCGCGTGCTGCTCGTGCTGCTGCAGAAGGAGCAGTCGCTGCTGACCGCACCGAACGAGTCGGGCTACCTGCGCGCCACCGGGTACGGCTGCCCCGACACCGCCGACTGCAATGCCGACTACTTCGGCTTCTTCAACCAGGTCTACAACGCGGCCTGGCAGTTTCGGCAGTACACCCAGGAGCCCGACCGGGCCTTTCAGGTCGGCACGATCGACGTGGGGTACTTTCCCGACACCGCCTGCGGATCGGCCCCGGTGAAGATCGTGAATCAGGCCACCGCGAACCTGTACAACTACACGCCGTACCAGCCGTCGCCGCAGACGCTGGCAGGCACCGCCGACGATTGCTCCACCTACGGCAATCTCAACTTCTGGAGTTTCTACACCCAGTGGTTCGGCGAGCCCGATTCGGCACGCTACCCGGACTTCTTCGACCCGTGCCTCAACCTCGTCGACGGCCAGCCCTGCCGCGCCGGCACCCTCTTCGGCTAGTCACCCCCCGCGCGTACCATTCGACGGTGTTTGGTATCGAAAACGCCCGATTTGTCCACAACCGCGTCTCATTGCGGTCGAACTCCGTCGAATGGTACGCGGCCCCGGCACTGGGGCGGCGCGGCGGGCGGCGCGGCGGGCACGGGTCAGGCGTGCCGTACCAGATTCTCGAACAGGTCGGCGCCGCGGGCGTCGAGTCGGGCGCCGCCGCGCCGCACCCCGAGCCACAGGTAGAACGTGCCGAGCACCACGCCGACCAGCACGGTGAGCCAGCCCCACACCGCCTGCCCGGTCGCCGCGCCGATCGTGAACAGCACGATCTCCGGCAGCACGAGCAGCAGCAGAATGCCCCAGGTCGCAAACGTCGAGGCCACATTCGAGAATCCGGCGCCGGGCGGCGCCTTGAAGGGACTGTCGCCGGGAGCCGGAACCGGCACCACGACCGTGGCGCTGGTCACGCTCGAGAGCCCGAATCCGCTCAGCAACAGCCCGATCGACAGCCCCAGAATGCCCGGCAGCAGGGCCCACGCCCCCGAGAAGGCGACGGATACGACATCCACGATGAGTACGACCGGTACCGCGAAGATCGCGATCGCCCAGACCCGGCCGAGACGGTCGTCGACGCCGCGCAGACCCGACGAGAGGTGTGACGCGAAGGCGGTGCTGTCATAGGACACGTCGCTGAAGATGGCCAGCGACAGCACGAGTGCAACGATCGGCCCGATGGCGTTGAGGTAGCCGAGCGAATTAAACAGAATGGAGTAGAAGATCATCAGCGCCGGGGCGACGATGAGTGATACCAGCTGTCGCAGGTAGCGGGGGTCGCGCGTCCAGTAGGTCAGTGAGCGGGCGGCCACGGCGCCCGCGGGCGTGGCCGGCAGCCGGGCGAAGAATCCGAGCTTGCCGGGCGCCGAGGTTCGGTTCGCGGTGTGCGGCGGGGTGACGAGCTCAACGGCGAGGCCACGGCGCCAGAGAAGCGTGGCGACGAGCAGCACGCCAACACCGAGTACGAACCTGATCGCGGCGAGCCCGTAGTGCCCGGCCGCGAGCTCGGCGGGCACCGCCCAGATAACGCCAAACGGGGTCCAGCCCAGGGCGTTGGCGAGCGCGGTGAAGTCCCCCATCGGCCCGCCGCCGATGCCGGCCGTGAAATAACCGATGATCGGGCCGGCCAGCACGAGCGGAATCAGGCCGATCAGGCCCGCGACCTCTCTGAACCGGCGGCCCGACGAGAACACCGAGCTCAGGCTCACGACCATGCGCGACCCGACCACGCAGGTCGCCACGGCCACGAGCGCGCAGATCACGGCGGCGAGCGCGACCAGCGGATGCTGCCACCACGTTGCCGCCGTCGCGAGCGCGAGCAGCAGGGTCACCACGCCCGGCACTCCGAGCACGCCGCAGACGAACAGTCCCAGCAGCAGGGTGTTGAGCCGAATCGGAAAGGTGCGCAGCTTGAGGGTGTCGAGGGTCTGGTCGACCCCGCTCGCGAGCAGCGGAATCAGCACCCAGCCGAGCAACAGCAGCGATCCGCCGAGGGTCACGATGGTGCCGGCGACCTCGGCCGGCTGGGTGCTGAGGGCGATGAGACCGAGCAGCCCACCGCCGAGCAACCCCACCCCGTAGACCGCGCCGAAGATCACGCCCACCAGCTGCCAGGGGCTGCGCCGCAGCGTGTTTTTCAGAACCAGAAAGCGCAGGGCCAGCAGATGCCTGACCACTAGGGCGTCTCCAGCGGCAGATCCTGCGAGACGTTCAGCCACTCCGGACCCTCCGCGTGGCGGCGGCCGCCGACGAGTTGCACGAAGCGGTCTTCGAGGCTCGCGCCCTGCCGCACCTCGTCGATCGTGCCCGCGGCGAGTACCCGGCCGGCGCTGATCACGGCGACGTGGTCACACATCCGCTGCACGAGGTCCATGGCGTGGCTGGAGACGATGACCGTGCCCCCGGTGCGCACGTAGCCGGTCAGAATGTCGCGAATGTTCGCCGCCGAGACCGGGTCGACCGATTCGAAGGGCTCGTCGAGCACGAGCAGCCTGGGCGCGTGCACGAGGGCGCAGGCCAAAGCGATCTTCTTGGTCATGCCGGCGGAGTAGTCCACGACCAGGGTGCCGGCCGCGGCCTCGAGGTCGAGCATGCGCAGCAGGTCGGCGACGCGGCCGGCGACGGTCGGGCGGTCCATGCCCGACAGCAGTCCGGAGTAGGTGACGAGCTGTTCACCGGTCAACCGGTCGAAGAGCCGCACTCCGTCGGCGAGCACGCCGACCAGGCGTTTGGCCTCGAGCGGATGCTGCCAGACATCGATCCCGTGAATGCGGATGGTGCCCATCTCGGGCCGCATCAGCCCGGTCGCCATCGACAGGGTCGTGGTCTTGCCGGCACCGTTCGGCCCGACCAGGCCGTAGAAGGAGCCGACCGGAACGTCGAGGTCGATGCCATTGACCGCGATCACGTCACCGAAGCGTTTGCCCAGCCCGCGAATCGAGAGCGCCGGAACGGCGGGCCTGCCAGGCACAGCAGGCTCAGCAGGCACAGCGGGCACGGACTCAGCAGGCACGGACTCAGCGGCCGCGGCAGGCTCAGCCGCGACATCACGGGAACCGAAAATCGACATGTGCCTCCGATGGTTCGCTCAGGCCCTGCTGGTCTGGGGCGCCCGCACGGCCGAACGACCCGTGCGCTCGCTCACCCTATCGCGCACCTCCGACACCCGAACGCTGGTACACCCACGGCAGCGCGCCGACCTCGAGGCGGTGACGGCCGCCATCCGCTTCGGCGAGCGCATCGTCGGCCGCGGCCACGTCCCCCGCCCAGAAGAAGGTGGTGCCGGTCACGGTCGTGCCCGCCCGTGTCGCATACTGCTCGGGCTCGCGCGCGCCGGCCAGAATCTCGGCGACGGATGCCCGCCCGGCCAGCCCGGTCAGGGTCACCCAGGTCGGCGGCACGAGGCGCAGCTCACCGGATGCGTGCCGGTCGAGCGCATCCAGCGGCCGCAGCCAGGCCGAGTCCACACACTCCTCCGGCGCGAGGATGAGCGGCCCGCCGGGGTCGGGGGCAAGAAAGAACCAGGTACGCAGGCGCTTCGGGATACCCTCGGGCGGTACCCAGCAGCTGAGCGCCACGAGTGAATCCGGCGGCAGCTCAAGCCCGGCCTCTTCGCGCACCTCGCGCACCGCGGCCCGACGCACGCCCGGCTCCTCGCCGCTGCCCGCGTCGTCGCCCACCCTGTCTTCCGGATCCACCGAGCCGCCGGGAAACACCCACGCGCCGGCAAAAGACCCCCGGTGTCGCGGCCGCTCCAGCAGCAGCACTTCGGGGCCGGCCGGCCCGTCGCGCAGCACCACCACGGTCGCCGCGACGCCCGTGATCGGGGTCGGCACCGCCGCCTCCGCCGCATCCGCGGCATCCGTCGTCGATGTCGCCGCACCCGGGCTCACACCTGTATCTCGCACCATTGCAATCTCCAGCCTCAGCGCGCATCGCGCTGCACGGTGTTTCACTCTAACCCTCCCTCACGCGCATCCGCCCGGTGCCGGTAGGCTGCAGGACATGCTCGCCGACGGCATCCGCCCGCACCCCGACCGCCCGATTGCCGTTTTGGAGCAGACCAGCGCGCTCACCCGCCGGCTGCTCGCCCCGAACCCGGGGCCGATGACCCTCGACGGCACCAATTCGTATCTGATCGCGGCGCCCGGCGCGCAGCAGTGCGTCGTCGTCGACCCTGGCCCTCTCGTGGAGGCCCACCTGCACCGGCTCGCTGCCGCCGCACCGGTCGCCCTCGTGCTCATCACCCACCACCACGCCGACCACACGGCGGCGAGCGCGCGCTTCGCCGAGCTGACCGGCGCGCCCGTTCGGGCCCTCGATCCGGCCTACTGCATCGGCGGCGACCCCCTCGTGCCGGGCGAGCTGATCGAGGCGGCCGGGGTGAGCATCCGGGTTCTCGCGACACCGGGGCACACCGCCGACTCCGTGTGCTTGTACCTGCCGGGCGACGGCCCGCACGGTTCCGTACTGACCGGCGACACCGTTCTCGGCCGCGGCACGACCGTCGTCGGCCATCCCGACAGCACCCTGCGCGAGTACCTCGCCTCGCTCGAGACCCTGCGCGCGCTCGGCTCGGCGACCGTGCTGCCCGCCCACGGCCCGGTGCTGCCCGACCTCGCAGTCATCTGCGCCGCCTACCTCGCGCACCGCTATGACCGCCTCGAGCAGGTGCGCCTGGCCCTCGCCCAGATCGGGCCGCACGCGACGCTCGCGCAGGTCACCGATCTGGTCTACGCCGAAACGGATGCCACGGTGCGCTTCGCCGCCGAGGCCTCCGTGCGCGCCCAACTGGCCTACCTGCAGCCCTGACTTGCCCAGCCTGTGCACACACTCCCCCGGTAGGCTGACCCCAAGCCGCGCGATGCGGCTCCGGACGAGGGACCAGTACCCGGCACGCGACAAGACTGGCCAGTGGAGCACACCATGTCCTGGATCATCCTCATCGCCTCCGGCATTCTCGAAGCCGTCTGGGCGACCGCGCTCGGCAAGTCAGAGGGCTTCAGCAAACTCTGGCCGACCGTCGTCTTCGGCGTCGCCCTCGTCATCAGCATGGCCGGCCTCGCCTTCGCCATGCGCGACATCTCCGTCGGCACCGCCTACGCCGTCTGGGTCGGCATCGGCGCCTCGCTCACCGTGCTCTACGCGATGATCTTCGGCGGCGAACCCGCCTCGCTCATCAAGGTGCTGCTCATCCTCGGCCTCGTCGGCTGCATCGTCGGCCTCAAGCTCGTCGACACCGGCCACTAGCCCCGCGAGATCACGTGTCGGCGTTGCTCGGGCTTCCATTGCGATGCCGGTACAGGTCAGGTACGGATTCCGAACGACTCCATCGCGGCGACCAAGTCGCGGGCAGAATGAACCATCTTGCTCGCCACGTCTGGAGTGCAATATCCCCCGTACTGCAGGAGCGTTTCGTCCACCAGGAGCTTCTGAAGTCGCTTCGCTAACGCAGGGCCATTCGGTCTGACCGTGGCTAGCAGTTCGACGGCAAGGGAGTGGCTCTGATCAGACGAGCACTCCCCAGGACCGCTCCGCAGATAGCATCAGCGGCCGCGATACCAGCCGATATCGCATTGGAT
This sequence comes from Cryobacterium frigoriphilum, assembly GCF_004403305.1. GTDB lineage: Bacteria > Actinomycetota > Actinomycetes > Actinomycetales > Microbacteriaceae > Cryobacterium > Cryobacterium frigoriphilum. Next base: position 210,696 of record NZ_SOHE01000016.1, on the reverse strand, counting down.
GCACACACTTGCGCGGCCGCCGAGGGTTCCGTTGTGCCCAGAATGAGTTCTTCACGCTCCAGGGCGACTTGCAGGTGTTCCTGAGCAGAACCCGCGCGCTGGCGGATATCCGCTGGTGTCAGTCGTTTCGTTCGGGCCACAGGGTCACCCGGCCGCTATCGCGTCCGACAAGATGAGCCGCAACTCCGGTCCGTGAAAGGTACGAGCCTCATCTCGCCACGATTCCCATAGCGGGTCGTGGCCTGCTTTCAGCTGCGCAAACCGACGCTGGTTCACGGTCAGAATGTTGCACGTATTTCCCGTCCAGCGCTTGACTTGGTTCTGAACCGAGTCAACGAACCGATCGACCTGCTCAGTATCGATTTCGTCCGGACAGAGAACGAGAAGATCCAGGTCGCTCTGCGGGGTGCTCGTGCCCCTGGCCACCGAGCCGAATACGGCAAGAGTGCACCGATCTCCGATCTCTCGGCCAACGTAAATCTCTAACTCCTGAACGATCCGGCCTTCGAGCTCTCTGAGTAGCGCGTCCGCCACGTCGACGGCGGCCTGGATGCCAGCCCAAGCGAGGTGCTCACGATTGGCTACGTACATCAGGGACGGACCCGCCTGATGCACAATGACGGTCCCTTGCTCCACAAGACGCCCCAGACACTTTCTGACACCCGCGACAGATTTTTCGGCCAGTGCCGCAATACGCGACCCGGACAGCGGCTGTGTCGTTCGACTCAGCACACGCAAGACAGGAGCATCAAGTCCTGAAACTATGGCGCTCAACGGCTCGCTGAGGTTCATTTCCGTTCCTCCTCCGGACACTCAGCCACATAGGGCACACGTCGTCTACTCCCACTTTAGTGACAGGTCTGGCACTTAAGTGTCCGAATGGGCACTTAAGTGTCCATTCGGCCGCGTGCACCGCCCGGCCCGCGTACCATTCGACGGTGTTGAGCTCCTTATCGACGGGTGTGGGCCGGGAATCCCGGTGTTCGGGCGCTAACTCCGTCGAATGGTACGGGGCTGGAAGCGGGCGGATGCCTCGGTGGCGGATGCCGCGGCATCCGCCACCGAGGCATCCGCAGGCCTACCGCGTCTACCGCCGATAGGTGTCCACGTTCGCCGGAACCCGAATCTCCACCGGAATGCCACGGCTCTCGGCCTCGGCCACAAGAACGCGAACGGCGCTCTGGAAGGTGGGATCCAGCATGCCCTCGCCCTGCACACCCTTGAAGCCGGTGAACTTCAGGTTCCTGTCCGCCACTCGGCGCAGTCCCCGCGGGTTCGACGCACCCGGATTGGCTTCGCGCACCAGCAGGGCCTCCGAATCGGCGACGTGAAAGTCGACATACATCGGCATGTCCAGGCCCATCATCTTCGTTGTCGTGGCTCCCAGGGAACGCTTCCGGTAGGCCAGGGAATTGTCGTAGACCACGATAGACGTCAGTTCGCTCCAGCCGATCAGCCCGAGGCAGGGAAGCACGACCCCGGCCTCACCGATCGCGATGGCGAGCCGGTCATCCGAACTCCAGCGGGTTTCCAGCTCGCGCCCCGAGATCAAGAGCAGGCTCGGAAAAGCGACCATCATGACCCCGATGGTGACATAGATCCCGGTACCCACTTCGCCGAGGATCGTGAATACGAGACCGGCGAGCAGCACCGCGATCATTGCCCCCGCCAGGATGAAGTGGTTGCGACGATACTTCGCGGCAAGTCCCGGAGCGTAGCGGGCGATGTATGTGTCGTGCAGGTGTGCGGGAAGGGTATCCATGCTGGCGACTCCTGGGGCTCGTCGGTGGCGGCTGATCGAGACATGGGGCGGCAACCACGCTCCGCTCCTGCGCGTACTAGACGACGAGTCTACCCGCAGCCTCGGTGGTCAGTCCCCCGAAAGAGGGACAAACGGGCTATCCGGTATGGTTACTGTAGTACTGCACATTCAAAGGGGATCTTCATGCGCCATCGCTCACTGCTCACGACCGTCGCCACCACGGTTTTTCTGTCGTTAGCCCTGGCGGGGTGCAGCGCCGAGAAGGCCGACACCGCGCTGGACGCGGCCGAGGGCCCGCTGTCGACGTACATGTCGGCGATGTCCGAAGGCTACGACGAGGAGTCGGTCCTCGCCCAGCAGAATGACCAGGAGGAGATCATCGCCACCTGCATGGCCGACGAGGGTTTCGACTACGTTCCGGTCGACAGCGCTGCGTACAGCGGCACGATGACGGAAACCGGTGCGGAATACGGCACCGAGAAGTGGGTGGCCGAGAACGGCTACGGCATGAGCCAGTCCCCCGAGCAGATCGCCGCCCAGACCGAGCAGTCAGAGGAGTTCGTCGACCCCAACCAGGACTACGTGATGAGCCTCTCGCAGAGCGAGCAGGCCGCCTATTACGAGGTGCTCTACGGCGTTCAGCCGACCGAGGACGAGCTGGGCGAAGACGGTTCCTACGAATACGACTGGGAGACATCCGGCTGCCAGGGTTTCGCCGGTCAGCAAGTCACGGGCGACCAGCCGTCAGAAGACGAGCACGAGGCCCTCTTCACCGCCATGACCGCCATGTACGAAGAAGCGCAGGCCTCTCCGACGCTCGTCGCCCTCGACGCCGAGTGGGCCGCCTGCATGGCGGATGCCGGCTACGCGACCTTCACCAAGAAGGCAGATGCCCAGGAATCGATCATGAACGACTCCAACGCGCTCTATGAGGAAAACACCGAGACCGGTCCCGACGAGCAGACCCTCGCCGACATGCGCGAGAAGGAGCTCGCCCTCGCCATGGTCGACTACACCTGCGCCGAAGAGATCGACTACACCGACGCATCGCTGCAGGTGCAGTTCGAACTCGAAGAGCAGTTCATCACCGATCACAAGGCCGAGCTCGACGCGCTCATCGCGGACTACGAGCAAGGCAACTAGGTGTCACGCCTGCTCGGTCGACGCACAGCCGCAGAGCCAGCCACCGACGAGGCCAGTGAGGCCGCCGGCGCCGAGGCCGCTGACCAGGCCGGCGAGTCCGCGCGGTCCGGCAGCCAGGGCTGGCGCCGTCTGTTCGCCGGCAACCGGGTGATCTGGGTCATGGCCACCGTCGCCATCGTCGCGCTCGTGGCCGGTCTCGGGCTCGGCCAGCTGATCGTCTCGCCCGGGCAGGCCGCAGCGAATGCCGAGGCCCCCGCCGCCGGCCTCATCACCGTTCCCATCGAAAACCGCAGGCTCGCCAACGACGTGACCATGCGCGGTGATGCGACCTACGCCGACTCGGTGGAGGTGTCGATCGAAACCGGCGAGCTCGCCGGCCCGCCTATCGTCACCGGGCAGGTTCCCGAGGTCGCCGCCATCTTCGACACCGCCTCGATCGCGCTCGAGGTCGCCGGGCGCCCGGTGATCGTGCTGCCCGGGGATCTGCCGGTCTACCGCACCCTGCGGGTCGGTGTCTCCGGCCCCGATGTGCTGCAGTTCAAGCAGGGCCTCAGCGCGGCCGGGATCGATGCCGGCTCTCTCGACTCCGACGTGTTCGACGCCCAGACCGCGAGCGCGGTCACCGCGCTCTACGCCAGGGTCGGCTACCCGGCACCCACCGGCGGCACCGAGGTGGCGAGCGCGGTGAGCAGCGCCGAGGCCGGCGTCACGAGTGCGCAGGCATCCGTTGACAACGCCGCCGGAGCCCTCACCATCGTGCAGGGCGCCGCGTCGAACGTCGACGTACTCGAGCAGGGCAACCTCGTGCGCAGCGCCGAGCGGGCACTCGCTTCCGCCCGGGCTGGCGGTACGCCCAATGAGATAGCGGATGCCGGCGAGGCCGTCACCCTGGCCGTCGCGCGCCGAGACCAGGCCCTGGCCCCGCGCGACGCGAGCGCCGAGCAGGCCGCCGTCACCGCCGCCAAGGCCGAGCTGACCCGCGCCGCAGACGCCCTGAGCGACGCCCGCGACGGCGCGCTCGCCTACCTGCCGGCCGGTGAAGTACTGTACCTGCCCGGCCTCCCGCGGCGCGTCGACGAGATCAGCGTGAAGCGCGGATCGAGCATCACCGGGCCGGTCATGCGGGTCTCGGGCGCGACCCTGGTCATCTCGGGATCGGCGACCGCGAGCGATGCCGCGCTGCTCAGCGTCGGCGCGCCGGCCATTCTCGCCATGCCCGACGGCGACCAGACCGCCACCATCTCCTCGATAGTGCCCGCCGAACCGGCCAGCGGTGCCGCAACGAGTAGTGCAGCAGCGAGCGGCCGCTTCACCGTTCTGTTCGCCCCGGATGCGCTCACCGACGAGCAGATCCAGGCCGTGCAGGGCAGCAACGTGCGGGTGCGCATCCCGGTGAGCTCGACCGAGGGCGAGGTGCTCGCCGTTCCGCTCGCCGCGCTCACCGCGGGCCCCGGTGGTGAATCCCGCGTCGAGTTCGACCCGGGCGACGGCGCCGAGACCGTGCTGGTCGAGGTCACGACCGGACTCGCGGCCGAGGGATTCGTCGAGATCACCGCAATCGACGGTTCACTGGCCGCCGGCGACCTCGTCGTGGTGGGCCGGTGATGGGCCGGTGATCGCGGCCCCCGTCGTCGAACTGGTCAACGTCACGCGGTCCTTTCCCGGCCCGCCCGAGGTTCAGGCCCTGAAATCGGTCAACCTGCGGGTGGAGCGCGGCGACTACCTGTCGATCGTGGGCCCGAGCGGTTCGGGCAAGTCGACCATGCTCAACCTCCTCGGTCTGCTCGACCGGCCGAGCGTCGGCGAGTACCACCTCGACGGCCGCGACACGAGCCTGCTCGACGAGAAGCAGCGCGCCATCGTGCGCGGCGGCACCATCGGCTTCGTCTTTCAGGCCTTCCATCTGCTGCCGCACCGCACCGTGCTCGACAATGTGCTGCTCGCCACCCTCTACAGCGGTGTGCCGCGCACCGAACGCGACAACCGCGCCCGCACCGCCCTCGACCGGGTTGGCCTGGGGCATCGCCTCGATTTTCGGCCCGGCACCCTCTCCGGCGGCGAACGACAGCGGGTCGCCGTGGCGCGCGCCGTCGTCGCCTCGCCCGAGCTGCTGCTGGCCGACGAACCCACCGGAAACCTCGACGAGACCACCGGCGGTGAGGTCATGGACCTCTTCGAAGAGCTGCACGCCGACGGCCTCACCCTCATCGTCATCACGCACGACCAGGCCGTGAGCGATCGAGCCGAGCGCCGCGTGCGCATCACCGACGGCCGCCTGAGCGAGCTGTCGTGACCCTCTTCGGCAAGCGGATGCTGCGCCGCCGCTCCGCAGGCACCGCCGCCTCGGTCGGGTTCCCCGCTGATACGTCTGGCGCCGAGCCGCAGGCATCCGCTGAACCGCAGTCGCAAGCGGCCCCGGATGCGGCCAGCATCGTTCCGGTCATCCGCCGCGCCGACCGGTTCTCGGTGCAGGATCTGCTGGTCGAGGCGAGTTACGGCGTGGGCGCCCGCCCCAGCCGGCTCGTGATGACGACCCTCGGCACGGTGCTGGGCATCGCCTCCCTCGTGGTCACGATCGGGTTCGCGCAGACCGCGGCCGGCCAGATTTCCCAGCAGTTCGACGCCGTCTCGGCGACCCAGATCCTGATCGAACCGGGGTCGACCCGCACCTCGAGCGGGGCCGAGCAGGCGACCGGCCGTCTGCCGTGGGATGCCCCGGAGCGCGTCGATCGCCTCGCCGGAGTGCAACGCGCCGGTCTTCTGGCCGAGGTCGACGTCGTTGGCCAGCGCATCACCTCCGTTCCCGTCAACGACCCCTCGGCCGCGCAGACGCTCAGTCCCGCCGTCATCGCCACGTCGCCGGGTCTGCTCGCCGCCGTGCGCGGCGAGGTCGTCACCGGGCGCTACTTCGACGCCGGTCACGACGAGCGAGCCGACCGGGTCGCCGTGCTCGGGTCGCGGGCCGCCGAGACCCTCGCAATCAACCGGGTCGACCGGCAGCCGTCGATCTTCATCGGCGAGGTGCCATATACCGTCATCGGCATCATCGATGGCGTCGAGCGGCGCGCCAACCTGCTCGACGCGGTCATCCTGCCGCTGAATACGGCACGAGCCGACTTCGGCCTGACCGCTGCCGCCGAACTGCACGTGCAGATCGATGTCGGCGCGGGCACTCTCGTCGCTCGCCAGGCGCCGATCGCCCTCGATTCCGGTGCACCAGAGAACTTCACGGTGCAGGCGCCCGCCACGGCGTCGTCGCTGCAGGACGACATTCAGGCCGACGTCAACATCGTCTTTCTGACCCTCGGCATTCTCGCCCTGCTGGCCGGTGGTCTGGGCATCGCCAACGTCACCCTGCTCTCCGTCATGGAGCGCGTCGGCGAGATCGGTTTGCGTCGGGCCCTCGGGGCGACCAAGCGCGACATTGCGCGGCAGTTCATCGTGGAGTCGGCCGTGATCGGCCTGCTCGGCGGCCTGATCGGCGCGGCACTCGGGGTGTTCGCGGTCGTCGTGGTGTCGCTCACGCAGGGATGGACTCCCATTCTCGACCCCCTCGTCGCCATCGGCGCCGCCCTGCTGGGCACGGTCGTCGGCCTGGCCGCAGGCGCCTATCCCGCGGTCAGGGCCTCGAACATCGAGCCGATCACCGCACTCCGCGGCGGCACCTGAGCGCGCCGGCCGGTCGTCACGGAAATCCCCGATTATCCGCGCGATCAGGCCTGAACGCGCAATACTGGGGCCATGGCCGAGAATAAGACACAGCCGACGGATGCCTCCGTCAACGATTTCCTCGACGCGGCAACGCCCGCCCGCCGCCGCGCAGACGGCTTGACCCTCGCCGCAATCTTCCGAGAGGTGACGGGCGACGACCCCGTTCTCTGGGGCCCGTCGATTGTGGGCTACGGCAGCTACCACTACGTGTCGCCCTCAAATCCCCGCTCGAACGGCGACTGGATGAAGACGGGCTTCTCGCCGCGCAAGGCGCAACTGTCGATCTACGGGCTGAAAGACACCCCGGAGGGAGCCGCCCTGTTGCCGCAGCTCGGCACCTACACTGAGGGCGCGGGCTGCGTCTACGTGCGAAAACTCGACGACATCGACCTCGACGTGCTGCGCCGCCTCATCGCGATCGCCTCCTTCCGCGGCGACGATCCGACGCCCACACCCTAGTCTCCCAGTGGCCCTGGCTGTGGCTCCGACGTGGGGCCCGGCTCTGGCGCCAGACAGGCACGCACAACAAGGGCAATCGCGGGGCGGGTCTCGGCGCTGTCATCGACCGTGAGACGGTGCAGAATCAGCCCCTCGCCGAACGCCATCAGAGCGAGGGCCGCGGTCTTCGGGTGCGGTGCGCCCAGCGCGGCCAGGGTCGACGTGGTCCACTGCTCGAAGAGCCCGCGATTGGCGACGAGGGGGGCTCGAAATTCGTCACCGCCACGGGCAGCCTCGAGAAACAGGAGGTAGCGGGCGATCGTGCGCACCCGGGCGGGGCCGGTCTGCAGTGTGACCAGGTCACAGAAGGCATCGACGAGGTCGTCCGGTGTTGACACGGCAGGGTCGAAGCCCGGGTCGATGTCGCCCAGCTCGTGCCGCGCCACCCAGTCGATGACCCCCGCGATGAGGGCGGCGCGGGTGCGGAAGTAGTTCGAGGTTGAGCCGCGCGGCAGGCCGGCACCGTCGTCAATGCGGGCGTGCGTGAGGTAGCGCAGGCCTTGGCTGCCGAGAACTTCGACGGCGGCTGTCAGTGCCCGATCGCGCGTACTGACCATGCAGTCACTATAAACGCTCCCTGCCGTCGACCGGGTGACGGGATACTACGAACGTAGTATTATGGTCGGCACACGTGAGGAGAAGTGCCATGACCAGCATCCACACCGCGCCCGAGTTGCCGACACTCGCAGGCGTGCAACACCGTTTTGTCAACCTCCCCGGGCTGCGCATGCACGTGGCCGAAGCCGGATCCGGCGACCCGCTGCTGCTGCTGCACGGGTTTCCCCAACACTGGTGGGCCTGGCGCAAGGTGATCCCCGCCCTCGCCGCGCACTACCGGGTGATCTGCCCGGATCTGCGCGGAGCCGGCTGGACGGATGCCCCGCCCGACGGCTACACGAGCGACCAGCTGGTGGCGGATATCACCGCCCTGCTCGACGCGCTGCACCTGGAGAAGGTCGATATTCTCGGCTATGACTGGGGTGGCCTCGTCGGCTATCGCTTGTGTCTGGCGCACCCACACCGAGTCGGGCGGTTCGTCAATCTCGCGACCCCCCACCCGTACCCAGAACTGCACCTTCGGGCTCTTCTCTACATCTGGCGGATCTGGCCGATGTTCGCGATCGCCGTGCCGGGTCTCGGGCCGTGGCTTCTGCGCCGGGGGCGCCTGCCGCGCTGGCTGATGTCCAGCGACACGTGTGACCCATCGGTGTATTCCCGAGCAGACCTCGACGTTTTCGTGTCGCCGCTCACGGATCCGGCGCGAGCGCGCGCCGGATCCGCCCTGTACCGGCACTTCATCCTGCGCGAGGCGAAACGCAGCGGTGCGGGCGCCTACCACGACCTGCGCCTCCAGACACCGACCCTCTCGCTCTACGGAACCGTTCTCTACGGCAACGACGATCCGACGCGGCACCACCCGCAAATCCTCGACGGCTCCGAAGCCTACGTCGACGACTTGACCTTCGAGCATGTCCCGGGCACCGGCTACTACATTGCCGAGGAACGACCCGATGTCGTGATCAGCCGCACCCTCGAGTTCCTGTCAGCGCGCTGACCGTCACCGGGACTCCCCGCAAACGTCCCTGACAGTCCTCGTCAAACCTTCCCCTAAAACCTGATTCAGGCCTGAAAGTCGACGCGATAATCTCGCTCAGCGACGGCACCTGGGCTGTGATCGAGATCAAGTTGGGCGAGGCCACGGCAGACGAGGGCGCCGCAGCACTGCTGAAGTTCACGGCCAAGGTCGACACCGGCAAGGTCGGAGTCCCGCAGGCGCTCATCGTCATCACGACCGGCCGGTATGCCTACACGCGCGCAGACGGGGTCCGGGTCATCCCGCTCTCTGTCCTGGGCCCGTAAGCCCTCAAGCGCGCCTCGGCCCATAACGAGCAGCGGCTACGGCGTCCACCACGGTCGGAGCGGATGCCCGCCGTCACCACCGCGATCGTCGGGCCTGGCCAGCAACACCTGGTGCAACTGGATCCCGTTGCTCTCGAACGCGAGCCTCGAGCCCGCCATGTACAGCCCCCACACCTTTGCGGTGGGCAGCCCGACCTCGGCGACCGCCTCGTGCCAATGCTCGACCAGGTTGGCGCCCCAGTCACGCAGGGTCAGCGCGTAGTGCTGACGCAGGTTCTCGTCGTGCAGCAGCTCCCAGCCCGCATCCTGCGCTGCGCTGATGATGCGGCCCGAACCGGTGAGCTCCCCATCGGGAAAGACGTACGCGTCGATGAAGCCGCGGGTCGCCGCTTCGCTCTGGTTCTCCGGCCGGGTGATGCAGTGGTTGAGCAGCAGGCCTCCGGGGCGAACCCGGGACTGCAGAAAGCCGAAATACGCGGCATAGTTGCGCACGCCGATGTGCTCGAGCAAGCCAATCGACGAGACCGCGTCAAAGCCGGATTCCGCGATGTCGCGGTAGTCCCCGAAACGCACCTCCGCCAGATCGCTCAGCCCCTCGGCGGCGATGGCCCGCTGGGCCCAGGCGGCCTGCTCGATCGAGAGCGTCACGCCGGTGGCTCGCACGCCGCGGCGTGCGGCGTAGCGCACCATGCCGCCCCACCCGCACCCGACATCGAGCATCCGGTCGCCCGGCACAAGCCGTAACTTCTCGAACACGAGGCGGTACTTGTTCTCTTGGGCCTCGTCGAGGGAGGCGTCGGCGCGGGGGTAGCAGGCGCAGGTGTACGTCATCGACGGCCCCAGCACCCACTCGTAGAACGTGTTCGAGACGTCGTAGTGATGGTGGATCGCGTCGGCATCCCGGGTCTTGCTGTGCCGGAGTCCCGCGGCGACGCGGCGCCAGCGGGGCTGTGCCTCCTGCGGTGGCGGCGCGATCGGGAGCAGCCGCCGCACCCCGATAGAGCGGATGATGTCCGCCATCGTGCGCGCCGACGGCCGGGTGAACACCAGACTCTCGGCCAGTGCCTTGAGCAATTCGTACGGATCTCCGGGGTGAACCCCGTGCAGCTCGAGGTCGCCGGCGATATAGGCGCGGGCCAGTCCGAGGTCGCCGCGGCTCGTGACCAGGTAGGTCGTTCCGCGGGGGGTCACGAGATCGAGCCCGAGCGGGGCGTCGGGCGGCCCCGCCGAACTCCCGTCGTAGGCGGTGAACCGCACCGGGAGTCGACCACCTGCCAGCACCTCCAGTATCTGGGCGAGGGTGAGATGCGCCGCCGGCGCATCCGTCGCCGTCGTCGACTTCGTCGCAGGGTCCTTGAACGTGGTCATCGTCGCTGCACCGCCTTGGAGTAGAGGTCGAGGAGTCGGGAGTCGGGGTCGTAGCTCTTCTTCACGGCCCGGTAGGTTTCGCCGCCGTAGAGTTCGTCGAAGTCCCGCCGGGAGTAATAGGAGTCGGAATAGAGCGACTTGTGCCCGTCAAGCTCGCCGACCTTGTCTTCGATGCGGCGGTTGCTTTCCCCCGTGTTGGTCTCGCCGGGGGCAGGCCCCACCGGCACCGTCGACCAGAACCCCACGTTGATGTAGTCCTGCCCGGGCCGCATCGGGTAGAGCGGCCAGCGCTCGTCACTCCGCAGGCGCAGCGGACACAACCAGATCGGCGTGATCGGCACCGTGCTCAGAAACCACTCGAGAAATTCCACGCACCGCGACGCCGGTATCTCCACGTCTTGCACGACTCGCTCGCGGGGCGGTCGGCCGTGCAGTTGCTCGATGCGGTCGCCGATCTGAAACCGCTGTTCGATCTTCATCAGCCTCGAGTAGGTGCTGCTGCGCCGATAGCGCCCGGGCCAAATCCGGCGAATGAGCGGATGCTGCGCGCCGAACGCTTCGGAACACCAGAACCAGTCGGTGTCCCAGCGCCACAGGTAGTCGTGAATCGTGAGGCGATCCGTTGTCGCGCCACCCTCGTGGCGAATGGAACGGTAATAGATTTGTTGGCCGGTGTAGTCACTCACCGGGCCGGGTGTGCCGGTCTGCCGGCCCACGCACAGGTAGCTTTCGTCGGCGCCGAAGACGACACCGTCGAGGTAGTCCACGGCAACACCGTCGAGGCTGCCGCTCGCCATGATGGCGTCCATGGCCGTCATCAGGTCGACGAGCGAGTGAAAGCGCACGTGCGTGAGCGCCACGAACGGTGCGACCGGTTCGAGCTCGATGCGCAGCCGCACCGCGTAGCCCAGGGTTCCGTAGCAGTTGGGAAAGGCGCGGTACAGCTCGCTGTTCTCGTCGGGCGATGCGGTGACCACCTCTCCGCCGCCGGTCAGGATGTCCATTTCGAGTACCGACTCGTGCGGCAGACCGTTGCGGAACGAGGTCGACTCGATGCCAAGGCCGGTGACCGCACCACCGAGGGTGATGGTCTTCAGCTGCGGAACGACCAACGGCGCCAGGCCATAACGCAGGGTCTCGGCGACGAGGTCGTCGTAGCTGCACATGCCTTCGACGTCGGCGGTTCGGGCCTCCACGTCGACGCAGATGACACCGGTCAATCCCGACGTGTCGAGGCCTGCAGCGCCGGCGTTGGCTCGGGTTCGGAACAGATTCGAGGTGCGCTTGGCCAGTCGGATCGGGGCCGTCGCGGGGGCGGCCCGATAGCTCGCCACAAGGCGCTGCACGCCGGCGGCGTGAGCGCTCCGGGCGTCAACCACAGCAGCGGGCACGCCCACACGTTAGTCCCGCACGGCATCCGCCGCGACCCGCAAACGCCCATCCGTCAGGTTGGAACTCGCACCGCCCAACGACAATTTCCGCTGGCGACGACGACCGGGCCAAGCGTCACTCGTCGGGTCCGACGAACTCGATCGAGTCGAAAATGGCGTGTGCCTCCGTGATCAGCGCCGGATCGATCGAGGGGTCGGATTGACCCAGCTCGATCACGGCGCGTTCGCCGCTCAGGTCGACCACCAGGTAGGTCGCGTGCTCGCCCCTGGTTGTGTAGGCGCGTCCGTTGCAGTCCTCCGCGGAGTCCACGGTGCATAACTTGCCGCCGTCGCAGGCGGTGACGTCGACGTCGCTCTCGGCGGCGTGGTCGAACTCTAAGCCGGAGTAGTCGCCCACCACGACCGTGACGGGAGGGGTGGTTACCGTTGACGCCTGCGCCGTCATCGCAGCGACGAACGCCTCAGCCGTCGGACCGCTCTCGACGGGCGCGCCCTTCCAGGCGCATGCGTCCGCCGGCACAGTGTGGGGGGGCCAAAAAGACAGGAAGACATTCCATTCATCCGGGTGATCCGGGTCGTCCCTGCCCAGTTCCGCGCCGTTGTAGGTCCTCCAGCCGTCTGGGACGGTGATCTCGAAGGGCACCGGGTAGCCGGTCACGAGGTACGTGCCGGCGTCGATGAAGCCCCTCTCCGGGAACGGTGCGATCGTGTCAGCCTCCACGGTCGATGCGGAGGACGGAGGTTCGGTCGCGGTGCACGCGGCGAGGCCGAAGCACGCCAGCACAGCAACGGCAACACCCGCCTGCCGCGAGCGTGTCGCGTGATCGGCGCGGGGGCGGCGAATTGAGTTCCACATGTCATGTCCCTTCGGTCGAAAACGCAGCGCGTTGGCTGCTCACTTCAGTCAAGGACTCGCCGATATCAGCAGGATACCGGCGCCCAGCGGTTCGGTATCGGCCTGATATCAGCCGTCTTGACGGATGTCGGATTCGGACGCACCATGTCGTCATGGAGGTACGAGTTCTTGGATCGCTGACGCTCGACGACGGTCGGATTCCGCTGGCTCCGCGCGATCGTGCGGTGCTGGGTGCGCTCACGGTCCGCCTGGGTGAATCCCTGTCGGTCGAATCCCTCGCGGCGGCGCTCTGGGGCGACGATGTGCCCGCCTCGTGGTCACACGTCATTCCGGGATGCATTATGCGGTTGCGCCGGCTGATCGCGCCGGCGCGGATCGAAACCACCCCGCACGGGTACCGCCTGGCCGCGGAGGGCATCGAGTTCGACGCCGAGCGGTTCGAGCGACTCGTCACGCGGGGCACGCAGCAACTCCAGCTCGGTGAGCCCGAGCGGGCGGCGAACACGTTCTCGGAGGCGCTCGCCCTGTGGCGCGGGGAACCCTACGTCGAACTCCCCGACTGGGAGCCGGCGCAGATCGCGACCGGACGTCTCGAGGAGATGCGGCTCGGGGTCGAGGAGCTGCTGCTCGACGCACGGCTGCAGGCGGGCGACGTTCAGGAGGTCGCCGCATTGGCGCGCGCCCGCGTCGCCGAGGCCCCGCTGCGCGAGCGGCGCTGGGTCGTGCTGAGCGTGGCCCAGTACCGGCAGGGTCGGCAAGCGGATGCGCTCGCCACCGTGCGCCGGGCGCGCGGGCTGCTCGCTGTCGAGCTGGGACTGGATCCGTGTACGGAGCTTGCCGAGCTGGAGCAGGCGATCCTCCGCCAGGATCCCGCGCTGCTGTCTGACCGGGTGTTCCGGGCCGAGAGCCCGGAGTGTCCGTACTTCGGGCTGCCTCCCGCGGGCGTCGGAGACGCCGAACGGTACTTCGGTCGCGAGCAGGAGCTGTCAGTGGCGCTGCGAGAGCTTGAGAGGCACGGCGTGCTGCTCGTCGCCGGCTCATCGGGTGTCGGCAAATCCTCATTCGTGCGGGCCGGGATCGGTGCGGACCTGATCGCCCGCGGCAGGGACGTCGCCATCGTGTCGCCCGGCGAACATCCGCTCGATGCCCTGCGCGATCTCGGACTCCCGGCCGGACAGTCGCTGCTCATCGTCGATCAGTGCGAGCACGCCTTCGCCGCGGCCGACCCCGCCGAGGTGCGGGAGTTCTTCGCCGCCCTGAAGCGCATGGTCTACCGCGGCCTGCTGGTTGTCGCGATCCGCGCCGACCGTCTCGGAGACCTGGCCGATCACGAAGGCTTCGCCGCGATCATCCAGTCACACATGCTCATGCTCACCGGGCTCGGTCCCGACGGACTTCGAGCAGTGATCGAGAAGCCCGCAGAGCAGGCCGGGCTCATCCTGCAGCCGGGCCTCGTCGAGATCCTCGTTCGCGATGCCGATGGGCGAAACCTTCCGCTGCTGTCGCACGCCCTGCGCCAGGTGTGGTCACGCCGTGAGGGCCGTGTCATGACCGTCGACGGGTATCGGGCATCGGGTGAGATCGCTGGCGCCGTCGCGAAAACCGCGGAGGAGGTCATGGCCGAGCTCTCGGCGGAGGGCCAACGGCTGCTGCGCGACATCCTGCTGCGTCTTGTCGAAGCATCCGCAGGCGGTGCGGTCGTCTCTCGTCGGATCGAGCGCACGCGGATCGCGATCGACGACGCCCATGCCAGGATCGTTGATCGGCTGGTGGACGCACGCCTGCTCACGACCGATGAGGAGTCGGTGCAGCTGTCGCACGAAGCACTGGCACGGGAGTGGCCACGCTTGAAGGAGTGGCTCGCGGATGATGTCGAGGGCCAGCGGATCATGCGACACCTGGGTTCCGCGGCCGCCGCCTGGGATGTGATGGGACGGCCCGACAGTGAGCTCTACCGCGGGGGCCGACTGACGGCGGCCGAGCACTGGCGGGATGCGGTCGTTCCCGCACTCACGGCGGTCGAACGAGACTTTCTCGATGCCTCCGCAGCGCATGAGACCGCAGGGCTCGCTGCCGCGCAGAACCAGCTTCGCACGGAGCGCCGCATGGTGCGGCGCCTCTCGTGGGTGTCCGTGGCCGCAGCCGCCCTCGCGATCTGTGCGGTGACGGCGAGCCTCGTTGCCGGTTTCCAGGCGAACCTCGCGGGCGAGCGCGCGACGGTCGCGGAGGCCCGGCGGGTCGCCGGGCTGGCGCTGGAGGAGCCGGACTTCGACCGTGCGCTGCTGCTCGCGGTGGAGGCCATCCACATCTGGGACGATTCCGACACTCGGGGCAACCTCGTGCGCGTCATCTCGCGCGCACCCCGTCTGACGAGCGTGATCCGGATCCCGGAGGAGGGAGTCGCCGCCGTGAGCATGTCGCTTGCCCAGGACGGCACCCGGGCATCGGTGATCGACAGCGACCACGACGTGCGCCTGTTCGATCTGAACGACCGCTCTCAGCTCGGCGAGTACTCCCCCTTCTCGAGGACAGTGCTGACATCGGCTGTCGATCCCGTCTCCGGAGCCGTCGCGTTCAGCGAGATATCCGACCCCTGCAACGACGCGTTCTGTCCGGTCCGGCGCACGGGGACGCTCGATCTCGCAGAGCAGGGCCGCTCCGGCGTGGCAACCCACGAGGGGATGAGCGGGACCGCGATTGACGTCGAGTACTCGGCCGACGGCTCCCTGTTCGCCGCACTCGCGGCGACACAGCAGCCTGAGTCATCGGTGAGCATCGCCTTCCGGCGAAGCGGCGCAAACGCGGCGACCGGCCCGATACTCGTGAATCTCGGCGTGATCAGTTCCGATCCGCCCCCGCCGCCCGATCAGGGCGTGACCGGTCAGGCCTGGTCGGATCAGGCCTTGCCCGGTCCGGTCTGGCAATACAGTGCGGTGAAGTTCTCCCCAGACGGCTCGCGCCTCTACGCCAGCGGGTTCGGACCGACGGTCGTGCTTGACACGGCATCGGGCGCAGAGCTCCATCGCATCCCCGGCACCGGCATTCTCGCCGTCAGTCCGGATGGCCGACGGATCGCCGTGCGCGACGGTGCGCGCGCGGTGCGCATCGTCGACGCCTCAGGGCAAGCAACACCCATCACCGTCTCGCTGTCGTCCTTTCCCACGGCGGCCGATTTCAGCCCAGACGGCCCTCAGCTCGCCATCGCCGCCGGCGACGACCTCGTCGTGGCGAGCACCGCGACCGGCGAGATCGCGGAGACGCTCCGGGATCATGATGGCGAAGTCACCGCAGTCGAGTTCCGGCCGGGCGGCGAGCTCGTGACGGCCGGAGATGACGGCGCGATCATCATGTATGACTTAGGGGACTGGTCGGCGGCCTTTCGCAGCGGGCTACACGTGCAGGACCAGGCACCGGCCGAGCTCGATGACCGCACCGTCGCGCTCGAACAGTCCAACGGGCATTGGCAGCTCGTCTTCGCCGAGCCGGCGGTATGGGAGGAACACGCGTGCGCGATCGCCGGACGGGTCCTGACCCAGCAGGAGTGGGCGGAGTTCGTGGGATCTCGTTCCTACGCCCCGGCCTGCGGGCACTAGCAAGTTCGGGATTCCACTCGCGCCGCCGTGTCCCGGCGGCCTCCACCGCGACCCCGCGCGGGGATGCGCACATCACCGCCGATACTTCCACAAACATCTACAAAACGCTATACTTTCGTCGTGCTCACATCCGCCGCATCCATTCTTTTGCAGGCCCGATTACGGGCCGGTCTCACCCAGGCCCAGCTGGGCGCGAGCGCCGGAGTCACGCAGAGCGTGATCAGCGCCTATGAGGCGGGCAAGCGCGAACCCGCTCTGTCCACGCTTCAGCGTCTCGTGGCCGCTAGCGGGTTCCAGCTCGATCTGGCGCTCACGTCCCACACAATGGCCTCGCCGCACCAGCAGTTGCTCGCCAGCCACAGAGATGAACTGGTGGGCAGGCTCGAAGAGCTCGGCGCGAACAACGTTCGAGTTTTCGGAAGCGTGGCCCGCGGCGAGGATACGAGTGACAGTGACATTGACCTGCTCGTCGACCTTCGCACGGACGTCGGCCTGTTCGGCTTGGCTCAACTACACGCCGAATCCGAGCGTATCTTGGGCGTGCCCGTGGATATCGTCCCGGCCGACAGCCTCAAACCCCGCATAGCCCAGAAAGTGCTGACCGAGGCGAGGCCGCTGTGAGTCGTTCCGACCGAGAACGTGTGAATGACATCCGCGTGGCCTGTCTGGCAATCGCGGACTACCTGAGCCGCACCGATGCCGCAGAGGACCTCATCTTCGATGCCATCCGCATGCGGCTGATCGAAATCGGCGAAGCAACGAAAGATCTGACTCTTCGCACCAGAGAGCTGGAACCCAGCATCCCTTGGGGCGACATCGCGCGGCTGCGTGACCACCTGGCACACCGCTACTTCGACACCACGCACTCAATCCTGAGCACGACCGCCCGGAACGACATTCCAGCCCTGTTTGAAGCCACGGAACGCCTCGCAGCCAGTCTCGCTCGTTGAGAACTGCGGATTCACGGCCCGCGGCCCCGGCCTGGCGACGCGTCGGATTCGATCAATCCCGACTCCAACGAGGGCCCCGAGGATCATCTCATAAGCCTTGGCACCGACGAAACTAGGCTCCTCGGAGTCTTAGTCATCGTCTTCCGTGACAATAGCCTTGCCGATACGAAAAGCGTCAACTTTAACGACTCCACCACCGAAACGGTCCACTTCGACTCGAAAGTCGTCGCCGTTCCCTCGCTCACTTAGACCCTCGACGATCCTCGCAACCTCCAATAGAGGCATTCTCCAAGCCTCGCTCGCACACCGCATCACCTCAGCGAGAGGCTGATGATAGATGCGTTCCCACCACGCAAAGAGATATTCGTCAGCGCTCACCGGATCTTTAACCTCCGGCGCGGGCATATCATTTGGCCGCGTCGCCAAGGCGGAAAGTCCGTAGGACCCTTCTTCAACTATCAGCATGTTCGGACCCACGATGGCAAGCGCATCAGACGTTTCCGGCATGAACATGCGTAAAAGCGTGCCATCGATCTCGTACTCAAGCGGGGGCTCGGTGAACACGAAGATCTCATTGCATCCGGCCAAGAACTGGACCAGCGCCGAACGAGAAAGAAACCCCTCGGTTGAGAAGGCGAGCGGTAGCTCGTCTCCCACCACACCCAAGTTCACCCCCAGCGCAGAGGCGGAGAATAGAACAACTGGCTCGATCTCGAGTTCGTTCAGTGCGGTCACCTGAGCCTTGAACCAAGACTGAAAGGCCTCAAGGGAAATCTGCAAATTGATGGCACTCCGCGCGGCACCCGACGGATTCCCTTCAAGTACTCCGACCACACCGTGCACCGAACGCGGTGATTCCAGCCCGCCAGAATACGAACGTCGAGTTGTCATCCAGTACGTGGCGTCCGCAGTACGGCCGATCACATCAACCGCAATCCTGCCCACCACACGCCCGGTTGTGTCTTCAATCGGACGGACTAAAGCATCAAAAGTACTACGCGCGCGTAAAAAGCTTGGATTGTGCTTGCGAACGAGTGGATTGAGATGATCGAAGAGGTCGCGCCCAGTGTCGGTCAGCCACTGGTCTCCGGAGATTGCGTTCACGAAGTAGGTCTCACCGATTGATCGAACGTCGATTGACTGATCAGAGGTCAACGCAAGAGCTCGGATAATTCCGCACAACAGGGTATTGTCCGGTGCCACATTAAGCGCGGTCCGAGAGAGGATGCCCAAGTTGGACTCCACGCGTTCCTTCAGGGACAATTCAACAATGGTGCCGGGTTCGAGTAATTGTTCTGATCGTGTGCCTGGACGAAGAATCGGTCGCTCGTCAAGCCCGTTCTTGAAGTCCAACACGAACGTTTCGGCCTTGGCTGCTTCGACATGCCGAGTGATCACTCTCACTCGGTCTGCAGCCATGAAGACAGAGAAGAAGCCAATCCCGAACTGTCCTGTCGTTCGATAACCCGAGCTAAGGAGGCCGGGTAGTGCCGTGCGAGTGGCTTCATCGCGCCAACCGCTGACACCGAAGTTGCAGAGTTTTGTCACAACGTCGTCAGCCGACATTCCGACGCCGAAATCTCGGATTAGGAACGTATCACATTCGCTGGATCGGCTTAGGCTGACTTGAACAGCGCGAGCCGCAGTCTCAGGGAAGGCCATTCTGTATGCCCGAGTTGCATCCATAGCGTTGGCGAGTAGTTCCCGAACCGGAACGAGACCGTCAGTTTGCATGCTTCCGTACAGCGCCTCCCCGCCTAGACTCTTGATCACCAGATTCTGGTCGCCAATGTACGGGCGTGCGTCCACAGGCTCCCAACCTTGCGTGCCAACAAAAGCTGCAAATCGTTCCGGAGACTCAGCCCCTGCGGCTGCATGCGCGGCGAGTCGAGGTAAGTGGAGGTCTGCGCAAAGATTATCCACGCGCCGCAACTCGGAATCAATCATTTTAACGGTGTCATACGCCAGCCACCAAGCATCGGAAATTTCAACTCCGAACGCCTCTGACGATGTGAATACTAACCGCTGATCCTCGAGTTGCGGCGTCAAGAGCCGCTCTTGGAATTGCCAATGCGCAAGAGAGGCTCCCTGCGGATTGCGATGCGGTGTCTGCAGCGGATTCGCTCGTCGCGCGTCAATGTGAATGGCGTCCGCGAGGCGTAGAACGCAAGCCAATTTTGTGGCATTGACTGTCCATTCAGGCGGGAAGCCCGGAATAGGACCCAAAATACCGGGCAATTCTTGTGGGAGACGCGAGACGTCGCTCCAATGGCTCTTCGCGATCTTGCCAATGACCTCACCGTAGAAATGCCTCAACTGAGTGTCAGGCAGGAGGTACTCAGGCTGCCCGTTGGACACGTCCCAAGTTTGTGAAAGAATATTTCCTGCTTGTTGAGCGTGTCTTGAACGCAGAAAGATAGTGAGACCTTGTTTAGCCTCAGCCTTCGATATCCCGTCCCAGGTTGCATTCTTCTCGCAGTCTTCAACGATCGAGGCCTGAATGTCTGAAGATCGATCATCGAAGAGACCGGTGAGCAGATCTTTCCATGCCGTCGATTCGATGATCTCGCGAAGCCCGCCCGGGTAGGCAGAGAGACCCATACCAAGATCGTGGATCAAGAAGGCGCCGCCTAAGACAAAGGCCTCGGCAGGGTTTATCGGATAGTCCTCAGGAAGCAGGAGCGAAGCGGTCTCCCACAAGCTGTCGCAATGCGTCAAACTATGATCCGTGTATCCCGGAACGCTGAGTGAGATGTCCGCCGCTATCGGCCCAACGTGATCCCTGAACAACAGGAATGAAGACTTTAAGTGAGCTCGATGAGCCGCGTGTACATCCTCTTTCCTCTCTAGGAAGGACTTCATCCAAAGACTCGACTGATCGAACATATGCCCCCGATAACTCTTCTCAAACGGCCCGATGACACCACAAGCGTTCCTGGTCTCCCACCGGGAACGAAACGACGGCCTAGAAGTCCCAGTCGTCGTCTTCGGTGTTCACGGCCTTGCCGATCACGTACGAGGAGCCCGACCCGCTGAAGAAGTCGTGGTTCTCGTCGGCGTTCGGCGACAGGGCCGACAGAATAGCCGGGTTCACGTCGCAGACGTCCTTCGGGAAGATCGCCTCGTAGCCGAGGTTCATCAGCGCCTTGTTGGCGTTGTAGTGCAGAAACTTCTTGACGTCTTCGGTCAGGCCGACCTCGTCGTAGAGGTCCTGCGTGTACTGCACCTCGTTCTCGTAGAGCTCGAAGACCAGGTTGAAGGCGTAGTCCTTGATCTCGTCGCGGCGTTCCTGCGTCGCCGCCTCGAGGCCCTTCTGAAACTTGTAACCGATGTAGTAGCCGTGCACCGCTTCATCCCGAATGATCAGACGGATGAGGTCGGCCGTGTTGGTCATGCGGGCCCGGCTCGAGAACCACATCGGCAGGTAGAAGCCCGAGTAGAACAGGAACGACTCGAGCAGCACCGAGGCGACCTTGCGCTTGAGCGGGTCGTCGCCCTGGTAGTAGTCCATGACGATCTTGGCTTTGCGCTGCAGGTTTTCGTTCTCGGTCGACCAGCGGAACGCCTCGTCGATGTCCTTCGTGTTACTGAGCGTCGAGAAGATCGACGAGTAGCTCTTGGCGTGCACCGACTCCATGAACGCGATGTTCGTGTACACGGCCTCTTCGTGCGGGGTGATCGAGTCGGGAATGAGCGACACCGCGCCGACCGTGCCCTGGATCGTGTCGAGCAGGGTCAGGCCGGTGAAGACCCGCAGCGTGAGCTGCTGCTCGCCCGGGGTGAGCTGGTTCCAGGACTGGATGTCATTGCTGAGCGGGATCTTCTCGGGCAGCCAGAAGTTGTTGGTCAGCCGGTTCCAGACGTCGACGTCTTTCTCGTCTTCGATCTTGTTCCAGTTGATCGCATCCACGTGCGAGACCAGCTTGAGCTTGTTAGTCATGGGTTTTTCCTTCTAGGCACATCGACAACTGATTTAAGCGCTGGGTATTAAAGGGCGCAGGAGACGCAGCCCTCAACTTCGGTCCCCTCGAGGGCCATCTGGCGCAGACGGATGTAGTAGATCGTCTTGATGCCCTTTTTCCAGGCGTAGATCTGCGCGCGGTTGATGTCACGGGTCGTCGCCGTGTCCTTGAAGAACAGGGTCAGGGAGAGGCCCTGATCGACGTGCTGGGTGGCGGCGGCGTACACGTCGATGACCTTCTCGGCACCGATCTCGTAGGCATCCTGGTAGTAGTCCAGGTTGTCGTTGGTCATGAAGGGCGCCGGGTAGTACACGCGGCCGAGCTTGCCCTCCTTACGAATCTCGATCTTGGCCGCGATCGGGTGAATCGACGCGGTCGAGTTGTTGATGTACGAGATCGACCCGGTCGGCGGCACGGCCTGCAGGTTCTGGTTGTAGATGCCGTGCGCCATGACGGATGCCTTCAGCTCAGCCCAGTCGGCCTGCGTAGGAATGGCGACTCCGGCCTGCGTGAACAGTTCGGCGCCGCGCTCGGTGACGGGCACCCAGGCCCGATCGGTGTACTTGTCGAAGAACGCGCCCGAAGCGTAGGCGGAGTCCTCGAAGCCCTCGAACGCGCGGCCGCGCTCGATGGCGATGCGGTTGGAGGCCTGAATGGCGTGAAACAGCACCGTGTAGAAGTAGATGTTGGTGAAGTCGATGCTCTCTTCGCTGCCGTAGTAAATGCGCTCCCGGGCGAGGTAGCCGTGCAGGTTCATCTGCCCGAGGCCGATGGCGTGCGAGCGGTCGTTGCCGTCTTCGATCGAGCGAACGGATGAGATGTGGCTCTGCTCCGAGACCGCGTTCAGGCCGCGAATGGCCGTGTCAACGGTACGGCCGAGGTTGCCGGAGTCCATGGCGAGGGCAATGTTCATCGACCCGAGGTTGCAGGAGATGTCCTTACCGATCTCGTTGTACGAGAGGTCCTCGTTGTACGTGGTCGGGGTGTTGACCTGAAGAATCTCCGAGCAGAGGTTCGACATGTTGATGCGACCCTTGATCGGGTTCGCCTTGTTGACCGTGTCCTCGAACATGATGTACGGGTAGCCGGACTCGAACTGGATCTCGGCGAGCGTCTGGAAGAAGTCTCTGGCCTTCATCTTCGACTTCTTGATGCGGGAGTCGTTGACCATCTCGTGGTACTTCTCGGTGACCGAGATGTCGGCGAAGGGCACGCCATAAACGCGCTCGACGTCGTAGGGCGAGAACAGGTACATGTCCTCCCCCTTCTTGGCGAGCTCGAAGGTGATGTCGGGGATGACGACGCCGAGGGAGAGCGTCTTGATACGCACCTTCTCGTCGGCGTTCTCGCGCTTGGTGTCGAGAAAGCGCATGATGTCGGGGTGGTGCGCGTGCAGGTACACCGCACCGGCACCCTGACGGGCGCCGAGCTGGTTGGCATAGCTGAAGGAGTCTTCGAGCAGCTTCATGACGGGGATGATTCCGCTGGACTGGTTCTCGATCTGCTTGATCGGGGCGCCGGCCTCGCGAATGTTCGAGAGCAGCAGGGCCACGCCGCCGCCGCGCTTGGAAAGCTGCAGCGAGGAGTTGATGCCGCGGCTGATGGACTCCATGTTGTCTTCGATGCGTAGCAGGAAGCACGAGACGAGTTCGCCGCGCTGGGCCTTGCCGGAGTTGAGGAAGGTCGGGGTCGCGGGCTGGAAGCGGCCGGCCACGATCTCCTCGACGAGGGCGATCGCGAGCTTCTCGTCGCCCTGGGCGAGGCCGAGGGCGCTCATCACGACGCGGTCTTCGAAGCGCTCGAGGTAGCGGTTGCCGTCAAAGGTCTTCAGCGTGTAGGAGGTGTAGTACTTGAACGCGCCCAGGAAGGTCTGAAAGCGGAACTTCTTCGAGTAGGCGAGGTCGTTGAGGCTCGTGATGAACTCGAACGAGTACAGGTCGAGAACGGCCTGCTCGTAGTATTCGTGCTCGACGAGGTAGTCGAGACGTTCGCGCAGGCTGTGGAAGAACACGGTGTTCTGATTGACGTGCTGCAAAAAGAACTCGCGCGCGGCGTCCTTGTCCTTGTCGAACTGGATCTCTCCGTTGGGGCCGTACAGGTTGAGCATGGCATTCAGGGAGTGGTAATCCATTCCCTGGCCCAGGGGCGCTTCCAGCGGAGTCGCTCTTACGGCTGTCGTGTCCAAAATGCTTCCAATCCGTCGTGAACGATGCGTACATCATCCGGTGTTCCAAATACTTCAAAGCGATAGAGGTGGGGCACCTTGCACTTGCTGGCGATGATGTCGCCCGCGAGGCAGTAGGCCTCACCAAAGTTGGTGTTGCCGGCGCCGATGACGCCGCGAATCAGAGACCGGTTGGTCTCGTTGTTCAAAAACTTGATGACCTGCTTCGGCACGGCCCCGGCGTTGTTTCCGCCGCCGTAGGTGGGCAGGCAGAGCACGTAGGGCTCGGTGACCTGCAGGGGTTCATCACGAGCGTGCAGCGGGATGCGCGTGGCCGGGCGGCCCAGCTTCTCGACGAAGCGGGCGGTGTTGCCCGAGGTGCTGGAGAAATAGACGATGTCAGCCATGTGGCGCGGCCCGGGGCCGGGCGCTACGCGAGTCGCGCCGCGAGCTCGTTGATCTTGTCGGGGCGGAAGCCCGACCAGTGGTCTTCGTCGGTGATGACGACGGGGGCCTGCAGGTAGCCGAGCGCCTTGACGGCTTCGAGGGCGTTCTCGTCCACGGACAGGTCCAGAACCTGGTACTCGATGCCCTTGTTGTCGAGCGCGCGATACGTCGCGTTGCACTGCACGCAGGAGGGCTTCGTGTAGACCGTGATTGCCATGGAGATGGCCTCTCTTCTGAGTTGTCGTGGGGTGTCTGTTAGAACGGTGTGCGGTGTTTTTCCGCAGAAACTGTGCCGTGGGAGCCGTAGGGCTCAACTGGAGTCTTAATACTACATCTAGTGATTCTGGATAGGAACAGCCACTACATGCGGTAATTATATTTATGTAGTTATCCACCGACATTTTCGAGTTTTCAACAGGCCGCCCCCGAATGGGGCCCCCGAATTCCGCGGTTTTCGCCTACTTATCCACAACCGGTGCGGTGGCAAAATTCTTCCCTGTGGAAACTCGGTCGGCGTGTTTCGGCGTGTCGCCGACCCGGCATGCAGAAGGTCGGAACGGCATCCGTTCCGACCTTCCGTGCCGTGCTGCCCGCACCGGGCGGGGCGTGGGTGCTACTCCGTCAGCGGCGCCAACTTGGGATCGTTGGCGTAGGCCTCGGCCGCGTTCGCCTTGGTCACGATCACCGGCGGAATCAGGTAGGCCGGAACGATCTTGTTGCCGTTGTCGTAGCTGTCGTCGTTGGTCTCCGGTGTGTCACCGACCTGCAGGGCCTTCACCATGTCGATCGCCTGCGCCACCAGAAGCCGGGTGTCCTTGTTGATGGTGGAGTACTGCTCGCCCGCCATGATCGACTTGACCGACTCCACCTCGGAGTCCTGGCCGGTCACGACCGGGATCGGCTTGCCGGCCGCCTTCACCGAGGTGATGATCGCCCGCGCCAGCATGTCGTTCGGCGAGAGCACCCCGTCGATCTCCTGGTCGCCGTAGGTGCTGGTGAGCAGCGAGTCCATGCGGCTCTGCGCGTTCTCGGCCTTCCAGTCCGCCGTCGCGGTCTGCTTGATGTCGGTCTGTCCGGAAGCGACAACCAGGGTGCCGTCGTCGATCTTCGGCTGCAGCACGCTCATGGCACCGTTGAAGAAGACCGGGGCGTTGGCGTCGGCGGAGTTGCCCGAGAACAGTTCAATGTTGTACGGACCTTCCGGCCGCACCGCGGCCAGCCCGTCGAGCAGCGCCTGACCCTGCAGCTCGCCCACGTTGAAGTTGTCGAAGGCCACGTAGTAGTCGACGTTGTCGGTATTGAGAATCAGACGGTCATAGGCAATGACGATGGCGCCGGCATCGTGGGCGTCCTTGACCTGCGTGCCGAGCTGGCCACCGTCCTGGGCCCCGATGATGATGACCTTGGCTCCGTTGGTGACCATGGCGGAGATCTGGTCCTGCTGATCCTTCACCGTGGTCGAGGCTCCCGCGTACTGCACGTCGGCTTCGAAACCGGCCTCGGAGAGACCGTCTTCGAAGAGGCCGCCGGCGAGAACCCAGTTCTCGCTGGTCTTCGACGGAAGGGCCACCCCCACGACGGAGTCGGCCGGGAACCCGGCTTCGGCCGTTCCCCCGGCGGCTGAATCGGGGTCTCGGGTGGAGCATCCCGAGAGTGCCATGAGAGCTACCGCGGCGACCGCTGTGATCGCTGTAGCCCTGACCGTGATTTTTCGCATGTCCGTCACTTTCTGTTCATTTGAATACGGGAATTTGTGGGATTGCGGGTATCGGTTGAAGAGAGCTCGTCAGTTGGTGGCCCGATCGGCGGGCTGCGCGGTGGCCGGGGTGCCGGCGGTCGGAAGCACGGCCGGCGGCGGTTCCGGCGGGCCG
This sequence comes from Cryobacterium frigoriphilum, assembly GCF_004403305.1. Taxonomy (GTDB): domain Bacteria; phylum Actinomycetota; class Actinomycetes; order Actinomycetales; family Microbacteriaceae; genus Cryobacterium; species Cryobacterium frigoriphilum. Next base: position 185,120 of record NZ_SOHE01000016.1, on the reverse strand, counting down.
GGAGCGCGCCGGTTGCGGGTGAGCAGACCGATGATCGAGGGCCGCCCCTGGCTCTTGTTCCAGACATCCACCCCGACGGCCGCCAGCAGCACCATGCCCTTGATGATCTGCACGAGGTCGGAACCCACTCCGAGCAGTTGCAGGCCGTTGTTCAGAACGGCCATCACGAGGCCACCGACGATGGAGCCGATGACGGTGCCAATGCCGCCCGACACGGCCGCGCCGCCGATGAAGACCGCGGCGATCGCGTCGAGCTCCCAGCTGAGGCCGTCTTGCGGGCCGGATGCCCCGGCGCGGGCCACGAAGATCATGCCGGCCAGCGAGGACAGGATCGCCATGTTCATCATGACGAGAAAGTTCACCCGTCGTGAATTGACCCCGGAGAGTTCGGCGGCGAGTTTGTTACCGCCGACCGCGTAGACGTGCCGACCCAGGATCGTGTTGCGCGTGACGAAGCTGTAGAGCAGCACGAGTACGCCGAGGATGATGCCGGAAACCGGAAAGCTCGTGCCGACCCGGCCGCCGGCGAACAGGAACGTGGCGTAGATGACGACCGCGTCGAGCAGGCCGACCTTGACCACGCTCGCCCACAGCGGCACCGACTCGGAGTGCATGGTCTTCTGCACCTGACGCGCCCGCCATTCCCGCGCGACGATCGCGATCGCAATGAGAAAGCCGATCAGCAGGGTGAGGTTGTTGTAGCCGGTACTGGGCCCCACTTCGGGCAGGTAGCCGGCACCGATCGTGGTGAAGCCTTCGGGCACCGGCACCGTGTTGGCGTTGCCGATGAGCTGGTTGCCGCCGCGAAAGATGAGCATGCCGGCGAGCGTCACAATGAAGGCCGGCACCCCGATGTAGGCGACCCAGAACCCCTGCCAGGCGCCGATGAGGGCACCGACGACGAGACCGAACAGGATCGCGACGGGCCAGGGAAAGTTCCAGTCCTCCATGGAACTGGCCACGACGATGCCGCAGAACGCGGCGACCGACCCGACCGACAGGTCGATGTGGCCGGCGATGATGACCATGACCATTCCGATTGCAAGGATCAGGATGTAGGAGTACTGGCTGACCAGGTTGATCAGGTTGCCCGACGACAGGGTGAGCCCGTCGGTCAGAATCTGAAAGAAAATAATGATCGCGATCAGGCTGAACAGAATTCCGAATTGGCGGATGCTGTTCCTGCCGCTTCCGAACCGGCGTCCCGCGCTCGGCTTCGTCGCGATCGGAGTCGTGTCGCTCATATGGTGCGCACCTTCTTTCTGGCGGAGGTCATGCTCTTCATGAGGGTTTCGGGGTCGGCGTCGGCGGCGTCGATGCAGTCCGTGATCGCTCCCTCGAAGATCGTGTAAATGCGGTCGGCGAGGCCGAGCAGCTCGGGGAGCTCGGAGGAGATCAGGATCACGCCCTTGCCCTGGGCGGCGAGGGTCTGGATGATGCCGTAGATCTCGTATTTGGCTCCGACATCGATGCCGCGGGTCGGTTCGTCGAGAATCAGGATGTCGGGGTCGGTGAACATCCACTTCGCCAGCACGACCTTCTGCTGGTTGCCCCCGGACAGTTTGCTCACCCCCATGTCAACGGTCGGCGTCTTGATGCGCAGGTTCTTGCGGTATTCCTCGGCGATCGCGTACTCCTTGGCGTCGTTCACGACCGGGCCCGCCGAGATCTTGGAGAGTTTGGCCGAGACGACCGAGCGTTTGATGTCGTCGAGCAGGTTGAGGCCGAGCGCCTTGCGGTCCTCGCTCACGTAGGCGAGTCCGTGCTCGATGGCCTCGCCCACGTTGCGCAGCTCGATCTCTGTGCCGTCCTTGAAGATCTGGCCCGAGATGAAGGTGCCGTAGGAGCGGCCGAAGATGCTCATGGCGAGCTCGGTGCGGCCGGCGCCCATCAGCCCGGCGATGCCGACGATCTCCCCCGTGCGCACGGTCAGGTTCGAGCCCTTCGCCACGAGGCGCTCGGCAACCTGCGGATGCTGCACCGTCCAGTCGCGCACCTCGAAGAACACCGGGCCGATGGTGGGCGTGTGCTCGGGAAACCGGCTCTCGAGACTCCGACCGACCATCCCGCGAATGATGCGATCCTCATTGACCCCGTCTGCGGCGATGTCGAGGGTTTCGATGGCCAGGCCGTCGCGAATGATGGTGATCGAGTCGGCGACCTGTTCGATCTCGTTGAGCTTGTGCGAGATCATGATCGAGCTGATGCCCTTGCTCTTCAGCCCACGAATCAGATCGAGCAGATGTTGTGAGTCGGCCTCGTTGAGGGCGGCGGTCGGTTCGTCGAGGATGAGCACCTTGACCGACTTGTTGAGCGCCTTGGCAATCTCGACGAGCTGTTGCTTGCCGACGCCGATGTTCTTGATCAGGGTGTCTGGGTCGTCGCGCAGGCCGACCCTGGCGAGCAGTTCGTAGGCCGTGCGCTTGGCACCGACCCAGTCGATGCTGCCCCACCGGGTGGGCTCGTTTCCGAGAAAGATGTTCTCGGTGATCGACAGTTCGGGAATGAGTGCGAGCTCCTGGTGGATGATCGCGATGCCGGCCGTTTCGCTCGAGCGGATGTCCTTGAAGCGCATCTCGCTGCCCTCGAAGTAGATATCACCCGAGTAGGAGCCGTACGGGTAGACGCCGGACAGTACCTTCATGAGCGTCGACTTGCCCGCGCCGTTCTCGCCGCAGATCGCATGGATCTCGCTGGCCCTCACGGTGAGCGAGACGTTGGACAGCGCCTTGACGCCGGGGAATTCCTTGGTGATGGAGCGCATTTCGAGGATGACCGGGCTATTCAACATTGAAGCCTTCCTTGCCGTCGCCGACCGGTGTGACTGCTCAAGCACTCCGAGCGATCAGAGCCTTGTCATGCTGGCCCCGAGCAATGCTCATGTCAAGTGGCGGCCGATAACGCTCCCGCAACACGCCGCTCACCGGCCCATTCGCAGAACGCGCAACAATGGGGCCATGCCAATTCTGAACAAGGACATGACCCTGTGCATCTCGCTCGCCGCCCGGCCGAGCAACATCGGCACCCGGTTCCACAACTACCTCTACGACGAACTCGGCCTCAACTTCATCTACAAGGCCTTCGCCCCGGTCACCCTGCGGGACGCGATTGCGGGCGTGCGGGGGCTCGGCATCCGCGGCTGCGCCATCTCGATGCCCTACAAAGAGGCGGTGATCGAGCTCGTGGACGAGCTCGATGCATCCGCTCTCGCGATCGACTCGGTCAACACGATCGTGAACGACAACGGGTACCTGCGCGCCTACAACACCGATTACACGGCCGTGCGGCGCCTGCTGACGCAGCGCGCGGTTTCGGCCCAGCTGTCGGTGATCGTGCAGGGCAGCGGCGGCATGGCCAAGGCCGTCGCGGCCGCGCTGCGCGATGCCGGGTTCGCCTCCGGCACGATCGTGGCGCGCAACGAGGTCACCGGGCGGGCGTTGGCCGAACTCTGCGGCTACGCCTGGGCGCCGCGGGTCGGCGAGCTGACCGCCGACCTGATCGTGAACGTCACCCCGCAGGGCATGACTCCCGACGAGGCCCTGCTCTCGTTCGAGCCCGGCACGATCGCGGCCGCCCGGGTGGTGTTCGACGTGGTGGCCTCACCGTCGGAGACGCGACTGATTCGGGCGGCGCGCGAGGCCGGCAAGGCCGTCATCACCGGGGGCGAGGTGGTGGCGCTTCAGGCCGAGGAGCAGTTCGTGCTGTACACCGGCATCCGCCCGACGCCCGAGCAGATCGCCCGGGCGTCGGCGTTCTCCCGCGAGGCCTAGGCCGCGGGGAGTGCCGCGTCGAGGTCGGCAATGAGGTCACGCACGTCTTCGATGCCGACCGAGAGACGCACGATGTTGTCGGCGACCTCGAGCTCGGTGCCGCGCACCGAGGCGTGCGTCATCTCCGAGGGATAGTTGACGAGCGATTCCACGCCGCCGAGCGACTCGGCGAGCTGGAACAGGTGCATCGACTCGGCGAAGGTACGGGCCGCGGCCGCGCCGCCCCTGAACGCGAGGGACAGCATGCCGCCGAAGCCGCTCATCTGCTTCGCGGCCAGCTCGTGCCCGGGGTGCTCGGGCAGTCCCGGGTAGTAGACCCGCTCGATGGCGGGGTGCGCCTGCAGGTGCTTCGCGATGGCCAGGGCGTTGCTCGAGTGGCGCTCCATGCGCACCGAGAGCGTCTTGATGCCGCGTACGGTGAGCCAGGCGTCGAGCGGGGCCGCGACGGGGCCGGCCGCGAATTGGATGAACGTCGCCTTCTCGGCGAGTTCGTCGTCGTTGATCACGAGGCCGCCGCCGAGCACGTCGGAGTGTCCGCCGAGGTACTTGGTCGTCGAGTGCACCACGACGTCGGCGCCGTGGGCGAGCGGATGCTGCAGCGCGGGCGACGCAAAGGTGTTGTCGACGATCACGACGAGGCCGTGGCGGTGGCCGAGCGCCGACAGGGCGGCGATGTCGCTGATCTTCATGAGCGGGTTGCTGGGCGTTTCGACCCAGAGGATCTTGCTCTCGCCCGGAATGATGGCGGCTTCGACGGCGGCCAGGTCGCTCATCTCGACGGTGGTGTTGCGGATGCCCCAGGCACCGTGGATCTTGTTGATCAGGCGGTGGGTGCCGCCGTAGACGTCGTTGCCGAGCACGACGTGGTCGCCGGGAGCAAGGATCGCCCGCAGGATCGTGTCTTCGGCTGCGAGCCCGCTCGCGAAGGCGAGTCCGTGCTTGCCGCCCTCGAGCGCGGCGAGCAGTGTCTCGAGCACGGTGCGGGTGGGGTTACCGCCGCGGCTGTACTCGTAGCCGCCCTTCAGATTACCGATGCTGTTCTGCACGTAGGTGGAGGTCTGGTAAATCGGCGGGATGACGGCGCCGGTGGTCGGGTCGAAGGCCTGGCCGGCGTGGATGGCGAGGGTGTCGAAGTTGTGCGCGGTGCTGTCAGTCATGAAAATCCTTTGAACAGTGGGAAACGAAAATCAGGCGCTCAGGTAGGTGAGCAGGTCGTGCCGCGTGATGACGCCGAGCGGCTTGCCGCCATCGGTCACGAGCAGGGCATCGTGCTGGGCGAAGGCAGCGCGGGCGGAGCCGACCGGTTCGTTGACGCCGATCAGCGGCAGCGCCTCGCCGACGATCGTGCTGACCCGGTCGGTGAGTTTCGCGTCCCCCGAGAAGACGAGGCCCATCAGCGCACGCTCGTCGAGTGCGCCGAGCACCTCGCCCATCACGACGGGCGGTTTGGCACTCAGCACGAGCAGCTGTGAGACGCCCGCGCTCGTCATGGTTTCGATCGCGTCGTGCACGGTGTCGCTCGGGTGCACGTAGACGAAGGGCGGCATCAGGCCGGTCTTCGAGGTGAGCAGGTCGGCGACCGTGTGGCCGGCCGGGGCGTTGGTGAAACCGTAGCTGCGCATCCAGCCGTCGTTGAAGATCTTGCCGAGGTAGCCGCGGCCACCATCGGGCAGCAGCACCACGACGGTGTCGTCGCTCGTGAGGGTTTCGGCCAGCCGCAGCGCGGCGACGACGGCCATTCCGCTCGATCCGCCGACGAGGATGCCCTCTTCGAGGGCGAGCCGGCGGGTCATGGCGAAGCTGTCGGCATCCGTCACGGCGATCACCTCGTGCACGACCGTGGGGTCGTAGGCGCCGGGCCAGAAGTCTTCGCCGACGCCCTCGACGAGGTAGGGGCGGCCGGTGCCGCCGGAGTAGACCGAGCCCTCGGGGTCGGCGCCGACGATGCGCACGGTGTCGTTCGAGATTTCGCGCAGGTAGCGGCCGGTTCCGGTGATCGTGCCGCCGGTGCCGACGCCCGCCACGAAGTGGGTGACGGTGCCGTCGGTGTCGCGCCAGATCTCGGGGCCGGTGGTCTCGTAGTGGCTGAGCGGACCGTTCGGGTTGAAGTATTGGTTGGGCTTGAAGGCGCCCGGAATCTCACGGGCCAGGCGGTCGGACACGGAGTAATAGGAGTCGGGGTCGTCGGGGGCGACGGATGTCGGCGTCACCACGATCTCGGCGCCGTACGCGGTGAGCACGTTGCGTTTGTCCTCGCCGACCTTGTCGGGCAGCACGAAGACGCACTTGTAGCCGCGCTGCTGGGCGACGAGGGCGAGGCCAACCCCGGTGTTGCCCGAGGTCGGTTCCACGATCGTGCCGCCGGGCTTCAACAGGCCGTCGCGCTCGGCGGCATCGATGATGCGCACCGCGATGCGGTCTTTCGCCGAGCCGCCCGGGTTCAGGTACTCGAGTTTCACGAGCACCGTTGCCGCCACACCCTCCGTGACCTTGTGCAGTTTGACCAGCGGGGTATTGCCGATGAGGTCGAGGATGGTGTCGGCAATCTGCATCGGAGTGAGTCCTTTGGTCTGCGGTGAAAGTGAGGGCCGCGGCATCCGTCGCCCCCTTGTACTCTAGCCCGGCGCCTGAGGCGGGTTCCGAGCTCTTCCACGTTCCCAGCGGACATCCGGCCTCACGCTGATACGTTCGAATAGATACTGCACAATCGAGAGAGGTCCCCGTGACGCCCAACCCCGGCTCCCCCGTGAACAAAGCATCCGTGAAAGAGCAGCGCGTCGCCCAGCGCGCGAAGAAGCTCGAGGAATACCACCGCACCCAGAAGCGGGCCAAGCGCAACCGGCGCATCGGCATCATCGCCGGTTCCGTCGCCGCGGTCGCCGTGATCGGCGTCATCGTCGCGTCAATCGTGCTGACCCCGCAGGCCGCGAACTACGCCGGCGGCGGCGACGGCGACGCGTCGACGATCGACGGCGTCGAGAGCTTCGAGAACACGGCCGGGCACGTCGAGACGCCGGTGACCTACGAGCAGACCCCGCCGGCCGGCGGCGAGCACGCGAGCGCCTGGCTCAACTGCGGCGTCTACACCGAGGAGGTACCGAGCGAGAACGCGGTGCACGCCCTCGAGCACGGCGCGCTCTGGGTGACCTACGACCCGAGCACGTCCGACGCGGATCTCGAGGCGCTCAAGGCCGTGCTGCCCTCGACCTACGTCGTGCTCTCGCCGTTCGAGGGCCTGCCGTCCCCGATCGTCATCAGCGGCTGGAATTCCCAGCTTCAGGTTGACGACGCCGCCGACCCGCGCATCACCGACTTCTTTGAAGAGTTCTGGAAGGCCTCGACCGTGCCGGAGCCCGGCGCTCCCTGCACCGGCGGCATCGACGCTCCCGGCAAGGCCTAACGGCCCGCCCGATGACCCGAACGCCTGCTGGAGCGCACGTCGCTGACACCCCGCACCGCGTGGCCCCGCGACGGCCGCACCGGCATGACTGAGACGGATGCCCCGCACCCCGTGGCCACCGCGGCCCACCCGCACCGCGGGGTGCGCCGCGTCACCCTGCTCGTGGCGCTTCTGCTGACCGCCGTGATTGTGGGCGCCGCCGCGTTTTCGATCGGCCGCCTGAGCACGCTCGTCGACCCGAACCCGAGCAGCACGAGCGCCGAGGCCGGGTTCGCCCGGGACATGCAGACCCACCACAATCAGGGCGTCGAACTCGCGCTCATCATTCGCGACGGCACCGACGACGAGGCCGTGCGGCGACTCGCCTATGACATCACCGTCACGCAGGGCCAGCAGTCCGGGCAGATGTACGCCTGGCTCGTACTCTGGGAGCTGAGCCAGGCCGGCCCGGAACCGTCGATGACGTGGATGACCAGGCCGGCCCCGACCGATTCGGATGCGGACTCGAGTCATGCGCATGACACCGAGCACGTCGCGGGCGAACCCATGCCGGGCCTCGCAACGAGCGAGCAGATCGCGTCGCTGACCGCGGCATCTGGTGCCCAGGCGGAGCGCGAGTTTCTCACGCTCATGATCGCCCATCATCAGGGCGCGGTCGAGATGGCCGAGGCCGTGCTCGACCGCAGCGACAACTCCACCGTGCGCGCGTTCGCGAACGCCGTGGTGATGAGTCAGAAGTCCGAGATCGACCTGATGACCGGCATGCTCGAGGCCCGCAGCTAGCGGCATCCGCTGCCCTGGCCGGCGCGTCTTCGTGGCCTGCCCAGACCCCCGAGCCCAGACCCGCGAGCCCACAGGGCCGAATAGATCGCTTCGGCGAGTGCAGAACACCGGCTGACCGCAGCTCATGCGCCCGCAAGCTGCGCCTGCGCCATAAAGCTGCACGGGCGCCCGTCTGACGCGCTGCGTCGTGCGCCCAGAAGCTGCGCGTGCGCCCAAGAATTCCACGTCGTGGCGGTCATGCGCCCGAAAACTGCTCAGGCGCCTGTAATTGCAGGCGCACGAGCAGCTTGTGGGCGCACGATTGCGGGCACGAGCAGCGTCTCGGCGCGAGCTGCGTCTCGGCGCGCGGTGAGCGGATGCGAACAGGCCGGCCGGGTGGTCAGTCGGCGGGGAGGGGCACCGGTGATGAGGTGATCTGCCGGGCGTACAGGTTCGCATAGACGCCCTCGGCCGCGAGCAGCCCGGCGTGGGTGCCGCGCTCCACGATGCGGCCGCCGTCGATCACGAAGATGACGTCGGCGTCGACGACCGTGGACAGCCGGTGGGCGATCGCGATGGTGGTGCGGCCGTGGCTCGCCGTGTCGAGTGCCGCCTGCACGACCCCCTCCGAGATGGAGTCGAGCGCGCTCGTCGCCTCGTCGAGAATGAGTACCGGCGGGTCTTTCAAGAGCACCCGTGCGATCGCGATGCGCTGCTTCTCACCTCCGGAGAGCCGGTAGCCGCGCTCCCCCACGATGGTGTCGTACTTTTCGGGGAACGAGTCGATCGTGTCGTGGATGTTCGCCGCGCGAGCGGCGATCTCGAGCTCCTCGAGGGTGGCATCCGGTTTGGCATAGCGCAGGTTCTCGGCGATGGATGCGTGAAAGAGGTAGGTCTCCTGGCTCACGATGCCGATGTGGGACACCAGAGACTGCTGCGTCAGGTCGCGCACGTCGACCCCACTGAACACGACCCGCCCTGCCGATGCCTCATAGAAACGCGGAATCAGGTACGACACGGTGGTCTTTCCCGCACCGGACGGGCCGACAAAGGCCGCGAACTGTCCGGGTTCGATCATGAACGACACGGCGTCGAGCGTCGGCCGGGACTCCGCCGCCCCGTCGGGGTAGGCGAAGGTCACATTGTCGAACGCGACCCGACCGAGTTCGCCCGCGCCGGCATCCGCTGCCGACGGTACGCTCTGCGCGCCGGGCTTGTCGCTGATCGCCGGCTTCAGGTCGAGGTACTCGAAGATGCGAGCGAAGAGGGCGCTCGAGGTCTGCAGATCGAGCGCGACCCGCATGAGCCCGAGCAACGGAAAAATCAGCCGGGCCTGCACGGTCGTGAATGCCACGATCGTGCCGGGTGTGACATCCGTCGTGCCATTGAACATCAGATACCCGGCGACCAGATAGACGATCGCGGGAATGCTCGAGAGAAAGATACTGACGGTGGCGAAGAACCACTGGCCGCTCATCTGCTGGCTGACCTGCAGGCGTACCTGGTTGGCGTTTTCGTCGGCGTACCGGGCGATCTCGTTCTGCTGCCGCGTGAAGCTCTTCGACAACAGGATTCCCGAGACGCTCAGGGTCTCCTGGGTGATCGCCGTCATGTCGGAGAGCGATTCCTGGGTCTTGCCGGCGATGCGGGCCCGCACCTGCCCGACCCGGCGCTGGGCGAAGACGAGGATCGGCATCAGCACGAGCGCGACGATCGTGAGCTGCCAGTTGAGCAGCAGCATCGCCACGAAGGCCGCGATCACGGTCACGGTGTTGCCGAGGATGCTTGAAATGGTGTTGGTCAGCACGCTCGCGACGCCGCCGACATCGTTCTGCAAGCGGGACTGGATGACACCGGTCTTGGTCTTGGTGAAGAAGCTCAGCTCCATCGCCTGCAGGTGGGTGAAGAGTCGCACCCGCAGCGCGCCCATGACCGAGTTGCCGACCGTCGCGGTCAGCCAGGTCTGCCAGACGCCGAGCAGTGCCGAGACCAGGTAGACACCGAGCATGAGGCCCACGAGGGTGCCGAGGATGCCGAGGTTCGGCACGTTTCCGGGTGGGAACAGGCCCTCGTCGAAGGCCCGCTGGGTGAGCAGCGGCGGGATCACCGACAGGGCAGCGCTGACCAGCACGAGCACCACGGTCACGATCAGGGTGGCCCGATGCGGGGCGAAGAGGGCGAAAATACGCCGCAACAGGTGGGGGATGCGGGGCGCTTCGGCGTTCTCGGCGCGCTGCGCCACGGCATCCGCGCTGCTGACGCGGTTACGCTTCATGCCGGCGTTCTGTCGTGGCCCCACACCACCCGACCCGTGCGATGAACTCATAGCCCCATTTTAGGTGCACCCGAGACACCGCTCCGCGTGCCCCACCCCCAGCTGGCGAGTGAGCAGTTGTGGCGCTTCACAGCGCTTCACAGCGCTTCCCGGAGCCGGGAAGCGCCACAACTGCTCACTCGCGAAACGGTGGCGCGGGGATCGTGCGGGTCAGCCCTTCGTGGCGCCGGCCAGCAGACCGCGCACGAAGTACCGCTGCAGCGACAGGAAGACGATCACCGGAACCAGGATGGAGAGGAACGCAGCCGCTGTGAGCAGGTACCAGTCCTGTCCGCGGGCTCCGGAGAGTTCCGCGAGCAGCTTGGTCATGGGCGCGACCGCACCGTCGGCGAAGATCAGCGCCACCAGCAGGTCGTTCCAGACCCAGATGAACTGGAAGATGGCGATCGACGCGATGGCCGGCATGTTCAGCGGCAACACGATCCGGAAGAAGATCTGGGCATGCCCGGCGCCGTCGACGCGAGCCGCTTCGATGACATCGGCCGGAATCTCCGAGACGAAGTTGTGCAGCAGGTAGATGGCCAGCGGCAGGGCGAACATCGAGTGGGCGATCCACACCTGAGCGTAACCGCCGGCCTCAAGCGGTGCGACCGAGGGGAATCCGAAGAACTCTCCCTGCGAGAAGAACAGCAGCAGCGGCACGAGGGCCATTTGGATCGGCACGATCTGCAGCGCAAAGACGCCGATGAAGAGGATATCTTTGCCCCGAAAGTCGATCCAGGCGAACGCGTACGCGGCCATGCTGGCGATCATCAGCGGGATCAGGGTCGCCGGTATGGTGATGGCGAGCGAGTTGACGAACGACCCCGCGAGGTCGAGCTGGCTGTTTCCGGCGGCGAGGGCCGTCGTGTAGTTGTCGAGGGTGAAGCCGGGATTCTGGAAGATGGTCCACCACCCGGTGGTGCGCACCTCCTGGGCGGGGCGGAACGAGGAGATGAACAGGCCCAGGGTCGGGATGGTCCAGACCACGGCGATGACCAGGGCGGCAATGGTTGCGCCCCGACTCGTGAGCCGTCGCTTGGCGTTCTTGGCGACCGAATTCTCGGTACGGCGTTCACCTCGACGCTGTTGCCGTTTCGTAGCCTCGTCGAGGGGGATTTTTGCGGGTGTGACCGTCATCGGATTTCCCTCTGCTTCTTGATCTGGCGAGCATTGTAGACAACGATGGGCACGACCAACACGAACAGGATCACTGCGAATGCGGCCGACCGGCCCAGTTCGAAGTTCTTGAACTGGGTGTACATCTCATTGGCGACGACGCTGGTGTCGTTCGCGCCACCCGTCATGGTTCGAACGATGTCGAAGACCTTGAGCGACACGATCGAGATCGTCGTGAGTACGACGATCAGCGCACTGCGGATGCCCGGCACCGTCACGTTGGTGAACCGCTGCCAGCCGTTGGTTCCGTCGAGTTCCGCCGCCTCCATCTGCTCCACCGGCACGCCCTTGATGGCCGCAGAAAGCACGACCATGGCGAAGCCGGTTTGCGCCCAGATGAGCACGACGATGAGAAAGAAGGTGTTCCACGGCGACTCGGCGATGAAGTCGATCGGCTGACCGCCGAACCAGACCACAATCTGGTTCAGAAGACCGATCTGTTCCTGATCTGCCGGACGCGCCGTGTAGACGAATCGCCAGATGATGGAGGCGCCCACGAAAGATATCGCCACCGGGAGAAAGACCAGGGTCTTGAAGTACTTCTCGCCGCGGCTCTTATCGATGAAGACGGCGTAGGCCAGACCCGCGATGGTGGACACAACGGGAACGATCAGCACCCAGATGATGGTGTTGATGATGATGCGCACGTTCTCGGGCTGACCGAACACCCAGGCGAAGTTCTCCAAGCCCACGAAACGGTCACCGCGAGCGTTCATGAACGCCTGCACGGTGGTGGAGATCGTGGGTACGATCAAGCCGATCGCGAGCAGGAGTACGGCCGGTGCGAGAAAACCCACCAGCTGGAACAGATAACCTGCACCCTTGCGGGATCGATAGTCGAGCAGAAAGAAGAGACCGCCGAGCACGGCCGCTCCGGCGATGGCCCACCAGTAGGATCCGCCGACGGCGAGCAGCAGCACCGGGGCCGCGATGCAGACCGCCAGCCGGATGACGGTGTAGATCCGCCCCGGGCGGGGCGCAATCTCGACGAAGAAGAGCACCAGCCCGACCACGGCGGCAAAAGCCAGGACGATGATTGGTACCTGTACCAGAGGCGGCAGCTGCGCCAGCCAGGCAAAGAATTCGGACATCTGAAACCTTTCGAGTTCAACGATGGACTCTGGGTCATCGCCCGCCGCCTCGTGACACGAAGCGGTTCACTGCCGGGGACTGGTTCGCGCAGTCCGCCGGCCAGGGCGTGGGCCGCCCGCTTTTCGGGGCGGGCGACCCACGGTGGGGTGCGGGTCTACTCTGAGGGCCAGCCGGACTCAATACTGGTCAGGACCTCGGATGTCGGTGTGCCGTTGATCCAGGACACGATGCCCTTCCAGAACGTACCGGCGCCGACCGTTCCCGGCATCACGTCAGACGCGTCGAAGCGGAAGGTTGTGTCCGGGTCCTGCAGAATCTTGATCGATTCCTGCAGAATCGGGCTCGTCGCGTTCTCGGGGTCGAGCCCGGAGTTGGCACTCAGAACTCCACCGAGAGCGACGCGAGTGTTGGCCCACTCGGCGCTGGAGAGGTACTCGAGCACCTTCTGGGTGTCAGCGTCATCGGAGAATGCGCCGACGATCTCGCCACCACCGGTGACGGTCTGCCCACCCGCTTCGATGGGCGGTGTCATGAACGCCCACACGTCGCCGTCGGGACCGACTTCGCCGCCGGCATCCGTGATGAAGCCGTCAAAGAAGGAAGCCTGGTGCGTCATGGCACAGGTACCCTCGGCGATCGGGGTCGCGACGTCACCGAACGGCACGCTGTTGATCGATTTGACGTCACCGAAGGTGGCGTTCGTATATGCCGGGTTGAGCAGAATTTCACCGACGGCGTCGAACGCCTCCGCGATCTGCGGATCGGTGAACGGCACCTCGTTGGCGACCCACTGGTCGTAGACCTCCGGACCGGACTGACGCAGAACGAGGTCTTCGACCCAGTCTGTACCCGGCCAGCCGGTGGCGTCACCGGAGCCGAAGCCGGCGCACCACGGTGCTGTTCCCGTCTTCTCCTGGATGGTCTTCGTGACCGCCAGCAGATCGTCGAAGGTCTCGGGGACCTCGACTCCCCACTCAGCGAACTTGGCCGGCGAATACCAGACGTAGCCTTTGAGGCTGGCCATCAGCGGCGCCCCGTAGAACGTGTCGTCAACCGTGCCGTAGGCCTTCCAGTCCTCGGACCAGAACTCGTCGACGTTGGCTTCGACGGCCGCCGGCGCGGGCTTCAGAAAGTCGCGGCTGGCCAGGTCGGCAAACAGGCCGGGCTGCGGAATGATGGCGATGTCGGGCGCGTTGCCGCCCTGCGCGCGAATCGAGATCTGGGCCTCGAACTCCTTCGACGCTTCGTACTGGATGTCGATGTCGTTATCTGTTTCCCAATCGGCCCAGGACTCTTCGAGCTGTTCGGCTTCGAAGTCGGAAATTCCACCATAAATGGTGACCGTCCCGTCGCCCGCGGCGCCGGCCTCGGCGTCGGTGCCTCCGGGACCGCCGGAGCAGCCGGCGAGAGTGATACCCGCGATCGCCGCGATGGCGAGCGGAGTGATGATACGACGGTGCAGCGATGACCGCATCTGGTTTCTCCTCATTGAGTGTTCGTGATCAGCAGTAGACAGCAGTGATGATCTGCTGCGAAGCGGTAGTGCAGGGGACAGAACTCGGGAACCGGTTCCACACATAAAGTACGTCACTCATTGCCGGCGCGCAAGCCCGCCAATGTTACGAAATGACAAACTTCGGAGTCAATCCCCCCAAGTCGCTGATTTCTTGCGTGAACGCACATCCGTTGCAAGACAACTTCATGGAACCGATTCCAGAGATCGCGGAATGGCGCTACTCTGTGCATGACGGATGCAGAGAGGGAGGCCGATGTGAGCACGATAGCGGATGTCGCCCGTCTCGCCAGCGTCGCCAAGGCCACCGCGAGTCGCGCCCTGAGCGGCAAGGGCTACGTCTCAGAAGAGACCCGAGCCCGTGTCGTCAGCGCCGCCCGCACGATCGGCTATGTCGTCTCGCCCAACGCGGCGAGCCTCGTGACCGGGCGCACCAAGAGTGTCGGGGTCATCATTCCCTTCATCAACCGGTGGTTCTTCGCCGAGGTGCTCGAGGGCATCGAGATCGCCCTGCTCGAGCAGGGCTACGACATGACCCTGTACAACCTGCCGGCGGCGAGCCCCGAGCGTGACCGCATTTTCGAGTATTTTCTGGCCCGTAAGCGCTTCGACGCGGTCATCTCGGTCGGAGTCGCGCTCAGCGAGACCGAGGTCGACCAACTGCACCGGCTGGGGCGCCCCCTGGTCGGCATCGGCGGCCCGATCCGCGGGGTGCACACCATCGCCATCGACGACGTCGAGGCCGCCCGCCTGGCCACCGAGCACCTGCTGAGCCTCGGTCATGTGGACATCGTGCACGTGGGCGGGGTGCTCGTCGACGAGATGGACTTCGAGGTGCACAGCAACCGGCTGCGTGGCTTCACGTCGGCGATGACGCACGCGGGACTCTCCACCGACGGATGCTTCTACGCGAGTGAATTCACGCTGCCCGGCGGCTACGAGCGCGGCATGGAGGTGCTCGGCGACCCGCGCCGCCGCCCCACGGGCATCTTCGCCGCGTGTGATGAGATCGCCGTCGGAATCATCGTCGCGGCCCGGGAGCTGGGCATCAGCGTGCCCGCCGATCTCTCGGTGATCGGCATTGACGGGCATCCGTATGCCGACATGTTTCGGCTCACAACCCTGGAACAGCACCCGCGCGAGCAGGGGCGCCTCGCCGTGGTGTCACTGCTGGCTGAAC
The DNA here is from genome assembly GCF_004403305.1 of Cryobacterium frigoriphilum. Taxonomy (GTDB): domain Bacteria; phylum Actinomycetota; class Actinomycetes; order Actinomycetales; family Microbacteriaceae; genus Cryobacterium; species Cryobacterium frigoriphilum. Next base: position 169,910 of record NZ_SOHE01000016.1, on the reverse strand, counting down.
TGGACAACCCGACCGATCACCACGCCGCCGGGGAACTCACCGAGCTGCCGCCACGGCTCGTGATGCGGGCCAGCACGAGCGGCCCGCGCGCCCGCACCTGACCGGCTCCACAGGCGGAGGTACACCAAACAGGGCGCCATCCTCGCGGATGACGCCCTGTTCTGTTGCGCAGTGGTGCTGTGCAAGGTTCTGCCCCAAGGCAGACGCCGGCAACTCTCGAATCGTCCCCTTTCGGGGAGGGATTACTTGAGGGTAACGGTGGCGCCAGCGGCTTCGAGGGAAGCCTTGGCCTTCTCGGCTGCATCCTTGGCAACGCCCTCGAGGACGGCCTTCGGCGCGCCATCGACAACGGCCTTGGCCTCGCCGAGGCCCAGGCTGGTGAGCTCGCGCACAACCTTGATGACCTGGATCTTCTTGTCGCCGACGGCGTCAAGGATGACGTCGAACGCGGTCTGCTCTTCGACCTCTTCAGCGGCAGCGGCGGGGCCAGCGGCTCCGGCAGCGGCGACGGGAGCGGCTGCGGTGACCTCGAAGGTCTCCTCGAACGCCTTGACGAACTCGGAGAGCTCGATGAGGGTCAGGCCCTTGAACTGCTCAAGCAGGTCTTCAGTGGAAAGCTTTGCCATGATGTACTCCTATTTGGTTTCTTGAAAATCTGACCGTAACGAGGCAGGTGCCTAGTTAGCGGACTCCTGCTTTTCACGCAGCGCGTCGATGGTGCGAACAGCCTTCGACAGCGGTGCCTGGAAGAGATAAGCGGCTCCGAACAGCGATGCCTTGAAGGCGCCGGCCAGCTTGGCCAGCAGCACCTCGCGGGACTCGAGGTCGGCAAGCTTGCCAACCTCCGCTGCGGTGAGCGGGTTACCGTCAAAGTAACCGCCCTTAACCACCAGGAGGGGGTTTGCCTTGGTAAAGGAACGCAGGGTCTTCGCGACGGCGACGGGGTCTCCGTGCACGAAGGCGATAGCGGACGGACCGACAAGTTCCTCGTCGAACGAGGTGATGCCGGCGTTGTTGGCCGCAATCTTGGTGAGCGTGTTCTTTACCACGGCGTACGTGGCGTCCTCACTGATGGAGACGCGCAGGCTCTTGAGCTGCGCAACAGTGAGACCGCGGTACTCGGTGAGCAGAACGGCGGTCGAGCTCTGGAATTTCTCCGTAAGCTCGGCGACCGTTGCTTCCTTGTTCGCCATGGTGCTCCCTAAAAATATGGTGTCATGTGCCGGGTAGCCCCTGGAGCAGACATGAAAAAAGCTCCAGCGCAGGGCGCCGGAGCTTGGGGAACAATCCACGAGGACTGTAACTGAACTTCGAACACCTGCGCGGGCCGTTCACGTGAATGAACCTTCGGTCACCTCGCTCATTTCTGGGCAAGGCGACAACCGGCGGTCTGTGGCTACGAGAAAGATTACGTCATGGCATCCGCGAGCGCAAATCGAGCGAGCGAGCCGTCTCCCATATTTTAGTTGATAACTGTCTACTATCTCTATATAGTTGACTCTTATCAATTAGAAATCGGAGTCCCATGTCACGCGAAAAGCGGCCGATCGCGGCCGACGGCACCATGACGCATCGGCAGGTGCTCGAAGCCCTGTCCGGCCTGCTGCTGGGCATGTTCGTCTCCATTCTCGCCGGGACGGTCGTCAGCACCTCACTGCCCGTGATCATCGCCGACCTCGAGGGCGGGCAGTCCTCTTATACCTGGGTGATCACGGCGACGCTGCTCGCGACCACGGTCTCGACGCCCATCTGGGGCAAGTTCGCCGACCTGTTCAACCGCAAACTCCTCATCCAGTTCTCGCTCGTGATCTTCGTTCTCGGGTCGGCCCTCGCCGGCTTCTCGCAGGACACCGGTACCCTCATCGGCTTCCGCGTGCTGCAGGGACTCGGCGCCGGCGGACTGGCCGCCCTCAGCCAGATCATCATGGCCGACATCATCAGCCCGCGCGATCGCGGCAAGTACGCCGGCCTGTTCGGGGCCGTCATGGCGCTCGGCACCGTCGGCGGCCCGCTGATCGGCGGCGTGATCACGGATGCCTTCGGCTGGCGTTGGAATTTCTTCATCGCTCTGCCCGTGGCGATTGTCGCCATTGTGCTGCTGCAGCGCACCCTGCGCCTGCCGACGCGCGCCAAACGGGTCGTGAAAATCGACTACCTGGGCGCGGTGCTGATCGCCGGCGGGGTGTCGCTGCTGATGATCTGGGTGACGCTCGCCGGGTCGAATTTTGAGTGGGCATCCGTCACCACGCTGATCATGGTCGGCGGGGCCGTGCTGTTGCTGATCGCGGCCGTCGTCGTCGAGGCGACCGTTGACGAACCCATCATTCCGCTGGCCATGTTCCGCAACCGCACCTTCAGCATCGCGACCGTCGCGAGCATCTCGGTGGGCGTCTCCCTCTTCGGCACCTCACTCTTTCTCAGCCAGTACATGCAACTGGCCCGGGGCGCGACACCGACCGAATCGGGCCTCTTGACCATCCCGATGATGGGCGGCTTTCTCGTCTCCTCGACGGCATTCGGCATGCTGATCAGTCGCACCGGAAAGTGGAAGGCCATCATGGTCTCGGGCAGCGTGCTCGTCGTTGCCGGGCAGCTGCTGCTCGGCACGCTCACCTCCACCACCAACCTGGTTCTCGTCGGCGTCTACATGTTCGTGCTCGGCGCCGGCCTCGGCTCACTCATGCAGAATCTCGTTCTCGTGGTGCAGAACGCCATCGACGTGAAAACTCTCGGCGTGGCCACGAGCGGCATCACGTTCTTTCGCAGCCTCGGCGGCACGATCGGCGTGTCCGTGCTCGGTTCGGTGCTCGGCACGGTCGTGGCCGACAGCATCCGTCGGGGCGTCGGCGCCCTCGAACCGGCCCAGCAGACCGCCGCCGGCAGCATTCTCGGCTCGGGAACCATCCCCAACATCTCCGAGCTGCCCGGGGTGATTCGGGTGATCGTGGAGGCATCGTACGGAACCGGCGCCGGCACGGTCTTTCTGCTCGGCGCGCCCCTGGCCCTCGTCACCGTGATCATGGTGGCCGTGCTGCCGAACATTCCGCTCGGCGGCAAGACCGCGATCGCCCGCGCCCACGCCGAAGGGCAGCAGCAGGCAGCGGATGCCAGGGCCAGGGCCCAGCGCGAGCTCGCCGACATGGAGGACACCCTCATCGACGTGAGCACGGCATCCGTCGGCCTCACGCCCGTGGGCCGCAACGACCCGACCGGGGCGATCCGTGTGGTCGATCCAGGCCCTAGCGTTAAGTCGTGAGCGAGAGTGACGTAGAGAAGCCCGAGACGAGCGCGATGATCACCGAGGTGGTCGAAGAGCTAAACGTGCTCGCCGGTAGCATTCGGGCCAGCCAGCGCGAGGCGGCGGCTCGCATCGATCCCTCACTGCAGGCCTTTGGTTTGCGGATTCTGCGCCTGCTGGTGCGCAACGGACCGACCCATGCGAGCGGTCTCGCCGCCCTGCTCGCGGTGGACAAGAGCGTGATCAGCCGGCACACCAAACCGCTCTGCCGTTTGGGTCTGCTCGAGACGCGGCCGGATCCAACGGATGGCCGGGCGCACTTTCTGGCCGTCACGCCGCTGGCCGTGGCCAAACTCGAGGAACTGCGCGCCGGTGACACGGCCATCGTGCATCGCCGCCTCGCGAGCTGGACGCCCGAGGATCTGCACGAACTCGCGCGCCTGCTCGCCAAGCTCAACACGCCCTGACCCGCGGGCCGAAGCGTCGGGCTCGGCGTCAGGCCAGGGGCAGCGACACGCGGAACCGGGTGCGGCCCGGTTCGCTCTCGACGGTGACCTCACCGTGGTGCGCGGTGACCACGGCCTGCACGATCGCCAGGCCGAGGCCCGTACTGCCGGTGCCGCGAAACCGCGAGGAGTCCCCGCGGGCGAATCGCTCGAACAGGGTCTGCTGCAGGTTTTCCTGAATGCCGGGGCCGTTGTCGGTGATCGTGATGACCGCGCGGGGGCCGGCATCCGTCGCCTCGGCGGCGAGCGCGACCTCGACCGTGGTGCCCGGGTCGGTGTGCACGCGGGCGTTGGCGAGCAGGTTCGCGACGACCTGGTGCAGCCGGGGCGCGTCGCCCAGGGCTTCGACGGGCTCGTCGGGCAGGTCAAGGTTCCAGACGTGGTCGCGGCCGGCGGCGTGGGCGTCGCTCACGGCGTCGACGAGCAGCATGGTCAGGTCGACGGGCTTCTGCTCGAGCTCGCGGCCCTCGTCGAGGCGGGCGAGCAACAGCAGGTCTTCGACGAGGCCGGTCATCCGGATCGACTCTGACTCGATGCGACCGAGGGCGTGCAGGGCGTCGGGCGGCAACTGCTGCCCGCTGCGCCTGGTGAGCTCTGAATAGCCGCGGATGGAGGCGAGGGGCGTACGCAGCTCGTGGCTGGCATCCGCTACGAACTGGCGCACCTTGCGTTCGCTGGCCTGCCGGGTCTCGAGGGCGAGGTCGACGTGGTCGAGCATGCGGTTGAGTGCGGCGCCGACCCGGCCGACCTCGGTGCGTGGGTCGGTGTCGGCGGCCGGGACCCGGTCGACGAGGGAGACCTCGCCGCGGTCGAGGGGCAGCCGGGACACCCGCGCGGCGGTCTCGGTCACCCGCTGCAGCGGGCGCAGCGCGAGGCGCACGATCCAGGCGGCGACGGCGGCCGCACCGATCAGGCCGCCGAGCGAGACGGAGCCGATGATCGCGGCGAGTTGGGCTGCGGTGCCGTCGACGGTCGCGAGCGGCAGGCCGACGAGGTAGACGACCCCGCTGCGTGAGGTCTCCGCAATGACCCGATAGTGCCCGAGCGAGCCCCGCAGATCGACGGTCATCGGCGTGGAGACCCGAACGTGCTCGGCGAGTTCGGCGACCTGCGCGGCGCTCAGCGACTCGATCTCGCCGGTCTCGTCATTCGTGTAGCCGGTCGTGATGGTCGTGCCGTCGAAAACCAGCGCCAGCAGGCCGGGAGGCTGAGCCGGGCCGTTCAGGATGTTGTCGGCGGTCGGCGTGCCGAAGAAGCCGGGCAGGGAATCGCCGCGGTCATCACCGTCACCGACGGCTGCACCCGAGCGGTCGGCCGCGGAGCGCAGTTGGCTGTCGAGGCCGGTCAGCAGGTTGGCGCGCAGAATCGCGACGCTGATCAGGCCGATCACGATGCTGACCAGGGCGAGCAGCCCCACGACGGCGAGCACGAGGCGGCGCCGCAGGGTCCAGGGCGCGCGCGCGGGGTGCGGTCGCGGCGCGGCGGAAGCGGCGGTCACCGCGCTGGCTGTGATCACTGCGCTGGTTGTGGTCACTGCGCGGTCTTGAGCATGTACCCGGCGCCGCGCACGGTGTGGATCATGGGGTCGCGGCCGGCGTCGATCTTCTTGCGCAGGTAGGAGATATAGATTTCGACGACGGATGATTTTCCGCCGAAATCGTAGCTCCACACCCGGTCGAGAATCTGCGCCTTGCTGAGCACTCGGCGCGGATTGCGCATCAGAAAGCGCAGAAGCTCGAATTCGGTCGCGGTCAGTTCGATCTGGGTTTCGCCCCGGAACACCTCGTAGCTGTCCTCGTCGAGCGTGAGGTCACCGACGCTGATGCGCGGGTCGGTCGACTCCGCCACGGCGAGGGTCGAGCGGCGAATGAGGCCGCGCAGCCGGGCGACGACCTCTTCGAGGCTGAACGGCTTGGTGACGTAGTCGTCGCCGCCGGCCGTGAGGCCCGCGATGCGGTCGTCGAGGGAGTCCTTCGCGGTGAGAAACAGCACCGGCGTTTCGGACCCGTCGGCACGCACTCGCTGCAGCACCTGTAGGCCGTCGATGTCGGGCAGCATGATGTCGAGCACGATCGCATCCGGTCGAAATTCGCGGGCGATGGTGAGCGCCTGGCGCCCCTCCCCCGCGGTGCGCACCTCCCAGCCCTCGTAGCGCAGGGCCATCGAGAGCAGATCGGTCAGCGTCGGCTCGTCGTCGACGACCAATACGCGAATGGCGCTGCCGTCGGCCTTGTGCAGGCGCGGACCATGGACCGACTGGGGAACGGATCGTGTGCTCATGTTCCCTATTATCGGCACCTTTTCTATGAGTCGACTATGGATCGACTTGGGCTTGGCTGTGGGGCGGCCCGGTGCATCCGCTGCGCTGGTGGGGCTCATGATTCATAGCCGACTCTTATACTCCCCATAGTTTCGGCATAGGCGGGCTCCCTAGCGTCGGTTCTGGTGATCCTGACTCGCTCGGTCGCCGGAACTGGAGCATCCATGTTTATCACCTACCTCCGACGGGAACTCGCGGGCCGCCGCAAGCAGACCGCCATCGTCGCGATCGGCATGGCGCTGGCGATCGCACTCGTGATTATCGTCAATGCGGTCTCGGCGGGCGTGCAGAACGCCCAGGCCACCGTGCTCGAATCCGTCTACGGCGTGGGCACCGACATCACGGTCAGCCAGGAAGCCACGGCGCCGACCGCGGGGGACGAGGGCACCGGCGGGCCGCAGCGCTTCGATTTTGGCGCCGATGACGGCGCTACCACAGACGGAACAACCAGCGTCAGCCAGTCCCGGCTCGAAGCAGAGCGCGGCACCACAACCTTCGACGCCTCCGCGCTCGACACCGTCACGACCGTCGACAACGTCTCGGCTGCCGCCGCGACACTCTCGCTGAGCAACACGAGCTTTTCGGGCGAGGTGCCCGACATGGCCGAGACCGACTCGACCGATTCAGCCACCGGCACGGTGCCGGCCGCGGGCGAGCGCCCCGCCGGCGGCCCCGACGGTGCGGGCGGAAGCGCCTTCAGCGTCGACTCCTTCACCGTGCTCGGCCTCGACCCCGCCGATGAGGCCGTCGGCCCGCTCTCGGCCGTGACCCTCACCGAGGGCCGCACCCTCGCGGCGGCGGATGCCGGCACCAACGTCGCCGTGCTCGACTCCAGCTACGCGACCACCGCCTCGCTCGCCGTCGGCGACACCGTCACGATTGCCGACACCGACTTCGAGATCGTCGGCCTCGTGACCGCCACCACGGCGGATGCGGCCACCGCATCCAACGTCTATATTCCCCTCGACGTGGCCCAGACCCTCTCGGGACTGACCGACCAGGTTTCCGACATCTACGTGCAGGCCGACTCATCGACCGCGATCGATCAGGTACAGACCGACATCGAAACGGCCCTGCCCGACTCGACCGTCAACACCCAGTCCGACCTCGCCTCGAGCGTGTCCGGCTCGCTCTCGAGCGCCTCCGACCTGGTCAAGAACCTTGGCCTGTGGCTCTCCCTGATCGTGCTCGCCGCCGCGTTCCTGATCGCGATCCTCTTCACCATCAGCGGCGTCACCCGCCGTACCCGCGAATTCGGCACCCTCAAGGCGATCGGCTGGTCGAACGGCAAGATCGTGCGCCAGGTCGCCGGCGAATCCCTCGTGCAGGGGCTGATCGGTGGTGCCGTCGGCATCGTGGTCGGCCTCGCCGGAATCCTCGTGATCAACCTCGTCGCTCCGACCCTGACGGCGGGCGCCGCCACGTCGACCGAAGCCCTCGGCGGCCCGGGTGGCGGCGGCCCCGGCGGCTTCGGCGAGGCGGCGACGGCCGCGGCGACCAGCGACATTCTGCTGAGCGTGCCGGTCACCTTCTCCGTCATCCTGCTCGCGGTCGGCCTGTCGGTGCTCGGCGGCCTCATTGCCGGCATGATCGGCGGCTGGCGTGCCTCGTCGCTGCGCCCCGCCGAGGCGCTGCGCAGCATCGCGTAACCCCGCGGCATCCGCCTACCCCGTCTATATAGGAGATCATCATGTACGAACTGACCAGTGTCACCAAGACCTACTCGCAGGGCAAGCGCACCGTCACCGCGCTCAAGAACGTGAGCGTCTCGATTCCCGACGGCCAGATGGTCGCCATCCAGGGGCCGACCGGCGGCGGCAAGTCCACCCTGCTGCAGATGCTCGGCGCCCTCGACCGCCCCACCGACGGCACCGTCGAGCTCGGCACCGCGAACCTGTCGAAGCTCGGCGACGGCAAGCTCGGCAAGATTCGCGCGACCGAGATCGGCTTCGTGTTTCAGGGCTTCAACCTGATCCCGACCCTCACGGCGCAGGAGAACGTGGAGACCGCCCTCGCACCGCTCGGCATCTCGGCGAGCGAGCGCAAGTCCCGGGCCGCCGAGGCGCTCGCCGCGGTGGGCCTCGGCGAGCGTCTCACCCACCTGCCGGCCGAACTCAGCGGCGGTCAGCAGCAGCGAGTTGCGATCGCTCGCGCCCTCGTGAAGGAACCCACCGTGCTGCTGGCCGACGAACCCACCGGAAACCTCGACGAGGACACCCGCGACGACATTATGGAGCTGCTCGAGGGGCTGTGGCGCGACCGCGGCCTGACCCTGATCGTGGTCACCCACGACACGGCCGTCGCCGCCCGCGCCCAGCGCCGTCTGCACATCAAGCAGGGCGTGCTGAAAGAGGTCGCCTAGCCTCGGCTACACGCCGGCGAGCGCCGCGGCGAGCTCGGCCGGGGTCTCGTAGGCGGTTCCGGTCGCGCCGAACACGCGCTCGCAGCCGTCGAGCTCGACGGTGATCGGCGCGATGGTTTCGGCGGATCCGAGCTGCCCGAACCTGGTCGCCAGCGTGTCGCAGTCGACGGCGGGCACCCCGGCACCGGATGCCGCGCCCTCGATCAGGGCGATCGTCGCGGCCGGCAGCGGGGCCGCCCCCACGAAGCTGCCGCTGACGATGAATACGGCGGAGTCCTGCAGCTGTTGCTGCATCTCGGCGTCGGCGCCCGGGATGGGCTCGAGTTCGCCGGCGCCAGGGTCGACCGTATAGAGGCACAACTCTCCGGCGGCCGGGGCCGCTGAGGCGGTCGGGGCGCTGCCGGGTGTCGCGTCGTTCGCGTCGACCAGCGGCGGGTATTCGATATTCTGCAGGCCGCCGAACAGCGGGATCGAGGCCTGCATGGTACAGCCGGCATCAAGGGCTTCCCGGGTCGTGATGAGGGCGAGCGGCAGCTTCTGGGTCGCGGTCACCGTAAACGAGTCGACGACCTCGTGGGTGGCGGGCTTGGTCTTATTGCAGGAGGTCATCGGCCAGGCGACGCGCATGGCGTCGCCGGCCGCATTCTCGAGCCACAAGACCGGCACGAATTCCATGTCGGCGGTGCAAGCCTGGTTGAAACCGGGTTCGTCGTCGGGTTCGGCGAGCGCCGTGAGCAGCCGCGCAAAGTCTCCCGTCAGCGTCTCGACGGTGACCGCCGACCAGAGCCCCTGTTCGTCTTCAACGGTGTCCATGAAGGTGCAGCGGATGAGTGTGACCGGCTCGAAGCCGGCCGGCACGTCACCGGCGGCCGGAGCGTCGGGGTGCAGCGGGACATCCGTCGCCAGCCCCGGCGCCGACGGGTACACGAGCACGGACTCGCTCAGGTTCGGCGCCTGACAGTCGACTCCGTTGACCAGCGCGGCGGGCGGCACCTCGCCCGGGGCGGCCGGGCCGCCGCATCCGCTCAGCAGCAGAACGGCGGCGAGCGCACCGCCAGACAACGCCAATCGAGCAGACAGCACTAATCGAATCCGAGCGAGTCGAATCGGAGCGAGTCGAATCGAACGAGACATGGCGGACCCCCATTTGCTTGCGTCCTTTCACGGTAGCGGGGCGAGGTTACGCTGAGGCAACGATTGTCCGTGCTCGTCGCCAACGGGTCCAGGCGCGCCGGGCCGGGTGGCGCGCGAGCCTCGGCATCGGGGGGAGAATAGCGGAGTGCCTCATACTCTGCTCGCCCTCTTCGACCTGGAGGGCTCCGCACCGGCACCCGCGGCGCCGCCGCCATTCATAGCCCCGCACACGCTGCGCATCGTCGCCGATTCCACCGATCGGGCGGCCTGGATGCGGGCCCGTAATCAGGGCATCACGGCCACGGATGTCGCGAAGCTCGCGACTCCCAAGTCCGTGCAGAACGCGGCATTCGACAAGATGAACCGCTCGAACTTCGGCGGCAACACCTTCACCGACCATGGCCGGGCACGTGAGCCCGTGATCGCGGACTGGGTTCTGCAGAACTACGGGATCGAGCCGAGCACCAACCTGTTCCACGCCGCCGACGCGCCGCGCCACTTGGCGACCCCCGACGGCGTGGGCCCGGGAACCGCGGGAACCCTCGAGCTCTGCGAGATCAAGACCACGAGCAAGGCCTGGCGCAGCATTCCGCGCAACTACCTGCGTCAGGTCTGGTGGCAGCAGTATGTGCTCGGCGCCGATCGCACCCTGCTGGTGTGGGAACAGCACGAGAACTTCGTTCCCGTGAACGACGTGCCCGAATTTCGCTGGATCGAGCGCGACGAAGACCAGATCGCGATTCTCGTCGGGTTCGCCAACGACCTGATCGAGATCCTGAACCGTCAGGCGACCGAACGTGCCGCGCGCCTCGCGGCACCCCACCGGGCGCCGGAGGGTGACCGCCACGGCGGCCCCGACGACCCGTACCACGACCGCTAGCCGTTACCTCGATGGCGCATGCGCCAGACTGGGGGTCATGTTGACTTTCAGAGAGATGCCCACGACCATGCGTGCCCTCGTGATCGACCAGATCGGCGATGCCGGCGAGCTGCACCTGGCCTCCGTGCCCACCCCCTCGGCCATCTTTGATGAACTCACCGTGCGCGTCATGGCCGCGAGCGTCAACCCCATCGACGCGAAGATGCGCGCCGGCAAGGGTGCGGCGTCAGAAATCGCCGCCTTCCCGGCCACTCTCGGCTACGACTTCAGCGGTGTCGTCGTGACTTCTCCCTACCCCGCGTTTCACCTGCAGCCCGGCGACGCCGTCTACGGCATGACCCGGTTTCCGCGCACGGCCGGAAGCTTCGCCGAGTACGTCGCCGTCACGGCCCTCAGCGTGGCCCGCAAACCGGCCCGGCTGAGTCACGTTGAGGCCGCGGCCGTGCCGCTCGCCGCGCTCACGGCGTGGGGAATGGTCGTCGAAACCGCTCAGGCTGCCGACGGGCAGCGGATGCTGATCCACGCCGGCAGCGGCGGCGTCGGCCATTTCGCGGTGCAGTTCGCCCACGCCCACGGCGCTCACGTCACGGCGACCGGGTCGACCCGCAACCTGGACTTTCTGCGCGAACTCGGTGCGGACGAGGTCTTCGACTACACCGAGGGCCGGTTCGAGGAACAGCTCGGCGGCTTCGACAGCGTGATCGACCTCATCGGCAACGTGCACGACAACACCGGCACGCGTTCCCTGGCCGTCTTGAAGCCCGACGGGCTGCTCGTGAACGCGCCGACCGGCAGCTGGCCCACCATGCTGGATGACGCCGCGGCGGCCGGAGTGCGGGCGACGGGCTTCCGGGTGTCCTCCGACCGGCACACCCTCGAGAAGATCTCCGAGCTGCTCGATGCGGGGCTTGTTCGGGTGCACGTCGACCGGGTTTTCGACCTCGCCGAGGGTGCGGCCGCGCACCGGCAGATCGAGCAGGGACATACCCGCGGCAAGATCGTGCTGCGGGTCGGCGAGTAGCCGCCGTCCCTCACAAACCTCAACGCGGTGTCCGGCGCGATGAGCGGGGCGTCGCCGACGGCGTCGGGTGCGCACTCCGGCCGCGATGCCGCGCCCAATCGACCAACCGGCGTAGAGAAACAGCAGCCCGGCGCCGAGCGGCATGAGCCAGGCCTGGTTGGCGCCGTTGACCGCGTTGTTGACGTATCCCACGAAGGGCACCGAGTACCAGAGACGGCCCTGGATCTGCTCGGCCAGCACCACCTCGACGTCGGGATCGCTGTTGTTGTCGCCCTGAAAGACGAAGCTGCGGTCGCCGCCTGAGCTTGACACGATCTGCGTGATGCGGTGCGTGATCACGTCGGGTTCGCCGGAGTGAATCTGGTAGGTCGCCACCTCACCGATTCGCAGCGTATCGGGGTCGACCGGCGCGACGACGATGAGGGTTCCCGGCGGAAGGCCCGGTTCCATCGAGCTGGTCAGCACGGTGAGCGGGATGCCGCCGGCGACCTTCGGCACCACGATGAGCAGCACGGCGAGGGCGAGCACGAGCAGCAGCGCGGCGGCGCTCAGCGCCACTCCGAGGTAGTGGCCCAGGCCGCGGCTAGGCCTGGTCGATCGGGTGCTCGTCATGATTCCTCCCCTCGACCAGTCTGGCGCAACGGATGCCCCGGGTTGCCGCCCCGGTCACGGCGAGTCCCGCACCCACGAGAGCCAGGGCCAGAGCCACGAGCGGCCCGGTTTCCGTGCCGGTCTGCGACAGGCTTCTCGGGTGTGCCATCAGGGCCGGGCCGCGTGGTGCCGGCGATGTCAGCACCGGCACCAGCACGCCCTCGTCGTCACACGCGGGTTGCGGGGGCATTCCGGTGTGCTGCTGCATGGTCACGAGAAAGTTCAGGCTTGCGAATCCGTTCTGCCCGACGAGCCCGGTCGCGTCGGCCATGGTGAACGTCACCACGAGCCGCACCACCTCACCGGCCGCCAGGCTGACGGCCGGCATCGCCGCGCGGCATCCGTCGACGGCCGCCAGCGTCGTGGCCGCAGCGGTCTCGGTGCGGGAATTCCAGGTCGACAGTGTGACGACCTGGGCGAACGCGGCGTCGGAGAAGACCACGTCACGGGTACTGATGCGAAGCGACGCCGGCCGAGCCGTGGGGTTCTTCACCCAGAGCGTCGCCGACACCGAACCACGGGGAATGAGCAGGCCGAGATCGTCGAACAGGCCGCCCTCGAACAGGTCGGCGGGGGCTTCGGAGAAGGTCACACCGTCGGTGCTCAGGGTCAGGTCGATCGGGGCCGCCGCGGCGGGCGCGGCCGCGGCGGCGAGCGCGAGCAGGGTGGCCAGGGCGAGGGCCAGAATGGCGCGGGCAACCGGGCCGACGGGGTGATGACGAATGGCGACCATGATCAGCCCACCCTCGTGAGCACGAACTTCTGGGCGGCGCTGCTGCTGCAGGTCTGCAGCTTCAGCTGGGTGCCGGTGGTCGCCGCGGGAGCGTAGAGGCAGGCTCCGTCTGACCCGTTGCTGAAGCTGTAGCGGCCGTCGCCCGCCGTGCTGCCGGCCCACTGTTGATCCACGTCGCTCGAGTTGTACGTCTTGGTGCGGGCGACCGCGCCGTTACGGTCCCAGACCAGTGACGGCGCGATCTGGGAGTAAATCGAGTAACGGTTGCTGTAGCGCGAGGTGTCGTACTGCCAGCGCTGGCCGGCGGCCGCCGGGTCGCAGACCTGCAGGGTGAGGGCGTCGCCGCTGGCGCTGCCGCCGGCGACGCACAGGGTGCCGTTCTTCACCTGGTACCACTGACTCGGCGACGGCATCCCGTCGGTGGTGGTGACGGCGGCCGACGACCGCAGGGACTCGTTGGGTACGAGATCGGATGCCGAGATCGTGTAGCTGTAGGTCGTGCCGACGCTGAGTCCGGTGTCGGTGAATGTGGTCGCGGTCGTCTGGCCGACGAAGACGGTACCTCGATAGATCTTGTAGGTGAGGGTGCCGGATTCGGGGGCGTTCCACTGCATGGTGACCGAGGCATCCGTCACCGAGACGATGCAGGGCCGGCCCGGTGTCGGCGGTGCCGTGGTGTCCGGCAGGGCCTGCCGGGCCGTCACGGTCGGCACCGCGATCGTCCAGGCCGAGGTACCGACCGCCGCGCTGAGCTTCAGCTGGCCGGTCAGGCTCTGCCCCGCATAGGCGGCAACGCCGGCGCTGGGCAGCGTGGTGCTCACACAGTACGAGGCGGATTCCCCGGCGTCCAGCGTGTCGATGAGCTGTGTGCCCGTGGTCCAGGTGCCGGTTGTCGCGCCGGCAGGAATGCTCACGCCCGCAACGCAGGTGCTCGCGGCGGCCAGCCAGGTGCGCACGGTAACGGCCGAGGCGAAGCTCGACGCCGAGGCGACGCCGAGCACGGCCGTGTAGGTCGCCGGTACGTTTCCGTTGGTGATGGTGATCGGCTTCACCCTCGACAGCACGTTCGCCGAATAGTCGATGGCGAGCTGGTCGAAGCCCGACTGGGACACGCCCACCATTCCCGAGACGACGGATGCCGTGGTGCTGCCCGAGGTCGACCAGGTCGCCTGAGCGGCACCCGCGCCGGCGAGAGCGATGACCACGGCGGCCGCGCAGATCGGCAGCGCGTGCATCGTGCGGGGGCGGAGGCGGAGGCAGGGTGGGAACATGATCAGTTCTGGATTCCGGTGATGACGAGTGCGAACTGTGAGGCGGAGTGCCCCTGGCTGTTCAGCGGGGCGCTCGCGGCCAGGGTGACCGCAACACACAGGATGGCCGCTGCGCCGGTGGCCAGGGTCGGTGAGATGCCGCCCCTGGCGGCGGTGGCAAAGGTCTGTGTCCAGGCCGGGGTCACGGTCGCGGAACACGTCGGCGCTGAGCCGACGACGCCGATGACGGCGACGCCCACGCTGAGGGAAGCGGACAGCGGGGTGCTCGTGGTCGGCGGGGTGAGCGCACTGACCGAGAGGACGAGGGGAACGTTGCCGACATTGGTGACGGTGACGGGAGCGGCCACGGTGAGTCCGGGATACAGAGGCACGTTCGGCAGGGTGAGCGCCGAAACGGTCAGCGTCGCGGTACCGCTCGCGATCGTCGCGACCGGGGCCGAGACCTGTGAGTTCAGCCGGGCGTAGGTGCCTCCGGAGGAGACGACCACGACGCAGAGGGTGAGGGCGAGCAACGCCGCGCAGAGCAGCATCGATCGTGCCGAGAGGGCATAGCGAAAGCCACGGCGGGCGGGCGAGTGGCGTCCAGTAGTCATGGAAACCACCGCCCTTTCCGTCGTGGCGTGTCGTTGCGTGGTGCTTGTTCTAAGGGAAGAAGGCGTGCCTGCCCGGGGGAAGGCAGACACGCCGGTCGGTGGGAGCGGCCCGGCAATCGAGCGGGCGCTGACTACTTTTGGGTGAGGGTCAGGGCCATACCGGCGAGGCTGACCGAGCCGAGCATCGTGTCGTTCTCGAACCCGGCGGTGGTGCTCTTCGGGAACGTGATCGTGGCGGTGACGGTGACGGGCTGCGCGTTGATGCCGGCGGTTCCCGCGGTGATCGTTGTGACACCCGCTACCGTGTTGATACCGGAGCCCGTTGCGGTCAGCACCGCTCCCTCGATGAGGTAATCCGCGAGAGCAATGTCAGCGGGTGTGCTGCTGACGGTCGGGCTGATGGCGGCTTCGGCAAGTCCCAGGTCGGCAACCAGGTTGTCACCGGTGGCCGTGATGTCCATGGTCTTGGTGAAGACCATGACGTCGCCGGGTACGGCCCGGTAGCTGGCCAGTGATGTCACGGTGTTGTTGACGGTCCAGACTCCCGCAGCCGGGTTGTTCGCAACCTTCAGCTGCCCGGCGACGATGGTGCCGCCGGCGACCGTTGCCGACGAATTCCAGAGGGCGAAGGTGCCGGCTCCGCCGAGAAGGAGTGCAATGCCGGCTACTCCGGCAATGGCGCCTTTGAGAAGGGTGTTCATGAGAAATTCCTTTCGAGACACCGGGTCCGACGGGGTATCGAGCTCGTGCGGATTGAACTCCGACAGGCCTGATGGTCCTCGATTGTGTGCGATCCGTTGATTCGACTGTAGACGGGACAGACAGAGTTGTCTGTGCAGGTCGCGACCCCAGTAAAGGTCACACTCAGTACCCACGGTATGCAATACGCCCGTTCATTCATGGCTGAAATATGCATGATTAACCTGATCATTGATCGTTATCACCCAGAGCTCTATGAATGCCGGCTTCAGTGACGATGAAGGGACCTGCGCATAGACAGACGCGTCTAGTGTCGGTAGGGAAGTGTCAGACAGATGAGTCAGACTGGATATGACCCAGGAGGCCACGCTTGACCACACGCCCATCGATTGTCTGGTTTCGAGACGATCTGCGTCTTGCCGATCACCCGGCGCTCAACGCTGCCGCCGAACACGGCGCACCGATCATCGCCGTCTACGTGCTCGACGAGCAGTCCCCCGGTATCCGACCGCTCGGCGGGGCCGCACGCTGGTGGCTGCACGGCAGCCTGACCGCGCTCGCGGCATCGCTCGAGCGTCTCGGTGTGCCGCTCGTGCTGCGACGGGGAGCCGCCGGCACCGTCATCACCGAGCTGGCGGCATCCATCGACGCCGGCGCCGTGCTCTGGAACCGTCGCTACGGCGCCGCCGAACGCGCCGTCGACACCGCAGTCAAGACCGACCTGCGCGCCGCCGGGGTACTCGCCCACAGCTTCGCCGGGTCGCTGCTCTTCGAGCCGTGGACGATCATGACCGGAGCCGGCGGCTCCTATTCGGTGTTCACGCCATTCTGGCGGGCCTGCAACGCCGGGCCGCCGCCGCGGGAACCCTATCCGGCGCCCCTCGCGCTCACCGGCTGGTCGAGTGCTGTCGACTCGGAGCCGCTCACGTCTTGGGCGCTCGAACCGACCAAGCCAGACTGGGCGGGTGGCCTGCGCGCCGCATGGACTCCCGGTGAGACCGCCGCGCACGAGTTGCTCGACGCGTTTCTTCGCGACACCCTCCCCCGCTACGCGACCGAGCGCGACGCCCCCGCCGAAGAGGCCACCTCGAGGCTCTCGCCGCACCTGCGCTGGGGCGAGATCAGCCCGTATCAGGTCTGGCATGCCACCCAGAAGGTGCAGCGCACGGCCACGGGCGGTGCCGCGGCGAGCGGCATCCGTTTTCTCACCGAACTCGGCTGGCGCGAATTCGCCTGGCACGTGTTGTTCCATACCCCCGACCTCGCGACCGTCAACCTGCGGCGCGACTACGACGCCTTCCCGTGGCCGCCGCTCGATGACCGGGTGCTCTCGGCCTGGCAGCAGGGCCGCACCGGCTTCGCACTCGTCGACGCCGGCATGCGCGAGCTCTGGCGCACCGGAAGCATGCACAACCGCGTACGTATGGTCACGGCTTCATTCCTGATCAAGAATCTCTTGATCGATTGGCGCCAGGGCGAGCAGTGGTTCTGGGACACACTGGTCGATGCAGACTCGGCGAGCAACCCCTTCGGATGGCAGTGGGTCGCCGGATCCGGTGCCGATGCGGCCCCCTATTTTCGGGTCTTCAACCCCGAACTGCAGGCCAAAAAGTTCGATCCGAATCAGGAATATATCCGTCAGAACATCACGGAGTGGGGAACGGATGCCTACCCGGCCCCGATCGTCGACCTCGGCGAGACCCGTCGAGCGGCCCTCGCCGCCTACGCTGCGATCAAACGCCCCACCCCCTGACCCGCGCCAAACCGCGAAAGCGGGTGAATCGTCGGTTGGATTGTGTCCGACCGACGAGTCACCCGCTTTCGCGGAGAAGCTGGTGCTCTAGAAGAAGCGGGCGTACGCGCCGACCGTGAGGAACGTCGGGAATTCCGGCGAGAGCGCCGCGTCGCGCAGCACCTCGAGGGCGTCGTCGAAACGATCCGTGGGGGTGCGGTCAAGACCGGACACCACCTCGGCCAGCACCTGTTCCACCCACGGCAGGTCGATCCGGCGGCCCTCGGCGGTGACCGAGTTCTCGTGGATCCACTGCCACAGCTGCGAGCGGGAGATCTCGGCCGTGGCCGCGTCCTCCATCAGGTTGTCGATCGCCGCGGCACCGGTGCCACGCAACCAGGACTCGATGTAGCGCAGCGCGATGAGCACGTTGCCGCGCACGCCGGCCTCGGTGATCTGGCCGCCGACGGTCGAGATGTCGAGCAGCTGCGCGGCGGTCACGCTGACCTCGGGCCGCAGTCGCTCGAGCTGGTTGGCGCGATCACCGAGCACGGCGTCGAACTCGGCCTGAGCGGTCTCGATCAGGTCGGGGTGCGCCACCCAGGTGCCGTCGAAGCCGTCGCCGGCTTCGCGCTTCTTGTCGGCCGACACCTGCGCGAGGGCGCGTTCGGTCACCTCCGGGTCGCGGCGGTTGGGAATGAAAGCACTCATCCCGCCGATCGCGTAGGCCCCGCGTCGGTGGCAGGTGGCCACCAGCAGCTCGGTGTACGCCCGCATGAACGGCACCGTCATGGTGATTTCCTTGCGGTCGGGAAACACGAAGCGGCGGCCGCGGGCACGGAAGGTCTTGATGATCGAGAAGATGTAGTCCCAGCGGCCGGCGTTCAGGCCGGCGCAGTGATCGCGCAGCTCGTAGAGAATCTCCTCCATCTCGAAGGCCGCGTGGATCGTCTCGATCAGCACGGTCGCGCGAATGGTGCCGTGATCGATGCCGAGGCGCTCCTCGGAGTACGAGAAGATGTCGTTCCAGAGGCGGGCTTCCTGGTGGCTTTCGAGCTTCGGCAGGTAGAAGTACGGGCCGTGACCGTTCTCGATCTGTCGCTTCGCGTTGTGGAAGAAGTACAGGCCGAAGTCGATGATGCTGCCCGATGCGGCCATGCGGTGGTTGGCGCGGTCGACGAAGGTCACGTTCTTTTCCACCAGGTGCCAGCCGCGAGGGCGCATCACGATGGTCGGGGCCCCGCCGTTCGCGTCGCCGGTCACGGTGTAGTGCTTGCCCTCGGGGCTCGTGAAGTCGAGCTGACCGCGCACGGCGTCGAAGAGCGAGATCTGGCCCTCGATGACGTTGGCCCAGGTCGGGCTCGTGGCGTCTTCCTGGTCGGCGAGCCACACCTTGGCGCCGGAGTTGAGCGCGTTGATGGCCATCTTGCGGTCGGTCGGGCCGGTGATTTCCACGCGACGGTCTTCGAGGCCGGGGCCGGCGCCGGCGACGGTCCAGTTCGGGTCAGAGCGGATGCCGGCGGTCTCGTCGAGGAATTTCGGGTCGCGGCCGTTGGCGGCGTTCACGCGGTTCTTCAGACGAGTGGCCAGCAGATCGTGGCGGGTGCCGGCGAAGCGTTCGTGCAGTTCGGCGAGAAACTCGAGGGCGTCAGGGGTGAGGATCTCGTCGTAGCGAGCACCGAGGGTACCGGTGACCTCGAGGTGCGGACGGATCGTGGCGAAGCTGCCGGTCGTGGTCTTCACCGTTTTCGAAGCGGGGGTCGAAGCGGGGCGGTCAATGGTCGCCGGGCTGGTGGGGGTCATGGTTTTCTCCTTGGAAAGTAGTAGTGAGGGCCCGGGGTGGTGGGTCGGAGTTGATTGCCTGTGTTCTAACAATGGCCGCCGCGCAACCGACACGCGGGCCAAATCGAGACAGAAACAATTCAATTCTTCTGATCGGCGAAACTTTTGCCACTTCGGCGTTTTCTCGTGCAACACTGAACCATGACGAAGATCGAATCGTGATCACCGCAGATCCCACCGCCCTGGCGGCCCTCTCCGTACCCGCCGACGAACCGGCGCTCGACGCGCTCACGCTGGGCCGGCGCATCCGCGAACTGCGCACCGAGCGCCGCATGACGCTCGACGCCCTCGCGACCGCGATCGATCGCGCCCCCTCGCAGGTGTCGATGATCGAGAACGGTAAGCGGGAGCCGCGCCTGTCGATGCTGCGCACGATCGCCATCGCCCTCGGCACGACGCTCGACGAGCTATTGACCACGGAGGTTTCTTCTCCGCGCGCGGCACTCGAGATCGCGGTGGAACGCGCGGTGCGCGGGCCGGTCTTCGAGGCGCTCGGCCTGCCGCGCATCCGGGTCAGCAAGGGGCAGAGCGACGATACCCTGCAGACGATCCTGAGTCTGCACAACGAGATCGACCGGCTGCACCGGGAGCGCGTGGCGACCCCGGAAGAGGCACGCCGCGCCAACGCGCAGCTGCGCGGAATCATGCGGGAACAGGACAATTACTTTCCGGAGCTCGAAGCGCAGGCCCTCGAGCTGCTCGCAGCGGTCGGCCATTCGGGCGGGCCGGTCTCGCAGCAGGACATCGCCGACATGGCCGACCATCTCGGCTATTCACTGCACTACGTGAACGATCTGCCGCACTCAACGCGCACGGTGACCGACAAGCGCAACGGACGCATCTACCTGCCGACCGAGCGTTCCTCGTCGCGGGACTCCCGCTCCCCCATCGTGCAGGCCTTCGCGAGCCACCTCTGCGCGCACAAAGAGCCCGAAAATTACGCGGAATTTCTGCGGCAGCGGGTGGAGACCAATTACCTGACCGCGGCCATTCTGCTGCCCGAACGCGACGCGGTGCGCATGTTGACCGAGGCCAAGACCCTGCGGCGCATCTCGATGGAGGACCTGCGGGATGCCTTCGCCGTCTCCTATGAGACGGCCGCGCACCGCTTCACCAACCTCGCAACCGCGCGGCTCGACATTCCGGTGCACTTCATGAAGGTGCACGAGTCGGGCACGATCATCAAGGCCTACGAGAACGACTCGGTGCGGTTTCCGAGCGACGCCCTCGGCGCGGTCGAAGGCACCACGGTGTGCCGCAGCTGGACCGCGCGCACGGTGTTCGACGTGCCCGACCGGTTCAGCGCCTGGTACCAGTACACCGACACGCCGACCGGTACCTTCTGGTGCACCGCCCGGGTCGAAAAGGCCAAGGAGGGCGAATACTCGGTGAGCGTGGGCGTGCCGTTCGACCACGTCAAGTGGTTCCGTGGCCGGGAGACCCCGCACCGCGAGGTGTCGAAGTGCCCCGACGAGTCCTGCTGCCGCCGCGCCCCCGGCGACCTCGCCGACCGCTGGGCCGGCCAGTCCTGGCCGGCGGCCCGCACCCCGACGAGCCTGCTCGCCGCGCTGCCCACCGGCACGTTTCCGGGCGTCGACCAGACCGAGGTCTACCAGTTTCTCGAGGCCCACGCCCCGCACTGAGTGCCGCCCCACCCACCGTTGCCGCCCCGCTGGTCGAGCCGCGAGGCACGAGCGGTCGAAACCCCGCGAGCCGACCTAGAGTCCGAGGGTCGGCTCGCCAGGTTTCGACCAGCGCGCTACGCGCGCAGGCTCAACCAGCAGGAGACCACCGCTGGTTGAGCCGCGAGGCACGAGCGGTCGAAACCCCGCGAGCCGACCTACAGTCCGAGGGTCGGCTCGCCAGGTTTCGACCAGCGCGCTACGCGCGCAGGCTCAACCAGCGAGAGACCACCGCCGGTTGAGCCGCGAGGCACGAGCGGTCGAATCCCCCCGAGCCGGCCCAGAGTCCGAGGGTCGGCTCGCCAGGTTTCGACCAGCGCGCTATGCGCGCAGGCTCAACCAGCGAGAGACCACCGCCGGTTGAGCCGCGAGGCACGAGCGGTCGAAACCCCGCAAGACGACCTACAGTCCGAGGGCCAGCTCGCCAGGTTTCGACCAGCGCGCTATGCGCGCAGGCTCAACCAGCAGGAGACCACCGCCGGTTGAGCCGCGAGGCACGAGCGGTCGATACCCCCCGAGCCGACCTACAGTCCGAGGGTCGGCTCGCCAGGTTTCGACCAGCGCGCTATGCGCGCAGGCTCAACCAGCAGGAGACCACCGCTGGTTGAGCCGCGAGGCACGAACGGTCGAAACCCCGCAAGCCGACCCACAGTCCGAGGGTCGGCTCGCCAGGTTTCGACCAGCGCGCTACGCGCGCAGGCTCAACCAGCGGGACCAGCGGGACCAGCGGGACCAGCGGGTGCCGTGAACGCTAGCCCTCGCGGGTGATCTCGACCGTCACGAAGAGCTGAGACCCCGAGGACCCGGCGTACACGCCGCGCAGCGGAGCCACGTCGTTGTAGTCCCGGCCGCGGCCCACCCCCACGTGCCGGTCGCCGATGTCGATCAGGTTGGTGGGGTCGAAGCCCCGCCACTCACCGCAGTACCACTCGACCCAGGCGTGTGACTCCCCCGTTACCGTCTCGCCGATCTCCGCCTCGGGCCGCGGGTGCAGGTAGCCCGAGACATAGCGGGCCGGAATGCCGACCGAGCGCAGCGCGCCGAGAGCAATGTGGGTGATGTCCTGGCACACTCCGCGCTTGTCGGTCCAAGCTTCCTTCGCGGTCGAGTGCACGCCGGTGACGCCCTGCACGTACTGCATGCGGTCGCCGATCACGGAGCAGATGTCGAGCGCCGCGTCGGTGGGACTCGAGTGCCGACGCGCGATCTCGGCGGCGAGCTGCGCGACATCCGTCGTCGGATCGGTCAACTTGGTCTGCCAGGTGTGCTCGACCGAACTCGTCGACCGCGCGGTCATGGCCGCGAGGGCGTCCCACGGCACGTCCTCCGTGTGGTGTGCCCGCGGCCGCACCTCAACGAGGCTGTTGGCGCTCAGGGTGAGCTCTTCGTGCGGCACCAGCACCTCGAACGACGACACCCGGGTGCCCCAGTAATCGAGGTAGGTGTGATTGCTCGACACCGGGGAGATCTCGAGGTGCGAGTGCAGCACGAACTGATCGGCCGAGCTGACCGGCAGCATCCGCGCCTCGTTATACGACGCGGCGACCTCGCCCTGGTAGCGATAGCCGGTGGTGTGGCGCACGCGCAGCCGGTTCACGACGCTTCTCCCGTCCAGGTGGGGGTGGCGTGGGTCGGAAAGTACCGCTCCGCGATGGCCTCCGAGGCCGTGCTGATGGCCTTCTGCACGACCTCCATCTGGTCCGGCAGCTCGACGAGCACGTCGGCGACCGGCCGATACTCGAGCTGGCTGCGGATGCGGCCCAGAATGCGCTGGGCCCGGTCGCTGACCCCGATGCGGTCGGTGCGCGGTTCCATCTCGCGCAGGCACTGCTCGGCGCGGGACACGGAGTACAGGATCGAACGCGGAAACAGCCGGTCGAGCAGCAGGTATTCGGCCGCGTTGTGCGCCGACGGCACCCCGCGGTAGGTGCGCAGGTACGACTCGTAGGCGCCGCAGGAACGCAGAATGGTCGTCCACGACGGCCCGCTGTCTTGCGTGAGCGAGCGGGTCGACAGCAGTCGGGCGGTCATATCGGCCTGCTCCAGGCTGCGGCCGAGGGTGAAAAAGTGCCAGGCTTCGTCGCGGCTCGACCCGGATTCGACGATTCCCACCGCGAGGGCGGCGCGCTCGCGCACCCAGGCGAAATAGTCGTGGGTCTTCTCGATCGCGACCCGGCGCGGCATGCGCACCTTGGTCGTGTTGAGGCATTCCCACAGCTCGGTCGGCACGATCTCCCGCGCCCGACGGGCGTTCTCGCGCGCCGATTCGAGCGAAAAGGCGATGGATGCGGCGTTGTTGCGGTCGATCGCGAGGCTCGCCAGCACGTCTTGCCGCGTGAGGCCCTGCTGCCGCGGAACCTCCGAACCCATCAGCTGCAGCAGCGAGCGGCAGGCGAGGTTCTCTTCGATCCACGGGTCTTCGAGCAGCAGCTGCAGGTGCACGTCGAGGATGCGCGCGGTACCGTCGCTGCGCTCAATGTACCGCCCGATCCAGAACAAGCTTTCGGCGATGCGACTCAGCATGTGCTGACCTCCGGGGTGGGTTGCTGCCGCGACTGCTGCTGTTGCTCCTGCTGGTCGCGGTCTCGCGGACGGTCTTCCGGCGAGTGATCGACGGTTTGGCCGCTCGTGTGGCCAATGACGGGAATCGACTGGGTCGGCGTGCCGTGGGTGTTCGCGGCCTGCTCGGCCACGAGGCCGGCGATGTCGTGGGCACTGTCACTGTCACGGGCACTGTCCATGTCGGATCCGGTCACGAAGTCGCGTTCCAGGCCCAGCACCCAGGTGTCCTTCGAGCCGCCGCCCTGGCTGGAGTTCACGACGAGTTCCCCCTCGGGCAGCGCGACCCGGGTCAGGCCGCCGGGCAGCACCCAGACGTCGCTGCCGTCGTTGACCGCGAAGGGCCGCAGGTCGGCGTGGCGGGGCCGGAGGCCGTCGTCGACGAGCGTCGGGATGGTCGAGAGCTGCACGACGGGCTGGGCGATCCAGCCGCGCGGATCCGTGATGAGCTGCGCGCGCAGGGCGGCCAGCTCGGTCTTCGAGGCGGCCGGGCCGACGACCAGGCCCTTGCCGCCGGAACCGTCGACCGGTTTCACGACGAGTTCGTCGAGGCGGTCGAGCACCTCTTCGAGGGCGCCCGGGTCTTCGAGGCGCCAGGTGTCGACGTTGGGCAGAATCGCCTCCTGCCCCAGGTAGTACTTGATGAGGTCGGGCAGGTAGGTGTACACGAGCTTGTCGTCGGCGACGCCGTTGCCGACCGCGTTGGCGATCGTGACGTTGCCGAGCCGGGCGGCGAGCATGATTCCCGGTGAGCCAAGCTGCGAGTCGGCCCGAAACTGCAGCGGGTCGAGAAACTCGTCGTCGACCCGCCGGTAGATCACGTCGACCCGGGTCGGGCCGGCGGTCGTGCGCATCCAGACCTTGCCGCCCGAGCAGAACAGGTCGCGGCCCTCGACCAGTTCCACGCCCATCAGGCGGGCCAGCAGGGTGTGTTCGAAGTAGGCGGAGTTGTAGATGCCCGGGGTCAGCACCACGATGTTGGGGTCGTCACCGCCGGCCGGGGCGCACGCGCGCAGGGCCTGCAGCAGTTTGTTGGGATAGTCGCCGACCGGGCGGATGCGCATCGACGAGAACAGTTCGGGCAGTGTCTGCGCCATCACCCGCCGGTTGGAGATGACGTAGCTGACGCCGCTCGGCACCCGCACGTTGTCTTCGAGTACTCGCCAGGCCCCCTTTTCGTCGCGAATCAGGTCGATGCCCGAGACCTGGATGCGCACGTTGTTCGCCGAGACGATGCCGGCTGCCTGCCGATGGAAATGCTTCGAGGAGCTGATCAGCGCCGCCGGGATCACTCCGTCGCGCACCGCGGCCTGCGGCCCGTAGATGTCGTCGAGAAAGGCCTCGAGCGCGAGGACGCGCTGTTTGATGCCGGCCTCGACCCCGATCCATTCCTGTTGTTCGATGACGCGCGGCACGGCATCGAGCGGAAACGGCCGCTCTTCGCCGGCGAAGTCGAACGTGACGCCCTGGGCTAGGTAAGAATCCGCCAGGGCATCCGCTCGCCCGCGTAAATCTTCCTGGGTCATGCGCGCCAGGGCGCCGAAGACGTCCTTATAGGCGGCGCGGGTCTCCAGCGGCGTCAGCGAGGTCGGGTCGGGGAACATTTCGTCCCACGCCGTGGGCGCGCCGCGCCGGGAACGTTCTCGTGCAGTGGCGCCGTAACCGGCGAACAGGTCAACCATGATGCGAGCGTACTGCCGCCCTGTTGCGGGATTGTTTCGGGAACGTGCCGGGCGCTCCCCCCGTCCGAGGCCCCTTCTGCGCGAGCGATCTGGGGTATCGTCGGCCTACAGTCTTCAGCGGTCAACGATGCCTCGAAAGGTCAGTTATGCAAATCCGTGAACTCCAGAATTTCGTGAACGGCGACTACGTTGCGTCGAGCGCGACCGAGCAACTCGACATCATCAACCCGGCGACCGAAGAGGTTTACGCCCACAGCCCGATTTCGAGCGAAGCGGATGTCGCTGACGCGTACTCGGCGGCGGCCACCGCCTTCGAGACCTGGGGCGACACCACCCCGGGCCAGCGCCAGCACGCGCTGCTGAAATTCGCCGACGCGCTCGAAGGCCGCTCGGAGGAACTCGCCGATGTGGAGAGCGAGAACACCGGCAAGCCCCGCCCGAACCTCGTCGCCGAAGAGGTTGACATGATGGTCGACCAGCTGCGCTTCTTCGCCGGCGCCGCCCGCCTGCTCGAGGGCAAGTCCGGCGGCGAGTATATGAAGGACCACACCTCGTTCGTGCGGCGAGAGCCGATCGGCGTCGTCGGCCAGGTCACGCCGTGGAACTACCCGATGATGATGGCGATGTGGAAGATCGCTCCCGCCCTCGCCGCCGGCAATACCGTCGTGCTGAAGCCGTCGGACTCCACCCCGGTCTCCACCCTGCTGATGGCCGAGATCGCCGCCGAGTTTCTGCCCGCCGGTACGTTCAATGTCGTGACCGGCGACCGCAGTACCGGCCGCGCGCTGGTCACCAACCCGGTGCCGCAGTTGGTCTCGATCACCGGATCGGTGCGGGCCGGCATGGAGGTCGCCGGCGCGGCGGCCCTCGACGTGAAGCGCGTACACCTGGAACTCGGCGGTAAGGCCCCGGTGATCGTCTTCAACGACGCCGACATCGAGCTGGCCGTCGCCGGCATCAGCGCCGCCGCCTTCTACAACGGCGGCCAGGACTGCACCGCCGCCACCCGGCTGCTCGTTCAGGAGGGCATCCACGACGAGTTCGTCGCCGCCCTCGCCGAGTACTCCCGCGACAACGCCCGCACCGGCGCACCGCTCGAGGAGGACATTCTGTACGGCGCGTTGTCGAGCGCCGACCAGCTCGCCCGGGTCGAGGCCGTTGTTGCGGGCCTGCCCGACCATGCCACGCTCGCGCTCGGCGGTCACCGCCAGGGCACGCGCGGCTACTTTCACGAGGCGACCATCGTCGCCAACCTGCGGCAAGCGGATGCGGCGGTGCAGAACGAGATCTTCGGCCCCGTCATCACGGCGCAGAAGTTCACCGACGAGGCGCAGGCACTGACCTGGGCGAACGATGTGCAGTACGGGCTGGCGTCATCCGTCTGGACGAGCAACCACGGCACCGCGATGCGCATGGCGAAGAACCTCGACTTCGGCTGCGTCTGGATCAACACACACATTCCGCTCGTGGCCGAGATGCCGCACGGCGGCTTCAAGCACTCCGGCTACGGCAAGGACCTCTCGATGTACGGCCTCGAGGACTACACCCGGCTCAAGCACGTCATGAGCTACATCGGCTGACCCCAGGCTCTGAGGATCGGCCCGCCGGGTTTCGACACGCTCGCCCCTCGCTGGTTGAGCCTGCGCGCGCAGCGCGCTGGTCGAAACCCCGCACGCCGATCCTCGAGGTCGGCTCACCCGGTTTCGACACGCTCGCCCCTCGCTGCTCAACCAGCGGGACACAAAAAAGCAGGGCCCGTCCGAAGACGGGCCCTGCTTTCGAAGTATTACTTAGATGCTGTTGACGTCGAGCTGGATGCCCGGGCCGAAGGTCGTCGAGACGACGCCCTTGGTGATGTAACGGCCCTTGGAAGAGCTCGGCTTCAGGCGAACGACCTCTTCGAGGGCGGCGGAGATGTTCTCGTTGAGCTGCTCAACGGAGAACGACGCCTTGCCAACGACGAAGTGCACGTTGGAGTGCTTGTCAACGCGGAATTCGATCTTTCCGCCCTTGATGTCGGACACGGCCTTGGCGACGTCGGGCGTCACGGTGCCGGTCTTCGGGTTCGGCATGAGGCCACGCGGGCCGAGGACCTTTCCGAGACGACCGACCTTACCCATGAGCTCGGGGGTCGACACGGCGGAGTCGAAGGAGGTGTAACCGGCGGCTACCTTCTCGATGAGCTCGTCGCCACCAACCTCGTCGGCGCCGGCTGCGATTGCTGCTTCGGCGGCGGGGCCGGTTGCGAAGACGATGACGCGGGCGGTGCGGCCGGTGCCGTGGGGCAAAATGACGGTTCCGCGAACCATCTGGTCTGCCTTGCGGGGGTCGACGCCGAGGCGCAGGGCGACCTCAACGGTCGAGTTGAACTTGGCGGAGCCGGTTTCCTTGGCGAGCGCGACGGCTGCTGCGGGGGTGTAGAACGTGTCTTCGCCGATTTTCTCGGCAGAGGCGCGGTAGGCCTTTGACTTTGTTGCCATGGTGAATCTCCTGTACTGGGGAATGTGGTTTTCGTGAACCTGGCAGGCTCTTCCACGAACTGCTAACGAGTGACTTGTTGTCACCCGGGGGATGTCGAGATTAAGCCTCGACCGTAACGCCCATGGAGCGGGCGGTTCCTGCGATGATCTTCGCGGCGGCGTCGATGTCGTTGGCGTTGAGGTCAACCATCTTCATCTCGGCGATTTCGCGAACCTGGGCCTGCGTGAGCTTGGCAACCTTGACGGTGTGCGGGGTTCCGCTGCCCTTGGCGACTCCGGCGGCCTTCTTGATGAGCTCCGCGGCGGGCGGGGTCTTCAGGATGAAGGTGAAGGAGCGGTCGTCGTAGACGGTGATCTCGACGGGGATGACGTTGCCGCGCTGGGCTTCGGTCGCTGCGTTGTACGCCTTGCAGAACTCCATGATGTTCACACCGTGCTGGCCGAGGGCCGGGCCGATGGGGGGTGCGGGGTTCGCGGCGCCGGCCTTGATCTGAAGCTTGATCAGACCGGTAACCTTCTTCTTCGGTGCCATTGTTCTTCCTTACGTTGTGATGTTCGAGCAGACGAACTGCTCTCCCGGTGGCCCGGATGGGCCCCGGTGGTGTGTAAACCGTGAGCCGACGGATGCCCCGGCGCGGGGCATCCGTCGGCTACCCGGCTAAAGCTTGGTGACCTGGTCGAAGCTGAGCTCGACCGGGGTTTCGCGCTCGAAGAGCGAGACGAGCACGATGAGCTTGCCGCTCTCGGGCTTGATCTCGTTGATCGTGCCGGGCAGACCCGCGAACGAGCCCTCCTTGATCGTGATGGTCTCGCCGATCTCGTAGTCGATCTCCGCGGCGATGACGCGCTGGGCGCTCTTGCCGGGGGTGCCGGACTTGCTTACCGGAGCTTCGGCGATCTCGACGAGGCCCTTGAGCATGCCGAAGGACTCTTCGAAGCGCAGCGGGGTCGGGTTGTGGGCGTTGCCCACGAAGCCCGTGACACCGGGGGTGTGACGAACAACCGACCAGCTGTCCTCGTTGAGGTCCATGCGCACGAGCACGTATCCGGGGATGCGCACGCGGGTGACCATCTTGCGCTGGCCGTTCTTGATCTCGACGACGTCTTCCATCGGGACCTCGCACTGGTAGATGAAATCTTCCATGCCGAGTGACTGCTTGCGGTTCTCGATGTTCGACTTCACACGACGCTCGAAGCCGGCGTAGGAGTGGATGACGAACCACTTGCCGGGCATCATGCGCAGTTCGGCGCGGAACGCAGCGTACGGGTCGACCTCGGCCGGCTCGGCGTCGGCGGCGTCTGCTTCGACGGTCTCTTCTTCATCGGTAACGGCTTCGACGGAGGCGTCGGCCTCGTCGGCGGAATCGATGTCGAGTGCGTCGTCGACGATCGCGTCGGCTTCGGGATCGGTGGACTCGGCGAGCGCGTCAAGTGCGGCGTCGAGGTTGACCTCTACCCCGGCGGACTCGTCGATGACGTGAACGGCGGCTTCTTCGGAGGCCTCTACGGAGTCTTCGGCGGCAGCGAGGGTGTTGCCCTCCTGCGCTTCGTCCTCTTCGGAGGACTGCTCGGCAGCGGTCGCCCAGTCGACATCGTCGTGCTTCGTCTCAGTCACTAAAATTCAATCCTTCTCTATTGTTCGTCAATCGATTGTTCGTCTATCGTTCGGGGCGGAGCGGCTGCGGCCACGGCGGTTAGGCCCGGGCCAGGGCAGTGTTAGCTCGGCGTTCCGAACACATACGTCACGACGAGGGCGAACACCCAGTCGAATCCGGACACGATGGCCATCATGATGACCACGAAGACCAGCACGACGCCGGTGTAGCTGAAAAGTTCTTTCCGGGTCGGGGTGACGACCTTCTTCAGTTCGGCAATGACCTGTTTGAAGAACAAGGACAGCCGGGCGAAGGGTCCACGTTTGGCGTCGCGGGCAATCTTCGCGTTCGCGACGACTTCCTCGCTGGGTTCGTCGACAACTTTTCGGGCCACCAGTCACACCTTTCCTGGGCCGACAGATTTACCACCGGCTTGCAGGGCGGACAGGACTCGAACCTGCAACCTGCGGTTTTGGAGACCGCTGCTCTACCAATTGAGCCACCACCCTATGGAGAGAAATCTGAGCCACCCGCCGCACCCGAGTGAAAAGGGCGCAAAAAAGTTTGGCAGACTTCAACTACCTTCAGCCAGTCTAGGTCACCCGGGGTGACCATGTAAAGCTGGAGGCAAGCTGGCGGCAAGCCGAGGGCCAGCCGGCGCAGCGACCGGGGCGGCCCGCGGTGCGGGCCGTAGGCATCCGCTGGCCCGCGCCGTATGCTCGTAGCGTGGCACACGAACTCAAGCGGATTTCTACCCGGATCGGCTCCATTGCGGAGTCGGCGACCCTCAAAGTCGACGGAAAGGCCAAGGCCCTGCAGGCGGCGGGGCGCCCCGTGATCAGCTTCGCGGCCGGCGAGCCCGACTTTCTGACCCCCCAGCACATCGTGGATGCCGCCGCCGCGGCCGTGCAGGACCCGAAGAACTACCGGTACACGCCGGCGGCCGGGCTGCCCGAAATGCGCGAGGCCGTGGTCGCCAAGACTCTGCGCGACAGCAAGCTCGCGGTCACCGCGAACCAGGTGGTCATCACCAACGGCGGCAAGCAGGCCGTCTATCAGGCCTTCCAGACCCTGCTCGACCCGGGTGACGAGGTCATCGTGCCCACGCCGTACTGGACCACCTACCCCGAGGCCATCACGCTCGCGGGCGGCGTGCCGGTGAACGTCTTCGCCGGCAGCGACCAGGGCTACCTCGTGACCGTCGAACAGCTCGAGGCAGCCCGCACCCCGCGCAGCAAGGTGCTGCTCTTCGTCAGCCCGTCGAACCCGACCGGCGCCGTGTATTCGCCGGAGCAGACCCGCGACATCGGACTCTGGGCCGAGGAGCACGGCCTGTGGGTCATCTCCGACGAGATCTACCAGAACCTCACTTATGCCCCGTCCACGGGTGCAACCTCGATCGTCGAGGCCGTTCCGGCGCTGGCCGACCGCACCATTCTCGTGAACGGCGTCGCCAAGACCTACGCCATGACGGGCTGGCGCCTGGGCTGGATGGTCGGCCCGCTCGATGCGATGAAGGCCGCGTCGAACCTGCAGTCACACCTCACGTCCAACGTCTCCAACATCTCCCAGCGCGCCGGAATCGCCGCCCTGAACGGCCCGCAAGACGCCTCGATCGCGTTTCGGGAGGCCTTCGACCGACGCCGACACCTGATGGTCACCGAACTGAACAAGATCGACGGCATCACGACGCCCACCCCGCAGGGCGCGTTCTACGTCTACCCCGACGTGACCGGCCTGCTCGGCCGCACCTGGGGCGGCGTCACCCCGACGACCTCGCTCGAACTCGCCGACCTGATTCTCGACCAGGCCGAGGTCGCCGCGGTTCCCGGCGAGGCCTTCGGGCCGAGCGGGTTCCTGCGCCTGTCGTACGCCCTCGGCGACGCCTTGCTGCTCGAGGGCATCGGTCGCCTGCAGCGCCTCTTCGCCTCCTGACGCCCCTCCCCGCCCGCGCCGCCGTTTCCTTCCGCGAGAGCGGGTGAATCGTCGGTCTGAGCTGCTGATACCGACGATTCACCCGCTCTCGCGGCCGGTTCGGGCCGCTCGGGGCATCCATCGATCGGGGGATGCCGCCCTCCTCCGGTAGGCGGCTAGTCACGGCTGCGCTCTGGTGGGATTCTGGACCCATGACAACCACATCCCCGGTCGTGCGTGTACGCGACCTGCGCAAGTCCTATGGCGGCGTCGAGGCCGTGCGCGGCATCAGCTTCTCGATTGCCGCCGGTGAAACCTTCGCGCTGCTGGGCCCCAACGGAGCCGGCAAGAGCACGACCATCGAGATTCTCGAGGGCTACCGCGGCCGCGATTCCGGCGAGGTCAGTGTGCTCGGCGTCGACCCGCACCGCGGCGGCCTGGAGTGGAAGGCCCGCCTCGGCATCGTGCTGCAGACAAGCGGCGAATCCGGCACCGTGACCGTCACCGAGCAACTCCGCCACTTCGCCGGCTTCTACCCGAATCCGCGCGACGTCGACGAGGTCATCGATGCCGCCGGCCTGCGCGAGAAGGCGAAGACCCGCATCAGCAAGCTCTCCGGCGGGCAACGCCGGAGAGTGGATGTTGCGCTCGGCATCATCGGACGCCCCGAGCTGCTTTTTCTCGACGAACCGACCACCGGCTTCGACCCCGAGGCCCGGCACCAGTTCTGGCACCTCATCCGCCAGTTGAAGGCCGAGGGCACCACGATCCTGCTCACCACGCACTACCTCGACGAGGCCGCACAGCTCGGTGACCGGGCCGGCATCATCGCCGGCGGCCGGCTCATCGATATCGGGCCCATCGATGAGCTCGGCGGCGCCGACGCCCGCGTGCCGCTTGTGCGCTGGCGTGACGCAACAGGCCAGGTGCGCGAACAGCGCACGGATGCCCCGGCCCGCCTGGTCGCGCAGCTGATCTCCGCCGCCGATGGCGCCGAACCCGATGACCTCGAGGTGATCAGGCCGAGCCTCGAAGACGTGTACCTCGCCCTCGTGCGCAGCGACGAGGCCCAGACCCTGGCGCACGCAACACCGGTCGGGGCCGACGCGGCCGCCGACCTCAGCGAGAAGGACGTGCGCGCATGACCACCACCACCACCCCGAGTCCCGTCAGGCCCCGCTCCGCGGCCGCAACCACCGTGCGCCTGGGGGTTTCCCGCATCGGTTACGAAACACGACTGTACTTTCGCTCCCCCGACACCCTGTTCTTCACGTTCTTCTTTCCCTTCATCATGCTCGGCATCTTCACCGCCGCGTTCAGCGCCGCGGGCAATATCGGCACCAACCCCGACGGCACCGGCGGCGTCAGCGTCGGCGCCTACTACCTGCCGGGCATGCTCGCCGCCGGCATGTTGCTTTCGGGAGTGCAGAACCTCGCCGTGGACATCGCCGGGGAGAAGAGCGACGGCACCCTCAAACGCCTCGGCGGAACCCCGCTGTCGCCGCTGAGCTACTTCATGGGCAAGATCGGGCAGGTCTTCGTGACCGCGATCCTGCAGGCCGGGCTGTTGCTGCTCGTCGCGCGGGTGCTGCTGAACATCGAGCTGCCGAGCGATCCCGAGAAGTGGGCGACGTTCGCCTGGGTGTTTCTGTTCGGCGTGATCACGAGCGCCTTCCTCGGCATAGCGCTCGCCTCGGTGCCGCGCTCGGGCAAGAGCGCGACGGCCGTCGTGATTCCGGTGGTGCTCGTGCTGCAGTTCATCTCGGGCGTGTACCTGCAGTTCACCGCGCTGCCCGAGTGGATGCAGAACCTCGCGAGCGTGTTTCCGCTCAAGTGGATGGCGCAGGGCATGCGTTCGGTGTTCCTGCCCGACAGCTTCGCGGCCGCAGAGCAGACCGGCTCCTGGGACCTGATCTGGGTCGCCGGCGCCCTCGGGGTCTGGCTCGTGGTGGGCCTCGTGGTCAGCCGTGCCACGTTCCGCTGGATCCGCCGCGACGCCTGAGCTGCGGCCCGCCCACGGCCCGCCCACGCCCCGTGAGAGCGGGTGAATCGTCGCCATGAGCGGCTCAGACCGACGATTCATCCGCTCTCGCGAGAAGCGCACCGAATCTCTGGGAAGGTTAGGACATGACGGCACAACGGTGGTGGGACGTGGCATTCGCGGGGACGCTGACGCTGATGGCTGGTGTGGCCCTCATCGGGGAAGCGACGGATGCCGCCCGCGCCGGCGTGCTGCTCACTCTTGCCGGCATTGGTGTCTTCTATGCCGGCTTCGGTCGCCGCGGTATCTGCGAGCTCGCCCCGAACGCCCGGCCCGGGCACGCAGGGGCGGCGCTGGCGCTGCGTCTCGTCGTCATCATCGGCTGCGGCGTGGCCACGGCGATCTCCCCCGACCAGGCGACCCTGCAGTCGCTCGTCTTTCCGCTGCTCTGGGTACTGGCCCCGTCGATTCGAGCGGCCATCAGCTGGAACGCCGCCTTCGCCCTCGTCATGGTCGCCGCGCTCACGATCGGTCTCGGCGGAACGCTGACGGTCGTGCCGCAGGCAGCCCTCATCGAGGGACTCGCGTTCGTGTTCTCGCTGGCCCTCGGCTTCTGGATCACCCGCATCAGCCTCGCCGCCGAGCAGCAGCGCGCCCTCGTCGCCACCCTCACGGCGGCTCAGGGCGAACTCGCCGCGCTGCACCACGCGGCGGGCGGCGCGAGCGAACGCGAACGCCTCGCCCGCGAGATGCACGACACGATCGCGCAGAGCCTGACCAGCCTGGTGATGCTGGCCCAGCGCACCCGCATCGAGCTGGCCGGCGTGACCGGTGACACCGCCGCCGCCGGAGCGAGCGTCGACCTCATCGAAAGCTACGCCCGCGATGCCCTCACCGAGGCCCGCACCCTGGTGGCCGCGATGTCGCCCGTGCGGGTCGGTGATTCCAGTCTCGGCGACGCCCTCGGCCGGCTGGCGGAACGATTCGAACGCGAGACCGGCATTCGAGTGGATGCGACGGCGCACGTCACCGACCTCGACCGCGAACTCGAGGTGGTGCTGCTGCGCTGCGCCCAGGAGGGACTCGCCAACGTGCGCAAACACTCACGGGCGAGCGTGGCATCCGTCGCCCTGACCCGCACACATAACCTCGTCACCCTCACCGTCACCGACAACGGCCGCGGTCTGCGGGACTACTCCGCGGCCCGGGAGGTCGGTTTCGGCCTCGCCGGCATGCGTGACCGCCTCGCGCTCGTCGGCGGCGCACTCGAGGTGCGCACCGGCGACTCGGGCGGAACCCTGTTGCGGGTGAGCGTTCCCGCTGACCCGGCCGAGGCCTCGGCGACGGATGCCGCCGCTCCCGTCGAATCGCGCACCCGATGATTCGGGTACTCGTCGCCGACGACCATCCGATCGTGCGCAGCGGAATCGTGGCGCTGCTCGCCCGTGCCGCCGACATCGAGGTGGTCGGCGAGGCCGCCGACGGTGAGGAAGCCGTGCGGCTGGCTGCCGCGCTCGCCCCCGACCTGGTGCTCATGGACCTGCGCATGCCCAGACTCGACGGGGCCGCGGCGACGGCGCAGATTTTGGCCGCGGACGGCCGCATCCGCGTGCTGATTCTGACCACCTACGAGAGCGACGACCAGATTCTGGGCGCAATCGAGGCCGGTGCGAGCGGCTATCTGCTCAAGGCCGCCCCGCAGGCGGAGATTCTCGAGGGCGTGCGCTCGGTCGCCGGCGGTCAGACCGTGCTCGCACCGTCGATCGCCGCGACCCTCGTGCAGCGCCTGCGATCGGATGCCCCCGCTCCCCGCCGCCTGTCGGCCCGCGAACTCGAGGTGCTGCGGCTCGTGGCGAGCGGCGACAGCAACCCCGACATCGCCCGCAGCCTGTTCATCGGCGAAGCGACCGTGAAAACCCACCTCGTGCACGTCTTCGAGAAGCTCGGGGTGAACGACCGCACCCGGGCCGTCACCCGCGCGATGGAGCTCGGCCTGCTGTAGCACCGAAGTCGTCGGTTAGAGCAGCTTGCGAGCGAGCGCCCAGGCAGTGAGTTCGTGGCGATTGGACAGCTGCAGCTTGCGCAGCACCGCGGAGACGTGGGTCTCCACGGTCTTGATCGAGATGAACAGACTGCCCGCGACCTCTTTGTACGAGTATCCGCGCGCAATGAGGCGCATGACCTCGGTCTCGCGGGCCGAGAGCCGGTCGAGCTCGTCGATCGTGTCGGCGGTCTCCCCAGCCACCGCGCCGAAGGCGTCGAGTACGAAGCCAGCCAGCTTCGGCGAGAACACGGCGTCGCCGTCGTCCACCCGGCGCGCCGCGTCGCTCACCTCGGCCCCGGAGGCGCTCTTGGTGATGTAGCCGCGGGCTCCGGCGCGAATCACGCTGACCACGTCGTCGGCGGCGTCCGACACGCTCAGGGCCAGAAACAGGGTGTGCGGTGCGCGGGGAGCTGCGACCCGAATGACCTCGGCTCCCCCGCCGCCCAGCCCGCCGGGCAGGTGCACGTCGAGCAGCACCACCCTCGGCTGCAGCGCCACAACGAGCGTGATCGCCTCATCCACGGACGCCGCCTCGCCCAGCACCTGCAGCCCGGCATCGAGGTCGGCGCGCAGCCCCGAACGAAAGATGGAGTGGTCGTCGACGATCAGAATCGTCAGGGCAGCGGATGCGGCAGCTCCGGGTTGCGCTGTGGCCTCGCTCATGGGGTCCTCGTTTCGATCGGTCGCTCGATGGCACCGGCGGGAGTACCGGGTGGAGCAGTTCCGGCTGGAGCAGTTCCGGCTGGAGCAGTGCCGGCAGCCGCGGCGGGCAGGGTCAGAACGACCTCGGCACCCACACCGCCCGGTCCGGGTCGCAACAGGGCGCTTCCGCCCGCGCGGGTCATGCGTGCCACGATCGACTCCCGCACGCCGTGCCGGTCCGCCGGAATCTCATCAACCCGAAAGCCCGGTCCGCGGTCGGAAACGCTCAGCTCAATGCCTCGCGGACCGGTCTCCAGGTAGAGCGAGACGGTTCCGCCAGCGTGGCGGGCGGCATTGAGCATCGCCTCCCGGGCTGCCGCCACCACGGCCTCCGGCGCTTCCGGCACGTTCGGACCCACGGTCACGAGCTCGAAGTGCGCGGCAAAATCGGCCTCGATCAGACTGGACACCCGACGCAGCTCGGTGGCGAGGTCGACGCTGTCACTCGAGCCGGTGGGCGTTCCGGCGAAGAGCCACTCGCGCAGCTCCCGCTCCTGCGCGCGCGCCAGCCGGGCGGCCTCGCTGTGCGGACCCGCCTTCTGCTGGATCAGCGCGAGCGTCTGCAGCACGGAGTCGTGCAGGTGGGCGGCGATCTCGGCGCGCTCGGCCTCACGCTCCCGTGCCGCGCGCTCGTCGGCGAGATCACGAGCCTGGCGCAGCAACCACGGGGCGATCACCACGGCGACGCCGAGCAGTACGGCTACGGCTGCCGCGACCACCGTCCAGACGTTCGGGGCATCCCCGGTCACGAAGAACAGCAGAATGCCCACCACGACGAGAACGAGCGCACCGAGCGCACGCACCAGCCGGGCGGACGCCTGCTGGGCCTCACCGCTTCGAATGTCGGCGAATTGCCGCCAGGCCAGGGCCGCGCCGGCGAGCACGACAATGCCCGGCACGACGACAGCGAGCGGTATCTCGGCGCCCAGCCGACTCGCCACGAGTGTGATCCCCGCCGTCAGCAGGGCCACCCCGAGCAAAATCTCGGTGATCGGAGCGGCACGGGTGGTCGTGAAGCTACCCGCGGGATCCCCGGCGGAGCCGACCCCCGGGGCGGGTTCTGCGTCACCCGGCTCGAACCTCGCGGTGACCGGCGGCTCAACGGGGCCAGCCGGGCCCGCCGTGCCAGACCCCGGCCGCGCCCTGCGACTCGGCCTGGCCAGGCTCGCCTTCGGCAGTGGGGTGGCGAACCGCCCCGACCCCGCCGGGGCACTCGGCACGGTCACCCAGAGCCAGGCATAGAGAAGTGCCCCCGCGCCGCCGCACAGGGTGAGCAGCAGCGTCGCCGTGCGCACGGCGTTCACCGGCAGCCCGGTGTGCTCGGCGAACCCCGCGCAGACGCCGCCGATCAGGCGCAGTCTGGGGCGGAGCATCCGCTCTGTTCTCATGGTCTTATCCAAGCACGACCCGGCGACACGAAACCCGATTCATCCGCCCCGGGGGCGATCTCAGGGTTCAGTCAGGGTGATCCCCCATGGCAGCGTTGCCGGGCCGCTGGGAAGCTTGAACCATGACCGAGACACCGTACGATCCCGCCGGCACCCCCCCTCCGCCCACCGGCAGCACCGGCAGCACCGGCAACTCCGGCGCGGGCAGCGCGAGCTACCAGCTGTCGCGCTTCTTCGACTGGATCCGCGCGTCCGGGCTCCGCCGCGACTCCAACCGCTGGGTCGCGGGTGTCTGCGGCAGCATCGCCACCCGCACCGGCCTCGACCCCCTGATTGTGCGCGGCATCGCCGTCGTCATCGCGATTCTCGGCGGCCCGATTCTCTTCGCCTACGCGATCGCCTGGGCGCTCATCCCGGGCGCCGACGGCCGCATCTACCTCGAAGAAGCCTTTCGCAAGCGGTTCGAACCGGCGATGATCGCCATCGGCGCGCTGCTGTTCTTCACGATCGTGCCGGCATTCCGCGGCTTCTGGTGGAACGGCATGCCGGGCACCTGGGGCATGCCGGACTGGCTCGCCACGACCTTCACGGTCGGCTGGGCACTGTTGCTCACCGCCGGCGCCGTCTGGCTCGTCATTTTTCTCCTCCGCCGTCTTCCCGCCTCCTCCTTCCGTTCCGGACCGACACCGCCGGCCTCCGGCTACGGCAGCGCGCCGCAGCCCCCCACGCCCGGCTCCCCCTCCAGCCCTCCGGCAGCGGATGCCCCGGCCGGCCCGGCCGCGAACGGCTTCGCTCCCACACCGTCCCCCGCCTCGACCGGCACGAGCACCGGCACGAGCACCGGCACGAGCACCGGCACCTCGGGATACGGCGGATCGTCGTACACCGGGTCGGCCTACGCCCGCCCGATGGAGACAGCCACCGCGCCGATCACCGACCGCAGCGCCTGGGACGCCCTAACCCAGCAGCACGCAAGCCAGCGCGAGGCCCGCCAACTCAAGCAGCAGGCCCGCGACCACCGCCGCAATCCCGGCGCCGGTTTCACCGCCATCGTTCTCGGGCTCGCCCTGCTCACCGCGGCAACGACCGCCGTCGTGTTTTCCCGCGGAACGTGGTCGCCCAGTGCTCTGGTCATCGGCCTCGCCGTCGGCCTGGGAGTGCTCGCCCTCGGAAGCATCGTCTCCGGCATCCGCGGCCGGGTCAGCGGCGCCATGGGCGGCTTCGCCTTTCTCGCCGCGATCGCCCTGCTCGTGGTCGGCGTGATTCCGGCCGGCACCCAGTTCTCCGCGTTCGGCGGGGCTGGCTGGCGCGCCGAGGCGACCAGCGGGTCGAGCTCCTTCGGCCCCGACGCGGTGCCCGGTTACGCCCTGATCGCCGGTCAGGCCGACGTCGACCTGCGGGCCCTCCGCGACACCCGCAACGCCGACGAGGTCCCCGGCCGCGTCATCGACATCTGGGTCGGCCTCGGCGTCACCGAACTCGAGCTTCCGGTCGACACCGCCGTGCGCGTGGAGACGAACACGCTCATCGGTGCCGTCAACTACGGCGCCGAGGTCGATACGACGTCCAACTTCGGCTCCACTTCCACGTCGAACTCAGATTCCATCGACCGCGGCGGCGTGTTTTTGCACGACTCCCGCACCTTCTCGGCGGATGACGCCGAAAACGACGTGCCCATCCCCGTCATCCGTGTCTGGTCGCTCATCGGCCAGGTCAACGTCATCGAAGCCCGCTAGGAGCCCCCATGTCGAACCCCACCAACGCCCCCGACCCGACCGACCCGACCGACCGCACCGACCGCACCGACCGGGCAGCCGGATCCACGCCCTCGCCCGACACGGCCGAGACGCGACCGCTCACCGGACCGACCCTGGTCCTGCCGGATCTCGTTGCCACCGGCGGCGACTCCGCCACCCCGATCATCACGCCAACCCTCCCCCTTACGGCACCAGCGACCGCCGAAGCGGATGCGGCGGCCTCTGCGGGCGCACGTCCCACCGCGGCCACGACGCAGGCAGACCCGGCCACTCCGCCGGCCGCACCCTTCGCGTGGGACATGCCCGCGGCATCCGCTCGCCATCGGCCCCGCTTCGCGACGATTCTCTGGGGCGCCCTGTTGCTCGGCTTTGCCGTGTTCATGGTCGCCTGGACGCTGTTCCCGGGCACGCTCGACCCCACGTTGTGGCTGCTCGCCGCGGTGATCGGCGTGGGTCTGGTGCTCGTGGTCGCCGGCATCGCCGCCGCAACCCGGCACTCCGACTGACCCGCGCCGCGTTTCGCCGCGAGGCGCATACCCGGTTGGCCAGCCATGGGGCGTTTCTTGGCTTCTCGTGAGCGAAAAGCCAACAAAGGCCCCTTGAGACCCCGCGGCCGGTCGCGAGACGCCAAAGAACGCCCCTTGAAGTCGATTCAAGGGGCGTTCTTTGGCATCTCGCGTGCCGGATGTCCGAGCCATGGGGCGTTTCTTGGCTTCTCGTGAGCGAAAAGCCAACAATGGCCCCATGAGCCCGGTCGCGTGCGGCTCCCACACGTGGTCGACCACTGCAGAGCCGCCTGCCGTACCATTCGACGGCATCTGACGCCCCAACCCGCGTTTCCGAGCGACAACTGTTCCTATGGGGCCCGAACTCCGTCGAATGGTACGGGGACGACTCCGATGCGCGGTCGTCGCGGCGGGCTACAGGGTCAGGCCGACCAGCACCGGCTCGGGCTGCAGGTTGATGCCGAAATCGGCCTGCACGCGGCCGAGCACGTAACGGGCGAGCTCCGCGATCTGCTCAGCGGATGCCCCGCCCCGGTTCGTGAGGGCCAGCGTGTGTTTGCTCGACACCGCGGCCTGCGAGCCGGGCAGCGCGAACCCGCGGCGAATGCCCGCGTGCTCGATGAGCCACGCGGCGCTGAGCTTGACGAGCTGCACCTGGTCCTCGCCCGGAACCGGCCCCACACCGAAGTAGTCGTCGAGCGCGATCACCCGGTCGGGCACCTCCACCGCGAGCGGCCAGCGCGGCAGCGCGGCGGGCAGCGAGCGGGCGAAGTTTTCGGACACGATCGGGTTCGTGAAGAACGACCCGGCGCTGCAGGTATCGGGGTCGGCCACATCAAGCACCATCCCCTTGGCGGCCCGCAGTGCGAGCACGGTCTCACGCACGGTCGACAGCGCGACCCGGTCGCCGACCTGCACGCCGAGCGCCCCGGCCAGTTGGGCGTATTGGATCGGCTGCCCGAGCACGGCTCCGACGACGGATGCCTCCCGCTCGGTGTCATGCAGCTCCAGCTCGATCGCCAGCACGATACCGCGCAGTCCCCGCTTGAGTGCCGAGGTGCGGTAGTCGAGGCCGAGGGCATCCGCGGTGAGACGCACGACCTCGCCGGTCTCGTAGTCGAGAAAGCTGATCGCGACGAGGCTGTCGGCGAGTTCCTGCCCGTAGGCGCCGATGTTCTGCACCGGCGCGGCGCCGCAACTGCCGGGAATGCCGGAAAGCGCTTCGATGCCGGCCCAGCCGTGGGCGACCGTGTAGGCGACGAGTTCGTCCCAAGGTTCGCCGGCCTGCACGCGCAGCCGAACGCGGTCGGGTGCTGAGGCATCCGTTTCGAGACGTTCGATGCCGCGCGTCACGATGCGAATCACGGTGCCGTCGAAGCCCTCATCACCGGCGACGGTGTTGGAGCCGCCGCCGAGCAGCATCCAGTCTTCGTCGAGGCTCCACACCACGAGAGCCTCATCGACGAGCTCCTGCTCGGTCGCAGAAGCGATCATCGCGGCCGGGACACCGCCCACGCGCAGGGTGGTCAGGCCGCTCAGCGCGACCGGTTCGATCATCGGCATCGGGCTAGGCCACGGCCACGGCGGCCAGGCTGACCCGCGCCTGCGCCTTGCCGAGCACGGTCTGGTCGTTGAATGTGACCGTGAGGTCGATCCGCGCAATCTGCGCCTCGACGTCGAGGGCGCCGACCTTCGCCGTGACGGTGACGTTCGCGCCGGTCGCGCCGTCAACGAGCACCGGGCGGGTGAAGCGCACCTGATAGTCCACGACCCGGGCGGGGTCGCCGGCCCAGTCGACGACCGGCTGCACGGCCAGCCCCATGGTCAGCATGCCGTGGGCGAGCACGCCGGGCAGGCCCACCGACACGGCGACCTCGTCACGGTAGTGAATGGGGTTGAAGTCACCGGATGCCCCGGCGTAGCGCACGAGGGAGTCCCGGGTCAGCGCGAACTCACGGCTGGCGACGACCTCTCCCACGGTCAACGTCGACAAGTCTGGGGTCGTTAAGGTCTGGCTCATTCGTCTCCCCGTACAACAAGAGTGGATATCGCGGTCACGACGTGCGCGCCGCGGGCATCGACCACGCGGGATTCCGCGGTGACCATGGCGTGGCCGCCGAGGGTTTTGATGCTCGACACCGACAGCGTCGCCGTCAGTTCGTCGCCGGCGACGATCGGGCGGCTGTAAGTGAAGCGCTGGTCGCCGTGCACGACCCGGGTGAAGTCGATGCCGGCGTCGGGTTCGGCGAGCAGCTGCGCAAGGGTCGCCTCCTGCACGACGACCGCGAAGGTCGGCGGCGCGACGACGTCGGCATGGCCGGCCGCGCGCGCGGCTTCGGGGTCGTGGTTGATCGGGTTGGTCGCGAAGACGGCACGCGAAAACTCGCGCACCTTCTCCCGCCCCACGAGATACGGCGGCACCGGCGGGAAGACCCGCCCCTTGAGTTCGGGGTTCACTGACACCGGCCCAGTTTACGCGGTGATTGCGACGGTGACGGATGCGCCGCCACCGTTCTCCCAGCCGCGTACGGCAGACTATGGCGAGTGAAAATCGTACGCGTTCGTCTGAGCGACCCCGAAGTTGTCCCCCTGCTCGCCGACCTGCACCGAGAGTACGACGCCCGTTACGGCGACGGCTCCGGCGACTCGGCCTATGACGTCGCCGCCGACGAGTTCGACCCGCCCGTCGGGGCCTTTGTCGTGCTCATGCATGAGGGAATCTCGGTGGCCGGGGGCGGCATCCGTTGTTATGCGCCCGGAACCGCCGAGGTCAAACGCATGTGGACCAACCCCGAGTACCGCCGCCAAGGCCACGCGAGCACGGTGCTGCACGCCCTCGAAGCGATCGCCCTCGAACTCGGCTACCTGCGGGTGCGCCTCGAGACCGGGTATCTGCAGCCGGAAGCCATCGCCCTGTACCGTGGCCTCGGCTACACCGACATCGGCAACTACGGCATCTACGACAGCGCCTTCGGCTTCGAACTCGAGCTCGCGCCCGCCGCGCGCGCCCTCGTCGTCTAGCGCGTGGCGAAAGCAGGACGAAGGCGTCGCACCTGCCCAAATCGTCCTGCTTTCGCCGACAAATGGTCAAATCGTCCTGTTTTCACCACACCAGCCCGCGAGTTCCCACGCCCGCGCGGTAGTTTGGTACTGCTATGCATAACAAACTGACTCCGCACCCCGACCTTCCGATCGATCTGCCCACGGCTGAGCGTCTGCACGCCGCCGTCGCGCATTACGGCGAGAACGTCGTCGTCGACAACTCCATCGCCCTGCTGCGCGGCAAGAACGCCGGCAAGGACTTTCTCATGTACGCCGGCGGACGCCACGCCCTCGGCATCCTCGACGGCGCCCCCGCGCTCTACTGGCCCGAGCTGTGGGGCGCCCGCGCGTTTCTGCACATCTGGAGCGAATCCGCCGCGCCCTACATCGTGGTCGGCCTGAACAACGAGTCCTGGCGGGTGCGCGAAATGTGCGCCAAGGTCGTACTGCTGCGTAACCTGCAGACCGTACCCAAGCTCGTGCGCCTGACCACCGACGAGACCCCGCGGGTGCGCGCCGCCGCCCTGCACGCCCTCGCCGCCCAGGGCACCCCGGAGAACTTCGACACGATCGCGGTGCGCCTGCGCGACCCCGACAAAGAGGTGCGCCGTGCGGCCCAGCAGGCCCGCGACGCCATCTCGAAGCGCCTCGGGCTGCCCAAGGAATAGGCCCAAACGTCAGGGAGCGGATGCGGGAACGCAGGTTTGACCGGTACGTCGCCCTCGGCGACAGCTTCACCGAGGGTGTCGGCGACGACCTTCCCGACGGCACGCAGCGCGGCTGGGCCGACCTCGTCGCCCTCGCCCTCGCCGCCCGCCCGGTCATCCCGGCTGAGCCCTCCGCGAGAGCGGGTGACTCGTCGGTGACGCGGCCGCTAACCGACGATTCACCCGCTCTCGCGGGCGGAACAGGCGGCGTGCAGTATGCCAACCTCGCCATTCGAGGCAAGCTGCTCGGCCCGATCGTGGCCGACCAGCTCGAGCCGGCCCTGGCTCTGCAACCCACGCTGCTGTCGATTTGCGGCGGCGGCAACGATGTGATGCGCCCGCGGGTCGAGATCGCCGGCATCGTCGCGCTGCTCGATGAGGTCGTGCAGCGCGCCACCGCTCAGGGCGCCCACGTGCTGATGCTCACCGGCGGCAACCCCACGCGGCACCTGCCGATGGGCGCGCTGATTCAGCGTCGCGGCGACCGGCTGGCGGATGTCTGCCGCACCACGTTCACGGGCGCCGACGCCGCACCGGGCGTCACCTTTGTCGACAACTGGCTTGACGCCGAATTGGCCGAACCCGAGTACTGGTCGGGCGATCGGCTGCACCTGAACGCGCGCGGACACACGCGCGTCGCCGAAAACGTGCTTCACGCGCTCGGCGTCTCCGTTCCGGCCGACTGGTCGACCGAGGGCGCCACGGCTGCCGGCACCGGTGCATCCGCTGCCCCGGTGGCCCCGGCCGCGGCGCGCGCGCGCTCGGCCCGCTACTACCGCACGCACGTTCTGCCGTGGATCGGGCGCCGCCTCACGGGGCGGTCATCCGGCGACGGTCGCACGGCCAAGCGTCCCGACCTGCTGCGCGTCGACCGCCCGTAGCCACGCGGACCGCTGTGGCCCCGCGCAACCGCCGCTGAACTCGCCGCCCGGTACCATTCGACGGCATTCGGAGCCGTTGTGTGTAGTTCGGGGCCCCAACCGCCGCCGGTGTGGGCGTCGAACACCGTCGAATGGTACGCGGGACGAGTGCGCAGACTACCGAGCGGCCGGCTTGCGATTGCGGAAGTACGTCTCGAGCTCCTCGAGGCTGCGGCCCTTGGTTTCTGGCACGTACCTGGCCGCGAAGGCGATCGCGCCCACGCCCAGCACCACGAAAACGAAGAACGTATTCGAGATGCCGAAGGCCGCGAGCAGCTGTGGAAAGCTGAAGCCGATCAAAAAGTTGACCATCCAGAGCACGAACACCGACGCGCCCATGCCGAGGCCGCGCATCTTCTGCGGAAAGATCTCCGACAGCATCAGCCAGGTCACCGGCGAAATGGCACCCTGCTGAAAGGCCAGGAACGTGACGGTGAGTGCCAGAATCACGTAGCCGCGGCCCATCCCCTCGGGCAGCAGCAACGAGAAAATGCCGATCAGCAGCAGGGCGCTGGTCGTTCCGATCTGGCCGGTGATCAGCATCCGTCGCCGCCCGACCCGGCCGAGCAGCCAGATACCCACGAACGTGGCCAGCACGCTGATCACACCGTTGGCGATGTTCGCCGTGAGTGCCGCCTCGCGGCCGAAACCGGCGTCGGCCAGAATCTGGGTGCCGTAGTACATGATGGAGTTCACGCCGGTGATCTGTTGAATCACGGCCAGGCCGATGCCGACCACGAAGATGTGCCGCAGCCAGGGGGCCTTCAGATCCCGCCAGCCGCCCATCTTCGACTTGTAGTCATCGACCGCGAGGGCCTTGACCTCGTCGAATTCAACCCGGGCG
Source organism: Cryobacterium frigoriphilum (assembly GCF_004403305.1). Lineage (GTDB taxonomy): Bacteria > Actinomycetota > Actinomycetes > Actinomycetales > Microbacteriaceae > Cryobacterium > Cryobacterium frigoriphilum. The sequence continues at coordinate 125,125 of NZ_SOHE01000016.1, read as the reverse complement.
TCTTCGTGCGAGCGGATGCGTCGCAGCACCCCGAGCGTTTCGCCGAAGCTGCCGATCGAGGCGAGCCAGCGGGGGCTCTCCGGCATGAGTGACATGCCGATCCAGAGGGCGATGGCGGGGATCGTGGCGAGCACGATCATCCAGCGCCAGATTCCGCCGGTGTCGCCGAAGGTGTTGCCGAGGTAGGCGTTGCTGATGAACGCCACGAGCTGACCGGTCACGATCATCAACTCGTTTTGCGTCACCATTCGCCCGCGCATCGCCCGCGGTGACATTTCGGCCAGGTAGACGGGCACGGTGACGGATGCCCCGCCCACCGCGAGTCCCAGCACCAGCCGCCCCAGAACCATCACGGCGGTGTTCGGGGCGAAGGTGCAGGCGAGGGTGCCGAGCAGAAACACCACGGCGAGCGCCATGATCGTCTTGCGCCGACCGCGACGGTCGGCGAGTCGACCGCCGAAGATCGCACCGAACGCCGCTCCGAACAGCAGCGACGAGGTGACGAGCCCCTCGGTGAGCGGGGTCAGGCCGAGGTCATCCTGCATATAGGGCAGGGCGCCGTTGATCACGCCGGTGTCGTAGCCGAACAGCAAGCCACCAAAGGTGGAGACGATGGTGACCGTGCGCAGCGAGCGCTTGTGATTGTGCGGTTTCGAACCGGCTGGTGCCGAGTCAGATTTTTTTGAGGTCGATACGTTCGTCATCAAGCACTCCGTTGTGTATGGCAATTCGGTCGTACGGTTCGGGGCCTGACACGGGGCCCCGGGGATAGCTAGGAGGCGGGTACGGCGATTTCACCCGTCACGTACTGGGCACGGCCAAAGCCGAATGACCAGTCACCTGGACCGTTCTCAACGTAGCCGATGAAGATATCCGCTCCCTCGACCCCGACCGCGGCCAGTTCGCCCGCGATGCGGTCGAACAGGGCATTCTTGGCGGCCTGGTCACGGCCGCCCTGAGTGAAGATCTGAATCATGACGACACCGTCGGTGCGCTCAAACCCGAGGCCCGCATCCTGGGCGCGCAACTGGCCCAGGGGGTGCTCGGTGAGAATGTGAAAGAGATCGCGTTCGGGGATGCCGTAGACGGCGAGGATGGCGCCGTGAATGGCGGCGCTGATGCCGCCGAGCTGCTCGGGGCTGCGGCCCACATTGACATCAATTCGAACGAGTGGCACGGGATCTCCTCGGTACGTCTGCTGGCATGATCGTATGTTCTGAACCTTATTGTTCTAACATACTAACAAACATGCCGAGATGCGAACCCCGCAGGATTCACGAGGGCGCCCCGTGCCGACGAAGCCCCTACCGGCCGGGCACCGCGCAGGCGCACTGCTGGTCGGCCGTGAAGTCCGCCATGACGTCCTCGACGTGCTGGCCGCACCCGGTCCAGGTGACTTTTCCGCAGTTGCTGCACCGAATTGGACTACACATAGTGACTCCCGTTTGTCTCGTGAATTGGATACCCTCTGAGGTATATCAGAAATCGGCATCCGGTGTGGTAGATACCCCATTGGGTATAGGAGTATGGTCGGCTCGAGAGCGCAGTTGCACGGTCGCAATTGCCGGATAAGAGGTTGACATGGCACGCGTCGTCGTATTGGGAGCAGGGGTATCCGGCCACACCGCGGCCCTGTATCTGAAGAAGCGTTTGGGCCGCAGTCACGAGGTGATCGTGGTCTCGCCGGGCTCGAAGTGGAACTGGATTCCGTCGAACATCTGGGTTGGGGTCGGCAAGATGACCGCCGACAAGGTGGTCTTTCCCCTCGCCCCCATCTACCGCCGCAAGAAAATCACGTTTCATCAGGCCAAGGCCGTGGCGCTGTACCCCGAGGGAGACCTCAACAGCCCGCGCGGACAGGTGGAGATCGTCTACACCGACCCGACCCGCGTCGGCAAGACAGTGCGCCTCGGCTACGACTACCTGATCAACGCGACCGGCCCCCAGCTAAACTTCGCCGCAACGCCCGGCCTCGGGCCGGATGGCGGCAACACGGTCTCGGTCTGCACCCCGAGCCACGCCGTTGGGGCGGCCAAACGCCTGGCCGAGGTCATCACCAACCTGAAATCGGGCAGCCCGCAGACCCTCGTCGTGGGCGTCGGTCACGGCACCTGCACGTGTGAGGGCGCGGCGTTCGAGTACGCCTTCAACGTGGAGCAGCAACTGCGGGAGGCCGGCGTGCGCGACAAGGCCGAGGTCATCTACCTCACCAACGAACACGAACTCGGTGACTTCGGCGTCGGCGGCATGACCTTCAGCTCGGGTGGGGCGCGCGTCACGAGCGAGGCCTGGATGGAATCGCTGTTTCGGGAGCGCAAAATGAAGGCCATCACGCAGGCTGCGGTGACCCGGATCGATCCCGGCGTCATCAACTACACGCAGATCGACGGCACCGAGAACGCCCAGAAGTTCGACTTCGCCATGCTGCTGCCGCCGTTTCGCGGAGTGGGCCTGACCGCCTACGACCGCGATGGCGTCGAGATCACCGACACCATCTTCGCCCCGAGCGGTTTCATGCGCGTTGACGCCGACTACACGGCCAAGCCCTTTGACGAGTGGACCGCTCAGGATTGGCCGAAGACGTACCAGAATCCGAGCTACGCGAACCTGTTCGGCGTCGGAATCGCCTTTGCGCCGCCGCACGCCATCTCGCGCCCCTACGCGACGCCGGGCGGCCTCGCCGTGGCACCCGCCCCGCCGCGCACCGGTATGCCCTCGGGCGCGATGGGAAAGGTCGTCGCCATGACGATCGCCGACATGATTCTGAAGGGCGCCCTCACCCCGACGCACCACGCATCGATGGGCGAGATGGCCGCCGCCTGCATCGCGTCGACCGGCACCGGCCTGCGCCACGGCACCGCCGCCGCCATGTCGATGTCGCCCATCGTGCCGGACAACGCCCGCTACCCCGATACCAACGGGCGCGACCCCCGCACCACGACCGGCGAGATCGGCCTGGCCGCGCACTGGGTCAAGCGCGTGCTGCACACCATGTTCCTCTACAAGGCCAAGGCATACCCGTTCTGGTACCTGATCCCCGAATAGACCAGCACACACCCCCGTGCTCCACCCCTTTGTCCCACCCATTCAACGCTCGGAGACCACCATGGATGACACCCAAAACCGTATCGACGCAGCCCCGCTTCCGGGCACCATCGAGCTCGCCCGACGCAGTAATCTCGGAGTGCAGCTGCTGCACTTTATGATGCTGAATTACACCATGTACCGGCTCGCCAAGAGCAGCCACTAGCACCACGGGTTGGAGACACCATGTTCACCGTTCGCTTGTCGTGCGTGACCCGAGGCCCGCGATGACGACGGATGCGGCATCCGTCGCCCCCGAATCGACCGCCCCCGAGTCGCCCTCCGCCCGCGACGCTGACGCGCACTCCGCCCTGCAGAAGCGGGTCGTGCGGGTGCTCGTCGCCGGGCAGATTCTCGGCGGCATCGGCATGGGCGCGACCCTGTCGCTCGGGGCACTGCTCGCGGCGGACCTCTCGGGGTCAAGCGCGTGGTCGGGCATGGCCGCCACGATGAGCACGCTCGGGGCGGCAGTCGTGGCCGTTCCGCTCGCCCGGCTCGCCCAGGCTCGGGGTCGACGCATCTCCCTGGCCACCGGGTCGCTCATCGCCGGCACCGGCGCGGTGCTGGCGATTTTCGCCGCCGCGGTCGGCGTCTTTCCGCTCTTGCTGCTCGCCCTCATGCTGCTCGGCGCCGGGTCGGCCGCCAACCTGCAGGCCCGATTCGCCGCGACCGACCTGGCCAGCACCCGGTTCCGGGCCAGGGACCTGTCCCTCGTCGTCTGGTCCACGACCATCGGCGCCGTGCTCGGGCCGAACCTGTTCGGCCCCGGCGAGGCCCTCGGCGCCGCGCTCGGACTGCCCGCCATGACCGGCGCGTTCGCCTTTTCGCTCGCAGCCACGATCGCCGCGGCCGTCGTCTACTCGATCGGGCTGCGGCCAGATCCCCTGCTGACCGCCCTCGCCGCCCGGGCCGGACAGGTCGGTGCCCGCCGCGCCCACGGCGGGTTGAAGATTCTGCGCGGCAATGCCCTGGCCCGGTTTGCCGTGGCCACGGTCGCGCTCAGCCACATGACCATGGTCGCCCTCATGTCGATGGCACCCGTGCACCTGCGCGACCACGGCGCGACCCTCACGGTGGTGGGCCTCACCATCAGCCTGCACGTGGCCGGAATGTACGCCCTGTCGCCCGTCTTCGGCTGGCTCTCCGACCGCTTCGGCCGACTGCCGGTCATTCTCGGCGGCCAGGGTCTGCTCGTCGTGGCCCTGCTGACCGCGTGGCTCGGCGACGGATCGCAGGGCATCCTGACCGTCAGCCTGATTTTTCTGGGACTGGGCTGGTCGGCATCCGTCGTGGCCGGCTCGGCGCTCATCTCGGAGGCGGTCGAGATCGAAGACCGCTCCTCGCTGCAAGGCTTCTCCGACCTCTCGATGAATGCCGCCGGGGCACTGGGCGGGGCACTGGCCGGTCCGGTCCTGGTGGTGCTGGGCTATTCGGGTCTGGGGGCCGCTGCCCTCGTGCTCGTCGGCGTCGTGGTGCTCTGGGGAGTGCTGCGAGCCAGCACGCGCTCACGAGCCTGATCAGGTACCCCACAGGGTATCTTTAATACCCTTGGGGGTATAGACTGATCGCATGGCAACCATCGATCTCACCGAATCCACCTTCAGCGCGAGCATCAACGGTGGCGGCATCGTGCTCGTCGATTTCTGGGCCGGCTGGTGCAGCCCCTGCCGCTCGTTCGCGCCCACCTTCAGCGCCGCATCCGAGAAGCACTCCGACGTCGTGTTCGCCAAGGTGGACACCGAGGCCGAACAGGGCCTGTCGTCGGCAGCCGGCATCCGCTCAATTCCGACCCTGATGGCCTTTCGCGACGGCATGCTGGTGTTCTCCCAGCCCGGCGCGCTCAACGCCGCCAACCTCGAGGAACTCGTCGCCGGCGTGCAGGCCCTCAACATGGATGACGTACGCGCGAAGGTCGCCGCTCAGGCCTGATCTTCTTGTTCTTCCTCTCCCCCACAACCGCGTCACCGAAAGGCAATCCCCATGTGTAGAGCCGTCACCTGCAAGACCTGCCAGAAGACCACCTGGGCCGGCTGCGGCCAGCACGTCGATCAGGTCATGCGCAACGTGCCGCGCAATGAGCGCTGCGCCGGCAACCACCCGAAGGCCCCGTCATCCGGCTCCTTCCTCTCCCGCCTGTTCGGCCGCTAGCCGCACCCGCGGTATCCGCGGTCACGAAAACCGGATGATTTGACGATCCGCAGCCCACAGCAGGATGGATTGAGTGCTCTTCGTCGCTTCATCCTGTTTTCGTGACAGGTCGAACATCATGCGTTGAGCTGGTCTGACGTGCTGTGGCGCAGAAACAGCGCGATGGCTGCGGCGGCCAACACACACAGCACTGCGTTCACACCGACCGCGGTCGTGACACCATCGAGCACACTGGCGGCTCCGGTTTCGCCGAGGGCATTCATCCGTGCGGTCACGATCGCGGACATGATCGGGATCCCCATCGTGATTCCGATCTGCTGGCTCATCGTCACCAGCCCGGTAGCCAGGCCCTGTTCGTTATCGGGCAGGCCGGAGGTGGAGGTGACCACGTATCCGACGATCGCAACCAGGTTTGCGACACCCCCAATGAAGGTGGCGACGAGCAGAAGAAGGATCCAGCCGGAGTCGGGGCCAAGGAACAGCAGCGGAAACGTGGCTGCTGCCTGCAGAAGGAACCCGGCGACGATCGCACGGCGTGATCCGAGCGTGCCAATGACTTTCGGGCCGATGATAGCGCCGAGCACGGTTCCCGCTCCGAGGACGGCGAACGAGAGTCCAGCCGCAAGCGGCGAATAGCCGAGTACCTTTTGCAGGTAGAGAGTCAGCAGGAACACCAGCGAGGTCTCGGTAGCAAACGCCAGCAGTCCGGCGACATTGCCCCAGGCGACAGTTTTCCGTTTGAGGATAGCAACGGGGACCAACGGATGCGCTACCCGCTTCTCAATCTGCCAGAAGACGACCAGGAAGACGACGCCGACCAGGAGCGCTCCCCATGCCAACGGGTTATCCCATGAGGTTTCGCCCGCCGTCGTCAGCCCGTAGACGAGAGCGAGAAGCCCCAGGGTCACGGTGACCGCGCCGGCCAGGTCAAGCTTGGGCCGTTCGTGAGGGCGACTTTCGCTCAGGACGAAAGGAGCGATCACGAGCACCACAACCGCGACGAAGATGTTGATGAAGAATGCCCACCTCCAGCTCAGCAGGTCGGTGAGGACTCCGCCGAGGATCGCCCCGGTGGTGAACCCGGCCGCCATCAAAGCGCCATTGAGGCCGAGAACCGTGTTGCGCTGCGGTCCTTCTGCAAACGAAGTCGTCAGAAGCGACAGCGCCGCGGGCACGACCATCGCCGTCGCGAGCCCCTGGGCCACTCGGGAGACGATCATCACCACTGGTTCGTGAGCGAAACCGCCGACAAGAGACGAGACACCCAGCAGGGCCATACCAAGCAGAAAGAGTCGTCGACGACCGAATAGGTCGGCGAGCCGCCCAAAGAACAGGGTGAACCCTGCCGCGCAGAGGGCAAACGAGCTCGCGATCCATTGCAAATGATCGAGGGCGAATCCCAGGTCCGAGCCGATCGTGGGCAACGCAACGTTCAGAATCGAGAAATCCACGGCAAGGGTGAAACTGGCCGTGAGCAGAACGAACAGGGCAAGGCGTTGCCGCCCGGTAAATCTCGTGGCACGCCCGGCGGGGGCCTCCTGGTTGACAGCGCGGTCGGCGGTCGGAACTATGTCGAGCATGCCCATCCTTTCGGTAGAGGGAACGATTCGTGGGCGCCGGAAAGTCCGGCACACTGCCACAGTGAGCCACCGTGCGCGCAGCAACCAGACCCGCGTCATCCCACCCCCACGGTGCCTAGCACTGACAGGGACAGGCTTGATCGGTTCAGACAGTCGAGAATGGGAACATGGCCGGCATGAACCCCACAGAAGAACTCGGCGAGTTTCTTCGAACTCGGCGCGCGCAACTCACCCCGGAAGCGGCAGGGATCACCCCCTACGGTGCCCGTCGGGTACCGGGTCTCAGACGCGAGGAACTCGCACAGCTCGCCGGCGTTTCGGCCACCTACTACACCCGCTTGGAACAGGGCCAATCTACAAACGCCTCCGAATCCGTCATCGACTCCATTGGGCGGGCGTTGAACCTGAGCGACGATGAGAAGGTGCATTTGCATGACCTGGCGCGCCCCGCCACAGCCCAGCGTCGAGCTCCGTGCACACCCGAGCAGGCAACGCCCGGCACGATACGCCTGCTGAAGGCGATGACCCGTGTGCCGACAGTGATCATGGGTCGAAGAAACGAAGTCCTGGCCTGGAACCCCCTCGGGCACCTGCTCGTCGCCGGGCACGCCGACCCGGACGCGCCTAGCCGGCCCCTTGATCGACCAAACCTCACCCGGATGCTGTTCCTCGACCCCCACACGAAGGACCTCTATCGCAATTGGCGTGACGAAGCCTCACTCGCCGTGGCATCATTGCGGTTCATCGCCGCACAGCACCAGGACGATGCCGAACTGACCCAGCTCATCGGCGAACTCACCCTCAAGAGCTCCGATTTCGCCGCGATGTGGACGAAGCACCCGGTGCATCAATGCGTGAGCGGCATCAAGCGCTTCCACCATCCCGAGGTGGGGGACTTCGACCTCAGCTACGAGGTCCTCCACCTCCCCGGTACCAGCGGGCATCGAATGATGACGCACGCTGCCGAACCGGGCTCAACCGATGCCGCAGCGCTGGAACTCTTAGCGGCTGCAAACGAGACGGGTTGATGACGGCAGACCGCACATAAGCGAAAAAATGCCCCGGACTTCAGCGGAAGTCCGGGGCGATTTTCATGAATACCGTGTAGCGGGAGCGGGAATTGAACCCGCGACACCACGATTATGAGCCGTGTGCTCTAACCAACTGAGCTACCCCGCCACGACTTGTCAGCAGCTTACTGCCGTGAGCATTTTACTGCACTCGGCAGGTTACGACTTCAAGCCTGAGCCCCCTGTGGGAATCGGACCCACTACCTCTTCCTTACCAAGGAAGTGCTCTACCAATGAGCTAAGGGGGCGACGCTTCAGCTTCTGAAGCACGCCAGTTTTGGCAACCTGTCTAGATTATCACCAGTTAAGGCCCCCCGGTTACCGCGGCCGGATAACATGGCTCCGTCAGCCCGTGAGCGGCCCCCCGACCGCCCCGTTTTACCCACAAACCACACGGTTTTGCGCCCATGCCCGTTACGAACACCGTCCCTCCCGGGAGCCTGTTATGACACGCATCCTTTTCGGCAGCATGCCCCGCAGCACCCAGGTTCGCCCCGGGCTCCCCCTCGCCCGGCGACTGGTCACCGAGGGCCACGACGTCACCTGGTACACCGGGTCGAGTTACGTCACCGAGGTGGCCTCGACCGGAGCCGTCGCGGTGCCGATGTCGCCCGCGCGGGATCACTCCGACGCATCCGTCGCGCGGATGCACGCGATCGCCCACCCCAAACCGGGCGTCGCCGCCCAGAAATGGGCGCACCGCCACGTGTCGCTCGAGCCGATTCCGGGCTGGCTGCAGGAACTGGAGGTGCTGGCCCTGCGGGTGCGGCCGCAGGTCATCGTCGTCGAGCACGGCTTTCTCGCCGGCCTGTTTCTGGCCGAGAAGCTCGGCCTGCCCAGCGTTGCGTTCTCGACGACGCCGCTCGCCGTGCCGAGCGGCGACACGGCTCCGGTCGGCAGCGGGCTGGCACCGGCCGGTTCCGGACCGGGCCATGCTCGCAATCGCGCCCTGAACTGGAGTTTCGAGCACGTATTGTTGGCCGACGTGCAGGCCGCCGCGAATGCTGTGCGCCGGGCCTGTGGCCTGCCGCCGCGGCACAGCTTCTTTCTCAACTGGAACATCGAGCTCAGCACCCGCTACCTCGCTGCCACCGTGCCCGAATTCGAGTACCCACGCGGTGACCTGCCGCCGCACGTGCAGTTCACCGGGCCCCTGCTGCCCGGGCTCGGCCGCGGCTGGCGCACCCCGGCCTGGTGGGGTGACGTGGCCGCCGCCCGCCACGCCGGCCGCCCGGTGATCGTACTCACCCAGGGCCTGCACGACCCCGAAAGCCACCGGCTGCTGCTGCCGGCCATCCGCGGTCTGGCCGCCGAGAACGCGCTCGTGATCGCGACCACGGGCGCAGCCGACCCCGACGCCGTGCTGCCGCCCACGAGACGGCCGGAGAACCTGCGGCTGGAACGCTTTCTGCCTTTCTCCGAGCTGCTGCCGCGGGCGGATGTGCTCGTCACCACCGGCGGCTATCTGGGCATTCAGCAGGCCCTCGGTGCCGGCGTCCCCGTGATCGTCGCCGGCGGCACCGACGACACCGTCGAGGTGAGCGCCCGGGTGGAGTGGGCCGGCGTCGGCGTGTGCCTGCACAGCGCCGACCCCGACGCCACCGACATCCGTCAGGCCGTGCACCGGGTGCTGGGCGATCCGCGCTTTCGCCGGCGGACTCGAGCCCTCGCCACCCGCTACGCCCACGCAGCGGGCCTGCCGGCCGCCCTCGCGGCGATCACGTCCCTGGCTGAACCGAGTGCGGCATCCGCTACCCGGCGACATTCACCGCAGAGCGGTGGGCGCGCGAGCGGATGACGCGGGCGGGGCACGCAGGTGCATGACGTACCCTTTTTCTATGACAGGCACCAGTGTGACCGGCCCAGCGTTGACCGGCCCCGACGTAGTTGACACCCCCACCGCACCCGGATCGGAGTGGTGGCGCACCGCCGTGATCTACCAGATCTACCCGCGCTCCTTCGCCGACGCGAACGGTGACGGCATGGGCGACCTCGCCGGCATCACCAGCCGGCTGCCCGACCTGCAGCAGCTGGGCATCGACGCCATCTGGCTGAGCCCCTTCTATACCTCGCCGCAGCGCGACGCCGGCTACGACGTGGCCGACTACTGCGACGTCGACCCGCTCTTTGGCACCCTCGACGACTTCGAGGTGCTGCAGCGCACGGCGCATGATCTGGGCATCCGCGTGATCGTCGACATCGTGCCCAACCACTCCTCGAGCGACCACGACTGGTTTCAGGAGGCCCTCGCATCCGCGCCCGGCAGCCATGAACGTGAACGGTACATCTTTCGCGACGGCAAGGGCACGACCGGCGAACTGCCGCCGAACAACTGGGAGTCCGTTTTCGGCGGCCTCGCCTGGACCCGCACCGAGAACACCGACGGCACGCCCGGCCAGTGGTACCTGCACCTCTTCGATACCACCCAGCCCGACCTGCACTGGGAGAACCCGTGGGTGCGTCAGCAGTTCCGCGACGTGCTGCGGTTCTGGCTCGACCGGGGCGTCGACGGTTTTCGCGTCGACGTGGCGCACGGCATGATCAAGGCCGCGGGCTTGCCCGACTACACGCCACCGGCCGAGGGCGGCAGCATGGGCGGCGGCGCGACGGCGCTGGAGCCCGGCATCGACGCCCCGCCAGCCGAAACCCCGCCGTACTGGGCGCAGGACGGCGTGCACGAGATCTACCGCGACTGGCATCAGGTGCTCGCCGAATACCCCGGCGACCGGGTACTCGCCGCCGAGGCCTGGGTGGATCCACTCGCGAAGGTGGCCCAGTGGGTGCGCCCCGACGAGATGCACCAGGCCTTCAACTTCGCCTACCTCGAGACCCCGTGGAACGCCCCGGCCCTGCGCCGCGTCATCGACGATTCCCTGAAGGCCTTCGGCGACGTCGGCGCGCCGAGCACCTGGGTGCTCTCCAACCACGACGTGGTGCGCCACGCCTCCCGCCTCGCGTTGACCGCAGAAAACCTGCAGGGCCACGGCATCGGCCCGAAATCGCCCGGCCAGCCCGACGCGGAGCTCGGCCTCGCCCGCGCCCGCGCCGCAAGCACGCTGATGCTCGCCCTGCCCGGCTCGAGCTACCTCTATCAGGGTGAGGAACTCGGCCTGCCCGAGGTCATCCACCTGCCCGACGCCTCACGCGAAGACCCGACCTGGTTTCGCACCAACGGCGAACGTTACGGCCGCGACGGATGCCGCGTGCCCCTCCCGTGGGAGGCCGCCGCCCCGTCATACGGTTTCGGCCCGACGAGCGCCAGCTGGCTGCCCCAGCCCGCCGAGTGGGCGCACCTCGCCCGCGACGTTCAGCGCGGAACGACCGGATCCACCCTCGAGTTGTACACGCTGGCCCTGGCCCTGCGCCGCGAGCACGGGCTGGGCGCCGGCACCGTCGCCTGGCTGGCCGGCTTCGGCCCCGAGATCGTGGCGCTCGTGAACGGCGACGTGACCGTGATCGGAAACGCGGGGGCGGCATCCGTCGAGCTGCCCGCCGGGGAACTGCTGCTGGCCAGCGGACCGATCCTCACGGGCGCAACCGGCGTGCGCAGCCTGCCGAGCGATACGACCGTCTGGTTGCGCACCGAGTGACCGAGACCGGGGGGACGATCGGGGAAGCGGGTACCGGGGTGGAGGCGCCCGCGGGGCCGATGTCGGTGACCGCCGCGACCGATGCGGTCGCAGCGATCTCCGAGGCCGCGGAGGCGACGTCGACGGTCGATATCGCCGAGCTGCGAGCGCTGAAGAATGAGCTGACGCGGTTCATGATGTCGTACAAGTTCGCGACCGACGAGATGATGACGAAGATCAACATTCTCAAGGAAGAGTTCGGGTCGATCCACGACTACAGCCCCATCGAGCACGTAAGCTCACGGCTGAAGTCGCCGGAGGGCATTCTGAAGAAGGCACTGCGCAAGGGGTACCCGCTTGCCCTGGAAAGCATTCGGGACAACATCCAGGACATTGCGGGCATCCGCATCACCTGCAGCTTCATCTCGGACACCTACCGGGTGCGCGACATGCTGATCAACCAGCGTGACGTCACGGTGCTGCTCGAGAAGGACTACATTGCGACGCCGAAGGCGAACGGGTACAAGAGCCTGCACCTGATCGTCGCGATTCCGGTGTTCATGAGCGACCGGGTGCAGCCGGTCACCGTGGAGGTGCAAATTCGCACGGTCGCGATGGATTTCTGGGCGAGCCTCGAGCACAAGATCTTCTACAAGTACGACGGCGCGGTGCCCGACGCGCTTGTCGACGATCTGAAACAGGCAGCGGATGTCGCCAATCGCCTCGACGAGAAAATGGAATTTCTGCACGACCAGGTAGTGGCCCTCGACACCGGATCCCGTGACACGGCCGACGCCGACATGCTGAACTTCGCCGGTCTGCCGCCGTTCCCGCTGCCGCGCAACCTGCTCGAGGCCTTCGTGCGCGGCCGCGGCCCGGCATCCGCTGCCGACTAGCCGCCCGCCCTCGCTGCCTGTTGCCCACGCCGCCTGTCAGACGGCCGTTCGGGCAGCGGATGCCGCAGCGCGGCCCAAGAATGAGCGCTGGCTAGTCGGTGTGGGTGTAGAGCCACTGCAGCGAGTCGACCTTGACGCCGCTGATGCCGCCGAGGCGGATCTCGAAGTGCAGGTGTGGGCCAGTCGACATTCCGGTGCTGCCGGTCTTGCCGATGACCTGGCCGACCTTGATCACGTCGCCGGCCTTGAAGAGCATCGATCCGTGGATCATGTGCGCGTAGACGCTCGAGACCAGTTCGCCGTCGATCATGTGGTCGATGATCATGTGCACGCCAAGGCTGCCTTCGCCGTCTTCGGCGAAGCTCACGACACCGTCGCTGATCGCCTGAATCGGGGCGCCGAGGCCGGGGTTGAAGTCCTGGCCGCCGTGGTTGACCGAGCAGCCGGCGCAGTTACGGTAGCCGAACTGGTCACCGATGTGCACTCCCACGGCGAAGGGCCACTGAATGGCGCCGTTGGGGTTGTTGGTGAAGGTGTCTTCCATACGAATTCCGCTGGCCGCGGCCGAGTCGGCGATCGTGCTGGATTCGTAGCCGTCGCGCTCGACCATGATGGTGTCGCCGCCGGCGAGATCGAGGGTCTGCAGCGGTTCGGTCTCTGCCTTCTGCTGCGAGGCCAGCACCGCGGTCTGCACGTCGGAGGAACTCAGCAGCGCCTCGGCCGGCAGTGAGGTCGCCACGGCCATGAGAGCCACGAACGACATGGCGGCAACGGTGACGGCCTTCGTCGCGAGGCGACGCACGCGGGCAACGGGCGCTCGCACCGGGCGAGCGGATGCCGCGGGCGGCGTTGCGTTCGGCACGAACCGGCGGGTGGGCGCGAACGGCGCTTCCGCTTCGGCGAGGCGGGCGGTCGCGACGGGCTGGCGACGCGGGCGGCCGGCGCGGGCGTCGGCTCGATCGGCGCGCAGATCAGCGCGGCTCGTCAGGGGAATCTCGGTGGAGCTCGTTGCGGTCGACTCCGGGTCCAGCAGGATGTCGTCGCGCACGGCGTTGACTCCAGCGGAGCCCTGCGCGGCGATGACGCGGTCGTTCTCGTCGAGCACCGGCGTCTCGAGGTCAGGAACGTTCAGCTCGGCGGCCACGACGCGCGCGGCATCCGCGGTCAGAGTTGCGGAGCAGTCAGTGGCGGCATCCGTCGACGACGATTTCTCGGCCTGAGCCACGGTCGCAAGGCGTTCCTGTTCACGCAATTCACGACGCGTCAGCGGTACGAGTGGGGCCGTGGGGGTTGCGTCACGCTCAGCGGACACACAGGTATCCAGTGCTGGGGCGTGATGTGTCAAAGGGAATCTTTCGGCGCGGCGGACAAGGAGAATGGAGCTCCTCGTGGGCGATGCCAGAAGAACGATTCACTCAACACTAACGCGCGAGGCCGAAAAGGCCAGACGTGTGCACCGAATGACCCCCGAAAAGGGGTATCCGTCGAGACCCAGGAAACCCGAGCCGACCAGCACCTGAGCGCTCAGGCGGCGGACGAGGCATAACGGTCAAAGATTTTCGCCAGCACCGGCTCGAACCGGGAATACAGTCCGGGATCGGCCGCGATCAGCAGTTCTTCGCCCTCGCGGTCGCCGCCGAAACCTCCGACGCGCGCGCCGGCCTCACGGGCGATCAGCGCGCCGGCGGCGTGGTCCCAGGGGTGCAGCCCGCGCTCGTAGTAGACGTCGAGTCGACCGGCCGCGACGCCGCACAGATCGAGGGCGGCCGACCCGAGGCGGCGGATGTCCCGCACCTCGCCGATGAGGCCGCGCACGACGTCGGCCTGCCACTGGCGCCGGTCGGCCAAGTACCCGAATCCGGTGCCGGCCAGTGCCAGGCCGAGCGGGACATCCGTATTGGCTCGCAGACGCCGGGAGCCGAGAAACGCGCCCCGCCCTGCTGCGGCCGTGTAGAGCTCATCGAGGGCAGGGTTGTAGACGGCGCCGGCGAGGGCGCGCCAGCTGGCCGGATCGGCGTCACCCTCGACGACGGCGATGCTCACCGCATAGAGGGGAATGCCGTAGAGGTAATTGACGGTGCCGTCGATCGGGTCGACGACCCAGGTCAGCCCGCTCGTACCAGTGCTGCCCTCCGACTCCTCGCCGTAGAATCCGTCGTCGGGCCTGGCTTCGGCGAGCAGGCGACGGATGAGCCGCTCGGTTTCGCGGTCGGCCTGCGTCACGACGTCCTCCGGCGAGGACTTGCTGGCGGCTATCTCGACCCCCTCGGCCCGGCGTCGTTTCGCGAGTGCTCCGGCAGTGAGCGCCGTTTCACGGGCGAGGCTGAGCAGGTCGGTGAGTTCTCGGTCGGTGCGTGCCACATCGGTCATGCTCGAAGCGTACGGGATGCGGCTTAACGACAGCAGGCGAACCCGATGAGGTCCGCCTGCCGTACGTGTTGTGCTGGTGGCGAGTGCGAGGTTCGAACTCACGAAGGCTACGCCGTCTGATTTACAGTCAGATCCCTTTGGCCGCTTGGGTAACTCGCCAGGCGTTCCCGTCCAAGTGTATTCACCTAACCGGAGACGCGGGTTAACATTACCCGGCAAAGCCCTCAGTGAGAAATCAGCGCAGCGAAGAGAAATCAGCGCAGCGAACTGCGGCCGGAGAAATGTCTCCCCAGCCCGCCCCGGTACCATGACTCCTATGGCAGATTCAACATTCGACATCGTTAGCAAGGTCGACCCGATGGAGGTCGACAACGCCCTCAACCAGGCGCACAAGGAGGTCGCGCAGCGCTACGACTTCAAGAACGTGGGTGCATCGATCGCGATGAGCGGCGAGAAGGTACTCATGAAGGCCAACACCGAGGAGCGCGTCAAGGCGATTCTCGAGGTCTTCGAGGCGAAGCTCATCAAGCGTGGCATCTCACTGCGCAGCCTCGAGGTCGGCGACCCGTTCGCCTCCGGCAAGGAATACCGCATCGAAACCACGATGAAGGCCGGGATCGACCAGGAGAACGCGAAGAAGATCGGCAAGATCATTCGCGACGAGGGCCCCAAGGGCGTCAAGAGCCAGATTCAGGGCGACGAGCTGCGCGTGAGCTCCAAAAGCCGCGACGACCTGCAGGCCGTCATGGCGCTGCTCAAGGGCAAGGACCTCGACGTCGCCCTGCAGTTCGTCAACTTCCGCTAGTCAGCCCGCGGGGGCCGCGTCCGGCATCCGGTGGCCGCGTGCCACGGATGCCGCGACGGTGGCGAATTCAGGAAATCCGCCCGCAGCCCTCGCCCCGCCCGCACCGTTCCGTGGGCGCGGGGCTATGGTGGCCGCAGATCTCCTGAATTCGCCACGCGGGGCGCCCCGAACCGATGTCGCCCAGAACAGATGTCGCACAGAACAGATGTCGCACAGAGCGGATGGCGCGCAGGGCGGATGGCGCGCAGGGCCGCATCCGCCGCGTTGGCGCTACTGCCCGAGTGAGATGTCGACCATCTCGTCGCGGGGCACGACCTTGATGCGCACCCGACCGGCCGCTTCGCCGAGGGCGAGTTCGTGCTGGTCGAGGTTGTGCCAGCCGTCGAGGCCGGTGTAGCGGATGCCGCGCTCGTCGAGCAGCGCCACGATGCTGTCTTCGGCGGGCGATTCGGGGCGCCACCAGTTGCCGGCGTCGTTGATCAGGTGCTTGATCGTTTCCATCGCGTCGCTCTTGGTGTGGCCGATCAGGCCGACCGGGCCGCGCTTGATCCAGCCGGTCGCGTAGACGCCGTACATCTGCTGGTTGAAGAGGCCGCCGCTGCCGGCCGACGGGTCGCGCCGCAAGACCTGGCCCTCGCGGTTGGGAATGATGCCGCGCTTCTTGTCAAAGGGCACGCCGGGCAACGGCGAGCCGAAGTAGCCGACCGCGCGGTACAGCGCCTGGATCGGGAGTTCGCGAATCTCGCCGGTGCCCACGACGCCGCCCTCGCCGTCGGGTGCGGTGCGTTCCCAGCGGATGCCGCCGACCCGGCCGGTTCCGTCGTCGAGAATCTCGAGTGGCTTGGCGAAGAAGTGCAGGTGCAGGCGACGTGACGCGGTGCCAGCCTCGCGCTGACGCCACTTGGTCATGATCTTGTCGATCACGAAGACCTGCTTGTTGCCCGCGACGGCGGCCTGCGCGGCCTCGTCGTAGTCGAAGTCCTCCTCGTGCACGACGATATCGACGTCGTTCAATTCGCCGATCTCACGCAGTTCGAGCGGCGTGAATTTGACGGATGTCGGTCCGCGCCGCCCGAAGACGTGCACGTCGGTCACCGGTGACGCGGCGAGTCCGTCGTAGACGTTGCCGGGAATCTCGGTCGGCAGCAGGTCGGCTGCGTGTTTGATGAGCATGCGCGACACGTCGAGGGCCACGTTGCCGTTGCCGATGACGGCGATCTGCCGGGCTTCGAGCGGCCAGGTACGCGCAAAGTCGGGGTGGCCGTCGAACCAGCTGACGAACTCGGCGGCGCCGTAGGAGCCGTCGAGGTCGGCGCCGGGAATGAGCAGGTCGGCGTCGCGCACGGCGCCGGTCGCGAAGATGACCGCGTTGTAGTGCTTCTTGAGGTCGTCGATGGTGAGGTCGATGCCGAACCGGACGTTTCCGAAGACCCGAATATCGCCTCGGTCGAGCACGTCGCGCAGCGCGGTGATGATGCCCTTAATGCGGGGGTGGTCGGGGGCGACGCCATAGCGCACGAGCCCGTAGGGCGCCGGCAGGTGGTCGAAGAGGTCGATCGAGACCTCGAATTTGCGCTCCGCCTTGAGCAGAATGTCGGCGGCGTAGATGCCGGCCGGCCCGGCGCCGACAATGGCCAATCGCAACTTAGTCAAGGAAGCCTCTGTTCTACCCGGAGCGTGGGTCTAGCTGGAGCGTTCGACGATGGTCTCGGCGAAGCGGGTCAGTGCCTTTTTGACGGATGCCTGCGGCAGCGGATCGAGGGCGGCCACGGCATCCCTGGCCCAGGTGTGCGCTTCGGCGAGGGTCTCCGCCGTGACGGCGTGCTCGCGCAGCGCCGTGATCGCGGAGTCCGCGGCCTGCGACGCCTCACCGGTCAGCTCGGTGCCTGCGGTGTTCATCACGTCGCGGTCGAGACGGGCGAGCAGGTCGCGGGCGGCGGCATCCGTCTCTGCGCGTTCGCGCAGGCGCAGCAGCGGCAGGGTCACGACTCCGGCGCGCAGGTCGGTGCCAGGCACCTTGCCGGTCTGCTGCGGCTGCGGCGACAGGTCGAGCACGTCGTCGATGAGCTGGAACGCCACGCCGATCTTCTCTCCGAAGTCGACGACGGGCTGTTCGTACTGCGGCGGGGCCTCGCCGAACACGACGCCGGCCTGGGCGGCGGCGGCGATGAGCGAACCGGTCTTGCCGGCGAGCACCTGGATGTAATGCTCGACCGGGTCCTCACCGGCGGCGGGGCCGACGGTCTCGCGAAACTGGCCGAGCACGAGGCGTTCGAAGGTGACGGCCTGCAGGCGAATCGCCCGTTCGCCGAGCCGTGCCATCAGCTGGCTCGCCCGGGCGAAGAGCAGGTCACCGGTGAGAATGGCGACGGAGTTGCCCCACACCATCTGGGCGCTCGGCACGCCGCGGCGCTTGTCGGCATCGTCCATCACGTCGTCGTGGTAGAGGGAAGCGAGGTGGGTGAGCTCGATCGCCGTCGCGGCCGTCACGACCTCCGGCACAACGCCACGGCCGAGGTGCGCGGTGAGCAGGGCGAGCATCGGGCGCACCCGCTTGCCGCCGGCGTTCAGCAGGTAGCGACTCGTGACGTTGGCGATTTCGTTCGCGAAGACCAGCTCGGCGACGAGGGCGGTTTCGACCTCCACGATGCCGGCATCGATGTTCGCGGCGAGGCCTCGATCGTCTTTCGTGGAAAAAATGCGGTCGCCCAGGCCGGCCTGCGACGTGATCGACGGGCTGCGGCGCACGACGGGTGGTCTCGATTTCACTCTGTCAGCCTACCGATGAGTCGCACCTGAATAAACGTGGCATGAATATGCGCCACGGAAACAACGCGGATGGCTTAACCAGCCGACTTGATGCCGCGATGCAGGGCCACGATGCCGAGCGTCAGATTGCGGTAGGCGACGGCGTCGTAGCCGGCGTCGCGCATCCAGCCGCTCAGCACGGTCTGCGCCGGCCAGGCGGCAATCGACTCGCCCAGGTAGTCGTAGGCCTCGGCGTTTGACGACACGAGGCGCACCACGGCGGGCATCACCCGGTTGAGGTAGGCAAAGTAGCCCACCCGCACCGGTGTCAGGGGCGGGGTCGAGAATTCGCAGATCACGACGCGGCCGCCGGGCTTGGTCACCCGGTAGAACTCGGCGAGCGCCTTTTTGGGCTCGACGACGTTGCGCAGTCCGAACGAGATGGTCACGGCGTCGAATTCCCCGTCGGCGAACGGCAGCTTCGTCGCATCCGCCTGCACGAATTCGATGTTGGCATTGCCGGCGTGCCGGGTGCGGCCCACCTGGATCATGCCCTCGCTGAAATCGGCGGCCACGACATGGGCGCCGCTCTTGGCGATCGCGGCGCTCGAGGTTCCGGTGCCGGCGGCGATGTCGAGGATGCGTTCGCCGGCCTGCGGGGCCACGGCACGCGTCGTGGCGATGCGCCACAGCGAGGCATTACCGGCCGACAACAGGGCGTTGGTGAGGTCGTAGTGCGCGGCGACCTCGTCGAACATCGCCGCCACCTGGGCGGGCCGTTTATTGAGGTCTGCTCTATTCACCTGCCCAGTCTAGGATGATCCGCGGCCGCGCGGCCCGCCCGGAGGGGCACGCCCGGCACTCCCACAGGCGGGAGCCCCGCACGGGCGTAGGCTACTCACGTGAATGCGCAGGCTCTAACGGTCGAAACCTCCCCCATTGCCGACATTCAACAACTCATTCCGCTTCTCGATCAGCGGCAGCCGCTGCTCTGGATGCGCCGTAATCAGGGCCTCGCCGGCATCGGCACGGCCCTGCGCCTCGAATTTTCCGGCCCCACCCGCATGAGGGATGCCGCGGCCGCCTGGCGCGAGGTCGTCGCGAACGCGACGATCACCGACCCGCTGACCCGCACGGGCACCGGACTGCTGGCCTTCGGCACCTTCGCCTTCGACGATTTTTCGGCCCAGACCAGCGTCTTGATCGTGCCGGAGGTCATCGTCGGCCGTGAAGACGGCCAGTGCTGGGTCACCCGTATCTGGGCGACCGGCTCCACGGCGCCCACGACCCCGCTCACCGCGCGCGCACCGGGCGACGAGTATCGCATCTCGCTGCGACCGGGCAACCTCGGGGCCGCCGGGTTCACCGATGCGGTGGCCGAAGGCGTCCGTCGCATTGGCAAGCAGGATCTCAACAAGGTCGTGCTGGCCCGTGACCTGACCGGGCACCTGCCCGCCGAGAGTGACCTGCGGCGAGCGATCACCAAACTCGCGCTGGGCTATCCGGACTGTTGGACCTATGCGGTCGACGGCCTCGTCGGCTCGAGCCCGGAGACCCTGATTAGGGTCGACCACGGCGACGTCAACGCCCGCGTGCTCGCCGGCACGATCAGCCGGGGAACGGATGCCGCCGCCGACCTCGAAGCGGCCCTCGCCCTGGCCACGAGCACGAAAGACGGCGACGAACACGAGTTCGCCGTGCAGAGCGTGCTGCAGTCGCTGCGCCCGCACACCTCGGTGCTCGCCACGAGCGAGATTCCCTTCACCGTGAAGCTGCCCAACCTCTGGCACCTCGCGACCGACCTCGAGGGCACCCTGAGCGACGGGTCGACCTCGCTCGACCTGATCTCGGCGATGCACCCCACGGCGGCCGTCGCCGGCACGCCGACGCCGGCCGCGCTGGCCCTGATTCGCGAACTCGAACCCTTCGACCGCGGCCGCTACGCCGGACCGGTCGGCTGGGTCGGCGCCGACGGTGACGGCGAGTGGGCGATCGCGCTGCGTTGCGCGCAGGTCACCCCGACCGGCGACGTCACCGCGTACGCGGGCTGCGGCATCGTGCTCGACTCGACCCCCGAGCACGAACTCGCCGAAACCAAGATGAAGTTTCGCCCCGTCGTCGAAGCCTTCGGGTAGCCGGTGACCGTGCCGGGCGCCCGATCGGACGCTCTGCGGGGACCCACGGCACTGCTGCTCTACGCGCTGCTGCTCAGCGGCATCATCGTCATGGTCGGACTGTCAACGGTCGTGCCGGGCGCGACGCTCGTCGCCGGCGCTCTGACCCTCGCCTGCGCGGTGCTCGGCCTCGCCCTGGTCGGGCGCACGCAGCGCCTGATCGCGATCGTGCTCATGACGATCGGCGGCCTGTCGCTCATTCTCGGCGGCGCCCTCGGGGGCACGGTCGACGCCCGAGACCTGCTGTCGGTCAACCAGGACCTCATCGGCATGGTCACGGCGGTGTCGTTTCTGCGCCTGATCACTCCGTTGTCGCAGGCGACCCGGCCGCGGCTGCACGGCGCGCCGGCCGTCATCCGCACGGCGCTGGCTACGCATCTGCTGGGCGCGGTCATCAATATGGGCGCGGTCGGCATCGTTGGCGACCAGCTGCGCGGGCGCGGCGTGCTGCGCCTGCCCGATGCCGCCCTGCTGTCACGGGCGTACGCGTCGGCGGCGTTCTGGTCACCGTTCTGGGCGGCCGCGGCGGCCGCCACCACCCTCGTTCCGGGTGCCAATACGCTCGTGCTGCTCGCGGTCGGCCTACCCCTCGCTCTCGTCAGCATCGTGCTCAGCACCGGGGACCTGTGCCGCCTGTGGGGCGGTGAACTGCGCACGTACACCGGCTATTCGCTCAGCTGGGCGCTGATTCGCGTGCCGCTGGCCCTCGTTGCGGTGGTGATGCTGGCCCATCAGCTGTTCCCGGAGCTCGCGGTTCCGCGCCTCGTGCTGCTCGGCGGCATCGGTGTCACCGCCCTCGGCCTGCTGCTGCGGGACTGGCGACGGATGCCCCGTACCCTCGCCCGGCACGCCCGTCGCGACCTGCCAGGGTTGCGTGGCGAGGTCACCCTGTTCGCCTCGGCCGGAGTTCTCGCGGTCGGCCTGCACGTGCTCTTTCCGCTCGTGCACGTGGTGCTGCCGGTGCCCGGTTTCACCGTCTGGGTGGCGTGGCTGATGCTGCTCGCCATGGTGCTCGCTGCGCTCGTGGGCATGCACCCGGTCGTGTCGCTCGCCGTGGTGGGCGCGCTCGTGCATCCGCTCGGCCCCGACCCGACCCTGTTCGTGCTGGCGGCGTCCGTCGGCTGGGGAGTATCGATCGCGGTCGGGCCGCTGACCGGCACGACCATGTTTCTCAGCTCCCGATACGGCATCGACAGTCTGGTGCTGTCTCGGCGCAACCTCGTCTACCTCGCAATCGTGCTCGCGGCGGCGTGGCCGGCCCTGTGGATCGTCTCCCTGATCGCCTGAGTTCCAGGGTGAGCTTGTTATTGATAATAAGAATCAATACAGTTAGGGACCTGCCCCGTCCCTGACCTGCTCGTTCCCAACAGTGTGAGAGAACTCGATGCCACCCGCCCTGGCCCTGCGCAACCTGACCGTCTCGGTGCGTGGCAAGTTCCTCGTGCACGGCATCGACCTCACCGTCGACCCGGGCGAGCGGGTCGCCCTGCTCGGCGCCTCCGGCTCCGGCAAATCGCTCACCGCGGCGGCCGTGCTCGGTTCGCTCGGGCCGGAGTTTCGGGCAAGCGGCAGCCTCACGCTGTTCGGAGTGCCCGTCGACGTGGGTTCGACGGCAGCACGTCGCACCGCGATGGGCATTGCCGCGGTGTATCAGGACTCACGCAGCGCCCTGAACCCGCTCGTGACAATCGCGGCACAGCTCACGCTTGCGGTGCGGCGCCACCACGAACTCGGCGCCAGAGCGGCCCGCGCCTGCGTGGCCGAGCTGCTGGCATCCGTCGGCATTGACGACCCACCGCGCACGATGGCGGGGTATGCAGCCCAGCTCTCGGGCGGACAACTCCAGCGGGTGTGCATCGCGCTCGCGCTCGCCTGCCGCGCCCGACTGCTCATCGCCGACGAACCCACGACGGCCCTCGACGTGGTCAACCAGGCCAGGGTGCTCGACGTGCTGCGCGACTACGGCGACGCCGAGCGGGCCGCCATCCTGTTCATCACGCATGATCTGGCCGTGGCCGCCTCACTCTGCGACCGCGCCGTCGTGCTGCAGCACGGGCGCGTTGTGGAACAGGCCGCCATGCACGATCTGATCGAACGACCCGGCCACGAGTATGCTCGGGCGCTCGTGGCATCGGCCGCTCCCCGATCGCTGGCCTGCGCGTGATCAATGAGCTGCGGGCGACGGGCCTGAGCCACGCCTATTCCACCCCGGCACCGGGGCCGTTCGGCCGTCGCGGCAGGGTCGCGGCACTGACGGATGTCTCCTGCACGCTCGCGCGCGGAGACACCGTGGGTCTCGTGGGCCAGTCCGGATCGGGCAAGTCCACGCTGCTGCGCGTGCTGCTGGCCTTGGAAACCCCCACTCGCGGCGGCCTGCACCTCGGAGACACTCCGGTGCAGGCAGGCAACACGCGGTCGCTGCGCTGGTTTCGGCGCCGCGTTCAGTACATCCCGCAGGACCCGGCCGCGAGCCTCGAACCACGCATGACCGTCGAGCAGCTCGTGCGGGAACCCCTCGCGCGCCTCGGCGTCCCCGGCGACCACCGCGCGCTCGTGCGGGAGGCTCTCGACAGCGTCGGCCTGTGCGGGTCGCTCGCCACCAAACGCCCGCGTGAGCTCAGTGGCGGCCAGGCCCAGCGCGTGGCCCTCGCCCGCGGCATCGTGGCCGGCCCCGATTTTCTGCTCGCCGACGAGCCGGTGAGCGGTCTCGACCTGCCGATGCGCAACCAGATTCTCGCCCTGCTCGAGGCGCTGGCCCGAGACCGCTCGCTCGGACTGGTCTTCGTCTCCCACGACCTGGATGCCGTCGGCCGGCTCTGCGCCCGCAGTCTCGTGCTGAGTGAGGGTCGCATCGTGGAACAGGGGCCGACCGACCGACTGCTCGCCGCCCCCGAACACGAAGCCACCCGCGCCCTCGTTGACGCCATCCCCCGGCTCAAATCGCCCCGCTCTTAAGGACCTCATGCACCGCAGAATTGTCAGCACACTTCAGCGCATACTCATTGGCCTCGGCCTGGCCACCGCGACCACCCTCCTGTTCTCGGGCTGTTTTTCAGACAGCGCCGCCTCAGTGACGGGCGGCGCCGGCGACTCGGGCGACCGCATCCGGCTCGCCATGCTGCAGCCGCCGCGCAGCGGGCTGTCACCGCTCAGCGACGACGCCTTCAAACTCTCCCGCTGGAGCACCGGCGAGACCCTCGTCACGCTCGACGACCTCGGCGACGCGCAGCCCGCGCTGGCCACCGACTGGCAGCGGGTCGATGCGCAGAACTGGCGCTTCGACATCCGCTCGGATGTGACCTTTCACGATGGCACCGCGCTGACCGGCGAGCAGGTCGCCGCGTCTTTGACCTACGCTGCGACCGCGAGCCCGAAGCCGCGCATTCTCGACGGCGTCGACCTGACGGTCACGGCCGACGGCGACGTCGTCACCGTGACGACCGTGACGGAGGACCCGCTGATTCCGCAGCGGCTGTCGAGCCCGCAGCTGACGATTCTTGCCGCCGCCGCCTACGGCGACGATGGAGTGGTCGACCCGGTCAACGCGGGCACCGGCCCGTTTGTGCTCGCCGCCGTCGACGGCACGAGCGGCGCCACCCTCAACCGCTATGACGATTATTGGGGCACGCCCGCCGTCTCGAGCGGCATCGACGTGCAGTTCGTGCCCGACGGTACCGCGCGCGCCGCGGCGCTGCGCACCCGAACCGCCGACATCGTGGAGGCCATCCCGGTCGGGCAGGTCGCCCAGATCGACAACGACCTTATTTACGAGGTGCCGATGCCGCGCACCAACACGCTCTACCTGAATACCGAGTCCGGCCCGTTCGCCGACCCCGCCGTGCGCGCCGCGGCCCGGGTCGCGCTCGACAACGCGGCGATCGCCCGGCTCGTCTACGAGAATCGGGCCGACGAGGCCGACGGCCTGCTCGGCCCGGCGCTCGACTGGGCCGCCGCCGAACGAGACGCGGCCGCATATTCGCGCATCCTGGCCGGGCGAGCGGATGCCGCGGCCGTCGACGGCGTGCGCATCTCGCTCGGCACCTTTACCGACCGGGCCGAACTGCCCGAAGTCGCCGTGCAGCTCGAACAGCAGCTCGAGGCCGTGGGCTTCATTGTGGAACAGGACGTGCGCGAGTACCAGTACATCGAAGCGGATGCCCTCGACGGCGCCTTCGACGCGTTCATCCTGTCCCGCGCCACCGTGCTCGATTCGGGCGATCCGGTGGCCTACCTGTACAGCGACTTCGCCTGCGCGGGCTCGTTCGCCATCTCGCAGCTCTGCGCTGCCGAGGTCGACGCCGCGCTCGACGCGGCCGCGGCCATCCCGGCGGGTGCCGAGCGCCGAGCCGCCATCATGCAGGCCGAGGCCATGATTCTCGCCCGGGACGCGGCCATCCCCCTGCTGCACGAACGAGTCATCCAGGGCGAGGGTGTCGGCGTGACCGGGGCCGTGCGTGACCCGCGCGAGCGTGCCCTGATCACGAATGAGACGCGCGTGACACGCTAATGGCCCGAGGCCGGGCCGGGGTGCTGCGCGCCGGCGCACTCGTCGCCGGGTCGCGGGTCACCGCGATCTCGGCGGTCGTGCTGCTCGTCGGCATGCTGCCGTGGCTCTCCGGCCGCAGCCCCGAGTACACGATTCTGCGGGCACGCTACGCCGATCTCGAGGTCACGCCGGCGAACCTCGAGGCCGTGCGCGCCGAACTCGGCCTGAATCGCGGGCCGTTCATGGTCTTCGCGGACTGGGTCGGTGGCGTGCTGCGCGGCGATTTCGGAACGTCCTGGATCAGCAACCGCCCGGTGCTGCCGGGCACACTCGACGCGCTCGGCGTCTCGTTGACCCTGATGGGGTTCGCGATTCTCGTCGCCACGGTCGTTGCGACCCTGCTGTGCCTGCCGACCGTGCGCGCCGGCCTGCGGGGCCGGCGCGCCCGCGGTGCCGGGGCGATCGCAGCGACGCTCACGGCGCTGCCCGAGTTTCTGCTCGCTGCGGCGCTGCTCATCATCTGTGCCGTCTGGCTGCGCTGGTTTCCGCCCTACGGGTGGACGGGCATCCAGTACGCTGTGCTGCCCGCCCTCGCGCTCGGCGTTCCCGCGGGCGGCCTGATCGGCCGACTGCTGTCGGACGCGATCGCCGGGGCCTTCGCCGAGCGGTGGGTGCTGACCTGGGCGATGGCGGGGTTTCCGACCTGGCGTACCGTGGCGGCGGTGCTGCGGCGGGCGCTGCCGTCGGTGCTCGGTCAGATCGGGCTCGTGCTCATCGGGCTCACCGGCGGCGCCGTCGCGGTCGAGCAGATCTTCGCGATTCCCGGACTCGGCCGGGCCACCCTCGGGGCGGC
This sequence comes from Cryobacterium frigoriphilum, assembly GCF_004403305.1. GTDB lineage: Bacteria > Actinomycetota > Actinomycetes > Actinomycetales > Microbacteriaceae > Cryobacterium > Cryobacterium frigoriphilum. The sequence goes on along the minus strand of NZ_SOHE01000016.1, from coordinate 99,342 downwards.
CAGCTCGCAGGACATTCCCGCCCTGCAGGCCGGAATCCTGGCCCTGCTCGGGGTCGCCGTCGTCGTGGGCGGGGCCGTCGGACTGCTGCGCCGCGTGCTGCTCGGCCCGGCGCTGCGGCTCGGTTCACTGCCCGTGCCCGAGACCCGGGTGCCGTCGCGCCGTCGCGATGCCATCGTGCCGGCCGGGTCGGCGCTGCTTCTGCTGCTCATCATCGGCACCGGGCTGCTGCGCGATCCGTTTACGAGCGAGCATGCCCGCCTGGCGCCGCCGTCGTGGCTGCTGCCCTTCGGGGCGGATGCGAGCGGTCGCGACCTGCTCGGGCGCCTGGGCCATGGGGCGGTCATCACCCTCGGCACCGCGCTCGTGGTGGTGCTCGTCTGCGTGGTCGTGGGGGTCGTGGTCGGGCTGTTTCCGCACGCGTCGATCGGACCGCTCGAGGTCACGAATGCGGCGCCGCCGATCCTCGCGGGGATCGTGGTCACGGCGCTATGGGGACCCTCCATCGTCGGAGCGGCGATCGCGGTGGCCCTGGTCAGCTGGGCGCCGCTCGCCGCACACACGGGGGCGCTCGTGCTGGAGGCGCGCGCACAGCCGCACATCGGAATCCTGCCGGTTCTGGGCGTGGGGCGGGCCCGAATCCTGCTGCGCTACATCGTTCCGACCGTGATCGGGCCGGTGTTTCGACACGCGATGCTGCGGTTGCCCGGTGTCGCGCTGACGCTCGCGGCGCTCGGTTTTCTCGGCCTCGGCACCGACCAGCCCACACCGGAGTGGGGTTTGGTTCTTGCGGAGGGCATCGGCTACGCCGAGCGGGCGCCGTGGGTCGTGCTCGCTCCGGCCGGGGCGCTCGTGCTGGCCGCGGTGCTCGCGGTCTCGCTCGCCGGCTTCGGGTGGGCGCGGCCTCGCGCCTCGCGGCCCCGCACGGCGCAGCGGGTTGACGCGCAGCCGGTCGAGGCGCAGCCGACTAGGGCGCAGCAGGCCCGCGCGAGTTGAGGGCGAGCGCGGCCATCAGCACGGCGGCGAGGCTGCCCTGGATCTGCTCCCGCGTGACGCCCTCCGGATCGGCCGCGACCTCGATCGCGAGGCCGTTCACGGTCGCGAGCAGCATCATCGCGAAGACGCTGTAGTCGGCCGGGTTCGCCGGGCCGCCGAAGGGCGCCGCCCGGTCGGCGATCGCGGCGGCGAGAACATCGCGGCGATTGCGACGCTGCGCCCGAAAGGCCGAACCCACCTCGGGGTCACGGCCGGCCTGAATCGTGAACTCGACGACGAGCGCGTGCCAGGCCTGTTCGCGAATAACCTCGTCGGTCAGCCGCGCGGCCGAATAGTCCACGAGTTCGCGAAAGGTGGAGAAATCGCCGGAGCCGGCGAGAAAATCGGCGGTGATTCCGGCCAGCCGTTCGGCGAGCAGGCTCGCGAAGAGTTCCTGCTTGGAGCCGAAGTTGGAGTAGATGGCGCCCTTGGTGTAGCCGGCGCGCTCGGCGATCACGTCGAGCCGCGCCGCCAGGTAACCGGTCTGGGTAAAGACCTCGACGGCCGCGACGAGCAGCGCCGCCCGCACGTTTTCACGGCGTGGGCGGCGCCGCACGGAACCCGAGACCGTCAGGTCGATCGGGGTCGATGCAGTCGGGTCAGCCATCGAACTCGTACTTAGACCTTTTTGACGACGCTGGACTTGAGCTGCATCGCACCGAATCCGTCGACCTTGCAGTCGATGTCGTGGCCGTCGACGGCATCCTCGACGAGGCGAATGTTGCGCACCTTGGTGCCGACCTTGATCGCGGTCGAACTGCCCTTGAACTTCAGGTCCTTGATCACGCTGACGGTGTCGCCGTCGGTCAGCACGGTGCCGAAAGCATCTTTGATGACGGATTCCTGAACCTCTTCGGCGGGCTCGTCATTCCATTCGTGTGCGCACAGGGGGCACACGAGCAGGGCGCCCATTTCGTAGGTCAGGTCGCTGGAGCATTTCGGGCACGGGGGCAGGGTCTCATTCACTCCCGCTATCTTACGCTCGCCCATCCGCTTGCTAAAAGCACCTATCTTCCTATAGATTTTGCACAGCGACACAAAACATCTTCGGAGGAACAATGCGCAGGAGCACAGCGGCCTTCATGGCCGGAATCACCGCGGGATCACTACTGATTGGCGGGCTCACCCTGTACCTGGGCGCGTCCATGTCGGAGACGATCGACGCGATCGAACCGGCCGGCACGTCCCAGGCCTTCGTCACGTCCGGCATCACACCGACCAGCACGCCGACCCCGGCACCGGATGCACCGATCGAGCCGGCTCCGGTCGCCGCACCGACCCCGGTCGCCCTCGATCCGCTGTCGGCCGACTACAACCCCTACCTCGAGCCGAGCGATCCCGCCTTCGTCACCGACGCCGAGATGACGACCTGGTACGCCCTGCAGGGCGTGATTCGGCAGTGCATGACCGAGCAGGGCTTCGAGTACCTCGAGTGGGACTGGCGGCTCGATGAGGGTCCGCAGCCGCTGCGTCAGGACTTCGCGCAGAAGCAGGCCTGGCTGCAGGCCCTCTACGGCGACGACCTGCTCAATCCCGGTTCGGACTGGCAGACAAACGGATGCTCCGGCTACGCGCTGCACGTCACCGGCGACACCACGCACTGATCGAAGGAGCCACTGATGCTGCACCTGAACCTCGGAAAGAACCGCACCCTCAAGACGATTGCCCTGACGACCGCCGGTCTGACGACCGCCGGACTTCTGGCCGCAGCCGTCGCGCTGCTGCCGCTCGGCGCACCCGCCGACGAGTCCGCGACGCCCGACACCACCCTCACGAGCGAAAACTCCACGACCGGCGAGGCGGGCTCGGCCGGCCCATCGACGACGCCGGCCCCGGAGTCCACCGCGCCGAGCGTCGACACTCCCACCAACACCGCGGCATCCGCCGCCGAGCCGACCGAGACCGCGCCGACCACGACCGCGCCTACCGACCAGGCCCCGGCCGAAACCCCGGCCACCGAAACCGAGGCCGACGCAGCGGAGTCCGGCGCCGCCCTCACACCGCGCCAAAGCTGGCTGATGCAACAGCAGCTCGTGCGCGAGTGCATGGCCGCCGAGGGGCACGATTACCTCTACTTCGAGTGGTGGAACCCGGCCTATGACCGCGAAGACCACTCGCCTGCCGCGATGCCGCTGAACCTCTCGGCGACTGATGCCGCTGCCTGGACCTTCGCTCTGGATGGCGAGACCGGTGGCGGCGCCGACTACCGCTGGCAGGATGCGGGCTGCTGGGGCGCCATCGTCGAGCAACTCGGCCGCACGAACTAGCCAGATTCCACGGGTGGATCGCGGCGCAGCTCGCGGGGAACGGCCGCGCGCATCCGCGACACGTCCCAGGGGGCTGCGTCGTCGGCATCCGCTTCGATGCGATGCCGCGCAACCGCCGGGTCAGGTTCGACCCGGCGGCCACACTCAGGGTCGTTCTCAGGCGGACGCGGCGTCATACACGTTCTCGATCACGGAGCCCCAGTACGGGCCGAACATGGTGTCGGGCACGTTGTTGTAGCCGAAGCTGTTCACGGAATTCTGCAGACCGCCGGCACCGCCGCCGACAAACCACGGGCCGCCGGAGGATCCCCCGGTCATGTCGCAGGGAATGCCCTGCGACTCGCTTTGGCCATACGGATCGGCGGTCGCGCTGCCCGTGCAGGACTGCAGGGTTTCACCGTTGAACGGCGCCCCGGCCGGGTAGCCGTAGGCGGTGTAGTTCAGGCCTCGACCGCTGTTGAACGACGCCCCCGATGCGCCAACCGTGTCGCTCAGCGTCGAGCCGGTTGGGGAAGCAACAATGGCGAAGCCGGTGTCATAGGTAATGTCGCCGCCCGAGCTCCACTGCGTCGGGGCGTAGAGTTCGGTCGCGTCCCACTGGCCGAAGGGTGCGGCGCCGTTCTCATACGCGGGCACAAAGGTCAGGCGCGAGGCGAAGGCGCCTGGTCCGGCATTGAGGCAGTGACCGGCGGTCGCGATCGTGTTCTCGTTCGCGGCGGCAATCGCGTTGCCCGAGCACACGTAGTCGGTGCCCTGCAGGGTGAAGAAGACCTTACCGATGTGGTCGATCGGGGCCTCCTGCGCCGCAGCGGGCGCGACCTGGCGGTCGGCGGACTGGGCCGGCACCTCAGACGGCGATCCGCCGGCCGGCGACTTCGAAGCGGCGGCCCCGGATTCGGCAGCGACGTTGTCGCGCACGAGAACATCGCCCGGCGTCGCCGCCCGCATCCGCTCCGGCGTCCAGTACTCGCCGCCCTGCAGGGTCTGCGGAACGACCCAGCGTTCAACGTCGCTCGTCTCGGGCGAGCCGGTCGCGCCATCGGCAGCGGATGCCCCGCCCGCCGCCAGCAGACCGCCGGTCGCGAACAGGGCTCCCACCAGCACGGCAGCGCAGGCGCCGGACCTCAATTTGTTGCGTGCAACGAAATTCGATGTCCTGAACTTCGTTGTTCTGAGCTTCGTTGTCATTAGTTTCACTCCAGTGTCGACAGCATCCATCGGGCCCAAAAACGCCGGTGGTATATGCCTGATCATGACGTGAAATGAAGCTGTCTACCCTTATTTGGGGATAGTCACCAACAATATTGGAGGAAGCCCCTCGGCGCCCGCGTCAGGTTCACTCCGATGCGACGGCATACACACTCTCGATCACGGAACCCCAATACGGGCCGAACATGGTGCCCGTCATGGTGCTGTAGCCGAAGCTGCTGACCGAGTTCTGCACCCCGCCCGCGGCGCCACCCACGAACCACGGGCCGCCAGACGAGCCGCCGGTCAGGTTGCACGGGATACCCTGCGATTGCGTCTGACCGTAAGGGTCAGCCGCCGCGCCGCCACCGCAGGTCTGCAGCGTTTCGCCGTCGAACGGCGACATCGCGGGGTAGCCGTAGGCCGTGTAGCTCAAGCCGCGGCTGTCGTTGAAGGCCACGCCGGAGGCGCCGACGGTGTCGCTCAGGGTCGAGCCGGCCGGCGGGGCGACGACCGCGAAGCCGGTGTCGTAGCTGATGTCGCCGCCCGAGGTCCACTGAGTCGGCGCGTAGAGTTCGGTCGCGAGCCACTGGCCAAATGGTGCCGCGCCGTTCTTGTAGGCCGGAACGAAGATGAGGCGAGTGGAGTACTCGCCCGGTCCGGCGCTGATGCAGTGGCCGGCGGTGGCGATGGTGTTCTCGTTGGCCGCGGCGACGGCGTTTCCGGAGCAGACATAGTCGGCGCCCTGCAGGGTGAAGAAGACCTTGCCGATGTGATCGAGCGAGGCCGGCGGCCGGGCGGCGTGCACGCCGTGGGACCGGCGTCCGTGGTTGGAGTGCGACCGGGATGATGCCGATCGGGATGATGCGGATCTGGCGGGCTGGGCGGCAACCGCCGAGGCCTTCCCGGCGTGCGGCGCGGTCGGCGCCGGCGATTCGGCGGCGACGCTGTCTTCGGCCAGCACCTCACCCGGCAGCGCGGCCCGCATGCGCTCGGGCGTCCAGTATTCGCCGACCTGGGCCGACTGCGGCACGACCCAGCGGTCGACGTCTGCTGGCTGCGCCGCGGATGCCCCGCCCGCGGTCAGCAGCCCACCCGCCGTGAACAGGGCCCCCAGCAACACGGCCCTCAACATCAGTGCCGCGAGAGTGCCGCACCTCAGACTGTTCGATTTCATTGGCTCTACTCCAGTATCGATAACATCCGCCGGACCCACAGATGCCGACGGTATGCCCCGATAGTGGCCCCGAAACGAAAGGTCTACCCTCATTTAGGGATTGTCACCACTGGCTTTGGAGGAAACCACTGCCCCGAGCCGAGCAGCGCTAGCCGAGCAGCGCTCCGAGGCGCCGGGCCGCATCCGTTCCGGATTGAATGGCGAAGCGAATGGTCGACGGCGACCCGGCGGGCTTGCTCGCGGCGAACGCCTCGGTGGCCACGGGCGTCACCCCGTCCTCGGTGTGCAGATCCCCGTTCTGCAGCACCCCGTGCGACACCAGCACCGGCCCTGGCGCGTCGAGCCACTGCGGGGCGCCACCATCGACCGAGACCTGCAGCCGGTCTGCTTCGATCGCGGTGACGGTTGCCCCCAGCACAATGCGCACCTGCGGGTTGGCACGCAACCGGGGAACGGCGAGAATCTTGGCCCGTCGCCCAGATTCGAGCGCGATCTCGGTCTCACTTCCCACGAGCAAAACGGATGCCCCACGCGACGCGAGCGTGTCGGCCACCGACATTCCCACCGCGTCTGCGCCCCAGACCGTGCAGGCCTGCGGCGTGGGTTCACCGCGTCGGAGCCAGTCTCGAACCTCGACCACCATCGGCGCACCGGCAGCCGAGCCCCCCGAGTGCGGCACGGCCGGTCGTTCGCCGCCGGTCGCCCGAATAATGCCCTGTGGCTCGTGCCCGCCCGCCCGCTGCGCGGCCAGCACCTCGTCGACCGAGCTGCCGAGCTGCACGCGCACTCCAAGCCGCTGAAGCTCGGCGCGAGACCAGTCGAGAAAACGATGAAAGTCGGGGGTGGACTGCATCGTCGCCGCGAGAGCCATCTGGCCACCGATGTCGTTCGCCGGGTCGACGAGCGTCACGGCGGCGCCCGCGATCGCGAGATCGCGTGCCGCGGTGAGACCGGCCGGCCCGGCACCGGCTACGAGCACCGACACGCCAGGCCGCACCCGCGGCAGGGGAACGGGAACCGTGCCGCGGCCGACGCCCGGGTTGACGGTGCAGCCGACCTGGCCGTCGCCCAGATTGTCGATGCAGACGTTGCAGGCGATGCACGGGCGGTAGCTGCCACCCTCCAGGGCGGCGCGGGCAAAGTCCGGGTCGGCGTGCAGGGCGCGCCCGAGACTCACGAAGTCGACGGCCCCGGCCTGCAGCAGGTCTTCGACGACCTCGGGTGAGTTGATGCGCCCGGCCATGCCGATCGGCAGTCCGAATACGCGATACCGTTCGGCCGCTTCGCGCAGAAACCCGGGCTGCCACTCCCCCGACTGCACGATCCACTCCCCGGCCTCATAGCTGCCGGCGGAGACGTCGAGAAAGTCGAGCTGAGACAGCCGGGCACGAGAGATGATCGCGAAGGTCGCGTCGGCGTCGAGACCTCCGGGAGTGCCTTCCACCGCCGAGAATCGCAGGCCCACGGCCAGCCCGGGCGCCGCCGCCCGCACGGCCTCGATGACCAGGTTGAGAAAGTGCACCGGATCGGCGAAGGCATCCGTGCGGTGGTTGTAGAGCGGCGACATGAACTGGTGAACGAGGTAGCCGTGCCCGCCGTGAATGCTGAGCACGTCGATTCCGGCGCGCACACAGCGCCGGGCCGCCGCGGCGTAGGCCTCGACCAGTTCGAGCGCCTCGGCCTCGGTCATTTCCTTGGGCACCTCACCGCCCGCGATCGCGCACGGAATTGCCGACGGAGCCAGATTGGGAGAGCCCGAGATGCGACTCTGGGCGGTGCGCCCGCCGTGATTGAGTTCACAGCCCACGAGGGCACCCTCGGCGTGCATCGCCGCGGTCAGGTCGGCGAGTGGCGCGATGCAGGAGTCATCATGGGCGCCGAGCTGATGGGTGCGGCCCTTGCCGTCGGCGCGCACATAGGTCGCCTCGGTGAAAACCAGCCCGACACCGGCCCGCGCGCGCTCCAGCAGGTACTCCTTATATTGCCGGGAGAGGTGCCCCTCGGTGTCGCAGTAGTTGCGTTCCATCGGGGCCGAGACCAGCCGGTTTTTCAGCCGCACCTGGCCGAGCTGCAGCGGCATCGTGACGAGCGTGGTGGTGGGTGCGGCATCCGTCGTGATCGACATGATCGCCCTAGACCGCGGGCACGGTCAGGGATTCGAGAAGCCGGTCAACGGCCTCCCGGTTCAGCCGGGCGAAACTGAGGGCATCCAGTGTCGCTCGCAGGTGACCGTTGGGCACCTCGACGCTGAGCGGTGTCTCTGGCGCGACCGCGCCGAGCAGCTCGGCCAGCGGCAGGCCGCCGGTGCCCGCCGGCAACCGCACCGCCCGCGCCTCGAGCTGCAGCACAGACCCGTTGGTCGTCATGCCGCGGGGCAGAAAGGTCGGCACGTCGAGGTGCGCCGGGGTGTCGAACGGTGCATCGCAGAGCTGCAGGATCGGCACGAGCGACGCCTCGAGAGCACGAACCTGGTCGACCGTGTTGCCGCCGCGCTGAATGTGCAGCGGGTCGAGCAGCACGGCAGCGCCGGTCGCCCTGGCCAGCTCGGCTGCCTCCTCGACCGTCGAAACCGGCTGGTAACTGATCGGCTCGAGCGTGGGCCGAATACCGAATTCCCTGCCGTGCTCGACGAGCAGCGCGAGCGTCGCGAGCAGCCGGCCCCGGTCGGGATCCGCGCCAACGACGCTGATCGTGCTGGCTCCGAGGGCGGCTCCCGCGGCGAGCGCCGGCAGCCAATCGTCGGCGGTGACGTGTGCGTCCAGGGTCAGAAACTCGATGTCCCGCACGGTGAGGCCCGTGTCGGCCAGTCGCAGCTGGGTCTCCTTCGACATGACCGAACCTGGCTCCATCGGGAACGGGGTCTCACCCGCGGTCGCGGCCTTCACCCGGATGCCCACGAAATCGTAACCGGCGGCTGCAGCTGTCGTCACCATCTCGGGCGGGGTGAGGTCGAGCAGGGTCAGGTGGGCAATTCCGATCGGTCGTGCGGTCATGTGAGACTCCTTACAGGCTGAAACGGGCGGGGCTGACAAGCAGGGGTGAGACGGGTCGTGGCCTAGCGCACCCGGACGGTGCTCGGGGCGTGCGACTTGCGCACCCCGAGCTCCGCGAGGGGGGTGCGGTAGGTTTCCCGCGCCGTGAACGCGGCGATCGCCGAGACCACGCAGATGATGGCGGTGAGCCAGGCGACCGGTGCCCAGTTCTCGGCGACGCCACCGACCATGGCCGTGGCCAGCAGCGGGGTGAAGCCGGCGCAGACCAGGCCGATCTGCAGGCCGACGGCCATGCCGGTATAGCGCACCTTCACGTGGAACATCTCGGTGAAGAAGGCCGGGTAGATGCCGTTGGGCATGCTGTAGAAGATGCCGGTCAGAACGAGCCCGGCACCGAAGATGAGTACCCAGTTACCGGTGGCGATGGCCGAGAAGTAGGCGAAGATGAACACCGCACAGCCGAGGCAGCCAACGATGAACACCGGGCGGCGCCCGAATCGGTCGGAGAGCCAGCCGGAGAACGGCTGCGTGAAGAGGGCGAGTACGTTGCAGGCCACCGCCACACCGAGCATCATCGAGCGGTCGAGTCCGACGGTGCCGGTGGCGTAGGCGAGGGCGAAGACGGTGACCATGGCGTTGACCATGGTGAACAGCGAGCAGGCCGCGAGGCGCAGCACGCCACGCCAGTCATCGCGGAACAGGGCCACGATCGGGATCTTGGCGGTGTCGTTGTTCACCTGCACGTCGGCGAAGATTTCCGGTTCTTCCACGGCGCGGCGCACGAAGTAGGCGACGAGCAGCACGATGGCGCTCGACCAGAACGGGATGCGCCAGCCCCAGCTGTAGAGCACGTCGTCGGGCATCGCGGCAATCGGAATGAAGACGAGGCTCGCGAGAATCAGACCGGCCGAGATGCCGTTCATGATCCAGCTCGCAAACAGGCCGCGCTTGTTGGCGGGAGCGTGTTCCACGGTGAGTGAGCTCGCGCCGGCCGTTTCACCGCCGGCGGAGATGCCCTGCGCGAGCCGCAGCACCACGAGCAGCATCGGCGCGAAATACCCGATCGAGTCGTAGTCGGGCAGACAGCCGATGAGAAAGGTCGAGAATCCCATCATCGAGAGCGTGACGATCAGGATCTTCTTGCGCCCGTACTTGTCTCCGAAGTGGCCGAGGATCACGGCGCCGAACGGCCGTGCGACGTAGGCCACACCGAAGGTGGCGAGGGAGAGCATCGTGCCGGTGGTGCCGGAATCGGCGAAGAAGATCTCACCGAAAATGAGAGCGGATGCGGCGGCGTAGATGAAATAGTCGTAGTACTCGAGCGTCCCCCCGAGAAAGGCGGCGAGTGCCGCCCGCCGGGCCTTGGTGTTGGCCGGGACGGGTGAGGTTGGTGTGACGGGTGGTGCTTGTGTCGGCGTTGACATGGCAGTCCTTCAGGTGTGGATGGCGCAGGATGAAATGGCGCAGGGTGGATTAGTGCGTGGAGTGAGCGGCGAGAAATTCGCCCACGGCGAAGGCGCGCGTGATGGCGGACCCGAGGGTGGCGCCACCCCCGGGATAGGCGTCGTGGAACACCGTTGCGGAGCAGTTGCCCGCGGCAAAGAGTCCGCTGATGGGGTCTCCGGCGTGGGTCAGCACCTGGCCGTGCTCGTTGGCGCGCAGCCCGCCCGCGGTTCCGAGCACTCCGGCCCGGATCGGAACGGCATAATAGGGCGCCGAGACGAGCGGTGCGAGGCAGGGATTGGGCAGGTTGTTCGGGTCGCCCAGATAGCGGTCCTGCGCGGTGGCACCGCGGCCGAAGTCGTCGTCCCGGCCGAGGTCGGCGCCGGCGTTGAAGCGAACGACGGTCTGCACGAGCCCCTCCGGGGAGATCGAGCAGAGTTCGGCGAGCCCGGCGAGAGTGTCGGCCGTGAGCATCCACGGCTCGGGTTGGCCCGGCGTCGACCCCGCGACGGGGTAGCGATCAAGATACCCGCTGTCGAAGATCAGCCAGGCCGGAGAATTCGCGGGGCGGCCGGTCGCCGGGTTCGTGTTCGAGAACACCCGCGTGAGGTCGTGATAGTTCAGGGCCTCGTTGACGAATCGCCGGCCGCGTGCGTTGACGGTGATCGACCCCGGAAGCGTCATCTCGACGTTCGCCATGCGCCCCGAGGGGTGGCCGTCGTAGTTCTGGGTGGGGGCAGCGATGACCGGAACGCCCCAAATCGAGGTGGCGTCGCTCAGGCCGGCGCCGACCGACAGCCCGAGCACGAGGCCGTCACCCTCATTGCTCGGGGCGCTGATCGGGGTGATCTGCGCGCTCAGCAGCGCCTCACGCAACTGCCTGTTCCACTCAAAGCCACCGGAGGCGATCACGACCTGCCCGGCGCTGACAGACTGGTCGGCGCTCACCGAGTGCACGGAGTGCGCGCCACCGTCGATGACCAGCCGCCAGCGGTCCCCCTCAGGCTGCAGGCCCGTCACGCGAGCCTGCAGCACGAGATCGATGTCGCGGTCGAGGGCCGACGCGACGAGTGATCCGACGAGCGCGCCGCCCATGGTGCGGATTCCGGCCTGGGTGCGTTCGTGCAGCAGCTCGGCATCGATGGGGGCGCCGCGCAGGTCGTCGCGCTCCCCCATGCTGATGGGGGGAAAGTACGACGCCTCGCGAATCGTCTCGGCGAGGCCGGAAAATTCGGCCGGGTCGAAGACGGCGTTGTCGAGGCCGCGCCCGGCTGCGGCGGCTCCCGGCCACTCCAGGTGGTAATCGGGCCGGGCCAGCGGCAACTGCCGAACCCGGGTGTTGTCGGCGAGATAGCGCACGGCCCGCGGCGCCTGCGTGACGTACCAGTCGATCTCCGACTCCGGCATGGAGCCGTTCGTCGCCGCCCGCAGATAGTCCGCTGCGGCGGCGGCCGAGTCCGCGAACCCGGCGTCGTGCATCAGGTGGCTGTCCGGTGCCCACATCACGCCGCCCGAGATCGCGCTCGTGCCGCCCAGACGCTCGGCCTTCTCGAGCACGAGCACGCTCAGTCCGGCATCCGCTGTGCGCAGGGCGGCGACCAGCCCGGCCGCCCCGCTGCCGATCACAACGACGTCGTAGCTGGCCTGCACCCGGGGCAGCGGTGTCGTGATCACGCTCGCGCTCCGGGCATGTCGATGGCGACCTTGCCCACGAGCTCGGTGCGGGACCTCATGGTTTCGAAGGCGGTGCCGAGGTCTTCGAACGGAAACCGGTGCGTCACCAGGGCAGCGGCCTGCTCGGGGTGGCGGCTGAGGATTTCGAGGCTCGCATCGACGAGGTTGAGGCTGTTGCGGCTGCCGATCAGGTCGATTTCCTTGACCGGCACGGTGCGCATCGACAGCGCGACCTCCCGGTCGGAGATGCCGACGGCAACGACCCGGCCCGCCGTCGCGACCATGCGCAGGGCGTTGCCGAGTGAGGAGGGCATGCCGGTGGCCTCAAACACAAGCGACGGGCCCTGCCCGCGAGTAAAGGTGTCAAGGGTCGGGGTCTGCTCTGCGGTGGGAAAGTCCCGGGCCGGGTCGACGAGCATCGTCTGTTGCGCGCCGAACTGGCGGGCGAAGTCGGTGCGGCCCGTCAGGGTGTCGGCGGCGAGCACGTCGACGCCGAGATCGGTCAGGTACAGCGTGACCAACAGTCCGATCGGGCCGCAGCCCAGCACGACGGCCTTTTCGCCCCGCACCGGATGCGACCGGTTGACGGCCTGCATCGCGATACTCATCGGTTCCCACAGTGAGGCGATATGCAGCGGCAGATCGGCAGGAACCAGGTGCAGCTTGTCAAAGGGCACGTTGATCAGCTCGACGAGGGCGCCGTCTTCGTAACAGCCGTACACGGAAATGTCCGCACAGGCGTTGGTGCGACCGATGCTGCAGGCGTAGCAGGTGCCGCAGGAGAACACCGGCGATACCGCTACCCGATCACCGATCGCCCACCCTTCCGGCGCCCCGACCGGAAGGCCCTCGATGATGCCGACGAATTCGTGCCCCTGCACGATGGGCAGCTCCGTCGCGTAGTCGTCCTCCCAGATGTGCAGGTCGGTGCCGCACAGGGTGACGTGATGCACCCGAACGAGGGCATGCGCGGCGGCGATTGCGGGTTCGGCCAGCTGCTGGTACTCGATGGTCTCGCGGGAGACGGTGCACGCTGCGAGCATCAGGCGCCCACCATCGCGGCGCCGAAGAAGATGTTCCACTGGCGTATTTCACGTGCGGCGATCAGCCCGTTCACGCTGAACGGATCCTGGTCGAGGAGGGATTCAAGTTCGGCCTTGGTCGCGGCGGTCCAGATCAGTTCGGCACCCGGCTGCTCGTCGGCGCCGAAGGGACCGCTCAGCAGCAGGCGCTTGTCGTCGAAGTGTCGCTGGAGAAAATCGACGTGTCGGGGACGGTGCTGATCTCGGGCCGGGGCCGTGTCTGAGCCGTAGCGATAGGTGACTGCGAAGGTTGCCATGTGAGGGGTCCGTTTCCTGGTGCCGCGTGGCGTCAATGAAGTGGCGTCAATGAAGTGGCGTCAATGAACAGGTCGACCGATGACAACCGGCCACGCTGCTGGTGTGTTGGTCCTGACACTGCCAGTTCGATTGAGTGGCGTCCAACACTAAATGGCACCATGACCAAGACGGAAAGCAGCATAAACGGCGTGGATCAGCTCACGCGGGGGTCGGCAGCACCTCCTCGGCAACGGCGAGAACGATGTTCAGGGCGGCCGACACGTTGCTCGGCGCCCAGGCCAGGCCGGCCTCGAAGATGGGCGGAGTTCCTCGCAGCGGCACGAAGAGCGCTCCCGAGGGAATGATCGACGAGACCCCGACGGGCATCAGGCTCACCCCGACACCGGCGGCGACCAGGGAGAGCACCATGAAGGGGTCGATGACCTCCTGCACGATGTTCGGGCGAAATCCGGCGTCGAGGCAGGCGTGAATCATCGACTCCCGATTCGCCGAGCCCCGGTTCAGCGGCATCGCCACGAAGTCGTCGTTGGCGAGGTCGGACAGCAGAATGTCGCGCTCCCCGGCGAGCCGGTGGTCGGCGTAGAGGGTCACGCCCAGGGCTTCTCTCGAGATGACCCGACTTGCGATTCCGGGGGCGTTCATGGGCAGGCCGACGAACGACAGGTCGAGGGTGCCGTGTCCGAGGTGTTGCACGGCATCGCTCGTCACGATCCGATCGACCAGGGTCAGGGAGATATCGGGGTAGCGCTCGCGCACGGCCCGCGTCAGTGGCGGCAGGGTGAGGTGATTGAGCGCCCCGGAAAAGCCGAGGTTGACGTGGCCGTAGACCCCGGCGGTCGCGGTACGGGAGGCGCGGCGGGCGAGATCGAGATCATCGATCACGCGGCGGGCGTGCGGCAGAAAGGCGTGGCCGGCAGCGGTCAGGGCCACGGTCCGGGTATTGCGGTCAAACAGCGAGGTGCCGAGGTCTTTCTCGAGTTTGAGAATCGTCTGGCTCAGGGGCGATTGGGCCATGCGCATCCGCTCTGCCGCCCTACCGAAATGCAGCTCTTCCGCCACGGCGATAAAGGCTTCGATCCATCTGAGTTCCATGAGTCTCCCGTCGATGATTTTGCGCCGCGCGCTTCCCTCGCGGGCCGACGGGGCCATATAGTCGAAATCATACTTGCAAATCAATGATTATGTGCTGATATTACATACTCTGGGACGCCCCTCAACAATGACGTGAAGGCAGACATCGTGACGAACGCTGACAAGAACAGAACTCCCCCGCCGACCAGCACCGAGCATCCGACCACCATCGAGCATCCGGTCGACACGTGCGATGTGCTCGTCATCGGTTCAGGGGCCGGCGGGCTGTCGGCGGCGGTCACGAGTGCCCACCACGGCCTCAACGTGATCGTCGTCGAACGCGCCGCGGTCTGCGGCGGAGCGACATCGTGGTCGGGCGGCTGGATGTGGACGCCGGGCAACCCCCTCGCGCGGGCCGCCGGGGTGAACGAGAGCGTGGATGAATTTCGCACCTACCTGCGGCACCGCCTCGGGGCGACCTACCAGGAGCACAAGGTCGACGCCTTCCTCGAGGCCGCCCCGCACATGGTCGGCTTCTTCCACACGCAGACCTCCCTGCAATTCGTACCCGGCAGCAGCGTGCACGACGTCTACGGCAAGACCCCGGGCGCCGGCACCGGCCACCGTTCGGTCGCCCCCAAACCCATCAACGCCCGCCGTTTCTCGCCGCAGCTGCGCGCCAAGCTGCGGCCCCAGCTCTACGAGACCTCGTTTCTCGGCATGGGCATCATGGCCGGTCCCGACCTGCGCGCCTTCCTCACCGCCTTTCGCGGCGACCTGAAATCCCTCGTGCACTCCGGCTGGCGCGTCGGCTTTCACCTGATCGACCTGCTGCTGCACCGCACCGGCATGCAGCTCGTCAACGGCACCGCGCTCACCGGGCGGCTCATGAAGTCCGCCGATGATCTGGGCGTCGACATTCGCGTGTCGACCCCGGCCGTGCGTCTGCTGACGGATGACACCGGCCGCGTCACCGGGGCCGTCGTCGACTCCCCGACGGGCCAGCGCACTATTCTGGCCGCCCGTGGGGTCGTGCTCGCGACCGGCGGATTTCCGAACGACGTGGCCAGACGCGCCGAGCACTTTCCGCACACGCCCACCGGCCGGGAGCACTGGACGCTCGCCCCGGCCACCGCCGACGGTGCCGGCATCAGCCTCGGAGAGTCGGTCGGCGGGCACCTCAAAACCGATCTGGCCTCCCCCGCCGCCTGGTGCCCGGTCTCCCTCGTGCCGTACCGCAGCGGCCGGGTCGGCGTCTTCCCGCACATCGCCGACCGCGCCAAGCCCGGCAGCATCGGCGTTCTGCAGAGCGGCAAGCGCTTCGTGAACGAGGCGAACGGCTACTACGACTACGTGCAGGCGATGGTCGAGACGGTGCCGGCCGACAAGCCTCTCGAGTCCTGGCTGATCGCCGACGCGACGTTCGTGCGCCGCTACCCGCTCGGCATGGCCAAGCCGCTGCCCGTGCCGCTGTTCCCGTATCTGCGCAGCGGATACCTGATCCGCGGCCGCACGATCGAGGAACTCGCGAGAAAATGCGGCATCGACGCCCCGACATTGGTCGGCACCGTGGCCCGGTTCAACGACAACGCTCGTCGCGGGGTCGATCCCGACTTCGAACGCGGCGAAACCGGCTTCAACCGCTACGGCGGCGACCCCACCGTGGGTCCGAACGCCTCCCTGGCCCCACTCGCGAAGGGTCCGTTCTACGCCGTGAAAATTCTCCCCGGCAGCTTCGGCACCTTTGCCGGCCTCGAAGCGGATGCCCGCTCCCGGGTTCTCGATGCCGCCGGCGCTCCGCTCGCGGGGCTCTATGTGGCCGGCAACGACCAGGCCAATGTCATGGGCGGCCACTACCCTGCCGGAGGCATCAACCTGGGCCCGGCGATGACCTTCGGCTACATCGCCGGCCGTGATCTCGCGGGCGTCACCCGGTACGAGGACGACGGCTCGCTGGCCCCCGCAGCCACGCTCGAACCGAGAGCGAACCGATAGTGGCACCCGCAGCATCCGCTCGTGCACCGGTGCGGGTGGGCATCATCGGCGGCGGGGCGATGGGCCGCACCCACGCCCGCATCATCGCGCGGGAGGAACAGGCCGAGCTCGTCGGGTGTGCGGACCCGGTGAGCGATGCGGCCGCCCACGAATTCGGCGTGCCCCACTTCAGTGACCACCACGCCCTGCTGGCGATGACCGGACTCGACGCGGTCATCATCTCCAACCCGAACTCCTTCCACGTCGAAACGGCACTCGATTGCCTGGCGGCGGGGGTCCCCGCGCTGCTCGAGAAGCCGGTGGCGATCAACTTTGCCGAGGCCCGGCTGCTCGCGGCGGCCGCCGCCGCGAGCGCGACACCGATTTTGGTGGGTCACCACCGCCGTCACCACCCGGCGGTCAGTGCCGCACGGAGTTTGATCGCCTCGGGCGGGCTCGGCCGCATCGTGGCCGTGAACGGCCTCTGGCTCACGCGCAAGCCTGATTCCTACTTCGAGCAGCGGTGGCACCGGTCAGCGGGGGCCGGGGTGATGCTGATCAATCTCGTGCACGACCTCGATCTGCTGCGACACCTGTGCGGCGAGATCGTGTCAATTCAGGCCTCGACGAGCAACGCCCTGCGCGGCCACGAGGTCGAGGAAACCGCGAGCGTCATCTTTGAGTTCGAGAACGGCGCCCTCGGGTCTTTTCTCATCTCCGACGCCGCCGTGTCCCCATGGGGCTGGGACCAGAACACCGAGGACGATCCGACCTACCCCTTCAACCCGTCGGTGTCCTGCTATTCAATCGCCGGTACCCGCGGTTCCCTGGCCTTTCCGCAGATGGCTCACTTTTCCCACCCAGGACGAGCAGACGGCATCGCCGCGGACTGGACGCATCCGCTCAGCCTGAGCTTCGACGCGACAGGCACGGGTGATTCCTACACGAATCAGCTGCGGCACTTCGTCGCGGTCGTTCGCGGAGAGGCCGTGCCACTCGTGTCCGTGTCCGATGCCGCAGCCACCCTCGCGCTCATCGAGGCGGCCCAGACCGCGGCTGTGACCGGGGTCGCTCAGCGCATCCCGCTATGAACGCACGCCACCTCGTCGGCCACCGAAGTCGTCACCGATCGCGAGAGCGGCCTTCTGCAGCAGGGGCACGACGGATGCCTCGATGCTGCCCGCCGACACCCGGTGGGATTGCAGCGAGACGTTGACGGCGGCGATGACCTGGGTTCCGCGCCGAACCGGCACGGCGACTCCTCGCAACCCGTCGTCCAGCTCCTGCGAGACAAGCGACCAGCCATGCACCGCAGCGTGCTCAACCTCGACTCGCAGCTGGTCAATGCTCGTCACGGAGTGTTCGGTGAAGGCCTGCAGCGTCAGCGACGCGAAGTAGCTCTCCCGAACGGCCTCCGGAAGGCTCGCGAGCAGCACCCGACCCATGGACGTCGCCCACGCCGGAAACCGGGTGCCGACGTTCACGGAGACCCCGAGCAGCCGCGGTGCCGCGATTCTGGCCACGTACACCACGTCGGGCCCGTCGAGGATGCACAGCGATGTCGTCTCGTTCAGCTCGACGGCCAGCCGCTTGAGGTGCTCGTCGGCAACCTGCGGCAGGCTGAGGTTGGCCAGATACGAAGCCCCGATGTCCATGGTTCGCGGAGTCAGCTCGAAGCTCTTGCCGTCGCTGCGCAGATACCCGAGATCGGTGAGGGTCAGCAGAAAGCGCCGCGCCCTCGCCCGGCTGACGCCGGTCTTATCCGCGATTTGCGTGACCGTCTGGCGTGGCTCGTTCGCCGTGAACGCGAGCAAAACGGCCAGCGTCATTTCGGCCGATCGCACGAAGTAGTCCGGCCGTTCCGGGCCGGACTGGTCATCGGTGGTAACCATCGCCATAGTGGGCCTCTGCTCGGGTAGTCGTGCGCTGGAAGGTCGTGCCGGAAACGTGCTCGTCTTGACGTTAGACGCTTGTCACTCCCCGCGTGCGATGAGCTCCAGAAAGTGGCGCCGCATGCGTGCGGCATCCGGCACGATGCCCGTGATGAGTTCGAAGGCATCGACCGCCTGGCCGACGGCCATGTGGCCACCGTCGAGCACCCGGCAGCCCGCGGCCTCGGCCGCCACGACCAGCTCGGTGCGCACCGGTCGGTAAATGACGTCCGCCACCCACAGATCGGCGCGCAGCAGATTCACGTCGATCGGACATCCCGGGTGAGAGTGCATGCCGATCGGGGTTGCGTTGACGAGACCATCGGCCGCCGCCACAACCGTCGCGAGCGCAGTCGGAGGCACGGCGAGAACCGTTCGATCGGCAAAGAGTTGCCCCAGCCGGGTGGCCAGATCGGCGGCGCGGGAGGCATCCACGTCAACAAGCGTGAGTGTCATCGCGCCAGCCTTCAGCAGGGCGTAAGCGACGGCCGCCCCTGCTCCCCCTGCCCCGATCTGCACGACGGATGCGAGGTCGGCACCGGGCAGACCGGCGGCGAGTGCTGAGCCGAAACCGGAGTGGTCGGTGTTATGTCCAACGAACTTGTTTTCCCTGATCAAAACTGTATTCACAGCACCAAGGCGGCGGGCATCCGCTGACACCTCATCGAGGTAGGGCAGGGCGAGCTGCTTGCACGGGTGGGTGATGTTGAAGGCATCGAATCCCAGGTCACGGCCTTCGTGAAGAATGTCGCCGACATCCTCGGCGGGTCGCCGGATGGCCGTCAGATCGACGGGTCGATACACGTAGCTCAACCCGTGGTGCTCGGCTTCACGTTCATGCAGCGGTGACGACAGCGAGTGGGTAATTCCCTCGCCGATCAGGCCCACTAAAAAGGATTTTCGGATGGCGCTCATGGTTCTGCCTCTCGGATCGTGAACCGCTGCGCGAGCGTCACTGCTCACGACTGGCGGCCTGTGACGTTTGCGATGGGGCCGCGTAGTGGGCTAGATTACGTGATCAGCCCGGTAACGCACAAATGTGCGTCTAGCGCACAAAATGCCTCACCGGGCTGACGGTTCACAGCAGAACACACCGCACTTTCCGACCCTCGAGGGTCGATGACTGCAATATTCGAAGGAGAATAGCGCGTGAAAAACAAGCTTCGTTCACTGGCCCTCGGGGCCGTTACCGTATTGGCGTTGACCGGATGTGCCTCGGGCCAACAGGCCGCCGACGGCGAATATCCATCCCAGGACATCCGCCTCGTCGTGCCCTGGTCAGCAGGCGGCTCGGGCGATCTGACCGCACGCAGCCTGGCTCCGCTGCTCGAGGCCGACCTGGGCGCGAGCATCATCGTCGAGAACCGGCCCGGCGCCAACGGCTCCGTAGGGTACAACTGGCTCAAGGACCAGGATCCCGACGGCTACAGCCTGGCCGTGATGGGCGTCGAGGTCGCCATCCTGCAGTTCCAGAACTATGACGTCGATCCGGGTGACTTCATTCCGATCGGCCAGGCGTCATCGGGCCCCGGCGCCATCGCGGTTCCCGTCGACAGCCCCTACGAGAGCCTGCAGGACCTGATCGCCGACGCGAAAGCCAACCCGGGCGACGTCACCTTCTCGAGCCCGGGAGTCGGGTCCGTCTGGGACTCGACCGTTCAGGGCTTTCAGGAGCTGGCCGGGATCGAACTGAAGAACGTTCCCTACGACGGCTCGGCCCCCGCGGTTGCGGGAGCAGCCGCCGGTGACGTGGACTTCTCAACGGACGGAATCGGCAACCAGAAGATTCAGGTGGATGCCGGCAAGCTGCGCTACCTGGCCATGCTGACGGACGAGCGCGACCCGAACAACCCCGATGTGCCGACGGCAAAGGAGCAGGGCATCGACCTGCAGAATGCGTCCTGGATCGGCGTCATGGCGCCCGCCGGAACCCCCGACGACATCGTGCAGGCTCTCTCGAGCGCACTCGCCACGGCCGTGAACGACCCGGCCTACATCAAGATCATGGAAGCGGCCAACCAGTTGCCGTTCCAGCGTGACTCGGCCGAGATGTCCACCTTCATCGAGCAGGAAGCCGTACGCTACGGCCCGTGGATTGAACTCGCGCAGGGCGACTAGGGCCATCCACTCGTGAAAGAGATCATCGTGACGGCTCAGTCGTCAGTCGAAAGTCAGTCGTCAGTCGGCCAGCCGACAGCTCTGCCGACCGTGTCGGACGCTCTCGTGACGGGCCGGTCGTATCGCCTGCGGGAACTCGTTCCCGTGGCGACCTGCATCGGTTTCGGAATCGGTGTTCTGGTCTTTGCCCAGGACATCAATTCCCAGGTCGGAGTCGAGCTGGGGCCGGCGTTCTGGCCGTCCATGCTCGGCTACAGCCTGATCGTATTCGGGGCGTTGCTCGTCTTCGTCAACGTGCTGCGGGGCGTACGCCCCGCCGACATCCCTGATCCGCTCAACGGCTGGGGCGTCAGCAGATTCTGCGCCACGGCCATGCTGCTGGTCGGCTACGTGTTGCTCTGGAACGTTCTGCAGTTCTGGCTGATCACCTTCGTCGTCTCCCTGGCGCTGACCGCGCTCTACGGGGCCCGGGGCTGGAAAGCGGTGCTCGCTTTCCCCGCCCTCGTGTCCGTCATCCTCCACATCCTCTTCGTTCTGGTATTGCGGGTTCCCCTATGATCAACATTCTTGCGTCCCCGGTCACCGACGGCATTTTGGCCGTTCTGCAGCCCGACACCCTGATCTATATCGTTCTCGGTATCTGCATCGGCATGCTGGTCGGCGCCTTCCCCGGCGTCACGGCCACCATGGCCATCGCCCTGGCCAGCGGATTCACGCTGACGCTGGAGCCCACACAGGGCCTTGCCGTGCTGCTGACCATCTATGTGGCCGCACAGTTCGGCGACCGGGTGCCGGCGATCCTGCTGAACACGCCGGGAACGCCGTCCTCGATCTCGACGACCTTTGACGGATATCCGCTCGCCCTGCAGGGCAAGGCGGGGCTCGCGCTGACGACCTCGGCCTTCGGCTCGGCCGTCGGCATGATCTTCGGCATCGCGATCCTCGCGATCGCCGCGGTTCCGCTGTCGGCTTTCGCCATGCAGTTCGGTCCGCCGGAAATGTTCGCCCTGGTCGTCTTCGGACTCACCATGATGGTCGGAGTCTCCTCGGGCCGCATCATCAAGGGTCTCGCTGCGGGAGCCTTCGGTCTCGTACTCTCGACCGTGGGCCGCGATCCGATCACGGGCGACCCGCGGTTCACCTTCGGTATCCTCGAGCTCAACGGCGGCATCCCCTTCATCGCCGTGATCATTGGCTTCTTCGGCGTCGCCGAGGTACTCAACCAGATCATCACCCGGCACAAACAGCATCACGCCAAGCCCGTCACCCAGATGGGCCAGTGGATGCCCGACGCCCAGCTCATGCGCCGCCTCGCCAAGCCGATGGGTATCGGCGCCGTGACCGGTTCAGTCGTTGGCCTCGTACCCGCCGTCGGCGGCGACATTGCCGGCATCATCGCGTGGGACAACGCCAAGAAGACCTCGAAGCACAAGGAAGAGTTCGGAAAGGGATCATTCGAGGGACTCACCGCCGGGGACACCTCCAGCACCGCCACACTCGGCGGCAGCGTGGCCACCACGATGGCCCTCGGCGTGCCTGGGGACTCCGTCATGGCGGTCATGATCGGCTCCATGATGATCTGGGGAATTCAACCCGGACCGGCCCTGTTCAGCACGAACCCCGACCTGATCTCATCACTCGTGACCATCATGCTGATCGCTACCGTGCTCACCCTGGTGCTCAGCCTGCTGCGCATGCGCGGCATGGTGAAGCTGCTTGAACTGCCCAGCCGGTACTTGTGGGTCATCATTCTGATCTTCTGCATGGTGGGGACGTACTCGGTCAGCAACAGCGTCTTCGACGTGTTCACCATGATGATCGCGAGCCTGGTCGGGCTGTTCATGCTGCGCTTTGGGTTTCCGGCCGGCCCGGCGGTACTCGGGCTTATCCTCGGCCCCCTGGCCGAATCGAACCTGCGCCGCGCCCTGATCATCGACGGCTGGGCATCCATCTTCACGAGCCCGATCGCGGTGATCCTGCTGCTGATCGCCCTCAGCGCACTGATTCTGCCGCCGCTTCGCGGTCTCGTGCAGCGACGCAAGAACGCCAGCAAGGGTTCGGACCTGCCGTCCATGGTGCCCTAACCCGCGCCAGCTGCCGCACACAACACACCGCGCGTGGGCGGGACGGCCCCAGGCCGTCCCGCCCTCAACTCTGCCCGTGTGTGTGTACCATTCGACGGAAGATCAGCGCTGACACCCCCATGTCCGGACCGGAATCGGCTGCCGGAGCGTCAGACACCGTCGAATGGTACGGGCACGGGCGGCCAGTGGCGCGGGACGGGTGAAGGTGGCCGTGTCGGTGGGGTGGCGTCGGGCGCAGGTTCGCTAGTTGCCATGAGGGTCGTGAGACACATCGTGGCGCCGGCGCAACCCCCGCGCAGCGAACGCCCCCACACCCCCTGCCGGGAGCTGCGCGGGTAGTGCGCCGCTGCGCGGGAGGCGTGCCACCCGCGCAGCGGCGCAGCACCCGCGCAGCTCCACCCCGGCCTCCCGGCAGGGTGGCGCAACTCCCGCGCAGCGGCGCAGCACCCGCGCAGCTCCACCCCGACTTCCCGGCAGGGTGGCGTAGCACCCGCGCAGCGGCGCAGCGGCGCCGGTTGTCGAGCCGGTCGAGACACCCGCGCAGCGAAGAGCCCCGCCACTGCCCCCACCCGCCGACATCAACACCCACCTCGTGTCTCAGTCAGGTTGACAACTACCGGTTCACGACGCGGGCGCAGGTTCTACCCTGCGCCCGCGTAACGACGGTGCGCCCGGAGGCCCACGCGGCGCGGCAGCCGGGGTCGGCGGGCGCGCAGGGGTCGGGTTAGACGCGTTCCCAGATGGCGGCGAGGCCCTGGCCGCCGCCGATGCACATGGTCTCGAGCAAAAACTGACCGTCTGTGCGCTGCAGGTGCCGCGCGGCGGTCGCGAGAATACGGGCGCCGGTCGCTCCGACCGGGTGCCCGAGCGAGATGCCCGAACCGTTCACGTTGGTGCGTTCCCAATCCGCGTCGGTGAAGTTCCATTCCCGGCTGACGGCGAGCACCTGCGCGGCGAAGGCCTCGTTGAGCTCGATCAGGTCGATGTCCGCCAGGCTCAGGCCAGCGCGTTCGAGCGCGAGCTTCGTCGCCGGCACCGGCCCGAGGCCCATCCGGCTGGGCTCGACGCCGGCGCGCGCCCAGGACGCGAGGCGCACGAGCGGGGTGAGGCCGAGTTCGGCGGCGCGTTCCGGGGTCGTCACGATGCACGCCGCGGCCGCATCGTTCTGCCCGCTCGCGTTGCCGGCGGTGACGGTCGCGGCGGCATCCGCTTTGCCGAGGATGGGCTTCAGGCCGGCGAGGGCCTCGAGCGTCGTCGCGCGCGGAGTCTCGTCGACCGAGACGATCGTGGGGCCCTTGCGGCCGGGCACGGTGACGGGCACGATCTCGTCGGTGAAGAGGCCAGCGGCGACGGATGCCAACGCCCGGCGCTGCGATTCGACCGCCAGGCGGTCCTGCTCCTCACGGCCGAGCCCGTAGTCGCGGCGCAGGTTCTCGGCAGTCTCGAGCATGCCGCCCGGCACCGGAAAACGGCGACCGCCGGCGGTTTCGCGGCCACGGCCGAGCGCATCACGCAGCAGCATTCCGGCCGTTCCGCCGACACCCCAGCGGGAATCCACGGTATAGAAGGGAGCCTGACTCATCACGTCGACGCCGCCGGCGATCGCTAGGTCGCTGACCCCGGTCTGCACCTGCATCGCGGCGTCGAGCACGGCCTGCAATCCGCTGCCGCAGCGGCGGTCGACCTGCACGCCCCCGACGGTGACCGGGAGCCCCGCGTTGAGGGCGGCGACGCGGGCGACCGGGGCGGCTTCGGCCGTGGGGTAGGCCTGGCCGAAGATCACGTCATCGACGAAGGCGCCGTCGAGTCCGGTGCGTTCGATGAGCGCGGCGATGACCGCCGCGGCGAGATCGGCCGGCGCGACGGTCTTGAACGCGCCGCCGAACCGGCCGATCGGGGTGCGCACCGGCTCACAGATGACGACCTCGCGCAGGGCTGTGGGGGTTCTGGTACTCGTCATGCGGCAACTCCGTCATCGGTGCTGGTGGGATCGATCATGGTGCGAATGGTCAGCGGCGTGGCCGGCACCAACAGGGGCGCCTCGGTCGCGGCCTGCACCTCATCAACGCTGACGCCGGGCGCGAGTTCACTCAGCACGAGACCCTCGGGGGTGATGTCGATCACGGCGAGGTCGGTGATGATGCGCGTCACCACGGCCTTCCCGGTCAGGGGCAGGTCGCAGACGGTCTTGATCTTGTGTTCGCCGGTCTTGGTGACATGTTCCATGACCACGATCACGGTGTCGGCGCCGTGCACGAGATCCATCGCACCGCCCATGCCCTTGATCATCTTGCCCGGCACCGCCCAGTTCGCGATGTCCCCGGCCACGCTCACCTGCATCGCGCCGAGCACGGCAACGTCGATCATGCCGCCGCGAATCATGCCGAAGCTCTGCGCCGAGTCAAAGTACGCCGCCCCCGCATTCACGGTCACGGTCTCCTTGCCGGCATTGATCAGTTTCGGATCGGCCTCGCCCTCCCACGGATACGGGCCCACCCCCAGCACCCCGTTCTCGGAGTGCAGCACGACGTGCACACCATCCGGCAGAAAGTTCGGGATGAGCGTCGGCAATCCAATGCCCAAATTGACATACGAATCCGCGGCGAGCTCCTGGGCGGCGCGCGCGGCCATCTGGTTACGGGTGAGGGCCATCAGTTCGCTCCATTCACGGTCGCGGCAGCGGATGCCGGGCGCGGCCGGGTCGTGGTCTTCTCGATCGGCAGGTCGGCGGCATCCGCTGCGCCGAGCTGCACGATGCGGTTCACATAGATGCCGGGCAGATGCACCTGGTCAGGGTCGATCTCGCCGGGTTCGACGAGTTCGTCGACCTCGGCGATCGTGATGCGGCCGGCCATACCGGCCACCGGGTTGAAGTTGCGAGCCGACTTCTCGAACACCAGATTGCCGTGCCGGTCACCCTTCGCGGCACGCACGAAGGCATAGTCGGTGACGATCGCCTCTTCGAGCACGTACTCCTTCTCACTGCCCAGCGACGAGATCAGCCGGGTCTCTTTCGGCGGCGACGACACCACCACCTCACCATCCGGGCCGTAGCGCCACGGCAGTCCGCCCTCGGCGACCATGGTGCCCACCCCACTCGCGGTGAAGAACGCCGGAATTCCGGTACCACCGGCACGCAGACGCTCGGCCAGGGTGCCCTGCGGGGTCAGCTCTACCTCGAGCTCACCGCCGAGGTAGCGGCGGGCGAAGTCCTTGTTCTCACCGATATACGACGCAATGACCCGGCTGATACGGCCCTCACGCAGCAACTCACCGAGGCCCCAACCATCAACACCACAGTTGTTGCTCACCACATGCAGGCCCGTGGTGCCCTGCGCGAGCAACGCCCGAATCAACACGATCGGCACCCCCACCAGCCCGAACCCGCCGACGGCAATGGACGCCCCATCGGGAATATCGGCAACCGCGGCGGCCGCAGAAGAAAAAGTCTTATCCATGGAACGATGTCCTTAGTTCGTGGCGGGCAGGTCGGCCGGAAGAGCGGCACCAGCGGCGTCGAGATCGGCGAAGGTCTCGCGGGCGATCGCGAAGGCCGCGTTCGCGGCCGGCACTCCGGCGTAGATTGCGGTGTGCAGTATCGCTTCGCTGATCTCGGCGCGGCTGAGCCCGTTGGTCAGGGCGGCGCGCACGTGCATCGCCAGTTCGCCCTCATGGCCGCCGGTGACGAGGGCCGCGATCGTGAGAAAACTGCGGGTGCGGCGATCAAGTCCCGGACGGGTCCAGATCTCGCCCCAGGCGTAGCGGGTGATGAAATCCTGAAAATCGGCGGTTTCCGGGGTGATCGCCGCGGTCGCCCGGTCCACGTGCGCATCGCCGAGCACCTCGCGCCGCACGACCATGCCGGCGTCATAAACGCTGTCACGCTGCACGGGAGTATTCGGCGCTGGTGTATTCAGCACTGGTGTATTCAGCACTGCGGCGAGCGGCGTCGGCGCGATGAGCGGCAGCAGCAGCGCGGCGAGGGCTTCGGGGCGCTCGAGGGAGGGAAGGTGCGCGGCCTCGGCCACTTCGGCGACCTGCGCGGTGGGCATCCGCTCGCCGAGCTGCCGCATCGATGCGGTCGAGATGACCTGGTCAAGCGCGCCGGCGACCAGCAGGGTCGGTGTGCGGATGCCGCCCACGGCATCCGTCACATCGAAACCGGCGAGCGCTTCGCAGCAGCGTGCATAGGACTCGTCGTCGATGTCCATGAGCGTGTGCAGGGCGGCCGATCCGCTTCCCGGGTCGCGCTCGAGAAAGCCCGGAGCGAACCAGCGTTCGGCGCTGCCGACGATGAGGGCCGGGGTGCCGCTCGCGCGCACCTGGGCGGCGCGGGTGAGCCAGCCCTCCGGCGTGCCGACGACGGATCCGGAGCAGATCACGGCGAGACTCGTCAGGCGCTGCGGGTAGTCGAGGGCGAGCTGCAGCCCGACGGCACCACCGAGCGAGATGCCCGCGTAGTGAAAATCGCCGCCGCCGACCGCGTCGACGAGGTCGATCACCGCGGCCGCGAGGTCGGCCACGGTGAAGGCGTCTGTCGCGGCGGGGCTCATGCCGTGGCCGGGCAGGTCGAAGCGCAGCACCCGGTGGGTCTGGCTGAGCGTGGCAACGAGGCCGGCCCACAGGGCCGTCGTGGTGCCCAGCGAGGGGCCCAGCACGAGCAGGGGTGCGTCGCCCGCGCCGCTGAGTGCCGGGTCGAGCGTGCAAAGCAGGGTGGGATGGCTCATGGTCTGGATATCCTTGCTGTATCGACGGTGGTGAGTAGTGTGCCGGCGCCGTGCCGGGCCAGCACGCGGTCGATGCCCGCGCCGGACTGACCGAGATCACCGGCGTAGTCGAAGGCCGCCCAGGCGCGGGCCCGCAGGGACTCATCGGCACCCTCGGCGGAGAGCATGCCCGAGAGCACGATCTGCAGGGGCCGGTGGGTAAGAAAGGCTTCCTCGGAGGCCCGCTGAACCAGCCCGAAGGCGGTGGTCTTGCCGAGCGCCTCGGCGAGCACCGTTGTGACCCGTTCGCTGAAGATGAGGCCGTCAGTCAGGTCGAGGTTGCCACGCATCCGCTCGGCATCGACATCGAGGCGGTCGGCCAACGAGGCGGCGCCGGTCGCCGCGGCCACGGCGAGGCGTTCCAACTCGCGCAGGGGCGGCCACTCGGCGTGCCAGGCCCCGCTCGGGCGCTGGTCCTCTGTCAGCAGGGAGCCATACAGCGTCGCCAGCAGGCCCGGCGCCTGTCGGGCGGCCGCGACGACAAGAACCGCCGTGACCGGGTTGCGCTTGTGCGGCATGGCGGAGGAACCCCCCTCGCCCGCCCCGAGCCGTTCGGAAAGTTCGGCGATCTCGGTACGGGAGAGTACCGAGACGTCGAGGGCGAAAGAGCCCACAACGCCGATCGCGGCGGCCAGCGCGGAGCCGAGGTCGGTGACCGGCAGCCGGTTGGTGTGCCAGGCCAGGCTTGGAACGGCCAAGCCGAGTCGACCGGCGAAATCGCGCAGCACGTCGTGCACGATGTTGTCGGTGTGGGCGCGGTCGGCGTGGGCGCGATCGGATGCGCGGCGGGTGCGGGCAATTTCGGTGAGCACCGACAGGTTGCCGACCGCACCGCCGAACTGCACGGGCAGGCCTACGGTGACCGATTCAAGGCGCGCGCTGGCCGCCAGTACGGCGTCAAGCCAGCCGGCCGCGACGAAACCAAAGCTTGTCGGCGACGCCTGCTGCCCAAGTGTACGGCCGGCCATGACCGTGTCGCGGTGGTCTCTGGCGAGCCCGGCGAGGGCGCCGGCGAACCCGGCGAGTTGGGCGTGAACCTCCGCGGCGACCCGGCTGCCGACGAGCATGGCCGCCGTGTCGAGTATGTCCTGGCTCGTTGCGCCCACGTGAATGTGGTCGGATGCGCCCGGGTACTGCCGTTCGGCGGCCGCCGCCAGGTGCTTCACGAGCGGAATGACGGGGTTGCCGCCGCCACGTCCGGCCGCGGCGATGGCCGCCAGATCGAGAGTGGCTGCATCCGTCAGCGCGTCACAGACCGGGAACATCCAGTCGGGGGCGAGACCAGCCGCCACGAGCGAGCGGGTCAGAGCGAGCTCGGTGTCGACGAGGGCCTGCAGCCAGGCCCGATCCCCGGTCAGCGCGGCGGCCCGGGTGCCCGCGTCGAGCGGACTCAGCAGACCGAAGTCCGTGCCCAGGGCCTCAGGCATCGAAGTCCAGGAAGACGGTCTCGTTTTCGCCCTGCAGACGGATGTCGAAACGGTACGACGGCGTTCCGGCGATGGCGGGTTCGGCGATGCTAATCAGGGTGCCGCGGCGATCGGCCGGCACCGTGGTGAGAACGGGGTCGCTCGCGTGCAGCGCGGAATCCTCGGGAAAATACGCCCGGGTGAAGAGGTGGTGGGTGACGCCGCGGGCGAAAACGGTCACCAGGACGTACGGCGCGCGACCGGCAACCGAACCCGGCTTGACGGTCGTAAACGTGTATTCGCCGGCGATGCTGGTCGGGGCGCGGCCGAAGCCGGTGAAGGTAAAGCCATCGCGGTCACAGCTGCCGAGCTTCTGCACGAGGGTTCCGGTCTCGTCTGCCTGCCAGACTTCGAGCAGGGCATCAAGAATGGGTTGCCCGGCGCCATCCGTCACCGTGCCGTGAAAGCGGATGGCGTGCGGGTGGTGGCCGGGAACGAGCTGAGGACCGCGCTCGTAGGGCAGGGCATACCCGTAGAAGGGGCCGACCGTCTGTGAGGGCGTCTGCAGGGCCGGTGCCTGCACGTTGTTGCGAACGGTGTCCTGCACGGTGCCTAAATCAGTCATGGGCTTCTTCGCTTTCCATCCAGGTCGATTTCGGGCCGGTGAGCACGATGTCCCAGCGGTAGCCGAGCGAGAATTCGGGCACGCTCAGGCTGTGGTCATACGCTCCGACGAGCCGTGCGCGGGCAGCCGGGTCGGCAATCGACTGATAGATCGGGTCGAGGGCGAAGAGCGGGTCGCCGGGAAAATACATCTGAGTGATCAGTCGCTGCGTGAACGCGGTTCCGAACAGTGAGAAGTGGATGTGCGCCGGCCGCCAGGCGTTCACATGGTTCTTCCACGGGTAGGGGCCCGGCTTGATCGTGGTGAAGGAGTACTCGCCGTTGTCGCCCGTGATGACGCGGCCGACGCCGGTGAAGTTCGGATCGAGCGGAGCCGGGTGCTGGTCGCGTTTGTGCACGTAGCGACCGCCGGCGTTGGCCTGCCAGAGCTCCACGAGTTGGTGCCGCACCGGGCGACCCTCGCCGTCGAGCACCCGGCCTCCGACGGTCATCCGTTCACCGATCGGTTCGCCGGAGTGCTGAATGGTGAGGTCGCTCTCGAGGGAGTTGACGTCGGTGTGACCGAAAGCCGGCGAGACGCGTTCGACCTCTTCCGGGTCGACGCGCACGAGCTCGTGGGTGGGGTGACGCAGCAGCGAGCTGCGGTACGGCGCGTAGTCCCGGCGGGGGTGCAGCTCGGGCGAGCCGCCCCGGGCGACGCGGGCTGCGGCATCCGTTTCGATCGCGATCATCTCGGCGGTGATGGAATCCTGGGATTCGCGGCCCGAACCCCTGGCGGGGGCCGAACGGATGTCGTGGGGCACGGATTCTCCTAGCAACGGTGACAGGTGGATGTTTCGAGTGTGGCGGACGATCCGCAGGGCCGGACCGAAACTTCTACTCAGTGGAAGTTTGTTGTTCCCTGGTCGATTGCGGCGGCACCAGATCGGGGCGGTGAAGGTCGGTCATGGTCGCGACGATCATGTCTCCGACGAGCCGCCGATAGTACGAGTGCCGCTCGGGTTCGAGCAGGTCACGGCCGAAGAGGGTGCGAAACGTGTAGCGGTTGGCGACGTGGAACACGCAGTAGGCGCTGATCATGGCGTGCAGGTCGAGGGCATCGATGTCGGTGCGAAACTCACCCGCGGCGATGCCACGACGCAGCAGACCGTCGAGGGTGTCGATCGCGGTGGAGTTGAGATCGTGGATGATCGTCGACTGGCTAATGTGTTGCGCTCGGTGAATGTTTTCGATGTTCACGAGGCGAATGAAATCCGGATGGCTCGTGTGGTGGTCATAGGTGAACTCGGCGAGCGCCCGTAACCCGTCGACCGGAGACAGGCCGGCAACATCGAGCTCACGCTCAACCGTGCGAATGAGCGCGTAGGCCTTCTCGAGGACCTGCAGGTACAGGCCCTCTTTCGACTCGAAATAGTAGTAGATCATGCGCTTGGTCGTTCGGGTCAGCTCCGCTATGCGATCGACGCGGGCCCCCGCGAAGCCGCTCGCGGCGAACTCCGCGGTGGCGACCTCGAGAATTTCACGCTTGGTGCGCTCGGGATCGCGTCGCTGTGCGCCCTCGGCCGTGACGATCGCGGACATCATTCCCCTAGTGTGTCACCCGGGAGCGCTGCGGGGCCGGAGCCGCGCTTCTCTGCCCGAGCTCGTTCATCGGCACCCGAAATGTTTCCTTGGCCGTTGCTACGGCAATCACGTTGATGAGGCAGATCACCGCGGTGATCACGGCGACGATCAGCCAGGCGTTGGGGCCGTCTCCAGCCGCGGCGATCGCGATCGTCGGTGCAAAACCGGCCACCGCGAAACCGATCTGGGTGCCGATGGCCATTCCGGAGAGTCGCACGGCGGCGGGGAACATTTCGGCGTAGAAGGCGGGCCAGACGGCCGAGGTGGCCGTGTAGATAAAGCCGAACATTCCGATGCCCACGATGAAGATCAGTGGGTAGTTCGCGATCGAGATGGCATACAGGTAAACAAACATGAGCGCGGCCGAGCCCAGGGACCCGGCGATGAAGACGGGTTTGCGGCCGACCCGGTCGGAGAGCATGGCCCAGAGCGGGATGGTTCCGAGCGCGGCCACGTTGGCGAGCACCCCCACCCACAGCATGGTGGTGCGGTCGAGCCCCACGGTATTCACGGCGAAGCTCAGTGCGTAGACCGTGAAGATGGTGCTGACCGACGCGATCAGGGCCGCGGCGATGACCCGCAGCACTCCTCGCCAGTGATCGCGGAACAGCACGCGAACGGGCACCTCGGCGACGTCGCCGCCGGCGACCTCCGCGGTAAAGACCGGGGTCTCGTCGAGGGTGCGGCGGATGAGAAAGGCAACCACGATCACGATGGCGCTGATCCAGAATGGGATGCGCCAGCCCCAGCTCAGCAGGTCGGCCTCGGGCAGCAGCGCTACCGGAATGAAGACAGCGGTGGCGAAGATCTGGCCGGCCTGGGTGCCGCTGAGCGTGAAGCTCGTGAAGAACGCGCGGCGGTGGTCGGGGGCGTGTTCCATCGACATGGAGTTGGCGCCGGCCTGTTCGCCGCCGGCCGAGAAGCCCTGGGCGAGGCGCAGCAGCACGAGCAGGATCGGCGCCGCAACGCCGATCTGCTCGTAGCTTGGCAGGAATCCGACCAGCACGGTCGAGATTCCCATGAGCAGCACGGTGAAGACGAGCACCTTCTTGCGACCAACGGTATCGCCGAGGTGACCGAGCACGAGGGCGCCGATCGGCCGGGCCAGGTAGCCCACGCCAAAGGTGGCCAGGGCCAGCAGGGTTCCGGCGAGCGGATTGGTGTCGGGAAAGAAGACCCGGCCAAAGACGAGAGCGGCGGCGGTTCCGTAAATGAAGAAGTCGTAGTACTCGAGGGCGCTGCCGATCCAGGCGGCCGCCGCCGCTCGGCGGGGGTTGGCCGTGGTGACGGCGGGAGCGCTGCCCGGAGTGGGCGCGGTTGAACGAGGGGTCATCATTGATCCTTTTCTATTGGGGGAGATTAATCTGTGTGCTGCTGACGTTCCTCGGCACGCTGAGCGGCGAGCCGCACGGGGGCATTGGCCGCTCCGTAGCCGTCATAGCCGCCGGTGCGCTGCACGATTTCGAAGAAGACCTGGCCAACGGGCATCGTGTAGACGTGCAGAAAGTCGCCGTGCTCGTCACGGTCGAAGAGAATCTCGTGGGCCCGCAAGGTCTCGATGACCTCGCTGCCGAGGTCGAGGCGGGCGTCGAGGTCGTCATAGTAGTTCTGCGGAATCGGCAGCAGGCGAGCACCGCGGGCTCGCAGTGCGGTCACCGTGGCAATCAGATCATCGGTGTGCAGCGCGACATGGTTGGGGTAGACATCCATCACGCCCGGCTGCACCGGCGTCACATTGAGCGCCAGACGGATGCCGCGGTCGGCGGTGACGAGGCTGCGGCTTCGCACGAGTCCTGCTTCGCCAGCGAGGTCGAGACCGTCGGAAACAACGAGGCCGAGGATGCTCTGGTAGAACAAGACGGCCTCATCGGCACGTTGCCAGGGCTGCACGAGGGCGACGTGGTCGACGTGGGTGATGCCGGTCGACGGTCCCGAAGCTGGATCGGGGTCGGCCGGGCCGAATTCGCTGAGCCAGCTCGGGGTGTCGCCGTCGCGTTCGCTGAAATACACCTCGGTGCCGTCGGGGGTCAGGATTCCGTCGAGCACGTCTTCGTCGCAGGCGCGGTCGCGGGGCAGCAGATGCGAGCGCAGTGCCACGGCGCGGGCGGATGCCCGCTGCACGTTGGTGACCTCGAAGCCGAGCGCCGCGACCTGCGGTTGCGGGCCCGTGAGGTCATGGTTGACGACCACGTGCACGTCGTTCTGCGACCAGAGTTCGGCGTTCTTGCGCTGGTGCTTGCCTCGCGGCGTGAAGCCGAGCTGATTGAGGGTCACGTCGACCGCGGTTCCGGTGCCCGGCTGCAGCTCGATGAAGCTGAAGCCACGGCTCGCATCGACGGTCGGCAGCCCCGTCAGCAGGTCGGGTCTCCCCGCTGACGGGGCTGGCAGCCGCGCCGCGCGGGCGGCATCCTCGAGTACGACGAGCGAGCGGCGAGCGTCGCGAGCGGTGACCCAGGGGTCGCCCTGCCGAAACACGTCGTTGAAGACCTCGAGCGAGAGCGGTCCCTGATAGCCGGCGTGCACGAGACGGGCCACGAAATCGGCGAGGTCCCAGTTGCCCTCCCCCGGAAACAGCCGGTAGTGCCGGCTCCAACTGAGTACATCGAGGTTCATGAGCGGAGCATCCGCGAGCTGGCAGAAGAAGATCTTCTCCCCGGGGATGGTCGCGATGGCGTCGAGGTCGCTGCCGCGGGACAGAATGTGAAAGCTGTCGAGGCAGACCCCGAGGGCCGGGTGGTCGATCTGCTTCACGAGGTTCCAGGCGTGGTCATAGGTGGAGACGAATTTTCCCCAGGCCAGGGCCTCGTAGGCGACGCGCACGCCGTTCGCGTCCGCCAGCGCGGCGAGGGCGCCGAGCTGGTCGATGGCGAGGGCATCGCCCGGCAGGCTGGCCGTGCCCACGTTCGAGCAGAGCAGCATGGTGTCGATGCCGAGCCGGTTCATCAGCCTGAACTTGTGTTCGGCTCGGCGCAGGTTGCGCGCGAATTGGTCGGGCGTGACGCCTTCGAAGTCCCGAAAGGGCTGGTACAGGTCGATCGAGAGTCCGAGATCGGTGGAGCGCGAGACGACATCTTCCGGCGACAGCCGGCTCGTCACGAGGTCAAGCTCGAAGAGTTCGTAGCCGTCGAATCCGGCGTCGGCGATCGCGGTGAGCTTGTCGCCGAGCGACCCGCTGATGCACACGGTTGCGATGGAGGAGCGCATCAGGCCCGCCCGCCCGCTGCGGCGGCTGCGAGAGCCGCATCGTCACCCAGCAGCTGCAGAAAGTGGGCACGCATGCGGTCGGCATCGGGTTCGGTGCCCGTGATCAAACGGATGCTGTCGGCGGCCTGGCCCACCGCCATCCGTCCTCCGTCGAGCACCTCATGGCCGAGCCTCCGAGCGGTGGCGAGCAGTTCGGTGTCGATCGGGCGGTACACGATGTCGGCGACCCAGGCGGCTGTGGCGAGTGCTGTCACGTCGAAGGGCAGGCCGGGGTGTTCCTTCATGCCGGTCGGGGTGGCGTGCACAACACCATCGGCGGTGGCGAGGTCATCGCTGAGCATCTGCGGGGTGCTCGCGAGCACGTCCTGGCCTGGGAAAAGGGGCGCGTAGCGGTCGACGAGGGCCTGGGCACGCTCGGGGAGCACGTCGACAATGGCGAGACGACGCACGCCCAGGGTGAGCAGTGCGTAGGCGGTCGCGGAGCCGGCACCGCCGGACCCGAACTGCACGATGCGGTCACGGCCGGCCTCCGGAAGGCCGGCCAGCAGGGCGGAGCGGAATCCCGTCCAGTCGGTGTTGTGCCCGATGAAGCGGCCGTTCCGAATGAGCACGAGATTGACGGCACCCATGTGCTCGGCCGCGGGATCGAGTTCATCGAGAAACGGGATCACGAGCTGCTTGCAGGGGTGGGTCACGTTGAGTGCGGCGAACCCTGCATCTCGGGACTCGGCGAGCAGGGCACCGACGTCGCGCGGCGACCGGTCGAGCTCAAGCAGGTCGAGGGTGCGGTAGTCGTAGTCGAAGCCCAGGTGGCGCCCCTCACGCTCGTGCATCGGCGGGGTCAGCGAGGCCGTGATGCCCTCGCCGATGAGGCCGACAAGAAAGCCGGTCGCGGTCATGCTGAGGTCGCTTCGTGCGCGGCGGTGCGGCCCGCGAGCAACTCGAGGGCGAAGACATAGCCGAGCGGCCCGGCGCCGACGATCACGGCCTCGGCGAGGTCGGAGAGGTAGGAGTGGTGGCGGAACGCTTCGCGGGCGTGCACATTGGTGAGGTGCACCTCGACCATCGGCAGGGCCACGGCCGCAATCGCATCGCGCAGGGCGACCGAGGTGTGGGTGAATGCGCCCGCGTTGATGATGATGCCGGAGGCCCGTCCGCGGGCCGCGTGGATCGCGTCGATCAGTACGCCCTCGTGGTTACTCTGCACGAACTCCGTGCGCACGGCGAGCCGGGTGGCTGCGACCGTGATTCGCTGTTCGACATCGGCGAGCGTCTCGGTGCCGTAGGTGCCCGGTTCGCGGGTACCGAGCAGGTTGAGATTGGGCCCGTTCACGACGAGAACGAGGGGAAGGCCGGCGGAGTGCGGCAGGTCTGATCGATCCGAAATCATCATTGATTCTTGTCCTTGGTCTCGGTCCTGGTCGCTCGCGCGATTCAGTACGTACTAGTTAGTACATTGTGAAACCTCAGATCGTTCCTGTCAAGAGCATCCTCCGTGCCGTCCCGGCCAGATGACTTAGGACAGAGCCACCGCTGAGCCCGACAGGGGGGCGGCGCGACGGTATCCGAGGGCACGACTGATGCCCTGAGCGGCGGCCTGCACCGCGTGCTGCTGCTCGTGTTCGGTGCCAACGGTCGTGCGCGTCACGACCGAGACGGCCGCCACGACCTGGCCGGTGCGATCACGAATGGGGGCGGCAAGCGAACTCGACCCGGCGGTCATCTCCTCCGTCATGACGGCCAGGCCAAGCATTCGAATCGTGGCGAGCCTCCGGCGAAGTTCCTCGGGGGCGGTAATCGTGCCCGGCAGAAAGCGCTGCAGTGCCTGGGACAGGTATTCATCGATGACGTCGTGGGAAGCGTAGGCGAGCAGAACCAGACCAACCCCGGTCGAGTGCAGGGGCAGGCGCCCGCCGACCCGGGAGATGACGTGCACGGGACGGTGTCCGGAGAGCTTCTCGAGGTAGAGCGCGTCGTGGCCGTCGAGGATCGCGAGGTGCACGTGCTCCCGAGTCGCCTCATACAGGTCTTCGAGGTAGGGCAACGCGATCGTGCGCAGCGTGCGGGCCGTCGGGGTCTGCATTCCCAGTTCCCAGAGGTGCAGCCCGAGGGTGTAGCGGCCGTCGGGCTGGCGGGTGAGGCCGCCCCAGATCACCCATTCCGCGACGAGGCGATGCGTCGTGGACAGCGGAATACCGGAGCGCTCCGAAATCGCGGTCAGGGTGAGGGAGACCGCCGGTGCCGGCCGGGTGAACGCATCGAGAATGGCGAACAGCCGGGCCGGCAGCGTGCGGGTGTCCGCGGGCGGCCCGGCGGCAGCACCCTGCGATCGTCGCGCGGGCCTCCCTGCCATACCACCACTCTCCGTTGGGGCCTATGGTATCCGACCCGGGCGCGGTGTCAGAGCTGCAACCCCGTGTACTGCTCCGCGAGCATCCGCTGCGCGAGGGGCGAGTGCGTGACGTAATCGAGCTGGCCCACCTGGCTGCGGTAGTCGAACAGGTCCGCTTGCCGGTCACCGGGGCTGCGGTGGAGCATGTCGGTCATCCAGCGGGAGAACTGCTGTACGCGCCACTGCCGGGCGAGCGCGGTCTCGCTGTAGCGGCCGAGCAGCGAGTCGTCCTGTCGGTAGTGAGCGGTGAGCGCCTCGGCGAGCTGGGTCACATCGGAGATGGCCGAATTGAGGCCTTTCGCACCGGTCGGCGGCACGATGTGGCCGGCATCGCCCACCAGAAACAGGTTGCCGTGAGCGAGCGTGGACGCGACGAAGCTGCGCATGGGCGTGATCGACTTGTCTGTGATCTTTCCCTCGGTCAGGGTCCACCCAGGCACTCCGAGCCGGGTCTGCAAGGCCTCCCAGATGCGCTCATCCGACCAGCGTGCGATATCGTCGCTCGGGTCGACCTGCAGGTACAGACGAGACACCTCGGGTGAGCGCATCGAATGCATCGCGAAGCCATCGTCGTGCAGGGCATAGATGAGCTCGTCCGTCGAGGGGGCGACGTCGGCGAGAATGCCGAGCCAGGCATAGGGATAACTGCGATCGAACAGGGTGATCTCGTCGGCCGGGATGGAGGCACGACAGATGCCGTGAAATCCGTCGGCGCCAACCACGAAATCGGCCGCTACCATGTGCTTTTCACCGGCATGCACGAAGGTCACGCTCGGGGTGGGCGACTCGAGATCGTGCACCGCCACATCCGCCGCCTCATAGTAGATGGTGGAACCGGCGTTCTCGTGCGCGGCGACCAGGTCTTTCACGACCTGCTGCTGGCCGTAGACCGTGACCGTACGCCCGATGAGCTCGTTGAAATTGATGCGGTGTCGCTGCCCGCCGTACTGCAGGTAGATGCCGTCGTGCTCCATTCCCTCGGCCTTGAGGCGATCGCCGAGACCAAGCCTGGTCAGGTATTCCACCGAGCCCTGCTCGAGCACGCCGGCCCGGATGCGAGCAAGAACGTAGTCCTGCGAGCGATTCTCGACGACGATCGAGTCGATCCCCGCCTCGCGCAGTGCCCAGCTGAGGAGCAGGCCGGCTGGGCCGGCGCCGATGATGGCGACGGGTGTGGTTTCTGGGGACACAGGATTCTCCTAGCGACGATGACAGGTTGTATCGCCAGTGTGCGGTTCTCCATCCCCGGCCGGGCGGTAACTTCCAACCAGTGGAAGGCCATGACGTGGCGCTACCATGGCGCATGGCCAATTCGTCGTCCGGTGAGTCGCTCGTGACCCGGGTGGTGAGCATTCTCGGAGCGTTCGACACCCATCGGTCAGCCATGACCCTCTCGGCCCTGTCGCGGCGGGTGGGAATTCCCCTCGCCACCACGCACCGCCTGGTGGGTCAGCTGGTGGCCGAACGGCTGCTGGAGCGCGCGGACAACGGCGATGTGCGGCTGGGACGCCGGCTGTGGGAGCTGGCCTCGCGCGGCTCCCACACCGCCGATCTGCGCGAGGTCGCGCTGCCGTTTCTGGAGGACCTGCAGGCCGTCGTGCAGCAGCACACCACGCTCGGCGTGCTCGACGGCGGAGACGTGCTGTACATCGAACGACTCACCGCGCGCGGATCGGCGGTAAACATCACCCGGATTGCAGGCCGCCTGCCGATCTACGCGTGCTCATCGGGTCTGGTGATGCTGGCCCACTCCCCCGCCGAGCTGCAGGAGGAGATGCTGGCCCGCACCCACGTGCGCTTTACCGAACAGACGGTCACCGAGACCACCGAACTGCGCCGACTCCTCGCCGAGATCCGTCAGCTCGGCTACGCCTCGGTCCCCGGCATCATCGTGGCGGAAGCGACCGGAATCGCCGTTCCCGTCTTCGAGAGCGGCAACAGGGTGATCGCGGCGCTCAACGTGATCGTGCCTCGCGGCGAGGAGGATCTGCGCGCAACCGTACCGGCCCTCAAGACCGCCGCCCGCGGCATTTCCCGAGCCCTCGGCGCCGACCGGCCACGAGCAGCGGTCAGGCGTCTGCCGCTCTCGCGTTAGGACCTCTCGCGTGAGCACCTCGCGCGAGCCCCGCGACAACGATCCCTTCCGTTCAACGGAATGCCGCCCCCGTTTGATCCGCAGACTCGGCACTCTTCAACTACGCAATCAGGCGTCAATGAAGACGAAAGTGTGAGTGTTTATGCGAGTTCTCAACGGCAAACTGCACGACGAGTTTGAGGTCATCGTGGTCGGCTCCGGGGCCGGGGCGCTCACCGCCGCCGCCACCGCAGCGCACGAGGGCAAGAGCGTGCTCGTGGTCGAAAAATCCGCCCTGCTCGGCGGTACCTCGGCCGTATCCGGCGGCATGCTCTGGATCGCCGCCAACCACCTGGCCCGTGAGGCCGGAATCGACGACTCCCCGGCCGACGCCGCTCGCTACGTGCGGGCCGTCTCCCGGGGCCGCGGCCGAGACGAACTCTTCGATGCCGCCATCACCCACGGCGATGACATGCTGCGCTACACGAGCGAACAGCTCGGCCTCGTCTACCTGCTGCTCGACAATTTTCCCGATTACCGCATGGACCTGCCGGGCGCCCAGGATGGCGGCCGAACGGTCGAACCGGCCCTCTACGATGCCGCAACGGGCCTCGGCACGCTGCGGCAGCACGTGCGCACCGACGGCCGTCTGCCGTTCACGATGCAGGAGTACGAGGGCTGGGGCGCGTTCACGAACTTTCCCTGGGACGATCTCGCGGCCCGCGACGCCGCGGGCGAGGTCGCCAAGGGCCAGGCCCTCGTGGGCATGCTGCTGGCCAGCTGCCTGCGCGACGGCGTGACCCTCGCGGTCGACGCCCGCGCGGAACGCCTCGTGCAGACCTCCGGCGCCGTGTGCGGTGTCGTCATCGACGGGCGCACGTTCACCGCCACGACCGGTGTCGTGCTTGCCTGCGGCGGCTTCGAATGGAACCGCCCACTCGCCGACGGGCTGCTGCAGAGCCGCCTGCACGTGGTGTGTTCTCCCCCCTCCAACACCGGCGACGGCCTCACGATGGCCCAGCGCATCGGTGCCCAGGTCGGCGGCACCCGCGAGGCCTGGTGGGCCCCGATGTCGGTCATTCCCGGCGACCTGCGCGACGGCGAGCAGGTCGGCACGCTGCTGCGCTTCGAGCGCCAGGGGCCCGGCTCGATCATGGTCAATCAGCACGGCCAGCGCTTCGCCAACGAATCGCAGAACTACAACGACCTGGCGCGTTCCCTGCACTCCTGGGATTCGGCTGCCGGCACCCCGCTGAACACCCCCGTGCACGTGGTCTTCGACCAGTCCTTTCTCGAGCGCTACGGCGTGCTCAGTCACCGGTCCGGCCAGGGCACCCCGGACTGGCTCGTCGAGGGCGCGACGCTCGCCGACCTCGCTGCCAAGCTCAGCGTGCCCGCCGATGCGCTGCAGGCCACCATCGACCGTTTCAACCACTTCGCCGTGCTCGGCCAGGACCCCGATTTCGGCCGCGGCGAAAGCCGGTACGACACCTACTGGGGAGACGCGAAGAACAGCTACCCCAATCCGAGCCTCGGCCCGCTCACGACCGGGCCGTACTACGCGCTCGCCGTCGTGAACGGGGCGTTCGGCACGAGCGGCGGGGTCTCAACGGATGGCCTGGGCCGGGTTCTCGACCTCGACAACGAGCCGATCCCCGGCCTCTTCGCGGCCGGCAACACCACCGAAAGCGCCTACGGAGCCGGCTACCCCGGTGCCGGCGCAACCCTCGGCCCGCTCATGACGATGGGCTACCTGACCGGCCGCACCCTCGCCGGGGCCGAGGCCGGGTATGCGCCACAACTGACCACCACGGCCGCTTCATGATCCGCCACGTGGTGATGTTCAAATTCGCCGACACCTTCACCGCCCCGCTGCAGCAGCAGTGGCTGGCCGGACTGGACACGCTCGTGGGGCAGGTTCCCGGCCTGCGCTCCCTCAGCGTCGGGCGTGACGTTCTCGGCTCCGAGAGGTCCTGGAACGTGGCTCTGGTGGCGGAATTCGACACGCTCGCCCAGGTGGCCGGCTACGCGACGCATCCGCTGCACCTTCCGTTGATCGCCCTCTCGGGGCCTAACTGCGACGACATCGTGTCGGTCGACTACGAATGGCCCGACCACACTGAAATGGAGACGAAACGATGAGCACTCCCGTATTAGACCGCGACAACCAGCGCGTAGCCGGCAAGATCGCCATCGTGACCGGCGGCAGCGGCGACCTCGGCAGCGCCTGCGTTCGCCTGCTCGCCCGGCACGGCGCCCGGGTCGCGAGCTTCGACCTCGGCGGCCCCGCCGAACCGTGGAACGATCCCGCCATCACCTCTATCGACCTCGATATCACCGACCCCGAGCAGGTGGAACGTGCCGTCGCCCG
Organism: Cryobacterium frigoriphilum; assembly: GCF_004403305.1. Classification (GTDB taxonomy): domain Bacteria; phylum Actinomycetota; class Actinomycetes; order Actinomycetales; family Microbacteriaceae; genus Cryobacterium; species Cryobacterium frigoriphilum. The sequence goes on along the minus strand of NZ_SOHE01000016.1, from coordinate 58,589 downwards.
GGTCGTCGACGAGATCGGTGCTCCCGACATCCTCATCAACGCGGCCGGCATCATCGGTCGTGCCGCACCGTCACACGAGTCGACGATGGAGGAGTTCGATCGCATCTTCAACGTGAACGTCAAGGGCACCTGGCTCATGACCAAGTACGTTGTGCCGCACATGATCGCGGCTCGCCGCGGCAGCATGGTCAACTTCTCGTCGATTCACGGCATCACCGGCGGCAAGAGCGTGCCGCTCTACCACGCCACCAAGGGCGCTGTGCGGCTGCTGACCAAAGCGGATGCCGCCACCTACGGCGAGTACGGAATCCGCGTGAACTCGGTGCACCCTGGCTCGATGAACACCCGCATGAGCCGCACGGCCGCCGAGATGAGCGCGGTCGGCCCCGAGGCCTACTACCGCCAGCTCGTGGCCGGCTCCCCGCTCAGTCGTCAGGGCGAACCCGACGAAATCGCCTACGGCGTGCTCTACCTCGCCTCCGACGAGTCCCGCTTCAGCACCGGATCCGAACTCGTGATCGACGGCGGCTACACCGCCACCTGAGCGACACTCGCTCGTCGTTGAGTACTCTTCACCTCAGGCACCATGTCAAAGGAGACATCATGTCCAGAACCATCGAAACGCACCTGTCGGACACCCCGACGTCGGAACGGATGCCGCGCAAGGCGGCCGCCGCGGCGTTCGTCGGCAGCGCCCTCGAATACTACGACTTCTTCATCTACGGCGCGGCGGCAGCACTCGTGTTCAGCCACGTGTTCTTCTCGGCCGACGACCCAGCCGTGGCGACGATCGCCTCCCTCGCCACCTTCGGTGTTGGCTACGTGGCACGACCGTTCGGCGGTCTGATCCTCGGCCATTTCGGCGACCGCATCGGCCGTAAACGCGTGCTGATTTTGACCCTCGTGATCATGGGGGTGGCGAGCCTGGCGATCGGCTTTCTGCCGACCTACGACCAGATCGGTCTCTGGGCGCCCGCACTCCTCGTGCTGTGCCGCCTCGCGCAGGGTTTCTCGGCCGGCGGCGAGGCCGCCGGCGCCAGTACCCTGGCCATCGAACACGCACCGGCCCACCGGCGCGCATTCTTCTCCGGCTTCACCATGACCGGGTACGCCGCCGGCATGGTGCTCGCAACCATCGTCTTCATTCCGATCGCGGCGCTGCCTGAAGCCGACCTGCTCTCGTGGGGCTGGCGGGTACCGTTCTGGTTCAGCGCCGTCGTACTGGTTGCCGCCTACATTGTGCGCTCCCGGCTCGACGAGACTCCCGTCTTCGAGGATGCCAAGTCCGCGGACGCGGTGGAAAAGTTCCCGGCCGCCCAGGTTTTTCGTCACCAGTGGCGCGACGTGATTCGGGTGGTGTTCATGGCCCTCTTCGCCGTGACCCAGACCGTTTTCACCGTCTTCGGCCTGGCCTACGCCACCAGTGAAGCCGTCGGTATCGACCGCACCACCATGCTGTGGGTGGCCACGGTCTCCATCGCCGGCTCGATGGTCACGATCCCGCTGCTGTCGACGCTGTCAGACCGCATCGGGCGCAAGCCGGTCTGGATCACCGGCACCCTCGGCTCGGCCGCCACGATCTTCCTCTACTTCTGGGCGATCTCGACCGGTTCGGTCCCGCTCATCTTCCTTGGCGCCTTCCTGAACATGACCTGCTTCTATTCCATGCTCAACGGCCTGTGGCCGGCGTTCTTCTCGGAGATGTTCGCGGCTCCGGTGCGCTACTCGGGTTTCGCGATCGGCACCCAGCTCGGATTCCTGCTCGCCGGATTCGCCCCGAGCATCGGCTTCGCGCTGCTCGGTGAGGGCATCAACGGCTGGGTCCCGGTGGCCGTGTTCACCACCGCGTGCCTCGTGCTGTCGGCCATTGCGGCCGCGACCGCCCGAGAGACCTACCGTGTGCCCACGGAACTTCTCGGGGCGATCGCCCTGCGGGTCGACCCGGCAAGCCCCTCCGCCGACTCGGCGATCAACGCCCGAGAGACGACGCTGGAGGGTGCTTCGCCTCGATAGCGGGGCATCCGTTCTCCGCGTCCGCGGCCCCGCGACCACTCACTCGAGTGGCCGCGGGGCCGCACGTTTTTCGAGCAGCGGCCGAGTGCGGTAGGCCACCATCTCCCGCATCGAGAGGGCCACCTCGGTGCGCTGGATGCCCGGGGTCGCCAGAATCACACCGGCGATGCGATACAGGTCATCGGCGTCCCTGGCGACGATCTGAATCATCACGTCGCTCTCACCGGCCACGCCGTGCACCTCGACGACCTCGGGGATCGTGCTGAGCACCTCCTCGATTGTGGCGAGCTGGTGCTGGTCGGCAAGCGCGGAGACGAAGGCCGTGAGCGGGTAGCCGAGTGCCCGATGAATCACACGACGGTCGATCGAGGCGAGAAAATCCCCCGACTCAAGGCGGGCCAGGTGGCTCTGCACGGTGTTGCGCGACAGGCCGAGGCGCTGGGCGATCTCCACTCCGGCCAGGCGGGCGTCATCGCTGAGGGCAAGCAGAATGCGGGCGTCAATCGCGTCAATGATGGGCATGTACCGCAGTATGGCACGTTGATCCGCGTTTCAGCCATGCAATCTGCACGGTTCTGCGTTGACACGTTGTGCAGCCGTCATTCATGCCGCAGGCTCGGATCACATTCGGTCAGAGAGGATCCTATGAGCATCGCGGAGCATCCCGCCGTCGCCGTCCATCGCACGCCATCCGACTCCCGCTGCACCGACTCCCCCGTCGCCGGTTGTGCGTCCGCCGACTTTCTCGGCTACGAAGATCTGCTGACACCCGCCGAACGACTGCGGCTCGACGCCGCACGCGAGGTATTCGAACTCGACGTGCGCCCCCTGGTCGCCGATCACTGGGACCGTGGCGAGTTTCCGTTCGAGGTGCTGGCGCCTCTCGCCGCCCTCGACCTCGTGGGCATGTCCGCTCGCGGCGAGAGCTATCTGCTGCAGGGCTTCATGCACCTCGAACTCGCCCGCGTGGACACCTCGATGTCCACCTTCCTCGGCGTGCACAGCGGACTCTTCACCGCCGCGATCGCTCAGCTCGGTTCGGCCCAGCAGCGTGCCCACTACCTGCCCGACGCGCTCTCGCTGCGCACGATCGGGGCGTTCGCGCTGACCGAGCCCGACCACGGCTCGGACATCTCCCGGTGCATGGAAACCACGGCAACCCGCCGCGGCGATTTCTGGACCCTCAACGGCGTGAAGCGCTGGATCGGCAACGGCACCTTCGCCAGCACCGTGCTGGTCTGGGCCCGCGACACCGCAGACGGGCAGATCAAGGGTTTTCTCGTCGACTCGACATCCGCGGGGCTGCGCGCCGTGAAGATCGAGAACAAGATCGCGCTGCGCATCGTGCAGAACGCCACGATCACCCTCACGAACGTCGAGGTGAGCGAGCAGGACCGGCTGCCGGGGGCATCCACTTTCGACGACATCAACGGACTGCTAACCAGTTCTCGGGCCTGGGTGGCCTGGCAGACCGTGGGGCTGCAGTTCGCCGCCTACGACTGCGCGCTGCGCTACGCCCTCGAGCGCACCCAGTTCGGCAAGCCGATCGCGTCGTTCCAGCTCGTGCAGGACAAGCTCGTGCGGATGCTCGAAAACGCCACCACCTCGCTCGGCACGATGGTGCGCATCGCGCAGCTGCAACAGGCCGGAACCCTGCGGCCCGAGCAAGCGGCCATGGCGAAGGCCTCGGGCAGCGCACGCATGCGGGAGTCCGCCGCGCTCGGCCGCTCGGTGCTCGGCGGCAACGGAATCAGCACCGATTTCGGCATGGCGCGTGTCTTCGCCGACGCCGAGGCCGTCTACAGCTACGAGGGCAGCTACGAGATCAACACGCTGCTCGTCGGCCGCGCCATCACGGGCATCTCCGCGTTCCAGTAGGCCGCACGGCGGAGCGGGCGTGACCGCGCCCGAAACGGGCGGCCGCTACGGCCGTTACCGTAGCGCGCGCCCGTTTCGGGCGCGCCCGCAACCGATAAGCGGGTCAGCGGATGAGCGGGGCAGCGGGTGAGCGGGTCAGCGGATCAGGGGGCGGTGACCACCGCGAGGCCGGTCGCGGTCTCGGCCTCAGAGATGCCGCCGGCATCCGTCACCGCGGTGAAGCCGAGGCCCTCCATGCGGTCGACGGCACCGGCGGACCGGTTGCCGCTGGCGCAGTAGACCACGTAATCGCCCGCGGCCGGCAGCGCGCCGATGAGGGCGTCGAAATCGGCGGACTGCACGTCGATATTGACTGCACCGTCGAGGTGGCCGGCCTCGAACTCCGACGCGGTGCGCACGTCGACGACGACCGTGTTGGCGGTGAGCTCGATGGGGTCGGCGGTCGTGGCGCAGGCGGCCAGGCCGAAGACGGCGGTGACGGTAAGCACGATGGAGGCGAGGGTCTTCTTCATGGGTGACTTTCTGTTGTGGGGGCAGCGGATGCGGCGGGTCGGGTGGTGCGGGCGAACAGCGGCCGGCAGGTGGTGCAGACCTCCCCGGGTTGGGCATCGACGTCGGCGGCAAGCGCGGCGGTGGCGCGGTGCTCTGTCATGAGCCGTGCGCGCAGCGCCCAGACGAGCAGCCCGATCGCGGCGAGCGCCACGACCGGCCGAACCGGGCCGTCGGTTGAGGCGCCCAGAACCGGCTCGAGGGAGCGCAGTTCCGTCGCGAGGTACAGCCCGGTCAGGCCCAGCGCGGGCCAGCGGGTGTCGCACAGGGTCGCGTCGGCGCCGATCGGGGTGCCGACGTAGCTGGCGACCACGAGGGCCGCGAGCGCTGAGCCGACGACGACGACCGGCAGCGCCCACCAGGGCGCGACGGCCGAGCCTCCTGGCAGGGCATCCGCTGGCCCGATGAGCCCACCGGCGGCGATCAGGGCGACGACGGCCACCACGGCGATTCCGGCCGCGAGCAGCCAGCGTCGGCCAGACCACGAGCCGCGATCGACGACGACGGATGCGCCGAGCGTCGCTCGGGCGCGCGCGACCGGCTTCGTTGGTTCGCTCACAACTGGCATCGCCCGGCACCTCATTCTCGTGGAGTCCGGTCGGCGTGGGCCGCGCGGATCTACTCGAGACTATACCCTATGGGGTATTAGGCGACGGTACTGTCGGTTGCTGGGCAGCGGGCGGATGCCTACGCCGCGTCGATCCCGAAGCTCTTGATCTTGCGGTACAGCGACGACCGGGCAATGCCGAGGGCCGCGGCGGCGTGCACCCGGTTGCCGTTCGCGTCGTGCAAGGCCGACACGATGAGGTCGCGTTCCCCGGTCTCGAGCGGGGTCAGCAGGCGTTCGGCGCCGCTGTGGCAGTGGCCGGGCAGGTCGTCCTCCTGGATCTCACCGACGGGCCGTCGCAGCAGAGCAAACTCGAGCGCCTGTCGCAGTTCACGAATGTTGCGGGGCCACGAGTAGCGGCAGACCAGCCGCAGGGCCGCGGGGCTCAGCGTTGCACCGCGGCGCGGCGGCAGGGCTTGAAGCAGCCCCGCGACGAGTTCGGGCAGCTCCTCGACCCGATGCCGCAGCGGAGCAACGGTCACCGCCTGGCCGAAGTGGGCGAGCAACTGCTGAAACGGGAGATCCGCGTTGACGGAGTCCTGGGACACCGTGGCGGCCATCGCGACCGGGCTCCCGCTCGCCGCGAGTTCGACGAAGAAAGCCTCGAGCTCGAGCACTCCGACGGCGTCGAGCCGGTCGATGTTGGTGAAGATGACGAGCACCGTGCCCCGCGCTTCGCCGAACCGGGCCGGGGCCAGCCGAGCGCGGGCATCCGTGAGGTTGGCCCGATCGGGACCGGCGCAGCGCACCACGACACTGCGACCTTCCGGCACCTCCAGCCGGTACCGTTCGGACACGAGGGAGAGTTTTCCACAGCCGGCCTCACCGACCACGAGCAGGGCGGTACCCGCGACAAGAGCCCGCGAGACGCCCTCTACCGCGCGCTTGCCGAGCAGCGACGGCCCGCGCTGCGGTGTGCCCGGTGCCCCGGCCGGCCCGGCCGGCGCGGGATCCTGAACCCACCCGGACGGCGCCGCACCCTGCGCAGCGACCGGCGCGACCGCCTCCGCAACGATGTCGACGCTGAGCACGATGCCGGCCACATCGCTGCCCACCACGACCCGTTTACCGTGCAGGTACACACGCCTGCCGGTCGAGAGCTCGATGTGATCCGCGGCCGTGCCGGCGCCGAGCATCAGGTAGCGGGCGTGCTCGTGAATGGTGCGTTGCTCGGTCATGTCGAACAGGTTCTGCGCGGCCGCGTTGCCCATCACCATCGTGCCGCCGACGGCCATCACGGCACCGCGGCTGCGGGCATCCACTCGCACGAAGGTGTCGAACAGGGCCTGCTGGCGCAGGCTGCGGTCGGCCAGCAGGTTGTGTTCGATGTCGTGCGTGGCCGAGCGCACCAGGGAGTGCATCAGCGGGCTGGCGAACTCGCTCAGGCAGGTGATGTCGAGCACCCCCTCGACCCGTCCCGTGAGGGGGTCGCGAATCGGGCTGCCCGCGCACGCGAAGGGCTGCAGCTGCTCGTGAAAGTGCTCGGGACCCACGATGTAGAGCGGCTGGCCCGATTCGAGCACCGTGCCGATGCCGTTGGTACCCACCGAGCCCTCGGCGTAGTTGAATCCCTGGGCGAGCGAGACATCGTCGAGCTGCCGGGCGATCGTGCGGTCGGTCTCCGAGCGGCTCAGAATGCGGGCCCGATTGTCGGTCAGCACGATGCTCAGCGGCATCTGCGCCATCTCGTCACCGAGGCGTGCGATCACGGGTCGGGCGCACCGCATCAGCCGGCTGGACATGTCGAGATCCGCGTGAAAGGCCGCCTGGGCCGTCGCCGCGTTCACGCCGGCGGTGAAAGAGCGTTGCCAGGAGGCCGCAACGACGCTCGGCACGGCATCGGTTTCAGCCCGCCCGAATCGCAGAAAATCGGCGCGTGCGGCTGCGATCTTGAGGCGTTTGAGGCGGACGTGCGGCATGTCTACTCCCTTGTGGACCTTGCAAGCATGCCTCGGAACACCCTGCGGGCGCTACGTGTCCGGTGTCCCAATCTGGGACATCGGGGCGGATGCACGGGGCCGCACGCTGAGATCCGTGGCCGTTTCGAGGGCCGCCCATCGACACCACTCGACGCAGTACCCACCGCAGTACCTGACGCAAAGGAGCGCTCATGGCACGATTAATCAACATCGACAACGGCGGAACACTCACCGACATCGTGGTTGGCACCGGCACGGATTTCACCTTCACGAAGACCCTGACGACGCCGGTCGACCTGTCGCAGTGCCTGTTCGACGGCATGACCAAGGCGTCGGTGCTGCTGTACGGCGAGGCCAACCTGGCCGATCTGCTGCACTCGACCCGGCACATCCGCTACAGCTCGACGCAGGGCACCAATGCCCTGGTCGAACGCAAGGGCCCGCTGATCGGGGTCATCACCGACGACCCGACGCTCGAGGCGACCCTACGCGGCAGCGAAACCAAGGCCGGCCTGTTCGACGACCTCGTCGGTGCCCGCATCAGCGTGGTCTCGCCGCACGGCGCCGACGATGAACTCGCGAGCGAGCTCGTGGCCGAGATCAACCGCCTCACCACGGCCGGCGCCGAACGCCTCGTCGTGGCCGCGTCGAGCCTCGAACGCGAGCACCTCTACAAGCGCACCATGCTCAAGAACTTTCCCCGGCACCTGCTCGGTTCCGTGCCGATCCTGTTCTCCCGCGAGTTCGCGAGCGACACCTCCCGGCCGCGCCAGATCTGGTCGGGCATCCTCAACTCGTTCCTGCACCCCACGGTCGAACGATTTCTCTACAGCGCGGAGCACCGACTGCGGGCCTACAAGCTCAAGAACCCGCTGCTGATCTACCGCAACGACGGCGCGTCTTCCCGGGTTGCCAAGTCGGTGGCCCTCAAGACATACTCGTCCGGACCGCGCGGCGGCCTCGAGGGCACCCGCGCCCTCGCCGAGGCCTACGGGCTGGCGAGCGTGCTGATGATCGACGTCGGCGGCACGACGACCGATGTCGGTGTCGTCGAGGACTCCACGATCGCCGTCGACCGGCGCGGATCGATCCAGGGCGTCGACATTTCTTATGAGATGAGCAATGTGCACTCGAGCGGTGTCGGCGGCAGCTCCATCATCGCCGTGCACGACGGCGAGATCACTGTCGGGCCGGAAAGCGTCGGCGCCGCTCCCGGCCCCGCCTGCTTCGGTTTCGGCGGCACCCGGGCGACCATCACCGACGTCAACCTGCTGCTCGGCGTGCTCGACCCCGCCACCTACCTGAACGGCGAGATGGCGCTCGACGCGGACCGCTCGCGGGCCGTGATCACCGCCACGATCGCCGAGCCGCTCGGCATCAGCCTCGACGAGGCACTCATCCGCATGGAGAGCACCTACTCCGACCGGCTCGCGGCCAGCTTCGCGCACCTCGTCGACCCAGCCCGCGGCACGACCCTCGCCGCGTTCGGCGGCGGCGGGCCGATGAACGCGTGCAGTGCGGCGCGCACCGCCGGCGTGACCCAGGTGCTCGTGCCGCGCCTCGCCGCGGTGTTCTCGGCCTACGGCATCAGCTTCAGCGACATCGCCCAGTCGTATGAGACCACCATCACCGGCTTCTCCCCCGCCGCCGTCGCCGGCGCGCGTGAGCAGATGCTGACGGATGCCTCGCGCGACATGTTCCAGGAGGGTCACGATATCGCCGACTGCGACCTGGCCTGGAGCACCCTGACCGAAGACGACCACGAGGTGCAGCTGCTCACCGCGACCTACCGGCTGCCACACCCCCACCTCGATGGCGGCACTCCGAGCACGCACAGCAAGGCCGTGGCCAGCGGAACCCGCCGGGTGCGGGCATCCGCCGGCACCATCGACACCGTCGAGGTCTACCAGCTCGACGACCAGGTGCCCGGCGCCCGGGCCGCCGGCCCGGCGATCGTCGAGGGGCCGTTCTTCACGGCCCGCGTTCCGCAGGGCTGGACCCTGAACGTCTCCACGGCCGGCGACCTGCTGCTGAACGACACCGCGAGCACGACCAACCCCGAATCAGGACGGTAACCACGATGCGAGTCCCCATGACCGAATACCTGCTCATCGACCTCGACACGGAACGCTGGCTCTGCCGCGTCTGCGCGCACGACTTCGGCGACGCCCGCGGCAACTACAAAGAGGGCACCCTGGTCTACGACCGCGACCCCCGAGAAATCCACCCGCCGGTGATCGACCCGGAGAAGTACGAGTTCACGTTCTCGCCCGACCCCACCTTCTGCCGCATCCTGGAGTTCTACTGCCCCACCTGCGGAACCCAGATCGAGGCCGAATACCTGCCGCCGGGGCATCCGCCGACCGTCGACATGCTCTGGGACATCGACTCGCTGCGTGAGAAGTGGGAAGCCCACGGCGGCAATCCAGAGGAGGTCGTGAACTACGGCCCCGGCGAGAACGCCGAAACCGACCTCAGCGCCCGCTTCGACTCCGTGTCGGGCCACTCGCACTCCCACTCTCACTCTCACCAGACCGAAGGGCACTGACCGTGAAACGCATTTCCGTAGACATCGGCGGCACATTCAGCGATTGCTTCTTCGTCTGGGACGACAAGTACATCGAATCCAAGGCGCTCACCACCCACCACAACCTGGCCCTGGGCTTCAACGAGGCCCTCGACCGGGCCTGCGAACGGGCCGGCATCAGCCGTGACACCGCACTGCGCGAGGTCGACTCGGTGCGCTACGCCACCACTCTCGGCACCAACGCCCTCATCGAGGGCAAGGGCCCCCGGGTCGCCGCGATCGTCACCCACGGCTTCGAAGACACCATCCCGCTCTCCCGCGGCCGCGGCTACGGCGAGGGCCTCGACGGCGTCAAGCAGGGCGACATGCCCGACGCTCAGCGGCCCGACCCGCTCGTGCCGCGTCGCCTCATCCGCTCGGTGAAAGAACGCATCGACTCGGTCGGCGAGGTTCTCGTGCCCCTCATGTACGACGACGTGCGGGCCATGGTGCGTGAGCTCGTCGACAACGGCGCCGAGGCCATCGTCGTCGCGCTCACCAACGCCACCGAGAACTCGGTGCACGAAGACCGCATTCTCGAGATCATCCTCGACGAGTACCCCACCCACGAGCTCGGGTCGATTCCCGTGCTGCTCAGCAGCCAGGTCTCGGGCCGCAAGGGCGAATATGTGCGGGCCATGGCCACGATCGTCGACGCGTTTCTGCACGAGACCATGTTTCACGCCCTCAACCAGCTCAGCAACAACCTGCGCGACTCCGGCTACGAGAAGCCGATGCTCGTCATTCACAACTCCGGCGGCATGGCCCAGCCCAATTCGACGGATGCCCTGCAGACGATCCACTCCGGCCCTATCGCCGGCGTCGGCGCGGCCCAGCACCTGTCCGAATCGACCGGGCTCGGCGACGTCGTCTCGATGGACATGGGCGGCACCTCCTTCGATATCGGCCTCGTGCCGGAGGGCGGGGTGCGGCACTACGACTTCCAGCCCACGATCGGGCGCTGGATGGTGTCGGCGCCGATGATCCACCTCAACACCCTCGGCGCCGGCGGCGGGTCGATCGCCGCCTACAACCGCATCCACCACGCGATCCAGATCGGCCCGGAGTCCGCCGGCAGCGACCCGGGCCCGGCCTGCTACGACCGCGGCGGGCTGCGGCCCACGGTGACCGATGCCGACCTCGTGCTCGGCTACCTCGACCCCGACAACTACGCCAACGGACACATCCAGCTGAGCAAGAAGCGCTCCATCTATGTGATCGACGAGACCCTCAGTGACGAGCTCGACCTCGACGCCGTGGAGGTCGCGAAGGTCATCAAGAAGACCGTCGACGAGCAGATGGCGATCGGCATCGAGAAGGAACTGCGCTCCCGCGGCGGCCTGATCGAGGACTACACGATGCTCGCCTACGGCGGCAACGGCCCCCTGCACGCCTGCGGCATCGCCGCGAGCGCCGGCATCAGCCGCATCCTGTTCCCGCCGTTCGCGTCGGTGTTCTCCGCCCTCGGCGCCGGAAACATGCGGCCGCTGCACATTCACGAGCGCAGCGCCTACGTCGTGCTCTACGAGGCCATCAAGCGCAGCCTGTACAACCAGTACGACGCGCTCAACGGCTACATCGAAGAGCTCGAAGCGAAGGGCGCCGAAGACCTCGTGCGCCAGGGCTACGACCGAGCGGATGTGCGCTACCGCCTCGAAATGGACATGCGCTACGGCAACCAGCTCGTCACCACGGCCGTCGCGTTCGACATCAACCGGGTCAACGGCGTCGCCGACGTGCTGCACCTGATCAAGACGTTCTCCGAGATCTTCGGCGAGCGCTACGGCGAGGGCACCCAGGCGCCCGAGGCCGGCATCCGCGTGCAGACGATCCGGGTGGCGTCGTTCATCGAGGGCGAGGTGATCAAGTTCGAGTCGATCCTGGCCGGCGGCGAGAAAACCGAACCAGCACCGGTCTCGAGCCGGATGGTGCACTTCACCGGCATCTCGGGCGCCGTCGACACCCCCGTCTACGACGCCGAGGCGCTGAAGCACGAGTACGTGATTCACGGGCCGGCGATCGTCACGACCGAGAACACCACCTATCTGGTCGAGCCGGGCTGGCGACTGGAACCGACCGTGCAGGGCGCCGTCTGGCTGCTGAGCGCGTGAATCCCGAACTTTTTCTGTAGACAAGCAAAGGAGCTTGAGAACAATGACACTGACAACCGACCACTTCGTACCCGCCAGCTCAAACGACGACAACGACGCCCAGGCCCACTCCGATCAGGCGCTGACCGACCAGGAACAGCAGTGGGTCGACAAGTTCATGGACGAGACCACCCTCTTTCTTGGACCCGACCCGGCCATCATGCGCCACCACGAGATCATGCCCCGCACCGCCTACGAAGAGGAGTGCATCGCGCAGGGCATCGACCCGATCGAGATCGACCGCATCCGCAAGCGCCTGGCCGGCGCCCTCGACGAGGCCTTCGAAATGTGCGAGAGCATGGGCGCCGCCCCCGGCGCCAAGTGGGCCGACCTCTCCTGCGCGGTCTACACCGCCGAGGGTGACGTCACCTACCTGTCCAACCGCGGTGTGATCGCCTTCTCCGCCGTGCTGCACCACCCCATCCGCTACATCATGAAGAACTGGAAGGACGAACCGACCGTCGGCATCAACGAGGGCGACGGCTTCTTCCACAACGACTCGCGCTTCGGCATGGTGCACAACACCGACCAGTCGATGCTCGTGCCCGTCATTCGCGGCGGCATCATCATCGCCTGGGTCGGCGCGACCATCCACGAGGGCGAGAACGGCGCCTGCGAGCCCGGCGGCATGCCGTCGGGCTCGGAGACCCCATTCGACGACGGCCTGCGGGCCTCGCCGATCAAGATCGTCGAGAAGGGCCACCTGCGCCGCGACCTGCTGACCTTTCTGCAGCACTCCACCCGCGACCCCAAGCTCATGCTCGCCGACATCAAGGTGAAGATGGGCGCGGTGCGCCGCATCATGGACACCGTCGACCGCCTGATCGACGAGGTCGGCCAGGAGACCTTCGTGGCCTCGCTGCGGGTCACCGTCGAAGACGTCGAGACCGAGGTCAAGCGCCGCATCGGGGAGCTGCCCGACGGCACGGTCACCTTCAACCAGTTCGTCGACTCGACGCTCAAAGAGAACATCCTGATCAAGTTCGCCTGCAAGATCACCATCAAGGGTGAGCGGATGATCGTCGACCTCACCGGAACCGGCCCGGAAATTCTGAACCGGGCAATCAACTCTCCGCTCGCCTCGACGAAGTCGTTCATGGCGCAGGCCATTTTGTCGTACTGGTGGCCCGACCTGCCCCGCTCGACCGGCGCCCTGTCGCCGATCGAGGTCATCACCGAGGAGCACAGCTGGGCGGATGCCGGCTACGACGCCCCGGTCGGCCAGTCGCTGCAGGCCTCCTTCCGCGGGTTCTCGGCCCTGCAGACGGCGTTCGCCAAGATGCAGTTCTCCTCGCCGCAGAAGTACTCGAACGTCGTGGCGCCCTGGTTCAACCAGATCAACGACTTTCTGTGGGGCGGCACCACCCAGAACGGCGAGCAGGTCGGCAACCTGTGCGCCGACCTCAACGGCATGGGCGGCGGCGCGAAGGCGTTCCGCGACGGTGAGGATGCCGTGGCTCCGCTGTTCTGCGCGATGGCCGACATCGGCGAGCAGGAGGTCATGGAAGAAGAAGTTCCGTTCCTGCAGCTCGTGAGCAAGCGTCTGGTGCGCGACAACCAGGGCTTCGGCAAGTTTCGCGGCGGCATGGGCTACGAGATGATCGTCGCCTCTCGCGGCACACCCAGCTGGGGTTTCATGACCGTGACGAGCGGATCCAAGTTCTCCTCGGTGCCTGGCATGTTCGGCGGCTACGGCTGCCCGGTGTATCCGCTCGCGATGGTGAAGAACATCAACATCTACGACGTGATCAAGAAGGACCCCTCACAGTTCAACCTGTCGATGGAACGCGTCATGAACGAGCAGCCGTTCGAGGGCGGCGACTACCAGTCCGCGCACATGGGGCTGCAGTTCGACGTGGCCAAGGAGGGCGAGCTGTACATGATCGCCCAGGGCGCCGGCGGCGGCTACGGTGACGTGCTCGAACGCGACCCTGAGCTCGTGGTGACCGACCTCGAACTCGATCGCATCAGCGCCCACACCGCCACGACCATGTACGGCGTGGTCTGGGAGCCCGGAACCTACGTCGTGCACGAGCAGGCCACGATCGAACTGCGCGCGCAGATGCGGCGGGATCGCATCAGCCGCGGCACGCCCTACGCGGACTTCGTCAAGGAATTCGTCACCGAGGAGCCGCCGACCGATCTGCTCTACTTCGGATCCTGGGGTCAGGACAACGACGACGAGCTGCTCGCCACCCACTGGGGCGGCCTCGAGCCCGAACGTGTGAAGGGCAAGCTCGAGGAGCTGCCGCTCATCATGGTTCCCGACCGCCGGGTGCTCAAGATCAGCAAGCTCGAGGCCCGCGTGCGCGAACTCGAGCAGAAGTACGGCGAGGAGGTCGTGCACAAGTCCTAAGGCCAGGCCACCGCAATCCGCCCGGATGCCGGGCCGAGCTCCCCGAGCCCGGCCCGGCATCCGGGTACCCCCGCACACACCTATATATAGGAGACCCCATGACCCTCTCGCTCGCCGCCGTGATCGCCGCCCCACCCTCTGGTCGCCGCCGGGCCGTGCTCGTCGACTCCCACGACTACGCCCAGGCCGTCTTGCTGCAGGGCAAACCGGTGCCGTGGAGCGAGCCGATGGCCTACTGCAACTTCTTCGGGCAGGCCCAGGGGCTGCTGTCGAGCGACCTCGCCCTGCTGAACCTCGACCGGTTCTACGCCTATCGGCTGCGGTCGAGCGAGGCACTGCGCGAGGCGATGGCGGCCCGAAACCGCACCGGGTTCGCGCTCCGCACCCTGCTGGGCGACGCCGACCTGCTGCGTGACGCGGTCGAGTTCGCGACCACCTTCAGCAAGACCCAGCGGGCGCCGGTGGTGCTGCAGATCCCCTCCCCGATGCAGTGGCTGGTGCGCACGCATCGGTTCAGCGGCGCAGCGGATGCCGCGGGCCTCGACGCCGACAACGCCGAGAACGCGTCGATGTACGTCGCGGACTGGCTGCGCGCGTTTGCGGGGCTGCCGCTGGCATCCGTTCTGCTCGACGACCGCCCGCTGGACGACGGTGACGACACCACGGTTTCGGTACCGCTCGACACCTATTCCCCGGTGCGCAACGTCACCGACCACTACGGCTGGACTCTCGGGCTGCGTCGCGCCGACGGCGTGCAGCTCTCCGGGGTTGGCGCCGAACTCGACCGGCCAGCCGGCGTCGTGATTCCGGCCGGGTTCTGGCCGGGCAGCAGCGTCGACGAGCCGCCGGCGGGCGAATTTCTGCTCGCCGAAATTCCGGCAGCGGCGGTTCCCGAGCACGTGCTGGCCCGCCTCGCCACCCTGCCGTAGATCCGCAGCACGCCTTCAGGCGCGGCGCGCCACAATGGATCAACGGCCAGGAACCAAGCGACGAAAGGTGGCGCCGTGCGCAAACCCGTGATCGGCACACCCGCGGGCCCTGCCCGCTCGACCGCCCGGCGCTTTCGGCGCCGCCAGACCCCCGGGGTGGTTGCGGTGGTCGTCGGCGCCGCCCTGCTGCTGACCGGGTGCGCGAACGGTGCCTCGGCCGGAAGCACACCGCCCACGGCGGATGCCGGCACCGAGCTGATCGGCCAGGGAACCGTCATCCAGGTCGGTGACGCCGACCCCGAGCTCTGCCTCGGCGCCATCGCCCAGTCGTACCCTCCTCAATGCGGTGGGCCGACCGTGCTCGGGTGGGATTGGGCATCCGCTACCCAGTCGGAAACCGTGTCGAACGTGACGTGGGGAACCTACGCGGTGTTCGGCACCTGGGACGGCACCAGCCTCACCACCACGAAGCCCCCGATTCCGCTCTCGCTCTACGACGCCATGCCGATCGAGGATGCGCGACGCGACGGCAGCCGGCCCGGCAACACCGAGCAGGCCGAATTGGAGAGCATCCAGGCCGAACTGCAACTGCCGAACGACGTCGAAGCCCTCGGCAGCTACATCGATCACGGCTACCTCTTCGTCGACGTGATCTTCGACAACGGAACCGTGCAGGCCCTGCTCGATGAGCGGTACGGCCCCGACGTCGTCATTCTGCAGCCCGCGCTGCGCCCGGCTCCCTAACAGTGTCGCCCGCCGTGGCGACGGATGCTGCGCTCGGGCCCCGGGAATGGCACGCGTACCGAGCGCGTTACGCCTATCAATGACTTCTGCACAGAACACTCCCCTGCCCACCACGGAAGCCCGCACCGCACTCGTCGTGGGCGCGACCGGGATCAGCGGCTCGGCCGTCACCGATGAACTCCGGGAGGCCGGCTGGAACGTGCTCGCGCTCAGCCGCCGCCCCGGCCTGCCCCGTGAGGGCGTGCGCTGGCTGACGGCCGACCTGCGATCCGCCGACGACCTCAAGCGGGTCCTGGCACCCGAACGCCCCAGCCACGTCTTCTTCACGGCGTGGTCCCGGCAGGCGACGGAACAGCAGAACATCGTCGTGAACGGCGGCATGGTGCGCGACCTGCTGGCGGCACTCACCGACGCGCCCCTCGAGCACGTCGCCCTGGTGACCGGGTTGAAGCACTACCTCGGACCGTTCGAGGCCTACGGGCAGGGCAACATGCCCGATACCCCGTTCCGCGAAGAAGAGCCGCGCCTTGACGCCCCCAACTTCTACTACGCGCAGGAGGACGCCCTCTTCGCGGCCGCGGCCGCTCAGGGTTTCACCTGGTCGGTGCACCGCTCCCACACCATGATCGGCCACGCCGTGGGCAACCTCATGAACATGGGCCTCACGCTCGCCGTATACGCGTCGATCTGCCGGTCGCTTGACCGACCCTTCGTGTTTCCCGGCAGCGAGATGCAGTGGAATGGCCTGACCGATGTCACCGACGCCACCATTCTGGCCGAGCAGATGTTCTGGGCCGCCACCCACACAGCCGGCCGCGACGAGGCCTTCAACGTGGTCAACGGCGATGTTTTTCGCTGGCGCCGCCTGTGGTCGCAGCTGGCCGCACAGTTCGGAGTCGAGCCCGTCGGCCCGGGCGCGGTGCCGCAGCCCCTCGAGCAGCAGATGCAGGGCATCGACGAGGTGTGGGCCGGCATCGCCGCCGAGCACAGCCTCGCCGAAGCGGATGTCTCCCGCCTGGCGTCCTGGTGGCACACCGACGCCGACCTCGGCCGCACGATCGAGGTCGTCACCGATGTGAGCAAGAGCCGGCTGGCGGGCTTCACGAGCCATCACCGCACCATCGACAGCTTCACCGCACTCTTTGACCGCTACCGGAGTGAGCGGTTGATCCCTCCGCTGGCCTAGCACGAGCACCGGACAAGCGGATGCCCGGGGGCCGACGACACGTCGTCGGCCCCCGGGCATCCGCTTTTATCGGGGTTAGACGGTCTGCGCGACCACGAGCTCGGCGTCGAGGCTGATGTCCACGCCGGTCAGGGCCTTGCTGACGGGGCATCCGCTCTTGGCTTCGTTCGCGGCGGCCAGGAAGGCGTCGCTGTCAAGGCCGGTCACTTCACCGCGCACGGTCAGAGTGATGCCGGTGAGCATGAATCCGCCGGCCGGGTCGGCGCCGATCGAGACGTCGGCCTGCACGTCGAGGGCGTCGACGGTGCCGCCGGCCGCGGTCAGTACGGCGGAGAGCTGCATGGCGTAGCAGGCGGAGTGCGCGGCGCCGAGCAGCTCTTCGGGGCTCGTGAAGCCGTTGGCGGTGTCGGACGTGCGCGTGGGAAAGGACACGTCGTAGGTTCCGAGCTGCGAGCTGGTCAGTTCAACCTGACCCTCGCCGGCCTCGAGGCTGCCGTTCCATGCGGTGCGTGCGGTACGTGTAGGCATAGCGGTGGTTCCATTTCTGTTGTCGTGCGGGTTGGGGCTGGAAAGGAAGTCAGTGCGAGGCACGAACGTGGTCATCGAGCAGGGTGACCTGCGCCCGCAGGGCCTGCAGATCGGCAAGCCCCGAGCCGGTGGCGGCGCAGACGAGGTCGGTGATGCCGCGCGCCTCGTGCCGCAGCGTGCTGCCGCGCTCGGTCAGCGACACCTGCACGCTGCGCTCGTCGTGCGGCAGACGACTGCGGGTGACCAGACCCGCCGCTTGCATGCGACGCAGCAACGGTGAGAGCGTGCCCGAGTCCAGGTGCAGCCGCTCGCCGAGGCGCGTCACGGTGGCCGGTTCGGATTCCCAGAGCAGGAGCAGCACCAGATACTGCGGGTACGTCAGGCCGAGCGGCTCGAGCAGGTCGCGGTAGCGGGCGGTGATGGCGCGGGAGGCGCTGTAGAGCGCAAAGCAGATCTGCTCGTCGAGCACGGGGATCGGCGCGGTACTGATCGGGTTTGTGTGAGCCACAGTCTGACGCTAACACATTGTGCACAATACAGTTGTGGGCAATCAGTTGATTGCCAGCCTGGCCTGACGATCCTAGGTATAACAAGTTATACTTTCAGCATGAAAACCGCGATTTCGATACCCGACGGCGATTTCGAACGCTTTGACAGGCTGGCGGCGAGACATGGAATGAACCGTTCAGAGTTCTACCGCCTCGCCGGCCACCGCCTCGCCGAAGAGCTTGAGGGGAAAGCGGAGCTGACCGCTCTGGCAAACGCGGTCATCGCACGCGTCGGGCAGCCCGCCGCCGATAGCCCCTTCCTGCCCGAAGCAGAACGCATCGTGCGTGAGGGCACGCAGTGGTGATCGCCCGCGGCGATATCGTATGGGTCGATTTCGGATCTCCCGGTGGCTCAGAACCGGCCACGCGCCGGCCGGCCCTCGTCGTGCAAGATGGCTGGCTGCTCGCCACCGAGATTGCCACGGTGCTCGTGGTGCCCGTGACATCCAACCTTGCCCTCGAAGCGTTCCCGGGAAACGTGCTCATACCGGTGGACGGTTCAGGACTCGGCAAGGATTCGGTCGCGGTGGTGTCTCAGATTGGTCCGATCAGTCGGGAGTTCCTGGACCCGCACCCGGTGGGGCACGCACCGAACTACGTGTTGTCCAAGGTCGCCGACGGCATCCGCCTCGTGCTCGGCATTTAGGCGCACGAAAAGCGGACACGATGGCGTTTCGCGGTCGAATAGCGGATGAAACGGACACCCTCGCACGCCGCATCCGCTTTTCGTAACGGAGTATGGTTCAGGGAGACTCACGACAGGGGTGACATGACGCAGGATCGCACGGCACGCCCTGTGGTGGCCCTACTGGCCCTCGCCGGTCTGCTCCTGGGGATGTTCGCCCTGCACTGCCAGATGACCGGACACGAGATGCATGGCGCATCGTCCGTATCGAGCTCGCCGATGGCCGCCCATCACGCCGATGAAGCTGTGACCCTGGCCGTCATCACCCTGGCGGCTCCCGCGGTCGCGACCCTCACGTTCGGCGCCGGCGACGGGCTGCTCGACTGCGCCCTGCTCGCCATGACCTGCGTTCTGCTGCTCACCCTCGTCGTCTCGGTGTTCCTGAGGCGGCGCCCGGCGACCTATCGCCGCCTGCTCGATGCCGGTGGCGCAGCACGCGGTGTGGTCTGGCGTACCGTCACCGTGCCGGCGCCACGCCCCGGCCTCACCCTGCTCTGCATCAGTCGCGTCTAGACCGTGACCGCATCGTGGCCCCACCGGGCCACGTCGCTTCGCCGCACCCACGGCCCCCGGTCACACAACACACACGACGAATGGATGAACCATGCTCACGACCCGTACCGCACTCTTCGCCGCCCTCTCCGTGGCGGCAGCCCTCACGCTCAGCTCCTGCGCCAGCACCAGCCCCGCCGCCGATTCCTCACCGTCGGCCTCGAGCGCGACCACGGCATTCGGCACCGCCGACGTCACCTTCGCCCAGATGATGATTCCGCACCACGAACAGGCCGTCGAGATGAGCGACGACCTGCTCGCCAAGGATGGCATCGAGCAAGACGTCGTCGACCTCGCCGCCGATATCAAGGCCGCTCAGGAGCCCGAAATTGCCCAGCTGCAAGCCTGGCTGACCGAGTGGGACGCCGAAGAAGACGCCATGTCCGGCATGGACCACAGCGCCGGTTCCGACGGCATGATGTCGGCCGAAGACATGACCATGCTGCAGGACGCCTCGGGCACCGAGGCAAGCATCCTCTTTCTGCAGCAGATGACCCTGCACCACGAGGGCGCCGTGGCCATGGCCCAGCTTGAGATCAACGACGGTGACAACCCGGATGCCATCGCCCTGGCCACCGCCATCGTCGAGACTCAGACCGCAGAAATCGCCGTCATGGCCGAGCTGCTCGAGACCCTCTGATCGTGTCGTGCCGTCTCACACCCGCGCGTTTTCGCTGGGCCGCACCGGCCGCGATCACCACGCTGATCGTGCTCAGCGGATGCACTCTCACCGCGGGCACGGTCGACGCCGAGGCCGGCGCGACCGCCGAGGCCTTCGGGCACATCCACGGGCTCGGGGCCGACCCGCTGACCGGAAACACCTATGCGGCCACCCACCACGGGGTGTGGCTCATCTCCACCGCCGACCTGCCCGACAGCTATCTGGGCGGGGCAGAGCCTGGCCCACCGGCCGCTCCCCTACAGCTGGCCGGCGGCTCGCAGGACATGATGGGGTTCACCGTGGCCGTGCCCGGCACGCTGTTGGCCTCAGGCCACCCGGATGCGCACGAGGCCAGCGACCTGGCCACGCCGAATCTGGGCCTGATCTCGAGTACCGACGCCGCAGCATCCTGGACGAATCTGTCCCTCGCGGGCAGAACGGACTTTCACGACCTCGACGCGGTCCCCCTGCCCAGCGGCACCCTGCGCGTGTACGGGTATGACGCCGGTGCGGGAGCCCTCGCGATCAGCGACGACTCCGGCCAGACCTGGACCGCCGGAGCAAGCCTGGCGATGCGGGACCTGACGGCGGATCGGGCCGATAGCGATCGCGTGCTCGCCACCACCGCCGACGGCCTGGCCGAAAGTCGGGATGCCGGTCACTCGTTCCAGCTCATCGCCGACGCTCCTGCCCTGCTGCTGGTCGAGGCCGTTGATCAGAGCGCCGGGGGCGGTTTCGTGGGCATTGACGCCGGCGGCGCGGTCTGGCGGCAGGACCCGGCGACGCAGGCCTGGTCCGAAACGGGATCGACCGGCCGAGCCCCCGATGCGCTGACCTTCGCCGGCGGCAACGCGCCCTGGATGCTCGTGGCGGATGCCGCCGGCATTGCCGGCAGCGATGATTACGGTGCAACATGGACCGACCTGCTCTCGCTCGGAGGCGAATGATGGCAACCCTGACCCGACGCACTGCACTGATTCTCGGCGGAATCGGCGCCGCCGGCGTGGCAATCGGGGGAACGGTGTTCGCTGTCACCCGCCCGGATGCCACGCCAGGCTCGTCGGGTGTCGTCAGCGGGCATGGCCTTCTCGAACCCACCGAACTGAGCAGCGTCGACGGCCGACTCGCCGTCACCCTGGAACAGTCTCGCCGGCAGGTCACTCTCGCGGGCCGCGAGGTGCGCGCGCTGAGTTACAACGGCGGCGTGCCGGGCCCCACCCTGCGGGTTCGTGCGGGCGACACCCTGAGCGTGAGCCTGCGCAACGGGCTGACGGAGCCGAGCAACCTGCACGTTCACGGTCTGCACGTCTCCCCCGAGAACAACGGCGACAACATGTTCGTGACGGTCGAGGCCGGTGACACCGTCGATTACGAGTACGTGCTGCCCGCCGATCATCCCCCGGGCGTGTATTGGTACCACCCGCACCAGCATGGTTCGGTGGCCGATCAGGTGTTCGGCGGCCTTTATGGCGCCATCATCGTGGAGGACCCCACCCCGCTCAACATCAGTCGGGAACGCGTGCTCGTCATCTCCGACGTGACCCTCGACGGGTCCGGCGATATCGCGCAGGCCATCGCGATGGACACGATGTCCGGCCGCGAGGGAGAACTTCTGCTGGTGAACGGTCAGGTGAACCCGGCCCTGACCGCGCGCCCCGGCGAGCGCGAGCGCTGGCGCATCGTCAACGCGTGCGTCTCCCGCTACCTCAGCCTGCGACTCGACGGGCAGCGGATGTCGCTGCTCGCGATCGATTCCGGTCGTTTCGAATCCGCGCGGGAGGTCGAGGACGTGGTGCTGGCACCCGGCAACCGCGCCGACCTGCTCGTCACGGCTCAGACGGGAACCTCGGTGCTGCGCTCCCTCGCCTACGACCGCGGCGCATTCGGCGGCATGATGGGCGGCGGACGCGCGCCCACGTCGGCCGATGCGACCGTGGCCACGCTGACGGTGGCCGGCGAGCCCGGTGCGGCCCTCGACCCGGTGGCCGCGCAGCCCGTACCGCGCGACCTGCGCGCGGCGACCGTCACCGCCCGCCGCGAACTCGTCTTCGCGATGGGGATGGGCGGCGGAATGGGCGGCGGAATGATGAGCGCCACCATCAACGGTCGCGTGTTCGACGCCGCCCGGGTCGACACGACCGTTCAGTTCGCCAGCGTCGAGGAATGGCTGCTCACCAATACGAGCACGCTCGACCATCCACTGCACCTGCACGTCTGGCCCATGCAGATAGTCGAAGAACGCGGGCAGGCGGTCGAGACCGTGCGGTGGCAGGACGTGGTCAACGTACCGGCGAACGGTTCAGTGCGCGTACGCATCGCTTTCGATGATTTCAGCGGGCGCAGCGTCTACCACTGCCACATTCTCGATCACGAAGACTCCGGCATGATGGGCGTGATTTACACATACCCCCCACGGGTATAAACTCAGGGACATGACAATGATGGGAACCGATCACGCGTCCATGGGCCACACGGGCAAGGATCACGGCGTGATGAACCACGGCGGCCACGCGGGCCACGGCGACCACGTCGGCCAGTTCCGCCGACTGTTCTGGGTCATGCTGATTCTTGCGGTGCCCGTTGTGGGCTTCAGCTCGATGTTTTCGATGCTCGTGGGCTACGACCTGCCCATGCAGGGTTGGCTGACCTGGATCTCCCCGGTGCTCGGCACGGTGATGTACGTCTGGGGCGGCCGCCCGTTCCTCACGGGCGCCGTCTCCGAGGTGAGCCGCCGCACACCCGGCATGATGCTGCTCATCGCGCTGGCGATCACGGTCGCATTTCTCGCCTCCTGGGGTGCGAGCCTCGGCCTGATCGATGCCGAACTCGACTTTTGGTGGGAGCTCGCCCTGCTGATCGTGATCATGCTGCTCGGACACTGGATCGAAATGCGGTCGCTCGCGCAGACATCCACCGCCCTCGAGTCGCTCGCCGCTCTGCTGCCCGACGAGGCCGAACGCGTCGAGGGCGATCAGGTCGTCACCGTCTCCCCGACCGACCTCGTCGTCGATGATGTGGTCGTGGTGCGGCCCGGCGGCCGCGTTCCCGCCGACGGCCGCATCACGGAGGGCACCGCCGACGTCGACGAGTCGATGATCACCGGCGAGTCCCGCCCGGTCACCCGCGCCCCGGGCGACCAGGTCGTCGCCGGCACCGTCGCGACCGATTCGGCGCTGCGCGTGCGCGTGACCGCCGTCGGAGACGATACCGCTCTCGCCGGAATCCAGCGGCTCGTGACCGAGGCGCAGGCCTCGTCATCGAAGGCCCAGCGCATCGCCGACACCGCCTCCGGCTGGCTGTTCTGGTTCGCGCTCGGCGCCGCCGCCATCACGGCCGTCGCCTGGACCTTGCTGGGGCAGCCGCAGGATGCCGTCATCCGCACGATCACCGTGCTGGTCATCGCCTGCCCACACGCCCTCGGCCTCGCGATCCCCCTCGTCGTGTCGATCGCGACCGAGCGGGCGGCCAAGGGTGGCGTGCTGATCAAGGACCGGCTCGCCCTCGAGAGCATGCGCACCGTCGACGCGGTGCTCTTCGACAAGACCGGCACCCTCACGAAGGGCGAACCGACGGTGACGCACGTCTCGGTCGTCGACGGTATTGACGAAGGCGACGTTCTCGCCTGGGCAGCGTCTGCGGAAGCCGACAGCGAGCATCCGCTGGCCCGGGCCATTGTGGCCGCCGCCCAGGGCCGAGGCCTGGCGGTTCCGCGGGCGACCGCCTTCCGCACCGCGGCCGCGGTCGGCGTCACCGCGACCGTTGCGGGAGCCGAGATCAGCGTCGGCGGCCCGAGCCTGCTCAGCACCCACGAGGCCTCCCCGCTCGTCGTCACCGAGGACTGGACCCGCCAGGGCGCCATCATTCTGCACGTGCTGCGCAATGGCCTGGTCATTGGGGCGCTCGGCCTGGCCGACGAAGTGCGCGAGGAGTCCCGGCAGGCCGTTTCCGCGCTGCAGGCCCGCGGAATTCAGGTGGTCATGATCACCGGCGATGCCGAGGCCGTGGCGCAGTCCGTGGCCGCCGAGCTCGGCATCGAGCGTGTCTTCGCCGGCGTGCACCCCGAGGACAAGGCCCAGAAGGTTGCCGAGCTGCAGCGCGAGGGCCGCCGGGTCGCGATGGTCGGCGACGGCGTGAACGACGCCCCGGCGCTCGCGCAAGCGGATGTCGGCATCGCCATCGGCGCCGGAACCGACGTCGCGATCGCCTCGGCCGGTGTCATTCTGGCCAGCGACGACCCGCGCTCGGTGCTCTCCGTGATCGAGCTGTCACGGGCGAGCTACCGCAAGATGAAGCAGAACCTGTGGTGGGCCGCCGGCTACAACCTGCTGTCGGTGCCGCTCGCCGCCGGCGTGCTCGCCCCGATCGGCTTCGTACTGCCGATGGAGATCGGTGCCCTGCTGATGTCGGTGTCGACCATCGTGGTCGCCCTGAACGCCCAGCTGTTGCGCCGCCTCGACCTGCGACCCGAGGCCAGCGTCTGAGCCAGCCCTGCGGAGCGCGGCGTGCGGAGCGTGGAGTATCGGTGGGTGGAGTGTCGGTGGGTGGTGAGAGGCTCGGGTTGACAAGACGCGTTCAGACTCCGACAGATGGAGCTGGTGCAGCACGGTCACCCGGCCGAACAGGCCGCGACTCGGGGTGTCGATAAATACGAGACTCAGAAAAAGTTTTGAAGATTCTCTGGTATTTGTCTTCATTCGGGAGTAAACTGAGAATATGTCACAGACACTCTCGTCGGACACAGATGCCGACCACAATCCGGTAGACCAGCTCGCCCACATCACCGAGCAACTCGCCAAGGCCCTGACCGGGCTGACCTACGCGCTGCAAGAAGATGCCTTGTCACTCGCGCTTCTCGATGGTCTTGAGCAGCTCGGCCGCCGCGTCGATGGTGCTCGGGTCGCCTCAACAGCGGATGTTGCCCGCCGGGCCGATGTCGAGCTCTACGGTGGCACGGCCAGCCTCTCCAAGCGCATGGGCTGCACCGGCAAGCTCGACCTGATCATGAGCGTCACCCACGTGTCCGTGCGGGAAGTGAAGCGACGCATCAGCCTGGGGGCGTTGACCAGCGTGCGGCCCGGGGTGGGACCGCTGCGACCGGCGGTGTTTCCCACCGTGAGCGCGGCACTGGCCGCGGGCGAGATCGGCGTGGACTCGGCCGAGATCATCGTGAAAGGCCTGCAGGAGGTCATCCGGCAGGCCGACCCCTCAGACCTGCACCTCGCCGAACGAGTCTTGGTAGCCAACGCGACGGGCGCACTCAACGACGACACCGAGGGCCTCCCCGGCGCCGGTATCGCGTTGCCGGCCGATCGGATGCGGGTGTTGGTACATGAGTGGCAGGCCCGACTTGACCCCGACGGCATCGCGCCTCAGGAAGAGGCTCGGGAGGCCAAGAGCAGCATCAGCTTCGGCTCATTCGAACGAGGCCTCTACCGAATCTTCGGCGGCGTCACCCCCGACCTGCGCGGCGAGTTCGAGACCTATTTTGCGTCCCGGCTGTCGGCGCGGGCAACGGTGAAGTTTCTACCCACCGCCGGACAAACCGAGCTGGACGGGGCCGACGGGACCGACGGGTCCGACGGGGCCGATGTCGTGCCCGACACCGAGGTCGTGCCCGACACCGACGTCGTCGATATCGACCGTCGCCCCGCCGGGGAAAAGCGGGCCGACATCCTGCGCGACATGGTCCGCGAAGCCGCCCGCGACCCCAAAGCCGGAGTGATGGGCGGCTCCGCCCCCACCGTCACCGTGCACGTGAACGCGGTCGACCTCAACGCCGGCCGCGGCGTCGGCTGGATCGACGGGGTCGAAGCCCCGGTGTCACTCACGACCGTCGACCAAGTCCTGTGCAGTGGCGGGTTCATCCCCATTCTGTTCGGCCCCAACAATGAGGTACTCCGGGTTGGCGATAAGCGGCGGGCGTTCTCCCCAGCGATGACGAAAGCCATCATGTCTCGCGATGGTGGCTGCATCATCTCGGGTTGCGACATTCCGGCGTACTGGACCGAGCTGCACCACGTGAAAAGCTACGCCCAGGGCGGCAAAACCGAAGTCGCCAACGGAGTCTGCCTCTGCTACCGACATCACCACGCCATCGACACCTCCGGCTGGCAGATCCGCATGACCCACGGCAGGCCCGAAGTACTCGGCCCAGCCTGGATAGACCCCAGCCAAACCTGGCGGCCCGCCCAAAACCACCGCGCCAACCGCCCCATCAACTAAACCTCGCCCCCTGTGCCACCCGCGCCTCCCGCGACGCCCACGCCACGCGCGACAAGGGAATCCCTTGCGTGTGAGCGGTTGTGGCGCTTCCCCAGCTCGGCACACAGCGATGGAAGTGCCAAGACTGCTCACTCGCAAATGGTGGGGGTTCGTCGAGACTCGTAGGCGTGTCAATACCCCGGCCGGTATATGCTGCTTGAATGGCTGCAACCACTTCACCGCTTGATTTTGGCGAGCGCGTTGACGGAATCGACATTCCCGTCTTCAACGAACGCGCGGTGCGCGCCTCGGCGGGGCTGCTCTTTCTGGTCGGCATGGTGGCCTTCATGACCGCCGCCCTCACTGACAATTTCGACCCGTTACGGGCCTTCGCCTTCATCTTCATGGTCGACATGATGCTGCGGCTATTCGTCAGCGCCCGCTACACCCCCAGCATGTTCCTGGGCGCGCTGATGGTGCGCCGCCAACGCCCGGAATGGGTGGGCGCCGACCAGAAGAAGCTCGCCTGGACGCTCGGGCTCGGTCTGGCTTTCACGTCTTGCGTGGCGATGGGCTTGCTCGGTCTGGACGAGACGGTCACGCTCATTCTCTGCGGACTGTGCCTCGGTATCCTGTTTCTGGAAACCGCCTTCGGCATCTGCGTCGGCTGCTCGCTCTACCGTATTTTCGCCAGGACGAAACCGCAATTATGCCCCGGAGACACGTGCACCTACGTGCCGCTGACCCGGGCCGAGAAGCGGGCCCAATCGCTCACTCAGATCTCGCTCGATCGAAACACCAACCAGCCAGAACAATGAACCCTATGACCACTCAGCTTGACGTCGGCATCCCCGAAGCCCAACTCCAAACCATCATCGACGGCCTGTCCCGGGTCCTCGCCGATTCGTACACCGTGTACCTCAAGACCCACAACTACCACTGGAACGTCGTCGGCCCCATGTTCCACTCGCTCACGGACCTGCTCGTGCGCCGCCTCGACGTACACGAGAAGACCGCCTGGATGCTGCGCAGTATGATCGCCGGCACGCACTAGCCCCACGGCTCAGCCGCGCCCGATTTCAGCGGCTGCTACGGTAATCGGCGTAGCGGCCACCCAAAACGACCGCGCTCATCGCCGGTGAGTGCGGCGTCGGCCACGGCGTTGCGGTGAGGAGTTGTCTGATGAAAGCTGTTCTCGTGGTCCTGACCACCATTTTCGCGGTGGTGTCTGTGGGACTGAACCTCGCAACCTTCACCGGAAGTCAGGCGACCGCCAACTATGGCTTCCTCAGCGTGATCATCACACTGGGACTACTGGTGACGCTCCTTCTGGTGGGGCACAGAACGAGAACCAAGACCTAGCTCTAGCGCCCCGCCAGGAACCACAAAACCCCCTGCATTCCAGTCAGACTGGGATGCAGGGGGTTTTCGTGGCGGCACCGGTGGGATTTGAAACCTAATGCTCACCCAATCAGAAGGCCGGAATGGGAGCAATTTCATTCACATGTTGCCACGTTTCGCGGCCGCGTTTCAGCGCTGTGAATCATCTTGCTCTAGAAGAGAGTCGGTTCACCGCTGGGCGTGGCAGAATCCGGGCGCACGAGCAATTCGAAGAAGTCGGTATTGACAAAAAGCCGCTCACGCCCAACCCTGACGTCGATCAAGGTTCCCGCTTCGACGAGCGAATTGAGCCATCCCGTCGCCGTCGGTCGGGACACCTTGCACCGCGTCATGACGCTCGTAATGCGACAGTACGGCTGTTCGAACAGGACGGAGAGCAGGTCCGCGTTGGCGCCCCCGGTGGTGACCGCGCGGATGATCTCCTGGGTCGCCGTTTCGAGTTCGTGCATGGCGTCGATCTTCTGGACGGTCGACAGGGATGTCTGTCGAATTCCCTCCAGAATGAACAGAATCCATTCCTCCCAGGCGCCCGATTCGGTGACCGCCAGCAGGAGCCGGTAGTAGTCGGCCTTGTTCTCGATGATGTACCGAGACAGGTAGAGGACCGGGTGGTGAAGCAGCCCCGCCTGCATGAGGAGCAGGATATTGAGGATGCGACCCGTGCGGCCGTTGCCATCAGCAAAGGGGTGAATTGCTTCGAACTGATAGTGGGCGACAGCGAGCGTGATCAGCGGGTCGAGATCGTTTCCGGCATGGATGAACTGTTCCCAATTGAAGAGCTTGTCGCGGAGTAACCGCTCTCCTGCGGGCGGGGTATAGATGGCCTTCTTGGTGACGGGGCTGCCAATGAACGTGCCGGGCAGGTTGCGTATGATCATTTCGCGCGAGTGAATGTTAGAGCAAACTTCGATCGCCGTGGTGACCGACAACGGCCGGGCTCGCATGCTCGCAATTCCGCTGAACAGAGCAGTCCTGTAGCGCAGCGTTTCCTTGGTTTCCGAGCTGGTCGCACTTGACTCATCCTGGGCAAATTTGAAGAGGTCATCAGCCGTCGTAACGATGTTCTCAATTTCGGAGCTTGCCTGCGCTTCCAGCAGGGGAATCGTGTTGATGAGTACCGTCGGGTTGGGAATCCGCCGTGACGCCTGATCGAGTGAAGCAAGAGCTGTGCGTGCTTGGATCGTCGCCTTTAAGACCTTCTTGGATTCTAGGTCGACCGCCGGCGGCAGGGCCGGCAAGTCGTTGTAGGGCGTCCCGGCAATCCACGTCATGTGCAAACTCTAGGCGCACATTCGCTAAACGTGTAAAAAAACAGGCCGAAATTTTAAACGTTGGTGGCACGTGTAAATCTACTTGGCATGTTCTCACGAGGCACATTTTCGACAGCGACTGGATCTCGCTCCGTTTCAGCGTGGTTCTCCAGCTCCCCGCTTCCGAAAATGCCGCACGGCAATGACGATCGCAGCGACCACGGTGAGCAGATGTTACCGAAACGGCATTCGGGCACAGAAGAACCCCCTACTCCCCAGTAAAACACTGAGATGTAGGGGGTTTTTCGTGGCGGTACCGGTGGGATTTGAACCCACGGTGGAGTCTCCCCCACACAACTTTTCGAGAGTTGCACCTTCGGCCGCTCGGACACGGTACCGCCGTCGATCCTAGTAGACTCCGGGGCCCGGCGCGAATCCGCGCAGCAAAACGTGCCCCACCCGCGCTTGTGGCCCAGCAACTCGATGTACATTCATCGAATGACCCACCCGACCCGCGGCATCCGCTCACGTGCGCTGCTGGCCCTGACCGCGACGATCGCCACCGCTGTGGGAATCGGGGTGGCAGCGCTGCGCTACCGCGGTTTTCGCCGACACCTGGCCGAACAGTCGGCAATTCTCAGCGAGACGCTGCCGGTGAATTCGAAGTTCTGGCGCAACCACGCCAAGGTGAAGGGCGAACTGCTCTACGTCGCCATCGGCGACAGCGCCGCCCAGGGCATCGGCGCGAGTGTTCCCGACCGCGGCTATGTGGGCCTGCTCGCCGACCATATGCGCCTCGTGACCGGTCGCACGGTGCGGGTGATCAACCTCAGCGTCTCGGGAGCCACGGTCGAGCTTGCCGTGCGCGACCAGCTGCCGCGGTTCGAGAAACTCGCTCCTGACGTCGTCACGGTGGCGATCGGGGCCAATGACATCGCCCGGTGGGATGCCGCGGTGTTCGCCGCCGGCATCCGTCGCCTGTTCGCGGCGCTGCCGGAACACGCTCTCGTGGCCGACCTGCCCTGCTTCCACCTGCCCCATAACGAACGCACGGTAGCGATCGCCAACCGGTTGCTGCAAGAACGCGCCGCCGTGCACGATCTCACCGTGGTGCCACTGCACGCCACCACGAAGCGGCAGGGCCTGCGCAGCATCGCCACCCAGTTCGCCAACGACATGTTCCACCCGAACGATCGCGGCTACCGGGTCTGGGCCGAAGCCTTTCTGCCTTCCCTCACAGCCGACCTCGCGCAGAGGTTTCCCCCAATCGACCGGGCCGCTTCATCCAGTGTCGGAGGTCGCAGCTAGGCTCGCAGACATGGCGAAACCCTCAGCTTCCTTCCGGTGCACCGAGTGTGGCTGGTCCACCCTGAAATGGGCGGGCCGGTGCGGCGAATGCCAGCAGTGGGGCACCGTGCAGGCGACCGACGAGAAGACCGGCATCATTCGTACCGTCGCCGCCAGCAATCTGCGAGACGGCAGCATTGCCCGCCCGATCACCGATGCGGCAACGGATGCCGCCGCCCACTGGCCCACGGGCGTCGCCGAGTTCGACCGCGTTCTGGGCGGCGGCATCGTGCCAGGCTCGGTGATTCTGCTCAGCGGCGAGCCGGGGGTGGGCAAATCGACCCTCCTGCTCGAGGTCGCGTCAAAAGCCGCCGTCGCCAAGAGCCGGGTGCTCTACGTGAGCGCCGAAGAATCGGTCAGCCAGATCCGTTTGCGCGCCGAACGCACCGGTGCCCTGCAGCCATTGCTGTTCATCGCCGCCGAGACCGACCTTGGCACGATCCTCGGCCAGATCGATGCCATCAAACCCGACCTGCTCATCGTCGACTCCGTGCAGACCGTGTCGAGCGCCCTCTCCGAGGGGTCCCCGGGCGGCCCGAGCCAGGTGCGCGAGGTCGCCTCCACCCTCATCCGCCTCGCCAAAGACCGCAACCTGCCGGTGATGCTCGTCGGCCACGTCACGAAAGACGGGTCGATCGCCGGTCCGCGCGTGCTCGAACACCTCGTCGATGTTGTCTGCCAGTTCGAGGGCGATCGGCAGACCGCGCTGCGCTTCGTGCGCGCGCTCAAGAACCGCTACGGCTCGACGGATGAAGTGGGTTGCTTCGAGATGACCGGCGAGGGCATCGCCGAGGTACCGGATCCGAGCGGGCTGTTTCTCAGCCGCGGCGCGAAGGCGGTGCCGGGCACCTGCGTGACCATCGCGATGGAGGGCCGGCGTGCGATGCCCGTCGAGGTTCAGGCACTGGTCGCCGCCACGAACGCGCCCAACCCGCGTCGGGTGACCAACGGGGTCGACTCAAGCCGCGTGGCCATGATCATTGCCGTGCTCGAAGTGCGGGCGGGCATCAAGGTGTCCGACTGCGACGTCTACGTGTCGACGGTCGGCGGCATCCGCCTGATCGAGCCGGCGGCCGACCTGGCGATCGCACTCGCCATCGCCTCGGCCGCCAAGGATTCCATCATTGCGCACGACGTGGTGGCGTTCGGGGAGATCAGCCTCGCGGGCGAGGTGCGCCCGGCATCCGCTGCCCGGCAACGAGCCAACGAGGCTCAGCGACTGGGATTCACGACCACCTATGACGCGTCGATCCTCTCGATCGACGTGGCCACCGACCTGTCGCTGCTCGGCACAGCGAAAGCCGACCGCCGCGGACGGTAGCGCCGGCTAGGCCGCTGCGGCGTCCGGGCCTGGCTCGAGCGGGCCGAGCGCCTTCAGCAGGTCGGCCGGAGCGGCCTGCATGACGTGCGGGCCGGCGATGTCGAAGAAGACCATCTCGACCGTGCTCGCGTGCACGGTCAAGAACTCGCGCAGCCACTGCCCGTCGCAGACCATCACGCGCAGGTCGGGGTCGTCGGGCAGCATCAGCTTGTAGTTCGCCGCCGAGGAGAAGAGCAGCAGCATGCGTTTGTCGCTGCCCTCACGGCCGAAGACGCGCACCTGCTCGCCTTCGCCATCGATGACGAGCTGCGGCACGATGATGTAGTCGTTGCGCAGCGCGTACGCGACGGCCACGACGTCTTGGGCGGCGAGGGCCGCGGCCAGGGCCTCGGAATGGGTCGGTGGGGTGGGGGGCACGTCGGTCACCCCCCTATTCAATCAGCAGTGCCCCAAAGTCCTGAATCTGGGCGTACGGAATCTAGAAGAGCAGAATCTAGAAGAGCAGAATCTGTTTGGCCGAGGCCGCTTCGATGCCGTCGACGGTCACACTGAGGTTGTACGAGGCGCCACCGGCCGGGGCGCCGTCGCGGGTGACCGCGTCGCACGTGTCCACCGCGCTGCGGGTACGATCCCAGGCGATCGGCGTTGAGGAGCTGACGACGATGCCGGGCTTGAGCGTAACCTGGGAGTCCGACGATTCGGTCTGACAATCGGTCGAGGTCCAGTAGGTTTCGGCGCCGCTCGTGATTGTGAACACCTGCGCCGCGGTGCCGGCATTGATCACGCACGAGTTGGTTCCGGTGTTGGTGAGGCTCAGTGAGAGCTGCGGCTGCTGCCCGGACTCGTACCGCACGGCATCCGTCACGGCATCCAGCTGCACCTGTGCGGGATCGCACGGCGAGCCGTCGACGGCGGCGGATGCCTCAGGGACCGGAGTCTCTGCGGCATCCGTCGCCGTCGGGGCCTCGCCCGCGGAGTCGGCAGACGGGGAGCCCGAATCGGACTCCCCACTGCTGGCCCCGGGACGGACCACGATCAGAATAATGATGACGAGAACGGCAAGCAGGCCGAACCCAACCACGAGACGCCGGCGCCGGTACACCTTGCTGGACTGGCGGCCGACCGGATGCTTGATCGTCGACATGCCCCAAGGTTATTCACGTTCAGCGCCGGCGCCGGTAATGGCGTGCGTGTCGGTTAGATTTGTGCGATTCCTCCCCGACGACGGTGCATCATCAGAACCGCGCCGAGCAGCAGCAGCAGAGCAGCCGCGAACAGCCCGGGAGTCGCGTCGATTCCCGTGTCGGGCAGACTCGCGACGGTGACCGCCGCGGCCGTCACCCGAATCTCGGTCCAGCCGATCACCGCACCGGAGGCATCCTGCACCACGATGCGGTGCACACCGGCGGTCGCCGTGACGGGAATGGTGGCCGTCACGAACCCGGTGGAACTGACCTGAGTCCAACCGCCCAGATTAACCGGTGTGGAGAGCATCCAGATCGACACGAACTGACCCGCGTGCTGCGCGCCCACGTTGATCGTGATGCTGCCACCAGCGGCATACGTACCCTTGTCGGTCGAGACGAGATTCTTCAGGCTGTCGAGCAGGGCACCCTCCCCGGCAAAGGTCGGGGCCGTTGTCGGAGCGGTGAACACCGGCGGCGTCACGGGCGGCGTGACCGGAGGCGTCACCGCGGCCGGCGAGACCGCAATGGCGACGCGCACAACGGTTCCGGTCGCGGCCGAGGTCAGCTGAAGCACGCTGTTCTCACTCGCGTCGGCGGGCACCGTGACGTTGACGGCAAACACGCCGTTGGCGTCGACGGATGCCGTGCCCAGATTCGCCGTGCTGCCCACCCAGTTGAGAGCGAACTCCGTGTTCTTCGGAGCGCCCAACGAGGTGAGGTCAACCTTCGACAGCAGGAGGTTCAGCGAGTCGCCCGCGGCAACAGCCCCGGTCGGGATGCCCGTAACGGTAGCCTGAGTCGCCGC
This sequence comes from Cryobacterium frigoriphilum, assembly GCF_004403305.1. Lineage (GTDB taxonomy): Bacteria > Actinomycetota > Actinomycetes > Actinomycetales > Microbacteriaceae > Cryobacterium > Cryobacterium frigoriphilum. The sequence goes on along the minus strand of NZ_SOHE01000016.1, from coordinate 25,206 downwards.
GAATGACGGTGACAGCGGGCTGTTCGCCGTGATGTAGTCGATCCAGGCGTCACGGTCGACGAGTCCCGAGTCGATCGTGTTCGTTCCCTTCTTGAACTCGTGAAAGTTGTCACCTCCGGTGAGCAAGAAGTTGAACGAACCGATGCGGTAATCAGCGGCGGCATCGATTGCGACACCGTCGATCCAGATTCCCGTGATGCGGTCGCTCTCGGGCCGGGTGGCGTCGAACGTGTAGTTCACGTTGTCGGACAGTCCCAGCTGCTGGTACGGACGGCTCGGAACCGCTCCGGCCGCCGTGCGCTGCCACTGCTGTTCGAGAATGATCTTGAACTGAGCACCCGTGAGGGTCGTGGTCCACAGGTTGTTCAGGAACGGCAGCACGGCGTTGGCGTCGGCGTAGCTGATCACGCCGTCTTCTCCGACCGTGAGGTCGGTGCGCATGCCACCCGGGTTGACGATGCCGATCTCGGCGCCACCGCGCAGGTCGCTCGAGAGCGACTCCCGCAGCGAGTTCGCGACGAGCGTGCCGAGCGCCGACGGTGCGGCGCGGTCCTCAGCACAGGTTGCGAGACCCGCGACGAGGCAGCCCCGGCTGATGTCGGCGGTGAGCGAACCCACCGGAACACCGCCCAGAACGATCGCCTCGGCGCGGGCTGCGCTGACGATCGTGTCGACCGTCGCGACCCGCGGGTAGGCCGCGATCAGGTCGGCATCGGCCGTTGTCGTGCGCGCCACGTTCTTGTTGACCGCGGTGGTGGTCGTACCCGACGCCGAGTTGTAGCTGAGCACAACCTGGCCGACGTTTTCGCCGTAGCTGCCGGTCTGCAGCACCGGGCGGGTCACGCCGGAGGCGGCACCCGGAACCTGTGCGTCCCACGCGTACTGCTTGTGCGTGTGACCGGTGAAGATGGCGTCCACCTCGGCAGAGGTGTCGTTCACAATGCGCTCGAACGCGCTGTCGGTCAGCGCGAGTTCCTGAGCGAGCGTCGCGTTTTCGACCGTTCCGGCGCCGGCTCCCTCGTGGAACTCGGCAACGATCACATCCGCTTCACCGTTCTCGAGGTTGCCATCGGTGAGCTCCGCGGCAACGCGGTTCACGGCCTCGACAGGATCGCCGAATTCCAGCATCGCAATACCGTTCGGCGACACGAGGGCAGGGGTCTCCTCGGTGACGGCTCCGATGACGGCGACCTGCACCCCGTCGACGGTGAAGATCTCGTACTCGGGCAAGGCGGGCGTGGTGGTACCCGCCGCGTAAACGTTCGCGCCGAGGTACGAGAAGTTCGCGGCCTCGGTCACTCGCCCGGTCAGGTCAGTGAAACCCTGATCGAATTCGTGGTTGCCGACCGCGGAGGTGTCAAGTCCCAGCGCGTTGAGCGTGTCGATCGTCGGAACATCGAGCTGCGACGACGACGCGAACAGCGAGGCGCCAATGTTGTCCCCCGAGGAAAGGAACAGCGTGGCGTCGTCACCGTATTCGGCACGCAACTGCTCGACCGTTCCGGCAAACTTCACGGTGTTGCCATCGATCCGGCCGTGGAAGTCGTTGATGTTCAGCAGGTTGATGTCGGTTGTGCGCGCGAGGTTGAGGCCCAGCACTACCGGGTCGTGGTCCGAGGAACGGAACGCGTCCGGCGTGTAGAAGTCGGTCAGGTTGTTGTTGTAACGGCTGTACTCGAGTGCGACGGACTCCACCGAGTTGATGTTCCAGACGTCGACATCGTTGACCGTGGCATCCGCTTCGGGCGAGGCGAAGACGTGGTCGAGCGAGCCGACGGTGCCGCCGAACGCGTAGGTGTACTCGCCGGACTTGGCGCCCTGGTTGACGTAGCCGGCCTCAAGCAGAACCTGCAGCGGGTCTTCCATGTCGTAGGCATTGAAGTCTCCGGTGAGAAAGACCCGGTCAATTGCCGTGTCGGTCTTGAGCTCAGCGGCGAAAGCGACGAGCGCCTCTGCCTGCTCGACGCGGGTGGCGTTCGAGGCGCCCTGGCCGTCGCCCTGGTCGGCGTCGGCCCCCGAGCCGGAACCCTTGGATTTGAAGTGGTTCGCGATGGCGAGAAAGCTGCTCTCGTCGTCGCCGACCAGCTGGAACGCCTGGGCGAGGGGCTCGCGGGCGCGGCCGTTGAACGCCACAGAGTCGGCCAGAACGACCGACTCTCCGACGAGTTCGACGGTGGCGGGCTTGAAGATGAACGCGGTACGAATCACGTCTTCGCTCGCGGGAAGCTCGGCCGGTGAACCGGCGAAGTCCCAAACGTCACTGCCGGCGTCGGCGTTGAGCGCGTTGACGATATTCGCCAGGGCGTCATCGCGGTCCTTGCCGAAGGCGGCGGAGTTCTCGATCTCTTCGAGCGAGACGACATCGGCGCCAAGGGCGTTGATGGCGGCGACGATCTTGGCCTGCTGGCGTTCGAAGTTCTCGGCGTCCGCGGCGCCGCGGGCGTCACAGCCTGACTGAACGGTGGTCGGGTCGCCCGCGCGGTCGGTGTAGTAGCGGCACCCGGTGAGCGAGTCACCGGTGGTCGAGAAGTAGTTCAGCACGTTGAACGTGGCCAGGCGGATGTCGCCGCCCACGTTCTCGGGCGCTGCCGTGCGGTCGTTCTCGAATGTGACCGGCTGCACCGTGTCGGCGTTTTCGGCGACGAGTGCGGTGGTCGGCTGAAAGTTCCAGGCCCCGAAGCGATAGTCGAAAATGACCGCCGTCGTGAAGGTCACGGCCGCTCCGATGCGCACCGGCTCGGTGGTGGAGAGGTAGGGAACCGCGGTGTTCTCGGCTGCGGCGGACAGGTAATTGGTGGTGGCACCATCGTCGAGGTTCACGGCGCGGGCGGCGTTAGCGGCAATCGCGGCGGTGTACTCAGCCGTTCCGGGGCGAGCGGTGACGCTGGGGTTCACGAGGGGCGTGGTTCCGGCGGCGAGGCCGATCCCGGCGTACTGATTGGTCGTGTAGTTGTTGGTGACGGTGAAGTCTCCCTGCGGCGCCAGGAGCATGCCCTCGAGCGACTCGCGGGCCGCCTCCGTCTCGGGCAGTGCGACCGTCGCGGCGATCGGGTCAACGATTCCGGTATCGGAGAGCTGCATAACATCGGTGGCGGAGCCGACCGTGATTTCGGTGAGGGAGTTGAACTCGGTTACGGCGCCGACGACGGAAACATAGTCGCCGATGGCGACGGATGCGACGGCCTCCGTTCCGTACACGAAGATCCCGTCTGACGCGGTGTGGGTCGACATGTCGATCGGTCCGCCGGTGTCTGGGGACTGAATGTAGAAGCCATCGTGGCCACCGGTCGGGTACACGGCCGTGACGACACCGACGGTCTTGACCGTCTGGCCCGCGAGCGGGCTGATGTTGGTCGTACCCTGGATCGCGTTGATCGGGGTCGTGTCGGACGGCGCCTCGGTGGGAGCGGGCGTTTCGGTCGGCGTGGGCTCCGGGGTCGGCTCGACCGCCGTCGCGCCGCCGGAATTCGTGGGCGTGATCGTCGCGGAGAGGCTGAAATCGGCGGTGTTGTTGTCGCTGTCGGCAAAGCCGGTGCGGTTCATCGATTTCACATCGGTGGTGCTGCTCGGCGAGACGGCCGCGGCGGTCTCGAAGGTGTTCGAGGTGCCGTAGCCGAGCAGATCGATGATCAGGGGGTTGTCGATCTGGCTGCCGACGGCCGGCGCGGTCAGCGTCTCCGCCTGGTTAGCGAAAAAGATCGTTCCGTTGGTACCCGACCAGTTGGCAGCGCTGGTGACATCCGGCGCGGGCAGGTCAGGACTGGTTGAGGTGCCGCTGTTCGTGCCGCCGCCGACGAGAAAATAACCGTTCGCGGGGATCGATCCGGTGAGAGCGACCACGCCGTTCGGGTTGGCCGTTCCAGTCGCGGAGCGGTACTGAATCGACGTTCCCTCGAGAGAGATCGCGGCATCCGTCGGGTTATAGAGCTCGACGAACTTGTTCTTGTAAGCGGATCCGGCGCTGCCACCGCTGAGGTAGGCCTCGTTGATGATCACCCCGGTGCCATCGGTGGATGCCGTCGCCGGCAGTGCGACCAGCGGGGCGACCACCAGACTCACCCCGAGAAGGCTCGCGGAAATGAGCGTGGAGGCGCTCCTGGACGGTCGTGACATTGTGGTTCCCCCTGTGAGAGTGAGCTCTAATGGTGCAACTCTCTGAGACTATGCAGCGCAGGTGTCCAACGGGTTACGGGAGCAAAGTTTGCTCTTATGAGCAGGGCCTCAACGGCATCGGGGAGGGGAATCAGCGGTCAGAGCAGGGATTTCACCATCCGGGTATTGCCGAGGGTGTTCGGCTTCACCCGGGCCAGGTCGAGAAACTCGGCGACCCCCTCGTCATGCGAACGAACGAGTTCGGCGTAGACCGCGGGGTCGACCGTTTCGGTGCCCATGTCCCGAAACCCGTTGCGGGTGAAGAACGGCACCTCAAAGGTGAGGCAGAACAGGCGGGTCAGGCCGAGCTCGCGGGCATCCGCTTCGAGGCGAGTGAGCAGCACGTGGCCGACGCCCTTGCCGAGCCAATCCTCGGTCACGGCCAGAGTGCGCACCTCGCCGAGGTCCTCCCAGATCACGTGCAGGGCACCGACGCCGATGAGGTTGCCGGCCGGGTCTTCGGCCACCCGGAACTCCTGCACGGCCTCGTAGAACACGACCCGGTCTTTGCCGAGCAGGATGCGCTGCTGCACGAGCGGTTCGACGAGCGCCTGGATACCGGGAACGTCGCCGGTGCGCGCGCGCCGCACCACATAGCCCCGATCGGACGTGCCCCGATCGGTCCGGGCCTGCTCGGTCACGTCCTCGGAAACGCTGGCATCTGTCATCTGCCTAGTTTAGTTATCCCTTTGGATACCCGAATTCGGGCACAAAGAACGGGCCCGGCAAGAACTGCCGGGCCCGTCGATGCTGCTGGTGCTGCCTACTCGCTCGTGATGGCGAGGTCGGGCGTGCCCGCTCCGGTGCCGATGCTCGCGCCGGCGTTGATGCCGACCGAGACGGCGTCGGCGCGCTGCGTGGTCGTGAACACGAACTTCGCATCGATGAAGTCGACGTGAACGTGGTCTCCTGCGTTCAGCTCACCGTGCAGGATGTTCTCCGACAGGCGGTCTTCGATCTCGTGCTGCACGGCACGGCGCAGCGGCCGGGCACCGAGGGCCGGGTCAAACCCGACCTCGATGAGGCGTTCCTTGGCCGCGAGGGTCAGCTCGATGGTCATGTCGCGGTCGAGCAGGCGTTCGCCGAGGCGCTTGATGAAGAGGTCGACGATCTGAAGCAGTTCGGGCTTCGACAGCTGCGGGAAGACGATGATCTCGTCGACGCGGTTGAGGAACTCGGGCTTGAAGTGCTTCTTCAGTTCGTCTTTCACCTTGCCGGCCATGCGGTCGTACCCGGTCGAGGTGTCGCCCTCGATCTGGAAACCGACGGGGCCGCCACTGATGTCCTTGGTGCCGAGGTTGGTCGTCATGATGATCACGGTGTTCTTGAAGTCAACGACGCGACCCTGGCCATCCGTCAACCGGCCCTCTTCCAGAATCTGCAGGAGGGAGTTGAAGATGTCGGGGTGGGCCTTCTCGATCTCGTCGAAGAGCACCACGGAGAACGGCTTGCGGCGCACCTTTTCGGTGAGCTGGCCGCCCTCTTCGAAGCCGACGAACCCGGGGGGCGCACCGAACAGGCGCGAGACGGTGTGCTTCTCGCCGTACTCGCTCATGTCGAGGGCGATCAGGGCGGCTTCATCGTCGAACAAGAACTCGGCGAGCGCCTTGGCGAGCTCGGTCTTGCCGACGCCGGTCGGGCCGGCGAAGACGAAGGAACCGCTCGGGCGCTTCGGGTCCTTGAGGCCGGCACGGGTGCGACGGATGGTCTTGGCGAGCGCCGAGATGGCCTCTTCCTGACCGATGACGCGCTGGTGCAGGGCCTTCTCCATGAAGACGAGTCGCGAGGACTCCTCCTCGGTGAGCTTGAAGACCGGAATGCCGGTCGCCTGGGCGAGCACCTCGGCGATCAGACCCTCGTCGACGACCGCGGTCGTCTTGACGTCGCCGGACTTCCACTTCTTCTCGAGGCGCAGACGCTCGCCGAGGAGGTTTTTCTCCTCGTCGCGCAGGCCGGCGGCCTTCTCGAAGTCCTGCTCTTCGATGGCGAGTTCCTTGGCGGCACGCACCACGGCGATCTTCTCGTCGAATTCGCGCAGCTCGGGCGGGCTCGACAGAATCGACAGGCGCAGGCGGGCGCCGGCCTCGTCGATCAGGTCGATGGCCTTGTCGGGCAGAAAGCGGTCGGACACGTAGCGGTCGGCGAGGTTCGCGGCGGCGACGAGCGCGCCATCCGTGATGGACACCTTGTGGTGCGCTTCGTACCGGTCGCGCAGGCCCTTGAGGATGTTGATGGTGTGGGGCAGCGACGGCTCGTTCACCTGAATGGGCTGGAAGCGGCGCTCGAGGGCGGCATCCTTCTCGAAGTGCTTGCGGTACTCGTCGAGGGTCGTCGCACCGATCGTCTGAAGCTCACCGCGGGCGAGCAGCGGCTTCAAAATGGATGCGGCGTCGATCGCGCCCTCGGCGGCTCCGGCACCCACGAGGGTGTGGATCTCGTCGATGAAGACGATGATGTCGCCGCGGGTGCGGATCTCTTTCGTGACCTTTTTCAGGCGCTCTTCGAAGTCACCGCGGTAGCGGCTGCCGGCGATGAGCGAGCCGAGGTCAAGCGAGTAGAGCTGCTTGTCCTTCAGGGTCTCGGGCACATCACCCTTGACGATGGCCTGGGCGAGGCCCTCGACGACGGCGGTCTTACCGACGCCGGGCTCACCGATCAGCACGGGGTTGTTTTTAGTACGTCGAGAGAGGATCTGCATGACCCGCTCGATTTCCTTCTCACGGCCGATGACCGGGTCGAGCTTGTTGTCCCGGGCGGACTGCGTGAGGTTGCGGCCGAACTGGTCGAGAATCTGGCTTCCGGCGGCGCCGGCGGCCTGCTCGTTCGCTCCGACCTGCACCTGCTCCTTGCCCTGGTAGCCCGAGAGCAGCTGGATGACCTGCTGGCGCACCCGGTTGAGGTCGGCGCCGAGCTTCACGAGAACCTGGGCGGCGACGCCCTCGCCCTCGCGAATCAGGCCGAGCAGAATGTGCTCGGTGCCGATGTAGTTGTGGCCGAGCTGAAGTGCTTCGCGCAGGCTGAGCTCGAGAACCTTCTTTGCACGCGGCGTGAAGGGAATGTGGCCGGTCGGCTGCTGCTGACCCTGGCCGATGATGTCTTGCACCTGCTCGCGCACGGCATCGAGGGAGATGCCGAGGCTCTCCAGAGCCTTGGCGGCGACGCCTTCACCCTCGTGAATCAGGCCGAGCAGAATGTGCTCGGTCCCGATGTAGTTGTGGTTGAGCATCTTGGCCTCTTCCTGGGCCAAAACGACGACACGACGAGCTCGGTCGGTAAATCTCTCAAACATGTGATCGCTCCTCTGGCGCCAGGGCAGTTATATGGTGCCGATACATCGAGAGTAACGATCCTTCGGGGCGAGTTGGTCGTTGTTCGCCGTGGGCGTGACGGATGCCGTGCCCGGGCTCCCATTGCGACGCGCCAGATCTTGCTCACCCCATCGATAAGCAATATGGTGAGCATAACGATAAGCATTATGACACTGAGGGAATCGCATGACTACCACCTACGCCCGGCTCAAGCGTCTGGACGCCCGGCTCGAACGCCCCATCCTGTGGACCTTCTTCGGCGCGGCCATCATGGTCGCCCTGATCAGCCTCACCCTCGGCCTGATCCACCTCCTGACCGGATTGACCTCCGACCGCATTCCCCTCACCCTGACGGTGGACGCCCCGCTGCCCGCCGAAGCGGATGCCGGCACCGCGACCCTGGTCGAGGGAACGTTCGCGAGCGCATCCGTTCTGATCTCGGGCCTGAGCCCCCTTCCCGTTTTCCTGTGGGCCCTCAGCTCCGTGGTCGCGATGGTGACGACCGCCGTGATCTGCGCCGCCGTCGCCCACCTGTGCTGGAAGCTACTGCGGCGCCGTGCCTTCGACCGCTCGGTCACCCGGATGGCCCTGTCGGTGGGCTTCGTCCTCGTGCTCGGCTCGATCATCGGGGGCGGCTTCGGCGGCCTCGGGCTCATGATCGCCACTGGGGAACTCGGTGCGCCCTCCACCCCGTTCTGGCCCCTGGCTGTGTTCCTTGACCTGACACCCATGATGGTGGGTTTCGTGATTCTGCTCGTTGCCATGGTGATCGAGGTCGGAACCCGCCTGCAGCGGGACACCGAGGGGCTCGTGTAGTGCCCACTGAAAAATCGGTGCCAGCTGAAGCACCCACCGGCATCCACTGCCGGCTCGACGAGCTTCTCGCCGACCGCGGGCTGACCCTGACCCGGCTCAGCGAGCTGGTGGGGGTGAGCGTCGTCAATCTGTCGGTCTTGAAGAACGACCGAGCCCGGGCCATCCGCTTTTCGACGCTCGAAGCCATCTGCACGGCGCTCGACTGTGACGTCGGAGACCTGCTGACTACTGGCGCTACTGCACGGCCGAGGTGAGCCGGGCGAGGTTGTCGAGAATCGTCGAGCGCAACGGCTGCTTCATCCACTCTTCGAGGGTGAGTTCGCGGCTGTTGCGACGGTTCTCGTCTTCCATCGAGCGCAGGCTCTGCACGAAGGTGTGGCCGCGCACCATCAGCGACACCTCCATGTTGAGACTGAAGGAGCGCTGGTCCATGTTGCTCGAGCCGACCACGGCGACCTCCTCGTCGATCGTGAAGTGCTTCGCGTGCAGAATGTACGGCGCCTTGTACATGTAAATGTGAACCCCGGCGCGCAGCAGCTCCTCGTAGTACGAGCGCTGTGCGTGGTAAACCACGGCTTGGTCGCCGATCTCCGAGACGAAGAGTTCGACGTGCAGGCCGCGCTGGGTGGCGGTGGTGATCGCGTACATCATCGACTCGTCCGGCACGAAGTACGGGCTCGTGATGATGATGCGATCCTGCGCGTAATACAGCAGCGCGAGAAACAGGCGCAGGTTATTCTCGCCCTTGAATCCGGGGCCGCTCGGCACGACCTGGCAGTCGAGCCCGTCGGTCAGCGGCCGCGGATGCACCGGTTCGATATCACGGGTCAGCATGTCGTCGGTTTCGCTGTACCAGTCGGTGATGAAGATCGCGTTGAGGCCCGAGACGATCGGACCCTCGAGGCGGGTCATGAAGTCTTTCCACTGCAGGCCCAGACGGATATTGCGGCGCATGTTGTACGAGCGGTCGATGATGTTTTGCGACCCCATGAACCCGACGAGCCCGTCGACAACGAGCAGCTTGCGGTGGTTGCGCAGGTCGGGGCGCTGCCACTTGCCCTTGAACGGCTGCACCGGCAGCATCAGTTCCCACTTCACGCCCGAGGCGGTGAGGCGCTCCTTGGTCTGCGTGAACCCGGGCTTGCGCATCGACTGGATGTGGTCCATCAGCACCCGCACGCTGACCCCGCGCTTGACCGCATTCTCGAGGGCGTCGAAGAACGGCTTCGTGGTCGGGTCGAGCGAGAGAATGTAGAACTCGACGTGCACGTAGCGTTCTGCCCGGTCGATGTCGGCGATCATCGCGTCGAGGCTGCCCTGATAGTCGCCCAGCAGGGTCGCCGTGTTGTCACCCACGAGCGGCATCGCACCGAGGTTGCGGTTGAGTTCGACGACCGACTCGAGCCAGGTCGGCCAGGGCTCGTCGCGGCGCACCCGCTCGATGCCCTCGGTGCTCTCGAGGATGAACCGGTTGATCTCTTCCTGCTGCGCGAGCCGCTTCTTCGGCAGGGTACGGTACCCGATCAGCAGGAACAGCAGCACGCCCAGGTACGGAATGAAGAAAATCGTCAGCAGCCAGGCCATTCCCGACATCGGACGGCGGTTGCGGGGCACGACGATAACGGCGATGACGCGAACAATGAAGTCGACGACGAAGGCGGCCAGAACGAGAAAGGTCGAACCGTCAAGGGCCGGCATACGGACCTAGGTGACCGGTTTGTCGAGACCGGGATTATCGAGGCCGAGGCGCGCGCGCTCTTCGGCTTCGATCTGCGCGTATACCTTACGTTCGTTGCGGTCGGCGTGGATGATCGAGCGCAGCACGTACCAGAAGGTCAATCCCAGCAGAATCGTGGGAATGACCGACCACGCCGCGTTCGCCCAAAAGTTCTCAACCATGCCTCCAGAGTACGGGGTCACGCTGGGAGTTGACGCACGTGACGTGGTTCGACCGGGAACGCGCGGGCGGATGTGCTCAGCCGGCCGTCGCCGGCCGCCCGCTGGCCAGAATGGTGCGGATGACCGCCAAACACAGCGGCATCTCGTCCAGCACCTGGCGCGACCGAAACCGGTGGTACCGGTAGCCCAGCAGGGTGAGTTCCGCATCTCGGCGGCTGTCCTCGTCGCGGGACTGGTCGTCGTCGTGCCACCGGGCCCCGTCGAGTTCGATGACGAGCCATCCGTCGATGAGCACGTCGACGCGCCCGACCCTCGAGATCACGACCTGAATCTGCACGGTCCATCCAGCGTCCTCTGCCGCAATTCGAAGCAGCGTCTCCAGCCCCGACTGAGCTCGCCCGTCGAGGCGCCCCAGAAGGCGGCGCAACCGCCGCGGCAAAAGGGCGATCACCTGTTCCAGCTCGCTCGGCGAAACGAGCCCCTTATTGAGCGCGCTGTCCATGGACGCGATGGCGTCGCAACCGGCCCCGAGACCGGCGAATTGCAGCAGGGAATCAGCAACCGACATCCGCCACCGGATGTCGGTGTGGCGCGGAAACCGCTCAGTCACCCAGAGACGGTGCTCGTTCGCTCCGGTGGCGGGTGCTCGGGCTGAGTGCTTAGGGGTGCCGATCCACAGACCGTCGGGGCGGGTAACCCACACCCCGTGACTTGCCAGTGACGACGCAGCGGCGAGTCGGCCTTGCAGGGCTACGGCCCGCATCGCGTCGTGATCAACTCCTCGGTGGGCAAGCCAGGAACGCCCGAGTGGCCACAACTCGTGCGCCACCGTTGCCCGGCACAGGTCACGGTCGGTATAGCCGAGTGCTCGGAGCTGCGAGCGGGTCGCCAGGTTGCCGAATCGAGCCAAGTCGCCTGCCAGTGAACGATTCATGGCCCGAGCATGGCTGACGATGGCCGGGTCTGAGCGCCCGGAACGGCGTTTTGTGGACAAGTCGAGCGTGTGCCGACCTGTGTGGGGAGAGGCCGCGTGGCGAAAGCAGGACGCGACCACCCAAAACGGTCAAAACGTCCTGCGTACGCCGACACAAGCGCAATTCGTCCTGCTTTCGCCACGGGCCGGGCAGCGGATGCCGGCGCGCGGCTACTTGGTCAGCAGCCCGTAGACCCCGGAGCCGACGAAATACACTCCGATGCCGCCGGCGACGACCCAGATGGCGATGCGGTTCATCGTCGGCGGCTTTTTGCCGCCCTTATCGGGCTCGAGCTCGCCCGGCGGAAGGTAACTCATCGGCCAGCGCTCATGACCGCGAGACTACTACTTCACCAGCGGAAACAGAATCGTCTCGCGAATGCCGAGCCCCGTGAGGGCCATCAGCAGGCGATCGATGCCCATGCCCATGCCGCCGGTCGGCGGCATGCCGTATTCGAGCGCCCGCAGAAACTCCTCGTCGAGGCGCATGGCCTCGGGGTCGCCGTTCGCGGCGAGGCTCGCCTGCTCGACGAAGCGTTCGCGCTGGATGACGGGGTCGACGAGCTCGGAGTACCCGGTCGCGAGCTCGAAGCCGCGAATGTACAGATCCCACTTCTCGACCACGCCGGGGATCGAGCGGTGTCCGCGCACGAGAGGGCTCGTGTCGATGGGAAAGTCCATCACGAAGGTCGGGCGCACGAGGTCGCCCTTCACGAAGTGCTCCCAGAGCTCTTCGACGTACTTGCCGTGAATCGGGTGCTCGAGCTCGAGGCCTTCGCGGGTCGCGAGTTCCTGCAGCTCGGCCAGCGGTGTCGCCGGCGAGATCTCGCGGTGCACGGCGGCCGAGAGGCTCTCGTACATGCTGATGCGGTCCCACTCGCCGCCGAGGTCGAACTCGGTCTCGTCGGCCCAGGTCACCACGTGCGACCCGGCGATCGCCATCGCCGCGTTCTGGATCAGCTTCTGGGTGAGGTCGGCGATCGAGTTGTAGTCGCCGTAGGCCTCATAGGCCTCGAGCATCGCGAACTCGGGCGAGTGTGTCGAGTCGGCGCCCTCGTTGCGAAAGTTGCGGTTGATCTCGTAGACCCGGTCGATGCCGCCGACCACGGCCCGCTTGAGGAACAGCTCCGGCGCGATGCGCAGAAAGAGCTCGGTGTCGAAGGCGTTCGAGTGCGTCGCGAACGGGCGAGCGGATGCCCCGCCGTGCATGGTCTGCAGCATGGGCGTCTCGATCTCGAGAAATTCCAGATCGGTGAACGTCTTGCGCAGGCTCGCGACGGTCTGTGAGCGCTGCACGACGGTGCGGCGGGCCTGTTCGCGGTTGATGAGGTCGAGGTACCGGCTGCGCACCCGGGTCTCTTCGCTCAGCTCGCTGTGCAGGTTCGGCAGCGGCAGCAGCGCCTTCGCGGCAATCTGCCAGTCGGTGACCATGATCGACAGCTCGCCGCGGCGGCTCGAGATGACCTCGCCGGACACGAAGAGGTGGTCGCCGAGGTCGGTGAGGTCTTTCCACTCGCTCAGGGAGTCCGCACCGACGGCGGCGAGGCTCACCATGGCCTGGATGCGGGTGCCGTCGCCGGACTGCAGGCTCGCGAAGCACAGCTTGCCGGTGTTACGCAGAAACACGACGCGGCCGGCGACGCCGACGGTGACGCCGGTGACGGCATCCGCTTCGAGGGCGCCGAATTCGGCGCGCACGGCGGGGATCGTGTGGGTGACGGGAACCGAGACCGGGTACGCGCCGCCACCCGGGGTGCTCGCGGCCGCGTTGAGGCGGTCGCGCTTGCCGAGACGCACGGCCTGCTGCTCGCTGACCTCCGAATCGCTCAGGCCGGCGAAGGCGAGGGCACTGTCGGTCAGGTCGGACTCGCTCGTGTCAGCGGCGCGTGGGGCGGGGTTCTTGCTCATAACGACTCTCAGATTTTCTGTGCTGTGGCGCGGGGTTCGGGATTCAGGTCGAGGGGCACGTTGTCGATGAGTCGGGTGTGGCCCACGAGCGCCGCCACGAGCATGCGGGCCGGCCCGCGGTGCTGCGCCTCAACGGGCAGAAACGTCTCTGGGTGCACAACAACGAGATAGTCCAGTTTAACCAGCGGTCGGGCGGCGATGATCGCACGCGCGGTGCGGGTGGCGGCCGCGGCATCCGCTGTTCCGAGGGCAGCGGCGACGGATGCCGCCCCCAGACCCTCGGACAGGCTCACCGCCGCCTCGGCCTCGCTGGGTTCGAGGTAACGGTTGCGGCTGGAGAGCGCGAGGCCACTGGGCTCCCGCACGATCGGGGCGACCTCGATCGCGACCCGCAGATTGAGATCGGCGACCATGCGCTGCACGAGAAAGACCTGCTGCGCGTCTTTCTGACCGAACATCACCGTGTCGGGGCCGACGATGTTGATCAGTTTCGACACGACGGTGAGCATCCCGTCGAAGTGTCCGGGGCGCGCTGCGCCCTCGAGCAACGAGCCGACCGGCCCGGCGACGACGCGGGTGAGGCCGCCACCGGCCGGGTACATCTCGTCGGCCGTCGGAACGAAGACGACGTCGACGCCGAGTTCGGTGAGCAGGGCCACGTCGGCGTCGAGGGTGCGCGGGTATGCGTCGAGGTCTTCGCCGGCGCCGAACTGCAGCGGGTTGACGAAGATCGAGACGACGACGATTTCGCCGCGCGAACGGGCCCGGCGAACGAGTGAGAGGTGCCCGGCGTGCAGGGCGCCCATCGTCGGAACGAGCACGACGCGGCCGGGGGTGCCGTCGGCGCGGCGCGTGGCTGCACGGTCGCGGTCAAGCGCCGCGCGCAGTTCGGTGATGGTGCCAATCAGTTCTGGCCTGGTGAGCACGGTCATTCGTCCTCCGAGTCGGTGCGGTCGGTGCGGGGCTGGGTGGTGAGAGCGTCGAGGTCGCGCACGTCAGGGCTGGTGCGCTGCAGCGCGTTTTCGACGGCGGAGCGAACGAGCGGGCCGAGCACGGCGCCGGGGCGGTCGATGCCGATTCCGGCGAGCAACCGTGTCGATTGTTCCACAATCGAGGTCGAGAAGGCGGTCGCGGTCTCGATCGCTTCGGCGTAGGCGGCACGATCACGCTCGGCCACGATGAGGGGTTCACCGCCCATTTCCACGACGAGGGCCTGCCCGATCGGCAACACCGGAGTCGGCGCGGTCACCGCGAAATAGCTGTCGGCGAGGCGGGCCAGGTCAAGGCTCGTGCCGGTGAAGGCCATCGCCGGGTGGATAGCGAGAGGGATCGCGCCGCCGAGCAGGGCGGGGGCGAGCACATCCGTGCCGAACCGGGCCGAGGTGTGCATGACGAGCTGGCCGGCCTGCCAGGTGCGGGTCGCGGCGAGGCCTGCCACGAGGCTTTCGAGGGCGTCGTCGGGCACGCAGATGATCACGAGCTCGCTGCGCTCGACGATTTCGGGCACCGTGAGAATGGGCACGCCCGGCAAGATCGCCTCGGCCCTGTCGCGACTGGCCTGCGAGATGGCGGAGATGCCGACGAGGGCGTGGCCGGCGCCCGCGAGGGCGGCGCCGAGGATCGGGCCGACGTGGCCCGCGCCGATGATGCCGACGCCGAGGCGTCCGGGACGGGGGGTCATTCGGGGAGTCCTGTCGTGAATTTCGGCGCCGTGGGGTTGGGCACAGCGGGGTTGGGCACAGCGGGGTTGGGCACAGCGGGGTTGGGCACAGCGGGTGACGGTGTCGGCGCGGGCGAATGCGGCGCTGCGGGTGCGAGCGAGGCCGCCTGGTTCCAGCGATGACTCGTGTCCGTTGCGGCGAAGGCAGCCGCGTCGGCGGAAATGCGGGCGAACATCCGCTTGGCTTCGTCGGCGTCGAGCACGCTGAGCTGCGCCGTGACCGGGCCCACCACCGTGTGCAGGCGAGCGGATGCGAGCCCCAGGCGCCGTTTGATGGCCCCCTGATCGATGCCGACGCTCTGCAGCCGGGCCAGGGGAACCAGAATCAGGTCGCGCGAGATGACGCCGTGGCGCAGCAGGGCGACTCCCCCGGAGACGGCGTACCCGGTGCGGCGCCACGAGAACGGGCGCAACCAGCGGGCGCGTCGCGGTGCATTGATGAAGCCGTCGTCGCTGCTGCCGCTGTCGCCGCCGGTTCCGGTTCCAGCCATGCCCTGCTGCACGAGGTGGCGCTGCTCGGGGGTCGAAAACCCGGGCAGCAGCAGCTCGAGCACGCGCTCCACGTCGCCCACGGTGCCGACCGGCAGCATCAGGGTGCTCGCCCCGCCGCCGGCGCCCTGCATGACGGACTGTCCGGCCTTGTTGATCTGCACCTGCCACCAGCCGAATGGTCGCCAGAGCAGCGGCTGGGAGACGCCGACGGCGTGGATGCGGCCCGGCGGCAGGGTTTCGCTGCTCGTCGAGAGCAGGCCGAAGCCCACGCGCACGCCATCAGTCGTGCTGGAGATGCTGTAGCGCAGGGTCTTCGTGATGCGGGAGGAGTAATACCCGACGCTGCCGATGATGCCCGGCAGAATCGCGAACAGCAACCAGCCGCTGCCGCCGCTGACGACGCTGATCACGAGGGCGACGACGGCCGCCAGCAGAAAGAGGGTGAAGCCGCTGAGCACGATCGACCCGATCAGGCGGCCGACCGGAATGCGCACGACCGATTCGGGCGGGGCGGCATCGGGGTCGAGTTCCGGCGCCATGAACTCGTGCATGCGAGCCGAGGCCAGGCCGCCGAGTCCCGCGGCGCCCGACCGGCCGGCAGCGCCCCCGGGACCGGTCTCGAGCCCGGTCCCGGGGCCGCTCTCGAGCCCGGCGGCATCCGTTGCTGCCGCCTGACGGATGCCGGAGGCGAGTCGCAGAATATCCCGGCGCAGGTCATCGGCCAGGTCGCCGCGCAGGTAGGCGAGCTGCACGGAGCCGTCCTGCCCGCCGACGCTGACCTCGAGCCGGGCGGTGCCGAACAGGCGCGGAATGAACGGCCGCATCAGGTTCACGCCCTGGATGCGGTCGAGGCGGGCCTTGCGGTGGCTGCGGAAGAGGATGCCGCTGCGCACCTCGACCGCGTCGGCCCCGACCCGGAAGGTGTGCATGCGCCAGGACACGTAGAAGGCCGCAAGAATGATGATGAGTATGGCCGCGATGCCGAGCAGCGCCCAGCCGACTGCGCCGCGGCGCACGATCTCGTCGAGCGGGTCGCCCTCGAAGTGCGGTTCGCCGAAAAAGAACTCGACGAGGCGTTCACGCAGGTTCGTGATGACAAAACCGAGCACGGCGACGACGAAGATTCCGCCGCGCAGCAGCGGCGTCGCTGGGTGCAGGCGGTGCCACTCGCCGTCGGTGAGCGGCGCCTGCGGCCGCAGGCTCGGCGGTGCCGGGCGGGCCGCGGCCGGAACCGGGCCGGTCACAGTCCGGCCCGGCGACTCTCGGCGAGCTCCACCAGTCGGTCGCGCAGGCCCTCGGCGTCGGCCTCGCGCAGCCCCGGAATCGCCACCGCGGTCGTGGCGGCGGCGGTCACGAACTTGAGGTCGGCGAGCCCGAGCCAGCGGGCCACCGGCCCGCGCGTGATGTCAACGAGCTGCATGCGGCCATAAGGCACCGCCACGAAGCGCTGAAAGAGAATGCCGCGGCGAAACAGCAGGTCGTCGGCGCGCAGCTGGTAGCCGATCGACCGCACCCGGCGCGGTTCGAAGATGAGGTTCAGCACCGTGATGAGCAGCATCGCGACGCCCACCCAGAGCGCCCAGGTCTGGTCGGCCAGCAGCCACAGCAGGGCCGCCCCGAGGCAGACGACGAACCCGAAGATGATGGTGCCGACGACTTCAACGACAACGTACCGCGGCGACACCCGCTGCCACTCGCCGTCAAGATCGAGGCGCGGGGGCCGCTGCTCGGCAAGCGGATGCTGCGGCAAGGTTTCCGGCGCCGGCTCGGCGCCATCGGACGCGGCGACGGGCGCGGCGACGGGCACAGCGTCCGAGAGCTGCGCGTCGTACGGCACGTCGTCGTACGGTGCAGCGTCGCGCGGTGCAGCGTCGCGCGGTGCAGCGTCGCGCGGTGCAGCGTCGCGCGGTGCAGCGTCGCGCGGTGCAGCGTCGTATCGTGCTGCGTCACCTGGTGCGTCGTCAGAGTGTGAGTTAGGCACGTTCGCCTCCCGGCTGGCTCTCGTCATCGTCCGGCGGCAGAGTACAGAACTTTTCGGCGACCAGGCCACCCGCAAGCAGGATGCCGGCACCGAGCGCCGTTGCAATGGCCAGCCACACTGATGTTACCGCCGGCACCACGGAGCGCGTCAGGATGAATGCCACGATTCCGGCGCCGGCGCCAGCGACGAGCGAGCCGCTGAGGCTCGACGCCTTCGCGAGCACGGCGACGCGCATCGCCCGAAACGGGTCAACGAGGCGCCGACCGCGGCCCCGAGTGACCTGCCGGATCGGCCAGGCCAGCAGCACAACCACGACGCCCACGACGATGAGGGTGAGCGGCAGGGTGACGGGCGGCACGATGATGGCCCGCCCCGACGCCGCAGCGGCGATTTCGACGAGCAGGCCGAGCACGAAACCCAGCAGCCCGAGGGCGATCAACGGGGTCGGGCGGGACGGCTTCACCGCGAGGCTCCGAGGCCCGACGCTCCGAGCGCCGCGGCGCCGGTCGGCGCGGCGCGAGGCGGGGCGTCGCGAGGCGGCGCGTCGATGCGGGTGTCGGTGTAGCGCCGCGCAGTCTGCTCGGTTGCCGCGAGCAGGTCGCGCACCGGGCCGCGCCCGGGCAGCACGGCGTCGGGGTCGACGTCAAGCCACGGTGCCAGCACAAAGTCACGGGCGTGGGCGAGCGGATGCGGCAGCGTGAGCCGGGCATCCGCTCGCACCAGATCACCGATCACGATGATGTCGATGTCGAGGGTGCGGTCGCCCCAGCGCTCGGCGCGCACCCGGCCGTGATCGGCCTCGATCGAATTCACGGCCGCGAGCAGGTCGAGCGGGTCGCCCGCGAAGCTGCCGGCTACGACGCCGTTGAGGTAGCGGGGCGCGGCCGCATCGACCCCGTCGAGTTTCAACGCGGCGGATTCCCAGAGCGGGGAGACGTCGCTGAGTTCGAGGCCGTCGACCGCGAAGAGATCCTGCACGGCCTGAATCAGCGTCGCGGCACGGTCGCCGAGGTTGCTGCCCAGCGCAAGGATCACCGGGGCGGCAGCGGGCAGGGCGGCGGGGCCGCTCACGCGCGGCTCCGCTCGATCTGCGCGCGTTCAATCTGCACGCGTTCAATCTGCACCGAGACATCCGTGAACGGAATCTCGATCGGCGCCTCTGGTTTGTGCACCGTCACCCGCACCCGCTCTGCCGCGGCGTGGGCGAGTACGACCGCGGCGATGCGCTCGGCGACGGTTTCGATCAGGTCGACCGGGTTGTGCCGCACGGCATCGGCGACCTCGACGGCGAGCTCGCCGTAGTGGATGGTCTGGGTCACGTCGTCGCTCGCGGCCGCGCGCACCAGATCGAGCCAGACCGTCACATCGATGACGAAGTCCTGACCGTTCTCCCGTTCGAAGGCGTAGACGCCGTGGTGGGCGTTGACCCGCAGTCCGGTCAGGGTGATGCAGTCAAGACTCATGAGACCATTCTGGTCGACCCGAGCCGGTTGAGCACGTTCAGGGCGGTACGGGTGCCTGGCACGTCGTGTACCCGCACCGCCCACGCGCCGGCCTGGGCGCACAGCACGCTCACGACGGCGGTCGCCAGGTCCCGGCCCTGAACCGGAGCGCCGTCGGGCAGAACCTCGGCGAGAAACCGTTTGCGGCTCGCGCCGACCATGACGGGAAGGCCGAGGTCGGCAAGCGCGTCGAGGTGGGCCAGCACCCGCCAGTTGTGCTCCGGCAGCTTGGCAAAGCCGAGCCCGGGGTCGAGCACGATCCGGTCGCGGGCGACCCCGGCCGCTGTCAGCACGGCGATGCGTTCGGCGAGAGCAGCGTGCACCTCGGCGACGACGTCGTCGTACAGGGCGAGGGCATCCATCTGCTGGGCGTGACCGCGCCAGTGCATGGCCACGTAGGTGAGGCCGGTCTCGGCGGCGACGGATGCCATCAGCGGGTCCGCGAGACCGCCGGACACGTCGTTGATGATTTCGGCCCCGGCCGCCGCTGCGGCCCTGGCGGTCGAGCCGTTGAGGGTGTCGACGCTGATCCGCAGCCCCTGCCGGGCGAGTTCGGTGATGACGGGAACCACACGGGACTGCTCCTCGGCCGGCGCAACGCGGGTCGCGCCGGGGCGAGTCGACTCTCCGCCGACGTCGATGAGGTCGGCGCCCTGAGCGGCGAGCAGCAGGCCGTGCTCGATCGCGGCATCCGTCGACGCCCACCGGCCGCCATCACTGAAGGAGTCCGGCGTGACGTTCAGCACGCCCATGATCAGGGTCACGGCGCCGGATGCCCCGCCGCGATCAGCGAGATGATCTCGGCCCGGTTGACGGGGTCGGAGAGCTCGCCGCGGCTCGCCATCGTGACCGTCGAGCTGTTGCTCTGGCGCGGGCCGCGAGTGCCGACGCAACCGTGAACGGCGTCGAGCACGACGAGCACGCCGCGCGGCGCGAGACCCGTCTCGAGGGCGCCGGCGATCTCTTCGGTGAGGCGTTCCTGCAATTGCGGGCGCGCCGCGAGCACCTCGATGACGGCGGGCAGGCGGCCGAGGCCCACGACCCGGTCTCCGGGCAGGTAGGCCACGTGCGCGGTGCCGAGGAACGGCAACAGATGGTGCTCGCAGATCGAGCGGAAGGCGATATCGCGCAGCAGCACGAGTTCACCGGTTGCCGGCCCGACCGGCACCGTGTCACGCAGCAGCGTGAGCGGATCCTGGTCGAGGCCGCCGAAGAATTCGGCGTAGGCATCGGCCACCCGGTGTGGGGTTGCGGCGAGGCCGACCCGCTCGGGGTCCTCCCCGATTGCCGCGAGAATTTCGGTCACGGCGCGGCCGATGCGCTCCCTGTCAACTGCCACCGGTGACCTAGGCGGTCGCGGGGCGGGGGTGACGTACCGGCGCTCGGGTGGGCTTGGCGGAGTCGCCACTCGAGATACCGCCGTCGACGGCGGCGCCGTCGATGGGGGCCTTCGGTGCCGGCATGTCGATGGGGGGAACGTCGCTGACCGGGCGCTTGTCGCTCGAGAGCCACTGCGGGCGCGGGGCGAGCTTCTCAACGTCGGTGAAGATCTCGGCGAGGGCGACCTGGTCGAGGGTCTCGTGCTCGAGCAGCGCGGTCGCGAGGCGATCGAGCACCTCACGGTTGTTGATCAGTACCTCGTAGGCCTCGTCGTGAGCGTCTTCGAGCAGCTGACGTACCTCGGCGTCGACCCGCTCGGCGAGTCGCTCCGAGTAGTCGCGCTGGTGGCCCATGTCACGGCCGAGAAAGACCTCGCCGGACCCTTGGCCCAGCTTGAGCGGGCCGACGGCCGCGCTCATGCCGAACTCGGTGACCATCTTGCGGGCCGTGGCGGTGGCCTTCTCGATGTCGTTCGAGGCGCCGGTGGTCGGGTCGTGAAAGATGATCTCTTCCGCGACGCGGCCGCCCATGGCGTAGGCGAGCTGGTCGAGCAGCTCATTGCGTGTAACCGAGTAGCGGTCCTCGAGCGGCATGACCATCGTGTAGCCGAGGGCCCGGCCGCGCGGCAGGATGGTGATCTTGGTGACCGGGTCGGTGTTGCGCATCGCGGTGGCGACGAGGGCGTGGCCACCCTCGTGGTACGCGGTGATGAGCTTTTCCTTGTCGCGCATGACGCGGGATCGACGCTGCGGGCCGGCCATGACACGGTCGACGGCCTCGTCGAGGGCCCGGTTGTCGATGAGCTGGGCGTTGGAACGTGCGGTGAGCAGCGCGGCCTCGTTGAGCACGTTGGCCAGGTCGGCGCCGGTGAAACCGGGCGTCTTGCGGGCGAGTACCTCGAGGTCGACACCCTGAGCCATCGGCTTGCCCTTGGAGTGCACCTCGAGAATGTGCTTGCGGCCGAGCATGTCGGGCGCGTCGACGCCGATCTGACGGTCGAAGCGGCCCGGGCGCAGCAGGGCGGGGTCGAGGATGTCGGGGCGGTTAGTGGCGGCGATGAGGATGACGTTCGCCTTGACGTCGAAGCCGTCCATCTCGACGAGCAGCTGGTTCAGGGTCTGCTCACGTTCGTCGTGGCCGCCGCCCATGCCGGCGCCGCGGTGACGGCCGACGGCGTCGATCTCGTCGATGAAGATGATCGCGGGGGCGTTTTCCTTGGCCTGCTGAAACAGGTCGCGCACTCGGCTGGCGCCGACGCCGACGAACATCTCGACGAAGTCGGAGCCGGAGATGGCGTAGAAGGGCACGTTGGCCTCGCCGGCCACGGCCCGCGCGAGCAAGGTCTTACCGGTGCCGGGAGGGCCGTAGAGCAGCACACCCTTGGGGATGCGGGCGCCGACGGCCTGGAACTTGGCCGGTTCCTTCAGAAAGTCCTTGATCTCTTCGAGCTCTTCGATGGCCTCGTCGGAACCGGCGACGTCGGCGAAGGTGACCTGCGGGCTTTCCTTCGAGACGAGCTTCGCCTTCGACTTGCCGAACTGCATGACTTTGTTGCCGCCGCCCTGCATGCCGGCGAGCATGAACCAGAAGAAGGCACCGATCAGCAGCAGGGGCAGCAGAAAGCCCAGGGCCGAGAGGATCCAGCTGGGCTGGGGTACCTCGTCGGTGAAGCCGTCCTTGGGGTCGGCGGCCGTGACCGCCTGAATGATCTCTTCGCCACGCGGGGCCACGTAGTAGAACTGCACCTCGGTTCCGAGGTCGCCGCTGGCCTTGCTGAGGGTCAGGTCGACCCGCTGCTCGCCGTCGACGATCTTCGCCTCGATCACGTCTCCCGATTTCAGGAGTTCAAGCCCCTGCTGGGTCGGGACCTCGCGGAATCCGGACATGGTGAGCAGGCTCGACCCCACCCAGACCACGATGATGGCCAGAACGAAATAGAGAATGGGGCCGCGAAGAAGCTTCTTGACGTTCATGATCCTCACAGGCTAGCGTGACGGCACTGGAGGATTGCCGTGTGTTCGCCCTCAGGAGAACTCAGGCGCGCTCCGGCGCATGGCGGGGAAATACTGTGCGGAAAGATTACTGTGCGGCCACGGGTGTGTAGACGTGCGGCGCGAGAATGCCGACGGACTTCAGGTTGCGGTACTTTTCGGCGTAGTCGAGGCCGTAGCCCACGACGAACTTGTTCGGAATCTCGAAACCCACATACTTCACGTCGATGTCGACGCGCGCGGCCTCCGGCTTGCGCAGCAGGGCGCAGATCTCGACGGATGCGGGGCCCCGGGTATTGAGGTTGGCGAGCAGCCACGAGAGGGTCAGGCCGGAGTCGATGATGTCCTCAACGATGAGCACGTTGCGGCCGGACAGGTCGGTGTCGAGGTCCTTCAGAATTCGCACGACGCCGCTGGATTCGGTGCCCGATCCGTAGGAGCTCACGGCCATCCAGTCCATCGTGATGGGGTGGTGCAGCTCGCGGGCGAGGTCGGCCATCACCATCACGGCGCCCTTCAGCACCCCGACGAGTAGCAGGTCCTTGCCGGCGTAGTCGGCTTCGATGCGGCGGGAGAGCTCGGCCAGACGGGTGCGAATCTGCTCCTCGCTGATCAGAATCTCGGTGAGGTCTTCAGGAATGTCGCGGGGTTCCATGGGAGCGGAAATGTCCTTCGATCGGTGCGGGTCCAGGGCTGGAGAACACGAGGTCTCCGTCCTGCCGTACAACTCTAACGCCTGCCAGGTCGAGAGCTCCCTGACCGTGCCAGTCGGTCACGAGGCGGGCCGCCATCAGAGTGTGCGTGCGATCGAGGGAAATGCCGAAGGTGCGCTGCACGGCGGCGCGAATCATCCGCTGCCTCAGGGCGGCCGGCTGGCGCTCAAGATCGGCCGCCGGCAGGCGGCATCCGGGGGCGCGGCCGGCGGGCAGGCCAGCGGGCAGACCGTCGAGCAGCGCCGGCACCAGGGCGTCGAGGGCGTCGGCGTCTTCGCGCAATTGTTCGGCGGTGCGCGCGAGGGCCTCGCGAATGCCGGGGCCCAGTTCGCGTTCGAGCATCGGCAACACGGCCTGCCGCACCCGCACCCGGGCGTACCGCGGGTCGAGGTTCTGCGGATCGTGCCACGGGGTCAGGGCGGCGTCGGCACAGAACTGGTGGGTCTGGGCGCGACGGATGCCGAGCAGCGGGCGCAGCCACGGCCCGCTCCGGGCCGCCATTCCGTGCAGGCTGGTGGGGCCGGAGCCGCGGGCGAGGCCCAGCAGCACCGTCTCGGCCTGGTCGTCGAGGGTGTGCCCGAGCAGCACCGCGACCGCTCCGGTCTGCGCCAGCGCGCGCTCGAAGGCGGCGTAGCGCGCGTCTCGGGCGGCGGCCTCCGGGCCGTCAGTCCCGCTCGGCACGTCGATCGCCAGCACGAGCACCGGGTGGAGTCCGAGACCGCGAGCCTGCGCGGCCGCCGTGGCGGCGACATCCGCTGACCTTGCCTGCAGGCCGTGATCGACGATCACGGCGCCGGCCCGCACGCCACCGGATGCCGCGCGGTGGGCTTCGAAGGCCGCGGCCGCGGCCAGGGCCAGCGAATCCGCTCCCCCGCTGAGGCCCACGAGAACGAGACCGTCGGCCGGCAGCACGGCGCGCACGGCCCGGCGCACGTCGGCAATGGCCGGAGTCAAGCGGGGGCGGCGTTCATACTGCATCCAGTAACGTTATCGGCAGACGTGAAACAAGGGAGAAACACAGCTATGGCCGAATACGACGCAGTGATCGAAATCCCCCGCGGGAGCCGCAACAAGTACGAGGTAGACCACGGCACCGGCCGGGTCTACCTCGACCGGGTGCTCTACACGAGCTTCATGTACCCGACCGACTACGGCTACTTCGAGAACACCCTCGGGCTCGACGGTGACCCCGTCGACGTGCTGGTGTTGCTCGACTACCCGCTTTTTCCGGGCGTGGGCGTGTCCGTGCGTCCCGTCGGCGTGTTCAACATGACCGATGACGGCGGCTCCGACGCGAAGGTCATCGCCGTTCCGGCCGGCGACCCGCGCTGGGCGCACATTCAGGATGTCCTCGACATTCCGGAGTACACCCGCAAGGAGATCGAGCACTTCTTCGAGCACTACAAGGACCTTGAGCCGAACAAGTGGGTCAAGACCGAGGGCTGGGGCGACGCCGCCGAGGCCGAGCAGATCGTCGTTGACGGCATCGCGAAGCTGCTCGCCGAGGGCCACTAGAACCTCTCGCTCAGCTGCGCAAAAGCCCCCGCCACCCGGCGGGGGCTTTTTCGTGCCCATTCCAGCGCATCCGCTGCCAAGCGCGAGTTGAGTCGCGGAAAACGCACCGTCGTTCGCAGCATGAGGGTGCGAAGTCCGCGACTCAGCACCCGCATACCACGGGTCAGGTGCAACTATGCCGAGGGGCGACCCACGTACGGTGCGACGGCACCGATCGACCAGATGGAGTGCACGCGCACGCGCTGGCTCGGGTTCGGCGCCTCGAGAATCTGGCCACCGCCGACGTAGATCGCCGTGTGGTAATAGTTGCCGGCGCTGCCCCAGAACAGCAGGTCGCCGACCTGCACGTTGGAGAAGGACACGAGCTTGCCCTGGCTCGCCATGGTGTTGTACTGGTTGGTCGCTGAGTGCGTTCCGATGTAAATGCCGGCAGCGGCATATGATGCTTTGGTCAGTCCGGAGCAGTCCCACTCGTCGGGGCCGGCGCCTCCGAACCGGTACCGATCGCCGAGCTGGGCGCGGGCGAAGCTCAGGGCCGTGGAGACCGCGCTCGCGCTCGGTGCGGGCACGGATGCCTCGGGTGCGGCCGTTTCGGGCGCGGCACTCTCGCCGGAGCCGGCCGGTTCGCTCGAACCCGAACCCGTGCTTCCCGAACCCGCGCTTCCCGAACCCGAGCTGCCCGAGCTGCCCGAGCTGCCCGAGCCAGTGCTGCCCGAACCGCTGCTGCCCGAGCCGGTACTGCCCGAGCCATTCGGCGCGGCCGGGGCCGCGGGTGCCGACGCCGCGGGAGTCTGCTGCCGGGTGGCCTGCGCGGCAATGGCGGCCGCAGCGGCCTGCGCCGCGGCGAAAGCCTCCG
>NZ_SOHE01000036.1 GCF_004403305.1 Cryobacterium frigoriphilum | reverse complement strand
GCGACGCTGACGGCCGGCGCCAAGCTCACCGGCGGTGCGGCGCGGGCCGGGCTGCGCGCGGCCAAGCGCGCCCGCAGGCGCTACGAGCGTCAGGAGGTGCGTCGGTTTACCTGGCGTTCCCGCCGCAGGCGCACCAACTGGGTCGTGTCGCTCGGAGCGGTCGCGGTCATGACCCTCTCGGTCGTTGGCGCCGGCTATTCGCCCCTGATGGCCCTGCGCACCATCGAGGTCGTGGGCGCGAGCCGGGTACCGGCGGACGCTCTCGTGGCGGCCCTCGACTCCCAGGTCGGTACCCCGCTGCCGCTCATCGACTTCGGCCTGGTCAAGAACGAGCTCTCGGAGTTCATGCTGATCCAGAGCTACGTCACCGAGAGCCGTCCGCCCGGTACGCTCGTGGTGCGCATCGTCGAGCGTGAGCCCATCGGTGCCCTCGCGTCCGCGGCCGGCTTCGATCTGGTCGATGCCGCCGGAGTGGTGATCGAGTCGAGCCCCGAGCGCCCCGCCGGGTACCCGCTCATCGAGGCCGACAAGGGCGTCGAGAGCGCCGGGTTTCGGGCGGTGACGGCCGTCGTCAGCGCCCTGCCCGACAGCATCCGCTCGCAGCTCGATACCGTCGGCGCGGAGACGAAGGACGACGTGACCCTCAACCTGGTCGGGGGAGCGCGGGTCGTCTGGGGCAGTTCTGAGGAATCAGAATACAAGGCGGTCGTGCTCGGGGCGCTCATGGTCGGTCACCCCGTCGGTACAGTCAACGAATACGACGTCACCTCACCCGACAGCGCGGTGTTGCGGTGAGCGCGGTGTTGCGGTGAGTTTGGCCGGGACTTCGCGACACGCGGGCGCGCCTCCCCAGCGGGCGCGCCGTGGCGCATAACTTCTAAATCAGGAATTGCATACTCAGCATAACTTTAAGCCTCGACTAGAGGTTGAGAGTTCCACCGGAGGCCGGACGTGTCAAACAATCAGAATTATCTAGCCGTGATCAAGGTCGTCGGTATCGGCGGTGGCGGCGTCAACGCCGTGAACCGCATGATCGAACTTGGCCTCCGTGGCGTCGAGTTCATCGCGATCAACACCGACGCACAGGCGCTGCTCATGAGCGACGCCGACGTGAAGCTCGATGTCGGGCGCGACCTGACCAGGGGCCTCGGCGCCGGTGCAGACCCCGAGGTCGGCCGCCGCGCAGCCGAAGACCACGCCGAGGAGATCGAAGAGGCCCTTGCCGGGGCCGACATGGTCTTCGTCACCGCGGGTGAGGGCGGTGGAACGGGCACCGGTGGTGCCCCCGTCGTCGCCCGCATCGCCAAGTCCATCGGTGCGCTCACCATCGGTGTGGTCACCAAGCCGTTCGGCTTCGAGGGCAAGCGTCGCCAGGCCCAGGCCGAGACCGGTGTCGCCTCGCTCAAGAACGAGGTCGACACGCTCATCGTCGTGCCGAACGACCGCCTGCTCGAAATCAGCGACCGCGGCATCAGCATGCTCGAGGCCTTCGCGACCGCCGACCAGGTATTGCTCGCCGGCGTGCAGGGCATCACCGACCTGATCACGACTCCCGGCCTGATCAACCTCGACTTCGCCGACGTGAAGTCGGTCATGCAGGGCGCCGGTTCCGCCCTCATGGGCATCGGCTCCTCGCGGGGCGCCGACCGGGCCATCAAGGCCGCTGAACTGGCCGTGGCCTCCCCGCTGCTTGAGGCATCGATCGACGGGGCCCACGGCGTGCTGCTGTCGATCCAGGGTGGTTCCAACCTCGGAATCTTCGAGATCAACGACGCCGCCCGTCTCGTGCAAGAGGCAGTGCACCCCGAGGCCAACATCATCTTCGGTGCCGTCATCGACGACACGCTCGGCGACGAGGTGCGCGTCACCGTCATCGCCGCCGGCTTCGACGGCGGAGAACCCGGTGCCAAGGCCGTCGAGGTGCGCCGTGCCGACCTCGTCGCCGCCGGCATTGCCAGCGGGGTTGGCACCGCAGCCGCGGGAGCCGCCGCCCCGTCGGTCACCGCCGACGCCAGCCAGTTCAGCGCCGAAGAGCTCGCCGGCTCCTCGGTCTGGGCCAGCAATGACGCAACCGCCGGCGGAGCCACTGTCGTCGACCCGGCCTTCGAGGAAGACCCCGACGACCTGGACATCCCCGATTTCCTCAAGTAATCCGGCTAGTCCCTCGGGTGCTGGGGTGATCGACACGCTCGACGAGCGTCTGCAGCAGGTGCGGGCCGGAATCGCTGACGCGGTCCGGCTCGCCGGGCGTGACCCGAGCGAGATCACGACGGTAGTGGTCACGAAGTTTCATCCCGCGAGCCTGATCGCGCAGCTCGCGGCCCTCGGGGTGACGGACGTCGGTGAAAGCCGGCATCAGGAGGCCCAGGGCAAGGCGGCAGAACTCGCCGACCTGAACCTGACGTGGCACTTCATCGGCCAGATCCAGGGCAAGAAGGCGCGTCAGGTGCGCGCCTACGCCAATGTCATTCACTCCCTCGACCGAGCCTCGCTCGTCACGGCTCTCGCGGCGCCCGACGCCCCCGGCACCGACGCGCCGGTGCGGGACTGTTTCATTCAGGTGAATCTGACGGATGATCCGGCGCGCGGCGGTGCGCAGCCGAGCGATCTCGAGGCCCTCGCCGAACAGGTTCTCGCCACCTCTGGCCTGCGCCTGCTGGGCCTGATGGCCGTCGCACCGCGCGAGGGTGAGCCTCGGCGGGCGTTCGCTGCCGTACGCGCGCTCAGCGTCTCGCTTCGCTCGATTGCCCCGCAGGCCACCGCACTGTCGATCGGAATGAGCCAGGACTACCAGGCGGCCATCTCCGAAGGGGCGACACACCTAAGAATTGGCACCGCAATCACCGGGATTCGCCCGTTACACGGTTAATCTCTTAGAGAAGAATTACTTACACGGAGGTCGACATGTCCAACCCGCTCAAGAAAACCATGGTCTACCTGGGGCTGGCAGACGAAGAGCTGCACTACGAGGCCCCCGCGACCGCTCACGTAGCGGCCGTGCCGGCGCCCGCTGAGCGTTCCAACTCGTCCCACACGTCCAACGCGTCGGCTCACGCCGCCGCAGCGGCCCAGTCCAGCGCCGCCCATGCCGGTTCGGCGCATAGCGGATCGGCGCAGAACAACGCCGGCCGTGCTCCGGTGACTCCGCTGCGCAAGACGCAAACCCCCAAGAATGTGGCTGCTTCCGAAATGAATGAAATTCTCACGGTCCACCCGCGTCAGTATCGCGACGCGCAGGTCATCGCGGAGTCCTTCCGTGACGGAATCCCGGTCATCATCAACCTCTCGCAGATGAGTGATGCCGACGCCCGCCGCCTGATCGACTTCGCCAGTGGCCTCTCACAGGGCCTGTACGGCAAGATCGAGCGCGTGACCGCGAAGGTCTTCCTGCTGTCCCCGTCACACGTCATCGTGTCCGGCGAGAACAGCACCGAAGAGCCGGACGCGGAAGCGTCCTTCTTCGCCCAGTCATAGACTTAGAGCGTGCTTGTCGATCTCCTGGCCACAGTTGCCTACTATGCCCTTCTCCTGTACTTCTTCGTGCTCTGGGGACGCTTCATCATTGACCTGGTGCGTGGCGTCAACCGCTCGTGGCGTCCGACCGGATTCACTCTGGTTCTCGTCGAGCTGGTCTACACGTTCACCGACCCACCGGTACGCTTCTTTCGTAAGCTGATACCGCCGCTGTCGATTGGACCCATCCAGTTCGACTTCGGGTTCACCATCACGATGCTCTGCTGCATCGTCGGAATGTCGATCGCATCCTTTCTGCGGGCGACTTTCTAAAGCTCGTTCCGTGTTTCTCAAGCTTGGCCCGCGCCGCACCCGGCGCGGCATGTATTCTTGTCCGATGGCGCCCGAGTTTGGGTGTCATACAACTGTTCGCAACACAAGTTCTAAGGGTGGAAAGCCATGGCGCTAACTCCGGAAGATGTAGTCAACAAGCGGTTCCAGTCAACGAAATTCCGTGAGGGATACGACCAGGACGAGGTTGACGACTTCCTCGACGAGGTCGTCGTTGAACTGCGCCGCCTCACGCAAGACAACGAGGAGCTGCGCGCGCGCATCACCGCAGACGGCGGCGTTATCGCTGAAGCCGTCAGCGCGCCCGTCGCCGCCGTTCCGGCCGCTGCCGAGCCCGAGCCCGTCGTGGTTCCGGAGCCCGTCAAGGCCGCCGCGCCGGTCGTCGTCGCCGCCGAGCCGATCGATGAGACCGCCGGTACCACGAACCTGCTGCAGCTCGCTCGTCGCCTGCACGAAGAGCACGTCAAGGAAGGCGCCGAGAAGCGCGACGCCCTGATCGCCGAAGGTCACGCCACCGCCGCTCGCGTCGTTGCCGAAGCCGAAGCGAAGCAGCGGGTCGCCAACCAGCAGATGGACAAGGAACGCTCCGTTCTCGAGGGCAAGATCGAGGGCCTCCGCACGTTCGAGCGTGAGTACCGCGTCAAGCTGAAGAGCTACATCGAAGGCCAGCTCCACGACCTCGACTCCACGTCGCCGGTCGGCGCCGGCGTCGGCAGCGATTCCGCTCCGAAGTCGTCCTTCCAGGGCTTTGGCGCCTAGGGTCCGAACGGAGAAGCGCTCCCGCGCGCTCATCGTTCTGGCGCTCATCGCGCTGGGCGTGTACGCGCTGGATCAAATCAGTAAGATCCTGGTCGTCGATCTGATGGCCGAGGGTGAGGTCGTCCGGGTTCTGGGCGAGGTGCTGCAACTGCACTTCGTTCGGAACCCGGGAGCGGCCTTTTCGCTTGCCAGCGGCACCACCTGGGTCTTTTCGATCATCGCCGCCGGCGTGGTGGTCTTCATTGTCTGGTTCGCCCGCCGCATCCGTTCCCTCGCGTGGGGCATTGTCTTTGGGCTTCTGCTCGGTGGTGTGCTCGGCAACCTGACCGACCGCCTGCTGCGCGAGCCGGGCTTCGGTCTGGGCCACGTCGTCGATTTTCTGTCGACGCCCTGGCTGTTGCCCGCCATCTACAACGTGGCCGACATGTCCATCGTGTCGAGCATGGTCATCTTCATGATTTTGACGATTCGGGGCATCGGCCTCGACGGCGAACGCGTGGTCGAGACACCGAAAAAGCAGAACCCGACGGCCGAAGAACCGCCCCTAGACGAACCGAAGGCCGAGATCGTTCCGTGACCACCCAAACCCGTGCCCTGCCGCTGCCCGAAGGGCTCGAAGGCGTGCGCGTCGATGCGGGCCTCGCCAAACTGTTCGGTTTCTCCCGCAGCTTCGCCGCGGAGGTCTCCGAGCAGGGCGGGGTCATTCTCGACGGGACCGTCGCGGGAAAGTCTGACCGGCTGCACGCCGGCAGCTGGCTCGAAGTGACCTGGCAGCCGAAGCAACCGGTGCGCATCGACCCGATTGCGGTGCCCGGCCTCACGATCGTGCACGATGACGACAGCATCGTCGTCGTCAACAAGCCGGCCGGAGTGGCAGCCCACCCGAGCGTTGGCTGGTCGGGTCCAACCGTTCCGGGCGCCCTCGCGGCGGCCGGTTTTCGCATCGCGACCTCCGGCGCGGCCGAACGGGCCGGCATCGTGCACCGCCTCGACGTGGGCACGAGCGGGCTGATGGTCGTCGCGAAGTCGGAGGCGGCGTACACCCATCTCAAGCGTGCCTTCCACGACCGCGAGGTCGAAAAGGTCTACCACGCCGTCGTGCAGGGACACCCCGACCCGACCAGCGGCACCATCGACGCACCGATCGGACGCCACCCGCACCACAACTGGAAGTTCGCGGTGATCGCCGATGGCAAGAATTCGATCACGCACTACGAAACGCTCGAGGCGTTCCGCGCGGCCACCCTGCTCAAGATTCACCTGGAGACCGGCCGCACCCACCAGATCCGGGTGCACATGTCGGCCCAGCGGCATCCCTGTGTCGGCGACGCCATGTACAGCGCTGACCCCAGCATCACCGCACGCCTCGGCCTCGGCCGGCAGTGGCTGCACGCCACCCAGTTGGCTTTCGAACACCCCGACTCACGCGAGTGGGTCACCTACAACGCCGAGTACCCGCCGGACCTGGAGCACGCGCTGAGCGTACTCCGCGGCGACTGAGGACCCCCGCATGAATCTTGATGCCGTATGAGTGACGATTCCTTCGTCCACCTGCACGTACACAGCGAGTACTCGATGCTCGATGGGGCAGCCCGGGTCAAACCGCTGATCAAAGCGGCCGTCGAGCAGGGCATGCCCGCCGTCGCGATCACCGACCACGGCAACGTGTTCGGTGCCTTCGACTTCTGGAAGAGTGCGACCGAGGCCGGCATCAAACCGATCATCGGTACCGAGGCCTACATCACGCCCGGTACCGACCGCAGGGACAAGACCCGGGTGCGCTGGGGGACCGGCGCCCAGAACCGTGATGACGTCGGTGGCGCCGGCTCCTACACCCATATGACTCTCCTGTCAGAGAACACCGAGGGCATGCACAACCTCTTCCGGTTGTCGTCCAAGGCCAGCCTCGAGGGCTACTACTTCAAGCCGCGCATGGACCGCGAACTGCTCAGCCAATTCGGCAAGGGCCTCATCGCCACGACCGGTTGTGTCGGAGGCGAGGTACAGACCCGGCTTCGCCTCGGCCAGTACGCCGAGGCCAAAAAAGCTGCGGGTGACTTTCAGGACATCTTCGGCAAGGAGAACTTCTTCTGCGAGATCATGGACCACGGCATCGACATCGAGCGCCGCACCATGACCGACCTGCTCAAGCTCGCCAAAGAGCTCGACCTGCCCCTCGTCGCGAGCAACGACCTGCACTATACCCACGCCCACGACGCGACCGCTCACGCGGCACTGCTCTGCGTGCAGTCGGCATCGACTCTCGACGACCCCAACCGGTTCAAATTCGACTCAGACGAGTTCTACCTGAAGACCGCCGCGCAGATGCGGCACATCTTCCGGGACCACCCGGAATCCTGCGACAACACCCTGCTGATCGCCGAGCGGTGCCAGGTGGATTTCAATACCAAGGCCAACTACATGCCTCGATTCCCCTGCCCCGAGGGCGAGAATGAGGAGAGCTGGTTCATCAAGGAGAACGAGGTCGGGCTGGCGGGGCGCTACCCGAACGGGATTCCCGACGCCGTGCGCAAGCGCGCCGACTACGAAATCGGCATCATCGTGCAGATGGGATTCCCCGGCTACTTTCTCGTGGTCGCCGACTTCATCATGTGGTCGAAGCAACAGGGCATCCGGGTCGGTCCCGGCCGTGGCTCCGGTGCCGGCTCGATGGTCGCCTACGCCATGGGCATCACCGACCTCGACCCGCTCGTGCACGGGCTGATCTTCGAGCGGTTCCTCAACCCCGACCGTGTCTCCATGCCCGACTTCGACGTCGACTTCGACGAGCGTCGCCGCGGTGAGGTCATCAAATACGTGACCGAGAAGTACGGCGAGGAGCGCGTCGCCCAGATCGTCACCTACGGCACGATCAAGGCGAAGCAGGCCCTGAAAGACGCGAGCCGGGTGCTCGGCTTTCCGTTTGGCATGGGTGACAAGCTCACCAAAGCAATGCCGCCGGCCATCATGGGTAAGGATGTGCCTCTGACCGGCATGTTCGACAAGGATCACCCCCGTTACCGGGAAGCGGCCGACTTTCGGGCGGTCATTGAGAGCGACCCGGAGGCCCGCACGGTCTTCGACACGGCCCTCGGCCTCGAAAACCTCAAGCGCCAGTGGGGCGTGCACGCCGCCGGCGTGATCATGTCCTCCGACCCGCTCATCGACATCATTCCGATCATGAAGCGCGAAGCGGATGGCCAGGTCGTCACGCAGTTCGACTACCCCGCCTCCGAAGCCCTGGGTCTGATCAAGATGGACTTTCTGGGGCTGCGCAACCTCACCATCATTGACGACACCCTCGACAACATCGCCGTCAACCGCGGCCATCGGCCCATCCTCGAGGACCTCGGTCTCGAAGACCCGGCCGCCTACGAACTGCTCGCCCGCGGTGACACCCTCGGGGTGTTCCAGCTCGACGGTGGGCCGATGCGGGCCCTGCTGCGCCTCATGAAGCCCGACAACTTCGAAGACATCTCGGCCGTCATCGCGCTGTACCGCCCGGGCCCCATGGGCGCGAACTCGCATACCAACTACGCGCTGCGCAAGACCGGCCAGCAGGAGATCATCCCGATCCACAAGGAGCTCGAAGAGCCCCTGAAAGACGTCATCGGCAACACCTACGGCCTGATCGTCTACCAGGAGCAGGTCATGTCGATCGCGCAGGTGCTGGCCGGCTTCTCGCTCGGTGAGGCCGACCTGCTGCGGCGCGCGATGGGTAAGAAGAAGAAGTCAGAGCTGGACAAACAATTCGAGGGTTTCTCGCAGGGCATGAAGGACCGCGGCTACTCGATGGATGCCGTCAAGACGGTCTGGGACATCCTGCTGCCGTTCTCCGACTACGCCTTCAACAAGGCTCACTCGGCCGCCTACGGCGTGCTCTCCTACTGGACCGCCTACCTCAAGGCCGTCTACCCGGCCGAGTACATGGCGGCCCTGCTGACGAGCGTCGGCGATTCCCGCGACAAGCTCGCCCTGTACCTCAACGAGTGTCGTCGCATGGGAATCCAGGTGCTCGCGCCCGACGTGAACGAGTCGATCGGGTTCTTCGCGGCCGTCGGAACCGACATCCGCTTTGGGCTGGGTGCCGTGCGCAACGTGGGCTTCAACGTCGTCGAAGCGATTCGCGGCGCCCGCGAAGAGCAGGGCCGCTTCGAGTCCTTTCACGACTTTCTGCACAAGGTGCCGCTGCCGGTGGCCAATAAGCGCACCATCGAGTCGCTCGTCAAGGCCGGGGCCTTCGACACGCTCGGTTCCACCCGCCGGGCCATGGTCGAGATCCACGAATCGGCCGTTGAATCCGCGGTCAAGACCAAGCGGGCCGAGAGCAATGGCGATGTCGGCTTTGACTTTGCCAGCCTCTACGACGAACCCCAGGACACCGAGCAGGTGCCCGAACGCCCGGAGTGGAGCAAGAAAGAGAAGCTCGCGTTCGAACGCGACATGCTCGGACTCTACGTGTCCGACCATCCGCTCGCCGGCCTCGAAATTCCGCTCGCCAAGCACGCGAGTACCTCGATCACCGATCTGTTGGCCTCGGAGTCGACCGAAGACGGCGACACGGTCACCGTGGCCGGCCTGATCACGAGCGTGCAGCACCGCATCGCCAAGAAGTCGGGCAACCAGTACGGCATGATCCAGGTCGAGGACTTCGGCGGTGAGATCACCGCCATGTTCATGGGCAAGGCCTACGAGGAATTCTCGAGCGAGCTGATCAGCGACTCCGTGGTCGTGGTGCGAGGGCGAGTGAGCCTGCGAGACGACGGCATGAACCTGCACGCGTTCAGCGTCTTCGCCCCCGATCTGGGACAGGGTGCCGACCAGAGCACCCTCGCGATCACGATCAGCGAGACCCGGGCGACGACCGATACCGTGCAGGCCCTGAGTGAGGTGCTGACCCGGCACATCGGTGCCGCCGAGGTGCGGCTGAAGCTGATCGTGAAGGGCAACACCGCGCGTGTCTTCGAGTTGCCGTACCGGGTGAAGGTGAGCGCAGACCTGTTCGGTGAGCTCAAGAGCCTGCTCGGCCCGTACTGCCTCACCTAAGCCAGCACTAGAACGCAGTTACATTAGGTAGAACTTAGCTCCACTCGCGTCACTCAACTTCCCGGACGACCGCGTCACTCAACTTTCCTTCCCGGACGACCGCGTCACTCAACTTTCCGCGAGAGCGGGTGACATGTCGTTCTGACTTCACTGAAGCGGCGATTCACCCGCTCTCGCGGAAGCGTGCTCTTGTGCAAGGCCGCTCTCGCGGAAGGGTGGGGCCGTGGCCGGCGAAGTTGTCGGGCGGTGCGCAGCTAGGTCGTCGTACTGTGGGGGTATGAAAACCAGTTCCGGGTCGGGAGATCGACACCAGGCCGAGCCGATTTACGCCACCGCGATCGCGACCGGACGAAGCATTTTCGGTCTCTTGCGGGTGAAGCCCGGCACCACGGGGCTCGAGTGTCTGCCCGACACCGGTGGAGCGGTACTGGCCATCACCCACTTCGGCTACCTGGATTTCGCCCTCGTGGAGTGGCTGATGTGGCAGAAGAATCGCCGGCACATCCGTTTTCTGGCCAAGAAGGGCGCGTTCAGGCACCCGGTGATCGGGCGACTGCTGCGTGGCATGCGTCACATCAGCGTGGACATGACCGATGGCGCCCTCGCCTACTCGCAGGCCGTTGCGGCGCTGAGACAGGGTGAGGTGCTCGGCGTCTTTCCCGAGGGTGGCGTCAACGCCTCCTTCACGGTGCGCGCACTCAAGACCGGCGCCGTACGCATGGCGGCGGAGGCCGGCGTGCCGATCATCCCGGTCGCCGTCTGGGGCGGTCACCGCCTGCTGACCAAGAATCACAAGCCCTCCCTGCGGGATGCCTATCGCGTGCCCGTGCGCTTCGCGATCGGCAGGCCGATCCCGGTTCCGCGGCAAGCAGATGCCGCCGCCCTGACCCTCGCCCTCCACGCCAGCCTGCAGGGGCTCGTCGACGAGTTGCAGGCAACCTATCCGGCGCAGGGCCGCGGCCAATGGTGGCAGCCGGCCCACCTGGGCGGAACCGCCCCAACCCCCGAGCAGGCGGCGATCGCCGAGGCCGAACGCAAGCGCCGCAAAGCCACCGAGGCCGCAGCGACCGCCACAACCCGCGAGTGAGTACTTTTGCTCTTGCCGAGTGCGGAGAGAGTTGTGCGGCTCGCGGGATGTGCGGGGGAGGTCAGGGTTCGGGGTCGCAAGTGTGGGTTCTGGGTCGGGCGGGTATTGAGTGTCTGCGTCAATGCACGAATGGCACGCACACTTACCTCGACGCGGTGCAGCCCCCGCAAGTACCGCGCAACGACACCCCTCATCCACTCCGGCGGGAGCTGCGCGGGTCCTGCGCCGCTGCGCGGTAGGCGTGCCACCCGCGCAGCGGCGCAGCGCCCGCGCAACGAGACCCCTCATCCCCTCGGGCGGGAGCTGCGCGGGTAGTGCGCCGCTGCGCGGTAGGCGTGCCACCCGCGCAGCGGCGTATCACCCGCGTAACTCACCAGAACCCCACCCTGGCGCAGCACCCGCGTAGCGGCGCCGGTTGTCGAGCCCGTCGAGACAACCCGCGCAGCTCCCCAACGGTGCCGTGCGCAGCCCCAGCGCAATGGCGTTAGCGCCGCACAGGGTGTTGCCTGTCACTGCGCGGGTCGACAAACTCGAGGACCAGCGCCATCGCGTGGTGCCGGTGTCGGTGTCGGTGTATCGGTTGAGAGCACCGTGCCCGCACCTCATGTGCTCTTCGTAGTCCCGCGCGCCGGCAGGGAGCCGAGGTCGCGACCGGCTCGGAGGAAGAGCCCGCATCTGCGTGAGTGCGCACTGCTTGTTCTTCCCGAACCCGGGAAGAGCCGGGGAAGCGTGTTCACTCGCGGGGGCGCGCCGGGCGCCGCCGCGGGGCGGGGGTCAGCTGCGGGGGACCGCGGAGGCTAGGCCTGGTCGCGGGGGAGTTCGGCGCTCGGTACCCGGTAGCTGCGCTCGTGGTACAGCAGGGCTTCGTCGTCTGCGCCCATGCCGCCCTCCTCGATCTGCACAACCACCACGGCGTTGTTGTGCACGGAGACTCGCTCGATGATGCGGCCGACCATCCAGCTCGTGACATCGTTGATGACCGGAATCCCGTAAGGGCCCGGGTGCCAGTGCCCGCCCTCGAAGCGATGCTCACGCGGCCCCGACATGATCTCGGCCACACCGCGGTTGCGGGCGCCGAGCATGTGGATGATGACGTGGTCATTCTCGAGGATCGCGGGCCAGGCGCTGGCCGTGCGCGCCATGTTGAAGGTCGCGAGCGGGGGAACCGCCGACAGCGACGCGAGCGAGGTGGCCGTGAAGCCGACGAGTGTTCCGTCGGAGCGACGAGAGGTGACGATGGCGACCCCGGCGGCATGACGACGAAAGGCATGTTTGAACGCGGCCAGGTCGACCGGAGCGTTCGGGTCGGCCTCCAGGGGCGGCACGGGTGCGGCGGTTGCGGGGAGGGCGTCGGCGAGGCGCGATTTCGAGTTGTCGGTCATGCGGTGAGCCTCAATCGTCTGTGCTGCAGCAGGGAGGGAAGCCGCTCACGAGCGGAACCCCCTATTTCAGTAAAACCGTTCATGACCGCGGGTATTCCCGGGAACGTTCGCGGATAGGCTGAACCGTGATGATTCAGACTATTGACCTGCGCGGCACCCGACCAACTCCGGCCTCTCTCCTGGCCGCCGTGCCACGCGCCCTGACCGACGTGGCGACGGCGAGCGATGTCGCCGCCGACCTGATCAATGACGTGCGCCTGCGCGGCGAAGAGGCACTGCTCGACCAGGCCGAACGGCTCGATCACGTGCGTCCGGCCTACGTGCGGGTGCCGCTCTTTCACATCGAGGAGGCCCTCGACGGGCTCGACCCGAGCGTGCGCACCGCGATTGAGGAAACCATCCGTCGGGTGCGTCTGGCCAGTGCCGCCCAGGTGCCCGCGGGCGTGACCACGACCATCTCCGCCGGTGCCGTCGTCACCCAGCGCTGGCAGCCCGTCAGCCGCGTTGGCCTCTACGTGCCCGCGGGCAAGGCGGTCTACCCGTCCAGTGTCGTCATGAACGTTATTCCGGCGCAGGTCGCCGGTGTGGCCTCGCTCGCGCTTGCTTCGCCTGCCCAGAGCCGGTTCGACGGACGCGTGCACCCGACCATTCTCGCGGTGGCCGGGCTGCTCGGCATCGACGAGATCTACGCCATGGGCGGTGCCGGCGCGATTGGGGCCCTGGCCTACGGTGTGGCCGATATCGGCCTCGCTCCGGTGCAACTGGTCACCGGTCCCGGCAACGTCTACGTCGCAGCGGCCAAGCGCCTCATTCGCGGGCAGGCCGGCATCGACTCGGAGGCCGGCCCCACCGACATTCTCGTGATTGCCGACGACGAGGCCGACCCGCTGCTGGTGGCGGCCGATATGGTGAGCCAGGCCGAGCACGACGAGCTTGCCGCGGCCGTGCTGGTCACCGACTCCGTGAGTCTGGCCCGTCGGGTCGAGGCCCGCCTGACCGAACTCGCCGTGTCGACGACCCACAGCGAACGTGTCACGATCGCCCTGGGCGGCACCCAGTCGGCCATCGTGCTCGTCGACGACCTCACCGTCGCGGCGGCATTCAGCAACGCCTTCGGCCCCGAGCACCTTGAGATTCAGACTCAGGACCCGGATGCCGTACTCGAGCGCATCGAGAACGCCGGCGCGATTTTTCTCGGCGCGCACTCACCGGTCAGCCTCGGGGACTATGTCGCCGGGTCCAATCACGTGCTGCCGACCAACGGCCAGTCACGCTTCTCCTCCGGGCTCGGCGCCTACACCTTCCTGCGTCCGCAGCAGGTCGTGCGCTACGACCGGGATGCCCTGCACGCCGTTGCCGGCCACATCGTGGCACTTGCCCAGGCCGAGGCACTGCCCGCCCACGGCGACGCCGTCACGGCTCGGTTCGTCGACGAGGCCTGAGCCGCGTTTTCGGCCTGACCTCCTGTGCGCCGGCACCGGTGGGGCGGATGCCGGGTGTCGCGGGCGCTAGGCTGTCAACACCATGTTCTGCCCGTTCTGTCGCCACCCCGATTCCCGAGTCATCGACTCGCGCACGAGCGACGACGGACTTTCCATCCGTCGTCGTCGTCAGTGCCCGGAGTGCGGTCGCCGCTTCAGCACGACCGAGACCGCGAGCCTGAACATCATCAAGCGCAGCGGTGTGGTCGAGCCCTTCAGCCGGGAGAAGATCGTCGCCGGCGTGCGCAAGGCCTGTCAGGGCCGACCGGTGACCGACTCCGATCTGGCCCTGCTGGCGCAAAAAGTCGAGGAAACCATTCGGCAGACCGGTGCCTCACAGGTTGAGGCGAATGACATCGGACTGGCGATTCTGCCGCCGCTGCGCGAGCTTGACACGGTCGCCTACCTGCGCTTCGCGAGTGTCTACCAGGCCTTCGATTCCCTCGAAGACTTCGAAGCGGCCATCGCGCGCCTGCGCGCGTCCCAGGGCGACGCGTCGGCGTCGCTGTAGTCCGCCCTACCCACCGGACCTTATGTATCCCCTCTTCTTCTCTCTCGTGCTGTCCCGCCTCGACCCGGAACGCGCCCATCACCTGGCCTTCTCCGTCATTCGGCGCCTTCCGGCGCTCGGGGTCGGGCGGGGCGTCAATCGCTTCACCCGGCCAGACCCCCGACTCGAAGTGATGACCCTGGGCCTGCGCTTCGCGTCGCCGTTCGGCGTGGCGGCCGGTTTCGACAAAGATGGTGAAGCCGTGTTGGGCCTCGGCCAGCTCGGCTTCGGCCACGTCGAGGTCGGCACCATCACCGCGCTGGCGCAGCCGGGCAACGCGAAGCCGCGCCTCTTTCGGCTCATCGCCGACCGCGCCGTGATCAACCGGATGGGCTTCAACAACCGGGGTGCGGCATCCGCTCGCCTGCGGCTGACCGAACTGCGCACCGCCCGTCGTCGACCGGTGCTCGGCATCAACATCGGCAAGAGCCGGGTGACCGCCGTCGACGACGCCACCGCCGACTACCTCGACAGCACCCGGCTGCTGGCGCCGCTGGCCGATTACCTCGTGGTGAACGTCAGTTCGCCCAACACTCCGGGCCTGCGCGGGCTGCAGGAGATCGATCGCCTCGCCCCGCTGCTGCGCGCCGTCAAGGCGGCCGCCGGCGGCACGCCGCTGCTCGTGAAAATCGCCCCCGACCTGAGCGATGAGGAGGTCACGCGGGTGGCGCGCCTCGCCGTGGAACTCGGCCTCGACGGCATCAGCGCCACGAATACGACGCTTTCACGTGCGGGGCTCGCGACGGATGCCGCGATCGTCACGGCCGCCGGTGCCGGCGGGCTCTCGGGGGCGCCGCTGCATGACCGGTCCCTGGCCGTGCTGCGACTCATTCGCGCGGTCGTGCCGCGAGAATTCTGTGTCATCTCGGTCGGCGGTGTCGAAACCGCCGAACAGGTGGCCGAGCGCCTGCACGCCGGCGCAACCCTGGTTCAGGGCTATACGGCCTTTCTCTATCGCGGTCCGCTCTGGGCACGCCAGATCAACCGGGGCCTCGCCCGCCTGCTGTAGCGCAGCGTGCCGCGCTGGCGCGCCCGGGGACTAACGGAGAGTCAGAGCAGACCGTGTTCCGCGAGCTGGTTGGCGAGGCTCGAACCGTCGGGCCCGTAGACCCAGGGTGTGTCGGCGGTGCCGGCGACGGATGCCTGTGAGCGACCACCCGCCAGTACGGCCTCGCTCGGTGACAGCTGGCGAATCGCGACGGCCGCGACGCTGCCGGGAAATTCCTGCTGGAACTCACTGTAGATCGTCTCGTCATGCTGGCCATCGTCGCCGATCAGGATCCAGCTCATGTCGGGAAACTCCTGGGCGAGGCGGCGCAGGTTCTCGCGCTTGTGCTCTTTGCCGCTGCGAAACAGCCGGTCGTGGGTCGGGCCCCAGT
This sequence comes from Cryobacterium frigoriphilum, assembly GCF_004403305.1. Lineage (GTDB taxonomy): Bacteria > Actinomycetota > Actinomycetes > Actinomycetales > Microbacteriaceae > Cryobacterium > Cryobacterium frigoriphilum. The sequence goes on along the minus strand of NZ_SOHE01000036.1, from coordinate 85,413 downwards.
CCGTGAGCAGCAGCGCGCCGGCCGGGTACAGGTTGCGGGACAGAAACCGCGACAGGGTCGGGGCGACGTTCCAGGCGCCGGTTGACAGGTAGATCACTGGTGAGCCCGGCGTCGCCGCGGCCAGGCGTTCGAGCAGTACCGCCATTCCTGGGGTCGGCACGCGAGCGTGCTCATCGAGCACGAACGTGTTCCAGGCGGCGAGCAGCGGGCGGGGGAGCGTGGTGACCATCACGGTGTCGTCGACGTCAGAGACGATGCCGTGGCGCACGGCGGGGGCGACGACGAGGATGGGGGCGTCCTGCACCGCGGAAGACTCGGCGGAGAGCCGCGCCGTGTGCCAGCCTGGTGCCAGGTGTACGGGCACCACGGTGTCGACGACTCCGCCGCGGTCGGCCCGCACGAGGTGGGTCTGGCCGTCGATTTCGATGGTCACCATGACGTTTTTCACGGGAACGCTCGTGAAGCTGCGCCAGCCCCGAATTCCGGCGTCGCGGCCGTCGCTGCGGGGGCGTTTGGTGCGCACGGTCTTGCCGGGCTTCGCGGGTTTGGCCAAAAGCACACGGCAGAGGATGCGCACCCATCCGGTGGACCCGTAGCCCGAGAAGGGAATGACCGTCGCGCGGTGGCCACGCTTGCGTGCGAAAGTCTCGCGCCGTTCGTGCAGCCAATCCTCGATGCGAGCGGCACGGTGCATCAGGCGGGCGGGATTGAGCGCGGTCGACAGACTGTCCGGGGCCGCGCCATCGGGGCCCGCGCTATCAGGGGCCGCACGGTCTGGGGCCGTACTGTCTGGAAACATATTGTCGCGGGACTCTGGCACTCCTCCAGTCTGCCATGTGAGCCCGGCTTGCGGCGCAGCGCATCCGCTCGTGTGTTAATACATGCGTGAAGCACCGTAGGATAGTGAATTAACTTCAAGGAGGACATTCGTGTCGCTAGCCGGTCTATTCGATGTTGATTCTGCAGCCACGGGGCAGCAGGTGCGCGCCGAGCCGATTCAACGACGAAGCGCCGAGCGCCTGTCCACCCTGCTCGATGCGGCGGCCGAGGCGGTCGATGCCGTGGGGTTCGATCGAATCACGACCGCGATGATTGCCGAACGCGCGGGGGCGTCGATCGGTACCGTCTACCGCTATTACCCCGATCGGGTCGCGGTGCTTCAGGCCCTGCACGAGCGCACCGTATTGCGTTTTCGCCAGCGTGTCGTCGAGGAATTTGAGGCGAGCCCCCCGGCGTCCTGGTGGGACGTGGTGGACTGCGCGGTGACCGCGTTCGTCGGCCTGTACCGTTCGGAACCGGGTTTTCGCATCATGCAGTTCGCTGACCGAGAACGAGCGAATGCCGCCGAGGGCGTCAACGTCGAGTCGGGGTTCTTCGCAACGCGGCTCGCGATCGTGCTCGCGGACCGTTTCGGCCTGCCCGACGAGCCGCAACTGATCTTTCGCGTCGAGATAGCCGTCGAGATGGCCAATTCCCTGCTCTGCCGGGCCTTTCTCAACGATCCCCTGGGCGATGACCGCTTCATCGACGAGTGCCGGCGCGTCGTGCATGACTACCTCGCGAGCTTTTACGGGGCGGCCGTCGCCGTGCCGGTCGCGCCGCCCATCGCCGTTTAACGTCGCTCGGACAAAATCGCCAATCCGACTTGGCAAGGGTTCCGAATAGTGATTGGGTTGTTGATCCGACCCCACTGAAGGAATGAGCCCTGGATATGATCGAGTTCCGTTCAGTGACGAAGCGGTTCACCACGGACGTGGTCGCCGTTGACGACTTCAGTCTGGTGCTGCCCAGCCGCAAGATCACGGTGCTCGTGGGGTCATCCGGCTCCGGCAAGACGACGCTGCTGCGCATGATCAACCGTATGGTCGACCCGACCAGCGGGTCGATCGAGATTGACGGTGTAGACGTTGCCAGCCTGGAACCCGTGAAACTGCGCCGCAGCATCGGCTATGTCATGCAGAATTCGGGGCTGCTGCCGCACCGCAAGGTCGTCGACAACGTCGCAACGGTTCCCCTGCTGCGCGGGGTTCCGCGCAAGCAGGCCCGGCGCGAGGCGCTCGAACTGCTCGATACCGTCGGCCTCAGCCGCACCCTCGCCGACCGGTATCCCAGCCAGCTGTCAGGCGGCCAGCAGCAGCGCGTGGGTGTCGCGCGCGGCCTCGCCGTCAACCCCAACATCCTGCTGATGGACGAACCCTTCGGTGCCGTGGACCCGATCGTGCGGGCCGAGCTGCAGCAGGAGTTGCTGCGGCTGCAACAGGAGCTGGACAAGACCGTCGTCTTCGTCACGCACGACATCGATGAAGCCTTTCTGCTCGGCGACCAGGTCGTCATCCTGCGCACCGGGGGACTCGTGGCCCAAATTGGCTCACCGACCGAGATCCTCGCACGTCCCGCCGACGAATTCGTCGCGAGCTTCGTGGGTGCTGACCGAGGCAAGAGGGCTCTTCACCTCGAGAACCACGGCGGCGGCGAACTCGTCGTCGACAGTGAGGGCCGGCTGGCCGGAGTCCTGACCCGCGATACCGAATCCGGCGCCGCTGCACAGGGCAGGGCCGGCCGGTGAGCTGGATCTGGTCGAATGGTGATCTGATCTGGGATCGCACCCTCGACCACCTGGTGCTCAGCGTGCCGCCGATCATCTTGAGCTTTCTGCTGGCCGTGCCGCTCGGTGCCCTCGCCAACCGCTATCGGGCCAGCCGCGGGGCGATTCTCTCGTCCGTGGGCCTGCTCTATGCCATTCCTTCGCTGCCGCTGTTCATCGTCTTGCCCGTGATCGTGGGCACGAGCGCCCGTTCGCCCCTCAACCTGATCATTGCGCTGACCCTCTACGGCGTCGCCCTGATGGTGCGCGTGGTAGCGGATGGCCTCGCCTCGGTTGATCCGGACGTGCGCCAGTCGGCCGCGGGCGTGGGCTTCTCCAGCTGGTCAGAATTCTGGCAGGTCGAGTTGCCCCTGGCCGGACCGGTGCTGCTGGCCGGCCTGCGCGTGGTCGCCGTGAGCACGGTCAGCCTCGCCACGGTCGGGGCGGTGATCGGCGTGCAGAGCCTCGGCAGCCTCTTCACCGACGGTTTTCAGCGCGGCATCCAGGCCGAGATCATCGCGGGCATCGTCGCCACGGTCGTGCTCGCGCTGGTCCTGGACGGCGCCCTCGTGCTTCTCGGACGACTGCTCATGCCTTGGACCCGTAAGTCCAGCTCCCGGGTTATGCTCCCGCTCACCCCGACCCCGCTCACCCCGACCCCGCTCACCCCGACGACCACGCCGACGACGCCGGTGACTCGATGAACCTGCTCATCGAGTCGATCCAGTGGATTTTAGACCCGCAGAACTACGTCGGGGGCAACGCGATTCCGTTACGCGTGCTCGAGCATCTGGGGTTCACCGTGGCGACGCTGCTGATCGCCTCCGCCGTCGCCATTCCGGCCGGCTTCTTCATCGGGCATACCGGGCGTGGGCGTGGCCTCGCGGTCTCCATTTCGGGGGCGTTCCGGGCGATTCCCACGCTCGGGCTCCTGACCCTCGTGGCCTTGTCGATCGGAATCGGTCTCGGGGCGCCCTATGTCGCGCTGACGATCCTGGCCATCCCGCCGATTCTCGCCGGGGCCTACACCGGGTTTGAGGCCATCGACCGCCGCACCATCGACGCGGCCAGAGCCGTCGGCATGTCGGAGGGCCAGATCGTGCGTGGCGTGGAACTGCCGCTCGGGCTGCCGCTCCTGATCGGCGGCATCCGCTCGGCGGCACTGCAGGTCATCTCAACGGCCACCCTCGCGGCCTACCTCGCCGATTTCGGGCTCGGACGTTACCTGTTCACCGGACTCAAGACCCGCGACTACGCCGAAATGCTCGGCGGTTCGATACTCGTAATTCTGCTGGCCCTCGCGCTCGAGGGAATTTTCGCTACGATCCAAAGGTTCGTGGTACCACGCGGTGTTGTTTCGAGCCGCTCCAGAGTTGTTCGGGTGCGGTAATCACGCCGCTCCCGAAGATGGATTCCGCCATCGAGGAAGGAATATTTTCTATGTTCACAGCAAACAAAGGCCGGCTCGCGCTTTTCGGCGTGGTCGCGGTTGGGGCCGTCATAGCCCTTGCAGGGTGTGCAACCGGTGATCCCCTGGCGACAGACTCGGGAGATTCCGCGGGCGAGACGCTCGTGGTGAGCTCGTCAAACTATTACTCCAACGAGATTCTGGCCGAGATCTACTCGCAGGCCCTCGAAGAGGGTGGCTATACCGTCGACCGTCAGTTCAAGATCGGCGAGCGTGAGGTCTACCTCAGCGACATCGAAGCCGGCGGCATCGATGTCTTCCCGGAATACACCGGCAGCCTGCTGCAGGCGCTGGAGCCCGACGCGGCCGGCGGAAGCGCCGACGAGGTCTACACGGAGCTTGAGGGCGTTCTGCCCGATGGCCTGGCGCTGCTCGATCGGGCTGAAGCCTCGGACCAGAACTCGTGGACCGTCTCGAAGGACTTTGCAGAGCAGTACGACCTGACCGACATCGCCTCGCTTGCCTCCGTCCCCGAACCCATTCAGGTGGGCGGAAACTCCGAGCTCGAGTCGCGCCCCTATGGCCCCAGCACCCTGACCGAGATGTACGGCATCGCGATCGCGGGATTCACCCCGGTCGAGGACGGCGGCGGCCCGTTGACGGTGAAGGCCCTCCAGGATGGCGATATTCAGATCGCCAATATCTACACGGCCAGCCCGGCCTTTGCCGAGGGTAACCTCGTTGCCCTCGACGACCCCGACAACCTGTTCTTTCCGGACAACGTCGTGCCCGTCGTCTCCGACAAGGTTGATGAGGGTGCCGCTGACATTCTCAACACCGTGAGTGCCGCACTGTCCGCGGATGTTCTGGTCGAGCTCAATGCCAAGAGCTCCAACGATCAGGAATCGGCCGACAAGATCGCGACCGACTGGCTCGCCGAGGCCAACCTGTTCTAAACCACCACGCACACTGATGGCCGCGGCCCCGCATCTGCGGGACCGCGGCCATCAGTGTGCCAGACGACCGGTAGGGCGGTCGACGCTCACCGGCTTCCGGCGCGGTCTCAGGCGGCGAACAGCAGCAGGGCGGGCGTCACCAGCAGCGAAGCGGATGCCGCGAGCACTCCCGCGCGCATGCCCGGGTGCAGCGGCGGCTGCGCGATGACGAGTCGTCGCACCCGGGGTTCGACCCGGTTGGCGGGGCTTCCCGGCGCGGGGCCGACGGTGGTGCGCCCCGGGGCCGGCCGGGGGGCATCCGCTCGCGCGCCAACCGGTGAGACGGTGCTCGTGTGCGCCGAGGCCACGAGGGCGATCGCGGTGGCCAGCACGCGGTCGTCGACCACGCGGCGGGCCTGGTCGTCGGCGAGCAGCTCCACGAGCAGTGCGACGGCGGTTTCGGCGCGGTTGGCGATGGGAAACCACGGCAGCGCGCTGTGCCACGATTTGAAGGCCAACAGCACGAGGTGATGCTTCTGCTGCAGGTGAGCACGCTCGTGGGCGATGACACCGCGCAGCTGCGGGGCATCGAGAATACGCAGCAGCCCGTTCGAGAGCACGGTGGCCGATTCCGCCCCGCCCGGCAGACAGTAGGCTACCGGGGCGGCGTGATCGATGACGCGCAGGCCGGGCCGACCCTGCAGCGGATCACTCAGCAGTCCGATGAGGTGCAGGTGGCGCCGGCGCTGGCGCTCCGCGCTGACAAACGTCGACGTGAGGTTGAGCAGCAGGTGCACGGTGAGGATCGCCGCGCCCGACAGGGCCAGACCGTGCGTGAACAGGGTGTCGGGCGGCAGGGAAGCTCCCGCGAGATACTGCCCCAGTTCGAGGGTGCCGCGGAACACCGAATCGCCGAACGGAACGAGCCCGAAGGTGAGCAGCGAACCGATCATCGACACCCCGCCGGCGAGGGCGATCGACTGCCAGAGCACGAGTGCTACCCCCGGTGCCCGCGTGGGCCAGTCGGCCCTGGCCAGAAGAATGGGCGCCGGTGCCGCCAGAATGAGCGCGATCACCGCGAGAACGGCGGCGGCGGCGGTCACCGGGCTACGACGATCCGGCTGGTCACTCCTGCACGGTTGACAGCGATTCCGGGGCCGCCGCCGCGCCGAGCAGCTGGCGCATGGTCTCGGCCTCCTGGGGGCTGACATCCCCGATAAACCGGGCCAGAACGGCCGTGCGGTCGGGCACCGTGCCGAGTACCTGGTGCATGAGCTCGGCCGTGTGATCGGCCCGGGACATGGCGTAGGTGTAGACGTGGGGCCGGTTGCTGCGGTCGCGTGAGACGAAGCCCTTGATCTCGAGGCGCGAGAGCACGGTGAGAATCGTGGTCGTGGCGAGGGGTTTCTTGGCGGTAGCGGATGTCGTGGGGTCGAGTAAGAGATCCCGCAGCTCATTCGCCGACAGCGGCCCGGTCGAATCCCAGAGGATGTCCATGATCAACCGTTCCAAAACACCCAAACTTCCCATGAAATTAACTTTACGCCGTTCTCCTGTGTTTTCTACGCGATGTAGAAGAGTAATGTTCTACACGTCGTAGAAATAGCACGTGCACAGAGATGGCACGGGCACAGAAACGTTATTGCTGGAGGGCACATGAACGAGTGGCTGGATCCTTTACTCCTGTCGCGGTGGCAATTCGGTCTCACGACCATTTACCACTTCTTCTTTGTTCCGCTCACGATCGGCCTCGCGCTGACCGTGGCCATCTTTCAAACGGCCTGGTACCGCACCGATAAGGCCAAGTACCTGCAGCTGACCCACTTCTTCGGGAAGATCTTTCTGATCAACTTCGCCATGGGCGTCGTCACCGGAATCGTGCAGGAGTTCCAGTTCGGCATGAACTGGTCGGACTACTCCCGCTTCGTCGGCGACGTCTTCGGTGCGCCGCTCGCCTTCGAGGGAATCACGGCCTTCTTCCTCGAGGCCACCTTCATCGGCCTGTGGATCTTCGGCTGGGACAAGCTCCCGCGTGGCCTGCACCTCGCCACGATCTGGCTCACGGCCATCGGCTCGACGGCATCCGCCTACTTCATCCTCGCCGCGAACGCCTTCATGCAGAACCCGGTCGCCTACCAGATGAACGAGGAGAAGGGTCGGGCCGAGCTGACCAGCATTGGTGAGCTGCTGACCAACCCGATCGCTCTTGCGTCATTCCCGCACACGATCTTCGCCTGCTTCATGGTCTCGGCCGGTCTCATCATCTCGGTCGCCGCCTGGCACCTCTCCCGCAACCAGCACCTCGAAACCATGCGCCCGGCGCTGAAATTCGGCCTCTGGATGATGGTCATCGCGGGCATCGCCACGACGCTCGCCGGCGACCAGCTGGGCCTCGTCATGGTCGAAGCTCAGCCCATGAAGATGGCCGCCGCCGAGGCGCTATACACCACAGCGACCGGTGCGAATGCATCATTCTCGGTCTTCACGCTCGGTACCCCCGACGGCGTCAGCGAGTTGTTCTCGGTGCGCATTCCCTACCTGCTCTCGTTCCTGTCGACCCACACCTTCGACGGCACCGTCGAGGGCATCAACAACCTGCAGGCCGAATACGTCGCGACCTACGGCCCCGGCGACTACACCCCCACGATCTGGATCACCTACTGGTCGTTCCGCTGGATGATCGGCCTGGGCCTCGCCCACATGCTGGTCGCCGTGGTGGGCCTCTGGGCCACCCGCAAGGGACGCCTGCCGCGAGCACAGTGGATGTGGAAGGTCGCCATCTGGAGCTTCCCGTTCTCGCTGCTGGCCATGAGCGTCGGCTGGGTCTTCACCGAGATGGGTCGCCAGCCCTGGATCGTCTTCGGCCTCATGCGCACCCAGGACGGCGTATCCCCTGGCGTGAGCGGCGTCGAGATTCTGATTTCGCTCATCGCCTTCACGCTGCTCTACGGCACCCTCGCCGTGGTCGAATTCCGTCTCATCCTTCGTGCCGTTCAGAAGGGCCCGGACGATGCTCCGGCGGTCGATTCTGAGTCCGGCGAAATCAAACAGACCACAACGGTCTACTAGGAGCCCCCGATGGAACTCTCTACGATCTGGTTCTGGATCATCGCCTTCATGTTCATCGGGTACTTCGTGCTCGACGGTTTCGACTTCGGCGTGGGCATGTCGCTCCCGTTCCTCGGCAAGGACGACGTCGACCGGCGCGTTCTCATCAACACCATCGGCCCGGTCTGGGACCTCAACGAAACCTGGCTGATCGTCGCCGGCGCCATGCTCTTCGCGGCTTTCCCCGAGTGGTACGCCACCATGTTCAGCGGCTTCTACCTGCCCCTGCTGCTCATCCTGCTGGCGCTCATCGCCCGCGGTGTGTCGTTCGAATACCGGCACCAGCGCCCGGGATCCGAGTGGAAGAAGTGGTTCGACGGCATGATCGTGGTCGGTTCGGCCGTTCCCGCCCTGCTCTGGGGGGTGGCGTTCGCCAACGTCGTTCGCGGCGTACCACTCGACGCCGACTTCAACTACATCGGCACGTTCTTTGACCTGCTGAACCCCTACGCGCTGCTCGGCGGCGTCACGACCCTGATGCTGTTCTTCACTCACGGCGTCGTGTTCGTCTCGCTCAAGACGGTCGGCGACATCCGGCTGCGGGCCCGCAAGCTCGCCGTGCGCTCTGGCCTCGTCACGATCGTGGTCGCCGCGTCCTTCCTGGTCTGGACGACCTTCGCCTATGGCACGCTGGCATCCGCTATCTTCGCCGCGGTCGCCGCCGTGACGCTGATCGCCTCGTTCTTCGCAAACCTGCGCGGCATGGAGCGGTCGGCGTTTGCCCTGATGGCCGTCACGATCGGCCTCGCCGTGCTGACCCTGTTCGCGTCGCTGTTCCCCGACGTGATGCCGGCCAGCAACGATGTGGCCAACAGCCTGACCATCGAGAACGCATCATCCACCCCGTACACGCTCATGGTCATGACCTGGACGGCCGTGATTGCCGCTCCGGTGATCTTGTTCTACCAGGGCTTCACCTACTGGGTCTTCCGCAAGCGCATCGGTCGCAGCCACATCGAAGACCACGAACTCGCTCCCGAGGTCGCCGTACACTAGGCGCCGTAGAATGAAGGCCGTGCGCCCACTAGATCCTCGACTGCTTCGATACGCCTCCGCCGCCAGAATATTTTTGGTCGGCGGAGCCGTGTTGGGGCTGCTGCAAACCCTGACCGTGATCGCTTTCGCCTGGTTCCTGAGCCAATCCATCGTCGGCGCCCTCGAAGGCCTTTCGGTGCCCGAGCTCTCGGGGCTGATTCTGGGCCTCGCCATCACGATCGTGGTGCGGATGCTGCTGGTCTGGCTGCTCGAGGTCGCCTCCAGTCGGGGCGCAGCCCAGGTCAAGAGCCAGCTGCGCACCCGGGTGTTGGGCGCACTGGCCCGCCGGGGCCCTGACTGGGTGGCCGGCCAGCAGAGCGCCCGGCTGTCGACCGTCGTGACGTCGGGACTCGACGCCCTCGACAACTACTTTGCCCGCTATCTGCCGCAGTTGCTGCTCACGATGATCGCCACGCCGATTCTCATCGCGGTCATGTTCTGGCAGGATGCGGCGAGCGGAATTACCGTTCTCATCGTGCTCCCGCTCATTCCGGTCTTCATGATTCTCATCGGCAAGGCCACCCAGGTCGTGCAGCGCCAGCAATGGGAGGCCCTGCAGCGCCTCAGCACCGGATTTCTCGACCTCGTCGGCGGCCTCGGTACGCTCAAGATCTTCGGCCGCGAAGGCCGTCAGGGCGCGCGGCTGCGCACCATCACGGAGGATTATCGGGCACGCACCATGAAGGTGCTGAGGGTGTCCTTTCTGAGCGGTTTCGTGCTCGAACTCGCGGCCAGCCTCTCGGTCGCCCTGATCGCCGTCTCCGTCGGGCTCCGCCTGGTCGAGGGCGAGCTGGCCCTCTCGGTCGGGCTGTTCGTGCTGCTGCTGGCCCCCGAGGCCTTTCTGCCCCTGCGTCAGGTGGGCGCGCAGTTCCATGCGGCCGCCGACGGTCTCGCCGCCGCCGAGGAGGTCTTCACGATCCTCGATGATCATGATCATGATCACGACCCCGTCGCACAGCGTGCACCGGCCGATCCGGAGGCGCCGCGTGGCGGTGCGCTTCGGCTCAGCGGCGTGTCCGTTGCCCGCGGCCAAGCGGATGCCCCTCCTCCCCTCGATGCGCAGTTTGAACCGGGCGAGCTGAGCGTCATCAGCGGCCCGAGCGGGGTCGGCAAGTCGAGCCTCGTGGCGGCCCTGCAGGGTTTTGTCGCCTTCGAGGGCGCGATCAGCCTCGGCGACCTCCCCATCACGGCACGCGACCGGCGCGACTGGCTGGCTTGGGCCGGGCAGCGTCCTGGCCTGTTTGCGGGCACGATCGAGAGCAATGTGACGCTGGGGGAGGCATCCGTCGTCGAACGTGACGCCGGCGCGCTCGCCCTGGCCCTCGACTGGGCCGGAGCGAGCGAACTCGACCCGTTTACCGCGCTCGGCGTGAACGGTGACGGGCTCTCCGGTGGACAGGCGCAGCGCGTCGCCGTCGCCCGTGCCATTTACCGCAGCCGGGAACGCGGATGCCACGTGGTGATTTGCGACGAACCGAGCTCGGCCCTCGACGCGGTCGCCGAAGCTGCCCTCATCGCCGGCCTGCGCCGGCTCACCGCGGAAGGACGCATCGTCATCGTTGTCAGTCACCGGCCGGCATTCATCGCCGCCGCCGATCAGGTTCTCGAGCTGCGGGAGGCGAGCCTTGTCTGAGGCCACGCGCTCCGGGGCCAATCGGGCAGGGTCCGCTCACCCGAGACGCGCAATTCTGCGCCTCGCCCAGCCGCCGGCCCGGCGTTTTCTGCCCGGACTGGCCGCCGGCCTCACGAGCGCCCTGATGGCCGTGCTGCTGCTCGCCTGTTCGGCCTGGCTGATCACCCGCGCGGCGGAGATGCCGCCGATCCTGTTCCTGGGCATGGCGGTCGTCGGTGTGCGGGCCTTTGCGCTCGGCCGTTCGGCGTTTCGCTACCTGGAACGTCTGCTGAGCCACGACGCGGCCTTCGCCCAGCTCGCGCAACTGCGGGTCGGTGTGTTCGAGCGAATCGTGCCGCTCGCCCCAGCCGCCCTGACCGACACCCGCCGCGGTGACCTGCTGAGCCGCCTGGTGCGTGACGTCGACGACCTGCAGGACCTGCCCCTGCGTGTCGTGCAGCCGCTCGTGATCGCCGGGCTCACGGCCGCGCTCAGCGTCGCCGGTGTCTGGTACCTGCTGCCGAGTGCCGGCCTCACCCTGCTCATCAGCCTTCTCCTCGCGGGGGTGCTCGGAACTCTCATCACCGGTGTTCTCTCGGCCCGTTCGGAACGTCTGCTCGCCCCGCTGCGCGGCGAACTGGCCAACGAGGTTCTCGAGGTCGTCGAGAACCTCGACGTGCTGACCGCGTTCGGCGCCCTCGACGACCGGCTGGCCTCGCTGGCCCGTGCCGACGACCGCCTGCGCCGCGCCGCGCTGCGCCGATCTCTCGGCGTCGGGGTGCAGACGGGGGTGACGTCGCTGTTCGCGGGCGCGGCGACCCTCGCAGCCCTCGTCTGGGGCGCGCCCCAACTCGGCACACCCGGGACGCTGGTCAACGGCATCCTCGTCGGGGAGATCGGTCTCACCGGCCCCGCGCTCGTCGTGGCCGTGCTGGTGCCGATGGCGGTCTTCGAGGTGTTCGGCATGGTGCCGCTCGCCGTGAGCGCCTGGCGCCAGGTACGCACGAGCGCCGAACGCGTGGCCACGGCCGTGCCGGATATCGTGCCCGCGGAGATCCCCCGCGAACCGACGGTCGACGAGAACAACGCGACCTCGATCGCCGGCTCGCCGGCACCCGTTCTTGAGCTGTCCGGGGCCGGGGCGTCCTGGCCGGGTGCCGTGCGCCCGGCCTATGCCGACGTCTCGCTGCGCCTGGCGCCCGGGGACCGGGTGCACCTCGCCGGGCCGAGCGGCGCGGGCAAGACCACGCTCGCCCAGACTCTCGTGCGCTTTCTCGAGTACACCGGCTCGTACACCCTGGGCGGGGTCGAGGCGCGCACCCTGTCCCCGGCCGCCGTTCGTCGGGTGGTTGGGTTGTGCGAGCAGCGCCCGTGGTTGTTCGACGACAGCATCCGCCAGAACTTGCTGTTCGCGCGGGAAACGGCGACGGATGCGGACTTGCTGGCCGTGCTCGACCGGGTCGGCCTCGCCGAATGGACTGAGGCACGAGGCGGGCTCGACGCCCGGGTGGGGGAGCGCGGCGCGCTCGTCTCCGGCGGGCAGGCCCAGCGTATTGCGCTGGCGCGCGCCCTGCTGGCTGATTTTCCGATCCTGATCATCGATGAGCCCACCGCGAACGTGGACGCCGACCGCGGCGACCGGCTCGTGCGCGATATTCTCACCCTCGCGGCGACCGACGGGCGTGCGGTGCTGCTGATCTCACACACACCCGTGCCCGAAGAGCTCATCACGAGCCGCGTGACCCTGTTTCCGTTCGCGGCCATCCACGCCTGATGCCACTGGCGACGGCACCCCACCCTTCTGGTACGGTGCCGCCGCGATCATGCTGACCGCTTAGATCGCCTGGCGGTAGCCAAAGAACTCGTGGTCGTTGTGGTAACCGCCGAAGCCAGCCCCGATCTCGGAGAAGTCCTCGACGAATTCGATTCCCTTGATCCACTTCACCATCTTGAAGCCCACCTGAGTTTCGTTGCGCAGCCGAAGCGGAGCGCCGTGCCCAAACGACACGGTTTCGCCGTTCAGGTCGTAGGCAAGCATGGTCAGCTTGTAGCTCATCTGCTCGATGGGCTGGGCGTCATAGTAGGCACCACCGTCGGGTCCGTCCGCGAAGGAGTAGAAGATCACCCATTTCGCTTCGGGTTTCGGCTGCACCAGATCGAGAATCGTCTGCATCGAGACGCCACCCCATTTTGCGACCCCTGACCAGCCCTGAATGCAGAAGTGCTGGGTGATCTGATCGTGGTAAGTCAGCGCCTTCACCTGCGCGAGGGTCAGCTCGACCGGGTTCTCGACGAGCCCGTTGACTCGCAGCGTGTAGTCCGCGAAGTTTCCCGCCTGGAGTGTCTGGTATTCCTCGGAGTCGGGGTACTTTCCGTTGTGCCAGAAGTACGGTGAAATGTCCTTCTCCGTGTACTGGCCCGGCTTGGAATCGATGTGTTCGAACAGGCGCTCCGCGCGACCGATGAGTGCGAAGCCCACCTTTTGCACCGTGCGCGGATGCCGGTAGGTGAAGGGCGTGGCGGCGAGCCAGCCGACGACGACGAGCACCATCGAGGCCGCGAAAATACCGAACCCGACCCAGGAATCATTGTCCTGCGACGCGTACATGTGGTTGAGGTTGCGCAGCGCGCCGGTGGTCATCACGAGGGTCACGTGCACGACGATGAACATGACGAACCAGCACAGCACGAAGAAGTGCAGCGACCTGGCCACCTGAATGTTGAAGATCGTACTGACTCGGCGGAAACGAGTGGAGAGGGCGGGGGACATGCCCAGGCCCGTGATCAGGGCAAGCGGAGCCGCGATGAAGACCGTGATGAAGTAGGCGATGAGCTGCAGGCTGTTGTAGTTGGTCCACCCGTTTTCAACCGGCCAGTCGAGCGAGAGATACTGCAGCGCGGCCGAGGCGGCGTTGGGGATGACATCCCAGCGCAACGGGACCAGGCGCATCCACTGCCCGGTCGTGAAAATGAGCACGAAGAAGAGGACTCCGTTCAGCAGCCAGACGGTATCGACGCCGAGGTGCCACCAGCGGGCCAGCCCGATCGAGTGCCGGCGACCGGGCAGACCGACGCCGTCCGGCAGGGTGATCGAGTCTTCCTTGGCCGTGTAGAGCGGATCGCTCGGCACCGGCTTCTGCATGCGAAACCAGTCCTTGCCCGGGGTCGAGTGCCTGGTCCAGTAGAACCGGGGATGGTCGGCCATGATGCTGACGCCGGAACGGATGATGAATACCATCATGAAGAGATTCAGAAAGTGCTGCCAGCCGACCCAGGCCGGCAACCCGACCGGTGCGTTGGCGGGCAGAGCCGATTCGCCCGGATACCGGCTCAGGAAATCCTGCACCGCGGGAATCTCCCGCAGGCCCTGGGCGATGGCGATGGCCGTGATGAGCAGCACGAGACCAATGGGAATCAACCAGAGCAGATTGAACCACTTGCCCTGACCGATCCGCACCCGCGGGGCGACTCCGTACTGCGCCGGAACCCGACCGGCCCAGTGGTCATCCACCACGTGATAGCGCTTGGTATCGAGTTCCTCACGGAAACTCCTGCGCGTCCCCCCTGCTCCAATGTCTGCTGCCGGAATATTTTGATCAACCGAGAGAGAATCCATACCGTCCCCATGTGAGAAGCAGGACGGCTGCCCAACCGCGTTGGGCAGCGCGTGTTACGGCACCTCCATGCACATCTCCTGCTTGTTGCTTGCGAGTATCCTCCTATTAAACGCAATATATTCCGTTTAATTAGAAATGACCCTCCGGAGCGCTCATCTGCTGGGGAACAGCAGACAAAAGATCGTCAGTCCGGTCTGACGGAGCCGTCACCGGTCGGCGTGTCGTCGGTGAGCATGTGGCGCGCCTCGCGGCGGTGCACCCACTTCTTCACGAGAAAGACCAGCAGCACGAATGCGGCGATCACGCCGACGAAAATGTAGCCGGCGAAATGCAGACGACCGCTGAGCTCCCGGTAACCGCCGGCCGCCGCGGCGCCCACGGTCACGTAGGCCAGCGACCAGATAATGCAGGCCGGAACGGTCCAGGTCATGAAGGTGCGGTACCTCATTTTGCTCATGCCGACCGTCAGTGGAATGAGCGAGTGCAGCACGGGCAGAAATCGTGACAGGAAGACCGCGATGCCGCCGCGACGGTCGAGGTAGACCTCGGCGCGCACCCAGTTCCTCTCGCCGATGCGGCGCCCCAGCCTGCTGCGGCGGATGACCGGTCCGAAGTGCCGGCCGAGGGCGAAGCCGATGCTCTCGCCGCAGAGCGCGCCGACAATGACGGTCAGCACGAGGGCGACGTATTCGGTCGGGTTGGTGACGGCGGTGCTCGCGACAATGACGATCGTGTCGCCCGGAATGATGAGGCCGATCAGCACCGAGGTTTCGAGCAGAATACCCACCCCGGCCAGGATCGTGCGAACGACGGGATCGACACTCGAGACGGAGTCGAGGATCCAGCTGAGGATGTCATTCATTCGTCACAGCTTAGGCTGGCAAGGTGAGCGCTTCCATTGAACGCGAACGATTGCGTGAGTGGCACGATCCGGCAGTCGTCTTCGCTGCCCTGTACGGCTCCGATCGCTATGCCGTCTGGCTTGACGCTGGGCCGTTCGCGCAGACCGGCGTGAGCTACCTGGGGGCGGCATCCGCTCGATCACGCTTCGTGACGGCCTCGGTGCCGACGAATACGGTCACCGTGTGCGTTCCCGGCGACCCGGGGGTACCGGCCGTCACGATGCCGGGAACCATCTTCGACTTTCTCCGCAGCGACAGCGACGCGCGTGATGCCGATGCCGAATCTGATTCGCCCGTTGTCAACGAGCAATCCCACGGCTTCGCTTTGGGCTGGGTCGGCTGGCTCGGGTATGAACTCGGCGCCGGAGCCGTGGGCGCTCCCGCGCACGAAGCGCGCACGACGGATGCCGCCCTGCTCGACCTCGACCGCGCCATCGCATTCGATCACCAGAGCAGAACCGTGACGCTGCTGGCCCGTGAGGGCGTCGCGGCCTGGGCGGTCGAGGTGCAGGCACTGCTCGATGCTGTGCCACCTGTGCCACCTGTGCCACCGTCACCGTCACAGCCGGGGCTACCGGCATCGGCAGCCCGCTGGCGTCACGGTCCACGTGCCTACGCCAAGCTCATTGAGCGGTGTCAGGCCGCGATCCATGCCGGCGATGCGTACCAGCTCTGCCTCACCAACGAGATTAGCCTCGACCTGCACCCCGACCCCGCCGTGGTCTATGCCCGGCTCCGCGCCGAGAATCCCAGCCACCACGGCGGGCTGTTGCGGTTCGGAACGGTGTCCCTGCTGAGCTCCTCACCCGAGCAGTTTCTCGCCGTCACCCGGCAGGGTGTCGTCACGACGAAACCGATCAAGGGCACCCGTAGCCGCGGTACCGACCCGGAACGTGACCGGGCGCTGCGCGACGAACTTCTTGCGAGCGACAAGGAACGAGCCGAAAACCTAATGATTGTCGACCTGATGCGTAACGACCTGGGCCGCATCGCCCGGCTCGGTTCGGTGCGCGTCACCACCCTGCTCGGCGTCGAAAGTTATCCGGCCGTGCACCAGCTGGTCAGCACCATTGAGGCCAGACTCGCCGCGGGCATCCGCGGTATCGATGCCGTGGAAGCCTGTTTTCCGGCCGGGTCGATGACCGGCGCGCCCAAGCGCAGTGCGATGACGCTTCTCGATTCGCTTGAGGGCGGTGCGCGCGGCATCTATGCGGGCGCTTTTGGGTACCTCGGCCATGACGGCGCGATCGACCTGGCCATGGTCATTCGCAGTATCGTGATCACCCCTGACGGTGTCTCCATCGGCACCGGCGGCGGCATCACCGCTCTGTCCGACCCAGCGGAGGAGATCGAGGAAACGAGGCTCAAGGCCGCGGCACTGCTGCGCGCGCTGGGCGTTCCGCCGCCCCCGGAGCCGGTGAGCGGCTCCGGGATGGGTAATCTAGAGGGGTGGACGGCGCGCAGCCACGCATCCGCCTGAGCTTCGCACCCGCACGGATTACTGATTTCGCACTGTTTTTCGCACTGAAACTGTTTCCGCACTGAAATTTCCTGCAATGAATGAGAGTCCCGTGGCACACGAGCACGACAGCATGCCCATCAGCGCCGACACCATCGTCGACGCCTCTTCTGCGGACCGCGTAGCCGGCCAGGAGCGCGACGAGCGCGACGACGACCACTACGACTTCGCCGCCACCCAGGCCAAGTGGGCTCCCGTCTGGGAAGACATCAAGCCGTTCGCCACGAGCGATCCGACCGATACCCGGCCACGCAAGTACGTGCTCGACATGTTCCCGTACCCGTCGGGAGACCTGCACATGGGACACGCCGAGGTCTACGCGCTCGGCGACGTCGTGGCCCGTTACTGGCGCCAGCAGGGCTTCAACGTGCTGCACCCGATCGGCTGGGACTCGTTCGGGCTGCCCGCCGAGAATGCCGCCATCAAGCGGGGCATCGACCCGCGCGGCTGGACCTACGACAACATCGCCCAGCAGAAGAAGAGCATGAAGCTCTACGCGACGAGCTTCGACTGGGATCGCGAGCTGCACACGAGCGACCCGGAGTACTACAAGTGGACCCAGTGGCTGTTCCTGCAGCTGCACAAGAAGGGCCTCGCCTACCGCAAGGACAGCTGGGTCAACTGGGACCCGACCGACCAGACCGTGCTCGCCAACGAGCAGGTCCTGCCCGACGGCACGAGCGAGCGCAGCGGCGCCGTCGTCGTGAAGAAGAAGCTGACCCAGTGGTACTTCAAAATCACCGACTACGCCGACCGCCTGCTCGATGACCTGAACCAGCTCGAGGGCAGCTGGCCGGCCAAGGTTCTCAACATGCAGCGCAACTGGATCGGACGCTCCATCGGAGCGGATGTCGACTTCGTCATCGAGGGTCGCACCGAACGCGTCACCGTGTTCACCACCCGCCCCGACACTCTCTACGGCACGACGTTCATGGTCGTCGCGCCCGATTCCGACCTCGCCGGTGAACTGGCCGAGGGGTCGACGCCCGAGGTGCAGGAGGCCTTCCGCGAGTATCTCGTGCAGGTTCAGCGCAGTACCGAGATGGAACGCCAGGCCACCGACCGCGAGAAGACCGGCATCTTTCTCGGCCGCTACGCGATCAACCCGGTCAACGGCGAGCGCCTGCCGATCTGGACGGCCGACTACGTGCTCGCCGACTACGGCACCGGCGCGGTCATGGCCGTTCCCGCCCACGACCAGCGTGACCTCGACTTCGCCCGCAAGTTCAACCTGCCCGTCACCGTGGTCATCGACACCAATGCCGCCGTGACCGGCGTCATCCCCGTCATCACCCAGGAGATGCTCGACGGCACCGAAGAACTCCCCGCCCTCGACCCGGTCAGCACCGGACTCGCCCTGACCGGCGAGGGCCGCCTGATCAACTCCGGCACCCTCAACGGCCTCAGCAAGAACAATGCGATCAAGCGCATCATCGAGCTGCTGAGCGTTGCCGGCACCGGCCGCGCCGCCAAGAACTACCGGCTGCGCGACTGGCTCATCTCCCGCCAGCGCTACTGGGGCACCCCGATCCCCATCATCCACGGCGCCGACGGCGCCGAGATCCCGGTTCCCGAAGACCAGCTGCCCGTGCGCCTGCCGTCGACCGAGGGCCTCGACCTCAAGCCCAAGGGCACCTCGCCGCTCGGCGGAGCGACCGACTGGGTCAACGTGCCCAACCCGATCGACGGTACCCCGGCACGCCGTGACCCCGACACCATGGACACCTTCGTCGACAGCTCCTGGTACTTTCTGCGCTTCCTCAACCCGAACGACGACACCCAGGCCTTCGACCCCCGCGAGGCCGAGAAATGGGCGCCGGTCGACCAGTACGTGGGCGGCGTCGAGCACGCCATCCTGCACCTGCTTTACGCCCGCTTCATCACGAAATTCCTCTTCGACGAGGGCTACGTCACCTTCACCGAGCCCTTCACCGCCCTGCTCAACCAGGGCATGGTCATTCTCGACGGTGCCAAGATGAGCAAGAGCCGCGGCAACCTGGTCTACTTCACCGAAGAGGTCGAGCGCCACGGCGTCGATGCCGTGCGCCTGACGATGGCCTTTGCCGGTCCGCCGGAAGACGACATCGACTGGCACGATGTGTCCCCGGTCGGCTCGGCCAAGTTTCTGGCCCGCGCCTGGCGCATGGCCCGCGACGTGACGAGTGCCCCCGAAATCGACTGGAGCACCGGCGATGCCGCGCTGCGCCGCGTCACGCACCGGTTCCTGGCCGATGCGCCGGCCCTCGTCGAATCGTTCAAATTCAACGTGGTCGTCGCCCGACTGATGGAACTGGTCAACGCCACGCGCAAGGTCATCGATACCGGCGCCGGGGCAGCGGATGCCGCGGTGCGCGAGGCCGCGGAGGTCACCACGGTCGCGCTCAACCTCTTCGCGCCCTACACCTCGGAGGAGATGTGGTCGCTGCTCGGCTACGAGCCCTGCGTGGCCCTCGTGCAGTGGCGCAAGGCCGACCCGAGCCTGCTCGTTGCCGAGTCGGTCACCGCGGTCGTGCAGGTTGACGGCAAGGTGCGCGACAAACTCGAAGTCAGCCCCAAGGTCGGCAACGACGACCTCGAGAAGCTCGCCAGGGAGTCGGCGGCGATCATCCGTTCGATCGGCGATCGTCAGATCATCAAGGTGATCGTGCGGGCTCCCAGGCTCGTCTCGTTCGTCACGCGCGCGATCTAGCATCGGGTTCGCCCGGGCGCGGTCCCTCCACAGGGCCGCGCGCCGGCGAGTTATGCCCCATTTAGGCATTAGCGGCCCGGGCCGAGGCCGGGGCGTTCTAACCTGCCGCTATGCCCGTGCCTGCCGCACCCTCACCCGACGACGCTGACGACGTTCCTGACGACTCCGGCGCACTCCAACTTCTTGTGCCGGCCGCCCGGCTGCCGGAGCGGCCACCGCAACGCGTGCACCTGCGTGTCGGCGTCGGCGCGGCTATCGTGCTTCTGCTGGCCGCGCTCGTGATCACCGTCGTCGTCTCGGCGGTCGGTCAGCAGTCCGGCAGCCGCGTCGTCGCAGCGGATGCTGCCGGCTCGGGCGCCGTACCGCTCGGGGACGACGAGCCGGGCGCAGCGGCGGCGAGCGACGCACCCGCCGATTCCGGTGGCACCGCATCGGCTGCGGGCGCGATCATCTTCGTGCATGTTCTCGGGGCCGTCGAGCGGCCGGGGCTGTTCGAACTGCCCGACGGAGCGCGGGTCATCGACGCCGTCGCGGCTGCCGGGGGCCTGACCGACACGGCCGATCCGGCCGGAGCGAATCTGGCCCGCCTGCTGAGCGACGGCGAACAGCTCTACCTGCCGCGGGTAGGAGAAGTACCGGCCGGAGTGCCGCCCGGGGTGTCGGCCGGTGCGGATGCCGGTGCCGGCGGCTCGGCCGCCACGATCGTGAACCTGAACACGGCGACGGTGGCCGATCTCGATACCCTGCCGCGCATCGGGCCGGCGATGGCCCAGCGCATTCTCGACTATCGCGAGGCGAACGGACCCTTCACCTCGACCGATGACCTGCGCAACGTCACCGGAATCGGCGACAAGACCTTCGAGGCGCTGAAAGACCTCGTGACGGTATGACTCGGGTGACGGGCCATCCTCGGGCGACGGGCCTTCCGCGGGCGACGGGCCTGAGCGTCGATTTGCGACTCGCCGTGCCGGCAGTGGCCGGCTGGCTCGTCGCGGGTGTGCTCATCGGCATCCCCGACTGGGCCGTGGGCGTGGGCGTGGGACTCTGGTCGACGGCTTGTCTCGCGGCGGCCGTCGCCTTCGTGCAGGCTCGACGAGCTGCACGAAACGTTCCGCGGCGTTCGCGCCTGCTGCGCGCGAACCGGGTCGTCACGCTGCTGCCCCTCGTCGCGGTGAGCTGCGCGGCGGCGGCGCTCGTGGCCTCCGTCGTCGCGGTGGCTGCCCCGCAGCGCTTGCCGGAGGCGGTGCGGGCCGCGGCCGAGCAACACGCCGACCTGACCGGAGTGCTGACCGTCACCTCGGCTCCGGTGCCGTCAACGCGCTCCGGTGCTGCCGGAGCGGCCTTCGGCGAGCGCTCCCGATTTCGGGCGACGCTCGACGCCATCACCGTCGACCGTGCCAACTCCACGTCGGCTGCGGAGCAGGTTGCGGTGCCCGTGGTCGTCTTCGCCGAGCTCGCCGAGTCCAAGCGGATGCGGATCGGAACCACCCTCCGGCTGGCCGGTACCCTGCACCTGACCGAGCCGGGAGATGGCGCAGCGGCGCTCATGTTCGGCCGAGGGCCCCCGCAGCTGCTGAGCGAGCCACCCGGCTGGCTCGGCTTCTTCGGCGATCTGCGGGCCGGATTCGCGCAGGCCGCCTCGACCCTGCCGGGAGACGGTGGCGACCTGCTGCCGGGACTCGCGATCGGCGATACCGCGTCGGTGAGTGCCTCCCTCGATACCGCGATGAAGACGAGTTCGCTCAGCCACCTCACCGCGGTCTCCGGAGCGAACTGCGCGATCGTGATTGCCGCCATCATGCTGCTCGGCGGCTACCTGCGGCTGCGCCGACCGTGGCGCATCGCACTGTCGCTGATCGCGCTGCTGGGCTTCGTTGTGCTCGTGACGCCCGAGCCGAGTGTGCTGCGCTCCTCCGTGATGGCCACGGTCACGCTGCTGGCGGTCGGTGTCGGACGGCCCGGCCGCGGCGTGCCGACCCTCGCACTCTCCGTCATCGTTTTGATCGCACTCGACCCCTGGCTTGCGCGCAACTATGGTTTTGCGCTGTCGGTGCTCGCGACCGGGGGGCTGCTGCTGCTTTGCGGGCCCCTGGCCCGGGTACTGAGCCGGTGGATGCCGGCTCCCCTCGCCGCGGTTATCGCCATCCCCCTCGCCGCCCAGCTGGCGTGCCAGCCCGTGCTCGTGCTGCTGAGTCCGACGCTGCCGCTCTACGGCGTGCCGGCGAACCTGCTGGCGGCTCCCGCTGCGCCGATCGCGACGGTCGTCGGCCTGCTGGCCTGCCTGCTGCTGCCGATCCTGCCGCCGGTCGGCAGTGCGCTGATGTCGGCGGCCTGGCTGCCCTCGGCCTGGATCGCCGCGGTCGCTCAGACAACTGCCGGGCTGCCGGCGACCACCCTGCCGTGGCTCGGTGGGCTGCCGGGAGCACTCGGAATCGCGGCCGTCACGGCCGCCGTGCTCGCACTGCTGCTCACCGTCCCCGGTCGAGAGCGGATACCGACGGATCGGCAGGCGCCGGCCGAACGTCGGCGGACCGTGCGCAGGCCAGCCGAACACAGTCCGTCGGTGACGACAGCGGCCGCGCGCCCGCCGCGCCCGCTCTGGCGCACCGCGACCCTCGCCCTGCTCATCGTCGGGTTCGGCATGTACGCCGGCGCCCTCATCGGCGCGGGAGTCGGCCGCGCCCTCGCCTTCCCGAGCGACTGGCAGATCGCGGCCTGCGACATCGGGCAGGGTGACGCCGTCGTGGTGCGCAACACCGACGCCCTCGGGGCGACCCGGTACGCGCTCGTCGATGTCGGTCCTGACCCGGCAGCGCTGCGCGCCTGCCTGAAGACACTCGGCATCGGTCGGATCGCTCTGCTGCTGCTCACCCATTACGACCTCGACCACATTGGCGGTCTTGACGCGATCATCGGCCGGGTGGATTCGGTTCTCGTGGGTGAGCCCGAAAACGCGCAGGACGCGGCCCTCCACACCCGTCTGACCGACGGCGGCGCCCAGGTGCGACAGGCGGCCCGCGGTGACAGCGGCATGCTCGGCGACCTGCGCTGGGACATCTATTGGCCGGTGCGGGGTTCCAGCCTGATGCAGGTCGGCAACGACGGCAGCGTCACGATCGGATTCGACGGGCGCGGTATTCGATCGATCTTTCTCGGCGACCTCGGCGAAGACTCCCAACGCGCCCTGCGGGCCCAGGGGACGCTGCCCGAGGTCGACGTGGTGAAGGTCGCTCATCACGGCTCGGGTGACCAGAGCGCGGAGTTCTACACCGAGCTTCAGGCGCGCGTCGGGGTGATCTCGGTCGGGACGGATAACGGGTACGGGCACCCGACGGCGTCGCTGCTGAACCTGCTGGCTGCGGCGGGCACCGAGGCCCTGCGCACCGACCGGCAGGGCCTAGTCGTGATCGCGTCGGCTCCGAGCGGCGGCCTGCGCATCTGGACCGAACACGCCGACAACCGCCGCACCGTCCCGAGCGAGGCCATCGCTCCGGCGCGCTCGGTGCCGTCGATGCCGGGGCGGGTGCCGGATAGGCTGGTTCGAGCACATCAACGATTGGACACCCGTGGCCGCACGACCCGCCGCACGACCCGCCACCAAGACCGCCCCGAAAGCCAGCGCCAAGACCACGATCGCTCAGTTGGCGTGGCATCAGGTGCGTCCCGCGCCCATCGTGCTCGTCTCCGGTACCGAATCCTTTCTGGCCGAGCGCGCCATCCGTCAGCTGCGGGACTTTCTGAAGCTCGAAGATCCGAGCCTGGAGATCAGCGACGTTCAGGCAGACAGCTATGCGCCCGGCGAGCTGCTGACCCTCGCGAGCCCATCCCTGTTCGGGGAACCTCGCCTGATTCGAGTCAGCGCGGTCGAGAAGTGCAGTGACACCTTTCTCGCCGAGGCGCTCGATTACCTGCAGAACCCCGCCGAAGACACCTACGTGGTGTTGCGGCACGGTGGGGGAGTGCGCGGCAAAAAACTGCTCGACACCGTGCGCGGTGGCCTCGGCGGCGGCATCGAAGTAGTCTGCGCGGAACTCAAGAAAGACACCGACAAGTACGACTTTGCCGTGGCCGAGTTTCGGGCCGGCGGTAAGCGCGTCAGCACCGGTGCCCTGCGCTCCCTCGTCGGCGCCTTCAGCGACGACCTTGCGGAGCTGTCGGCGGCCTGCCAGCAGCTGATCGCGGATGCCACGAGCGAGGTCACCGAGGCCACCGTCGACCGCTATTACGGCGGCCGGGTCGAGACCAACGCCTTCAAGGTCGCCGATTCGGCGATTGCCGGGCGTCGCGGTGAGGCACTCATCACCCTGCGCCACGCCCTGTCATCCGGGGCCGATCCGGTTCCCATTGTTGCCGCGTTCGCGATGAAGATTCGAACCATGGCCAAGCTCTACGGTGCCCACGGCGGCAGCGCTCAGCTCGCGAGCAAGTTCGGCCTCGCCCCGTGGCAGGTGGAGCGTGCTCAGCGCGACCTGCGCGGCTGGACCGACGAGGGCCTGGCGCGCTGCATCGAGGCCCTGGCCGAAGCGGATGCCGGCGTCAAGGGCGCCGTTCGGGATCCGGTTTTCGCCCTCGAGCGGCTCGTCGGCGTCATCGCGCGCCGCGGCGAACTCTAACCCGCTCTCGCGGGGCTCGCTACTCGGCGCCGAGCGTGATCGACGACCGGGTCAGGTAGAGCCACACGCCGTCGGCAAATTCTTCGCTGCCGCAGACCTCGCCGGTCACCTTCACCGCAACCACGGCCGCGGTGCCCTGCAGCTCGGCGGCCGTCGCGCTGCCGGCGAAGGACTGCGGGAGGGTCGGGCAGTACTCGATCTGCACGCGGCCGGCCAGATCGCTGAATTGAACCAGCACCGTCTGCAGCGGCAACGGCAGGAACAGGCGCATCGCGAGGGCGACACAGACGACAGCGAGCCCGGCGACGCCGCTCAGACCGCCGACCCGCATCAGGCGCCGACGTCGACTCGTCGGCCCCCAGGCCGCAGCGGCGAACCCCACGAGGCTGACGAGAAACAGCACGAGCGCGACAATCCCGACAATCGTCCAGGGCGCCGCGGGAATGATCTCGGGCTCGGCGAGCAGGGCCGCGGCGACGACCGTGGCAGCGGCGGCCGCCAGTCCGGTCAGGAACCGAGCGGATGCTGCCGCTGCGTCGGATCGTTCGCCCGCGGGTTCGGGGCTGCGCTGGGGTTGGGTTCGGGCGATTTCGGACACCTCGGGGCTCATCACGCGGTCAGTATAGCGGGGGGCTCTCGCGGGGCAACCCGTGTTCGTGCGCCCCGAAAAGGTACAAAAAGGCCCCCGTCGCGGTGACGGGGGCTGTTTTGAGCGCGTGGAGCGCGACGCGATTAGACGAGTGCGGACACGGCCTTCGCGATGGCCGACTTCTTGTTCGCTGCCTGGTTCTGGTGAATTACACCCTTGCTGACAGCCTTGTCGAGCTTCTTGGAAGCGAAGGCGAGGCTGGCGACAGCCTTGTCCTTGTCGCCGGCGGCAATGGCGGTACGAGTCACGCGGATCGCGGACTTGAACTCGCTCTTGACCGACTTGTTGCGCTCCTGAGCCTTCTTGTTGGTGCCAATTCGCTTGATCTGCGACTTGATATTTGCCACGTTTTTTACGCTTTCGTTGGGTTCTGCACGGTTTGCACCGAACAATTTGTTTGGACAGCCGCGAGCGGTAGAGGGCGCTCCTGCGGCGATAATCGTGTGGGGTGGGACCCATCACGCAAGTCAACGGCCAACGATACCAGTAATCACCCAGAACCGACAATCATCGTCAGTCGGTGGGCAGCTGCGCGGCTATCTCCGCGACAACGGCCGTGAAACGATCGGGTTGAGCGAGGCTGGACAGGTGGGTTGCCCCGGCGACCACCACGACTCGGCCGTTCTGGCAGGCGGCCAGAAAGCGTCGTTCGTTCAGTCGAAAGTGGTCGAGGGCGCCATTCACGAGCCACACCGGACCCGGATAGGCGGCGAGGCTCCGCAGCGGGGTCAGGGTCGACGTGGCGCGCAGGCCGGAGTCCATCACGTCGAGCGCGGCGCCGCCGGCGAGCACGTCTCTCGCCCCGTCAGGCGGCAACAGTCGGCGTGCCATGGTCTCGTGCAGCCACAGGCCACGATCGGGCAGGCGACGGATGCCCCGCGCCAGCAGCCGATAGCCGTAGAGTAAGACGCCGCGCGGCACCGCCGAACAGCCGGCAGCAACCAGCCCGGCGACCCGATCGGGGTGCTCTGCCGCATAGGCGATCGCGTAATAGCCGCCGAGAGACAGACCAACGAGCAGCACCCGGCCGCCGAGGGCGTTGACCCCGGCGTCGATGGCGGCGAGGGCGCCGCGCACCGTGAACTCCTCGCCCATCCGCTCGCCGTGGCCCGGAAGATCGATCGCGAGCACTGGGTGGCCGGCCGCGGTCAGCTGCCGCTCCTGGTGCGCCCACATGGTTCTGGAGGCACGGATGCCGTGCACCAGCAGAATGGGAACAGCCGGGGTGTCAGAATTCATGGGCCGAGCCTAGCCCGCGCCCACATCAACGTCGTGTGAGTGCACCCCTCGTGATTGGTGATCACAGCAGGGTGAGCGTTAAACCAAGAAAGGCCGAATCTTTCGATTCGGCCTTATCTTGTGAACTGTCTCAACCAGTTCTCGTTAACTGCTCCAGTTACTGGTGCAATCTCCGTGTCCGAGATGGGACTTGAACCCACACGCCCTTAACGGGCACTGGCACCTCAAGCCAGCGCGTCTACCAATTCCGCCACCCGGACCGGGTGATGATGGCCGCCGTTGTTCTGGCTGCCGTAGAAGAATCTAGCACGCTTAGAACCCCGCTTTGTACACACCGGGCCAAGCGCGCCGGGTAGCGTGAACTTATGGCTCCTTCAACTCCCACCGACACCAGCTCCGCCGGCACGTCCGTCCCGCAGGATTCCGCGCTTTCCGAGGATGCGAACCCGACTGAGCTCGACCTGACGGCGCGAATCGCCCGCGACCTGATTCGATTCGACACCACGAATTACGGCGAGGGGCGCAGCAACGGTGAAACGGATGCCGCCGAGTACGTTGCCGAAAAGCTGCGCGGCCTGGGGCTCAGTCCAGAACTGTACGACTCCGAACCGGGCCGAACGAGTGTCGTCGCCCGGGTAGCGGGCCGCAACCCCGACAAGCCGGCCCTCGTGGTGCACGGTCACCTTGACGTCGTACCGGCCGATCCGACCAACTGGACGGTCGACCCCTTCGCGGGCGTGATCAAGGACGGCCTGCTGTGGGGCCGCGGCGCCGTCGACATGAAAAACATGGACGCCATGATCCTCGCGTCGCTCACCGACATCGTGGGTGCCGGCCAGGCTCCGGAACGGGACCTGGTCATCGCGTTCTTCGCCGACGAGGAGGCCGGGGGAGTCTTCGGCTCGCACTACCTCGTCGACTCGCGGCCCGAACTTTTCGCCGGTGCCACCGAGGCCATCAGCGAGGTCGGCGGTTACTCCATCACCCTCGGCGGCCAGCGAGCGTACCTGCTGCAGACGGGTGAGAAGGCACTGATCTGGATCAAGCTCGTCGCGCGCGGCAGCGCCGCCCACGGTTCCCGCCTCATTCACGACAACGCCGTGACGCGCCTCGCCGAGGCCGTCGCCGCGGTCGGGCGTCGGGAATGGCCGATCCGCCTGACCAACACGACGACGCAGCTCCTCGCCGAACTGGCTCGCATTCTGGGAGTCGACCCGCAACGGGTCGGCCCCGACGAGCTCGCCCTCGCGACCGGTACCGCGTCGGGGTTCATCCAGGCGAGCCTGCGCACGACCACGAACCCGACCAAGCTCACGGCCGGCTACAAGCACAACGTGATTCCCGATACGGCCGAAGCTCTCATCGACATCCGTTCTCTGCCCGGAGAAGAAGACCAGGTTCTGGCCGAAATCGCCGAGTTGGTCGGCCCCGACATCGAGATTGTCATCGTGCACCGCGACGTGGGACTCGAAACGGAGTTCAGCGGTCCGCTGATCGATGCGGTCGTCGACACGCTCGGCCGCCACGATCCGGGCGCGCCGGTTCTGCCCTACCTGCTCTCGGCCGGAACCGACAACAAGGCGCTGAGCAAACTCGGCATCAAGGGTTACGGCTTCGCTCCGCTGCGGCTGCCGGCCGATCTGGACTTTCCGGCGATGTTCCACGGCGTTGACGAGAGAGTTCCGCTCGACGCACTAGTCTTTGGCAGGCAGGTTCTGACCGACCTGCTCACGAGCTACTAGCGCATCAGCGTCCGGCAACTCGTTCGACACCGAAGCGGAAGCAGCGCGCGTGGACATCATCAATGCGATCATTCTGGGCCTGGTCCAGGGCCTGACCGAATTTCTCCCGGTCTCCTCGAGCGCGCACATCACCATCGTCGGGCAGTTCCTGGGAACCGGCGAAGATCCGGGGGCGCGATTCACCGCGATAACCCAGATTGGCACCGAGCTGGCCGTGGTGCTGTTCTTCTGGCGGGATATCGTGCGCATCATCGGGCGATGGTGCCGTTCGCTCGTTGGCCGGGTGCCGCGCACCGACACCGACGCTCGCATGGGCTGGCTCATCATTCTCGGCTCCCTGCCGATCATCGTGCTGGGCCTGCTGTTTCAGGACCAGATCGAGACCGTGCTGCGGTCGCTGTGGATCACCGCGATCATGCTGATCGTGTTCGGCGTGCTGCTCGGCGTCGCCGACTATGTCGGAGCCAAGCGTCGTGCCCTGACCGACCTCACCGTCGGGCACGGCGTGATCTTCGGCTTCGCACAGGCCCTCGCGCTCGTGCCGGGGGTGTCCCGTTCCGGCGGCACCATCACAGCGGGCCTGTTCCTGGGCTACGAGCGCGCCGCTGCCGCCCGCTATGCGTTCCTGCTGGCGATTCCCGCGGTACTCGGCAGCGGCTTCTACCAGATCTTCAAGAGCATCGCCGAGCCCTGCGTGGTCGCCGCCGGTAATTGCACCCCGGAGATCTTCGGCCCCCTCGAAACCCTCATCGCGACCGTCATCGCCTTCTTCGTCGGCCTCGCGGTGATCGCCTTCTTCATGAGCTACATCTCCAAGCGCAGCTTTCTGCCCTTTGTCATCTACCGCATTCTTCTGGGCGGCACTCTTCTCGTGCTGCTGGCGAACGGCACCATCACGGCCTAGTTAGGCTGGATGCATGCGTGCATGGCAACACCCCCAGATTCCGTCCGTTCCCGGCCCCTCGACGGCGCCGTGGCTTCACGACACCGCGAGCGACAGCCTCGTCGAAGCGAAGCCGACGGATGTCGCCCGGTTGTACGTCTGTGGCATCACCCCGTACGACGCCACGCATATCGGCCACGCCGCGACCTACCTCGCCTTCGACACCCTGCAGCGGGTCTGGCGTGATGCCGGCTACCGGGTGCACTACGCCCAGAATGTGACGGATGTCGACGATCCGCTGCTCGAGCGGGCCATCGCTACCGGGGTGGATTGGCGTGACCTGGCCGAATCCCAGGTGGAACTGTTCCGCACCGACATGGCCGCGCTGCGCATCATCCCGCCCAACGACTATGTCGCCGTGACGGATGTCATCGACGAGGTCGCCGCGGCGGTCGGCCAGCTCGTAGCCGCCGGCATGGCCTACTCCGTGCCGACCGCGGACGCCCTCAGCGTCACCCCGGTCGACGGCACCGACCCCGTTCGCGGCTCCGACGTGTACTTCGACATTGCCGCCGCCGAACGGCAGACCGCCTGGCAGATCGGTGACGAAAGCAACCTCAGCCGGGCGGACATGCTGCTGCTGTCCGCCGAGCGCGGCGGCGACCCCGACCGCCCCGGCAAGCGCGATCCGCTCGACCCGATGCTGTGGCGTGCCGCGCGCGCCGGCGAACCGGCCTGGGAGTCCGAGGTCGGGCCGGGTCGCCCCGGCTGGCACATCGAGTGTTCGGTGATCGCCCTGCAGGAACTCGGCACCGACTTCACCGTGCAGGGCGGGGGAGCCGACCTGATCTTTCCGCACCACGACATGAGCGCGGGCCATGCGGCCGCCCTGTCCGGACATCCGCTTGCCGGTGTCTACAGCCACACCGGCATGGTCGCCTATCAGGGCGAGAAGATGAGCAAGTCACTCGGCAACCTGGTGCTCGTGTCGGTGTTGTTGCAGCAGGGAGCGGATGCCCGCGCCATTCGGCTCGCGCTCCTCGCCCAGCACTACCGCACCGACTGGACCTGGACCGACGCCCACCTCGGAATCGGTACGGCCCGCCTGGCGCGCTGGACCGCCGCGTTCGGAGCGGATGCGGTGCCCGGCACCGCGACCAGCTCCTACGTGATCGGAACCCTGCGCACCGCACTCGTCAACGATCTGGACACCCCGACCGCGCTGGCGCTCGTCGACAAGGCCGCGCTCACCGGGGTCAGCGACCCGGCACTGCTCGCACGCGCGGTCGATGCTCTTCTGGGCGTCGACCTGTAGCGGCGTCTCTCGGGTGTCTCGGGTGTCTCGGGCAGCTGGCAGGGTCAGGACTGCCGGGGACCGTCCGGAGTTGTCCCAGGTCCACCAGATCCGCCGGATCCGCCGGGTCCGCCGGGTCCGCCGGAGCGTCCGTCGCGGCCATCCCGGCCGTCGCCGCGTTTGCGCAGGTACTTCTCGAATTCGTGGGCGATGGCTTCGCCGCTGGCCTCCGGCGAATCGACCGTGTCGCGGGCCTGTTCGAGCTGGTTGATGTACGCCGCCATATCGTCGTCTTCGGCCGCGAGGGCGTCGATGCCGGTCTGCCACTCGGCTGCCTCGGTCACGAGGGTGCCGCGGGGAATGACGACGTCGATGATCTCCTCAAGCTTGTCGATGAGGGCGAGCATCGCCTTGGGCGACGGTGCATTGTGCACGTAGTGCGGCACGGAGGCCCAGATCGAGACCGTCGGAATGCCGAGCTGCTCGGCGAGGTCGGAGAGCACGCTCAGAATGCCCACCGGGCCCTCGTAGGTGCTGCGCTCGATCTGCAGCTCGCTTCTGACTGCGGGGTTGTCGCTCGAGACGAAGATCGAAATGGGCCTGGTGTGGGGCACGTCGGCGAGCATCGCGCCGAGAAAGACTATGCCGGTCACGTCCGCAGCGAGGGCCGCGTCCAGTATTTCCGAGGCAAAGCTCTTCCAGCTGCGGCTGGGTTCGGTTCCCAGCAACAGGTAGATGTTGCCGGCATTGCTGCCGCTGACGTGCAGTTGGGCGTCTTCCGCGAGCGGCGCGCCGGCCACGGTCGGAACGGATGGCCCGTACATGATCGCTCCGGGCCACTCCAGCCGGCGCTGGCCGTCTTCATTGGTCGAGACGGTCGGCCGGTTGAACTGGTAATCGAAATAGACCTCGGGGTCGACCTCGGCGACCTGGGTCACATCGAGCAGCTCCTTCAGGGTACGCACGGCACCGGTTGCCGCTTCGCCCGCATCGTTCCAGCCCTCGAAGGCCACCACGAGCAGTCGTCCACCCAGAAATCCGTTGCCGTCTGTCACCGTCGTTAACCCTCGTTTCTTCGGTGTCGCATTCCGTGCCGCGCTACACCCATCAGTCAAGAATAGGCGGTGCCCCGTACACTTGAACCCCGTGACACCGATCCCCGCAAATTCAGCCCTGCCCGCCGCCGTACTCTGGGACATGGATGGGACCCTCGTCGACAGTGAACCGTACTGGATGCGCGCCGAAACCGAACTCGTCGGCTCTTTTGGCGGCACCTGGACCCACGCCGACTGCATGCAGCTTGTCGGCTCCGGCCTCTGGAACTCGGCCGCGATCCTGCAGTCCCACGGCGTTGAGATGCCGGCCGACGCCATCGTGGCCTGGCTGACCAGCCGGGTGCAGGAGCAACTCGCCGAGGGCGGCATCCCCTGGCGCCCGGGCGCCCGCGAGCTGCTGCAGGAGCTGAAAACGGCCGGCATCCCCACGGCCCTCGTCACCATGTCGGTGGAGCGGATGGCGCGTCAGGTCGCCGATCTGGTCGACTTTTCCGGCCTGGCCGCCTTCGACACCATTGTCGCCGGCGACATGGTCACCGAGAGCAAACCGCACCCCGAGGCCTATCTGACCGCCGCGCGCACGCTCGGCGTCGACCCGGCCCGATGCATCGCGATCGAGGATTCCGTTCCCGGAGTCGCCTCCGCCGTCGCCTCTGGCGCCCTCACGATCGCCGTTCCGCACCAGATAGACCTGCCGGAGAGCGCCGACTACGTGCGCTGGCCGTCGCTGGCCGGTCGCGGCGTCGCCGACCTCCTCGCCCTGTTCGCCAGCCGCGAGACCCCACTCACCCCCACAACCTCCGAGGACACCGTTACCGTATGAGTCTCACTCCAGATGTTCAGCACAATCAGGGCGTTCAGTACAATCAGGGCGTTCAGAACAGCGGACCGTTTCGGGCCGGCGACCGGGCCCAGCTGACCGGCCCCAAGGGGCGCCTGAACACCATCACGCTCGAACCGGGCAAGGTCTTCCACACCCACCGCGGCATTGTCGCCCACGACGACATCATCGGGCTGCCCGACGGTAGCGTCGTCACCAACAACGTGGGCGTCGAACACCTCGTGTTGCGCCCGCTGCTCGTCGACTTTGTCATGTCGATGCCGCGCGGCGCGGCCATCATCTACCCCAAGGATGCCGCCCAGATTCTGGCGCAGGCCGACATCTTTCCGGGCGCCACCGTCGTTGAGGCCGGTGTCGGGTCGGGGGCGCTGTCGCTGTGGCTGCTGCGCGCCATCGGCCCCGCGGGGCGGCTCGCCTCCTTCGAACGCCGCGAGGAATTCGCCGACGTCGCCCGCGACAACATCGCGACGTTCCTCGGCTCCGACCCCGAGAACTGGACCATCACCCTCGGCGACCTCGCGGAGACCCTGCCCGACACCCTCCCGGCCCAGAGTGTCGACCGTGTCGTGCTCGACATGCTCGCGCCGTGGGAATGCCTCGACGTCGTCTCCGACGCCCTCAAGCCCGGCGGCGTCGTGCTCTGCTACGTCGCGACCGTGACCCAGCTCTCCCGTGTGGCGGAGGCCATCCGCGGCACCGGGCTGTACACGAACCCCGATTCCAACGAGACCATGATTCGCGGCTGGCATGTCGAGGGACTCGCCGTGCGCCCCGACCACCGCATGATCGGCCACACCGGATTTCTCATCACTGCCCGCCGCCTCGCTCCCGACACGATCCTGCCCGAGCTCAAGCGTCGGCCGTCGAAGACCGACTTCACCGACGCCGACTTCGAGGCCTGGACCCCCGGCGCCCTCGGCGAACGCACGGCGAGCCCCAAGAGCCTGCGCAAGCGGGTGCGGGCGGCGGGAACCAGCGCGGCCCTGTCGAAGGCTCGCGATCTCACCGGCGACACCGGTGCCAGCGCTCCCGCCGACACCGACGCCGATTAGGATGGGCGTCGCCCGGTTTCCTGCACCAGCGCACGACCCGAAACCTTCCAGTACCACCCGCGCCGCCTGTGCGAGCGCTCCCAGATCGAGAAGAGGACCTGTGCGCAAGCAAATCGCACTCATTGCCACCGCCGGCCTGTTGATGGCCGCCCTGACGGCGTGCAGCGGCCCCGGCGCCACAGCCGCGGACTGCGACGTGCCCGTGACGGATGGCCCCGCCGCCGACCTCGTCTCGGTCACGGGTGACCTGGGCACGGCGCCGGTCGTTGATTTTCCGACCCCCCTGAAGACCGACACCACGCAGCGCGCCGTACTCATCGAGGGCGAGGGCGAGCCGACCGTGTCGGGTCAGCGACTGGGAATCGAACTCAGCGTCTACAACGGCACCTCGGGCGAACTCATCGAGCAGAGTCCATACTCGCCCACGTCAGCTGCCCCCGTGACGCTGAACGATGAGGCGCTCACCGGGCTTCGCCTCGGTCTCACCTGCGCCCAGGCCGGTTCGCGGGTGGCCATCGTGGTGGCCCCGGACGACGGCTTCGGGCCCCAGGACGGCAACGCCCAGCTCGGCGTTGCGTCCACCGATTCCCTCATCTTCGTGGTTGACATCGTGAAGACCTACCTGACCCGCGCGAACGGCGCCGATCAGGCTCCTGAGGCCGGTCTGCCGTCCGTCGTGCTGAACGACGACGGCCGCCCGGGCATCACGATCCCGGCCGGAGACGTGCCGACCGAGCTCGAGGTGGGTGTGCTCAAAAAGGGCGCCGGTGAGAAGATCGCTGAGGGTCAGGTTGCCACGCTGCACTACACGGGAGTCATCTGGGGAGAAGACAAGACCGTCTTCGACTCGAGCTGGGAAAACGGTGCCCCGGTACCGCTCATGGCCGTCGACGGATCCACGACCCAGGGTGGCATCATTCCCGGATTCGCGACCGCACTGATCGGTCAGACCGTGGGATCGCAGATCGTCGCGGTCATTCCGCCCGAACTGGCCTACGGCGCGACCGCATCGGGAACGATTCCGGCGAATTCCACCCTGATCTTCGTCGTCGACATCCTCGGCGTGGACTAGGAGCCACAGGTGGCGGCGATCGCGGTTGAGGAACGGCTGTTCAGTCTCGTTCTCGCGCTCATCGCGACCGAAACCGGGCTGACCCGTGACCAGGTTCTGTCCACCGTTCAGGGCTACCGGCAGCGGTACGCTCAGGACAAGGACAACTCCGGCCTGGAACGGCAGTTCGAGCGTGACAAGGATGATCTGCGCGAACTTGGTATTCCGCTCGAGACGATCGACCCGCACGACAACCTGCAGGCGCGGTATCGCATCCCGAAGGGGCTCTACGACCTGCCGAGCGACGTGCGCTTCTCCCCGGACGAGCTCATGCTGCTGAAACTCGCGGCCACGGTGTGGCGGGAAGGGTCGCTCTCGGCCGAGTCTCGTCGCGCGCTCACCAAACTGCGCTCACTCGGAGCGGGTGCGAGCGACCCGGTTCTGGGGTACGCGCCGCACCTGCGGGCACGCGAGGCGTCGTTCGAACCGCTCAACCGGGCCCTCGACCGGCGCGAGATCGTGGCGTTTCGCTATCTCAAGCCCGGCGACGCCGCACCACGCCGGCGCGTCGTCGCCCCGCGAGCGGTCGTGCAGTTCGATGGCCGCTGGCACCTGTTCGCCTCCGACGAGGGGGCCGGGGCGAGCCGCACGTTTCTGCTGTCGCGCATCGTCGGCCCCGTCGTCGTGCTGCCGCGCCGCACATTCGACGCTGACGACACCCTGACGGCGCGCACGGCGCTGGCCGAGCTCGAGGCTCTGTGGCAATCCAATGTGGCCGAAGTCGACGTCGAGGCGGGCAGCGACGCGGCCGTTCGCCTCGGAAAACGGGGGATCGCTCCGGCTGATGCGGTGTCGACCCGGGTGAGTCTGCACTTTACCGACCTGAACATTTTGGCCGACGAACTCGCCGGCTACGGCCCGGAGGTGCACGTGCGTTATCCCGAGAGCCTGCGCCACGCCGTACACCGGCGGCTGCAGGGCGTCGTCGCCGCGCACCGTGACGCGGAGTCCAGCTGATGCCGGGCCCTCTGCGTGCACCCGATCGCCTCGCGTTTCTGCTCGCCCTCGTGCCGTACCTGCAGGATCACGACACCGTGACCGTGACGCAGGTCGCCGCCCACTTCGATGTGACGCCGGAGCGCGTGCGTGATGCCGTCACGCTCATCGCTGTCTCCGGTGTACCGGGAGCCACGAGCCAGTACCAGCACGGTGACCTGTTCGACATTCAGTGGGACGAATTCGAGCTTCATGATCGCATCGTGCTCACCCATCTCGTCGGGATCGACGACTCGCCGCGGTTTTCTGCCCGTGAGGCCGCGGCCCTGATCGCCGGGCTGCAGTATCTGTCGGCCCTGCCCGAAAATGCCGATCGGGCGGCAATCGCCTCGCTGATGGCCAAGCTCACCCGTGCGGCGTCAGCGCCGCCCACCCAGCTGCTTGCCGAGAATTCCGGCTCAGCGGATGCCCTGGCCCTGATCGCCGCGGCGGTGCGCGCCGACGTGCAGGTCGAGTTTGACTACCTCAATGGTGAGGGCGTCCACGAGCACCGTTTCGTTGATCCGCTGCGCATGGAATCGGTCGACCGCGACTGGTACCTGCGCGGCTGGTGCCATCTGCGCGCCGCGGTGCGCACGTTCCGACTGGACCGCATCAGCCAACTCGGCGTGACCGATCGGCCGCGTTCGGCCCAGACCGGTGCCCGGTTGCCCGACCGACTCTTCGAGCCGTCGGCGCACGACCTCACGGTGCTGATGGAACTGCCCCGCGCCGCCCTGCCCCTGCTGGCGGACTACCTGCCGGAGCTGGTCAGCGACACCGTCGCCGATCAGGCCGGCGGTGACCGCTGTCGGGTGCGGCTGCGACTAGCCAGTTTTCACGGACTCAAACGCCTCGTCGCCGGACTGCCCGGAATCGTCACCGTCATCGAACCCGCCGAGGCGCGCGCGATCGTGGCCGCCTGGGCCGCTTCCGGCGCCGCGCACTACGAAGCGGATGTCTGATGCCCTGGTGGTCCTGGCTGTTGATCTGGAGCGGGCTGGTGCTCGGGTTAATCACCATGTTCGTCCTCTTCGGCGTGACGCTCTTTCGTAAGCTGATGACGCTCGCGGAAGCCCTGGGGAAGTTAGGCGACCGGTTCAGCGAGGTGGGAGCGCCGGCCGACGACGAGGTCCCGTCGCCGCGCGCACTTCCGGCCGTCTTTCAGAGTCGAAGCCGACTCGCCGAGCTCGCCGCCGATCGGCGCTTCGAGCGGCTTCACCGGCGTCAGCTTCGTCGCGATCGGGCAATCGACCGCGGTAAACTGTTCCGAACGTCGCCCGTAATCCCGAAGGACTCCTCTCATGCTTAACAACCTGACCGGATGGCACTTCCTCGTCATCCTCGTCGTCGTGTTGCTCCTCTTCGGGGCGCCCAAGCTCCCCGGCCTGGCGCGGAGCCTCGGCCAGTCGCTCAAGATTTTCAAGAGCGAAATCAAGAGCGACCAGCCCGCAGCCGGCACGAACGCGGACACGAACCTTGACGCAACCAACAACAACTCGGCCGCCGGCACGGTCGACCCCACCACGAAGCCGTAACCTCATGCCACTGCGCGGCACCCGGCGCGGCGCCGGCACCGAAGCCAAGATGTCGCTCGGCCAGCACCTGGTCGAGCTGCGCAAACGGCTCTTCCGCGCCGCCGCCGGCATCATCGTGGGCGCCATCCTCGGCTGGTTCCTCGCCGACTTCGTCTGGGACGCCCTCCGGCAGCCGATTCTGGCCATTGCCGCGGAGCAGGGCCGCAACGCACAGATCAACTACCCCGACATCACGTCGTCATTTGACCTGCAGCTGAAGATCGCCTTCTACGTCGGACTCGTTGTCTCGAGCCCCATGTGGCTCTACCAGATCTTCGCCTTTCTGATGCCCGGACTGACCCGCACAGAGAAGCAGTACACCTTCGGCTTCTTCTTCACCGCCATCCCGCTGTTCCTGGCCGGCTGCACGGCCGGCTGGTTCGTGCTGCCGAACATTGTCGGACTCATGACGAGTTTCGCGCCCGTCGAAGACGCCGCCTTCATCAACGCGCAGGACTACCTCAACTTTGTTCTCAAACTCGTCATCGCGATCGGTGTCGCATTCGTGCTGCCCGTCTTCATCGTTCTGCTCAACATGGCCGGGGTGATCAGCGCCGCGTCGATCATCAAGTCCTGGCGCATTGCCATTCTCGTCATCGTGCTGTTCACGGCGATTGCAACGCCCGCCGCCGATGTCGTCTCGATGTTTCTGCTCGCGATCCCCATGGTGGCGTTGTATTTCGCAGCCTACGGAATTGCCTTCCTGCACGACCGGCGCGCCGCCAAACGGGCGCTCGCCTTCACCGACGAAACGGCGCTGTAACACCCGTGACCCACACCCAGTCTCCGGCCGGCACGAAGTCCCCGGCCGAACAGTTCGCGGCCGCCCGCGCCCGCGCCGTTCAGCCGAAGCTGCAGCAGTGGCGCAGCGGTCTGCGCTTCGACCTTGACCCGTTCCAGGTCGAAGCCTGCGCCTCCCTCGAAGACGGGCACAGCGTTCTCGTGGCGGCACCCACCGGGGCAGGCAA
This sequence comes from Cryobacterium frigoriphilum, assembly GCF_004403305.1. Taxonomy (GTDB): domain Bacteria; phylum Actinomycetota; class Actinomycetes; order Actinomycetales; family Microbacteriaceae; genus Cryobacterium; species Cryobacterium frigoriphilum. Next base: position 48,005 of record NZ_SOHE01000036.1, on the reverse strand, counting down.
AACCATCGTGGCCGAGTTCGCCATCTACCTCGCGATGCAGACGCCCGCCGCGAAGGTCTTTTACACCGCGCCCATGAAGGCCCTCAGCAACCAGAAGTTTCAGGAGTTCGTCGCCGAGTACGGCCCCGACCAGGTGGGGCTGCTGACGGGCGACACCAACGTCAACGCGCAGGCCCGAATCGTGGTCATGACGACCGAGGTGCTGCGCAACATGCTCTACGCCGACTCGGATCTGCTCACCAACCTGGCGTTCGTCGTCATGGATGAGGTGCACTACCTCGCCGATCGCTTTCGCGGGGCCGTCTGGGAAGAAGTGATCATTCACTTGCCCGAACCGGTGCGGATGGTCTCGCTCAGCGCAACGGTGTCCAACGCTGAGGAGTTCGGCGACTGGCTGCAGGCGGTGCGCGGCGACACCGACGTCATCGTCTCCGAGGAGCGACCGGTACCGCTCGAACAGCACGTGCTCGTCAAGAGCAACATGCTCGACCTCTTTGACAGCAGCGCCCTCGCCGCCAGCCATCGCGTCAACCCCGAACTGGTCAGGCTCTCCCAGGCCGGGGGCCGCGGCACCGGCACCCGTTCCGGCGGCGGCCAGTCGGGTCGCGGACGAAACGGCGGCGGCCGCGACTACCGGGGCGGACCTCCCCAGCGCAGCCAGTTCGACGCCGGACGCATGGACCGCGGTGAGATCGTGCGGATGCTGCACGGCAAGCACCTGCTGCCCGCCATCTTCTTCATCTTCAGCCGGGTCGGCTGCGACCAGGCCGTGCGCCAGGTATTGAGGGCCGGAGTGCGGCTCACCGACGAGCGCGAGCGCGAAGAAATCCGCCACATCGTCGACGAGCGCTGCCGCACCCTGCTCGATGAAGACCTCGGCGTGCTGGGCTACTTCGAGTGGCTTGACGGTCTGGAGCGCGGTGTCGCCGCGCACCATGCCGGGCTGCTGCCGGCCTTCAAAGAGGTCGTCGAGGAACTCTTTCAGAAGAAACTCGTCAAGGCCGTCTTCGCGACCGAGACCCTCGCGCTCGGCATCAACATGCCCGCGCGCACGGTCGTGCTCGACAAGCTCGAAAAGTTCAACGGTGAAGCCCGCGTACCCATCACGCCGGGGGAGTACACCCAGCTCACCGGCCGGGCCGGCCGGCGCGGCATCGACACCCTCGGGCACTCCGTCATCCAGTGGCAGCAGGGCCTCGACCCTCAGGCCGTGGCCTCGCTCGCGTCGAAGCGCACGTATCCGCTCAACTCGAGCTTCAAGCCGACCTACAACATGGCGGTCAACCTGCTCGACCAGTTCGGCCGGGAGCGCACCCGCGAGGTGCTCGAGTCCTCGTTCGCGCAGTTTCAGGCCGACCGGGCGGTCGTCGACCTGGCTCGAACGGTGCGCAAGCAAGAGCAATCCCTCGCCGGTTTCGCCGAGGCGATGACCTGTCACCTGGGAGACTTCAGCGACTATTCCGGCATCCGTCGTCGCCTGTCGGCGGTGGAACGGGAGGGCAGCAAGGCCGATCCCGCGAACCGCGGTGAGCGTGAGAAACGCCAGCGTGAACTCGTCAGCCTGAAGAAGCGCATGAAGGCGCACTCCTGCCATCACTGCCCGGACCGGGAACAGCACGCACGCTGGGCCGAGCGCTGGTGGAAGCTGAAGCAGCAGACGGATGTCCTCAGCCAGCAGATCAATACCCGCACCGGCGCCATCGCGCGGGTCTTCGACCGGGTGACCGATGTGCTCCTCGGCTACGGCTATCTCGAGCAGAACGCCGCCGGACTCGTCGTGCTGAGTGAAAGCGGGCGCATCTTGCGGCGCATCTACGCCGAACGTGACCTGCTCGTCGCCGAGTCCCTGCGCCGCGGCCTGTGGAACGACCTCGATGCGGCGGGCCTCGCGGCGATGGCGTGCGCCCTGATCTTCGAACCCCGGCGCGAAGAGGGCCTCATCGATCCCCGCTACCTGCCCAAGGGCGCCTTTCGCCCGGCCCTCGACGAGACTCAGGAACTGTGGAGTCGCATCGATGACCTCGAGCGTGACCACCACCTGCCCGGCAGCAATCCGCTGGCCGTCGGGCTGAGCCTGGCCATGTGGCAGTGGGCTCGCGGCGCCTCGCTCAGCGACGTGCTCTACGAGGCCGAGATGGCCGCCGGGGACTTCGTGCGCTGGACCAAACAGACCATCGACCTGCTCGACCAGCTCTCCGTTGTCGGTGACGGCCACGTCGGCCGTACCGCCCGCGAGGCCATGGACGCCGTGCGTCGCGGCATCGTTGCGTATTCCTCGGTCGCGTAGGCCGGCGCCGGTGATCCTGAAGCTACCGCTGTGGGCGGCCCTGCTGCTCGCGGCCGGGGCCGGCGTCGTTCTCGACGCAGCGTTCCCCGATCGGGACTGGTGGGCGCTGGCTCCGGTCGGCGTACTGCTGATGCTGGTGCCGCTGCTGGGCCGTGGTCCGTGGACCGGGTTACTCGTTGGCCTGGTCGGCGGGCTGTCCTTCTGGCTCACCCACATCTTCTGGATCACGCTGTACCTCGGCGCGGTGCCGTGGCTGGCGCTCGGCGGGTTGCAGAGCATCTTCTTCGCGGTGGGGCTGTCCCTGACGGCCGTGGTGTTGCGTCACGGACCACGGGTCTGGCCGACCAGAGTCGGCCGCCTCGGCATGGTCCCGGTCGTCGTGGCCGGCCTCTGGACGGCGCGCGAGGCGATCTCGGCGGTCTGGCCCTATGGCGGCTTCGCCTGGGGTCGCGTCGCGCTCTCCCAATCCGAGGGTCCCGTCAACTCGCTGGTGGCCTGGGTCGGACTCTCCGGCCTCAGTTTTCTGGTTGTCTTCGTCTCCGCCCTCACCCTGCAGCTGCTGCGCGAGCCCACGCTCAGCCCCCTGGCAGCCCCCTCGCCGGCACGCCGCCCCGGCTCGACCGTCATCAGCAAGGGCGGGGTGTGGGGCACGACGCTGGTCGTGGCATCCGTCACCGCGTTGCTGGCCGTGCCGGCCTTTCCCGTCGTCGAATCCGGAACCGCGCGACTGGCTGCCGTGCAGGGCGCATCGGATGCCGGGCTGTTCGCCCAGAATGAGGTCGGTCAGATTCTGAACGACCACGCCTCCGCGACGCTGCCGCTCATCGGCGAGCCGGTGGACTTCGTCGTCTGGCCCGAGAACGGCAGCGACATTGATCCGACCCGGTCGACGGATGCCGCCCGGGTCGCCGATTACATCAGCTCGGCCATGGACGCGCCGCTGATCACGGGAACCATCACGCTGCAGGACGGGGTCTACTTCAACAGCTCGCTGCTCTGGAAATCGGGGCAGGGCGCCGTCGACATCTACGACAAGGTGCACCCCGTGCCGTTCGCGGAGTACATGCCGGACCGGGCCTTTTGGCGACCCTTCGCGCCCGACCTGATCGACCTGATCGGACGCGACTACGGCATCGGCACCCGCGACAATGTCTTCGACATCGACGGCATCATGGCGGGCATCGCGATCTGCTTCGATATCGCCGACGACCAGCTCGTGCACGAGATGATCGACGACGACGCCGAGATCATTCTGGCCCAGACCAATAATGCCGACTTCGGCTACACCGACGAGAGCGTGCAGCAACTGGCGATCGCCCGACTGCGGGCGATCGAGACCGGGCGCACGGTCGTCAACATCTCGACCGTTGGTACCAGCGCCATTATGACGCCCGACGGCGCGACCCTCGACCGACTACCGGTCTGGGAGCCGGGTGCGATGGTGCAGACCGTTCCCCTGAGCGCGACCATCACCCCGGCGATGGCGCTCGGCCGTGGGCTGGAGTGGCTGCTGTCCGGACTCGGTCTGGCCGGGTTCGTGCTGTGCCTGTTCGGGCGTCGCGCAGGCTCGCCCGGCACCGGCTCATCTGGCGCCGGCTCATCTGGTGCGGGCGCACGAAAAGTCCCGAAGCCGCGAGGCTTCGGGACCGTGTATTCGCTCGGCCGTTAGGCCGGGTGTGAGTCGGGCCTGGTTCAGGCACCGATCGGCTCAGGCACCGATCGGTTCAGGCACCGATCGGCTCAGGCGCCGATCTTCTGCTGACCACCGCGACGCTCGCGCAGAACGGTCAGGCGCTCCTCGAGGAGCTCCTCCAGTTCATCGCGGGTGCGGCGTTCCAGCAGCATGTCCCAGTGGGTGCGGGCGATCTTCTCGTCCGAGTGGTCGACGATGACCGGCTTGGAGTCAACCAGCCGGGTCGCGACGTGTGAGCAGTGCTTGCATTCCCATTCATCGGGTGCTTCTGCTTCTGCGGAGAAAATCATCACCGTCTCGCGCCCGCACGTTGCGCACAGATAACTGTGACTAACTCGTGGTGAAAAGGTGACGCCCTCTTCGCTTTGAAGGCTTTGTGCGCCCAACCTCATGCCACGCAAACTGCGATCCGCCATTGTGTGGTCTCCTCTCGATGCTTACCCAGTTGTAAACCATCAAGCTGTATGTTTCCTTCCGTGACGTGACTACTCTGGGGGTATTCCCAGTTTGGGGGCCTTGACTCTGGCCGCAAGAAGGTCACAGCGATCCGTTACGATTCCGTCCACGCCCAGAGCCAGCAGGCGGTCCATGGCGACCGGGTCGTTGACCGTCCAGACGTGAACCTCGACACCGATCGAGTGCATCAGCCGCACGAAGCGGGGCGAGACGATGCGCAGAACACCGGCCCGTTCCGGCACCTGCACCGCGGCGAAGCCCTGCAACAGCCGACGGGTCTGCGAGCGGGAATTGACCGCGGCCGCGGCGAGCGCGCGGGCGAATTCGGTGCTCGACGGCGAGGTCGCGACGCCCGGCAGTCCGGCGACGGTGTTCCGGCGTCTGTTCTCGGCGAACGAGGTGATCAGCACCCGGTGGGTGGCGCGGTTGTCGCGTACCGCCCGAATGGTGGGTCCCACCGCGCCCGCCGCTTTGACATCGATGTTGAACAGGGCCTCCGGAAAGGTATCGAGGGCCTCGCTCAGCGACGGAACGACCTGACCGGCCGGCAGACGGATGCGCCCCAACTGGGCGAAACTGAGCTCGTCGATGCGTTCTGGTCGGCCGAACGCCGTGAGGTCAGGATCGTGGCTGAGCACGGCGACCCCATCGCGGGTGACGTGCACATCGGTTTCCAGGTGGGTTGCCCCATTCGACAGCGCGGCCACGAAGGCGAGCAGCGAATTTTCGGGGGCGTCGAGCGCCAGGCCGCGGTGAGCGAAGATCCGCGGCCCCGGCGCGTCAAAGAACCCCGCGCGAGCCACCGCCCTAGGCCCCGGGAGCCGGCGGGGGAGTCGTCGCGGGAGCCGCAGCAGGAGCAGGTGCGGGAGTGGCCGCATCCGCTCCGGGGACGGTGTTGGGGCCGAAGGCGCGGCCGATGCCCTTCATCGCCTCGGTCAGCTCGCTCGGCACGATCCACAGCTTGTTCGCGCTGCCCTCGGCGAGCTTCGGCAGGGTCAGCAGGTACTGGTAGGCGAGCAGGCGCGGGTCAGGGTCGCCGTCGTGGATCGCCTTGAAGACGGTCGTGATGGCGGATGCCTCACCCTGGGCGCGCAGAACGGCCGCCTTGGCGTCACCCTCGGCCGAGAGAATCGCGGCCTGCCGCGCACCCTCGGCGGTGAGGATCGCGGACTGCTTGGTTCCTTCCGCGGTGAGGATCAACGCACGGCGATCACGCTCGGCACGCATCTGCTTCTCCATCGAGTCCTGAATCGACAGGGGCGGTTCGATCGCCTTGAGCTCGACCCGGCCGACACGAATGCCCCACTTGCCGGTGGCCTCGTCGAGCACGATGCGCAGCTGGCTGTTGATGTTGTCGCGGCTGGTGAGGGCTTCCTCGAGGTTGAGTCCACCGACGACGTTACGCAGGGTCGTGGTGGTCAGCTGCTCGACCGCACCGAGGTAGTTGTTGATTTCGTAGGTCGCTGCGCGAGCATCCGTCACCTGAAAATAGACGACGGTGTCGATCGAGACCACGAGGTTGTCCTCGGTGATCACGGGCTGCGGGGGAAACGAAACCACCTGCTCACGAATGTCGAGCAGCGGCCGGACCCGGTCGATGAAGGGCACCAGAATGTTGAGCCCCGGCAGCAGCGTGCGGTGGTACTTGCCGAGGCGCTCGACGACGCCGGCGTTGCCCTGTGGAATGATGCGGATTGATCGGGCGAGAACGACGACGACGAACACCCCCAGCACCACGAGGAGGGCGATCACGAAGATCTGGCCGATGAACTGTGCCGGTTCAAGCATGGGGCTGGGTCCTTTCCGAGGAATCCGCGGGGGTAACGGTCGTGGGAGTAACGATGGCGATGGAACCGTCGATGGCCGCAACAGCGACGGGCGCTCCCGGTTCCACGGTGCGCAGCGCGGTGGCGGGGGACAACCGGGCCGACCACGTTTCACCGTTGGAGAGCTTCACGAGCCCGCCGGCGTCGTTGATGGTCGACATGACCCGGCCGGCCATGCCGATCAGGGCGTCGACGTTGCTGCGGGCCGGGTCCTCTCCGCGCCGCATGGCGCGCAAGAGAACGGGCCTGATCGTGAGGATCAGCAGCATCGAGAGCACGGCCGCGACGACGATCTGCAGCCACCAGTCGAGCCCCAGAAGGTTCGCGCCGAGGCCGCCGAGGCTGCCGATGGACAGCATGAGAAAGGTGAATTCGAGGCTCAGAAGCTCGATGATCACGAAGACCAGAATCAGCACGAGCCAGGCAATCCAGAGGTATGCCGTCAGATCGACCATTACGTCACCTTCCGTTGGTTCCCTCCTCAAACTAGCAGGTGAGCCGCAAATCAGCCGGTGGGACACAAATCGACGTGCTTCTTGGTAGGGTCGGGGGCGGCCGTCTCGACGGCCGCAGATACTTTGACCCCTGAAGGAGCACGCGTGAGCAACCCACTGGCAGCTGGATCCCTCGATGGCAAGCGGGTGCTCGTCACCGGTTCGTCCCGGGGGATCGGTGCCGACACGGTGGCCTACTTCGCTGCCGCCGGCGCGCGGGTGGTCATTAATTTTCGCAATAAAGAGGCACGCGCGGTGAAACTGGCCGAGAGCATCCGTGCCGCCGGAGGCACGGCCATCACCGTCGGCGCCGACCTCACCGATGCCGACTCGGTATCCGCGATGTTCGACACCATCACCGCCGAATTTGGCGGCCTCGACCTGCTGGTGATGAATGCCTCCGGTGGCATGGAGAGCGGTATGGCTGCCGACTACGCGATGATGCTCAACCGTGATGCGCAGGTCAACCTGCTGACCCGGGCCGTTCCGGTGCTGAGCGCTGGGGCCCGCGTGGTCTTCGTGACCAGCCACCAGGCGCACTTCATCGCCTCGACTCCGACCATGCCCGAATACGAGCCGGTCGCCCGCAGCAAGCGCGCCGGGGAAGACGCGCTGCGCGCCCTCGTCCCGCAGCTGGACGCGGCGCAGATCGAGTTCGTCGTCGTGTCCGGGGACATGATTGAGGGAACCATCACGGCGACCCTGCTGGAACGGGCGAACCCTGGCGCGATCAGTGCCCGTAAGGATTCCGCCGGTCGTCTTTACAACGTGAGCGAGTTCGCCGCGGAGATTGCGCTGGCTGCGGTGGAACCCGTACCCGAGAATCACACCCGCTACGTCGGGGACACCTCCGACTTCACCCTCGGTTAGCCGGCACCGGATGCAGGCACCCGACCTTCCGCTGTTGTGGTCGGTTTCTCGGCCGTCTCTGCATCCCGATGGCACCCGCGCGGTCGTCGCGGTCACCCGCCCCGACTTCGTGTCGGATGACTACGTCGGGCAGCTGTGGATGGTTGGTCTCGCGGCGGCCGGAACGACCGCGGCCGCCCCGCAGCGCCTGACGCGTGGACACCGCGATACCGCGCCCCGGTTCTCGCCCGACGGACGCCTGCTGGCCTTCCTGCGCGCCGGGCCCGGAACGCCCGCCCAGCTGTTCGTGGTGTCGGCGGCCGGGGGCGAGCCGCTGCAGGTCACCCATGCGCCGCTCGGTGTCGGCGAGTTTCGCTGGAACCCGGCATCGACCCAGCTGGGGTTTCTCGCCCGCGTTCCCGAACCGGGCCGCTACGGCACGGTCCCGGGTCTGGACTCCGGGTCGGAGCCGCCGCGGCGGGTCACAACGCGGCGATTTCGTTCCAACGGCGTGGGGTATGTGATCGACCGGCGCACGCACGTATTTCTGGTCGCCGTACCCGACGTGTGGGGCGAGCCGACCCCGGAGCCCGCCCCGGCAGTCGAGGATGCCGCCCCCGCGGGAGCGCCGGCTGACCGCACCCTGGCACTCGGGTTTCCCGAGGCGCGTCAGCTCAGTTCCGGGGACTATGAGCACGCCGGCCTCTCGTTTTCACCCGACGGAACGCGGGTGCTCACGATTTCCGCCCGTCACGCCAGGCATGACGAAGACCTGCGCTCGGAACTGGTCGAGATATTGACCGATCCCGCGTCAGACGGACCCCGCCTGCCGGAACGGGTCGTGCTCGATGCGAGTGCCAATCTCGGCATCGATTGCGTGGTCTGGGCCCCTGATGCGTCGATCGTGCTGCTCGCGACCGATGTGGGTCCGGACGGTCGCGATTTCGTCGGCCGCGGCACCGCCCTGTACCGCGCCGTGCTGCCTGGTGCTGTGCTGGCTGACACCGTGCTGGCCGACACCGTGCTGGCCGACACCGGCGTGCCCGGCGCGGTCACCCTGACGCGCCTGACCGACCCCGAGACATCGTCGTTCGACGCCGTGGCCGGTCTCAGTGTGACGGCCGACGGCAGCGTGCTGGCGCATCGCCAGCAGCGTGGAACCGTGCAGCTCGTGCAGTTTTCTCCCAACGGCACGACGAGGTCGATCACCGACCGTGAACTCGTGGTCACCGGTCACGACGTGCAGGGCGATGTGGTGGTCTTTGGCTATGAGGACGCCCTCACCCGCGGCGACCTGGCCGTCGCGGCGCTGGCGGCAGGGCAGGCCCCAGCGGGGCAGGCAACTGTGGGGCAGGCAACTGTGGGGCAGGCAACTGTGGGGCAGGCAACTGTGGGGCCGGCAGCTGTCGGGCCGGCAGCGCGGCCTCGCCGCCTGACGGACTTTTCCCTCCCGCTGCGCGAAGCGGGCGTCGCTCCGGCCCGCGACCTGGTCGTCACCTCACGCGACGGCTACCCGGTTCACGGCTGGCTGCTGACCCCCTCCGGCCCGGGGCCGCATCCGGTGCTGCTCACGATCCACGGCGGTCCATTTGCCCAGTACACGGTGGGGCTGCTCGACGAAGCGCAAATCCTCGTCGATGCCGGGTATGCCGTTGTGATGTGCAACCCCCGTGGCTCCGCTGGCTATGGGCAGGACCACGGCCGGTCCATCCGTCATCGCCTCGGAACGATCGACGAGACCGACGTGCTCGACTTTCTGGCTGGTGCTCTCACGGCCGATCCGTCGCTTGACGCCGGCCGTCTCGGAATCATGGGTGGGTCCTACGGTGGTTTCCTCACCGCCTGGATCATCGCCCGCGACCATCGTTTCGCGGCATCCATCGTCGAGCGTGGTTTTCTCGACCCGGAGGCCTTCATGGGGACCTCCGACATCGGCGACTTCTTCGGTCAGGAATACGTCGGCATCGATCCGGAACGGATGCGGGCCCAGAGCCCGCAGGCGCATGTCGCCCAGGTGCGCACCCCGACCCTGTTGATTCACTCGAGCCAGGACCTGCGCTGCCCGCAAGCGCAGAGCGAGCGGTACTATGCCGCGCTCAAACGCGGGGGAGTGCCGGCCGAACTGGTCATTTTTCCCGGCGAGAACCACGAACTCACCCGCAGCGGAAACCCCCGCCACCGCCTGCAGCGTTTCACCATTGTCCTGGAGTGGTGGGCCCGGTTTCTGCCCACCGACCGAAACCCTCGGGGTGGTTCAGCCGAGTTCGCTGCTTAGCCGGCGCTCTGGTTAGTCGGTGTCCCGGCTTACCGGTGCCGCGGTCGTCGTCGGCACTTTTTCGGTCTGCGCACGTGCCTCGCGCCCGAAGGTGAACGCCTCCATCAGCTGCACGGAGCCCGACAGCACCAGAAAGACCCCACCGAGGATGACGAGCACCCCGAGCGACTCGAGCGGCGCGACGAGCACCACGATGCCGGCCACGACGCTGACCGCACCGAGCAGGGTACCGAACCACCGGCTCGAGTCGGGCGCTGTTTCGACCAGCGCGGCTACGCCTTCCACGATCCAGCAGAGGCCGATCAGCAGGCCGAGCACGAGCAGCGAATTCAACGGGTTGCGGATCGTGATGATTCCGGCCACCAGCAAGAGCACGCCGAACAGGATGGCCAGAACCCGACTGCCGAGGGTGCCGGACATGGCGATGCCGCGCACGATGCGCACCACGCCGCTGGCTACAAAGTAGAGGCCGAACAGCAGCGCCACCGCGGCGAGGGTCACCTCGGGCCAGGCGAGCACGAGAACTCCCAGAACCAGAGCGAGAAAGCCACTAACCGCAAACGCGATCCGTGCGCCGGTGACCTCGGATTTCGACAGACTCGACGGGTCCAGTCGCAAGTCGACGAGTGCACGGGTGTGGAGACGGTGCGTGCCCTCGCCCGCGTGGGGCTCAAACAGGTGTGGATTGGACATGGGGCTGCTCCTTTCGCTGCTTCTTATGCGGGCATGCTACCCCCGTTCGGGTGACCGTGCCCGGCCGGGCGACGCCCTCACCCCGGCCGCAACTCGACGTATCATCGAAGCGGGCCGGAGCTGAACGGCAAGCCCGCCAGCCCGACCGCAGCCCGCCGGTCCGACCGCAACCCCGGCCGTGCCGGGGCGATCCGGCCACACCCGACAGATGGAGACACGATGAGCCTGGCCACCGAGACCGATGCCCCGCAGCGGGTCGGCGCTGTCGCCGACAGCCATGATGTGATTCGCGTGCAGGGAGCCCGCGAGAACAATCTCAAGGACATCAGCGTGGACATCCCCAAGCGTCGGCTGACCGTGTTCACCGGCGTCTCTGGCTCGGGCAAAAGCTCGCTCGTCTTCAGCACCATCGCCGCTGAGTCGCAGCGCATGATCAACGAAACCTACAGCGCGTTCCTGCAGGGCTTCATGGCGACCCTGGCCAGACCCGACGTCGACGTGCTCAGCGGGCTGACGACGGCGATCATCGTTGACCAGGAGCGGATGGGCGCCAACTCACGGTCCACGGTGGGCACCGCGACCGACGCCAACGCGATGCTGCGCATCCTGTTCAGCCGACTGGGTAAACCCCACATCGGCTCGCCGCAGGCCTTCTCTTTCAACGTTGCCTCGATCTCCGGTGCGGGAGCCGTCACGATGGAGCGTGGCGGCACCACCACCAAGGAACGTCGAAGTTTCAGCATCACCGGCGGCATGTGCTCGCGCTGCGAGGGCATGGGCAAGGTCAGCGACATTGATCTGTCGGCCCTCTACGACGACTCGAAGTCTCTCAACGAGGGAGCGATCACGATCCCTGGGTACACCATGGACGGCTGGTACGGCCGCATCTTTCGCGGCTGTGGCTGGTTCGATGCTGACAAGGCGATCAGCGCGTACAGCAAGAAGGAGCTCAAGGACCTGCTCTACAAGGAACCGACCAAGATCAAGGTCGAGGGCATCAACCTGACCTACGTCGGTCTGATCCCGCAGATGCAGAAGTCGATGCTGTCCAAGGACGTCGACTCCCTGCAACCCCACATCCGCGCCTTCGTCGAACGGGCGGTCACCTTCGCGCCCTGCCCCGACTGCGGCGGCACCCGACTGAGTGAGGGGGCGCGGTCAAGCCGAATCGGCAGCGTCAATATCGCCGACGCCTGCTCGATGCAGATCAGCGACCTCGCCGAGTGGGTACGCACGCTCGATGAGCCCTCGGTCGCGCCCCTGCTGGCCGCGCTCCGGCAGAGCCTGGATTCGTTCGTGGAGATCGGGCTGGGCTATTTGTCTCTCGACCGGCCGTCGGGAACGCTCTCGGGCGGTGAAGCCCAACGCACCAAGATCATCCGTCATCTGGGTTCGTCGCTCACCGACGTCACCTACGTGTTCGATGAGCCAAGCATCGGCCTGCACCCGCACGATATTCAGCGCATGAACGAGCTGCTGCTGCGGCTTCGCGACAAAGGAAACACCGTGCTCGTTGTCGAGCACAAGCCGGAGATGATCGCGATCGCCGACCACGTGATCGACCTCGGTCCCGGAGCCGGGGTCGCCGGCGGTTCCGTCTGCTACGAGGGCACCCTGGACGGTCTGCGGGGGAGCGACACCCTGACCGGCCGGCACCTCGACGACCGGGCGACGCTCAAAAAGCACGTTCGCCCGGCCACCGGACAGCTGGAGATTCGCGGCGCGACCCTCAACAACCTGCAGAACGTCGACGTGGACATTCCGCTGGGGGTTCTCGTCGTGCTGACCGGCGTCGCCGGATCGGGCAAGAGTTCGCTCGTGCACGGGTCGATTCCCGCGGGCGCGGGGGTTGTCTCGATCGATCAGGGCGCCATCCGTGGTTCACGGCGCAGTAACCCGGCGACGTACACGGGCATGCTCGACTCGATTCGCAAGGCCTTTGCGAAGGCGAACGGCGTGAAGCCGGCCCTGTTCAGCTCGAACTCCGAGGGCGCCTGCCCGAACTGCAATGGTGCCGGCGTGATCTTCACCGACCTCGGGATGATGGCCGGTGTCGCAACCACGTGCGAGGTCTGCGAGGGTAAGCGGTTCGAGGCCTCCGTTTTGGATTACCACCTGGGCGGCCGTGACATCAGCGAGGTGCTCGCCATGTCGGTGGCCGAGGCCGAGGTGTTCTTCGGCGAGGGGGAGGCCCGCACTCCGGCCGCACACACGATTCTGCACGGGCTCGTCGATGTCGGGCTCGGCTATATCAGCCTGGGCCAGCCGCTCACCACGCTGTCCGGCGGTGAACGGCAGCGACTGAAGCTCGCGACGCATCTGGCGGAGAAGGGTGGTGTCTACGTTCTCGACGAGCCGACCACCGGCCTGCACCTGGCCGACGTCGAGAATCTGCTCGGCCTGCTCGACAGGCTTGTCGACTCCGGCAAGTCGGTCATTGTCGTCGAGCACCATCAGGCCGTCATGGCACACGCGGATTGGATTATCGACCTCGGCCCCGGCGCGGGCCACGATGGCGGCCACATTGTCTTCGAGGGCAGCCCGGCCGACCTGGTAGCCGCCCGGTCCACGCTGACCGGCCAGCACCTCGCGGCCTACGTCGGGGCCGACATACCGGGCTAGAGCTGGGCTGCAACCGAGCCTGCCGAACGCCGGCCACGGCCCCGATCGTGGCTGACGGCAACATGACCGATAATGCACATTATGTCAAGTCAAAGGCATTCGGTGACTCTTGTAGGGCCGCGTCGGCCTGCGAGCCGTCGGCGACACGCCGCAACACCCGCGCAGCGCCCTGCCGGCTATTCGTGGTGAATGACCATCCCGAATTCGTTCACGGGTTGGTAGGCATCACGGTCCCAGCCATCCCGTTGTGGAACGGGGCAGTTGAGAATCGTGTTGCGCGTGGAATGGTCGATCGTGTGCTCACTCATCGGGTGCCCGCACACGGGGCAGGAGGGCGATTCCGCATGCCGAGCCGAGTTCTGATTCATGCGCATACCATACGCCGAATTGGACACAACGACGAGAATATGCTAGAGAAAAGCTGTTCACGGTCGGTGCTATTCCCCGAACCCAGACTCGATCAATTCCGTCAGCGCCGTGACGGCGGCCTCGGCGTCGGTGCCTACTGCCGAGATCCGTGCCGACGTGCCAATCGTGAGTCCGAGACCCATGATGCCGAGCAGGCTCGTCGCATCCTGATCGTTGACGGTGATCTGCGCCGAAAAGGTGCTCGCGAGCCTGACGAAGTCGGCAGCGGGACGCGCATGCAGGCCGTCAGTGTTGACGAGCGTGGCCGTGCGTGTCACGGCCCCGCTGTCATCCGTCATGGTGGCAGGCGAAGCATCGCCGTCGTGGGGCGCGGGGGCGTACCTGTCGGCGCCCTCGGCCGCGGCCGCCACGGCCTCGAGGTCTCCCCCGATCTCGGCGGCGACTGCGGCGGCCACGCCGCCCTCCACGAGCGGAGCATCGACGATGCGCACGCGTGTTCGCAGCTCATCGTCCAGAAAATCCAGCGCCGTCTCCGCCGTCAGGATCGCCGAGCCCAGGTCACAGAGCACAACCACGCCCCGGCCGCCATCCGCCGCGACCATGGCGCCGGACACCCGCTCGAAGCTGGTTCCGAGCTCGTCTGCGTCGGTTCCCCCCGCCGCGACGAGCGTGGTCGCCGGGGCCATCTGCCCGGCCAGCTCGACCAGACCCGCTGCGATTTTCGCGCTGTGTGAAACGAAGACGACACCGACCCGGGCGGCGCGCAGGTCGTCGGAGCCGATGCCGGCGGCGCTCACGCGCGGGCCGCGGTTTCGGCGGCGGCCCGCAGCAGCAGAGTGGTCGATTCGGCGCCGGGGTCGCGGTGTCCGATGGCCCGCTCCCCCAGATAGCTCGCCCGGCCCTTGTGGGCGACGAGCGGTTCGGTCGCGAGTGCGCCGGTGGCTGCGGCATCCGCTGCCCGTTCGAGCAGCGTCACGACCGATTCACCAGCGTGCTGGGAGTCGATGGCAGCGTCGACGGCCGGGGTCCAGGCGTCGATCATCGTTTTGTCGCCGACCTGAGCCTTGCCGCGCAGCACGATACCGTCACGCGCGGCCGTCAGCAGGGCCACGGTCGCCGCCGCATGCAGGGTGTCGGCACCGCTGACGGCGATCGCGGCCTTCAGAAAGGCCGTGCCGAACAGCGGACCGGAGGCCCCGCCCACGGTCGAAATGAGAGTCGTGGCCACGAGCTTCAGAACCTCACCGGGGGTTGACCCGGACGGCAGAGCATCGAGCTTGAGCACCACGGCCTGAAAGCCACGGTCCATGTTCTCACCGTGATCGCCGTCGCCGATGGCGCGATCCAGGGTATTCAGCTCTGCGCGGTGCTCCGCGATGACCCCGGCACACTCTCTGATCCAGGCCTCGGCCCAGGTGCCGTTCAGACTCGTGCCGTTCGGACTCGTGACATTTGGACTCATTCCGGCGTTACCTTCCCCACCGCAGGGCGGCGGTCGCGACGGGTGCATCCCACAGGGTGATGAGCTCGTCATCGAGTTTCAGGATGGAGATGGACATGCCCTGCATCTCGAGCGACGTGGTGAAATTGCCCACGAGGGTGCGGGCGATGTCGATTCCGTGCTCCGCGAGCACTTCCGCGGCGCGACGGAACACGATGTACAACTCGACCTGCGGTGTGCCGCCCATACCGTTGACGAACAGCAGCACTCGGTCGCCGCTCACGAAGGGCAGGTCTGTCAGGATCGGGCCGAGAAGTCGATCGACGATCGCGTCGGCCGGTTCGAGCTTGATGCGTTCCCGGCCCGGCTCTCCGTGGATCCCGATCCCGATCTCGATCTCGTCATCGGCGAGGGTGAAGCTCGGCTCCCCCGCATGCGGCACGACGCAGGGAGTGAGGGCCACACCCATCGAGCGAACGAGGGAGTTGACCTTGTCGGCGACGCGGGCGACGGATGCGAGGTCGTCACCGCGTTCAGCGGCCGCGCCGGCGATCTTTTCCACGAGAACCGTGCCCGCGACGCCGCGACGACCCGCGGTATAGAGGGAATCCTTGACCGCGACATCATCATTGATGATCACGGCTGCGACCTCGATCCCCTCGGCCAGAGCGAGGTCGGCGGCCGTCTCAAAGTTGAGTACGTCACCGGTGTAGTTCTTGACGATGTGCAGCACCCCGGCCCCGCCGTCGACGGCCTGAGTCGCCGCGAGAATCGGGTCTGGTGTCGGAGACGTGAACACGGCGCCAGGAACCGCGGCGTCAAGCATGCCCGCGCCGACGAAACCCCCGTGCATCGGCTCGTGCCCGCTGCCGCCGCCGCTCACGATGCCGACCTTGCCGGCCACCGGCGCATCCGCCCGCACGATGAAGATCGGGTCGTGGGAGACCCGCACGAGATCGGAGTGGGCCGCTTCAAACCCTGCGACGGCCTCGTTGACGACGTTTTTCGGATCATTGATGAGCTTCTTCATGGCCATCCATTCATCGGTGGTGCGCGGGTGAAAGCGTGCGAGGAGACCAGAAACTATGCACGGTCCACGGCATAACATACGCGCGCGCGGTCATCGTGTTAAGCGGATAGAGCCTGCGAATCGGTGCGGAAATTCTACTCCGACGGGGCCATTCCCCGATCGAAGACCCCGCGCTATGGTGTTGCAAACCGCTCACCGCAAGGGGCAGCTTCGGCATTCCCCGGCCTCAACTGAAAGGTTATCGTGGAAAATATCGGAGTTGTATTCCTGTCCGAACTCGTGGGCACGGCGATGCTCGTACTCCTCGGCACCGGCGTCGTTGCCAACGTCGCCCTCGCCAAGAACAAGGGTCTCGGTGGCGGCTTTCTGATGGTCACCATCGGCTGGGGTTTCGCCGTCTTCGCCGGCGTGCTCGTCAGCCTCAACTCCGGCTCGCACCTCAACCCCGCCGTCACGCTCGGTCTGGTCGCGGCGGGCACAGACGAATTCGGCAGCGATGTACCCGTCAATGTGACATCGGTGCTCGTCTACATTGCGGGCCAAATGCTCGGCGCGATCCTCGGCGCCGTGTTCTGCTGGCTTGCCTACAAGCAGCACTTCGACGCCGAACCCGAACCCGCCAACAAGCTGGGGGTCTTCTCGACCGGTCCGGCCATCCGCTCCTACGGCTGGAATCTGGTCACCGAGGCGATCGGCACCTTCGTGCTCGTCTTCGTGATCCTCGCCTTCGGCGGCTGGGGCGATGGCGGGGGGCTGGCGGCGCTTGGCCCGCTACCGGTTGCCATCCTGGTCATCGTGATCGGTACCTCACTCGGTGGACCGACCGGCTACGCCATCAACCCCGCCCGCGACCTGGGGCCGCGCATCGCGCACTTCATCCTTCCGATCAAGGGCAAGGGATCGTCTGACTGGTCGTACTCCTGGGTTCCCGTGGTGGGACCGATCATCGGCGGGGTGGTTGCCGGTTGGGCGTCGCTGGTCCTGCTCCCGGTCGTCTAGGCCGCACCCGCGCACCCCGTCCCGTCCACACGCTCCACACCATACGGAATCAACACAGGAGGCAACGAAGCTATGAGTGACTACATTCTGTCGATCGACCAGGGCACGACCAGCTCCCGGGCGATCATCTTCGACAAGGCGGGGTCGATCGTGTCGACCGGCCAGCTTGAGCACGAGCAGATTTTTCCCCAGGCGGGCTGGGTCGAACACGACCCGCGGGAGATCTGGGACAACGTGCGCGAGGTGATCGGCCAGGCCCTGTCCAAGGCGAACATCACCCGGCACGACATTCGGGCCGTGGGCATCACGAACCAGCGTGAGACCGCGGTGGTCTGGGACAAGACGACCGGAGTTCCCGTGTACAACGCCATTGTCTGGCAGGACACCCGCACCCAGCCGATCGTCGATCGGCTGGCGGCCGACGGAGGTGTTGAGCGGTTCAAGAAGCGGGTCGGGCTGCCGCTCGCAACCTACTTCTCCGGAACCAAGATTGTCTGGATCCTCGAGAATGTGCCGGGTGCACGCGAGAAGGCCGAAGCGGGTGACCTGTTGTTCGGTACCACCGACTGCTGGGTGCTCTGGAACCTCACGGGCGGTGTCGACGGTGGGGTGCATGCCACCGATGTCACCAACGCCAGCCGAACGCTCTTCATGGACCTGGAGACCCTGCAGTGGGATGACGAGATCCTCGGAATCTTCGACGTTCCCCGTTCGATGATGCCGGACATCCGTTCCTCATCGGAGGTGTACGGCACGATCAGCGAGAACAGCCTCCTGCGGGAGGTGCCCGTTGCCGGAATCCTCGGTGACCAGCAGGCGGCGACTTTCGGTCAGGCGGCCTTCGACCAGGGCGAGGCCAAGAACACGTACGGCACCGGCAACTTTCTCATTTTTAACACCGGCACCGAAATCGTGCACTCCAAGAACGGTCTGCTCACCACTCTCGGTTACCAGCTCGGAACGGACGCCCCGCACTACGCGCTCGAGGGTTCCATCGCGGTCACGGGGTCATTGGTGCAGTGGATGCGGGACAACCTCGGCATGATCGCATCCGCGCCCGAAATCGAAACCCTCGCAAACACGGTGGAGGACAACGGTGGTGCGTACTTCGTGCCCGCGTTCTCGGGGCTGTTCGCGCCGTACTGGCGAGCGGATGCCCGCGGGGCTCTGGTCGGGCTGACTCGATTCGTGAACCGTGGCCACATCGCCCGGGCCGCGCTTGAGGCGACGGCCTTTCAGACCCGAGAGGTGATCGACGCCGTCAACGCCGATTCCGGCGTTCCGCTGACCGAAATCAAGGTCGACGGCGGCATGATCGCCAACAACACGCTCATGCAGTTCCAGGCCGACATCCTCGGTGTTCCCGTGGTGCGCCCGGTCGTCGCCGAAACGACCGCGCTCGGCGCAGCCTATGCGGCCGGACTCGCGGTCGGTTTCTGGAGCGGCCTCGACGAGCTGCGGGCCAACTGGCAGGAGGACAGCCGGTGGGTGCCGAAGATGGACGTCGAGGAGCGCGACCGCCAGTTACGTAACTGGAAGAAGGCCGTCACCAAGACCTTCGATTGGGTCGACGACGACGTTCTGTAGGCCAAAGTTCGGCAGTCCGGAGTTCTGCACTCCGAAGTTCTGACCGCTCAGGAACGGGTCGCATCGACCCACTGCGCAAGCTTGGCCGTGGCCGCACCGGAGTCGATAGCCTCCGCGGCCACGGCCATCTTGTCGCGAAAACGCTTCACGATTGAGATCTGGGACTGTCCGGGGTCGCCTGCCAGTGCGAAGGCAACCAGTCCGGCCGCCGCGTTGAGCAGAACGATGTCTCGCACCGGGCCCAGGTCACCGCTGAACGCCGAGTGCACGACGGCGGCGTTGTGTGCGGCGTCTCCGCCAACCAGTTCGCTGATTGCGGCCCGCTTGATTCCGAGTTCACGCGGATCGAGGTCGTGCTCCGTGACGAGTCCGCGCGAGATCTCCCAGATGTGGCTGTGTCCGGTCGTGGTGAGTTCGTCCAGGCCGTCGTCGCCGCGAAAGACCAGAGCGGTCGCACCCCGGGTCTGAAAGACGCCAACAAACAGCGGCACCCGGTCCAGCGTCGCGACGCCGACAGCGGATGCCTCCGGCCGCGCTGGGTTGCACAGCGGCCCCAGGTAGTTGAAGACGGTCGGGATACCAAGTTGTGCCCGAACCGGGCCGGCGTGGCGAAAACCCGGGTGGAAAGCAGCGGCGAAGGCGAACGTGATCCCCGTTTCCGTCAGGATCCGTGCCACCCGCTCGGGCGGCAGCGTCAGATCCACGCCGAGCGCCGCCAACACGTCGGACGACCCGGAGGCCGAGCTCGCCGCCTTATTACCGTGCTTCACGACGGGAACGCCGGCCGCCGCGCAGACAATCGACGCCATGGTCGACACGTTGACGGTGCCGAACCGGTCCCCGCCCGTTCCCACGATGTCCAGTGCCATCGGATCGACCGGCAGCGGTACCGCCTGCTCAAGAATGGCGTCACGAAAACCCACGATTTCGTCAACCGTCTCGCCCTTGGCCCGCAGCGCGACCAGAAAGGCCGCGAGTTGAGCCGGCGTCGCTTCACCGAGCATGATCTGCTGCATGCTCCACGCGGCATCCGCCACGCTCAGGTCGCTTCCGCTCAGGAGGGCATTCAAAATATTTGGCCAAGACTGAATTTCGAGCATAGATCGATCCTATGGCGATACTCAGGGTCCCCCTCGCGTTGGCCGCAGCCCCCACACAGCCCGGTGTTCCGCGCGTAACGACCGTGGCGGGTGTCCCCCATCGGGTCAAATTTCACGCCCCCAACGTCTGAAAAGACCGTACTTGCACGCGACAATGAGAAAAAGCTGTGCAAATATCGGCCATAATGGAGGGGTGACCAGCACCTCAATTACTCAAACGGCCAATGCGCCCGTTGTGAACAGGCCCAACAGCGTGGCTGTGGGCACCATTGTGTGGCTGGGGAGCGAGGTGATGTTCTTCGCGGGGCTGTTTGCCATCTACTTCACTCTCCGATCCACCTCACCCGAACTGTGGTTGTTCCAAGCGGACAAGCACAACTTCACCTTCGCCCTGCTCAACACACTCATTCTGGTGACGTCTTCGGTGACGTGCCAGTTCGGTGTGTTCGCGGCAGAACGCCTCCAGGCACGCTCCACCGGGTGGAAGCTCAGCCAGTGGGGCATGGTCGAGTGGTTCTTCCTCACCTACGCCCTCGGCGCGATCTTCGTCACCGGCCAGGTCTTTGAGTACGCCACCCTGGTGTCCGAGGGCATCGCCCTCAACAGCGACGCCTACGGTTCGGCGTTCTACATCACGACCGGTTTCCACGGAATCCACGTGACCGCGGGCCTGCTCGCCTTCCTTCTCGTCATTGGCCGTGCATTCGCGGTCAAGAACTTCGGACACAAAGAAGCCACCAGCGCGATCGTGGTTTCCTACTACTGGCACTTCGTCGACGTCGTCTGGATCGGGCTTTTCCTGGTCGTCTACGTTCTTAAATAGGATTCAGGAGCGGACAACTTCAGCATGACCAGGAAAACAATGAACCCAGCATCCAAGGCCCGCAAGGGTCGCAAAGCCGGCCGACGCCATCCTCTGGCCAGCGTCGCCCTCATCGCGATTGGGCTGCTGTTCACCGGCGGCGCCTACGCGGCCTTCAGCACCACCACGGCCAGCGCCGAATCCGACGCGAACTCGCAGCAGACCATTGATGACGGCGAGAAACTCTTCGCCGCCAACTGTGCCACCTGCCACGGTTTGAGCGCTCAGGGCTCCGGAGACGGACCCAGCCTCATCGGCGTCGGCGCCGCATCCGTCGACTTCCAGGTCGGAACCGGCCGCATGCCGCTGCAGATGCAGGGCCCACAGGCGCTCAAGAAGCCGGTGCAGTTCACCGAGGAACAGACCGCCGCTCTCGCTGCGTATGTCGCCTCGCTGGCTCCCGGCCCTGCTATCCCCGAGGGTGAAGTACTCGACGGCGAGGGCGACGCAGCCGTCGGTGCCGAGCTGTTCCGCATCAACTGCGCCATGTGCCACAACGTGGCCGGTGCCGGCGGAGCCCTGACCGAGGGTAAGTTCGCCCCGAGTCTGGCCGACGTTTCGGCCGTGCACGTCTACGAGGCCATGGTTACCGGCCCGCAGAACATGCCCGTCTTCAACGACATGAACATCTCCCCGGAGAACAAGCGCGACATCATCACGTACCTCAAGTACATCGAGGACAACCCCTCGCCCGGTGGCCTCGCCATCGGCTCCCTGGGGCCGGTTGCAGAAGGACTCTTCATCTGGATCTTCGGCCTGGGCGCGATCGTAGCCCTGACCGTATGGATCACGGCGAAGTCCAACTAGCGACTCTCGATCGTGATCGAGCGTCAGATTTTTACGCGTCGGATTTTCGCGCGTCAGATTTTTACCCAGCGTAAGAAGGAGAACAATGGCCAAGGACGATAACGGCGGGGCGGACAACACCGCCGCCGACTCGTCGAGCGTCGCGCGCGTGGAGCAGTCCACCGGCACCTCGGTCGTCACCCGCAGTGCAGTGGGTAACCCCGGATTCCCGCCGCACCGGTCCCGCGTGACGGACCTCGACCCCAAGGCGGATCGCAACGCCGAGCGCACCGTGTACACGCTCTTCTACCTCTCGATCGCGGGCAGTATCTTCGCAATCGCGGCGTACATGGCGTTCCCGATCGTTCCCGAAGACATGGGTTCCGTTCGACTCAACAACCTGTTCATCGGTGTCGGCCTGACCCTTGCCCTGTTCGGGCTCGGTATCGGTGCCGTGCACTGGGCCAAGGCCCTGATGTATGCCCACGAGGGCATCGACGAACGCCACCCGGTTCGGGGAACGGACGTTGTTCGTGCTCGCGCCGTTGAGATCTTCCAGCAGGCCAATGAAGAGTCCGGTTTCGGCCGACGCACCCTCATTCGCAACAGCCTCTTCGGTGCCCTCATCGCTTTCCCGCTGCCGGCGGTTGTGCTGTTCCGCGGACTTGGTCCGCAGGACCAGGACCCCGTTGCGCTGCTGAAGACCACGCTGTGGGAAAAGGGCACGCGCCTCACGATGGACCCGACCGGCGTGCCGATCAAGGCGTCGGACGTTACGCTCGGCTCCTCGTTCCACGTGATCCCCGAGGGCCTGATCGACCTCGGCCACGAGAGCAAGCTGGCCGAAAAGGCGAAGTCTGCCGTGCTGCTCATGCGCCTCAAGCCGGAAGATCTGATCGAGACGGCCGAGCGCGCCAGCTGGTCATATGACGGCATCGTCGCCTACTCCAAGATCTGCACGCACGTCGGGTGCCCCGTTGCGCTCTACGAGCAGCAGACGCACCACCTGCTGTGCCCGTGCCACCAGTCGCAGTTTGACGTCACCAACCAGTGTGAGGTCATCTTCGGACCGGCCAAGCGGGCCCTCCCCCAGCTTCCCATCGCCGTGGATGCTGAGGGATACCTCATCGCGCAGAGCGATTTCACTGAACCAGTCGGCCCGAGCTTCTGGGAGCGTTCCTAATGACGTCTGTATCAACTCGTGAACCCACCGAGGTGAAGAAATCCGGAGGATTCACGGCATCCGCCGCGAACTATATCGATGAGCGCACGAGCGTCTCCGGGGCGGTGAAAGAACTTGGTCGAAAGATCTTCCCCGACCACTGGTCTTTCCTTCTCGGTGAGGTCGCCCTGTTCAGCTTCGTCATCATTCTGCTGTCCGGTTCGTTCCTGACGTTCTTCTTTGACGCGTCGATGGCCGAAGTGCACTACGACGGCTCATACGCACCGCTCAAGGGCATCGCAATGTCGGCGGCGATGCAGTCGACGATGGACATCTCCTTCGACATCCGCGGCGGCCTCCTCATGCGCCAGGTGCACCACTGGGCAGCCCTGCTGTTCGTGGCCGCGATCGGTCTGCACATGCTGCGCGTGTTCTTCACCGGCGCGTTCCGCAAGCCCCGCGAGATCAACTGGGTCATCGGCTTCGTTCTCTTCATCCTTGCGATGGCCGAAGGTTTCACCGGATACTCCCTGCCTGACGACCTGCTGTCCGGTAACGGTCTGCGCATCATCGACGGACTGATCAAGGGCATCCCGGTCATCGGTACCTGGTTCTCGTTCCTGCTCTTCGGCGGCGAGTTCCCCGGAACCGCAATCGTGGGCCGGTTGTATTCCCTGCACATTCTGCTGCTGCCCGCGATCATCGTCGCCCTGATCGCCATGCACCTGCTGTTCGTCGTCGTGCACAAGCACACGCAGTACCCGTCCGCGGGACACACGAACAAGAACGTTGTCGGCTACCCGATCCTTCCCGTCTACGCCGCCAAGGCAGGTGGATTCTTCTTCATCGTCTTCGGCGTCGTCATGCTGATCGCCTCGTTCGTCACGATCAACCCCATCTGGAACTACGGACCGTACGACCCCTCACCGGTGTCGGCCGGTACCCAGCCTGACTGGTACATCGGCTTTGCCGATGGTGCGATGCGACTGGTTCCGCCGGGATGGGAGTTCGTCTGGCTCAACCACACGTACTCCATGAACATCCTCGTGGTTCTGGGCGTGGTGGGACTCTTCATCGTCACCGTCATGATCTACCCCTTCATTGAAGCGTGGATCACCGGAGACAAGCGCGAACACCACGTGCTCGATCGCCCGCGCAACGCCCCGACCCGTACCGCCATCGGCGCGGCCGGAGTCACGTTCTACGCCTCGCTGTGGGCTGCCGCGTCTTCGGACATCATGGCCACCCACTTCCACCTCACGATGGAAGGCGTAATCCACACGCTGCAGGCAACGACCATTCTCGGCCCGTTCCTCGCGTTCTACATCACCAAGCGGGTGTGCCTCGCCCTGATGAAGAAAGACCGCGAGATCGTGCTGCACGGTTACGAGTCGGGCCGTATTGTTCGGCTTCCCGGCGGTGAGTACGTCGAGGTGCACCAGCAGGTCGACGACTTCGAGCGTTGGAAACTGGTAAGTTACAACGACCAGAAGCCGCTGATGTTGCGCCCGAACGCGAACGGTAAAATCACCGTTCCCGAGCAGGTGCGTGCGGGTCTGTCCCGCTGGTTCTTCGAGGACCGGATCGCTCCGGTCGACCAGGTCGAACTAGACCAGGCCCACGGCGCCCACCACACCGAGATCGAGGGTTCGGCCGACAAGCCGGCCCAGATCAGCGACAAGTAGGCTTCAGACCAGGCACAGGCAACACGCAAGACAGCAGCAACCAGAACGGGCATCGATGTCACTCCAGACTCTTTCGGAGTGGCTTCGGTGCCCGAACTGTTTTCTCCCGCTCGCCCCCACCGCCGCGCTCAGCTTCGGGTGCTCCGCTGGTCACTCCTTCGACGTCAATAAGCGCGGCTACGTCACCCTGATGAGCGGCCCGCACCGGTTTATCGGTGACAGTCCCGCCATGCTCGACGCCCGCGACCGCTTCCAGAGCGGTGGCTTCTATGCTCCGCTGCAGACGGCCATCTCGGTCACCGTCGCCGCCGAGCGTCCAGGCCGCATCGTCGACATCGGCTGCGGCAGCGGCTACTACCTGCACGCCGCGCTGTCGGCATCCGCTGTGGCAGACCCGGCAGCATCCCCGCGCGGCCTCGCCATGGACCTCTCCCCCGCGGCCGTCTCCCGGACGATTCGCCTGATTCCTGAAGCGGATGGCCTCATCGCCGACGTCTGGGCATCGCTCCCCATCCGGGATGCCGCGGCGAACGTCATCCTCAACGTCTTCGCCCCCCGCAACGCTGCCGAGTTCCACCGGGTGCTCGCGCCGGGCGGCCTGCTGCTCGTCGTTGTGCCGCAGCAGACGCACCTGCAGGAGTTGCGCGACGCGGGTCTCGCGGTGGACATGCAGCCCGACAAGGCGCGGCACCTCGTCGACGGGCTCGCGGCGCACTTCGAGCTTGAGACGCGACAGCCGCTGAGCAGCGTTCTGAGCCTCTCTGCGACTGACGTCGGAGCTGTGCTCGGCATGGGACCGTCGGCGCACCACGCGGGTGCTCAGACCGTTCTCGAGGTCGATACGCAGACATCCGTCACCGCCGCCTTCGATATCTTCGGCTTTCGGCGCCGCGCGCTGTAGTTCGGCGCAGTGCGGAGGCCCCAGAGTCCCGTGTCGTTCCCGCCCGCTTGCCCGTGACGACAGGCGAGGTGCGGCCTCGGCAATCGTGACCAGTCTGCGCAGGCGCTGGCGCGATCAGACGAAATCAGACCGCGCTGACGGTCACCTGGCTGTATCAGGCCGCTGGCTCTCTTCGCCGTTGGACTCTCGGGCTCCCGGGCTGCTCACGGTGCCGCTCGGCACCGGCTCCCGCGTCGTCACCAGGCCCAGCCCCGTACCATTCGACGGTCTTTGGCTCGGAAACGTCAGTTTCTGGTCACGATCCGGTCAAAACGGGCTCCATCTCCGTCGAATGGTACGCACGCGAGGCGCCGGGACCGACCGACTGGCTGGCTCGTGGACACTTTGTGGCGTCGCGCGGCCCGGCGAGAGCCCGCATGGGGCCATCTGCTGGCTTCGCGTTCACGAGAAGGTAGCGAGGGTCCCCTGGGCCTCGCCGTCCAAGGGGCGTTCTCTGACACTTCGCTGACGAGGTGTCACAGATGGCCCCTTCGCCGCCCTGCAGCCCCGAAAACTCGGTCATTGTCGCCCTCCACCCCGCGCCCCCACCCCGAACCCCACAGCCACCCAGCTGCCTTAGGCAAGCGGATGCCGCGCCCACTCACCGCGCACCCCGTACCATTCGACGGAGTTTGACGCCCAACCGTGCTGTTCCGGGGCACAACCGGGCCAAACCGGGTCAATCTCCGTCGAATGGTACGCGGACGGGGCTAGATGCGGGCCAGGGTCTGGCGGGCGATCTCGAGCTCCTCGTTGGTGGGGAAGACGAGCACGGTGACGACCGAATCATCCGCTGAAATCCGGCGCGGGCCGCGGTGCTTCGAGGCGTTGCGCACCGGGTCGACACGGATGTCGAGGGCCTCGCGCCCGGTCATGGGATCGTTCTCGCCGACGCCGACGCCGACGCCGACGCCGACGCCGCCGCCACTGGCCACGACGCGAAAGACGCCCTGACGTCTCCAGATGGTGCACGGTTGAGCTCGGGTTGCTGGATTCGGTTGGTGGCTCAGGCCACACGAAAGAGTCCCTGCCCTTCCGTATCGACGGAAAGGCAGGGACTCAGGCGTTCAGCAGCTCAGATTGGTGAGCCGGGGTTAGCGGGCGAACATGCCCCGGTAGTACTCGTAGACCCAGCCGACAAGGCTGATGACGCCGATGCCGAGACCGATGAAGGCGATCCACGGTCCCACGGCGAGGCCGAGGAAAAGCAGAGCGCAGCTCGCGGCCAGGAAGATCGGCCACCAGCTCCACGGGCTGAAGAAGCCCAGTTCGGGGTCGCCATCGTCGATGTTGCCGTCGAGACGGTCTTCGGGCAGTTCAGCACCCTGAGCTCCGTGCACCTTGCCCAGGTAGAAGGCAATGAACGCGACGAGCAACGTCGACAGGCCAAGCATGAACGTGCCGGCCCATTCGACCCGGCCGTGGTTCGGATCGACAAGGCTCCAGATGACATACGTCACCGTGACAATGCCGAAGAAGCCGGTCAGCACCCAGAGCAGATTGATATTGGTCTTCATTTATTTGACCCTGTTCTCTGCGGCGTCGAAGACGCGCTCGTCCGGCGCATCCTTGCCCGGACCGATGCCAACGGGCATACCGACCTCGGGGTGGTTCAGGTCGAACGCGGGGCGCTCGGACCGGATCCGCGGGATCGAGGTGAAGTTGTGACGCGGCGGCGGGCACGACGTTGCCCACTCGAGCGAAGAACCGTAGCCCCAGGGGTCGTTCACGGTCACCTTGGGCGCACGACGCGCGGTCAGGTAGACGTTCAGGAAGAACGGAATCATCGACACGGCCAGAATCATCGAGCCGATGGTCGACAGCTGGTTCATCCACGCGAAGCCGTCTTCGGGCGAGTACGTCGCGTAACGACGCGGCATGCCCATGACACCGAGCCAGTGCTGCACGAGGAACGTGGTGTGGAAGCCGATGAAGAGGAACCAGAAGTGCCACTTGCCGAGGCTCTCGTTGAGCATCTTGCCGGTCCACTTGGGCCACCAGAAGTAGAAGCCACTGAACATGGCGAAGACAACGGTACCGAAGACGACGTAGTGGAAGTGCGCCACGACGAAGTACGTGTCAGAGACGTGGAAGTCAAGCGGCGGTGAGGCCAGGATGACTCCGGTGAGACCACCGAAGGTGAAGGTGATGAGAAAGCCGATGGCCCAGAGCATCGGGGTCTCGAACGTCAGAGACCCTCGCCACATGGTGCCGATCCAGTTGAAGATCTTCACCCCTGTCGGCACCGCAATGAGCATGGTCATCAGGGAGAAGAAGGGCAGCAGAACGGAACCGGTGACGTACATGTGGTGCGCCCAGACCGAGACCGACAGCGCGGCGATGGAGATGGTCGCGTAGATCAGGGTCTTGTATCCGAACATCGGCTTGCGGCTGAACACCGGGAAGACCTCAGAGACGATACCGAAGAACGGCAGGGCAATGATGTACACCTCGGGGTGACCGAAGAACCAGAACAGGTGCTGCCAGAGGATGGCGCCGCCGTTTTCGGGATCATAGATGTGCGAGCCGTAGATACGGTCGGATGCCGCGGCGAGCATGGCGGCGGCGAGCACCGGGAAGACCATCAGGCTGAGAAGCGCCGTGATGAGCGTGTTCCAGGTGAAGACCGGCATACGCCACATCGTCATGCCGGGGGCACGCATCGTGATGATGGTCGTGATGAAGTTCACGGAACCGAGAATGGTACCGAAGCCCGACAGGCCGAGGCCGACCATCCAGAGGTTGCCACCGACACCGGGCGAGAACGTGGTACTCGCCAGTGGCTGATACGCGAACCATCCGAAGGATGCTGCTCCCTGCGGGGTGAGGAAGCCGGCGACGGCAATCAGGCTGCCGAAGAAGAAGAACCAGAACGCGAGGGCGTTCAGGCGAGGGAACGCCACGTCGGGGGCGCCGATCTGCAGCGGCACCAGGAAGTTGGCGAAACCGAAGAACAGCGGCGTCGCGAACATGAGGAGCATGATCGTGCCGTGCATGGTGAAGAGCTGGTTGTACTGCTCCTTGGTCTGCACGATTTCCAGACCGGGGGCGAAGAGCTGCGCACGAATGATCAGCGCCATGACGCCGCCGATGCAGAAGTACACGAATGACGTGATCAGGTAGAGATACCCGATGACCTTGTGGTCGGTCGAGGTGATCCAGCGAACGAGGGTGTTGCCCTTGTTCTCAGCGGATCGCGAAACCGGGGGCGTGGAGCGTGTCTCCACTGCGGCAATGGTCGTGCTCATGGCTTAGTTGTCCTCCTGAGCTGTCGGGGCACCAGTGCCCGGCTGGGTCTGATTGCGGTCGAACTCGTTGTCGAGCTGTCCCTCATTACCTGCGGCTCGCAGGGAAGCAATGTAGGTGTCGTAGTCCTCCTGGGACACGACCTCCACGTTGAAGAGCATGAGGGAGTGGTACTCGCCGCAGAGTTCGGCGCACTTACCGGCATAGGTGCCGATGCGTTCCGGGATGACCGACATGTAGTTGGTCTTGCCGGGAACGAGGTCCTTCTTGTACAGGAAGTCGATGACCCAGAAAGAGTGGATGACGTCGCGTGCTTCGAGGGCGATCTCGATCTTCTGGTCCACGGGAAGCACGAGAACGGGAAGTTCATCCTGCAGGATGGCGCCTGTCTCGCCGTCGGGGTCAGGCTGAGCCTGAACGCCGGCGGAGTAGACGTCTTCATCCACGTAGTTGAAGTCCCAGGCCCACTGCTTGGCCTGAACTTCAATCTGCACGTCCGGCGCGTCAAAACGGGCCTCGATGGCGGCCTGGTCCCGCGCCGTGAAGGCGAAGAAGCCGACCACGAGAATGAGAGGCACGACCGTGTAGAAGATTTCGATCGGCATGTTGTATCGAAGCTGGGGCGGCAGACCCGTCTGGCCCTTGCGTCGTCGGTAGACGACGACGGTCCAGATGGTGAGGCCCCACGTGATGATACCCACGATGAGTAGCACGATCCACGATGTTGTCCAGAGTCCCGAAACTCGTTCGGTCTGGTTGGTGACTGCCTCCTGCCCCTCCTCAAAACCGGGCAGGTAGCCATTGAGCTGGGCCGTGGAGCACCCTGCTAGGAAGATTGTTAACGTCGCTGCGATCGGGATTGCAGCCCATCGGAGACGGTGATTCATGCGCACCGGGGACCTTTCGGAAGACTCGAGGGCACTTCACAGGAAGTGCGGTGACCGTTTCTAGCCTACTGCGAGACGCAGTGACTAATGTGCGCAGTGGCACCTGATCAGCGAAGTTTCCCCGTTCGGGTGCCGATATTCTCACTATTTTTGCGTCGGCGGTCTTGTCAAAGCCGTTAAACACGCCCGGGAGGCCATCCAACGGATGGCCTCCCGGCGCTTGGTGTGTGCTGCGCGGTCTAGCTGAAGGAATCGCCGCACGCGCAGCTGCTGCCGGCGTTCGGGTTATCGATCGTGAAGCCCTGCTTCTCGATGGTGTCTTCGAAGTTGATCGTGGCACCGTCGAGGTACGGCACGCTCATCTTGTCAACGACGACCTCGACGCCGTCGAAGTCCACGAGGGCGTCGCCCTCGAGAACGCGCTCGTCGAAGTAGAGCTGGTAGATCAGGCCGGAGCAGCCGCCGGGCTGCACGGCGACCCGAAGGCGCAGGTCTTCGCGGCCTTCCTGGGTCAGCAGGCTGCGCACCTTGAGGGCCGCGGTCTCGGTCAGGCCGACACCGTGCGCAGCGGTGCTCGGGGCCTCGGTCGCGGTAGTGCTGTCGCTTGCAACTGCGGTGTTGGCTACGGTGCTGTCAGTCAGGGTGTCAGTCATGGGTCTCCTCGGGTTCGCACGTGTCACGATCCCGCGCGTACGCGAGACCTGAATCGATAGATCGAAATCATCGGATCTCAATAGATTCTACCGTCGACAACCAATAAGTCATCATGGACATTCCCACAACAAGTTTCTGAGTGCCGACGGTGCCGGTCAGGCGCCGGTTCGGTGGTTGAGGCGACCGAGCAGAAACGCTTCGCTCAGCACGGCACGTTTGAAGACACCGAGGTGAAGTGATTCATTCGGGCTGTGCGCGCGTGAGTCGGGGTCTTCGACCCCGGTCACGAGAATCTGGGCCTCGGGGAACACCCGCACGAGGTCGGCGATGAAGGGAATGGAACCGCCCACACCAATGTCGACCGGTGGCGTACCCCAGGCATCCGTCATCGCAGCGGCAGCCTCCGTCACGGCCCATCCGCTCGTGTCAACCAGGAAGGGCTCGCCCACGTCGATGTCGTCGAACTCGAGCACGGCGCCATAGGGGGCGTGGGAGCGCAGGTGCGCCTGCAGGGCGGTCGCGGCATCCGTCGCCTTCTGGCCGGGCGCTATACGCGCGCTGAGCCGCACGGTGATGCTCGGCGACAGGGTGTTGGACGCATTGTCGACGGTGGGGGCGTCGATCCCGGTGACCGTGATCGACGGCTGCGACCAGATGCGGCTGAGTAACGAGCCGTGACCGATGGGAGAGACGCCGTCAAGAAGTCCGGTCTCGCTGCGGAGCTGGGCTTCGTCATAGTCGGGGGTCGGCGCGTCGTAGCTCGTGAGCCCCGCGACGGCGACCGATCCGTCGGAGTCGTGCAGGGTTGCGAGCAACTGAATGGCGGCGAGCATCGCGTCGGGAACCACTCCCCCGAACATTCCCGAATGGGAGGCGTGGGCGAGGGTACGCACGGTCAACCGCATCGTGACGTTGCCGCGCAGGCTGACGGTGATGGCGGGGGTGGTGACATCCCAGTTATTGGAGTCGGCCACGACGATGACATCGCCGCGGAGTGCCTCGAGGTTGTCGTCGAGGAAGGATGTGAACGAGCGACTGCCGAATTCCTCCTCGCCCTCGATGAAGAGCGTGATGCCCAGGTCGAAGTCGGGTCCTTCGGCCGCCACGAGCGCCCTGATCGACGCGATGTGGGCCATGACACCGGCCTTGTCGTCGGCCGCGCCGCGCCCGNGCGAACGGTCGGTTCGAACGGGGGTGATTCCCAGTCGGCATCGTTTCCGGGAGGCTGCACGTCATGGTGGGCATAGAGAAGAACGGTCGGTCGGCCGTTGCGGGCGGGGCGCACGGCGAGCACGGCCGGCTGGCCGAGCTCAGCGTCGGTGCCGGGAATAAGCGCCTGGCTCACGGTGACCGTCTCGAACACGTTCAGGTCGCGAGCGAGGTCAGCCACGGCCTCCGCACTGGCCGCGACCGGGTCGCGATCGAACGCCGACCACGACACCGACGGGATACGCACGAGGGCGCACAGATCCGAAATGGTGGTGGGAAGCCCCTGTTCCACGGCTTGGCGCAGTGCCATAGTCGGGATTGTCTCTGGTGTAACCGTCATACGGGTAATCTTAAGGCACCCAATTGCAAGGATTTGATGTGGCTAAAGTAAACCCCGACGGCAAACCGTCGATCGAAACCGTGGAAGAAACGGCGGCCCGACTGGCCGGATCTCCCGCCGGCAAGGGTCAGGCGACCCCAACCCGGAAGCAGCAGGAAGCGGCGCGCAAGCGCCCTCTGGTGCCGGATGACCGTAAGCTCGCCGCGAAGCAGGCCAGGGCGAAGTCGCTCGCCGCCCGCGACCGGGCCCGCGTGGGCATGGCGGCCGGCGACGACAAGTACCTGCCGCAGCGCGAGCGCGGCCCGCAGAAGAAGTTCGCGCGCGACTACGTTGACGCGCGCTTCAACGTGGGTGAATTCATGATCCCGGTCATGTTCCTCGTGATCCTGCTGACGTTCTTCCCCGACCCGTCCGTGCAAACGTATGGCATTCTCGCGCTCTGGGGTTTCTTCATCGTCGCGATCATCGACTGCATCGTGCTCGGCTTCATCCTCACGAAGAAGGTCAACGCCAAGTTCGGGGAGGCCAAAGCGGAACGCATCCGCTGGTATTCCGCGATGCGTGCCCTGCAGCTGCGCCCGATGCGGCTGCCGAAGCCGCAGGTCAAGCGCGGCCAGTACCCGAGCTAGTGCACTAGCGTTCGAAGGCGCCCGCCCGGATCAGCGGCACGCGAAGTTCCTCATCGGTGAGGGACCCGTGCTGGCCGATCATGGAGCGGGCGCCTTTGTTGCTGTCCCGGGAGTCGTAGTAGGCGACCACACGCCGCGCCGCCACGATGACATCGCCGATGCGCGGCAGCACCTCGGGCGCGACCCGTCCGAAGATGCCGGCGGCCACGGCCTCGGCGCGCGTGAAGATCCAGGCCCGCTCCCCCTCGACCCGACGCCAGGCCTCGGCCAGTGAATCGGCCGTCACGAGCGACTGATCCGGCTCGAGATAGAGCTGTACGCAGCGCGGATCGCCGGCGACATGCCGGACTCCGGCAACCAGTTCCGGAACGGTGTCAAACAACACGTGTTTGGTCGCGGGCACATCGAGCACTCCGTGGTCAGCGGTCAGCAGCAGTCCCTCGTCGCGGCGCAGGCCTGAGGCGAACTTCGCCAACTCCGAGTCCAGGGTCTCGAGCTGGGTGAGCCAGCGGGCCGACTCCCAGCCGTGCGCGTGAGCGGCGACGTCGAGTTCTGACACGTAGAGGTAGATCAGCGCGGTCGGCTCATCATTGAGCAGTGCGCGCGCGGCGCGGAACCGATCGGCGATGCTTTCGGCCGGAACGTAGGTTGCGCCGCGCAGCACCGCTCCGGTGAACCCCGAGTTCGTGAACCGCTTCGGCCCGATCGCGAAACTCGGCACCGCGTGCTCGGCCGCGATGTCGAAGACCGTGCGGGCTCGTTGCCAGGTCGCCGGGTTCATGCCGGCGTCCCAGCCGGTCAGCTGATTGATCACGCGGTCGCGGTCGGCATCGAGCACCTGATAGCCGACGAGGCCGTGCTGTCCGGGTTCGACGCCGGTCGTCAGCGTCGCGATGCCGGCGACGGTCGTGGCCGGAAAGACACCGTCGATGATGCTCGTCTTGTTGAGGCGGGCGGCGAGAAACCGGGCGTGCCCGGCTCTGGCCCGAATCGAGCTGACACCGAGGCCGTCGGCGAGCACGACGACGGCCTTGCTCACCGCGGGAAGCCCGAGCGGGTTCGGCCGCGAGAGGATGGCGTCGAGGGAACTTGTGAGAACGTCGGCAAGGCGCAGAGTGCTGAATTCGCGGGCCGGTAGCATAGAGGACATCGGCCCCAGTCTGACATAGGGCGGGCCGCATCTTTCGTGTGCATGCCCGTGCACACGCGCCTCCACAGCAGAATTCACGAATGAGCCGCTCACCCAGCATGCCGCCCGCCGCAAGCACCGAACGCATCGAAGACGTCGACGTGTCCGTTGAGATGCAGGGATCCTTTCTCGAGTACGCCTACTCGGTCATCTATTCGCGCGCCCTGCCCGATGCGCGCGATGGCCTGAAGCCCGTGCAGCGTCGCATCCTCTACCAGATGAGTGAGATGGGTCTGCGCCCCGATCGCGGACACGTCAAGAGCGCCCGCGTTGTCGGTGAGGTCATGGGCAAGCTGCACCCCCACGGTGACACCGCGATCTACGACGCGATGGTGCGCATGGCCCAGGCCTTCTCGCTGCGGGTACCGCTCATCGACGGGCACGGAAACTTTGGTTCCCTCGACGACGGCCCGGCCGCACCGAGGTACACGGAGGCGCGCCTGGCCGCTCCCGCACTGGCGATGACCGAAAACCTCGACGAGGATGTCGTGGACTTCGTTCCGAACTACGACAACCAGCTCACCCAGCCCGACGTTCTGCCGGCCGCGTACCCCAACCTGCTCGTCAACGGAGCAAGCGGTATCGCGGTGGGCATGGCGACCAACATGGCCCCGCACAACCTGATCGAGGTCGTTGGTGCTGCCCGCCACCTGCTCACGTACCCGGATGCCTCGCTCGAGCACCTAATGGAATTCATTCCCGGTCCCGACCTGCCCACCGGCGGTACGATCGTGGGTCTGGCGGGCATCAAGGATGCCTACCTGACCGGTCGCGGCAGTTTCAAGACTCGGGCCCGCGTCTCGGTCGAGGCCATCAGCGCCCGCAAGACCGGTCTCGTCGTCACGGAGCTGCCCTACCTCGTGGGACCCGAAAAGGTCATTGAGAAGATCAAAGACGGGGTGAACTCCAAGAAGCTCAGCGGCATCTCCGACGTCACCGACCTCACCGACCGCACCAAGGGACTACGCCTCGTGATCGGCATCAAGACCGGGTTCAGCCCCGATGCCGTTCTCGAGCAGTTGTACCGCTACACCCCGCTCGAAGACTCCTTCAACATCAACGCGGTTGCCCTCGTCGAGGGGGCTCCGCAGACGCTCGGGCTGCGCGAGCTGCTGCTCGTCTACGTCAACCACCGCATTGCGGTCGTCACCCGACGGTCCGCCTACCGTCTGGCCCGACGCAAGGAGCGGCTGCACCTCGTGGAGGGGCTGCTGGTCGCAATCGTCGACATCGACGAGGTCATCCAGGTGATTCGGGCGAGCGACGACACCGAACAGGCACGCCTGCGTTTGATCGATGTGTTCGACCTCAGCCAGGTGCAGGCCGAGTACATTCTGGAACTGCGGCTCCGACGCCTCACCCGGTTCTCGCGGATCGAGCTCGAGGCAGAACGCGACCAGCTCCTCGCGGAGATCGCGGCACTCGAGAAGCTGCTCTCGAGCACGGGTGCGATCCGCAACCTCGTCTCCGAGGAACTCGCGGCCGTTGCCGACAAATTCGGCACTCCACGCCGCACCGTGCTGACCGAGGCCAAACCGAGCATCGCGGGTGTGTCGGCCGCGGCCGCCAAACGCAATGCAGCCGTCCTCGAGGTGCAGGACATCCCGACCCGCATCTTTCTCAGCTGCACGGGTCGCATTGCCCGCGTCGATCTGCTCGTGGAAAACGAGTCCCAGCCGCAGCGCATCGTACCGCCGCAACGCCGCAGCAAACACGACGCCGTGCTGTCGTCGCTCGAGACCACGAGCCGCACCGAGGTGGGCGCCGTGACCAACCGGGGCCGACTCATCCGCTTCTCCCCCGTCGACCTGCCGGTCATGCCGCCGACCTCGATCCAGCTCGCGGCCGGTGTTCGGGTCGTTGACTATCTGGTACTCGGCCGCGATGAGCGAGTACTCGCCCTCGTGTCCCTCGAAACCGAACGCGCCATTGCCCTCGGTACCCGCCAGGGAATCGTGAAACGGGTGACTCCCGGTGACTGGGCCAACCGCCCCGACTTCGAGATCATTGCGCTCAAGCCGAAGGACGAGGTGGTCGGGGCCGCTCAGGGTGCCGACGACGACGAGCTCGTCTTCGTCGCCTCTGATTCCCAGCTGCTGCACTTTTCGGCGGCCGGAGTGCGTCCCCAGGGACGCGCGGCCGGCGGCATGGCCGGCATCAAACTCGCCGCGGGAACGTCGGTGGTGTTTTTCACGAGCCTCAGTGTCGGCGACGCCGAGTCAGCGGTCGTGGCGACCGTCGCTATCGGCAGTGAAGTCTTGCTGCTCCCTGATTTTGGCAGCACGAAAGTATCCGATTTCTCGGAGTATCCGGCCAAGGGCCGCGCTACGGGTGGTGTGCGGTCGCAGCGTTTTCTCAAGGGCGAAGACGCCATCTCGGTCGCGTGGGTCGGACCGGCGCCGGCGCGAGCCGTCGCACCGGACGGCACTGCGCGTGCACTGCCGGAGTCGGGATCACGCCGCGATGCCTCCGGTGTCATGCTCGACGCCATCATCGGGGCGATCGGCGCCCAGATCTGACCCGCGCCACCACGACGAACTCTGCGCCGTGAGTGGGGTCGTGATCGAGCGCGGTAGGTGCGCCGCTGCGCGGGTGGCGCACATCCCGCGCAGCGGCGCAGCCCCCGCGCCGCTCACTACCAACCCGCGCCGCTCACTACCAACCCGCGCCGCGGCGTTCACTGGATGCCGGGCGAGGCCTGCACGACCGGCTGTCATGCAGGCTAGACGTCGATTCGTTCGCGGCTGAGCTTGTCGGAACTCTCGATGATGAACTCCTTGCGCGGGGCCACATCGTTACCCATCAGCAGTTCGAAGACCTTGCCGGCCATTTCCGCGTCATCCACACGCACCCGTCGCAGCGTGCGGTGAGCGCGCTCCATGGTCGTGGTCGCGAGCTGGTCGGCATCCATCTCACCGAGGCCCTTGTAGCGCTGGATCGGATCCTGATACTTCTTGCCGCGCTTGTCGAGCCCGGCAAGCACGCCGTGCAGCTCGACCTCTGAATAGGTGTAAATGGTTTCGTTGGGCTTCGAGCCCGGATTCATCACGATGACCCGGTGCAGCGGCGGCACGGCGGCGAAGACCCGGCCCTCCGTGATCATGGGGCGCATGTAGCGAAAGAAGAGCGTCAGCAGCAGGGTGCGAATGTGGGCACCATCGACATCCGCGTCGCTCATGATGATCACCTTGCCGTACCGCGCCGAGGAGATGTCAAAGCTTCGGCCGCTTCCGGCACCGATCACCTGGATGATCGAGGCACACTCCGTGTTCGAGAGCATGTCGGAGACGGATGCCTTCTGCACGTTGAGAATCTTGCCGCGAATCGGC
Source organism: Cryobacterium frigoriphilum (assembly GCF_004403305.1). GTDB lineage: Bacteria > Actinomycetota > Actinomycetes > Actinomycetales > Microbacteriaceae > Cryobacterium > Cryobacterium frigoriphilum. Next base: position 11,366 of record NZ_SOHE01000036.1, on the reverse strand, counting down.
AGCAGCGCCTGATGCTCGCTGTCTCTCGCGAGCTTGGCGGTGCCGAGCGCTGAGTCACCCTCGACGATGAAGAGTTCGCTGGTCTTCACATCGTTGCTGCGGCAGTCGACGAGCTTGGCCGGAAGTGACGAACTTTCCAGGGCGTTCTTACGGCGCTGGGTCTCTTTGTGGGCGCGAGCGGAGATCCGCGACTTCATCTCGGCGACGATCTTGTCGAGTACAACGGCCGACTGGGTCTTGTCGTCGCGCTTTGTCGAGGTGAATCGCTCGCTCATTGCCTTCGCGACCACGGCGGCCACGATGGCCCGCACGGCCGGAGTGCCCAGCACCTCCTTGGTCTGACCCTCGAACTGCGGCTCCGGCAAACGCACGGTCAGCACGGCCGTCAGGCCAGCCATCACGTCGTCCTTGTCGAGCTTGTCGGAGCCGACCTTGAGCCGGCGAGCATTCAGATCGACCTGGGCGCGAAGAAACTTCAGCAGGCCGGCGTCGAAACCGGCCTGGTGGGTGCCGCCCTTGGGCGTCGCGATGATGTTGACGAAGCTCTGCACGATGGTGTCGTAGCCGGTACCCCAGCGCAGGGCGATGTCCACCTGGCATTCCCGTTCGAGTTCCGTCGGGATCATCGCGCCCGAATCGGTGAGCACGGGCACGGTTTCCCGGAACGACCCGGTTCCGGTGAGACGCCAGGTGTCCGTGACCGGGGCATCCGTCGCGAGGTGGTCGACGAACTCGGAGATACCACCATCGAACTGGAAGGCATGCTGCACGGGCTCATCGGTGCGACGGTCGTCGACCGAGATCGCAAGACCCGGAACGAGGAAGGCCGTCTGGCGCGCACGATTGAGCACCTCATCGGTCTGGAAGCTGGCGCCCTTGGTGAAAATCTGGCGGTCGGCCCAGTAGCGGATGCGGGTACCGGTCACGCCGCGCGCGGCCTTGCCCACGACGCGCAGCTCACTCTGGTTCTCAAACGGGGTGAAGGGCGAGTCGGGGCTCTTCAGGCCACCGTCCTTGAACGGTGCGGCATCGGCGAACATGCCCGGCTCGCCCCGGTGAAAAGACATGGCCCAGGTCTTGCCGCCGCGGTCGACCTCGACGTCGAGCCGTTCGGACAGGGCGTTGACGACGGATGCGCCCACACCGTGCAGACCGCCGGAGGCGGCGTACGATCCGCTGCCGAATTTACCGCCGGCGTGCAGCTTCGTGAAGACCACCTCGACGCCGGTCAGGCCGGTCTTGGGTTCGATATCGACGGGGATGCCGCGTGCGGTGTCGCGCACCTCGACGCTGTCATCGCCGTGCAGCACGATTTCGATGCGATCACCGTGACCGCCGAGGGCCTCGTCGACCGAGTTGTCGATGATTTCCCACAGGCAGTGCATGAGCCCGCGAGAGTCGGTGGAACCGATATACATGCCGGGACGCTTACGCACCGCCTCGAGGCCTTCGAGAACTGACAGGTGGCGGGCGGAATAGTCGGAACTCACAACGGTTAAGCCTAGTGACCCGCGTGTAAACCACCCGGATCGACACCCCAAAGATGAAGTCAGCTACGCGGTGAGCGAAATGCCACGCAATTGACTCCCAAAGCACAGCCTGCCGTGTTTACATTACGGTTAAGGGTTTTAGAAATTTCGTCTGGAGGAGGAGATTATGTCCCAGATCGCCACTGAGAATGGTGCAGTTGACCAACAGGGCGCCCCCCACCAGCTCACCGCAGCCGACCGCTGCGACGCTTGTGGAGCGCAGGCGTACATCCGCGTCGTCGTGAACAACAGTGAGCTGTTGTTTTGCGCGCACCACGGTCGTAAGCACCAAGAGAAGTTGTCGGCCATCGCCGAGAGCTGGCACGACGAGTCGAGCCGACTCCTGGAGGACAAGCGCTCCTAAACCGTCGCGCTAAGCCTCAATCGCACGTTCGAGCCGCACCGCAATCTGATTGCGTGCGGCTCGAGCTATGTCATCGACCAGCACGCTCTGGGCGCCGGCCACATACTCCACGCCGATGCGGTCGAGCATGAGCCTGACCAGATGGTCGGCCAGCCCTGGGTTGCGGGCCAGGACCGGGCCGTGCAGGTGCGTGCCGAAGAACTCCCCCATCACCACACCCTCCTGGCCGCTCGCTGCGCTCCCGTTGCCGATCCCGGACTCGACTCGGCCGAGCGGTGAAGCCTCCGCACCGACGTAATCGCGGGCGTGGTTCTCAAAACCGATCAGACGGCCAAACTTCGACGCCACGACGAGGTCACCGGTGGCGCGTTCGACACGGGGTACGGCGTGTCCCGGCACGAGACCCAGACCCTCGACGGTTGAGTCGGTGAGCTCGATGCCCCAGCTCAGCAGCTCCCAGCCGGTTCCCACGGCGAGAATCGGCACTCCGCCGGTGAGCCACTCGCGCAGCTCGGTCGCCATGGTCAGCAGGATGTCCCTGGCCGCAACCAGATCCGAATCGGTACCGGTACCGATAACGACGGCGTCGACCCGGTCCGGCAGATCCGCACGCGTGCGCACGGGAACAATGGATGCGTCCGCGCCGCTCCATCTGGCGCGTTGCGCGAGCACCCGGGCATTCGCGGCATCGCCGTTGTTGCCGAGCAGTTCCGGCAGCAGGGACACGATCGTGACGGAGGTCAAACGGGCTCCTCAGCGTTTGTCGCCAGGCCGAGGTGCGCGCGTGTGCGGCGCATCCCGTCGGCGGAAAAGATGATGGTTTTCATGCCGTGCGCGGGTTTCGGCAGGGCGAGGAAGGCGTCGAGGGCCACTCCGACGTCGGGCTCGATTCGGTCGACGGTGACATCGTCATAGACGAGCTGCAGCGCAATATCGTGCGCCTTCGATCCCGACGCAATCAGTACATGACCCAGGCTCGAGGTGTCGACGGGCCAGAAATACGAGGGATCGCGCACGTCGGAGCCGATCGCGATGAGAATCTGTTCGGTGCTGGGCTCGAGGCTGTCGACGTTGAGCTGGAAACTCGCCGGATTCTGAACCAGCACGAACTCAATCTCGTGTCCGTTCACGGTGACGATTTCGCCTCGCCCGAAGACGGGCGGAATCGTGCCAACGGCCTCGATGGCCACCGCGGCGTCGAACCGCGACCCGAGGGCAGCGCGGGCCGTGGCAACGGCGGTCGCGGCATCGACGGCGTAGTGCGTTCCACGCGCCGGCAGGGCAACCGGGTAACTCACACCCTCAAGGGCGAACCGAGCTGACCTTCCGCTCACCTCGGTGACGAGCAGTCCGTCGCCGGCCGGCAGTCGTTCCGCGGCGGTGCGCGTGTACCCGAGGCCGCGCGGGTTCGCCGCGAGTACGTCGCTCGTGACGCCATAGCGCTCGACGGTGACGCCGGTCGCTTCGGAGTCAAGCTCCCCGCCGAGATCGGCGAGGTAGGCGTCGTCGGCGTTGATGACGACGACGCCGGTTGAGCGCAGCGCGATCTTACGCAACAGGCCGGCGACCATGTCGGAGTCGTGAAAGCGATCGATCTGGTCCACCATCACGTTCGTGAGAGCCACCACCCGGGGCGTGAGTGTGGGCGCGATCGCCGCGCCGTGTCCCTCATCCATTTCGAGCACCGCGATATCGCCCGCGACCCGGCCGGTCACGCTGGCCCGCTCGAGCAGCGCCGAGGTGAGGCCCTGGCGAATGTTCGCGGTCGACGAATTGGTGAAGACCGTGAGCCCGTGAGCGCGCAGTGCGGCCACGAGCATCTTGGTGGTCGTGGACTTGCCGCTCGACCCCGAGACGATCACGAGGCCCTGCGGAAAACCGTTGAGCGCGTGAGCGAGAAAACCGGGCGCGATTGTGTTGACCACTAGGCCCGGAACGGCAGACCCGCCCCCGGGCTTGCGCCAGCGGGCGAGTACCCGCACGCCCCGGCCGATGAGGATTGCCGGCGTGTATCGCACCCGACTCCTACTCGAGGTAGTCGCGCAGCGACTGGGACCGGGAGGGGTGACGCAGCTTGGCCATCGTCTTCGACTCGATCTGACGGATGCGCTCACGCGTCACGCCGAAGGTGTCTCCGATCTGGTCCAGGGTCTTGGGCATGCCGTCTCCGAGTCCGAAGCGCATGCGAATCACGCCGGCCTCACGCTCGGACAGGGAATCCAGCAGGCTCTCGAGCTGCTTCTGGAGCATTGTGAAGCCGACGGCGTCGGCGGGCACCACGGCCTCGGTGTCCTCGATGAGGTCACCGAATTCGCTGTCTCCGTCTTCACCGAGCGGGGTGTGCAGGGAGATGGGCTCGCGGCCGTACTTCTGAACCTCGACGACCTTTTCGGGGGTCATGTCGAGTTCCCGGCTCAGTTCCTCAGGAGTGGGTTCGCGGCCCAGGTCCTGCAGCATCTGACGCTGCACGCGGGCGAGCTTGTTGATGACCTCGACCATGTGCACGGGAATTCGGATGGTGCGGGCCTGGTCAGCCATGGCGCGCGTGATCGCCTGGCGAATCCACCAGGTGGCGTAGGTGGAGAACTTGAAGCCCTTCGTGTAGTCGAACTTCTCAACCGCGCGAATCAGGCCCAGGTTTCCCTCCTGGATGAGGTCGAGAAACTGCATTCCTCGACCCGTGTAGCGCTTGGCGAGGGACACGACGAGACGCAGGTTGGCGCCGAGCAGGTGGCTCTTGGCGCGAGCGCCGTCCTTGGCGACCCACTGCAGCTCACGACCCAGCGGCGTCTTCTTCTCTGCCTCGGTCATCTCCGACAGCTTGTCCTCGGCGAACAGACCGGCCTCGATGCGCATGGCAAGCTCGACCTCTTCGGCCGCGTTCAGCAGGGCGACCTTTCCGATCTGCTTCAGGTAGTCCTTGACCGGGTCGGCCGTGGCGCCCGTAATGGCGCTCGAGTAGACCGGAACTTCGTCTTCGTCGTCGACGAGGGACAAAACCAGCGCGCCCTTGGGCAGCGGTTCGGTCGACGCGGCGCGCTTGCCCTGGTCATCGTCGTCGGCGTCATCATCGTGCGCGCCGGCCGGGTCCTCTGAAGAGGTGTCGTCGTCTTTGCTGGCCTTGGCGCGAGTTGTCGCGGCCCGCTTACGGGGCGCAGCCTTCTCGGCGGCCGGGGCATCGGCGCCCGCGGCCTTCTTGACGGCTGCGGCCTTGGCAGCGGCCGTCTTTGCCGCAGCGGTCTTCGTCGCGGGCTTCTTGACCGTGGGCGCCTTGGCGGCCGGAGTCTGTGCGGACTCAGCGGCTGCCACGTCGGTCGCCTCGGATTTTTCGGGGGTTGCCATTCGAATACCTCTCATGCCGCCACCGGACGGCGCTGCTGCGCCGCACGGCCCACGCGAACCGGGCCGCACTGACTCTGAGCAGTGTGAATTTTGGGCAGTACTTGGACCCATGTCAAGTCCCGGGCAGCAGTCTCACACTGTTTCAGTTCTACACCGTCGCTATGACACGAAGGCACAAAACTCCCCGGACCTGAACGGGTCCTAGAGATAATTATCGCACGGTTTACAGCGGAGGCAAGCCACGGCTACAATCTTTGCGCTGTTCGTCGTGCCGTCAGGTTTCAGGCGGGAGGGTTTCCTCGATCATCCCGGCGATCCCGGCGCGATCGCCAGGCCCGAGCCACGGCCACCCACAGTGGAGCGACCTCGAGGCCCTCATCGTGCAGCAGCAGACGGCGGGTGTTGCGGCGGGCCCGCACCAGAAAGACCACACCGATGCCGATGACGAGGTACTGCACCGCAAAGGCGATGCGGAACGAGTCGAGGGCATAGAGGTCGCTGGCCTCCCCCGCGGCCATGCGCCATCCATTTTGCAGGTCGAGCGCGAGCCCGATCAGGTACATCGTGACGAAGCTGGCCAGAAAACCACCGACATTGACCACGCCGTTCGCCGAGCCCAGGCTGCGTTGGGGGTTGAACGTGCGGGCGAAGTCGAAGCCGATCAGCGAACCGGGTCCGCCGATACCCACGACGACGAGCAGCAGCACCAGCAGCCAGAGTGGCGGCACGCCGGGCCAGAGCAGAAAAATGGCCCACATGACGGCCATCGCGCTGACAATGGCAAGCACAATGTTGCTGCGGCGCATCGGGTATCGCGCCGTCAGCACCCCCAGGATCGGGCCGAAGACGAGGCCCGTGCCGACCAGGGTCGTCAGCAGTGCCGCCGCGAGCACGGGTTCAATCTGCAGGGCGTAGACCATGAAGGGGTATCCCCAGAGCAGGCTGAAGACCGTGCCGGAGGACTGGGTGACGTAGTGGGACCAGAATCCCAGCTGGGTGCCCGGCCGTTTGAAACTGTGCCGCAATTGCGTGAGGGCGTTGGTCCAGCTCGTCGTCCGGTGCAGGTCAGCGGCTCCCGCCGGCCGGTCGCGCACGAAAATGATCGAGAGAATCAACGCGAGCACGGCGACGGATGCCGCGGACACGAACGCCGGGGTCCACCCGGCCTCATGCAGCAGCCAGGCCAGCGGTACGGCCGAGAGCACCTGGCCGAGCTGGCCGATGTTGCCCAGCCACTGCGAGAGCAGGGGAACGATTCGCCCGGAGAACCACGAGCTGATCAGCCGGATGATCGAGATGAACAGGGCCGCGTCGCCCGCGCCAACCAGAATGCGACCGATGACGGCCACCGTCACCGTGGGGGCAAACGCGAGGGTGAGCTGACCCACGATCATGAGAGACGTTCCGCAGAGAATGAGGGTGCGGGGGCCGAATCGGTCGATCAGCACACCGACCGGGATCTGCATGGCGGCATAGACGATGAGCTGCACCACGGCAAGGCTCGACAGCACCGCCGCCGAACCGCCGAAGAGCTCGGTGGCGGCGACGCCGGCTATCCCCATCGAGGTGCGCTGCAAGACCGCCGACAGGTAGGCAAACGACCCGACAACGAATACCAACCAGGACCAACGGGAGTTCATTACCCCCAAGTTACCCCTCGGCAGGCGCCGCCCGTCACCGGGGCGAGCCTGCGTCAGGCCGCGGAGCCCTCGTCTTTGCTGCGCCGAATCGCCAGGAACTTCTCCAGTTCAGCGGCGATTTCGTCGGCGCTGGGCAGCTCACCGTCTTCATCGGTCAGGGGCGAGCGCAGCGTGCTGCCCTCCATATAGGCGTCGTAGCGTTGCTCGAGCGTTCCCACGAGTTTGGCGAGTTCGGGGTTGTCCCTCACCTGTTCGTCGATGCGGGCCACAAAATCGCGATTTTGTTCGCGCAGCCGATCGGTGGGGAAAATCAGCCCCGTCGAGGCGCTCGTGCTTTCGAGCGCCGAGAGCGCAGCCGAGGGAAACTCGGTGTCCCCGAGATAGTGCGGGACGAGTAGGACGAAGCCGACCGTCGAGGCACCGCCCTCCTGCAGGCGGTACTCGACCAGATGCAGCGCGTTGGCGGCGACCTGGGTGTGCGGTCGCCAGACGGACATGCTCTCGATGAGATCCGATCGGTTGCCGCTGACGGTCACGCCGATCGGTCGCGTGTGCGGAACGGGCATCGGGATCGCATGAACCCACGTCGTGGACGCGACCTTGAAGCGTGCCACGAGCTGCAGCACCGCCGCCGAGAACTGGTTCCAACGAAAGTCCGGTTCAAACCCGGTCAGAAACAGAAACTGCTGCCCGATCTCATCGAGCGCGAGATACAGGCGCAGCGACGGTGGCTGGTAGTTGGTCAGATGATCCTGGTCGAAATAAATGATCGGCCGTCGAGCACGGTAGTCGAGCAGTGTGTCGGCATCGAAGTTAGCGATGACGGTGTGGCCGAGAGTACCGAGCAGGTACTCCGAAAACTGTGACACCGCGCCTCCCGCGTCGGCGAAGCCGGTGAGCCCGGCCACCAGGTGCAGGCCCTCGGGCACGCTGTCGGCGTCTGCGGTCAGCTCGTACAATTCACCAGGATCGCGCATGCCTCAACTCTAATCCGAGGCTCGACCGCCGGAAGGGTAATCGGTGCGTCCGGCTTGGTGCCCTCAGCGAACACGCGACGACCCGGCACCGATGGTTACGATCGACTATGACCATTCCTGTCCTTTCACTGTCCAGCCGCCCCGCCATCGACGCCGATGTCGACCTGGTCGTCGTCGCGGCGCTGCAAACGGATGCCGGCGCCGTTCTGTACGCCGACGCGAGTCTCGCCGGCCTGGCCGACCAGCTCGGCGCCCTCGCGGTGACCGGCGCTCGCGACGAGGTCGTGAGGCTTGTCCCGTCGGTCGGCACCATGGCCGCGCGGGCCGTTGCCGTCGTCGGTCTCGGGCGCGAAGTGACGGTGCACACGCTGCGTCACGCGGTCGGCTCGGCGGTACGTCAGCTGACCGGTGTGACCAGCCTCGCCATTGCGATCCCCGTCACCACGACCGACGAGGCCGAAGCCGTACTCGAGGGCGCGGCTCTCGGCGCGTATTCTTTCACCTCCTACCGTCACAGTTCCCTCGCCGAGACGAAGCTGCCCGCAACGCAGATCAGCGTGCACACCGCGCTCGGCGACGACGAGCTCACCGAAACGGCCGTGCTCGCTCGCGCACTCGCCTGCGCCGAGGCCGTGAGCCTCGTGAAGGATCTCGTCAACGCCCCTCCCCTCGATCTGTATCCGGACTCCCTCGCCCAGCGCGCCGTCACTGCCGCAGCAGGCCTGCCCGTCGAGGTCACCGTGTGGAACGAGGAAGAACTGGTCGCCGACGGCTTCGGCGGCATCGCCGGCGTCGGGCAGGGCTCCGCTCGCCCGCCCCGACTCGTCAAGCTCAGCTATTCGCCGGTCGGCGCCGCCCAGCACCTGGCTCTCGTGGGCAAGGGAATCACCTTCGACACCGGCGGACTCTCGCTCAAGCCGCCGGCCTCCATGGTCGGTATGAAGTACGACATGACCGGTGCCGCTACGGTGCTCGCTGTGACGCTCGCCGCCGCTCGACTGGCCCTGCCCGTGCGCATTACCGCCTGGATGTGCATCGCCGAGAACATGCCGTCGGGTTCGGCCATCCGCCCGAACGACGTGCTGCGCATGCGTGGCGGCCGCACGGTCGAGGTTCTCAATACGGATGCCGAGGGTCGCCTGGTGCTTGCCGACGGCCTCGTCGCCGCCAGCGAGGAACAGCCCGACGCGATCATCGACGTGGCCACCCTCACCGGGGCGGCGATCGTGGCCCTCGGTACCCGCTATTACGCAACGATGGGCGATGACGCCCTGGTGCAGCGCGTACTCGCGGCCAGTGCCGATGCCAATGAGCAGGTCTGGCCGATGCCGCTTCCGGACGAGCTGCGTGCGCTGCTGAATTCCGACGTGGCGGACATCGCCAATGCCAAGATCGGCAGTCCGGCGGGCGGCATGCTTCTTGCCGGGGTCTTTCTGCGGGAGTTCGTCGGTACGAACGCCGACGGAGTGACGATTCCCTGGGCGCACCTGGACATCGCCGGACCGGCTCAAAACACCGGAAGCCCGTGGGGTTTCACGGGAGTCGGACCGACCGGAGTGTCGGTGCGGGCGTTGCTTCGACTGGCCGAGGACTTTTCACGCCCGTAGTACAGTCGAAGGGGCAAGAAAAGCTTGCCACTAATCGTTTGCGCGGCGGCTCGAATCGAAAGCCGCCGTGGCATGGTGTGATGCACGAGGGAGTAACTGAGTGTCGGAGCAGAATTTTGACGTTGTCGTTCTTGGCGGAGGAAGCGGCGGGTACGCAGCAGCGTTGCGCGCCGTGCAGCTCGGCCTCACCGTTGGCCTGATCGAGAAGGGCAAACTCGGCGGCACCTGTCTGCACGTGGGTTGCATTCCCACCAAGGCTCTGCTGCACTCGGCCGAGGTCGCCGACGTCAGCCGCGAGGCCGGCAAGTACGGCGTCAAGACCACGTTCGACGGGGTCGACATCGCTGCCGTCACCGCCTTCCGTGAGGGCATCGTGGCCAGCAAGTACAAGGGACTCCAGGGCCTGATCAAGGCACGCGGCATCACGGTCATTGCGGGTGAGGGCCATCTGGTCTCCCCGACGACCGTGCAGGTCGGCGACGATACCATCGTCGGCAAGAACGTGATTCTGGCGACGGGCTCCTACTCGCGCTCGCTTCCGGGCCTCGAAATCGGTGGCCGTGTCATCACGAGCGAACAGGCCCTCGAGCTCGATTACATCCCCAAGAAGGTCGCCGTTCTCGGCGGCGGCGTCATCGGCGTCGAATTCGCCAGCGTCTGGAAGTCCTTCGGAGCCGACGTCTCGATCATCGAGGCGCTCCCCCACCTCGTTCCGAACGAGGAAGAATCCGTCTCCAAGCAGCTCGAGCGCGCCTTCCGCAAGCGTGGAATCGAATTTTCCCTCGGCATCCGCTTCAAGAGCGTCACGCAGGATGAGAATGGCGTCGTCGTCACACTCGAAAACGGCACCACCGTCGAGGCTGACATTCTGCTCGTCGCCGTGGGCCGTGGCCCGTCGACCGCTGGTCTGGGCTTCGACGAGGTCGGCGTCACGATGGACCGCGGCTTCGTGCTCACCAACGAGCGCCTCGCCACGAACCTGCCCGGCGTCTACGCCGTGGGCGACATCGTGCCCGGCCTGCAGCTCGCACACCGCGGTTTTCAGCAGGGCATCTTCGTTGCCGAAGAAATCGCCGGCCTGAACCCGATCGTCGTTGAAGACATCAACATTCCGAAGATCACCTACTGCGACCCCGAGGTCGCTTCGGTCGGTTACTCAGAGGCCAAGGCCGCCGAGAAATTCGGCGCCGACAAGATCGCAACCTACGAGTACAACCTCGGCGGCAACGGTAAGAGCTCGATCCTCGGCACGTCCGGCTCGATCAAGCTCGTGCGCGTGACGGATGGCCCCATCATCGGTGTGCACATGATCGGCGCCCGCGTCGGCGAACTCATCGGCGAAGGCCAGCTCATCGTGAACTGGGAGGCGTACCCCGAGGACATCACGCCCCTCGTTCACGCCCACCCCACGCAGAATGAGGCGCTGGGCGAGGCCTTCATGGCCCTCGCCGGCAAGCCCCTGCACGCGATGTAATCGGGCTCGTTCACCATTTCTACGCAGTTGTTCCATAGGCACGTGTTAGATACAGAATTTTTCAGCATACATATGGTTTTGAAGGAGACATGCGCATGAGCGAATCCGTCAGCCTCCCGGCACTCGGAGAGAGTGTCACAGAGGGCACGGTCACCCGCTGGCTCAAGAACGTGGGCGACCGCGTGGAGGTCGACGAGCCCCTGCTCGAGGTATCGACCGACAAGGTGGACACCGAGATCCCGTCCCCCGTCGCCGGCATCATTGAGGCCATCCTGGTTCAGGAAGACGAAACCGTCGAGGTCGGTACCGCCCTCGTCGTCATCGGTGACGGCTCCGCGCCGGCCGCCGCCCCGGAGGCACCCGCCGCCGAGGCCGCGGCCCCGGAACCCGTCGCCGCACCCGAGCCCGTTGCAGCACCGGCGCCGGCAGCAGC
>NZ_SOHE01000007.1 GCF_004403305.1 Cryobacterium frigoriphilum | reverse complement strand
CCCCGGCTGCCGCCCGCCCAGCCGGCCCCCGCGCGCCGCCGCCCGCGGTCGGCCCGCCGTGGCTAATTCAGGAAAACTGTCCGGTGACAGTGCCATTGCCGCCGGACCAGTGCGACGGCCGCCGCATCAGGCCGCAAATCTCCTGAATTAGCCCCCGGGGGGAGGCCGCAGATCTCCTGAATTAGCCCCCCGGGGGAGGCTGTCGGCTGTGGCACCGGCCGCGCACGCCCCCCGTTGTGGGTCTGTCACCTTGTTGCGCTACACAGATACTGTGGAGTGTCACCGACTCACCTTGGACATGTTCCACCGGCGCAGCTGCCTCTGTCCCGGGCTCTTCAGCAGCCGCGTCACGCTCGGGGGAGTGTTTCTGTGTCGAGCCTCACTGAAATCCTGATTTTGCACGGTCTGCTGCCGATCGAGCAGCTCGATACCCTGAAGGCCGGAGACACCGCCGACGAGAGTGCGGTGCGGGCGCTCGTGGCGAGCGGGGTGATCACCGAGCTGCAGTTCGCCCGGGCCAGAGCCGAGCAGACCAGACTGCCGTTCGTTGAACTCATCGAGTACCCGGTCGACCGGCTGGCCCTGTCGAAGGTGCCCGCGGCCATGTGCCAGCGTGACGAGGTGCTGCCGATCGGGTTCGAGGGCAACCGCCTGGTGCTCGCCATGGTCGACCCCGGCAACGTGTTCGCGCTCGACGATGTGCGTGAGGCCGCCCGCATGCGGGTCAACCCGGTCGTGGTTGAACGCTCAGACCTGATGGCCGCGATCGCCCGCTACCACCGCGCCGACGAAGAGCTCAACGACCTCACCTCGACCCTCGAAGAAGAGCTCGTGCCGCAGGAGGACGCCCTGTTCGGCGAGTCCGACTCGCCCGAAGACGCCGCCCCGATCGTGCGCTTCGTGAACCTGCTGGTCAGCCAGGCCATCCAGGACAAGGCCTCCGACATCCATATCGAGCCCGGCGAGCACAGCCTGCGGGTGCGGTACCGCATCGACGGCGTGTTGCACGAGATGCAGAGCGCTCCCAAGAACATTCAGAGCGGTGTCATCTCCCGCATCAAGATCATGAGCGACATCGACATCGCCGAGCGGCGCAAACCGCAGGACGGCCGCATGTCGGTCACCCACAACGGGCGCCAGATTGACCTGCGCGTCGCCATGCTGCCGACGGTGTGGGGCGAAAAGGTCGTGCTGCGTATTCTCGACAACGCGACCGCGAGCATGAACATCAGCGACCTGCAGATGCTCGAAGACAATATGAAAGCCTTCCGCACCGCGTACACCAAGCCCAACGGCATGATCCTCGTCACCGGTCCGACCGGGTCAGGTAAGTCGACGACCCTGTACACGACGCTGACCACCATCTCCAAGCCCGAGATCAACGTGATCACGGTCGAAGACCCGGTGGAATATCGCATGGCGGGCATCAATCAGGTGCAGGTCAACCGCAAGGCCGGCCTCACCTTCGCGGTCGCCCTGCGCTCGATTCTGCGCAGCGATCCCGACGTCGTGCTGCTCGGCGAGATTCGAGATCAGGAGACCGCGAAGATCGCCATCGAGGCCTCCCTCACCGGTCACCTCGTGCTCAGCACCCTGCACACCAACGACGCCCCGAGCGCCATGACGCGCCTGATCGAAATGGGCATGGAGCCCTTTCTGGTCGGCTCCGCCATCGACTGCGTCGTCGCCCAGCGACTCGCCCGGCGGCTCTGCACCCGGTGCCGCATACCCGACACCCGCGACGTGCACGAGCTTGAACGGCTGGGGTTCTGCATCAATACCGCGGCCGCGCCGCCGGTGTTCTACCAGCCGGGCGGATGCGCCGCCTGCTCGAACACGGGATACCGCGGCCGAGTCGCGGTGCACGAGGTGATGACCGTCTCGCACGAGGTCGAACGACTGACGATCGCCCGGGCATCCAGCACCGAAATCGCCACCGCCGCACGCGCGGAGGGCATGACGACGCTGCGCGACGACGGCTGGGCCAAAGTGCGCCTGGGACTGACCTCGATCGATGAGGTGCTGCGCGTTGTTGCCTGACATCGTATTGCCCGACGTCGACCTGCTCGCCGCCCTGCAGGAGGTGCTCGACCGGGGTGCCTCCGACCTGCACGTGACCGTGGGGGCGCCCCCGAGCATCCGTATCGATGGTGCGCTCGCGCCCATCGATGGTGCGACGAAATGGCTGCGCGACCGGGTCACATCCGCTCTGTTCAGCATTCTGACCCCGGCCCAGCGCGAGGAATTCGAGCGCGAGCTGGAACTCGACTTCGCCTTCACGGCGAGCGACGCGAGGTTTCGGGTCAACTACTACCTGCAGCGCAACTCCGTGGGCGGGGCCTTTCGGCTGATTCCGCGTGAGATCAAGCAGCTCGAGGCCCTCGGCGTGCCCGACACCGTGGCCCGGTTCGCGCAGCTGCCGCGCGGCCTGGTGCTCGTGACCGGGCCGACCGGGTCGGGAAAATCCACGACCCTCGCCGCCCTCATCGACCTCGTCAACCGCACCCGCGCCGATCACATCGTGACCGTCGAAGATCCGATCGAGTTTCTGCACAACCATCAGAAATCCCTCGTCAACCAGCGCGAGGTCGGCCACGACACGCACAGCTTCGCGGCGGCGCTCAAGCACGTGCTGCGGCAGGACCCCGACGTGATTCTGATCGGTGAGCTGCGTGACCTCGAGACCATCTCGGTCGCGCTCACCGCAGCGGAGACCGGCCACCTCGTCTTCGCGACCCTGCATACCCAGGATGCCGCCCAGACCATCGACCGCGTCATCGACGTGTTCGCCCCGCACCAGCAGAGCCAGGTACGCTCGCAGCTCGCCGCGACCCTGCAGGGCGTGATCTGCCAGACCCTCGTGAAAAAGGTCGGCGGCGGACGCGTCGTCGCGACCGAGGTGCTCGTGACGACTCCGGCCGTGTCGAACCTCATTCGCGAGGGCAAGACCTACCAAATCGCCTCGGCGATGCAGGCCGGGAAGGCGCTCGGCATGCACACCATGGACCAGCACCTTGCCGAGCTCGTCAACGCCGGCCAGATCACGCGCGAAGCGGCCGAGGAGAAGGCGCAAGACGTGGTCGGGCTCGACCAGCTCATTCGGCGGGCGGCGCCCGACACCGGCACCCGCGCCGCCAAGACCGACTCCGGCATCGACTTTCATGACAGCTATTCCTCGAGGAGGCGCTGATGGCCGCCACCCAGGCCTGGGCCTACAAGGGCCGCGATTCCACCGACAAGATCGTCAAGGGGCGGCTGCAGGCCGCCAGCGAAGACGCGGCCCTGGCCCGGCTGCGCGCCATCGGCCTGTCGCCGATCTCCCTCGACGAGGTCGCGCCGAAGACCGGAATCAACCGCGACATCCAGATTCCCGGCTTCAGCAAGGGCGTCGGGCTCAAAGACCTCGCCGTGATGAGCCGGCAGATGGCCACCATGACGAGCGCCGGCCTCACCCTGCTGCGCACGCTGAACATCCTCGCCGACCAGACCACCCACCCGACGCTCGCCAAAATTCTGAACACCATCAAGACGGATGTCGAAACCGGCATTTCGCTGTCTGAAGCGATGTCGAAACACGCGGTTGTCTTTCCGCCGATCATGATCAACCTCGTGCGGGCCGGTGAAACCGGTGGTTTTCTCGAGGATTCTCTCAACTCGGTCGCGGACAACTTCGAGAGCGAGGTGAAGCTGCGCGACACGATCAAGTCGGCCATGGCCTACCCGGTGATTGTGTTGATCATGGCGGTGGTCGCGGTGATCGGCATGCTGATCTTCATCGTGCCGGTGTTTGAGGGCATGTTCGGCGACCTCGGCGGCGAGCTGCCGTTCGCGACCCAGATTCTGGTGACCCTGTCGGAGGTGATGGGCTGGCTCGCGCCGGTGCTCATCGTCGTCGGCGTCGTGTTCGCGATCTGGTGGGGCAAGAACAAGCACACCGACGGGGTGCGCAAGGTCGTCGACCCGATCAAGCTCAAGATTCCCGTCTTCGGACCGCTGCTGACCAAGCTCGCGATCGCCCGCTTCAGTCGCAACTTCTCGACCATGATCGGCGCCGGCGTGCCGATTCTGCAGTCCCTCGCAATCGTGGGGGAGACCTCGGGCAACTGGGTCGTGCAGCGCGCGCTGCTCAAGGTGCAGAACTCGGTGAGTCAGGGGCGGTCGATCGCCGGCCCCCTCTCGCTCGAGCCCGTGTTCCCGGCGATGGTGACGCAGATGATCGCGGTCGGTGAAGACGCCGGTGCGCTCGAAGCGATGCTCGCCAAGATCGCGGACTTCTACGACCAGGAGGTGCAGGCCACGACGGAGCAGCTCACGGCCCTCATCGAGCCGCTCATGATCGCGTTCATCGGCATCGTCATCGGCGGCATGGTCGTGGCCCTGTACCTGCCCATGTTCAGCATCTTCGACTACGTCAAGTAGCCGCCCGCCACCCGCTGGTTGAGCCGGCGCGCACAGCGCGCCGGTCGAAACCCCGCGAGCCGATCTCCGCACCGTAGGTCGGCTTGGGCGGTATCGACCGGCGAAAAGAGAATAGAACGCCCATACGCCCCCGATCAGGGGTAACGTAGCCTCAACAACTTCTGCCGTATGCGTCACTCGACGCGCGAACGGAGGGGCGGGAGCGTTCTCGGTGTCTGAGGCAGGCTCTGAGGCGACGCCAGAGGGCGGCTACTCCCTCGTCGAGCTGCTCGTCTACATGAGCTTCGCGGTAGTCGTGCTCACGCTCATCGGCGGCATGCTGATCAGCACCCTCGCGGCCGAGCGCACGATATCGGGGCGCACCGGGGCATCCACTGCCGGGCAGATTATTACGCAGTCCATTCACGCGGGGGTGCGCAATGCGGTCGCCCTCGAAACCACCCAGGCCCCGAACGGGCACTTGCTGCGGCTCGCGAACGTGGGCAATGCCGCCGTCGCCACGCCGTACTGCCAGGCGTGGTTCTACGATGCGACGCCGCCGGGACGGGTCTACTACCGGCGCGCCGACGTCTCCGCGGTGCCGATCACGGTTCCGACCGCCGCGCAGCTGTCCAGCGACGGATGGCTGCTGCTCGGCTCCGGAATCGCTCCCGGCACGAGCGTGGCCGCTCCCTGGAAAGTGTCGGGCACTCCCGCCGATACCGTGCGGCTCGAGCTGAGCGTTGCGACCGATGTGGGTGACGCGCCCGCGCCGTTTACGGCCACGAGCACGAGCCGGCAAGACGTGACGGGACTGTCGACATGCTTCGCCTGACCACCGGCACGACCACCGCCCCAGCCGAGCCCCGCGACCGCGGCGCGGCCCTCATCGCCGTGATCGGGGTCATGGCCGTCATCGCGATCATCACCATCACGGTGGCCGGCACGACCCTCAGCGCCCTCGGCGTGACGAGCGCTACCAGGGCCGGCGTTCAGGCGCAGGCCGCGGCCGAGGCGGGAATCGCCGCCGCCAACGCGAGCCTCGCCCGACAGGCCTGCCCGCCTCTCGCCTCACCCGGCGGCGCCCCGCGCTACACGATCAAGCTGTCCTACCAGAGTGGCGGCGGCTGGATCGACGGCTGCCCGCAGTCCGGCAGCACCCGGGTACGGGTGCTCTCCACCGGCACCGCCGACCTTCGCGGCCCCGCCAACAACGCCTCCGGCGACACCCGCACGGTCGAAGCCATCTACGGCTCCGCGGCGACCGAACCCGTCGTCACCGCGGCGATCACGGCCCACTCCGGGGTCGCCTTCACCGACTCGAGCCAGCTGCAGCCCGGCGATGACAACCAGCCCGTTGTTCAGGCCGGCGCCGGAAACGTGAGCTGTGCGGGCTCAAACGTGCTGACCGCCGACCTCGTGATTGCGCTCGGCTCCCTCGCACTCGAGCAGTCCTGCCAGCTGTTCGGCACCGCGCAGGTCGGCGGTCAGGCCCGCATCGCCGGATCGGTGATTGTTCACGGCGACCTGTCGGCGCAGAGTCTGACCACCTCGCAGAGCTCGATCGTGCGCGGAAACGCCGCCATCGTGAAGGCGGCCACGCTCACCGATTCGTCCCAGGTGCAGGGCAACCTGAACGCCGAATCACTCGTCACGACCGGCAGCTCGCAGGTCGGCGGCACCATCACGCTGGGCCCATCGGCGCCCGTGCCCGCCCCGACCGGCCCCCGTTGGGTCGACTTCAGCTACGAGAAACCCGAGTGGACGGGATTCGTCAAGAAGTCCGCCTCGGGGATCTGCAACTTTCTCACCCTGCAGCCGCTCGTCGCCGACGTCTCCTCGCCGGTGCTCATCGATGCCCGCGGCTGCATCGGCGGCATCCGCACGCTGACCGCGGAGATCCTCACGCTGAGCAACGATCTCGTGATCATCGCGAACTCGTTCCAGCTCGGCGGCAGCGCCCAATTTCAGGCGGTCGGCTCGGCGCGCCTCTGGCTCATCACTCCCGATGAAACAAATGATGGTGCCCCGACCTGCGCGGGCGGGCCCGCGGCATCCGTCATCAGCGGTTCGTTCATTGCCGGAACCGGGGTGACCGCCATGCTGTACACGCCCTGCCCGCTCACCATGATGAACTCGGCGATCTGGCACGGGCAGTTCTACGGCGCCACCGTTGGGGTGCGCATGTCGTCGATTCTGCGCTACCAGGCCATGCCGTTTCCGGGCGTGAACGTGTCGAGCGTGCCGCGCGCCGGGGTGTTCGAGCTCGGCGCCCGCGAGTCGCTGCGCGACGTGGCCCGCGACCCGTCGGCCAACGCAGCGGAGGCGACCCAGTGAAGGGCCACGTCGTCGGGGTCGACATCGGAACCTCGGCTGTGCGCGCCGCCGAACTGAGCGACGTCGACTCCGGCACGCCCACGCTGCTGCACTACGCCGAGGCCCCGCTGCCGGTGGGAGCCGTGAACCGGGGCGAGATCGTCGACGCCGCCGCGGTGCGCACGGCCCTCGAACAGATCTGGCAGGTCGGCGGCTTCACGAGCCACAACGTGGTGTTGGGGGTCGCGAGCGATCGGGTGGTGGCCCGCAACCTCACGGTCGCGAGCGCGTCGCTGAAACGCATTCGCGAAGCCCTGCCGCTGCAGGTGCGCGATCTGATCTCCATTCCGATAGAGGATGCCCTGCTCGACTTCTATCCCATTGCGACGACCGAGACGTCGGCCGCCTCCGAAACCCAGGGGCTGCTGATCGCGGCCGCGAAGGCGCCGGTGGTCAGCAATGTGCGCGCCGTGCAGCAGGCCGGACTGCGGGTGCTCGCGGTCGACCTCGTTCCCTTCGCGCTCAGCCGGGCGGTGTACCTCGGCACGGCGACCGACCGGGTGATCGCACAGATCGATGTCGGTGCCGGATCGACGAGCATCGTGATCGCCGTCGACGGGGTGCCGCAGTTCGTGAGGCTGATCGCATCCGGTGGCAGCGATGTCACCGAGGCGCTCAAAAACGTTCTCGGTGTGAACGACACCAGTGCCGAGAACCTGAAACGACTCGTCGGGCTCTCGCACCGGATGACGCTCGAAACGGCGGGCGCAACCACGACCATCAGCGAGGTCACCTACGAACTGCTCGAGGCGCTGCGCAACACCATCAGCTATTTCGGCAGTGTGCGGCGCGACCTGCGCGTCACCCAGATCGTGTTGGCCGGCGGCGGATCCCGGCTGAACGGCTTCGCGCAGACGCTGAGCGACCTGACCGGGCTGGCCGTTGTCTCGGCCGAGCCGGCCGGCATGCTGCTGGGCCCCGGCATCGACGGCGTTCGGCTGCGCGCCACGAAGGGCACGTATCTCGTGGCCTGCGGACTCGCGATGGGGCGGGCATCCGCGAGCCATCTGCGCGTCGAGCCGGGCGGCGAACCGCGCGCCGACCTGCTGCCACCCGAGGTGCGCCTGGGTCAGGCCGAGAAAACGCTGCGGCGCCGATCGGCCGCGGTGGTCGCGCTGGTGGCCGTGCTGGTGGCGACCGGGGTCGGTTTTTCAATGGTCGAGCGGATGCAGGCCGCCCAGCAACGGCAGACCGCCCAGGCCGCGGCGACCCTGCTGATCAATCAGGGCAAGCAGTTCGCCGACCTTCAGCGCCTGAAGAACGACCTCGACGAGGTGCGCGACGCTCAGGGCGTGACGCTCTCGACCGAGATCGACTGGCAGGCGTATCTGGGGCAGCTGCGCGAGTCTCTGCCTGCCGGGGTCAGCATCACGAGCGTGAGTGCCGACGGCGCCACCCCCTTCGCGGACTACGGGCAGTCGACCGTTCCGCTCGAGGGCGAGCGGGTCGCCTCCCTGCGCCTGTCGTTGTCGAGCCCCGAGCTGCAGAGCAACGCGGTGCTGCTGCGCCGGCTGTCGGCGTTGCCCGGCTTCGTCGACGCGACCCCCGGGCAGATCACCCGCACGGCGACCGGCGAATACCTGGCCACGTTCGTGCTGCACATCAACGGTGAGGCGTACTCCGGTAGAGACCCCGCCGAGCCCCTAGCCGGGGGGCAGTAGTCATGCGCACGAACAGGACCCTTCTCACGCTGCTGACGGCGATCGCCGTCGGAGTCATGCTGCTCGTCGCCGGCGGTCTGCTGGTGTCGTCGACCTCGGCCCAGACGGCCGCGATCAAGGCGCAAACGTCAGCCCTCGAGACCCAGAACGTGTCGTCGGGGGTGGCACTGGCCCTGCTGCAGGTAGAGGTCAGCCGCCTCACCGATCTGCACGACGAGCTTAAAGACCTGCGGCTGAGCCTGCCGGACAGCACCAACCTCGCCCCCTTCATCTTGCAGTTGGATGCCCTCGCCCTCGAACACCAGGTGCTCGTCGACGCGGTGTCGGTCAGCGGCGCCCAGGCGCAGCCGTCACGGCAGGGCACTGCCGGGGCGTCGGCGACGTCGGCCGCGCCGCTGCCCGCCGGTACCCTGCTGGGTATTCCGGTCTCGCTCAACGTCTCGGGCAGCTACGACGCCGTGCTCGCGTTTCTGAACGGCCTGCAGGGCGGTGAGCGGATGCTGTCGGTCACCTCGTTCAACACCGCGCAGGCCGGCGAGACCGGCGGCTCTGTGACCGGAACGATCTCAGCGATCGTCTATGTGCTGACCGGGCCTGCTGATCAGTAAGTGCTCGTTGTCTCTGCTGTCAGGGGTCTCGAACAGGTGCTTATAGTGCGTCGATCGGCTCAGACCTACAGCCCGTTTTGGGGGTAGCCTGCCCCCTAGAAAAACCCATCTCACGGCGCTTTTAGGTTCTAACCTGAGCCTAGGGGGGCTATAGAAAGTCCCACTCGATTAAATACTCGAAAAGGGACTTAAGATGATTCGCTCCATGACCGCTGCGCTCGCGCGCAAGCGTGCCAACCTCGGAACCAAAGACAAGGGCTTCACGCTCATCGAGCTGCTCGTGGTGGTTCTCATCCTCGGCGTTCTCGCCGCGGTCGCCATCCCGATCTTCTTGAACCAGCAGGAAGGTGCCAAGGAAAACGCCGTCAAGACTGCAATCACGAACGCCAAGGCTGCTGTTGCCGCTGAGCTGACGACCGGGACGAAACTCGAAAACATCGTATTGTCGTCGCTGTCTGGATATACGGCGAGTGACGAGATTACAGTCACCTACTCTGCGACCACAGATGACATAATGACCGCCACAGGCGTTGGAAGCGCTGGAACTGCGGGCGCAAATGGTTTTCTCATCATCGGAACCTGGGACGAGACAAATGGTAGCGGGACAGCCACAGCGCCGTCTACTACCGCAGACCACGCCTTTACCATCACGGAATCCGGTACTGCCATTGACTGGGTTACCGGTGTGGGCGTGGCTGTAGCGCCAGCCGCTGGCTGATAGCACGAAACTAGGCATCGCGGCCGAGCGGTTAGCACGAGCCTGAACGTCCCGTATATATCTGCAGCAAAGTAAACGGATTCAGAGATCAAAATGTCGGTGTCGCACGAAAAGCACGATTCAGGCTTCGGTGTTGTCGAGATCGTCGTCTCGATGTTTCTGTTGGCTCTGCTCGCGATAGCGTTCCTCCCGCTGCTGATGCAGTCGTTGCGAGTGTCGGTGTCAAACTCGACACTCGCAACGGCGACGCAGCTCGTCGCTCAAGAGATGGAAGAGCTTCGGTCGCTCGGCACTACCTGCTCAACCCTTGACGACTACGCAAGTTCGTCATCCTCAACAGTGACAGTGTCGGGCAGCCAAGTACTGAACGTGACGATAGATATCACTTGCCCGTCGACAACCACAGTTCTTCCCACGACTGTCACTGCCACCGTGTCAGTGATAGAAGAACCCGACACGGTGCCGATCGCATCCGCAACAACGCTCATGCTTGTTGAAAACCACTAGAAGCTCTCATGCCGAAACCTCGTACCGCTCGAACGAACGCCGACGCGGGCTTCACCCTGGTGGAGCTCCTGATCTACATGGCGTTCGCCGTCATCGTGCTGACGCTCGTCGGTGGCATGCTGATCAGCACACTGACGGCGGAGAAGCGCATCACCGCGCGGTCCGAGGCCACGACGTCTGGTCAACTTGTCTCGCAGTCCGTTCACTCGGGCGTGCGCAACTCGCTGAAGATGGAGCTGACGTCGAGCCACAGTGGGTCATACCAGTTCCTAGTCGCCGAGACCGTAACTGGGGCCGTGACCGCGGGCCCTGAATGCGAAGCGTGGTACTTCACCGAAGACGATGATGGGGCCGTGTACTTCAAACGTGACACAGCTAAGATTTTTGATCCCGCGGTGAGCGGCGATTTGCAAGGCTGGATGTTGATGGCGCACGGCGTCGCAGCAGGTGACTCAGACGGCGCAGTTTTCACCGCCCGCGTCTCGAGTGCCACGCCGCCTACCCCGGCTTCGGGCGTCGGCCTGAGCATCAACCTCCCCTTGGGCTTTGGCCTGGGCGTGACGGTGAGTTCTGGACTTGGTGGCACTTCGATTGCGTCCGGAGCGGACACCATCGATTTGGCACTTGCTGTGGCAGCCGGACAGAACAGCGACCCGGTGCAGATCGAATCAACAACTATCCGCCGCGTAACCAGCTCGGAGCCGAAACTATGTTTCTAGACAAGAATCGCAATCCAGCGGAACGCAACGAGCGCGGTAGCTCCCTGCTTGCGGTGATCGGAATCATGGCCGTCTTCGCCATTATCTCCATCACCATAGTCGGCTCCACAATGTCAACGTTGGCGGCCACCGGGTCGACGAGGGCCAGCGTGCAGGCCCAGGCTGCCGCCGAAGCGGGCATCGATGTGGCGGCTGCAAGCCTAGCAACTTCAATTTGCCCCGGGGACTCAGCTACGGTTGGCATCCAATTCAAGATCAAGATCGAGTACCAGTCAGCGGACGACGGAGTTTGGACGCCTGATTGTCCAACCGTGGGTGTGGTGGCCAAAAACTTCAAAGTAGTCGCTACAGGCCTGGCTGAAGGCGTGACATGGGCGACCGCTGTGGGCGGCGATACCCGACGAGTTGAGGCAATTTTCAAGTACACGCCTGCCGATGAGGGGTCTTCGGCTGCCGGTGAAGTGTTGGGTACAGGGGCAGCGATCTATGCCTACGGGTCCCTCAAAGTTTTCGGTTCTAGCCAACTACAGACGGCGACCGAGAAAGTTGAAGAAGTCGATGGATCAAGGGCGACCATTCAGTTGAAGACTGGGGATCTATCGTGCGTCCAGACGGATGTCGCCGGGACCGGAATCATCACTGCCGATGTGGTCGTTGGGTCTGGCGATCTCGTTCTCGGTGGCTCCTGCCAAGTCATGGGTAACGCCTGGGCTGATGGGCTAGCGGATTTGCATGGATCCTCCAAAATTCACGGATCCTTGGTTGCTGAGGCGGTCACTGCCAAAGGAAGTGCGATTATCTATAAAGATGTGTGGGCGACCGGCGACGTAGACGTTAAGGGTTCAGCTCAAATCTATGGAGGAATCGAAGGAGTCTTGAGCGGCCTTCTAGGAGCACTTTGGCCTGCTCCTTCAACACCGCGTCCAGAAACACCTTCAGTTCCTGATTGGGTTGATTACGACTACAACGTAGCGGATTGGCCGGAATTTGAGGTCATAACCCTTCCCTCAACATCTACATGTGACGTGGTGGCCATACGGGCGGCCATCGCCGGGGCTAAGAAAAAGAGACTAGTTGACGCGAGGGCCTGCGCTAAGGGAATCGACTTAGTATATAAAACTGAAACTTTGACGCTGAATGGAGATCTCGCACTTATCGCAAAAGAGTTTGCTCTTGGCCTCGACGGCCATATCGACGCGGCGAGTCAAACAAATCTTTGGATGATTACTCCCGACCTGACTGACAATAGCCAGCCGAGCTGTCCGAAGGGGGTTGGAAAAAATACCTTCACAATGAATCAGTCATTCATAATTCATTCTCATGTAAACGCTATGGTCTACACGCCTTGCGGAATACAGATTGGATTCTCAGCACAGTTGAACGGACAACTCTACGGGGATGACATCAAGTTGGACGTGAAGTCCATTACAACCTACGGTCCAGTCGGGCTGCCTGGGGTTGACCTGGATCTCGGGCTGGATATAGGCATCGGTGGGACCTCTAAAACGCCTGCGTATGCGGAGCGCACCTCGATTCGGGATTTGGACTGATTAGTGCTGGTTTTTCTTGTTGCGGTGGCCGGTATCTTTGGCGCGCTGATCGGGTCGTTTCTGAACGTTGTGATCTATCGGGTTCCGGCGAAGAAGTCGATCGTGTCGCCGCCGAGCGCGTGCGGCAGCTGTGGGGCACGGATTCGGCCGTGGGACAACGTGCCGGTCGTGTCGTGGTTTGTGCTGCGGGGGAGGTGCCGGGACTGCGGGGCTCGGATTTCGTGGCGGTATCCGGCGGTGGAGTTGGGAACCGCGGTCTTCTTTGGCGGGGTTGTGTTGTGGGCGGGCTCGACTTTTGAGTGGGTGGTCTCGGCAAGCTCGACCAACGGAATTATTGGCTCGACCAACGGAATTTATGGCTCGACCAACGGAATTGTGGGCTCGACCAGTGAAATGGCGGGGATCGTCGTGCTGGCCGTCGGCCTGCTGTACTTCGCGGCGATCAGCGTCGCGCTGGCCATGATCGACATCGACACGCACACGCTGCCGAACAAGATTGTGCTGCCGGCCTACATTGTCGGGGGAGTGCTGCTCACGGCATCCGCTCTGCTGCTCGGGGAGCCGGAGCGGCTGCTCGGCGGGCTCATTGGCGGCGCGGCACTCTTCGCGCTCTACCTACTGCTGGCCATCATCTACCCGGGCGGCATGGGCCTCGGCGACGTGAAACTGGCCGGCGTGCTGGGCATGTACCTCGGCTGGCTCGGCTGGGGCGAACTCTTCGTCGGCGCGTTCGGCGCGTTTCTGCTCGGCGGCGTCTTCGGCGTGGCGCTGCTGCTCGGGCGCAAGGTCGGGCGCAAGAGCAGCATCCCGTTCGGGCCGTGGATGCTCGCGGGTGCCTGGGTGGGAATCTTCGCCGGCGACGCGCTCGCGGGCGGTTACCTCGGGCTCTTCGGCCTTGTCTGAACCTCGACCCGCGGTGGTATAAGACAGTTTTTGTATGACTACTAAGATGGGGTCAAGACTGAGGGGGCGTGCTGTGATGACACCTCGCGTTGTGGGTATCGACATCGGCACATCCGGCGTGCGCGCCGTTGAAATCAGTGGTGCTGCGAGCAGCAAACCGATGATTTTGCACTACTACGAGGAGCCGCTGCCGGTCGGCGCGGTGAACCGCGGAGAGGTCGTCGACGAAGACGTCGTCACCGAGGTGCTCGAGCGCATCTGGAAGCAGGGCGGCTTCACCAGCCGCGACGTGGTGCTCGGCGTGGGCAACCACCGCGTGGTCGCGCGCGATCTGAGCGTTCCGAGCATGTCGACCCGGCGCATCCGTGAATCGCTGCCGTTTCAGGTGCGCGACCTGATCTCGATGCCCATAGCGGATGCCCTGCTCGACTTCTATCCGATCTCCGAGACCCCGGGCGAGGGCGACGCCGGGCCGCAGACCAACGGACTGCTGATCGCGGCGCTCAAGACCGGCGTGCTCGCGAACATCAAGGCCGTGCGCGCGGCCGGGCTTATGGCGATCGAGGTCGACCTGATTCCGTTCGCGCTGAGCCGCGCCATTCGGCACGGCACTCAGACCGACAACGTGATCGCCGAGATCGACGTGGGATCGGGCTCGACGAGTGTCGTGATCAGTGCCAACGGCGTGCCTCAGTTTGTACGACTGGTGCCGGCCGGCGGCAACGATGTCACCAAGGCACTGAAAGACGCCCTCGGGGTTGACGAAGAGACCGCCGACCGGCTCAAGCGCACCGTCGGCCTCGCCCGCGACGTGGCTCCCGAAAACCAGGCGGCGGCGCAGGTCGTGCGCGATGTGGCCTTCGACCTGCTCGAGGGCTTGCGCAACACGATCACGTACTTCAGCAACAGCCGCCTCGATGTGCGCGTCACGCAGATCGTGTTGACGGGCGGCGGCGCGCGCCTGATCGGGTTCGATACCGCCCTCGGCGACCTGACCCGGCTCAAGGTGATGCGCCCGCAACCGTCGGCGGCCGAAATCGGCCCCGGCATCGACGCTGCGGTGCTG
This sequence comes from Cryobacterium frigoriphilum, assembly GCF_004403305.1. Classification (GTDB taxonomy): domain Bacteria; phylum Actinomycetota; class Actinomycetes; order Actinomycetales; family Microbacteriaceae; genus Cryobacterium; species Cryobacterium frigoriphilum. The sequence continues at coordinate 17,497 of NZ_SOHE01000007.1, read as the reverse complement.
CAGGCGACCCAGGGCAAGTTTCTTGTGGCCTACGGACTCGCGCTCGGCACCCGGCCGCACGCCAAGGGCCACATCGATGTCGCCATCGGCGCCGAACCGCGCGCCGATCTGCTGCCGCCCGAGGTCAAAGAAGGCCGGCGCGGTCGGGTGCTGCGCCGCCGGCTGGCCGGCGTCATGGTCGGCGTCGTGGTGCTGGTGCTCGCCGCGATGGGCGGCGTCACCCTCGAGCTGATCAATCGAACCTCGGACCTCAAACTCGCCCACGCTGACGCCAAAGTGCTGGTCGGTGACGAAAACCAGTATTACGAGCTGAGCCGCGTCGAACAGGGCATCGCTGAGATAACCGCTGCACGCCTGGCGGCCACGGCCACCGAGATCGACTGGCAGAACTACCTGGCGCAGATCGGCGCGCTGCTGCCCGACGGGGTGACTCTGGGTACGATCAGCGTGACGTCCGGGGCATCCGCCGTAGCTGCCGACGGCGTGGCGCCCGCGACCGGGGCGGTCGCGGCGACGTTTTCGATGTCTGTCGAGACCACGAGCCTGACTCAGATTCCCGACTTGCTCGACAACCTGCGCACGCTGCCCGGCTACGTCAACGCGACCGTTGGCGGCCTGATTCGCAGCGAGACCGGGGGTTACCAAACCTCCCTCGAACTGACCGTGAGCGATGGAGCTTTCGCCAACCGTTTCGCCCCGCAGGAGTGATCGTGAAGCTCAATAAGATTCTCACCTACGCGGCGGCATTCGTGATCGCCATGGTCATTCTGCTCAGCGGCGTTCTTGTTATCGTGCCCCAGGTCGACGCGACCCTGGCGGTGCGCGCTGAAACCGAACAGGTCGAGGCCGAAAATGCGGCGAAAGCTGCGCAGAACGCGCTGCTGGCCGGCGAATTCGCCGGTATTGACGCGCTGCGCAGCGAGCTCGGCGGGCTCGAGTCGGCCATTCCGACGGGCGCCAGCACACCCGTGCTGCTGCGGCAGCTCGGCGCCCTGGCCGACAGCTACGGGGTCACGCTGGACTCGATCAGCATCACGGAGCCGGCCGCAGCGGTGGCCGACGTCGCTGCCGACGCCGCCGTGACCCCGGATGTTTCTGCCGACGCGGCCGTCGTTCCGGTGAGCGTACTGTCGATTCCGGTCGCGCTCTCGGTGTCGGGCAGCTCAGCAGCCATCCTCAGCTTCATCGGAGGCCTGCAGACGAGCGACCGCGTCATGTCGGTCACCGCGTTCAGCACCTCGCTCGGCGAGGCGACGGATGCTTCCGCCGGCTCAGGCGGCTCCGTCACCGCCTCGATTTCCGCCGTCGTGTTCGCGTTTCCCGCTACCTAAGCCGCGCGTCGGCGCAGACCGGCATCGAGCCCATCGCGAGAGGGGTGCCATAAACTGGTGTCATGACTGAACTCGGCGATTGGCACGTTGACGCGCTGACCCTCGAAAACTTTCGCTGCTTCGAACAGATCACGCTCACGCTTCATCCCTCGCTTACCGTGTTGGTGGGTGTCAACGGCACGGGCAAGACCGCGATTTTGGACGCAATTGCGATCATGCTCTCAACCGCCCTGCGCGAGTTCGAAGGGCCGACACGCGGCTTCACTCTTCAAGATGCACACGAAGTGCCACACGACATGACATCTCAAGACGCAGTCGCGCGCATGGAGCGCTCCTTTCCCGTCAGTGCGCACGTCAGTGGAACTCTCGCGGGCACGAGCTATTCGTGGAATCGCGTTCGCCAGAGCGCACAAGGGCGAACGTCCTGGTCGGACAAGAGCAATCCGGTCGGAAAGGATATGGCCGGCCTGTGGCGTGCGTCAGGCCTCCCTTCCCCCGAAGCACCGCTGCTGCCCGTCATTGCTCTCTACGGAGTGGAACGCCTACTTGGCGTACGACGAGCAAGCGGATCTATCGCGCGTTCTCGATCGGGCGCATACGATTCCGCCCTCGACGGAAAATCCGACATCTCGCGGCTGTCCACCTACATAAAGGCACTGACTTTCGCGGAGTTCGTCGCGGACCGCCGCGGCGAAGATGCAGAGGCCGCAGGTAATCAGTTGCGCGCGATCACCCTGGCCTGCAACACGATACTTGATGGTTCGGGCTGGCAGAATCCGGAATGGAGCCCGATCCCCGAGGAACTGACTCTGGCGCACGCCGTTCACGGCACGCTCCCACTTTCTTTTCTCTCGAGCGGCATCAAGATTGCGGCGGGCCTGGTCATCGATTTGGTGAGTCGCATCGCGCGGGCCAATCCGTCGTTGGGAGCGAGCGAACTGCTCGCCAGGGCACCTGGAATCGTGCTGATCGATGAGGTGGACCTGCACCTGCATCCGTCTTGGCAGCAGCAGATTCTGCCGCAGTTGACCAAGGCCTTTCCCCGAGTGCAATTCATCGTGACGACCCACAGTCCACAGGTGCTATCGACGGTAGAAGCGGAGAATATTCGCGTGATCGATGGCAGTGAGGTGCGCGAGGTCAAGTATTCGGCGGGGCTTCGCAGCGACATCATCATGGACAGCATTTTAGGAACCAGTCCGGAACCGTCATTGGAGATCAATCACGTGCTCCAGCAATATATGAGCCTTGTCGACCAAGGCAGTGGACGTTCTGACGAAGCGAAGAAACTACGTCAGCGGATAGACGAGCAGATGGGCGGGATTATGTACGTGCCACGGCTTGCCGACGCCGATGCGAGCATCGCCTTCTACGACTTGGATTCGTAATCCACAGAATCAGCCCCTCGCCCCAGCCGCAGAGCTTTATTCAGCATCGGGCGCAGAAGGCCGATTTCTCCACGATCTCGTCAGATCCGCAAATCCGACGAGCCCTATGGGAGCAACAGCAGGGACGCTGCGCCTACTGTGAGCGCCAGCTGAGAGACCCGTCTCGGTCCGACCACAACACTCGAATTGAGCATTTTCACCCGCAATCCAGCAGCTCGTGGAACAGCGACTGCACGAGATGCAGCGGGGAGACAACGCAGTCCCGCACGTCGACGTCGTGGACGAATCTGCTGCTCTGCTGTGATGGGAACGAAGCGGCGGGACGGGACTTCACCTGCGACAAGTCGAAAGCCGACCGGGATATCTGCGCACAATTTCGGAACCCAAAGGAGTCGAGCCTAGGCCGACTGGTGAATATTGATCGAGGAGGGCGAGCGATACCCGTAGACGGACTCCCGTCGGGAGCAAGCGAAGTCGTTGATCATGTTTTGGGACTCAACGCGCAACACTTGATCAATGTCCGGTCGTCGGTCTTGGGCGCTCGGTTGAAGCAAATCCAAATCCAGGCTTCACGTCATCACGGACTATCGCCGAGTTTGCGCGCCCAGATGGCTGATCGACTTCGCAAGGAAGCGGAAACCGCCGAGTATGCCACCACGCTGCTGTCGATGGCAGACCGCCTCTAAAACCACCGTGCAGTTCATTAGCGCGGGGCGTGGAGTGTCGGTGGGTGGTGAGAGGGTCGGGGTGAAAAGATGCGTTTCGGTCTCCGACAGATGGAGCTGGTGCAGCACGGTCATCCGGCCGAACAGGCCGCTACTCGGAGTGTCGATAGATACCAAACTCAGGAAAAGTTTTGAAGAATCTCTGGTATTTGTCTTCATTCAGGAGTAAACTGAGAATATGTCACAGACACTCTCGTCGGACACAGATGCCGACCACAATCCGGTTTCACGCCTCGCCCACATCACCGAGCAGCTCGCCGACGCTCTCGAAGGGCTCGTCTTCCCGCTGGTCGCCGATGACGAGTCCCTCGCCCTTCTTGATGGTCTTGAGCAGCTCGGCCGCCGTGTCGATGGTGCCCGCGTTGCATCGACAGCGGATGTTGCCCGCCGCGCCGATGTCGAGCTCTACGGCGGCACCGACACCCTGTCTGAACGCATGGGCTGCACGGGCAAGCTCGACCTGATCATGAGCGTCACCCACGTGTCCGTGCGGGAAGTGAAGCGCCGCATCAGCCTGGGGGCGCTGACGTCGGTGCGGTCAGAGGTGGGACAGTTGCGACCGGCGGTGTTTCCCACCGTGAGTGCGGCACTGGCCGCCGGGGAGATCNAGTGCGGCACTGGCCGCCGGGGAGATCGGCGTGGACTCGGCCGAGATCATCGTGAAAGGCCTGCAGGAGGTCATCCGGCAGGCCGACCCCTCGGACCTGCACCTCGCCGAACGAGTCTTGGTAGCCAACGCGACGGGCGCCCTCAACGACGACACCGAAGGCCTCCCCGGCGCAGGTATTGCGTTGCCGGCCGATCGGATGCGAGTGTTGGTACATGAGTGGCAGGCCCGCCTCGACCCCGACGGCATCGCACCCCAGGAAGAGGCTCGGGAGGCCAAGAGCAGCATCAGCTTCGGCTCATTCGAACGAGGCCTCTACCGAATCTTCGGCGGCGTGACGCCCGACCTGCGCGGCGAGTTCGAGACGTACTTCGCGTCCCGGCTGTCGGCGCGGGCGACGGTGAAGTTCCTACCCACCGCCGGACAGACCGACCTGGCCGGGACCGACGGGGCCGAGGGGTCAGACGGGTCCGACGGGTCCGAGGTCGTGCCTGACACCGAGGTCGTCGATATCGACCGTCGCCCCGCCGGGGAAAAGCGGGCCGACATTCTGCGTGACATGGTCCGCGAAGCCGCCCGCGACCCGAAAGCCGGGGTGATGGGCGGCTCAGCCCCCACCGTCACCGTGCACGTCAACGCGGTCGACCTCAACGCCGGCCGCGGCGTCGGCTGGATCGACGGAGTCGAAGCCCCGGTATCACTCACGACCGTGGATCAGGCACTCTGTAGCGGCGGGTTCATCCCCATCTTGTTCGGCCCGAACAACGAAGTGCTCCGTGTTGGCGATAAGCGGCGGGCGTTCTCCCCAGCGATGACCAAAGCCATCATGTCTCGCGATGGCGGCTGCATCATCTCCGGTTGCGATATTCCGGCCTATTGGACCGAGTTGCACCACGTGAAAAGCTACGCGCAGGGCGGCAAAACCGAAGTCGCCAACGGGGTCTGCCTCTGTTATCGACATCACCACGCCATCGACACCTCGGGCTGGCAGATCCGCATGACCAACGGCAGGCCCGAAGTACTCGGGCCCGCCTGGATTGATCCGAGCCAGACGTGGCGGCCCGCCCAAAACCACCGCGCCAACCGCCCCATCAACTAATCCGCGCCTCCTGTGCTACCCGCGCCTCCTGCGCAGCCCTCGCCACCCGAATCGCTCACTCGCGAATGGTGCGGGCGGCGGCCCCGCGGCGGCCCCGATGCGGCCCCGATGTGGCCCCGAACGGGGCCCTAGACGCCGAGTCGTCCCCCCACATGACGGGGCTATCGGGGCTTTCGACGCGACCACTACCGTTACGCCAGACGTAAGGCTCGCGGGCTCTAAACCACCCACTTAGACACTCCTCCCGGGATTTTTTGCGCATTCCATCCCTACCCGAGGGAGCTTTCAGCGTGCCCACTCTGACCGAAATTCTGATTCTGCACGGTGCCATCCCTATCGAGGTGATCGACACCCTGCTGGCCGGTGACCCGGCCGACGAGAGCGCCGTTCGCGAGCTCGTCGACCGCGGGGCACTGACCGAGGTGCAGTTCGCCCGCGCCCGCGCCGAACAGGCCAACCTTCCCTACGTCGAGCTGCTCGACTACCCGATCACCCGGCAGGCGCTGAGTCTGGTGCCGGCATCCATCTGTCTGCGGCACCAAGTGTTGCCGCTGACCATCACGAACGAGCGGCTCGTGCTCGCCATGGTCGACCCGCGCGACGTCTTTGCCCTCGACGACGTGAGCCGGTTCGCCCACCTGCGGCTGAGCATTGTCGTCGCCGAACAGAGCGACCTGCTCGCCGCGATCACGCGATCGCACCGCGCCGACGATGAGCTCAGCGACCTCACCTCGACGATCGCCGAGGAGAGCGCGGTCGTAGACGCGACCACCGCCGGCGTGCTCGAAGCCGGCGTCGATGACGCACCCATCGTTCGCTTCGTGAACCTGCTCGTGAGCCAGGCCATCCAGGACCAGGCCAGCGACATCCACATCGAACCCGGCGAACACGAGCTCGGGGTGCGGTATCGCATCGACGGGGTGCTGCACGAGATGCAGAGCGCGCCCCGCAGCATCCAAAACGGCATCATCAGCCGCCTCAAGATCATGAGCGATATCGACATCGCCGAACGCCGCAAACCGCAGGATGGCCGCATGTCGGTCACCCACAACGGCCGCAAGATCGATCTGCGGGTCGCGACCCTGCCGACCGTCTGGGGCGAGAAGGTCGTGCTGCGCATTCTCGACAACGCCACCACCCGCCTCACCCTGCGCGACCTGAACCTGCTCGAGCACAACCACGCCGTCTACGAGACCTCGTACCGCAAGCCCTACGGCATGATCCTCATCACCGGGCCAACCGGGTCAGGCAAGTCCACGACCCTCTACACGACCCTGCACGAGGTCGCCCGCCCCGAAATCAACGTGATCACCGTCGAAGACCCGGTCGAATACCGCATGAAGGGCGTCAACCAGGTGCAGGTGAACCCGAAGGCCGGCCTGACCTTCGCGAGTGCCCTGCGGGCCATTCTGCGCAGCGACCCCGACGTGGTGCTGCTCGGCGAGATTCGCGACCACGAGACCGCGCAGATCGCCATCGAGGCGAGCCTCACCGGCCACCTCGTGCTCTCGACCCTGCACACCAACGACGCCCCGAGCGCCATCACCCGCCTCACCGAAATGGGAATCGAGCCCTTTCTCGTCGGGTCAGCCCTGGACTGCGTCGTCGCCCAGCGACTGGCGCGAAGGCTCTGCGACCGCTGCAAGAAGCCCGCGAACCACAGCCCCGACCGGCTCGCGGCACTCGGTTTCGGGCTCGACTCTCACGTTCCGCCCCGGGTGTTGTATCAGCCAAGCGGATGCGCCAGCTGCTCGAACACCGGCTACCGCGGGCGGCTCGCGATTCACGAGGTGATGGCCGTCACCGAAGAGATCGAACGACTCACCGTCGCTCGAGCCTCGAGCGCCACCATCGCCCGTTCCGCGCGCGACGCCGGAATGCTCACCCTGCGTGAAGACGGCTGGGAGAAGGTGCGCCTCGGCCTGACCTCGATTGAGGAGATTCTGCGCGTCGTTGCCTAAGACCCTGAGCCTCAGCCGCGTTGCCTCAGCCCGTGTGCCTCAGCCCCTGTGTCTCAGTCCCGTTGCTTCAGCCCCTGCCACCTGACCCACGCCACGTTGTTCAAGCCGTGAAAGGTACTCCATGACCCTGACCTTGCCCCAGACGCCGACCGCCCCGACCGCCCCGGCCACCCAGCTCGCCCCGGCCACCCCGCCGGGCGGCGCCGACCTGCTCGACGCTCTCGCCCAGGTCGTGGCGCAGCGCGCCTCCGACCTGCACCTGACCGTGAACGCTCCGCCGATGCTGCGCATCGACGGTGGTCTGGTGCCCGTCGGCGATCCGACCCCGTGGACGGTCGAGCAGGTGTCCGAAGCGATTCGCAGCATGCTCTCGCCCGTGCAGGCCGAGACCTTCGATCGCGACCTCGAGCTCGACTTCGCCTATTCGCTCTCGCCGACCGCCCGGTTTCGGGTCAACGTCTACCAGCAGCGGGGCGAGGTCGGTGCGGCGTTCCGGCTCATTCCGACCGAGATCAAGGTGCTCGCCGAACTCGGCATTCCCGCCACCGTTGGGCGGTTCGCGCAGCTGCCGCGCGGCCTCGTGCTCGTGACCGGGCCCACCGGCTCCGGCAAGTCCACGACCCTCGCGGCCCTCATCGACCTCGTCAATGTCACCAGAGCCGACCACATCGTGACCGTGGAAGACCCGATCGAATTTCTGCACACCCACAAGAAATCGCTCGTGAACCAGCGCGAGGTCGGCCATGACACGCACAGTTTCGCATCCGCTTTGAAACACGTGCTGCGGCAGGACCCCGACGTGATTCTGATCGGCGAGCTGCGTGACCTCGAGACCATCTCGGTCGCGCTGACCGCCGCCGAAACCGGCCACCTCGTCTTCGCGACCCTGCACACCCAAGACGCCCCGCAGACGATCGACCGGGTGATCGACGTGTTTCCGCCGCACCAGCAGGACCAGGTGCGGGCCCAGCTCGCCGCGACCCTGCAGGGCGTGGTCTGCCAGACCCTCGTCAAACGGGCCAACGGTCGCGGCCGGGCGGTCGCGACCGAGGTTCTCGTGAGCACCCCGGCCATCGCCAACCTTATTCGCGAGGGCAAGACCTTTCAGATTTCGTCGATGATGCAGGCCGGGCGGGACAAGGGCATGCACACCCTCGACCAGCACCTCGCCGACCTCGTCAACACGGGCCAGATCACCCGGCTCGCCGCCGAGGAACGAGCGAGCGACCTCGAGGGCCTCGACCGGCTGATTCACCGGGTCGAACTCGCGAGCGATGCGAGCACCAGAGCCATCGCGGCGACCGAAATCGACTTCGGCGACGTGCACTCGGCCAGCGCGAGCAGCTCCGCCAGCTACGCGGCCAGCGCCACGTACTACGCGGCCAGAAACGCGGCCAACAGCGCGACCAACAGCGCTGCCAACAGCGCGGCCAATCACGCAGGGGAGACGCGCTGATGCCCGCCGTGCAGGCCTGGGCCTACCGAGGCCACGACGCCAACGGCAAGAGCGTCAAGGGAACGGTGGATGCCGCGAGCGAGTCGGCGGTGTCGGCCCGCCTCGGCACGCTCGGAATCTCCCCGCTGTCGATTGAGCAGGCCCCCGACGCGACCGGGCTCGGCCGCGATGTCTCGCTGAGCTTCTTCGCCAAGGGCGTCGGTCTGACGGACCTTGCGATCATGAGCCGCCAGATGGCGACCATGATCGGCTCGGGGCTCTCGCTGCTGCGCACCCTGAACATTCTCGCCGAGCAGACCGAGAGCACGGCCCTCGTGACCGTGCTGGCGCTCGTGCGCGACGATGTCGAGGCCGGAACGTCAATCTCGGATGCCCTCGGCAAGCACCCACAGGCCTTCCCCCCGATCATGATCAACATGGTGCGCGCCGGGGAGACCGGCGGTTTTCTCGACCGTGCCCTCGAATCGATCGCCGAGAACTTCGAGAAAGAGAAGAAGCTGCGCGACACGATTCGGTCGGCGATGACCTACCCCGTGATCGTGCTGCTGCTCTCGCTGACCGCGGTCGTCGTGATGCTCGTCTTCATCGTGCCGATCTTCGAGGAGATGTTTCGAGGCCTCGGCGGGGCGCTGCCGCTGCCCACGCAGTTGCTCGTGTACCTGTCGGCGTCGATGGTCTACGTGCTGCCGATCGCGGCCGTCGTGGGCATCGTGTTCTCGATCTGGTGGCGCAAGAACCGGCACACGGATGCCGTACGCCGCCGGCTTGACCCGATCAAGCTCAAGCTGCCGGTCTTCGGGCCGCTGCTGAAGAAGATCGCCGTCGCCCGCTTCGCCCGCAACTTCTCCAACATGATCGGCGCCGGCGTGCCCATTCTGCAGGCGCTGAAGATCGTGGGGGAGACCTCGGGCAACTGGGTCGTCGAGAACGCGCTCGTGAGTGTGGCGGAGTCCGTGCGGCAGGGAGCATCCATTTCGGCGCCGCTGGTGGCGCAGTCGGTCTTTCCCCCGATGGTCATTCAGATGATCGCCGTGGGCGAGGATGCCGGCTCGCTCGAGATCATGCTCGACAAGATCGCCGACTTCTACGAGCAGGAGGTGGGCAGCGCGACCGAGCAGCTCACGGCCATGATCGAACCCCTGCTGATCGCCTTTCTCGGCGTCGTGATCGGCGGCATGGTGATCGCGCTCTACATGCCCATCTTCAGCATCGCCAGCATGATCAAGTGACCTCGTTCAACCCACGACTGGGGCCAGTTTCGGCCCGAATCGCCCCATTGTGCGGGTCGTGACCCGAAAATTGCCGCCCCTAATCTGAAGCCCTGATCGCAGGACCGGATCAAAAACAGACAGTCCAGTACACCTCCAACCCGAATGGAAGTCACAAAATGCTTGCTCGCAGCCTCGCAAACCTCAACCGCCGCCGTGCCAACCCCGACGAGAACCAGGGTGGATTCACCCTCATCGAGCTTCTCGTGGTGGTCATCATCATCGGCATCCTCGCCGCCATCGCCATCCCGGTCTACCTCGGCATTCAGAACAACGCGAAAGACGCCGGCGTCAAGAGCGACCTGACCAATGCCAAGATCGCGGTCATCGCGATGCAGACCGCGTCGGGCACCCTGCTGCCGACCAACGCAGACCTCAAAGAGTCAACGGCGACCGGCATCGAGGCCATGGGCTTCACCAAGGGCGTGCACACCGGCACGATGAAGTACACCCTCACCGGCTCCACTTTCTGCATCACCACGGTCAGCACCACCGGTTCGAAGCTCTACACGACCGACGCCCTCGGCGCGGCCGTGTTCACCACTCTCCCCACCGGCTGCACCGCGTAGCACTCAGCACCCGCAGCACCCGCACCACCCGCAGCACCCGCACCACCCGCAGCACCGGGCCGGGGCTTTCGAGCCCCGGCCCTTTCACTCCCACAGCTCACCCCATCCCCGTTCGAAGGAGGAATCCCGTGATCCGCCCGACACCGCGCTTCTCCGCCCAGAATTCCACGAACGGCCATAACTCCACGAACGGCCAGAACTCCACGAACGGCACGAACTCCTCGAACGGCACGAACTCCGAGAACGGCGTGACCCTGATCGAAATTCTGATCGCCATGATGGTCTTCGGCTTCATCGCCGTCTCCGTGGCCTTCGGCCTCACCACCTCGCTCAGCATGGTCGGCGACACCCGCTCCCGCGAGGTGGCCACCAACCTGGCCGCGCAGGAGATCGATACCGTACGGGCCACGCGTGACGTCTTCAGCGTGGTCAACGTTCTCGATCAGACCACCGTCATCAACGGCACCACCTTTCACCTCAATCGCATCGCCACCTGGGAGACCAGCGGCAGCGCCTACGCGGGCTGCGGCTCCGGCGGCGGCCAGCTCAAGTACAAGCGCCTCAACGTCACCGTCGACTGGAACGGACGCCGCAGTTCGACCCCGATCGTGCGCAGCGACACCCTCATCTCTCCCGGCAGCCGCATCAACGACCCGGCCCTCGGCAGCATCCTCGTCTCGGGCCTGACCGGTTCCGGTGCCGGCAGCGCCGGCATCACGGTGACGGCGACCCCCTCGAGCCCGGCCAACGGTGCCCTGCCGATCACGGTGACGCCGCTGCCGACGGATGCCCAGGGCTGCAGCTATATTCTGCGCGTCACCCCCGGAAACTACGACGTCGCGCTCAGCCGCACCAACTTCCTCGATGAAAAACAGGCCGTGGTATCGACCAAGTCGGTGGGCGTGGCGGCCGGAGCCGCGTCATCCGTCGCCTTTCAATACGACCTGGCCGGAAACTTCGCCGTGACCTACGCAGGCAACCAACCGGGAGTGTCCCGCATCCCGAGCGCGATGCACACCACCTTTCGCAGCACCTACGGCGTCTACACCTCGCTGGCCACGACCAACTCCCTCACCCGTTCCGTGGCGCTGCATCCGTTTGCCGCGGGCTACGAGGTCTTCGCGGGGCGGTACAACTCGCCCGGCACGAGTGTCGTCGGCTGTCTCTCGGTCGACCCGGCCGCCTGGACCACCGTCGCGGCCGACGGCGCCGTAGGCCGGGACGCGAGCCCCGTCGCCGCCCTGCCCGGAGCATCGGTCGCGACGCCCGTGCCCATGGGCGTGCTCAACATCACGGCAATCCCCGGAACCTACCTGACCGCGACCTCGCAGGCCGCGGCCCCCGGCACCGGGGATCCGGGCTGCGCCGAAACCGTCAGTTACTCGTTCGGCCTCATGACCTCGGCCGTGACGCAGATCGCGCTGCCGTACGGATCCTGGCGGTTCACGACGAGCGCCACGGCGACCGGCGTGGGCATCCCCATCGTGGCGTCGGGCCTGGGCCTGCTGACCCGGGGCGTCGCCGCCGCCGGCATGGTCACCCTCGACCCCCGACGGACTACCCCGTGATGCCGCGGTGGGCCGGGCCCAGCACACGCCCTCGAACGAACGAACAGGGCCTCAGCCTCGTCGAACTGCTCGTCTCGATGCTGTTGCTCGGCATCGTCACGGCCATGGTGACGGGTCTCTACGTGAGCGCGATGCGCACGGTGACTCACGCCCAGATGCTCTCGGCCAACACCCGCTCGGTGTCCAACGGCATGAACGAAATGGCTCGCGTCGTGCGCGGCGCGACAGAAAACCCGGTGTTGGGGCTGGCCCTGAACGCGCCGGCGCTCGAAGATGCGAGGGATGAATCGGTGACCTTCTACAGCTATGTGAACCTCGGCACGGCCGTTGCGGTGCAGCCGGTCAAGATTCGCCTCAGCCTCGACGCCAGCCGGCGCCTGGTGGAAACACAATTTGCGGCCGTGCCGTTGACGTCGGGCTTCTTCGGCTTCGCCAGCACCCCGCTGTCCAGCCGCATTCTCACCGAAACGGTCGCCCCCGCCGGCACCCCGCAACTCTTCACCTACCTCAAGGCCGACGGCACCGTACTGGTGCCGACTACGGCCGGGCTCACCGAGGCCGAACGCCGCCTGGTGACCGCCATCAGAATCTCGGTGACGGTCACCAACGGGTCGACGGATGCTCGCAGCTGGGTCACCCTGCGCAACACGGTCGGCATGCCCAACGTCGGCCTCTCCCTGGCAGGTCTGTAATGCGTGGCTGGTCTGTAATGCGCGGCTGGTCTGTAGTGCGTGGCTGGTCTGTGATGCGCAGGCGGTTGCAGGCCGGAGCGCAGGACGCCGGCGCGGCACTGCTGATGGTGGTCGGCATTGGCCTGGTGCTCGTGCTGCTCGTCGCGACGGCGATGACCGTCTCGGTCAGCGGCTACGTGAAGTCCCTGACCGACGAGAACTGGAACGCGGCCATGGCGGCCGCCTATGCCGGCATCGAAGAGTACGAGAGCCGTATCGCCGACGACAGCGCCTACGTGCGGTACGGCAATGCGGCGGCAGCTTTCAGTGCGGGCAGCACGCTGACCCTGCCCACCGGATCCGCGACGAACCCTGCCTTTGGTACCGGCGGGGCGGGATCCTGGGGGCTCGTCGCCGGCAGCACGGCGAAATTTCGCTACGAAATCGACAACACCCAGTACGCGACAACCGGGCTCGTGCGCATCCGCTCCACCGGGCGGGCCGGCACGCTCACGCGCAGCGTCGTCGCCAACCTGAAACAGAAGGGCTTCATCGACTACCTGTACTTCACCGACTTCGAAATTCGCGACCCGGCGCTCAGCGGCGTCGACGTGGCGACCTGCGTCAAGTACTCCTGGGCCGGCCGGCCGGCGCCCAGCTCCGCGCTCAACTGCGGTGAGGTTGCGTTCGGCAACAGCGATGAGATCGACGGCCCGGCACACTCCAACGACACGATGCGGGTGTGCGATGCCGAGTTCAAATCCACGGTGAGCACGGGCTTCAATCCGGCGACCGGCCTGCGCTATAAGAAGGAGAGTTCCGGCGGCTCCGGCTGCGGCGGCCAGATCTTCGACAGCGGAGCGCCGGTGTACAGCCCGGTCGTGGCGATGCCCGCCACGAACTCGCTCATGAAACGTGAGGTGCGGTCGGACCTTGCGACGGATGTGCCCAATCCCGGCTGCCTCTACACCGGTCCGACCACCATCGAGCTCAACGCGTCGGGAACGATGACCGTGCGCTCGCCCTGGACCAAGAAGACCAACGTCTCGGGCGACCCGGCGATCTCCGGCACCACGCCGGCGGCCTGCGGCCTGCCGGGTACCGGCACCGGCCAGCTGGGGTCGACGCTCGGAGCCACGATCGGCGTGCTCGACGCGAACCTCGTCTACGTTCAGAACGTTGCGACCGTGGCGACCGACCCCAACTTCTGGGCGGCGAGCGCTCAGCCGTCAACCTTCACGGCCACCACCTGCACCACCGGAAACGGTCTCGGCTTTCCGATGGCCGGTGAATTCGTTGACTCGATCCCGACCTCCTTCGGCTGCCGCAACGGCGACGCCTTCGTTCAGGGAGTTCTCAAGGGGGCCATGACCGTGGCCTCGGAGAACTTTCTCTACATCACCGAGGACATTCGGTACGGCAACTCGAGTCGAGACATTCTGGGGCTCGTTGGACAGAACGCGGTCTGGATCTGGAACCCAGTGTCGAAGAGCGCGAGCGGTGTCTATACCAACCTGCTGCCGAACAACCGGCGCATCGATGCCGCGCTGCTGTCCGTCGCCCACACGGTTCAGGTGCAGAACTACAACCGGGCCGGCGACCAGGGCGACCTGTCGCTCAACGGCGCCCTCGCCCAGAAGTTTCGTGGGACCGTCGGAACCGTCTCTCCCACGTCGAGCACCGGGTACAGCAAAGACTATGAATACGACGACCGTTTTCTCTACGTGGCACCGCCCAAGTTTCTCTCACCGGTCGCGACCACCTACGGGGTCGGCCTGCTCACCGAGGTGAAGTCGGCGTATCTCGCGACGGGTGTGGTCGCCCCCTGATGCCTTGCTGCGACTACTCAGACCACCATCTCGCAGACCGATATCTCGCAGACCTATATATAGAGGAGCAGTTCTCGTGACACACAGCATCGTGGGAATCGACTTCGGCAGCGCCGCCGTGCGGGCCGTTGAGATCGTCCATTCCGGCAAGGCCCGCCCCACCCTGTTGCGCTGCCACGAGGTGGCCCTGCCCGTGGGGGCGGTGAGCAGCGGAGAGGTCGTCGAGCCCAACACGGTCGCGGCCGCCCTGAAACAGCTCTGGAGCGAGGGCGGGTTTTCCACTCGCCGGGTCGTGCTCGGCATGGGTAATCAGCGGGTGCTGGCACGCGATCTGAGCGTTCCCAAGTCCTCGTTGAAACGCATCCGCGGCGCCCTGGCGCTTCAGGTGCAGAACATGCTTCCGGTGCCCGTCGATGAGGCCCTGCTCGACTTTTACCCGATCAGCGAGACAACGACCGAGAACGGCATCATGGTGAACGGGCTGCTGATCGCCGCGGTGAAGGTCGCTGTGCTCGGCAACGTGCGGGCGGCGCAGCTGGCCGGGCTGACGGCGCAACAGGTCGACCTCATTCCCTTCGCCCTCAGTCGGGCGCTCGTCGGTCGGCCCGCGCTGCCGGCAACGGTCGCGGTGATCGATATCGGGGCCAAGACCACGACCGTGGTGATCGTGCACGGGGCAGTACCCCACTTCGTGCGCATCATCCCCACCGGTGGCGACGACCTCAGCCAGGCGTTGCGTACCGGTCTGGAAGTGGATGCGGCAATGGCCGCCAGTCTGAAGCGTGAGGTGGGGCTCGCCACGGTGAATGCACTGGCCGGTCCTGGGGCGTGGAGCGCCCTGCCGGCCGGAACGGACGCCGCCGGCATCATCGCGGATGTGATCGGAGAACAGCTCGTGAGCCTGCGCAACACCCTCAATTACTACGCCAACACCCGACCGAAGGATGCCGTGAGTCAGATCATCCTGACCGGAGGGGGCGCGCAGCTGCTGGGACTGTCCCGTGCACTGGCCGAGATGACCGGTATCGGCGTCGTTGCCGGTGACCCATTCGCATCCGTCGTCGTGCCGGTGGGCCTTGACCCGGCCGCGCTGCCGGGCGGCGCCGCCCGCTACACGGTGGCACTGGGCCTGGCGCTGGGGAGCGCATCATGAAGCGCGCGGCGACTGACTCCCTCGTGGTGGGCGGCGAGCCCCGGGTCGACCTGCTGCCACCGGAGATTCGGGCTGAACGACGCGAGCGTTTGCGTCGGCGCCGACTCGGTATCGGCGTGATCGGCGTGGTCGTTGTCACACTGCTCGGGGTCGGTGCGGCCAACTTCGTCGCGTCGACCGCGCAGGGACGGCTCGAGAGTGAGCAGGCGCGCACGGTGGCCCTGGTCGCCGAGCAGGGCAAATACGCCGACATTCGCGAGATGCAGACCCAGGTCGAGCTCGCCCGGGCCGCGCAGCGGGTGGGCGCGTCGACCGAGATCGACTGGCGTGACTACCTGCAGCAGGTGCAGGCGACCCTGCCGGGCGGCGTGGCGATCGAGACGGTCGACGTGGACTCGGCATCGCCGCTCACCGCCTACACGCAGGCGACTGCGCCCCTGCAGGGGGCACGCCTGGCGACCGTTCAGTTCACCGCCACGAGCCTCGTGCTGCCGGATGTCCCCACCTGGCTGCGCGCACTGGCCACCCTTCCCGGTTTCGCCGATGCCCTTCCGGGATCGGTCACCCGCGATGACGCCTCTGGCGCGTACACGGTCACCATCACGATGCACATCAACGATGAAGCGCTGGCACAGCGGTTCACGGAGGGCGAGCACTAATGCAGACGAATCGAGTGGTCAAGAGCCAACTGGTGCAGAGCCAACGGGACAAGAGTCGACTGTGGATGGCGGGCGCGGCGTTCGCCGCCCTCGTGGCCATGCTGGCGGGCTGGTTTCTCGGCATCGAACCCGCGCTCGCGGCGGCGTCGTCGGCGGACACGAGCCGGGCGACCGTGCTGGTCACCAACACCACGCACGCCGCGGTTCTCGCGCAACTCGTCGAGGATTCGCGCGACAAGAACCGGCTCTCGGCCGAGTTCGCCACGATGACGGCATCGATCCCCGACGGAACCGGGATCCCCGACTTTGTGAACCAGATCGACGCCCTCGCCGACGCGAACGCGGTTACCATCGCGGGCATTTCCGTGGCCGACGCCCAGTCATACACGCCCGGGGCCACCGTGGTCGATGCGCTCATTACGGCGCAGAGTCTCGCGGCTCTCAAAGTCAGCATTTCGGTGGACGGCGACTATGAGAAGGTGCTGCAGTTTGTCGACGGTCTGCAGACCGGAGCGAGGCTCTTTCTGGTGACCGGCATCACGACGCAGGTTGACAGCGAGTTCACGGAGCAGGTCGACGCCGAGATCACGGGCCTCGTCTACGTGCTCGTGCCTCCCGGCTCGGTCGTCGCGCCGGTCGTCGACCCGACGCTCGCTGCCGAGGCCAGTGCGGCCGTCGAGGTGGGCTGAGAACGGTGACAGAAGAATTCGGCCGTGGCTCCCGGGTGTGACTGGCCCCCATTGCTAAGGTTGCTGCAGAGATCAACGGCCCCGGCCACGAGGAGTACAGCATGAGCGACACCACGCCCCACGACGGCACGACCAAGCCCGACGCGGATGCCGACACGAACCGTGCCGACACGAACCGTGCCGAACCGGCCCGCTCCGAACCGGCCCGCTCCGAACCGGCCCGCTCCGAACCGGCAATGACTTACCCGCCGGCCGCGACGGCGGCACACAGAGCGGCGGCACCCGACGCTGCCGCACCGGACGCGGGCGCGGATGACGCGGCGGCTCATGATGCTGCGGCTCATGACGCCGCCCTGCTGGCCGCGACCGAGCGCGCGAAGTCTGACAGCCTGCTTGGCGAGTACACCGAGACCCAGTCTGCCGACTCGGCGCACCCGACCGCCGCGAACACCGCCGCGAGCCCCGCGACGAACACCGCCGCGACCGCTGCCGCAGTCGCCGCGCCGGCCGCCGCGCCCGTCGCC
>NZ_SOHE01000040.1 GCF_004403305.1 Cryobacterium frigoriphilum | reverse complement strand
CCGTCACGCCGGGGGCGGTCAGGGCCTCGGCGGTCGTCACGCCGGGGGCGGTCAGGGCCTCGAGGGTCGCCGCGAAGCGGCCGTCGGGGGCGAGGGCGGCCACGTCGTGCGCGGCCTCGATCGTGTCAACATCAACGAGGGTGTCGAGCATGCGCACGCGCAGGCCGGCATCCTGAAGGCGGGCGAGCTGGGTCGCTCCGGTGTCGTCCCGCGACATGGCGACGCCGCGAATGAGCGCTCCCGTTGGCTTGTTCAGGCCGAGCGCCCAGAAGCCGCCGTCGGCGGCGGGGCCGAACCAGGCATCCGTCGTCGCCGAGCGCAGCCCGGGGCCGGGGCGCGCCGCGGCGGCCCAGTCGGCGAAGACCGGGGCGAGCAGCGCGGCCGAAAGCTGCGGGGTGTCCATTCCCACGAGCAGGGTGGGCTCGTCGCAGGTATCGAAGATCGCCGCGAGGCGTTCGTCGAGGTCGCCGTCGACCTGGGGCAGAATCTCCCAGCCGGCCGCGGCGGGCGGCGGTGTCACGCCGTCAAAGGCGAGGATGCGCCGGGCCGGGAACGCGGAGTGGGTCGCCTCGAGCGCGTTGACGGCCGCGAGGGTGTCGTCGAGGCTCGCGGACGCCAGTTCGGCCGCGCCCTCGTAGCTGAGTGCCGGATGCAGGCGGGTCTTCACGCGGCCGGGCAGGCACTCCTTCGCGATCACGACCACGATAGTCATCGGCGCACCTCACGCAGCAGGCGCGACATGTCGCCGATCGCCGTCAGGGTGCCGCGAACGGTACCGGTGACCTTGCTGCGGCCGACTCGCGGCGCGTAGGGCACATCCACTTCGTGGATGCGCCACCCCGCTTCGGAGGCGCGCAGAAACATCTCCAGGGGGTAGCCGCTGCGGCGGTCCTGCAGATTCAGGGAGAGGAGCTTCTCGCGGGAGGCGGCCCGCATCGGGCCGAGGTCATGAATGGTCACACCTGTTATTCGGCGCAGTCGCCAAGAAAGGCTGGTATTTGCTATTCGCGCATGCACGGGCCACGACCCGGCAACGGTCGGGCGGCGGCGTCCGAGCACCAGATCACGAGTGCCGTCGGCGACCGGGTCGACGACCCGAGGCAGGTCTTCGGGGTTCATCGAGGCATCCGCGTCGCAGAAAGCGACGATGGGGGCCGTCGCGGCGAGCAGGCCGGCGTGGGCGGCGGCGCCGAATCCGCGCCGTTGTTCGTGCACGACGGTGGCGCCGAGGCTGCGGGCGATGTCGGCGGAACCATCCGTCGACCCGTTGTCGACGACGATCGCGCGATAGCCCTGTGGCAGGCGCGCGAGCACCCAGGGCAGGGCGCCGGCCTCGTCGAGGCACGGCAGCACCACGTCTACCAGCGTCTGATTCTGCGTCATGTATCGACAGTAGGTTGGGCTTGCTGGGAGAACCGGGCACGAAACGTTACGAAAATCGGAAGGCTGCGACCCGGTGCACTGTCAGGCCGGGGCATCTAGGGTAAAGAACGTGGCCCCCTCACAATTTTTCGCCAGCATGCGCGCCGACGCGCTCTCCGACCGGCGGATTCTCGTCATCGACGACGACCCGACCGTCTCGGAGGTCGTCTGCCGGTACCTGCGCGCCGCCGGATTCACGGTCGATGAAGCCCTCGACGGGCTCAGCGGGCTGCACCTGGCCGAACAACTGCGCCCCGACCTCGTCGTGCTCGACCGCATGCTGCCGCACCTTGACGGCATCGAGGTCTGCCGCCGGGTGCGCACGAACTGGGCGATTCCGGTGATCATGCTGACCGCGCTCGGCGAGGAAGAGGACCGCATCCAGGGCCTCGAAGCCGGCGCCGACGATTACCTCGTGAAACCGTTTTCGCCGCGCGAGCTCGTGCTGCGGGTGCAGTCGGTGCTGCGGCGCAGCGTGCCGGAGTCGCTGCCAGAGGGCGTGATCGAGGTCGGCGAGTTCTCGCTCGACCTCGGCGCCCACGAGATCCGCCTGCGCGGCACGGCGCTCGTGCTCACCAGCCGCGAGTTCGACCTGCTCGCCTATCTCGTCTGGCGGCCGTCGAAGGTACTCAGCCGGGAAGACCTGCTGCGCTCGGTCTGGGGCTGGGAGTTCGGCGACCTGTCGACGGTGACGGTGCACGTGCGGCGCCTGCGCGAGAAGATCGAGGCCGACCCGGCGCATCCGCGGGTCTTGAACACGGTCTGGGGGGTTGGCTATCGCTTCGATCCGATCGTGCTCGGGGCGACGGATGCTGCCCCACGCCCGATCGCGGTGCCGGCGGCGCCGCCCGGGTCACCGAATGCGCCCGCGGAGTCGCCCATGACCTCGGCGCCGACCTCAGGTTTGTCCTCAGGTTTGTCCTCAGGTTCGACCGCGGTGCCGCCCTCGCCCACGCCGCCGCCCGCGACCTCGCCCTCGACCTCGGTGCCGACCTCAGGTCCGACCGCGGGGCCGACCTCGCCCACGACCGCGGGTCCGCCCGCGACCTCGCTGCCGGCGGTCGCCGCGCCATGACCGCCTCGGCGCTGCTCGCCGTGGCGGGCCTCGCACTCGCCTGCGCGACAATCGTCGGCTGTCTCGGCCTGCTCGTGCTGCGCCTGCTGTCCCGCTCGTCGCTCGTGCTTCAGCTCGTGGTCGTGGCCGCCGCGACGGTCACCTCGCTCGTCAGCGGCATGGCCGCGGCCGCCTCTCTCATGTACCTCTCGTCCGACGACCTCATCGTGTTCTACTGGATCGCCGCGGTGACCGGGCTGGTATCCGTCTCGATGGCCGCCGTGCTCGGCCGGTCCCTCGCCCGCGACAACCGCTACCTGCGCGCGGCGGCCGCGAGCATCGGGCGCGGCGAACCCGTGGCCTCCCCCGACCGCCACACGAGCCACGAGTTCGCGGCCCTCGCCGGCGAGCTCGCGGCCACGGGAGAACGCCTCGCCGCACTGCGCGCCCGCGAGGACCGGGTCGAGGGCTCCCGCCGGGAGCTGGTGGCGTGGATCTCTCACGACCTGCGCACGCCGCTCGCCGGCATCCGGGCCATGGCCGAGGCCCTCGAAGACGGCATGGTTGAAGACCCCGACCGTTACTACGCGCAGATTCGCGGGCAGGTCGACCGGCTCACGGGCATGGTCGATGATCTGTTCGCGCTGTCACGCATTCACGCCGGCACCCTGCAGCTGGCCCTCGAACCCGTTTCGCTCTATGACCTGATCAGCGACACGGTGGCCGACCTCGCGCCGGTCGCGGCCGCGAAATCGCTCGATCTGCGCTTCGAGGGCGAGCAGGGGCTCACCGTGCTCGCCGATCCTCGAGAGCTCGCCCGGGTCGTGGGCAACCTCGTCATGAACGCGATGCAACAGTCCGCGCCCGGCAGCCCGATCGTCGTCTCCGCTCTCGAACACGCCGACGGCCGCGCCGTGATCAGCGTGCAGGACACGGCCGGCGGCATCCCCGAACACGACCTGGGTCGGGTCTTCGAGGCCGGTTGGCGGGCCAGCTCGCCCCGCACTCCCCCGGACCAGCACGGCCAGCCCGGCCGCACCGGCGGTGCCGGCCTGGGCCTCGCCATCGTGCAGGGCATCGTGCAGGCCCACCGCGGTGAAGTGGTCGTCTACAACCGAGACGGCGGATGTCGCTTCGACGTGTTTCTCCCGGCCCACCCCGCGTAGGCGGCCGCTCTTTCGGTGCAGCGGCGGGGCATCCGCTGCCGCGGGAATGCCCGTCCGCCGCTCTCGCCCCGCAGAACCCCAATTGCCGCGCGGTCGATGCGTGCCCCGGCGACCATGGGGCATATTGTGGCGTCTCGCTCACGAGAAGCCAAAATCGGCCCCTTCACGCACGTGGCGAAGCCACGAGAAGCCAAAAATTGCCCCTTCAGATCGTCTCAAGGGGCAAATTTTGGCGTCTCGTCGAAGGGAGAGAGCGTTCAAGGGGCGCTTTGTGGCTTCTCGTTCACGAAAAGCCACAATATGCCCCTTGCCTCCGTGCAGCGCTCCCGGGAAGGGTCAGTCTCCGAGAACCACCGCCGCCCAAGGGGCCATCTGTGACACTCCGCTCACGAGGTGGCGCAGATCGCCCCTTAAATCCGCCCGCGCCCACGGGGCCACCTCTGACATCTCACGCGCGGCGACGCGCAAGCCCAGGCCAGCTGCCCCGGGAGCCGCGCGCATGGTCTTGGCGCCCTTCGCCCCGACTCCCGCGTCATGGCCCGAGCCCTCGACCTACTTCACCGCTGCCCGCAGCGGTGCCGTCGCGAACTCGCGCATTCCATCCTCGAAGCTCACTGCTGCCGCCCAGCCCAGCTCACTGCGCAACCGCTCCGACGACGCCGTGATGTGCCGCACATCCCCGAGGCGATACTCCCCCGTCACAACGGGCACCACCCCACCGGCGGCGCGGCCGAGTTCCGCCGCCATCTCACCGATCGTGTGCACGACCCCGCTGCCCACGTTGAAGGCGCGAAACTCCCCAGCCTCGGCCGCGGTCCACTCGAGCGCCGCGAGGTTGGCGGATGCAACATCCCGCACGTGCACGAAGTCCCGCCGCTGCGCTCCATCCTCAAACACGCGCGGGGTCTCGCCACGTTCGAGGGCCGAGCGGAACAGCGAGGCGACGCCGGCGTACGGCGTGTTCTGCGGCATCCCTGGCCCATACACGTTGTGGTAACGCAGCGCGGCGACCCGGCCGCCGGTGGAACGGGCCCAGGCGGTGGCGAGGTACTCCTGGCCGAGTTTGCTGCTCGCGTAGACGTTGCGCGGGTCGACCGGGTCGTCTTCGGACACGAGCACGGGCTCCAGTGCAGCGCCGGTGGCCGGGTCGAGCGGATCGAACCGCCCGGCGTCGAGGTCGGCGGCGCGGCGCGGCGCGGGCCGGGTGAAGCCGTGCGGGCCTAGGTAGCTGCCCTCCCCGTAGACGACCATCGACGAGGCCAGAACCAGGCGACGGATGCCCGCGGTCGCCATCGCGGCGAGCAGCACCGCGGTGCCCACCTCGTTGCTGTGCACGTAGTCGGGCGCGTCGGCGAAGTCGACGCCGAGGCCGACCTTCGCCGCCTGGTGGCAGACCACGTCGATGCCGTCGAGGGCGGCGGCGCAGGCGGCCGGGTCGGTGACGTCACCGATCAGCAACTCGACCCGCGGGTCGAGCGTCGGCGGTGCGCCGTGCACGTCGCGGCGCAGGGAGTCGAGCACCCGCACACGGTAACCCCGCTCGAGGGCGGCGGTCACGATCGCGCCGCCGATGAAGCCGGCCCCGCCCGTGACGAGCAGATGGCGGGCGCGGTCCCCCGCGCCAGGCCGGCCCGGATCAGGAAGGGCCGCAGCAGTCGCGCCCGCATCAGGAAAGGCCGGCACAGTCGCGCCCGACACAGTGCCCGGCACGGTCTGGCCCGACACAGTGCCCGGCACGGTCTGCCCCGACACAGTGCCCGGCACAGTCGGGCCCGGCACAGTCGCGCCCGCAGCAGTCGGGCCCGCAACGTGCAGGCTCATCGGGCGTCGGCCGCCGGGCCGGTCGACGCGGCGGTCGTGTTCGTCGCAGCCGGCGCCGAGCCGTGGGCAGCGGCAGCGGCAGCGGGCGGGTTCAGCGGCGGCAGCTCGAATGCGGGATGGTGCTGCACCTCGCGCTCGAGCACGGCGCGCACCTCGGCCGGCGCGATGAGGGCCCGGGGCGCGAAGTCCCGGGGCAGGGCGCGCAGGATGCCGTCGATCGCCGCGAGGATGCGAGGCTGGGCCTCGGCGAGGCGACGAAACACGAGGTCGGCGGTGACGGCATCCGTCGCCGGGGTCGCCTCAGCATTCGCCGCGCCCGGCTCGGCCTCGCGGGGGCTGAGGCCGGCGTCGGCGTCGGTCACGAACGACAGGTTGACGGTGCTCATGTTCAGCTCGGAGGCGAGCACGACCTCTGGGTACTGGGTCATGTTCACGATGTCGGCGCCGACAGCGCGAAACCAGACCGATTCGGCGCGGGTCGAAAAGCGCGGACCCTGGATGATGACGACGGTTCCGGTCGCGGCGAACTGCTCATCGAGCGCCTCGAGGGCGTCGATCGCGACGCGACGCAGCACGGGGTCGAAGGGGTCGGCGGCCGAGAGGTGCTGCACCGATCCGTGCTCGTAGAAGGTGTCGGGGCGCCCGCTCGTGCGGTCGATGAACTGGTCGGTGACCACGAGCAGTCCCGGCGGATACTCGGGGTTGACGCCCCCGACCGCGGCCGAGGAGATGATCGCCTTCACGCCGAGGCTCGCGAGGGCCCAGATGTTGGCGCGGTAGTTGATGAGGTGCGGGGCGACCGAGTGCCCGGTGCCGTGCCGCGGCAGAAACGCGACGCGGCGGCCGGCGCGCTGGCCGACCGTGACGCTCGCCGAGCCGTAGGGCGTGGCAATCTCGTGCACGGTCGACTGCTCGGGGGCAAAGAGTTGATACAGGCCGGATCCGCCGATGACGGCAATCTGGGCGAGGTCGCTGGGGGTCACGGATGGCTCCAAGGGGTCACGGTCACGAACGGTCACAGGTCAGATCAGTGCAGGTAGACCCGAATCGCCTCGGCGAGCGGGCCGGCCGGGTTGAGCGCAAACGACGCGAGCTGACCGTCGCCAACATACCCGACCGAGGCGATCGTAGTCTCACCGCCGGTCACGACATAGGTAGCGGATGCGGCCAGCGGCAGATCGGCTCGGGCGCCGGCCGGCACCGTGACGCGCAGGGTCTCGCCCGAGGTCGGGGTGGCGACCAGGTCGACATCCGTCGTCGCGGTATTGACAAGGTGCAGGGTCGGCGAGGGGCCTGCGGCGACACTGACCAGAAAATCGCCGGCCAGTTCGTTCGACGACGGGTACCAGGCGAAGTCGCGGCCGGCGGTACCGACGGCCGAGGTGCGGGCCGCGGCCACGACGGGTGCGTCGGAGGTGACCTGCACCGAGTAGCTGCCGACGGTGAGCTCGGGGAACGGCACCTGGGTGGCGATTCCCGGCTCGAGCTCGACCTGCGTGGAGCTGCCCGCCGCGGTGCCGGCGGCGCTCGTCACGCCGACCTGCACGGTCGCCGGGGAGTCCCCGACGGCCATCAGGCGCACAGACGGAATCGCGTCCGGATCGGCCGACTGCTCCGGCAGCGGCTCGATGGTCACGTTCAACCCGGCGATGGTCTGCTCGAGGGCTGGCACGCCGGTGGCGCCGATCAGGTCGACACCGCCGGGCTCGATGCCGCGAATGCTGCTCTGCTGCAGCGTGGCCGCGACCTGTCCGCCGGTCGACTGCACGTTCACGATCGGCGAGATGAGGTTCGGGGCGAGGCCGGCGAGCGAGACGACGCGCTGCTCCCCCGGCTGCACGAGAATGCCCGACGCTCCGGGGGCGTCAACGACGCCGGTCTCGCCGTAGACGGTGAGGCTGACGGTGGCGAGCACGGTGGTCGGGTTACTGAGCAAGACGAGGGTGCTGCGGCCGACGTCGGTCGAGCCGCCGACCAGCCAGGCATCGCTCGCGGCCTCGCCGCAGGCGGCGACGGCGAGCCCGGTGAGCGTTTCGGTCGCGAGCACCTGGCTTTGGCTGCCCGACACGAGCGGTGCGACGGTCGCGCCCTCCGGCGCGGGCACCGTGAGTTCTTCGGGTGCGGCCGTGCCATCTGCGGACAGGTTGTCGACGGCGTCGAGGTCGCTCGCGGTGACGTCGACCAGGCCGGCGGCCTCCGACCAGGCATCGTAGACGGACTCGGCGCGGCCGACGGATGTCGCGGCCTGGGCCTGACTGGAATCCTCGGCCAGGGCGAGCACCGGCCCGGGGCAGACCCGCTGCTGCTCGCTCGGCGTCGGCGAGATAATCGCGGATGCCGGGGGCACCTCAAACGTCGGCCACGGCAGTGCGATCGCGGCCGTGACGACGCCGGCGGCGACGGCGAGCACCACGAATCCGGCCACAATACGGCCGCCGATGCGCGCAATGCCGCGGGTCACCGCATATTTATCGGGCATTGTCGGGCTCCTCGGGACTGCGGGGTGATGCGGTGGCTGGCTGGTCGGGCTGTGCCGCCCGGTCGGGATGATCGAAGTGGTCGGGGATCGACGTTCCGGAATCGAAGTCGGACGCCTCGGCATCACTGTCGGAATCCGCGTCGAAATCGGGATCGGGTTCGGGCCCGGGCGCACTCTCCGGCGGCAGGCTGCTGGCGTCGGGCACCGGCGCGGGCACACGGGTCGCCGCGCGGCGTGCCGTGAGACGTCCGAAGCGCTTCTTCTGCTTGACGCTCGTGCGGCTGGCGCGGCGGATGGCGTCGCGGTTGGCCTGGCGCACGGCCTCCCGGCCGGCGCCGGTCGGGATCGACAGCAGCACGGTCGCGCCGACGACGACGATCATGACGAGCAGGGTGAGGTAGCCGTAGGCCCCGCCGGCGTGGGCCGGAATGGCCGCCGTCGTGGCGGCATCCGCCGGCGATTCGTGCTGCCACAGTCGGCCGAAGGCGGTGTCGCCGACGGGCGCGAGGGCCGCGTTGGCGTCGAGCGCCGTCGCCGTGCGCAGTTCGGTCGCGACGGCCTCGAGCGTCGCCGCGTCCGCGGTCGTGACGACGGACGAGTCGGACGTGTCGGACGCATCGGTGCTCGAACCGCCGGCGCTCGAGGCCTCGACCTGACCGTCGACGCTCGCGACTCCGGCCGCGCTGCCGGCGGGCTGCAGCACAACGAAGCGCACGCCGAGTTCGGTCAGGGCCGTGCCGGCATCGAATCCGCTGCGGGAGACGAGGTTGCCGGCGAGGTCGGCGAGGTCCCGCTGCTGCGCGCTGAGGGTGCGGTCGGTGCTTTCGAGCGTGGACTGGTTGTCGAGGGTTTCGCCGTCGCCGCGCAGCACGGTGACGAGAACTCCGCCGTCGGGCTGCGGCGTGAGCTGCAGGGTGCCGACCCGGGGGTCGAGCCGAGCCTCGGCCGACACGAAGGCCGGCTGGGTGCGGTCGATGCCCTCCGCGACGACGGAGGTGCCGAGCGGGATCGCCGCCGCCAGGGGGGCTGCGACGATGACGAGCAGGATCGCGGCGGTGACGGCGGGGGCGAAGGCGAAGCGGCGCAGCCCGCGCACGGCGAGGATCGTGCCGCCGATCAGGCCGAGCCAGTACAGGCTGAGGCCGGAACCGGCCCAGACGTTGACCGTCGTCGCGCCGGCGGCGGCGACGAACAGGTGGGTGGCGGCGAAGGCGGTGCCGAAGCCGAGCACGGCGGTGACCAGGGCGACCGTCGCCGCGCGGGAGCCGGGCAGGAACAGGGCGAGCACGGCGAGAATGGCGATCGGGGCCAGGAGGGCGCCGATCACATACTCGGCGCCGGGCACGCCGAGTGCCTGCAGCATGGGGGTCCAGCCGCCGAGCTGCCCCGACGGGAACCCGAGCAGCAGCTGCCAGCCGGTGACTTCGGTGCTTGCGACGGGCACGCCCGGGTCGGCGAGCAGCGCCAGCCAGGTGCCGCGCAGGCTCTGGTCGATCACGAGCGGCAGGGCCAGGGCGATGAGCGGCAGCGGAATACCGATGTAGCGCATGACGCTGCGCCCGCTCGTGATCGTGGCGACGAGCCAGATCAGCAGCAGGGCGGGGGCGAGCGAGGGCGCACAGGCGATGATCGCGGCGAACAGCAGCGCCGCCGAAGCGGATGCCGACCACGAGCGGCCGGCGGCGAATCCGGCGAAGAACAGCCAGGGCAGCAGCAGGTGCACGAGGATCGCGGCGGGCCGCCCCTCGGCGAGAGCGCTCAGGAAGGTGGGGGCAAAGATCCAGAGGATCGCGGCGACGGCGCGCAGGGCACCGCGTTCGGTGAGGCGGGCGGCCGCGAGCCAGGCGCCGAGGGAGGCGAGCGGCAGGGCCAGCAGGTAGAGCAGCACGAGCGCGGTCGAGGGGTTCCAGAACGAGAGCGACCCGAGTACGGCGAGCACCGCGGCGAAGGGGTCTGCGGCGCCGACGAAGCCGATTCCGATGTCACGCCAGCCGTAGCCGACGTTGGCCCAGAGTTCGGCCGGGCTGCCCGAGAGGGGCTGCAGTCCGCCGCCGGTCAGTGTCGACGCGCCGAGCAGCGGCGCGAAGATGGCCAGGCCCACGACCAGGGCCGTCAGCACCGACCAGGCGCCGCCGCCGGAGAAGAAGCGGATCTCGGGGCGGTCGCCCCTGGCCATGAACAGGCTGGCCTCTTTTTGCAGGGCGTGCCGGCGCCGCACCTCGACGGAGGGCACCCGCAGGGTCGCGATCGAGGCCCAGCCGAGCACCCGGGTCGCCGCGAAGCGTTTACGGGAGCTGCGCACTCGCAGCCCGTGCAGGGCTGCCCCGAACGCGGCCGAGAATTCACCGATGATTGCGCCGGGTTCCTTGCGCAGCAGCTGCCCGAGCGAACGTAGCAGAGCGAGCGGCACCAGCGAGAGCCAGTGGAACAGGAGCGCCCAGGCCGGGGAGTAGACGAGCCGGCGGTGCAGCTGGGCGGAGCGTTCGGCGCGCAGCCGGCGGCGGCGCAGCTTGCCGCGAGAGGACTGGTTCGGGCCGGCGATGCCGGCCCCAGCGGAGGTGACACGAGCGGCGGCGACGACCGACACCCGGTACCCGGCGAGGCGCACGCGAATGCAGAAGTCGAGGGAGTCGTCGACGGTCGGCAGTGCCGGGTCGAAGCCTCCGAGCTGCAGCCAGACGGTGTGGCGCACGAGCATGCCGCCGGCGCTGACGGCGAGCACGTCGCTCATGCCGTCGTGCTGGCCCTGGTCGAGTTCGCTCTCGACGAGGGTCACGGTCGCGCCGAGCGGCGTGACGGATTCGCCGAAGTCGTGAATGTACTCGCCGGCGCCCCAGTCGAGCACCTTCGGTCCGGCGACGGCGACGGATGCCGCGATCTCCAGCTCTCCCAGCAGCGCGTCGAGGGCGCCCGGTTCGGGAGCGCTGTCCTGGGCGAGCAGCCAGAGCATCTCGTGGTCGTTCTCCGGCGCGGCGGTCACGCGCACCGCCGTCGCGATGGCCTGACCGAAGTTCAGGTCGGCGCCCGCGGTGATCAGCTGGGTGGGGCCGTAGTCGGCCATGAGGCGACCCGTGGCATCCGTCGAGCCGCAATCGACCATGATGACGATGTCGGGCCGACGGGTTTGGGAACGCAGGGCCTCGAGAGTTCGCTCAAGGTGAGTCGCCCCATTGCGGGCGACGAGGATGGCCGTGACTCTCGGTTGCATATCGGTCCTAGCCTAGAACGCCGCGGCGGCCATGGCCGGGAGGCGCGGGGGGCGCGCCCGATATTCGTCCCCCATCCGGGTGACGGACCTGCGACGGGCGAGCGACGGCGAGGGAGGTCTACGCGCGTTTGCGGAGCTTGCGGCGTTCCCGTTCGGAGAGGCCGCCCCAGATACCGAAGCGTTCGTCGTTGGCCAGCGCGTAGTCGAGGCACTGGGCGCGCACCTCGCACGACGTGCAGATTTTCTTGGCGTCGCGGGTTGAGCCGCCCTTTTCGGGAAAGAAGGCTTCGGGGTCGGTCTGCGCGCAGAGCGAATCGGTCTGCCACGCGAGCGTCGCGTCGGGCACGATGCCCGAGCCGCGAACGGAGTCGTCTTGGGGCGTTGAGCGCCGAACTCCGGGAACCCCGAGTTGTACGGGATCGACGAACCAATCGTCGGGAACTGCGGATTGCGACTCCGAATCGTGCATGTCGTCTCCCACCCTGTCTCCCACCGATTTCGACGCACCGTACGTGCGCACACCTAATTACACCGGTGTAATTCGATTGAGTCAAGCCGGGAATCGTAAACCCTCAACGCAGGATGGAGAGTTGCGACGCGCCCAACCGCGCAAACTGGCCCGTTTGGGGGGCTAATCGTTAGATCGCGCGTCAGACCGGCAGCGCTGCCTGGCCGGCCTCCCACGCCGTGCGCACCATGTCGTCGAGGCTGTGGCGCATCTGCCAGTTCAGATCGCGGGCCGCGAGGTCACCGGACGCCACGATGCGGTCGGGGTCCCCGGCGCGGCGCGGCGCGATCTCGGGCAGAAAGTCGATGCCCGTGACGGCCGCGACGGTCGACATGATTTCGCCGACCGACACACCGTCGCCGCTGCCGAGGTTGTAGACGGCTTCAATCGGCTCACCGGCATCGAGGCGACGCGCGGCGGCGACGTGGGATACGGCCAGGTCGGCCACGTGGATGTAGTCGCGCACGCAGGTGCCGTCGGGCGTGGCGTAGTCGTTGCCGTTGATGCGTGGGATGCGCCCGGCCAGCAGGGCATCGAAGACGAGCGGAAACAGGTTGTGCGGGCTGGTGTCGCGCAGGTCGACCGTGCCGGAGCCGACGACGTTGAAGTACCGCAGGCTCGTGTGGTTCAGGCCGGTCGCGACCGCCATGTCGCGCAGCAGCCACTCACCGATGAGCTTGGATTCGCCGTAGGGCGACTCCGGGCTCTTCGGCGTGGCCTCGGTGACGAGGTCGGTGTGCGGGGTGCCGTAGACGGCGGCGCTCGACGAGAACACCATGCGGCGCACATTCGCGGAGTCCATGGCCGCGAGCAACACGGCCGTCGCGGTCACGTTTTGCTCGTAGGTGTGCAGCGGGCGTTGCACGCTCACGCCGGCGTACTTGAACCCGGCGACGTGCACGACGCCGGTGATGGCGTGGTTGGCGAAAGTGTCGAGCAGCAGACCGCCGTCGAGGATCGAGCCACGCACGAACGGAACGTTCGCCGGCACAAACTCTTCGTGGCCGCTGGAGAGGTCGTCGATGACGACCACGTCAATGCCCTCCGCGAGAAATGCCCGCACGACGTGCGATCCGATGTATCCCGCGCCGCCGGTTACCAGCCAAGCCATGATGCCCTCGCACTCTCCGTGGCCCCGACGGGCCGCCCTAGGAGCCTACCGTTCGGGTGCGGCCCGACCCGAGCATCCGTCGGCTGAATGAGGCCCGTCGCCCGCGAGCCCGCGCGGGTGTTTCTCCGGGCGTTCGATGTTGCTGCGCCCCACAACTGCTCGTGCGCCTGGCAGGCCACGCGCCCGTGCGGCCGTGGCGCGCACGAGGGCACAGCGCTGCACGTTTCGGGCTCACCCGCAGCTTTCCGTCGCGCAACGCGATGCCAGGTTCCGGCGCCCGTGCAGCTTGCGGGCGCACGAGGGGCACGAGGCGCACGAGGGGCACGCGGGGCACGCGGGGCACGTTCGATCCGAGCATCCGCCACCGAAGCGGCCCCGACCACGCTGCGCGGTAGCTGCGCCGGTACGCGGTAGCTGCGCCGGTACGCGGTAATTGCGCCGGTACGCGGTGGTTGCGCCACCCCGCTGGCCGGGCCAGCAGGAGCAACGCGGTAGTTGCGCCGCTGCGCGGTAGTTGCGCCCCAGCATCCGCCGGCCAGTACCGGACGACGCCGCGCAACGCGGTAGTTGCGCCGTTACGCGGTGGTTGCGCCACCCCGCTGGCCGGGCCAGCAGGAGCAACGCGGTAGTTGCGCCGCTGCGCGGTAGGCGCGCCTACCGCGCTGGGGCGTTAGTACCGCGCAGCTCGCCGCGACGGCCCCGCAGCCGCGATCCGGGCCACGCTGCGCGGTAGCTGCGCCGGAACGCGGTAGCTGCGCCGGAACGCGGTAGCTGCGCCGGAACGCGGTAGCTGCGCCGCGGCATCCGCCGCCGAAGCCGCCGAAGCCGCCGCGCGGCAGTCACGTCGGTCCGCGGCACCTGCGCCCAACCCCAGCGCGGCCGAGGCCCGCGGGTCAGGCGCCGGTCGTGGCCAGAAAGACCTCGCCCGCGCCGGCGAAGGTGAGGGTGCCCTCGTCGGGGGTCACGTACATGCTCTCGCCGCGCTTCAGGGTGACGGATGCCCCGGCCCCGGCCACGAGAAAACCGCCAGCCGTGCAGAGTGCGATCGCCGGACCGTGCAGGGTGACCTGGCGCATGGGCACCGCCGCGGTCAGGGAGCCGGCGGCGTCAGCGGAGCCGGCACCACCCGAAGCGACACCATCGGAACCGGCTTTCGGGGCCGGCACCGGGGCATCCGCTTGAATGTGAACGAGCTCGAAATCGGGCACGCCCGGCCGGTACACGTTCACCCCGGGGGCACGCTCGATCGGCGCGAGGCGCGGCACCGGGCTCGGCACGAAGTCGAGCACGGCGAGCAGCTCGTCAATGTCGATGTGCTTGGGCGTCAGGCCACCGCGCAGCACGTTGTCGGAGGCCGCCATGATCTCGACGCCGAGGCCCGACAGGTAGGCGTGTATGTTGCCGGCCGGCAGGTAGAGCGCCTCGCCGCGCTTCAGCGTGACCCGGTTGAGCAGCAGGGCGATGACGATTCCGGGGTCGCCGGGGTAGGCGGCAGCGAGTTCCCGCACCGTCGCGAGTTCCGTGGCGAACGAGATCACCGCTCCCCCGTCGGCGAGGAACGCGGCGTGGTCGGCGAGCGCGACGACCCGTTCGACGAGCCAGGCGACCTCGCCGGAGTCGCCGCCGCGCCCGTCGCGCAGCAGCCAGTCCACGGTGTTCTGCAGGGGGTCGGGTGCGGTCAGATGCTGCTCGAGAGCGTCGATCGCCCCGGACTGCGGATCTTCGGTGGCCACGTCGAGGGCGCGCAGCTCCTCGATGATGCGGTGAATCTCGGCCAGCCCGCGAAACCCGCAGAGCGCCTCGAAGTTCTCACTCAGCGCGAAGATCAGCTCCGGCTTGTGAAACGGGTCGCGGTAGTTGCGGTTTCCGGCCTGCACCGGAATACCGGCGGCGTTCTCCAGCGCAAAGCCGGCGCGGGCGCGCTCCGTGCTCGGGTGGGCCTGAAGCGACAGCGGCGCGGCCGCGGCGAGCAGTTTCAGCAGGAACGGCAGATGCGGGGCAGCGGATGCCTCGGCCGGCGTCTCGGGGCCGCCCGCGGCATCCGTCGGCGCGGTCGACGCGAGCGCCGACCCGAGCGCCGTCTCGGGGTCGGCTGTGATCCACTCCAGCAGGTTCTGGGCGCCATTCACCCGTTCCGGGTGTGTGATGACGGCGGGCGATCCGGCGTGCGCGCCAAGCCAGAGCTCGGCCTCCGGCTGACCGGACGGCTCGCGACCGAGCAGCGTCGCAATCGCGGTCGGGGATCCCCAGGCGTAATTTCGCGGTGTGTTGGTGATGCCCACAAACATGTCCTGCTCCAGTCCCACTCGGTTTAGACCAAACTACCAACCACTTCGGGCGCACCCAGCCGGCTCGCCTAGGCTGACGCTCGAGTCACCCGGCGCCGGTCCCGACGCCCGGCGCCGAACGCGGCCGTGCGCCGCGTTCACCCGTTGCAATGGAGCACACCATGACCGACCCCCTGCTGGCACTTGATGATTCCCTCGACCCGCAGCCGCTCGCCGTTTTCAAGCCCCTCGCGAGCGACTTCTTCGGCTACGAGAACCTGCTGTCCGAGCCGGAGAAGGCCGCCCTCGTCGCACTGCGGGCCTACCTCGAGTCCGACGTGCGGCCCATCGCAAACGGATGCTGGGACCGCGCCGAGTTTCCGATGCAGATCGTGAAGCCGCTCGCCGCGCTCGGGGCCTACTCCTTCGGCTGGGAAGAGACTCGCCCGTTTGAGAATTCGGCCGTGTTCCGCGGTTTCGTGGCGCTCGAGATGGCGCGAGTGGATGCATCCGTCGCCACCTTCGTCGGCGTGCAGAACGGCCTCGCCGCGGGCACGATCAGCGTCTGCGGCTCCGCCGAGCAGCGCGCCGAGTGGCTGCCGCGCATCGCCTCCGGCGAGGTCATCGGCGCGTTCGGGCTGACCGAACCGCTCTCCGGCAGTGACGCGGCGCAGGGCCTCACCACCACCGCGACCCGCGACGGCGACTCCTGGACCCTGAACGGCGCCAAGCGCTGGATCGGCAACGCCACCTTCTCTGACATCACCATCATCTGGGCCAAGGACACCGCCGACAACCAGGTCAAGGGCTTTCTCGTGTCCAGGGGGACCCCCGGCTTCACGACCACGAAGATCGAGGGCAAGATCAGCCTGCGCGCCGTGCAGAACGCCGACATCGTGCTCGAGAACGTCGTCGTGCCCGAGCGGATGCGCCTTCAGAACGCCAACTCGTTCAAGGACACCGCCCGAGTGCTGCGCCTGACCCGCGCCGAGGTGTCGTGGGCCGCCGTCGGCAACGCGATCGGCGCCTACGACGCCGCGGTCGCCTACGCGAAGTCGCGCGAGCAGTTCGGCAAGCCGATCGGCGGGCACCAGCTCGTGCAGGACCTGCTCGTGAAGAGCCTCGGCAACATCACGGCGAGCCTCGGCATGGTCGTGCGGGTGTCGCAGCTGCTCGACGAGGGCACCCAGCGCGACGAGCACTCCGCACTCACGAAGGCCTACACGACGAGCCGCATGCGGGAGACGGTGGCCTGGTGCCGCGAACTGTTCGGCGGCAACGGCGTGACGCTCGAGTACAACGTGGCCCGGCACTTCGCCGACGCCGAGGCGATCTACTCCTACGAGGGCACCCAGGAGATGAACACCCTCATCGTGGGCCGCACGATCACCGGCCAGGCCGCCTTCGTGTAGCGCGGGTGGGGCATCCGCTCTGTAGCCACGAGCGCCCAGAGGATAGATATATGGGGCGTTTCGTGGTTTC
Organism: Cryobacterium frigoriphilum; assembly: GCF_004403305.1. Taxonomy (GTDB): domain Bacteria; phylum Actinomycetota; class Actinomycetes; order Actinomycetales; family Microbacteriaceae; genus Cryobacterium; species Cryobacterium frigoriphilum. The sequence continues at coordinate 52,909 of NZ_SOHE01000040.1, read as the reverse complement.
TCACGGTGGCGCGCTCGGTGCCCGGAGCTTCATGGGGCGGATGTTGGCATCTCGCTGACGAGAAGCCAACAATGGCCCCATGGGCAGGTGTTCGCCGACGCGAGACGCCAAAAATAGCCCCTTCACGTCGATCCAAGGGGCTATTTTTGGCTTCTCGCGCAGCCATGAGCTGCCTCATGGGGCGGATGTTGGCATCTCGCTGACGAAAAGCCAACAATGGCCCCATGGGTCACGTTCGACACCCTGTTCGACACCCTGTTCGACACCCTCAGGATGCCTCCCCTCACCCGTCCCGCAATTCCTGCCGCCGGCCGTGGGGCTGCCTCGTGAGCCGGGGCGTCCCCCGTGTGGACTCCCGTGTCGGCGCGCCCCTGGACATCCCCTGCCATACCGGGCAGCAAACGGATGCCGCCACCCGCGCGCGAGTGAGCACGTGCTTCCCAGCGCTTCACACGCTTGGGAAGCGCCACAACTTCTCACTCTCGTACAAGGGAACGGGGTAGGTTCGGCGCATGGCTTCCTCCGCGACACCCGCGACCCCCGCGACCCCCGGCGGTGCACCCGACGCGATCGTCGTCGGTTCCGGCCCGAACGGACTTGCCGCCGCCGTCACCCTCGCCCGCGCGGGCCTCAGCGTGCGGGTCTACGAGCAGGCCCCGCGCATCGGCGGCGGCGCGGCCACCGCCGAGCTGACCCTGCCCGGCTTTCATCACGACGTGGGATCCGCCGTGCACCCGATGGCCGTCGCGAGCGAGTTCTTCCGCCGCTTCGGGCTGGCCGAGCGCATCAGTCTGGTGGTGCCCCCGCTGTCGTACGGGCATCCGCTCGAACACGGCGCCGCCGCGCTCGCCTGGCGTGACCTCGAGCGCACCGTCGACGACCTCGGCCGTGACGGCCCGGCCTGGCGCCGCTTCTTCGCCCCACTCGTTCGCGAAGCGGATGCCGTGGCCGAATTCACCGGGGACACCCTGCTGCGCGTGCCACGGCATCCGCTCACCGTGGCCCGCTTCGGCCTGCGCGCCCTCGAGCAGGGCTCCCCCTTCTGGAACCTGCGCTTTCGAGGCGTCGCCGCACCGGCCCTGCTGACCGGGGTGATCGCGCACTCGATCCGCCCGCTGCCGAGCCTCGCCACGGCCGGGGCAGGTCTCACGCTCGCGGTGCACGGGCATGCCGGGGGCTGGCCGATTCCGGTCGGCGGCAGCGGCGCCATCATTCAGGCCCTCGCCGACGACCTGCTGGCGCACGGCGGCGAGATCGTGACGAACACCCGCATCGACGACCTGCGCGACCTGCCGAAGGCCCGCATCGTGCTGCTCGACGTGACCCCGCGGGCCCTGCTCGCCCTCGCCGGCGACGCCCTGCCCGACGGATACGCCCGCTCGCTCGCCGCTTTTCGCTACGGCAACGCGGCGGCGAAGGTCGACTTCGCCCTGAGCGAGCCGGTGCCGTGGGCCAACCCACACCTCGCTCAGACGGCCACGCTGCACCTTGGCGGCACCCGCGCCGAGCTCGTGCGGGCCGAGAACGCGGTCGCCCGCGGCCGGCACGCCGATTTCCCCTACGTGCTCGTCTCGCAGCCGAGCCTGTTCGACCCGACCAGGGCACCGCACGGCCGCCACACCCTGTGGGCGTACACGCACGTGCCGAGCGGCAGCACCCGCGACCAGACCGAGATCGTCACCCGGCAGATCGAGCGCTACGCGCCGGGATTTCGAGACACCATCCTCGGCTCGAACAGTCGCACCGCCGCCGAGCTGCAGCGCCTCAACCCCAACCTGGTCGGCGGAGATCTCGCGGCCGGCGAGATCACGGTGGGCCAGCTCATCCGTCGCCCGGTTCTGTCGCCCGATCCCTGGCGAACCCCGCTGCCGGGCGTTTACCTGTGCAGTTCGTCGACGCCGCCGGGCCCTGGCGTGCACGGCCTTCCCGGATTTCGGGCCGCGCTCAGCGCCCTGCAGCACGAGTACGGCCTCGCCGAGCCGCCCGACCTGTCGCCGACGCGGCTGCCCCGGCTCACCTGACCGACGCCGCCCCGCAGAGACCCGCCCTACTCCGACCCGCACGCCCACCCCGAACCGAAAGACCCGCCATGGCCGTGAACCACGCCTTCTTCTCCTGCCCGCCCGAGCGCGTCTTCGAGGTGCTCGCCGACGGCTGGCTCTACCCGACCTGGGTCGTCGGCGCGAGCCGCATGCGGGCCGTCGATGACGCGTGGCCGTCGCCGGGCAGCGCCATCCACCACTCGGTCGGCGTCTGGCCGGCCCTGCTCGACGACACCACCTCGGTGCTCGAGTGGGATCCCCCGCGCCACGCCCTCTTCACCGCCCGCGGCTGGCCGATCGGCGAGGCGCACGTGGCGATCGACGTGCGTGAACGAGAAGGCGGCCACGGATGCCTCGTGCGCCTCACCGAGCACGCCGTCGCCGGCCCCGCGCGCCTCATTCCGACGCCGATCGCGGATGTGGGCCTGCACGTGCGCAACACCGAAACGCTGCGACGCCTCGGCTTTCTCGCCGAGGGCGGCGCCTGACCCGCAGCCCGAGCCCACAGGGCCATCTCTGACACGTCGCGCGCGAGTGGGCGCAGATCGCCCCATGGGGCGAGGGGCGCGCTCGCGAGTGGGCGCAGATCGCCCCATGAAGTCGATCCATGGGGCCATTTGCGACCACTCGCGCGAGCCATGGGGCGTTGTGCGACCACTCACCGCAGCCACGCGACGTGAGCGGATGCGACCCCCGCGCGGGCGGCGCGGCTGGCGGCCCTCGCGCCGGTAACCTAGGAACCATGCCCGCCGTTCAGAGTCGCTTCGTCGTCCGCATGTTTTCGACGTTTGTGCTGTTCAGCGTTCTCGCCGGACAGTTCTGGCGCAGTGTCGGCGGCTGGTGGGGTTTCGGTCTGATCGCCGCCATCGTCGTTGTCGGCAGCATCACGCTGCTCGTGACGCAGAAACCCGCGCTGAACTGGCGCCGCTTTCCGAAGACCCTCGTGGCGTTCATGCTGCTCGCGACCCTGTCGATCGCCTGGTCGGCCTACCCGGCAGCCGCCGCGCTCGGCGTGACCCTGCAGTGGATCACCACCATCGCCGCGGTGTTTCTCGCCCTGACCCTGACCTGGGCCGAGCTGCTGCGCACCCTGTCGTCAGCGCTGCGCTGGGTGCTCGGCCTGTCAATCGTCTTCGAGCTGTTCGTCGCCGCCGTGATTCAGGCGCCGGTGCTGCCGTTCTTCGTCGACTACGGCGACGAGAAGATTCCGCAGGCCTTCTACTGGTCCCGTGCGCTGCTGCTTACGGGCGGCCCGATCGAGGGCATCGTGGCCAGCCGCAACCTGCTCGGTTTCGTCGCCCTGCTCGCGGTCATCGTCTTCGGCCTCCAGCTCGCCGCGAAGACAGTACGGCGCGGCTGGGGCGTGGCCTGGCTTACCTTCGCGGTGGTGATGCTCGGGCTCACCCGCTCCGCCACGATCACGCTCGCGACCCTCGTGGTGCTCGTGGTGCTCGGCTTCGCCCTGTGGACGCGCCGCGCGCATCCGCAGCACCGCCGCCCCATCTACGCGACCGCCGCGGCCCTGCTCGTGGCCTCGGTCAGCGCCCTACTGTTCTTCAGCGGCCCGCTGCTCGGCCTGTTCGGCAAGAGCGAGGACCTCACCGGCCGCTTCGACATCTGGAACAGCGTGATCGACCTCGCCAGTGAGCGACCGGTGATCGGCTGGGGCTGGGTCAGCTACTGGAACCCGTTCGTCGAACCGTTCGCCAATCTCGCCGAGCGCAAGGGCGTCGTCTACCTGCAGGCACACAATGCCTGGCTCGATGTGTGGCTGCAGCTCGGCATCGTCGGCGTCATCGTGTTCGGGCTGCTCGCGCTCTCCACCCTGTGGCGGGCCTGGTTTCTCGCGGTGGACCGCCCGCGACTCGGCGTCGCCGACACGACGCCGTATGCGGCATCCGCTCTGCTGCCGCTGCTCGTGACGGCCGCGCTGCTCGCGCAGAGCGTGGCGGAGAGCCGACTGCTGGTCGAATACGGCTGGGTGCTGCTCGTCGTGATGGCCGTGATGACCAAGCGTCATCAGGGCGCTCCAACGAAGATGCCCTGACCGGATTGGTAGTTTGGTACTTCCATGAGCAACACACCGAACGGCCCCGACCGCCGGGCGCTGACCGAGGCGCTGACCCGCTTCTTCGGCGCGCCCCGGTTCACGGCGTCGCTCACCCTCGCGATCATCGGCGCGACCTTTTCGACGCACCTGCTGCGCAGCACCATGGGCTGGCCCGGACTGATCGGTATTCTCGTCGGGCTGGTGCTTCTCGCGGCCCTGTCGCTCTGGGCGCGCCGCGACACCCTTGAATGGCACGGCGTACTGCCGATCTCGATTCTCGTGTTCACGGGCTGGTGCCTGCTCTCGCTGGTCTGGAGCGAATACACCCTCGCGACCCTGCGCGGCACGGGCTATCAGGTGGCGTTCGGGTTTCTCGCGATCTACGTCGCTCTGGTGCGGGATTCGATCCAGATTGTGCGTGCGCTCGGCGACGTGCTGCGGGTGCTGCTCGGGGCATCCATTGCCCTCGAAGTCCTGTCGCTGCTGCTCGACCTGCCGATCGTGTTCCTCGGTATCGCGGGCAATATCGCCTTTCTGGGGCCCATCCAGGGCGTCTTCGGCACCCGCAACGCGCTCGGACTGATCGCGCTGATCGCCGTCATCACCTTCGTCGTGGAATGGAAGTCGCGCTCCGTTCCGCGTTCACTCGGCATCGGCTCGGTCTGGCTGGCCGGCATCTGCCTCATCCTCACCCGGTCTCCGGTGATTTTCATCGTGGCGCTCTGCATCGCCGTGGCCGCCGTGGCCCTCTATGCGCTGCGGTGCGCCCCGGTTGGCGGGCGATGGATGCTGCAACTCGGCCTGGGCGCGGCGACCCTCGTCACCGTACTCACGCTCTGGGCGACCCGCGAGCAGGTCTTCGGCCTGCTGAATGCCGGTGCGGAACTCAACGTGAGGCTCTCGCTGTGGGACGAAATGATTCGGCTGATGCCGCTGCATCCGCTCGAAGGATGGGGCTTCACCGGAATCTGGCCGAGCTCGACACCGTACGGCTGGCTGGAGTTCACGACCGGCCGCGACTATTCCTCCGGCCTCAACGCCTACCTCGACGTGTACTTTCAGGTCGGTCTCGTCGGCGCGGTCGCCTTCGTCGCGCTCGTCGGCATCGCCTTCGTGCGCGCCTGGATCCTGGCGAGCAACAAGCGCTCACTCGTCTACGTCTGGCCGGCGCTCGTGCTCGTCGTGTTGATCGTCACGTCGCTCGCCGAGAGCACCGTGCTCGTCGAGTACGGCTGGTTTCTGCTGCTGGTCTGCTCCGTGCGCGCCGCGCAGGGTCTCAGCTGGCGCAGCGCCCTCGCGCGTAAGCCCGAGAAGCCCTGACGCCAGCCGTTTCGGTTTCACACCTCACTGCGAAAAGCCGCCCGCGTATCGCGCGGGCCGAAGCTCACCTGGTGAGAAAGAGGTGGGAGTCCCAGGCCGATTGCACGATCTCGGTCAGGCCACGTGTGGCCGTCCAGCCCACCGTGTCGAAGATGAGGCGGGGGTCGGCGACGACGGTCGCCGGGTCACCGGGTCGTCGACCCAGAACTTCCGGCAGGGCCTCGGAACCCGAGACTCGCACGATTTCGTCGACCATGGCTCGCACGGAAGATCCGATTCCGGTGCCCACGTTGAACACGTCGTGACGGGGATCACCTTCGGTCAGGCTGTCGAGTGTCGAGAGGTGGGCATCGGCCAGGTCAAGCACATGGATGTAGTCCCGCACGCAGGTTCCATCATCCGTGTCGTAGTCCGCGCCAAAGATCAGCGGCGAGAGCCCCCGATCGAGGCGTTCCAGAACCATCGGGACCAGATTCAGCACGGCGGTGTCGCCGAGTTCCGGCCGACCGGCCCCGGCAACGTTGAAGTAGCGCAGGCTGGACGCTCGCAGCCCGAAGGACGTCACAGCATCGGCGACCAGCCATTCACCGATGAGCTTGGACTCGCCGTAGGGGTTGATCGGTCGGGGCGGTGTGTCTTCCTGCAGGCTGGCGCCCTCGGAGGAGCCGTACACGGCGGCAGAGGATGAGAAGACCAGCCGCTTGACCGCAGCGCTCTCCATCGCGAGCAGCAGGTTCGCGAGCGAACCGACATTCTGCTGGTAGTACCAGGCCGGGCGGGCCACGGACTCGGCAACCTGTTTACGTCCGGCGAAGTGAATGACCGCGTCGACGTCGTTGTCCCGCATAATCTTTTCGAGTACGTCGGGTGCCTCAGAGACGGACATGTCGATCTGCGTGAGCGGAACGCCGGCGACGCGTTCCTGAACTCCGGTGACCAGATCGTCGACGATCACCACGCTGTCGCCGCGATCCAGAAGCAGGTTGACGACGTGGGATCCGATATAGCCGGCGCCGCCGGTCACAAGAACAGTCATCCCGTCAGTCTGTCACGACGGCGAACTCAGGCACGACGGCGGCCCCAGGCACGACGGCAGACTCCGACCTGACGGCCGCGTCAGCGCGCGGATGCGAGCGAGCGCGCGCGAAGGTACAGAATCACGAACGCGAAGACGCCGCGCGCAGCGTAGGCGAGAGAAATTGCCCACAACGCTCCGGCCGCACTGAATCCGGGAATCAAGACGCTGCACGCGATCAGGGAGACGAGAGCCGACCCGATGCTCAGCGTGATTCCGTGCACGTAGAAGTTCTGCACGGCGACGGCGGTTCCACCGAAGTGCGTCGAAGGCAACACAACGATACCCACGAAAAGCGGCAGCGCAACCGCGAACGACAGAACGTACTCCGGTCCGAATACGATCGGCAGCAACAACGACACGATGACCAGGCCGATGATGGCGAGCGGCATGAGCACGAGCGACCACCAGCCCGTCGTGACGAGCGTGCTGCGCAGAAAACGAAAGTGGTCGCCGTCAGTATTCTCCAGGGCCAGGCGCGCCTTGGGAATCCAGGCCTGGGTCAGGGTCCCCGAGAAGATATCAACGATGGCGAAGACGTAGAGCAGCACCACAAAGTAGCCGACGACGCCCTCGCCGTGATCCCGGGCAAGGAAGTATTGCGGCATCGACGAAACAAGCGCCAGGATTGCTCCCGCCACGCCCATGGGAAGGCCGGCTCGCAGTATTCGTCGACGGTCCTGAGCCGGTGCCAGGAGCGCGTGAGCATCTCCCTCACGGCCGCGCACGAGGCGGCGGGCCGGAAACCCCATGAGAAAAATCGCCACGAAAAGCGACGTTGCGGCCAGCCCGGCCAGCGCAACGTCCAGGTCGCGCGTCAGGGCCAGCGCCACGCCGGTCACGGCGCTGCCCAGCACGGCGCTCGTCAGGTAGGCCCAGAAGATTCGTCGCGCCGCGTCGTATTTCTGCAGCGGTGCCGAGAAGAATTCGGAGAGTGAGTCAGCGACCTTGATGACCGCCACGAGGGTGACCGTCACGATGAGATCGCGGTTGAAGACCAAGGCCACACCAACGCTGACGATGACCGCCGCCGCAACCATGACCAGCTGAACGAGTGCGTATGACCGAAAGCGGTAGTCGTGATGCATCGTGAGGTAAACGCCCTTGAGGCCCATCTGGGCCAGAACGAAGATCGGAGTCGTGATCGCGAGAGCGAGAGCGTACCGGCCCACGGTTTCGGCCGAGGTCAACCGTGCCAGCACGACCAGCACGACGATCAGGCCCACGTTGCGCAGAATGTTCGCGGACAACAGCCACGTCGTCATCTGAGCCCACGAGGTGGTCTTGGCATTCTGTTTCATCTGGGTACGAATCCGTCCACAACGTCTCTGGGAATAATGCGATGGCGGTCAGGAATCGCTACCCTGACACGTTACAGGGTGAGCATTCGCAGTCCCTGCGCATTCCGCCCGCGGCAATCGGGTGTCAGGCGCGGGCGTCCAGAGTCATCCAGTGAGCCAGCAACAGATCGTTCGCGCTCTCCCCCGAGGCCTCCCAGGGGCGCGGACCGATAACGGGTCCGTCCGAGAGGCGGGACATCATCCACGCTGCCCACCAGCTGAACGAGGAATTGCTCATGATGAAACCGTGACCCAGCGCCATGGCCTTCAGCGTCGTGAGGGTGCCCATCGTCTCGAGCCCGTCGAAGAAAGTCACTCCGGGGCGTGAGCCCAGTTCCTCGGCGGCCACGTCGGGGCTGTCCGAGAAGACCAGGGCCTCGGTACCCGGCACCAGCCGATCACAGAGTTGCAGCGCCCGGGTGAAGTACTCGGCCGAGGCGACACCGTGATGCGCGCGCGTCGCCGCGTCGAGGTAGTCGCCGCGCCGCATGTGCACGGTGAGCCGCGGGTGCTCCCGAATCCTGTCCAGTTCCATCTGATCAACGTCGGTCACCGGGGCATCCCAGATCATCTGGTTGACCCGATCGGCGACCGTCGGAAAGTACTTCGGCGATTGGAAGTACCCCAGGAGTGTGGTGCCAACCGTCACGTCGTTGACGGCGGGGTCGAATCCAAAAGACGGCTGCCGGTAGACGGCCAACCGGTGCGAGGCCCGTGCCGGTCGACGGATGACGCGCGGACGGCGGGGCGAGTTCTTGAACCACGGAGAATTCTCTGCCACGACGGTTCCCGGCAGCGCCAGGGTGCCCAGGTCGAAGTGGCGCGGTGTTTCCTTGGCAAATTCGATCGGGTCGGCAGCGAGAAAGCGGGACCCGTCGATGTAGAGGGGGCAACCCAGCCGGTCGGCCTGCTCCCAGGCCGCGGCGACGATGAAGAGTTGGTTGCCCATTCCCCCCTGCAGGTAGGCGCAGATACCATCACTCATGTCAAGGGGAGGATTCATTGGTTCAGTCTCCCACGCTCCCGCCGCGCCCCGCGCCTAGCGTTCGTAGCCCGGGCGAATGACTCGGTAGTACCGCGCGAACTGCACGGCCCGCCACACGAGGTTCTTGATCGTCGACGCCAGCAGCGGGGCCTTCAGCGCGCGGCGAAGGGCGACTCGACCACGCATCACCTGATCGATGTGGTGCCCGCACGGCGGCGCACCACGACTGGTCTGCTGCGGGTGCACCCGATACCGGGTCAGGAGTTCGTCGAGGTTCGCGATCGGGCCCACCGCGGCGAGCCGCAGGATGAAGTCGTAGTCCTCCATCTGCCGCAGCGTGGGGTCGTAACCGCCCACTGTGCGGCCGACGTCTCGCCGGAACATCAGCGAGGAGTGCGCCACGACGTTCGCGAACAGCAGATGAGAGCGGATGTCCGCCCCGGCCGGAAACACCATCTCCTTGCCGTCGACTCCGGCGTTATCGATGCGCATGACCCGGGAGCCAACCGCAACGGTCTCGGGATGGGCGTCGAGGTACGCCGCCTGGCGGCTCAGTCTGGTGCCGGACGACAGGTCATCGGCGTCGAGTCTGGCAATGAGATCGTGACGCGCGACCGCGAGTCCGCTCATCATGCCGCGGGTCTGTCCCAGGCGTTCGGGGTGGTGCACGAGCTGAACCCGGGGATCCGTGGCCCACCTCAGGGTGCGATCCGGTACGACCCCGTCGTGTACGACCACGAGGTCGACGTCAACGCCGGTATTACCCAAAATCGACCAGACCGCCTCGTCCAGCCATGCGTCGAGTCGGACGGTCGGGAGGATCACGCTGACACCGCGCACTGAATCTTTCCTTCTGTTGAGACGACGTGGACAAGGCTAACCGACGACGTGGCGGCCGTCACGCCCCGTATACTGGCACCGCTGGATCCGTAAGCGTTTCACTACGATGCCAGGACCTATTCAATCCTCGTGGATGCCATACGCCAAACACCGGGAGTAGAACCGACCGTGCACGTACTGCCCAAAGACCTCACGCCCCAACACATCCTCTTCATTGTGAACAGCTTCCCGCCACGGGTGGGAGGCATCGAACGGCACATCTCCGATCTCGCCGATGAGGTCATCCGTCAGGGCCACCGCGTCACCGTGATCACTCTCGCCGAGCTGGCGGAGCACGGCATCGAAAACGGCATCTCGGTGCACCGGATGCGACGCCACTTTCCGATCGCCTCTGTCATGTCGTTTCCCGCCTTCGGAACCTCACGTCGGCTGGTTCGCCTCTTCCGGCAGGCCGGGGTCACAGCGGTATCGACCCACACCCGGTTCTTCCCCATGTCATGGGTGGGACTTCGCGTCGGACGCGGCCTCAACGTGCCGGTAATTCACACCGAACACGGCTCGGACTTCGTGCGCGGGGTCTCCCCCGTCATCGCGATCGCGAGTCGCGCCGTGGACATTACCCTGGGGCGGCGAACCCTGCGGGGGGCGACCAGAGTGCTCGGCGTGTCGGAGCAGGTCGTCGCCTTCGTTGAACGCCTCGCGGGCGTGAAAGCCGAACTTTTCTACAACGCGATCACGCTCGACGACCGTCCGGCACCGCCCGCCGAGGTCACGCCGACACGGCGGTTCGTCTTCGTCGGGCGCCTGGTTCCCGGCAAGGGCTGGGACCGGCTGCTGGATGCGTGCGCGCTGCTCGCCGCGAGCGGCGATGCCCGACCCTTCACCGTCGACATTCTCGGCGACGGGGCTGACATGCCCGCGGTGAAGCGCCGGATCACCGAGCTCGGCCTGACCCAGATCGCTCGCACGCACGGCTACGTCAACGCCGGGGAGGTGCGCGACTTTCTCACCGGCGCGATTCTCGTGAACCCGACGACCCTCGCCGAGGGATTTCAGACGACACTGCTGGAGGCTCTGGCCGGCGGCTGCCAGATTGTGACATTCGATGTGCCGGGCGCAGCCAAGCTCTTCGCCGAGGGCGCCCCGGTTCGGATCGTACGCACTCGCGCGGCACAGGACCTGGCTGATGCGATGCTCGCGGCCCTGCAGTACCCGGCGGCGGCTTATCCCGCGAGCCTGCTGGGTCAGTGGTCGTGGCCGCAGAGAGCCGCCCAGTACCTCAGCCTCGTGGAATCGGCGTCGACCAGGTCTCCGCGCGCCTAACCGGCTTCGGGGAGCTGGCCGGGCTGTGCCGGTCGGGGCTGCTCGGTGCGCTCCGTGTGGTCCGAGCGCGCGGCCGGCGCGGCGGACCCCGAAGCAGACGCGGCCTCCAACGCCCGGATTCGCAGGTCCTGCATGGCGACGACCTCGACCAGGGTACGGGTCTTGGCTTCCAGACTCGTCAGCTCGGCACTCTGTTGCAGGCAGACGAGAAAGAGAATGATCAGACTCACGAAGAAGACCAGGTTGACCGGCAGCTCAACGCCGACGATTCGCGACGCCCAGGTGACGGTGACCGGAAATACGCTGCCGACGAGCGCGAGCGTGCCCGCAATGAGCCACCAGGTCGCGTGCCGCTCGCGCAGCTGGTGTCGACGCAGCATCTCGATGACGACGACAAAGATGAGAACCGCGGCGACGATTCCGAACAGGTACGATGCGAGCGTCATGACGTCGCCTCCCCTCTGGCCAGCACTATTCGAGGCCTCATCAGCGCCAGCAGCAACGCCATGCCGGCGCGCCCCAGATAGATTGCCGCCTTCACGGGGTCGTGCGAGGGCACGCCGCCGCTGCGCTCACGCATGACAACGGGTACCTGACGGATGACGCAGCCCGCTCGGGCAGCGATGACGAGCGATTCGATCGTGTCTCCCAGATACTCGGCGGGGTAGTGCGCGGCGAACAGGCGAACCGCTCGCGGGCCGCTGGCCCGGAATCCCGAGGTCGTGTCGGTCAGGGTAGTGTGCGCGAGGCGACTGATCACCCCGGCGAGAGCGACCATGGCCCAGCGTCGCGGCCCCGTCACCCGGTAGCTTCCGGCACCAGCAAAGCGTGCTCCGAGCACGACGTCGGCGTCGTCCAGGGCCTGCAGCAGGCTGATCACCGATTGTGGGTCGTGCTGGCCGTCTGAGTCGACCTGAACCACGTAGTCGAAACCGTTCTCGAGGGCGTAGCGAAAGCCAACCCGCATGGCACCGCCGACACCGAGGTTCACCGCGAGGGTCGCGACCGTCGCTCCGGCCGCACGCGCGACGACGGCGGTTCGGTCCGTCGAGCCGTCATCCACAACCAGGCAGTGCACTCCGGGGAGGCTGCGAAAGACCTCCGCGACGACATCCGCCACGGACTCTTCCTCGTTCCAGGCCGGCATCACGATCAGGGTGCTCAATAGACGGGACTGCATAACTTATGATCCTAACAAAGAGGCCAGAGGTCTCGGCTTGCCGCGCGCTGCGGTCGCATCACCCGGGATCAATCGCACGCGGTCACGCGGTATAGGCTCGCGGTGCCCTCGCGATCGACGAGCTCGACGGCCGACGAGGTCTCCAGGTTGGCGAACCCGCCGATCTGGTCGATGGCGCCGTGCACCTCTTGCTCGCCGAAATCGAGGACATAGCTCACATCGAGAGCGTCGAGTGCCGGGCAGACGGCGGGATTGGTGTCGGCGTCCCGCAGCGACTGCATGAGGATGATCGTGTTCGCGTCCCGGTCGCCCAGAATTGCGGGCAGCAGGGCGTTCTGACCACTCAGGGCATAGACCAGCGATGCGCCGGTCCAGGGGCTGCCCGCCACCAGCTCGTCCTCCGGCACGTTGTCATCGAGGCGGTCAAGCAGCGTGGCCTCGTTGGGCGACAGCAGCGGGGACTGGGCCGTGAACGTGTAGGCGTCCTGTCCCGCGCCGGTGGCGAAGGCCAATGCCGACCCGGTCTGGGTGGCCACGGCCACCGCGACGACCGCGACGGCGGAGGCAACGGTTGCCGCGAGGCCCGTGCGCGATCGCGGCCGCAGTGCCCCTTCTCTCGAGTCCGTTTTCTTGCCCAACCGGCGTTCGGCCAGCGACGAGACGGCGTCAACGAGCCATACCAGCCCCGCCACGGCGAGCGGAAGTACGACAACCGGCATCAGGGCCGCGAGTCGAAAGCTGTCGCTGTACCAGGTGCCGGTGAAGCCATAGCGAAAGACACCGACGGGAAAGCTGGCACAGATGACATAGAGGGCAGCGGCGATGAGAAAACTCCCCACCAGCCAGCGATGCGTGCGGCCTCGCAGCATGGCCCACACGCCGAGAAGCAGCAGTGCGGCGATCACCCAGTCAGCCGGACGACCCACGACCGAGTTGTTGACCGTGGCCAGCACGGCGGATGCGATGGATTCGCGCGGTGGCCAAAACGCGGCGGGCATCGACGGGCGCACCACGAGCAGGGCGACAACGGCCAGGGCGAGCGCGGCGAGCGCCAACGCCACGGAGAAAAGGTAGCGCGGTGCGCGGGCACCGAGTCGACGAAGCCCTTGGAAGTGACGTACCAGTCCCGCGACGGCGATGGGCGCGCCGAACGCGATGAGGGCGATCGGCGTACTCGGGTGGGTGAGCGCCATGCCGGGGAGGATTCCGATCAGGGCCACCCACAGCGCCGGCAGCGGAAGCCGGCCTGCCGCGCCGATACGGGCAATCATGACGACAACGGCCAGGGCAGTGGGGAGCAGGCTCAGGGAGAGCAGGTTCGGGTAGAGAACACCGAAGTCGATCATGAGGTATGGGAAGGCAGCGAAGCCGGCAGATAAGACTCCCGCCAGAAGCAGCGCTACCGGACGCGGCCCCAGAATCCGACGAACCAGGAACATGCAGGCGAGCGGCCAGACGAGGCCGGCGATGGACATATTGACGACGGTGATCGCGACCGGGATTGTCGCGCCCGACAGGTCCGCGGCCAGGGCCACCAGGGTGTGCCAGATGTCGGGGTAGAAGGCAATCTTTCCGCCGGCGTCGGCCGACAGGGTCCCGATCAGCAGCGGAGACGCCTGCCCGGTATCCATGATGTGGGCAATCGCATTCAGGTGAAAGACGTTGTCGAACGTCTGGGAGATATGGTTCGGCTCACCGACGATGTCCATGAAACGGCGCCCGATCGCCACGAAGGCGAAGACGAGTCCCGCGATTCCGGCAAGCCACAGTGTTTTCGTCCCCGACGATTCAACCGGGGTGGCGAGCCGGGAACGCCACAGCAGGGCGGCCCCGAACACGACGGCGGCGATCACGACCGCGGTGACCAGCACCGGAACGACGCCCCAGCGAAAGGGGACGAACTGATTGGCGAGGGCCGTCACGGCGAGCACCGACGTTGTGAACGCCGGCGCGAGGGCAATCAGAGTCAGCCGACGCGCACCGAGAGCAAGACCGATGAGCAGTCCCGGCACGAACAGGAGCCCGATGGTGACCAGAAATACTGGCACCGTTGCCGCCCAGCTCACGCGCGCCCCGTCGAATTGTCGGCTGGCGGCTGGGGGGTGAACATCATGATTTGCACGAGATGTAGCATAGCAAGGGCAGGATCGTGGCTCGCCTCGAACCGCGTGATAGGTTCGACACCCACTATTTATCGTCAAAGTGTGCCTGTCACACCCCGAAAGGTGATCGCTCTGTGATCTTTGTTGCGCCGAGTGCCGACGTCGACGCCAGTGCCATCGTCGGAACCGGATCAAAGATCTGGCATCTGGCCCAGATCCGCGAACAGGCCCGAATCGGCAGCGAGTGTGTCATCGGCCGCGGAAGCTATATCGGCCCGGGGGCGGTGCTCGGCGCACACTGCAAGGTTCAGAACTACGCGCTGATCTACGAGCCGGCGGTACTTGCCGACGGGGTCTTCATCGGTCCGGCCGTGGTTCTCACCAACGACCAGTATCCGCGCGCGGTGTCGCCCGACGGATCGGTGAAAAGTGCGGACGATTGGACGGCCGTTGGCGTGACGGTACACACCGGCGCCTCCATCGGTGCTCGGGCGGTGTGTGTTGCGCCCGTCACGATCGGGCGCTGGGCCCTCGTCGCCGCCGGTTCCGTTGTGACTCGGGACGTACCGGACTTCGCGCTCGTCGCGGGAACACCCGCGAAACGCATCGGTTGGGTCGGCCGGGCCGGTGTGCCCCTCGTGGCGGCCGACGGCCATTGGGTATGTCCGAAGACCGGTGCTCGATACACCCTGACCGACAACGGACAGCTGAAAGAAGCACTGTGACTGAATCGAACGCTGTGACTGAATCGAACGCTGTGACTGACACGAACACGGTGAATCGGGACTCCGAATTCATCCCCGCTGCACGCCCGATCATCGGCGACGACGAACGTCTGGCCGTTGACGCCGTGCTGCGCTCCGGCATGCTCGCACAGGGCACCGAAGTTGCCCTGTTCGAGTCGGAATTTTCGGCCGCTCTGGCCGGCGGGCTGCCGACCTGCGCGGTGAACTCGGGTACGGCCGGACTCCACCTGGGACTTCTCGCCGCCGGAGTGGGCCCCGGCGACGAGGTCGTGGTGCCCTCCTTCACCTTCGCGGCCACGGCCAACGCGGTCGCGCTGACCGGGGCGCGCCCCGTCTTCGCCGACATCGAACCCGAACATTTCTGTCTTGATCCGGCATCGGTGCAGTCGGTGCTGACCGAACGCACCGTGGGAATCATGCCCGTGCATCTCTATGGTCACCCCGCGGATGTTGCCGGGCTCGGCGCCCTTGCGGCGTCACGTGGCCTGAAACTGTTTGAGGACGCCGCGCAGGCTCACGGCGCGACCGTCAACGGCCGTCAGGTGGGGACCTTCGGCGATTTTGCGATGTTCAGCCTGTATCCCACGAAGAATATGACCAGCGGCGAGGGCGGCATGGTCAGCACCGGCGATCCCGATCTGGAACGCCGAGTGCGCCTGCTGCGCAATCAGGGCATGGACCGGCAGTACCACAACGAAATGGTGGGGTTCAACGCCCGGATGACCGATATTCACGCCGCGATCGGGCGGGTTCAACTCACCAAGCTCGCCGGTTGGACAGCCACCCGACAGCGCAACGCCGCTTACCTCAGCGAGCACCTCACATCCGTTCTCACGCCCCGCATCGCGCCCGGCATGACCCACGTGTTCCACCAGTACACGATTCGCGTTGCCGAGGACCGCGACGGTTTCGCCGCCGCGCTCCGGGCCGAATACGCAATCGGCTGCGGAACCTACTACCCGGTGCCGGTGCACCGACTGGCCTCGTTTGACACCGACGACGATCTTCCCGTCACCGAGCGCGCCGCACGCGAGGTGCTGTCCCTGCCCGTGCACCCCTCGGTCGGCGCACGGGAGCTCGACCGCATCGTCGCCGCCGTGAACGCCCTCAGCCGGGCAGGTGCCTGATGTCCAATCTCAGAGTCGGCCTGATCGGCCTCGGCATGATGGGACGGCACCACGCCAGGGTGCTGCGTGCCACCGAGGGACTGGAACTCGTCGGGGTAGCGGATGCCTACGGCGACACCCACGGAGTGATCGGCGACCTAACTCTCGCGGCCAGCGTGGAGGAGCTCATCGGCATCGGTCTGGACATGGCCGTGGTCGCCGTTCCCACCGATGACCACGAGCACATCGCGTTGCAGCTTGCGGCGGCCGGCGTGCACACCCTCGTGGAGAAACCGATTGCCAGCACCAGCTCGGCCGGACAGCGCATGGCCGAAGCCTTCGAATCGCGTGGCCTCATCGGCGCCGTCGGACATATCGAACGGTTCAATCCGGCGCTGCAGAGCCTGCGTCAGCGCATCATGTCGGGCGACCTGGGTGAGATCTACCAGATCGCGACGCGACGACAGGGCCCGTTTCCGGCACGAATCGCGGATGTCGGCGTTGTCAAGGATCTCGCCACCCACGACATCGATCTGACGGCGTGGCTGACGCAGAGTGACTACGACACGGTCTTCGCCCAGACAACCTCACGCAGCGGGCGCCAGCACGAGGACATGGTGACCATCACCGGACGCCTCACCAACGGCATCATCACCAACCATCTCGTGAACTGGCTCTCACCGATGAAGGAGCGCATCACCGTCGTGACCGGCGAACGCGGATCCTATGTCGCCGACACCGTCAGCGCCGACCTCACGTTTCATGAGAACGGCACGATCGCCACGGAATGGGATTCGGTGGCGGCGTTCCGCGGCGTGTCAGAGGGCTCGGTCACCCGTTTCGCACTGGCAAAACGTGAGCCCCTGCGCGCAGAACTCGAAGCCTTTCGCGATGCCGTGCTCGGCAAACACAACTGGACAGTGTCCATGCGAGAAGGCCTCGCCACTCTGCGCGTCGCCGAGTCGGTGCTGCGGTCCGCGCGGCTGCGCGAGTGCATCACCGTCGGCTCATGGTAGTGAGGCCGGCGCGGGTTGTCCTCGCCACGCGCCTGTTCACGCCGGAAGTCGGCGCGGGATCGTTCCGCCTGCAGGCGCTCACCGACGCACTCGTCGCCCGTGGCGCCCAGGTCGAGGTGGTCACCACGACCCCGCCCCGAACCGCCCGAATCGGGCCGGACTCCGCGGGCGTGACCGTGTCGCGTTTTCCGGCGCTGCGGGACGCCGGGGGAAACGTCCGCGGCTACGTGCAATACCTCAGCTTTGACCTGCCGCTGCTGTTTCGCCTCTTGTTCAGGCGCGCCGATGTCATCGTCTCGGAGCCGCCGCCGACCACGGGCGTGGTCGTGAGCTTCGTGTCGGCGCTGAAACGCCGACCCTACGTGTACTACGCGGCCGACATCTGGACCGACGCGCTCAACGCCCTGGCCGTTCCCCGAGTGATCAAGCGCATCATGAGGGCCGTTGAGGGGTTCGTTTTTCGTCACGCCGATGCCATCATCGCCGTGTCAGACGAGGTAGCCGCCCGCGTCACACAGTTCGGCGTCGACGCCGCGCGACTGAGCGTCGCCAATAACGGCATCAACACCGCGCTATTCACCCCCCACGGTGCTCTCGCGGATACACCGGGTCCCGTGTTCGTCTATACGGGAACGATGTCCGAATGGCAGGGCGCTTCCGTCTTTCTCGAGGCCATGTCCCGTGTCGTGCAGTCCCACCCCACGGCACAACTGCGCTTCTTCGGCCAGGGCTCTGACGAGTCGGCCCTGCGCGCCACGGCCGCGCGTCTCGGGCTGACTACCGTCACGTTCGGAGGCGTCGTACCGCCCGACGTGGCCGCACTCTGGCTGCGCAGCGCGACGGCGGCCCTCGCGAGCATCAAACCAGGGCAGGGTTACGATTTCGCCAAACCGACCAAGATCTACGCGGCGGCCGCGTGTGGAACCCCCGTCATTTTTGCCGGGGCCGGAGCCGGCGCCCAACTGGTGAATCAGAACGCCCTGGGCTGGGGCGCCGACTACACCGTTGACGCCGTTGCCGCCGCGATGGGTGCCGCCATCGACGAGCACGGCGATGGAACACGGGCACGGTTGCAGCAGGCCAGATCAGACTGGGCCGAGAGCAACGCGTCCCTTCGAGTCACCGGACAGCGGGCCGCCGACGCCGTGCTCGCTAGTGCGACCCGGGGCCGTTCAGCACGGTCGCACTAGGCGCGTTCGCGTCCAGCACCGTCGCGTTCAGCAAGGTTGTCACCACTCGCTCGGCGGCGTGACCGTCTCCGTATGGCTGGGCATCCGTCGCGGGGGGTGTGGGGCGCCGCACCGCCTCACCGAGCGCGGAGAGATCCCGGTCGACGAGAGTGTTCCAGCCGAGTTCGACGGTCTCCGTCCACTCGGTTTCCGGACGGATCGTGGTGCACGCAACCCGCAGCAGAAACGCTTCCTTTTGCAGGCCACCCGAATCGGTGACGACGCCAAGGCTGTGTTGCGCCGCGTTGACGAGCTCTGGGTAGCCGAGGGGCGCAATCGGGCGTACGGCACCCACATTCAGATCGAGGCCGTGCTCGGCGGCGCGCGCGGCCAGCCTTGGATGCACGGCGAGCAGCACCGGATGGTCGAGGTGGGCCAGCCCATCCACGATCGCCCGCAGTCGCTCCGCGGAGTCGGTGTTGTCGGGGCGGTGAATCGTGGCCAGGTAGTAGTGTTTGGGCTCGACACCGAGGGGCAGCGCCACGGGCGTGAGGTGCTGCTGATCCCGCACCCGGTAGAGCACGTCGGTCATGACGTCGCCGATCAGAACGCTGCGTGAGCCGAGACCTTCCCGCCGCAGATGGGCCAGTGCGACCTCGCTCGGCGCCAGACAGAGGTCCGCCGCATGGTCGGTCAGCACCCGATTGTGTTCCTCGGGCATGCGCCGGTTGAACGAGCGCAACCCCGCCTCCAGATGGGCAACGGGAAGGTGCAGCTTGACCGCGGCGAGCGCGGCCGCGAGAGTGGAATTGGTATCACCGTAGGCGAGTACCCAGTCCGGTCGGAACCGCTCAAATGCGCTTTCCAGCCCGGCCAGCATGGCGCCAGTTTGCTGGCCGTGTGAGCCGGACCCCACACCGAGGTTCAGGTCGGGAGCCGGAATGCCGAGGTCACGAAAAAAGACCTCGGACATGGCCTGGTCGTAGTGCTGGCCGGTGTGCACAACGAGGTGCTCCGCCCGCCCGAGCATCGCCCGAGCGATGGGTGCGAGCTTGACAAACTGCGGGCGCGCACCGACCACGCTGACAATTCGCATCCGCCGAGTTTACCTCGCACAGGTTACGGTCGAATGCCCAGCCGCACCAGTTGACGGGTATCCGGCAATGAGATCAGTGCCCAGCCCGCGAGGAACACCGCTGTCAGGCCCAGAATAGCTGCCGTGCCGGTAGCGAGGTCACGCACACCCAGCAGGACCGCGAGCAGGACCATCCCCGCGAGGAAGCGTGCAGACAGTGCTCCCCACCGCAGGTCGAGGCGCCGCCAGGCATAAATGATGGATCCGAGACCAGCGACGACCATTCCCACGAGGTAACCCAGCGCCACACCGAGGGCGCCGAGCAGCGAGCCCAGCGTCAGACACGCGACCAGCCCGATGCCGAAGCCGGCCACCCGCAAAATGGCCAGCCCGCGGATGCCGCCCGCGGTCCGGCTGCCGAGCGCATCCGCTGCCGGCCCGGACAGCGCGCCGAGCAGTGAGGCAATCAGGAGTGTGGCCAGAATTGCGGAGGCCCCGGAGAACTGATTTCCGTAGATCACGCTCAGCAACGGGGGCGCGAGCAGGGTCAGCGCGCCAAACGCGGCGACCAGCACCGCGGCGAGTCCGCGCATGGCCAGGTCGGTCTGCCGCTGCGCTCCCGATTGGTCACCGCTGCCGACGAGGCGGGCCAGACTCGGAAACAAGACGAGGGAGACCACGGAGGTCAGCATGGCCGCCGGCGTGGCGAGGGTGAGGGCCGCCGCGTAGAGGTCGCTGCTGGTCGGCGTGCCGGATGCGTGCGCGATGATCATGGTGAGCTGCAGAAAGCCACCGGTCGCGACCATGCCGGCGATGCCCCAGAACACGAAGCGGTCGATCTCCCGACGCGGGGCCTGACCGTTGGTACGGTCAGATCGGGGCCAGCCGATAACGATGATGAGAGCGTAACCGCTCGCCAGGGGCAGCAGCAGCAGGTCATCGGCCCGCATCCGGATGACCACGGCGAGGCCGGAGAGGGCCATGAGAAGCGCGGCAACGTCGAGGAACGCGGCCCGCGGCACCCGGTCGGTCGCGTACAGCAGCCCGCGCACAAACGACGACAGGCCGAAGCCGACCACGATGGCGAAGGTAAAGCCCGCCGTCAGCGCCTCCCCCGGCGCGAAGAACAGCAGCGAGTAGGCCCCGGCGAGCAGGCCGAGCGCCGCGTTGCTCTGCAGGGCACGCCGCTTCAGAAATCGAGTGGTCGCGTGTTCCAGAGCCGGATCCGCGGCGCCGCGCGCTCGCGCCACGAACATGGTCGAGGCATTGGCAACGGATGACGGCCACAGCAACGCGGCAAACATGGCGATGGAGATGACGGTGTTGGTGTCCGACAACGATCCCGGCGCCAGAAACCGTGCGATGAGGATGCTGTAGAAGAGCCGAGTCAGGCCCTGGGCCACCACGCTGGTCAGCGAGAATCCACCGGCGACGAGCACGCGCCTCACCGGCGTCCCGCCAACGACGAGCACAATCTGACCGCGACGAGCATGGGTACCAGCGTAGCCGGTGCGCCGCGCCCCCGGCAGGACGCCCGCCGGAGCGGTCGTGATGGGGCCAGACGGCACATCAAGTAGTCTCAAGTAGTCCGAAAGTGTGCGTCAGCACGCGAGGAGTGCCGTTCGAATAATGTGAGGTCCAGTTCGTGAGTTGGTTCGCCCTGGCGCCCGCACTCCTCACGGCCATTCTGCTTCTGCTCGTGCCGGGCCTGCCCATCGCCTATGCCGCGGGAGCACGCGGCATCTCGCTGCTGGGTTTGGGCGTGGGCGCCTCGGTCGCGGCCATCGCCGTCTCCTCCATCGCGGCCTCCCTGCTCGGTCTGCCCTGGCAGCCGTACACTCCACTGCTGGTCACCGTTCCGGTCACACTGACCGTGCTGTTTCTGCGGCGATGGTGGCTTCGATCGTTGCCCGCGGTCGTCGATACGGCAGCCTGGGGCACGACCTTCTACGCGGCGCTCGGTGCGCTGTCGGTGGGCGCCATTCTCATCGCCATCCCGCTGAAGGTGGGCATCGGAGTACCCGACTGGCCTTCGCAAACCTACGACGCGAGCTTTCATCTCAACGCCGTGCAGCACGTGCTGCAGACCTTGGATGCGTCGCCCTTCACCATGACGGTGAGCACACCGGAGAGCTCCGGTGGCTTCTACCCCACGGTGTGGCATGCAATCGTGGCCGTCATCGTTCAGGTCACCGCCCTGTCGATACCCGCCGCGTCGACGGCCGCGACGTTCGCCGTCGCGTGCCTGGTCTGGCCCCTGTCCTGCATTTTTCTTGCGCGGCAGCTGTTTGGGCCGCGATCCTACCCACTCGTACTCACCGGCGTGTTCAGCGCCGCCTTTGCGGCCTTCCCCCTGCTGCTGGTCGAGTGGGGCGTGCTCTACCCGGTACTGCTCGCTTTTTCGCTGCTCCCTCTCGTGCTCGGCACCCTCGTGATCGCGCTGGGCGTCGGCACGCGACCCCTGCTCGAGCCGTGGGGTCGGTGGCTGCTGTTTTTCTGGCTGCTGGGCGGCATGGGCCTGGCCCACCCGAGCGCCGTCTTCGGGCTCCTCGTCGTCGCACTCCCCCTCAGCGTTCACGGCCTGAGCATCTGGGTGGGTGCCGCCCGGAACCGCGTTGTGCGACGCAGGCGCACGATCCTGGGCGGCGGGCTACTCGTTCTGAGCTGCGGGCTCGGCGTAGCCGCCTGGACCCTGAGCGCAACCAGCGACAACGCCTGGCAGCCCTATGAGACGGTGGCCCAGGCCGTCGGCGAGGCGCTGTTCAACGGGCCGCTGCGCTACGAACCGGCCATCGCGGTGAGCCTTCTGGCGCTCGCGGGCATTATCGTGTCGTTTCGGAGCCGGCGCTTCGTGTGGCTCAGCCTCTCGTACGCGCTCCTCGTTTTTCTCTACGTGGTTGCCGCCGCGTGGCCGGAGGGGAGTTTGCGGACCGGAATCACCGGGCTCTGGTACAACGACTGGACCCGGCTCGCCGCGATGCTGCCGC
This sequence comes from Cryobacterium frigoriphilum, assembly GCF_004403305.1. GTDB lineage: Bacteria > Actinomycetota > Actinomycetes > Actinomycetales > Microbacteriaceae > Cryobacterium > Cryobacterium frigoriphilum. The sequence continues at coordinate 30,553 of NZ_SOHE01000040.1, read as the reverse complement.
TGCTGACGATCCCGCTCGCGGTTCTGGGCGCATCCGTTCTGATCGACGCGCTCACGGCGTGCATCACCCGTGCACTCGACTCACGCTCGAGGCGTGGGCGCACCACCTGGGTGACGGGCACGGTCACCGTGATTCTCGTCGCACTTCTCATTCCGCTGACCCAGACCATATCGATCGCCGACGCCCGTGACCGGATCACGGTGAATTATCAGCTCTTCGACCAGGCTCAGCTCGTGACCCCCAACGAGATGGCGATGTTCGACCTCGTCGATGCCATCGCGCCGGCCGATGCCGTCATCGCCGGAAACCCGTGGAACGGCAGCGGATTGGTCTACGCCTACACCGGGCGTGAGGCGCTTTTCTCGCACCTCGGCGGTGCCTACGGTGACGATCGGTGGGCGATCGCCGAGGACCTCGCCACCGACGTCGACGCGGTCTGCCCCGAGATCGTCGATCTCAACGTGCAATACGTTCTTGACTTCGGCACGGCCTACATCTTCGGCGACGATCCCCGCAGCCGCCTCTACCCCGGGTTTCGCGATCTGGCCGCCTCTGACGCGGTGACCCTCGTCGCCACCGAGGGGTCCGCGAGCCTCTATGCCGTCACCGCCTGCGGACTGAATCCGCCCGGGCTCGCATCCGCCTCGCAGAAAGAGTAATCCTCGTGCACATCGCCGTCATCGCCCTCGGTAAAATTGGCCTTCCGCTCGCCGTCCAGTTCGCCGAACAGGGCCATCAGGTCATCGGGGTCGACGTGAATGAGCGCACCGTCGGGCAGATCAATGCGGGGACCGAACCGTTCCCCGGCGAAGCCCACCTGCAGGCGAAGCTCACCGCGCTCGTCGCCGACGGTCGGCTGCGCGCAACGACGGACTACCGTGAGGCCGTCACCGGCGCCGACGTCGTCGTCGTCGTCGTACCCCTCTTCGTGGACGATGACGCCCGACCTGACTTCGAGTGGATGGATGCGGCCACCCGATCGCTCGGATCCTGCCTCACGCCCGGCGCCCTGGTGCTCTATGAGACGACGCTCCCCGTTGGCACGACCCGCACGCGGTGGAAGCCGATGCTGGAAGCAGTCTCCGGCCTCACCGAGGGCGTAGATTTCGACCTGGCGTTTTCGCCGGAGCGCGTTCTGACCGGGCGGATCTTCGCCGACCTGCGCAAATACCCCAAAATCGTCGGGGGTCTGTCCCCGGCCGGTACCGCGCGGGCGGTGGCGTTCTACGAGTCGGTGCTCGACTTCGACCCGCGGCCCGACCTGTCCCGGCCCAATGGTGTCTGGGACGTGGGATCCGCCGAAGCCGCCGAGCTGACGAAATTGGCCGAGACCACCTACCGTGACGTGAACATCGGCCTCGCGAACCAGTTCGCCCGCTACGCGGCCACGACCGGAATCGACGTCTACGAGGTCATCACGGCCGCCAACTCACAGCCGTTCAGCCATATTCACCAGCCGGGGATCGCAGTCGGAGGCCACTGCATCCCGGTCTATCCTCGCCTGTACCTCTGGAACGACCCCGACGCGACGGTCGTGCGCGCGGCCCGAGAGGCGAACGCGGCCATGCCCGAGTACTCCGCCGCCCTGCTGGAGCGCGAACATGGCCCGCTCGCCGGTGCCACCATTCTCATTTTGGGCGCCGCCTACCGTGGCGGCGTCAAGGAGACGGCCTTTTCCGGGGTGTTCCCGACACGGGACAGTCTGGCGGCCCGCGGCGCCCGTGTCGTCGTGCACGACCCGCTCTACCGTGACGACGAGCTCGTCGCTCTCGGCCTGTCCCCGTATCACCTCGGTGAGCCGGTCGACGCCGCTATCGTGCAGGCCGACCACGCGGAGTACCGCACCCTGACGCCGGCCGATCTGCCGGGCATCCGTACCCTTCTCGACGGCCGACGACTGACCGATCCTGAACTCTGGACGGGTATCACGCACGCCGTGATCGGTCGGCCCTAGCCGTGCGGATCGCCGTCACGACGAGCATTCTGCGTATTCCACCGACCTATTTCGTGGTTGATCATGCCGAGCGGCTGGCCGCCCGACACGAATTTCGCGTGTTCGCGCTGGCCGCCGACGTGCGGGACGAGAACGTCACCGTGGGGGTGCACGATGCCAGCCCGACCAGGGTCCTGCCCTTTCGCTACCGAATGCCGCTCGCGCCGCTGGCCTTGCCCCTGATGGCCCGGGCGGTGCGCCGATACCATCCGGACCTTGTTCACCAGCATTTCGCGACCTGGTGCACCCCCGCCGCCTCGGTGGCACGTGCGCTGTCGGTTCCGATGATCACGACGTTGCATGGCTATGACGTCATGCTCGCCGACCGACCGGCCCGGTCTGCGCTGGAGCGCTGGCACCGCCACAACCTGTCGGCGGCCACACAGACGAGCGCCCGGTTTCTGGCGGTCAGCGAATTTCTCGCCGCGACCGCCGTGCACGCCGGATTCGATTCCCGTCGTGTGCACGTGCACTATCAGGGGGTGGATACCGAGTACTTCGCGCCGGCAGCCCCCGGCCCGGAAAGTGATGCGCACCTCGACGAACGGCCCGTCGTGCTGTTCGTGGGCGGTCTGAGCCCCAACAAGGGTCCACACGACCTCATCGGGGCCTCCCGGCGCCTCACCGGCACGGTCGAGCATCAGCTCATTCTCGTGGGCACCGGCCCCCTGGCCGACGAGTTGGCCGCCGACACCGCGGCCGACAAACACATCCGACTGCTGGGCGCACTGGACCGCACGCAGATTCGTGAGTGGATGCGCCGTGCCACGGTCGTCGTGCTGCCCGCCCAGGAGCACCGCGGCCGACGGGAAGCAGCCGGTCTGGTGTTGCTCGAGGCCCAGGCCTGCGGAACTCCCGTCGTCGCGTACGCGAGCGGCGGCACCCCCGAGATGATGCTCGCCGACTGTACCGGGCTGCTGGTTCCGGAACGGGATGCGCGGGCGCTCGCGTCCGCGATCGGAACGGTTCTGCGCCTGGAACACTCCGAGTATCTGCGAATGGCCTACGCCGCACGTGACTTCGTGCACACACGTCGCAGCCTCAGCCTCAGCTGCGTAGAACTCGACGAGCACTACGCAGCCGTGGCCGACACCTAACCGGTGAGGGTCAGCAGCGCCGCAGTGACTTCACACTCGCTCCGAGCGCTCCGGTACCACCGAGCAGGGTGACGGTCTGCGTGCCCAGACGGTCCAGGTCCCACAGGGCGTCGCCGGGAACACACCCCGCTTCGACGACGTACAGCGGCGACTTCTTCGCACCCGCGAGGGCTGCTCCGGCGAGGGCGTCCGGAAACTCGTATGCGGTCGCGTAGAAGACCCGTGCCGAGCTCTGGAAACCCGACTCGTTCACCAGCTGGGCCGTCGCGAAGCGATCGACACCGCCCAGCCGTTCAACGGAACGGCTCGAGGTGGTGATCGACGTCGCGAGGCCATCAGAAACGACGGCGGAAGCTCCGACGATGGTGGCCTTGGTTACCTTGAGGGTGTTGAGTAGCTGAGTGGTCGCCGTGCCGGCCGTTGCGGCCCTGCCGTCAACCAGAACCACCGGCACGCCCTTGGCTCCTGCCGCCGCCGCGGCGGTCAGGGCATCCGGGTAATCCCAGCCGGTTGCGACGTAGGCGTGTGCGGCTCCATTCGGGAAGGCATCCGCGATGACCTTGCGGGCCGTCTCAAACCGGTCGATTCCGGCCAGCCGGTCGACTCGAGGTGAGAGCGTGCGAAGCTGATTCGCAACGGCAGCGGAGACGACACTCTCGCCACCCACGACGACGATCCGCGCGGGCTTCAATCGCGAGATCTCGGCGGCCACAGCGGAGGGCAGCGCATTGGTCTCGACCAGAAGCAGTGGCGCTCCCTGCTTCGCGGCGGCCGGAGCCGCTCCGAGCGCGTCCGGAAAGTCGGCGCCGGTTGCGATGTACACCGTGGATGCGGTGGTGGCAAAGCCCTCGCGGGAAATTGCGACGGCCGTCGCGTACCGGTCTGCGCCGCCCACCTGGGTGACGGCCGGCACAGCGAGGAACCCGTTCGCGACCGACCACTGGCGCAAGCCGCCGGTGAAGGCCTGTTCGAACTCCTGCTCGGCAAATACCCGGGTACCGCTCGTGGGATAGCCGAGCGCCCCGCCCGGGCCTCCGGACTGCTGGTAAGACGCATCGAGCGGGCTGAGCACCTCAAAGGCGCCGGTGCCGCCTGACCAGTAGAGCGAGCCGTTCTGGAACAGCTGGCGGGTGCCGCCATTCGCGGCCGCTGACTCATCGGCAACGGGGTGTCCGATGCCGCTGCCGGGACCGCCGATGTCGATCAACCGGCTGGCCAAGGCACCGGACACCGACTGGTTTCCGGTCGCTTCGCTCCAGTAGATGTAGGCGCCCTCGAATTGTTGGCTGGATCCGCCACCGGCGAGAGCCGTCTCGTCGGTCATCGGATAGCCCAGGCCACCGGCCGGGCCGGCGGATGCGAGGTACTTGTCGGCAATGGCACCACTGGTCTGATGCGTCCCGGTGCGGTCACTCCAGTACAACCAGCCGCGCTGGAAGCGCTGACTCGCGCCTCCATTGGCCTCGGAGCGTTCCGCTGCAACGGGGAAGCCGAGGCCGCCTGACGTTCCGGATTTGTCCCGGTAGGTGTTGCCGATAGCTCCGGCGACCAGAAAGGCTCCCGACGACTCGCTCCAGTACGCCCAGCCGCTCTGGAAGAGCTGTTCAACGCCGATTGACGACACGAAAGGACCCGTCACCGCGAGCCCGAGGGCGCCCGTGTTGTAGAGAGCAACCATTTCACCGTGTGGTGCCACTCCCTGAGTCGCGCCGAACCAGTCCGTGAAGATTCGATAGAAGTTGCGGTTGCCGTACGAGGAGCATCCGTCGCCGGAGCCGTACATGTTATTGAGGGCGGCCTGGTTCGGGCGGTACGGGGTATAGAGGTACAGCCCTGCGGTGGCCTGATTCTGGATGTAGACCTGCGAGCTGCCACACCCCGCGTTGGGGTGCCACTGAATTGTGTTGGTACGTCCGGCCTGGTAGCCGCGTCCGCCTGGCGAGGCCTGGTACTTCTTGAACTGGAAGGCCGCGTTGTAGACCTGATTAAAGAAGCCGTAGTAGACGGAGTCACAGACGGCCGTGTCGGGGCAGCCGTAGCCGGTCGCCTTGCGATAGATGCCGTCGGTGGGAGAGGTTCTGGTGACCAGTCCCTGCTCCTTTTCGAGAAGCACCAGCAGCGTCTGAGGATTGATGCTGCAGGCCGTTGAGACCTCGGAGATGATCTGGGCCGCACTCAGGCCTGATCGACCGGCGAACGCGGCGCAACCGGCGGCGCGCGCGGGCTGGCTCGTCGAATCGGCACGGTAATCCTTGAGACAGGTGTAACCGCTCGCGCAGTTCGCCACCTTTGAGTTCAGGAAGGACTGGATGTCGGCTGCGCTCATCGTGCCGCTATTGTAAAAAATGCTGTCACTGATGATGTTGCCGGCGTTAAAGCCTTCACCGCTGGCAGCCTGTGCTGCCGGCGAGTTGGACGCGGTGTCAACGGCAACGAGGGTGCCAATCATCACGATCAGGGCCACGACAAGCGAGACCGTCCGGAGTAAGAGGTTCATTGTGGTTCTCCAAGACTTGTCTTCGCGTGGCAGCGCCCGCTCATCTATCGTACCTAGCGTTGGTCGATTTTGTTCCTCTGAGGGCGTAATCGGTGTAATATGGACAGATTGTGCCTTGCGTCAGACCTGCCGAATGGCCAGGGCTGTCGACTGGCCGGAGTTGGAGAACGTTAAGTTGCGCATTGCAGCCGTAGTCGTCGCCTACAACCGCCGCGACCTCATGCTCGAGGCCCTGACGGCCCTTGCGGCCCAGACCAGAGAACTCGATTCAATTGTCGTCGTCGACAACGCATCGACCGACGGATCCGCAGACCTGGCGGCGGAGAAGTACCCGAGCGTTGACGTGGTGCGTCTGGCCCGCAACACCGGCGGCGCCGGTGGTTTCGCCGTCGGCATCGAACGGGCCATCAGCACCCACGCCGCCGATCTGGTCTGGATCATGGACGACGACACGATCCCCTCTGCCACGGCCCTCGCCGAACTGCTCAGCATTCGCGACCGCCACCCGCGAAAGCCCGTCGTGCTCGCCTCCCGGGTGCTCTGGACGGATGGCTCAGACCACCCCATGAACACCCCCCGGCGCAAGCCCTTCCTCGGTCGCGCCGAGCGAGCGGCCGCCGAGACCATCGGAGCTATTCCGGTGCGGTCGTCCTCCTTCGTCTCGACGCTCGTCGACGCTCATGCCGTATCGGACAGCGGGTTGCCGATTGCCGAATACTTCATCTGGAATGACGACTTCGAGTTCACGGCACGCCTGCTGCGGCACGGACTTGGCGTGTATTGCCCGAAGAGCATCGTCACGCATAAGACCAAGGCGCTCGCGAGCACCGACGTTGATCCCGGTCCGCGGTTCTACTACGAGGTGCGCAACAAACTCTGGCTCTTTCGCCGCTCGAGCGCACTCGCCCCGTGGGAGGTCCCGCTGTATATCGGCGCCTCTCTCATACGCTGGACCCGCACGATGCTGCGATCAACGGATCGACCGACGCTCATCGACGGGCTGCGGCGCGGACTGCGCGACGGGTTCCGCACCGCGCCCAGACCGAATGCGGTCTTTCTGGCAGACCTCGAGCCCGCAACGAGCGACATTGCACGCTTCGAGGGCGCCGTCAGGCCGGCAGCTCGATGACCGACCTCCCCGCATTCTCCCTGCTGCTTCCGGTCTACCACGGGGACTCGGCGGCCTACCTGCGGCGTTCGTTCCACAGTTCCGTGCATGACCAGACGCTGCGGCCGAGTGAAGTGGTGCTGGTCGAAGACGGACCGGTGGGTGCCGAACTCACCGCGCAAATCGTCCGGTTGATTGAGACCTCACCGGTTCCGGTGGTACACGTACGCATCAGCGAGAATGCCGGTCTCGCGGTCGCGCTCACGACCGGACTTGCCGCCTGCACGAACGATGTCGTCGCCCGCATGGACGCCGACGACGTTTCCCTTCCCGAGCGGTTCGCGATCCAGATTCCGCTCATCGCCGCCGGTCATGACCTGGTCGGCTCCGGCATGTGGGAGTTCAGCGAAGACGCGAGCGGCACGGAAATCGCCGGCGCCGAGCGCAATCCCCCCACGTCAGCGGCCGACATTGCCCGCTACGCACGCTTTCACGACCCGTTCAACCACCCGACGGTCGTTTATACGAAATCCGCCGTGGCCGCAGCCGGGGGCTACGCCCCGCTCGGCCTCATGGAGGACTACTGGCTCTTCGCGCGCATGATCGCCGGCGGTGCGCGGGCCCGTAACACCACGGAGCGGCTCGTGAAATACCGGGTCAGTTCGGGGGCCTACAGACGCCGGGGCGGGCTGAAGCTGCTGGCCAGCGAATTGCAACTGCAACGAGCGTTTCGGCGCTCCGGATTCACCTCGACCGGACAATTCGTTCGCAACGTCGCTGTGCGCGGCGGCTATCGCCTGATCCCGGAGCCGGTGCGCCGATATTTCTACCGCACCCTCATTTTGCGCTCGCGAGCGCTGTAGAGAAGCCCTCAGGCGGCATCGGGTATCGTTGATCCTTGCTGTGACGCATCCGCTTTGCCGAGCACGCTTTTCGAGCACACGCAGTACCGAGCACTAAGGAATATTTCGTATGACGGTTGACCTCGTAGTCGTTGGATCCGGCTTTTTCGGCCTCACCATCGCCGAGCGGGTGGCGACCGAACTCGGTTTGAAGGTGGTCGTCATCGATCGCCGCAGCCACATCGGCGGCAACGCCTACAGCGCTCCCGAACCCGAGACCGGAATCGAGGTGCACCAGTACGGCGCCCACCTCTTCCACACGTCGAACGAGCCAGTGTGGGAGTACGTGAACCGGTTCACGAAGTTCACCAACTACGAGCACCGCGTGTTCACCAACTTCGGCGGTGAGGTCTTTCCACTGCCGATCAACCTCGGCACGATCAACCAGTTCTTCCGCGCCGCCTACTCGCCCGCCGAAGCCCGCGCGCTGATCGCCGGCCAGGCCGCCGAGTTCGCCACCGGCGAGAGCCAGAACCTCGAAGAGAAGGGCATCTCCCTCATCGGGCGCCCGCTCTACGAAGCCTTCATCCGCGACTACACGGCGAAGCAATGGCAGACCTCACCGACCGAACTTCCGGCCGAAATCATCAGCCGCCTGCCCGTGCGCTACAACTACGACAACCGCTACTTCAACGACACCCACGAAGGCCTGCCCGTCGACGGCTACACCGCGTGGATCGAGCGGATGGCCGATCACCCCAACATCGAGGTGCGCCTGGGCACCGACTTCTTCGATGAGACGCAGGAAATCAACCGCAAGAGCGTCGTCGGACGCATCCCGGTCGTCTACACCGGCCCGGTCGACCGGTACTTCGACTACCAGGGCGGCGAGCTCACCTGGCGCACGCTCGACTTCGAGCAGGAGGTGCTGCCGATCGGCGACTTCCAGGGCACCCCCGTCATGAACTACGCGGATGCGACGGTGCCATACACGCGCATCCACGAGTTCCGTCACTTCCACCCGGAACGGGCTCACTACCCCACCGACAAAACCGTCATCATGCGGGAGTTCTCCCGCGCTGCGACCCGCGCCGACGAGCCCTACTACCCGATCAACACCGCCGAGGACCGCGAGAGCCTGCTGAAGTACCGCGCGCTGCAAGACGGCGAGACCGAGGTCTTCTTCGGCGGCCGCCTCGGTACCTACAAGTACCTCGACATGCACATGGCCATCGGCTCAGCACTCACCATGTACGAAAACAAGCTCAAGCCGCTGCTCGGCGCGGGCACGAAGTAAGGCCGGAGCAATGTCAAACCCCATCGTTTTGCAAAAAGTTGTCTTTCCCGCGGCGTCTGACCTTGACGTCACCCCGTTGTACGTCGACCCCGACGAGTGGAGTCAGGTCGTTCGAGCCAAGAAACGCCGCGGCGGCGGGCCCGACGATGTCGAGTCCACTTCTTTGCGGCTGACCCACCACAACATGGGTCCGATGCTCGACGGACGACGCGGACTCAAGCCCGGTCTGCACAAACGCGTGTCGCTGGGAACCTACTTCAATGCCTTCCCGGCCAGCTACTGGCGGCGTTGGACCCAGATCAACGGTGTGCGCCTGAGCGTGTCCACCGTCGGCGAAGGCGATGTCATCGTCTACCGTTCCAACGCGCGCGGCGTGATCCAGATGGTCGATTCCGTGTCCGTCTCCACCGACACGACCACCGACTTCGACCTCGGCTTCGACTACTTCATCGACGGCGGCTGGTACTGGTTCGATCTGGTCAGCCGCAGCGCAGAATTCGCGCTGACCGAGGCGGAATGGCAGGCACCGCCCGCCCAGGAACTCGTCGAAAGCACGAAGAAGCTCACGATTGCGATCACGACACTCAATCGCACGCAGTACTGCGTCGAACTGCTGCGCACGATCTCGTCCGACCCTGACGCCCTCGCCGGTATCGATACCGTTCTCGTCGTCGACCAGGGCTCGCAGAAAATTCGTGAGGAGGCCGGATTCGCGGAGGTTGAATCGGCCCTCGGCGGGCGTTTGCGTGTCATTGACCAGGTCAACGCTGGTGGCTCGGGCGGGTTCTCCCGCGGAATGCTCGAGACCATCAGCGCCGGCACCTCCGACTACGTCATGCTGCTCGATGACGACGTCGTGGCCGAGCCGGAAAGCATCCGTCGCGCCCTGACGTTTGCCCGTCTGTGCACGTCGCCGACCATTGTCGGTGGCCACATGTTCGACATGTACGACAAGACGAAGCTGCACGCCTTCGCCGAGTCCATCGACAGCTATAACTTTCTGTGGGGGCCGATCACGCCGAGCCGGCACGACTTCACGGCGTCCAACCTGCGTCAGACCACCTGGATGCACCAGCGCTTCGACGTGGCCTACAACGGCTGGTGGATGAGCCTCATTCCGGTCGAAATCATTCGTGAGATCGGACTGTCGCTTCCGGTCTTCATCAAGTGGGACGACGCGGAATTCTCGCTGCGCGCCGAGGAACACGGGTATTCAACCGTGAGCCTGCCCGGTGCGGCCGTCTGGCACGTGTCCTGGGTCGACAAGGACGACTCTCGAGATTGGCAGGCGTTCTACCACGCGCGCAACCGGCTGATCGCGGCGCTGCTGCACTCCCCGCACCCGAACGGTGGCCGCCTCGCGCTGGCGAACCTCGCGAGCGACGTGCGCCACCTGCTCACGATGGACTACTACACCGTCAAGCTGCGCCAGCTCGCCTACGAGAGCGTACTGGCCGGCCCCGATTCTCTGCACAAGGAGCTCACCACCCGCCTGCCGCAAATTCGTGCACTCTCCAAGAAGTACCGGGAATCCCAGCTCATCGGCGACCTCAGTCAGTTCGACAAGTTTCCGCTGACCTCGTCGATCGGCAACGAAGAGAGCCCGCTGCGCGGGCGCAAGGTCTACCGGTTCCTGCTCAGGAATTTCCTGCGCCACGGGCTCACCAAGCCGCACGCCGGAAGCGACCAGCGACCCGACGTGCACCTGTCGCGCGCGGCCCCCTGGTGGGTCGTTCCCAACTTTGACAGCGTCGCCATCACCAATGCCGAAGGCTCCGGAGTGGCCTGGCACGTTCGCGATCGCGCCAAGTTCCGGTCGCTTCTGTGGTCCAGCCTCACGAAGAACTTGCGCTACCGCCGTCAGTGGAGCAGCCTGAGCAAGCTGTACCGCGATAACCTCACGGTCATGACGTCCGAAGAGTCCTGGCGCCGCACCCTGGGCGTCGAGCGCACCGCGCCGGCAGCAACCCCGGTCGCCGCACCCGCGGCCACCCCCGCACACACCTAACCCGGAGCGCAGTCGGTGACACAATCCACTTCGACGGACGATCTCACGGGATTTGTTCGTCCGGGGCAAGGGGCCGGTTTGGTCGACGTCGTCCGTCGGCGGTACCTGCTGAACCTGCTGGTACGCAAAGAGGTTCAGGTTCGCTACCGCGGCTCGGTGCTCGGCTGGCTCTGGTCCTACGTCAAGCCGGTCACCCAGTTCCTCGTGTTCTTCGTTGCGCTCGGTGTCTTTTTGCAGCTCAATGGCAGCATCCCCAACTATCCGGTCTACCTGTTCTCGGGCCTGATCATGGTCAATCTGTTCAGCGAAGCGTTCAGCAACGGCACCCGGTCGCTCGTGGACAATGCCGCCCTGATCAAGAAGATCTACCTGCCGCGTGAGCTTTTTCCGGTGTCCTCGACACTCGTGGCCCTCGTCAACTTTCTCCCGCAGGTTCTCGTGCTCGGTGTGGTCTGCATCTTTGTGGGGTGGAGTCCGAGCATCGTTCAGATTCTGGGCGTTCTTCTCGGTCTGGTGATAATCATCGTGCTGGCAATGGGTCTGAGCCTGCTGTTCGGATCGGTCAATGTCTCCTTCCGCGACGCCCAGAACTTTGTCGAGCTCATTGTGCTCGTCGCGACGTGGGCCTCCCCCGTGCTCTACCAGACGGCGCTCGTCGCCCAGGTGCTGCCCGAGTGGCTCATGGTGATCTACCAGCTCAACCCGCTCACCGCGGCCGTCGAGCTGCTGCACGCCGGCTTCTGGCTGCCGACCACGAACGGTGCCGGCCAGTCCCCCGACGGCCTGCTGATGTACGGCCTTTTCGCACTGCTGATATCGCTCGCCATTCTGGCGTTCGGACAGTTCGTCTTTCGCAAATTGGAGCGTCGTTTTGCCCAGGACCTCTGACGAACCTCAAGCCGCCGTGCAGACGCGGCTCGCGATCATCGCGACGAGCATCAACAAGACCTTCCTGCTGCGACACACCCACTCACTCAAGGAGTCGGTCATCGCCGCTCTGCGCCGTCGCCCGCTGACCTCGAGCTTCAACGCACTGGAAGACGTCAGCTTTCGCATTCACGAGGGCGAGTCCGTGGCCCTCATGGGCTTCAATGGCTCCGGCAAGTCCACCCTGCTCAAGCTGATCTCCGGCGTTTTGCAGCCCGATCGGGGCGAGGTGCTCACCCGCGGTCGGGTTGCCGGCCTCATCGAGGTCGGCGCCGGTTTTCACCCGGATCTGTCGGGGCGCGAGAACATCTACCTCAACGCCGCCATCCTGGGAATGTCTCAGAAGGAGATCGACGCCCGCTTCGACGACATCGTCGACTTCAGCGAGATCGCCAAGTTCATCGACACCGAGGTCAAGCACTACTCGTCGGGCATGTTTCTGCGCCTGGCTTTTTCGGTCGCCATCCACACCGAGGTCGATATTCTTCTCGTTGACGAGATCCTGTCGGTGGGCGACGAGCCGTTCCAGCGCAAGTGCCTCGCCAAGATCCGCGAACTGCACGCGGCGGGCAAGACCCTCGTCGTTGTCAGCCATGACCTGCAGATGGTCGCCGATCTCTGCGATCGCGGCATCCTGATCAACAAGGGTCACGTCGTGTTCGATGGCGAATCCCACGAGGCCGTCGCCCGGATGCGCGCCCAGGAATAACGGTGCCCAGAAGACGCGGGCCGTCTCCGCTCGAACTGGCCGTGGCAGCCGAGCTGTGCGGTTGGCCGCGCTCGGTATCCGCTGTCGCGAAAGCACGATGGATTGGTAACATGTGGCTGAACGCAGGATCAATTAGGGGTCTGTGAGCGTCGCGGCCTGCTTTCGTGTCGCTGGCCGGGGGCCTGGGTAGCGGATGCAGGCCGACGATTCGCGAGGCGCGTTGCGGTGCGCCAAGATCGAGTCGGGGCGTTGACTGTGCGTGCCCGGGGTGGCCGCGCCCAGTGCGGCCGGATCGGCGAGCACCACATGGACGTTTCACAAGCACAGGCCGACGTGCGACGCATCTACCGCTCAGGATTCACCGGACCTCTCGTGTCGGCGGTCGTCTGGGCGGCGGCGAGCGCGGTCTTCACCTGGGGCTCGGTCGCCGCCGGCATGTTCGCGCTCTTCTTCGGCGGCATGCTGATCTTCCCGGTCAGCACCCTCGTGCTGACGCTGCTGGGCGGCCCGACCTCGCTGCCGAAAGGGCATCCGTCGGCGGCCCTCGCGATGCAGTCGGCGTTCACCGTTCCCCTCGGACTGCTGGTCGCGGTCGCCCTCGGCAGCTACGAGCCCGTGCTGTTCTTTCCCGCGGCGCTGATCATCGTGGGCGCGCACTACCTCGTCTTCATCTCGCTCTACGGCATGCGGATGTTTGCGGTGCTGGCCGGGGTGCTGATCGCACTCGGGGTGGTCGGGCTCTTTTTCGTGCCCGAGCTCGGCGCCGTCAGCGGATGGCTCGGCGCCGCCGTGTTCCTGGTCTTCGCGGGGCTGCTGTTTCGGGCCGAGGGAGCCGACCGCTGACGAGCTGCCGGCACCCGGCCTGAGGTGCCGCGGTGGCGCATCCGCTACAGTCACTTTTCGACCGACGCGGCCGCGAGCGGGCTGCCTCAGGCGACGAGTTCCCGCAACCGTTGAATATCTGCGGTGACCCTGTCGAGGGCAGTCGCGACCGACTCATCGCGGTGCGCCGCCAGGGCCTCGAGGATCCAGCCGCGCAGGAGCGTTGACACCGGCACCCCAAGTTTGTTGGCCAGGACCTCGATGGCTGAAACATCGTCGGGAGCGAGACGCACGGCGACCGGAACAGACTTGTTGGGGCGGGTCGAGGCCGCTCCGGCAGGCATAGGAGCGTCACGAGTGGCGTCGGCTTCGGCGGCCACGCTGTCGATCAGCTCATGGATGTTGTTGCTCACTGTGGATTCCCTTCTCGATATGTTCGCAGGTCGGGCGGACCTGCCCGCCATCCGTTCGCACCCCACCAGCCGCCGGGGTGATCTTGCCGATGCACGAGGATAACCACGACCACGGCACCCGCGGTAGGTGAAAAGCCCAGTACTCGCGCGCTCACTCCGGACTTGCTTTTCGGGTCCGGGTCGAACAACAGGGCATCGACATCGGCCAGCGCTTCCATGGCCTCGGCCACCGTGATGCGATGACTCGCCCACATGTGGTCGGCACCGTGCGTCCAGTCAACGTCAAACCCCATGACCGAAGTTTACGATTGTAAACGTGGGACGGCAAGAGCCCGGGCAGGTTCGTGAAACGCTAACCTGCCGGCCAACTGGGGCGGCATCCGCTCACTGCGATGTGACGGTGTGAAATGTCAGGCGGCCACGGCGGGCGCGCGGCGGCGGCGCAGCGTGCGGAGCGGCACGAACGCGATGGCCGCCACGACGGCCGCGGCCACCACCGAGACCAGCGACGTGCCCTGTGGGCCCAGCGCGCTGATGAACACCTGCACGCCGTAGTCGAGCATTTCGGCCGGGTAGGCGGCGAGCACGCGCGTTCCCGCAGCGGCGCTCACTCCGGTGAAGAGGGCGGGGCCGACCCAGAGCGCGACAACGCTCACGATCGCGCCGATGATCCGCCCGGCGGTGGAGAAGCCGCACCAGGCCACGGCAAGTCCGACGATGATCGCCGGAACATACCGGGTGACGCTCAGCAGGGCCATGGTCACCTCGGTCGCCGAGATTCCGAACGGATGCGAGATCAGCCCATTCACCCAGACCCCCGCGGCAACCGAGGCCACACTCACGGCGACGAGGGCGCCGGCCGCGGGCGCCCGGGCGATGAGCACCATGAGCAGCAGCCCCACGAGGTTCGCGGCGATGGAGCCGGCGGTCAGGGCCGCCAGATAGATGAATGCCTCCCGGCCCTGCGCCAGGCCGCCGGCGACCGTGGAGACGGTCTGCACGATGGCGACGACCTGGACGAGCAGCACCCCGACCAGGGCCCAGACGAAGGCGAATTGCGGATGCTGCGCGCGGGTCAGGCGCAGAACGCCGCCGGCGATCGCGGCTCCGGTGACGAGCACCGCGACGATGAGGGTGATCGTGTACTGGCTGAACGGCAGCAGCGTGATCGGCATGTCGTCGGCAGCCACGTCGACGGCCCACAGATTCTGGATCGGCAGCACCATGCCGGTGACCAGCCACGGCAGCAGTCCCGCGGTCGCCGCGAGCACCCCCAGCAGCAGATAGGCCGCCGGACCCGCGATCTTCATGGTCTTCGTGCGCTCGAGAATGCTCATCCGCGCCCCCTCCATCGGAAACGGCAAGGCTAGCAGCGCCCGGGCCGCCGGGTTGCCCGGCTATTCGGTTCTAACAAAATATTGTTATTATCCGAGAAAATAACAAAAGCGCCTCGTTCTGGGCCTCCCGCCCTCCGCGGTGCTGGGGCCGAAGCAGGTGCCACCTGCCTGCGCAGGGTTGGGCCAGGCTGTGCGGATGCGCTCGGGAACGTGGGTGCGCGATGGTGGCCAGGGTGCGCAGCGTCCCTGCGCTCATGCGCCGAAAAGCTGCTCGCGCGCCGGGTTCCGCGGTGTCCCCGCGCTCATGCGCCCGAAAGCTGCTCGCGCGCCTGATCTACCGGGCGCACGAGCAGCTTTCGGGCGCAGGACCGCGTGGGAGTGCACCTTTCGGGCGCATCTGCAGCTCCTGGGCGCAGGACGCGCTACACCTATGGGGCGCACGAGCATCTTTTGGGCGCATCACCACTGGCAGGTGCTCAGGCACTCTCGAAGCGGATGCCGGCCGAGGCCGGCCGGCCGGCGTCATCCGCTTGCGAAAGGCCTACTCGCCGAGGAGGCCGAAAAGGTAGCGGCCGTAGCCGCTCTTTTTGAGGGGCGCGGCGAGTGCCCGCAGTTGGGCATCGTCGATCCAACCGGCGCGCCAGGCGATTTCCTCGATGCAGCCGACCTTGAAGCCCTGACGGTCTTCGATCACGCGCACATACTCGGAGGCCTGCATCATGGACTCGAACGTGCCGGTGTCAAGCCACGCGGTGCCTCGGTCGAGCACCTGCACGTGCATCGACCCCTGCGCCAAATAGAGCTCATTGATGGTGCTGATCTCCAGCTCTCCACGCGCACTGGGCACAATGGTCTTCGCCATCGCGACGACCGAATTGTCGTAGAAATACAGACCGGGAACGGCGTAGTTGCTGTGGGGCACAACCGGCTTCTCTTCGATGGACACCGCCGTCATATTCTCGTCGAATTCGACGACACCGTAGGCGGTCGGATTGCTCACGTGGTAGGCGAAGATGCGCGCACCGACGATGTCGGCGTTGCCGCGCAGGGCCGTACCGAGACCGGCACCGTGGAAGATGTTATCGCCGAGCACGAGTGCGACGGTCTGGTCGCCGATGAACTCCTCGCCGATAATGAAGGCCTGGGCGAGGCCGTCTGGTGAAGGCTGCACCGCGTATTCGATGCGGATGCCCAGCTGCGAACCGTCGCCGAGCAGCGCCTTGAACTGGTCGTTGTACTCCGGCGTCGTGATGATCAGGATCTCCGTGATGCCCGCCATCATGAGCGTCGAGAGCGGGTAGTAGACCATCGGCTTGTCGTAGACCGGCATGAGCTGCTTCGAAATGGCCTTCGTGATGGGCCAGAGCCGCGTACCGGAGCCACCGGCAAGAATGATTCCGCGCATAGTTACCTGCCGCCGTTCGTCTGATTCGGGGAGCTGGAGTTCAGGGTCTCGTAGTATGCCCGCGCGGCGTCCCAGGTCGGCAGCAGCCCGGCGGCGGCCGAGGCCGCGAGGCCGGGCGCATCCGTGTCCTTGGCGGAGAGCACAAGTTCGCCGGCTTCGGGAGGGAAAACCAGACCGATGTCGGGGTCGAGCGGGTTGATGGCGTGCTCTCGGCCCGGATTGAACGGGCTCGTCACGAGGTAGCTGACCGTGGCGTTGTGCGTGAGGGCGACGAAACAGTGACCGAGGCCCTCGGCGATGTACGCGGCCCGACGGTCGGTGTCGTCGAGCAGCACACTGTCCCATTGGCCGTACGTCGGCGAGCCGATTCGAATGTCAATGACAAAGTCGAGAACGGCGCCGTGAACGGCGGTGACGTATTTGGCCTGGCTGGGCGGGACATCCGCAAAATGGATTCCACGCACGGCACCGCGAGTGGAAACCGAGGTGTTCGCCTGCGCGAGAGCGAGCCGGTGACCGATCTTCTCTTCGAGGCGATCGGAGCGATACCACTCGAGAAAGACACCGCGATCGTCACCGAATTGCTTCGGGGTGATCTCATACGCGTCAGGTATGGACAGCTCTCGAATGTGCACGTTCGCAGTGTAGCAACGCACCCCCGACCCGAACTGGGGGGCGCGAACTCGGCCCCGCAACCCGTGCTGCATGACCTGAGCGGCGGGGAGATCAGCCGCAGCGGGCGAGCACTCCGACCGCAGCGCTCAGGGCGCCAGTGCCTCCGATCAGGGTGACATGCGTTGAGCCCAGACGGGTGAAGTCGGCGCCGACGGCATTGGGCACACACGCCTGCGGAACGATGTAAAGCGGCGCTCCGCGTTGACCGGCAAGAGCCGCTCCGGCGAGAGCGTCGGGAAATTGTTCTCCCGTCGCGAGGAAGACTTCACTCGCCGAGCCGAACGCTGCCTGGTTCACGAGTAGGGCCGTCTCGAAACGATCGCTTCCACCCTGCCGGCTCACGCGGATCCCGGCGTTCGTCAATGAGGTCGCAATTCCTGACGACACCACCGCAGCCCCACCCGCAATCGTCACATTCTGCACGCCCAGGCGGGCGACGAGGCCGGCTGTTGCCGCATCAACCGATCCGGCATTGCCGTCGACGAGAATGACCGGGTTTGCGGCGGCTCCTGCCGCGGCGGCGGCAGCTAGCGCATCGGGAAAGTTGCGCCCGGTGGCGACGTACGCGTGCGCCACGGGGCCAAACGCATCGTCGACAACGAGCCGGGCGGTCTCGTATCGGTCGACTCCGCTCAGCCGGTCGACGACCGGAGCGAGCGCCGCCAGCTGTGACTCGACAGCGGCAGAGATGACTCCCCGGCCTCCGACCACGACGATTCGTTGGGGTTGCAACCGCTGAATCTCTGTGCGTACCGCCGTGGGCAACGAATCCAGGTTCGTCAGCAAGAGCGGCCCGGAGCCCAGGGCTGCGGCGGGTGCCGCCGAGAGAGCATCGGGATAGTCGGCACCCGTGGCGAGGTAGACGATGGGGGCGGTACCGGGAAAGCCAGCCTGCGACACGGCAACCGCCGTGGTGAAGCGGTCAATTCCCGACAACCGTTCCACGGGGTCGGAGAGAGTCACCCGCACGGACGCCGAAGTGCCGGAGATCGCGAGCACCGTCACGGTGACCGCCCCGAGACGAGTGGAGATGGTGTCCCCCGCGACGAGGTAGGTCGTGCGGTCGGACGCACTCGCGGCGGGAGGTTGGAAGACGACGGAGGTGCCGTCATCGCGCAGCGCGAGCACGCGCACACCGCTGTCCACGCCGATCGTGGTCAGCAGACCACGCTCGTAGAGCGAGCCCGCATCCGTTCCCCCGCCACCCCGAAAGTCCACGTAGTAAATGCGACCGGTCTCCGGATCGGTAATTTTCAGCGCGCGTAGTCCCGCGGAGGCACCGGTCGTGGTCAGCGTCGCTGTCGTCTGCAGTGTGCGCTGGCCGGTGGGGACCGCCACGTTCTGTACTTCGCCGGCGCTGAGGGCATCCAGCCTCGTCTTGTGGGTCACGTTGAGGGCCGTCAGCTGGGAGTTCGCCTGCCCGTTGACCGTGAGCGCGATGCCCATGACGTCGTAGGCGTCACCGTATTCGTCGTCGACGCAGCCGTCAGAGAATTGGCCCGTTGAGGGGTCAATCTCACCCTCAAACGTCGTTGCAGAGGGGCAGACGTGTGCGTTGGAGTGTTGCAGACCGAGGTTGTGGCCGAATTCGTGAGCGACGATATCACGCGTCACGGCGCCGGACTGTGACACCCAGATCAGGCCGCCATTGGATCCGTTCACGGCTGCCGCCGAGCTGCCCACGCTGCCGATGCCGGTTGCTCCACACCCTTCGGGAACGAGAACCATGAGGTGACGCGCCTGATTGGAGACGTAGTAGAAGACGTTCGCTCGACCGAACGCGGCCGCGGCCTCCTGCCAGATTTGCACGACATCGTCGCAGTTCAGGCTCGAGGAGTAACGCAGCGTCGTCGGGTTGGCCGTGAGTCCCGTCACCTGGTTGTTCGATTGCGCCTGCCAGTAGCTACCGGTCGACGAGACCAGCGAGGAGATCGCCGCGTCGCTGATGGTCGTGCCCGCAGCAGAACCGGCCGGCACCACAACTGCGATATCAATCGAGTGCTGGGCCTGAGCATAGCCAGAGACAGCGAAGTCCTCGGGTGCGGACCGCCGCTGCGCCGAGCCGCCGGTCTGTTCCGCGAGTTCCCCGGGGGTGAAGGTGTCATTCTCGAGGGAGAGCGCCGGCACCGGCTCGGGTTGAGGCGTCACTGCCCCGGCCGGACCGGCGATTCCCACGACCAGTGCGCACAGGGCGAGTGCCGTGCCGACGACGATTCCGCGCCCACGAAAATTCCTCAGCAGCATGATGACCCGTTCCCGATGACCAGTTCCCACAGTGGACGCGGAACGAGGATACTCGCGCACGTTGCTCGTATTGAACCATGTTCCCGATCATCTACCAAGCCGAGGGGTCGAGTGCGAAGCGGTCATGGACGCGGTTCCTCTGGGCCGGTAATCTTGCCGCCACGATTCGCGTCACCACTAGAATTGCGCGAGTCAACCACAATGCGAGGCAGGAAACGCCCCATGAAGATTCTCGTCACCGGCGGAGCCGGTTTCATCGGCTCCAACTTTGTTCGACGCACCCTCGAAGACAAGTACCCGGGACTCGAAGGCGCCCAAGTCGTCGTACTCGACGCCCTGACGTACTCGGGCAACCTGGCCAACCTCGCCCCGGTCGCAGATTCCCCCCGCTACAGCTTCGTGCACGGCGATATTCGCGACGGCGCCCTGCTCGACACCCTCTTTCCCGGCCTCGACGCCGTCGTGCACTTCGCCGCCGAAAGCCACGTCGACCGCTCCGTGNAACGTGCTCGGCACCCAGCAGCTGCTCGACGCCGCGCTGCGCTCGGGTCTCCCCCGCTTCGTGCACGTCTCCACCGACGAGGTCTACGGCTCCATCGCGACCGGCTCCTGGAACGAAGAACGCGCCCTCGAGCCCAACAGCCCCTACAGCGCCTCGAAGGCCGGCAGCGACCTGCTCGCCCGCAGCTACCACCGCACCCACGGCCTCAACGTGTCGATCACGCGCTGCTCGAACAACTACGGCCCCTACCACTTCCCCGAAAAGCTCATCCCGCTGTTCGTCAGCAACCTCATCGACGACCTTCACGTACCCCTCTACGGCGAGGGCAACAACATCCGCGACTGGCTGCACGTCGACGACCACACCCGCGCCATCGCCCTCGTGCTCACCCGCGGCCGCGCCGGCGAAATCTACAACATCGGCGGCGGCACCGAACTCACCAACACAGAACTCACCCAGATGCTGCTCGACTCCACCGGCAAGGACTGGTCCTACGTCGACCGCGTCGCCGACCGCCTCGGCCACGACCTGCGCTACTCCGTCGACATCACCAAGATCCAGGCCGAACTCGGCTACAAGCCCGAAGTACCCTTCGAACAGGGCCTCGCCGACGTCGTGCAGTGGTACCGCGACAACCGCGAATGGTGGGAACCCCTCAAAGAACGCGCCGCCCTCATCGGCTAGCGTTGTCTATCGTCAAGTGAGCGGTGACCGTTTTCGATCCCAGCCAGCGCATGCCTGGATTCGTTACACTGCAAGAATGAGCCTCGTGTCCGTTCGAGAACTTCGCCTTCATACTGCGGCCGTTGTCGAACGAGCACGTCAGGGTGAACGGGTGACGATAGGGTCTGAGGGCGTTGCGGTTGCCGCGCCGGTACCCGTGGGAACGCACAAACGATCGTTCCTAACCAAGGCGGACATGCTGCGCCTCACTCGTCAGTCTGGGGATCCCGTGTCGGAATATTATGATCACGAAGCTCCAGACGAAACGACCGACGATCTCTGCCCCATCCAGTGAGGCGATCAGCGCCTTGCCACAGGGCAGTCCCGTCGTCTAGCGCACCATTCCGCATGAGGAGTTTATGAAGTACTTGATCACCGGCGCGTCGGGCATGCTCGGCCGCGACCTGCAGACCGTTCTCGCGGGCCGCTCCGTGACCGCCCTCGGTCGCAGCGACCTCGACGTGACCGACCTCGGCGCGGTGACGGATGCCGTGGCTGGCTTCGACGTGGTCATCAACGCCGCCGCCTACACCCAGGTCGACGACGCCGAGACGAATGAAGAAGCCGCGTACGCGGTGAATGCCGACGGCGCCTTGAATTTGGCGATCGCGACTTCCGTCGGCTCGGCCCGGCTCGTACAGGTGTCGACCGACTACGTCTTCGACGGCCGCGCAACGACACCGTACCCGGAAAACACCCCGCGCGACCCGATCTCGGCCTACGGGCGTACCAAGGCTGCCGGCGAGAAGTTCGTACTCGCCGAGAACCCCGAGGGCAGCTTCATCGTGCGCACCGCGTGGCTCTATGGCCAGCACGGCCCGAATTTCGCCACGACCATGCTGCGCCTGGCCGGCTCACACCCCACCGTGAGCGTCGTGGGCGATCAGCTCGGCCAACCGACCTGGACCATGGACCTCGCCCGCCAGATTGCGCTCATGCTCGACACGGATGCCCCCGCCGGCGTCTACCACGGCACCAACAGCGGCGTCGCCTCGTGGTTCGACTTCGCCCGCGAGGTCTTCACGCTCGCCGGCCTCGACCCGGAACGGGTGCTACGGACCGACAGCGCCGCGTTCGTGCGGCCGGCGCCGCGCCCGTCGTACAGCGTGCTCGGCCACGATGCCTGGGCCGCCGTCGGCCTCGAACCGATGCGCCCGTGGCAGCAGGCCCTCGCCGAGGCGGCCGCGACCGGCGCGCTCGGCGAACTTGCCCCGCTGGGGGCGTGGAAGAAATGATCACACTTCGGGTCGTTGTCGACCAAATGGTGGCACCCGTGCCCGGCGGCGTTGGCCGCTACACCGAGGAACTCACCCGCGCCCTAGTGGAGACGGTCCCCGCCAACTGCGAGGTCGAAGGGCTCGTCTCCTCGTCGACGGCCGAGGAATACGCTCGAATTGAAACAACGCTTCCGGGTCTGGCCCGGCTGGTCAGAACGTCGCTGGCCCGCCGCGAACTGCGTGCGGCCTGGGGGCTCGGCGTTGTCGCCTCGGCGGGCTCCGGCATGATCCACGCCCCCGGGCTGCTCGCCCCGCTGCACCGCCACGACCGCATCAACGACGGCACCCAGATCGCGGTGACCGTGCACGACGTGCTGGCCTGGACGCATCCGCAGTCCCTCACCCCGACCACCGTCGCATGGACGAAGACCATGCTGCGGCGCGCGCGCAAGCACGCCGACGCGATCGTCGTGCCGAGCCATGCCGTCGCCGCCCAGCTGCTGGAAATCATGGACCTCGGCGACCGCGTTCGCGTGATCGGCGGTGCGGTGGGCAGCGGGCTGCGCCTGCCGGCGGATGCCGTGGTCGAGTCGCGCGCGGCGGCCCTCGGCCTGCCCTCCGAGTACCTGCTGACCACGGGTTCACTCGACCCGCGCAAGGCGATCACCTCGCTCATCACCGCGCTCGGCCTGCCGGGCGCCCCCGAACTGCCGCTGCTCGTGATCGGCCCAGACGGCTGGGGCGAACTCGATGTGGCGACCGTCGCCGACGAGGCCGGCCTCGCGCCCGGCCGGGTGCGCACCCTGTCCGGACTCTCGGACGAGGACCTCGCCATTGTCATCGCCCGCGCCACCGTGTTCGTCTACCCGAGCCTGGAAGAGGGCTTCGCGCTGCCGATCATCGAGGCGTTCCACCTCGGCACCCCGGTGATCCTCTCCGACGCACCCGCCCTCGTCGAGGCCGCCGGCGACGCCGGACTGACCGTTCCGCGGGACGACGCCGAGGGCTACCCCGAGCGGTTGATGATCGCCATGAACCGCGTGCTGGGCGACCGGGAATTCGCCGGCCGCCTCAGCGTCGTCGGTAGCGACCGCTCTCGGGCTTTCAGCTGGCGCGACTCCGCCGAGCGGGTCTGGCAGCTTCACGCCGATCTGTAGCTCGACACGACCTCCTCAGGCGACGCTCGGTGACGGGGCTACTAAGCTCGTCTGAGAACCAATGAGAAACGGACGCCTTCGGGTGCCGTTTACTTTCAGCTTTCACGCAAAGGGTTGTATGACGAAGCGCGCACTCATCACTGGAATCACGGGCCAGGACGGCTCCTATCTTGCAGAGCTGTTGCTCTCGAAGGGGTACGAGGTGCACGGCCTGATTCGGCG
This sequence comes from Cryobacterium frigoriphilum, assembly GCF_004403305.1. Taxonomy (GTDB): domain Bacteria; phylum Actinomycetota; class Actinomycetes; order Actinomycetales; family Microbacteriaceae; genus Cryobacterium; species Cryobacterium frigoriphilum. The sequence continues at coordinate 7,358 of NZ_SOHE01000040.1, read as the reverse complement.
GGCATCCACTTTTAATACGTCCCGTATTGATCACCTGTATGTGGACCCGCACGACACCGGCGCGAAGCTGTTTCTGCACTATGGCGACCTGAGCGACGGCTCGCGGCTGACGACGCTGCTCGCGCAGATCAAGCCCGACGAGGTCTACAACCTCGCCGCGCAGTCGCACGTGCGCGTGTCCTTTGACGAGCCCGAGCACACCGCCGACACGACGGGTATGGGGACCATTCGTCTGCTCGAAGCCGTGCGGATGTCGGGTATCAAGACCCGGTTCTATCAGGCGTCGTCGTCGGAGATGTTTGGTGCGACTCCGCCGCCGCAGAACGAGGCGACTCCGTTCTACCCGCGTTCGCCCTATGGCGCCGCGAAGGTCTACAGCTACTGGATCACCAAGAACTACCGTGAGGCCTACGGCATGTTCGCCGTGAACGGCATCCTCTTCAACCACGAGTCCCCGCGCCGCGGCGAGACGTTTGTGACACGCAAGATTACTCGTGCGGTTGCGGCGATCAAGGCCGGCAAGCAGGACCACGTGTACCTGGGCAACCTCGACTCCATTCGCGACTGGGGTTACGCCGCTGAGTATGTCGAGGGCATGTGGCGCATGCTGCAGGTCGACGAACCGGACGACTTCGTTCTCGCCACCGGCGGTAACTTCACCGTGCGGGACTTCGTGCAGACCTCGTTCGAGCACGTCGGCCTGAACTGGGAAGAGCACGTTCGCTTCGACGAACGCTACCTGCGCCCCACCGAGGTTGATGCCCTCGTCGGCGATGCCTCCCACGCCGAAGACAAGCTCGGCTGGAAGGCCACCGTCGACACCGCGCAGCTGGCCCGCATCATGGTCGACGCCGACATCAAACTGCTCGAGCACGCCGGCCGCGACTGGATCGACACCGTCAAGCTCGCCAGCTGGGGCACCCTCGACGGTGCCGATGCCGCCGACGCCGTCGGGGCCAAGTAGTCGTGACGGCGCAGGCAACGGTCGCGGATACCCGCGACCAGGTCGACTTCACCCCGGGCGCGCTTGATCGGGGCGGCCGCTTTTACATTGCCGGGCACCGCGGCCTGGTCGGGTCTGCGATTTGGCGTCGGCTCGAGGCGGAAGGGTTCACCGATCTTGTCGGCCGGACCTCGGCCGAGCTCGACCTGAAGGACCGCGACGCGGTCTTCGCGTTCTTCGCCGAGACGAAGCCCCGCTACGTCGTGCTGGCCGCGGCGAAGGTCGGCGGCATCCTGGCCAACAACAACTACCCGGTCGACTTCTTGAGCGACAACCTGCGCATTCAAGTCAATGTGCTCGACGCCGCCCTGAAATACGGGGTTGCACGCCTGTTGTTCCTCGGCTCGTCGTGCATCTACCCGCGCCTGGCGTCACAGCCGATCCGCGAGGACTCACTGCTCACCGGACACCTCGAGCCCACGAACGACGCCTACGCGATCGCGAAGATCGCCGGCATCTTGCAGATCCAGGCCGTGCGCCGTCAGTACGGGCTGCCGTGGATCTCGGCGATGCCGACGAACCTCTATGGGCCCGGGGACAACTTCAGCCCGACCGGGTCTCATGTGCTGCCCGCGCTCATCCGTCGGTATGACGAAGCCGCGCAGTCCGGAGCTGCGTCGGTCACCAACTGGGGCACCGGCACCCCGCGGCGCGAGTTCTTGCACGTGGATGACATGGCGGCCGCGTGCCTGCACCTGATGGAGCACTACGACGGGCCGGAGCAGGTCAACGTGGGCACCGGAACCGACGTGACGATTCGTGAGATTGCGGAATCGATCGCGCGCGTTGTCGGGTTCACCGGCACCACCGAGTGGGACACCTCCAAGCCCGACGGCACCCCGCAGAAGCTGCTCGACGTGTCAAAGCTGGCCGACGCCGGCTGGACTGCCGCCATCGGCATCGACCAGGGCATGGCCTCCACCGTGGAGTGGTACCGCGACAACGTGGAATCGCTGCGCCAGTAGCTGTCTCGGCCGGGTTGGCCGACGAGTAGACCGACACCGCACGCGACGGATGGCGGTCTACTTCGGTGTCGTCTGTCGCTGCCCCTCGGGCATTGCGGCCTCTGGCACACCGTCGGGCAGCGGCGTGTTGAGCTTCGGGGTTCGCACCTTTGATCTGAAGGAGTCCACCCAGACCCCCGCCCGCACGAGCGGCCAGGCGGCCGCTACCGCGCCGACAACGAGGATAGCGAAGAGCACCGTGGGGTTGCGTGGCATCCACGGCTGATCGGCCACGGTCAGCATCCCGCCGATCACGATCAGATGCGACAGGTAGATGGGATAGGAATAGGCGCCGATCTTTGCGTCCCATTTCACGCGCCGCGTCAGGACGAACAGCGACGGCACGAGCGCCGAGATTGCGACAACGAGCACGAGCGGCACCAGATAGCTGGAGAAAAACGGCCCGACGCTCGCTCCCCACGTGAACAGTGTCGGTGCGAGCAGAAGGATGGCCACGAGGCTTCCGAAAACGACAATGGCACGGCGTTGTTGTGTCCTGACGAAAAGCCGGGGGTTCTCTCTGTCGGTGAATCGGAACAGCAACACTCCGATCAGGAAGAACGCCAATTCGAACGGGAAGAAGCGGTAGGTCCACGGATCCCCGAGGCCCAGAATGGCACCCGCAACCACGTACTTGCCAACGAACGCCAGCACGATGATGGCGATGAGTATTCTGGAGCGGAGTCGAACGAGAAACGGCGCCAACAGGTAAAACATGAGTTCCAGCGCGAGGGTCCATGCCTGCGGTATGAGCAGAAGCGTGAACAGCGGCGGCGTCGACTCCAGAAATGGTCCAACCTGAACACTGTCACCGTTTGTCTGCAGGAACATCACCGTATCGCTGCCGAAAATGACGGTATTCGAGAGCATGAGAAAGATGTTGCCGGGAAACGGGACGGCTGCCATCTGCGCCAGAAACGCTTCGTGCTGAACAACCACCCGCAGTACCACGACAACGATGGCAACGATCCAGAACTCGGGAAAAATCCGCAGCGCTCGATTGACGTAGAAGGCTTTATTTCGGTTGCGATACGTGCCGCGCAGGACGAGAGCCATGTAAAAGCCCGAAATGACGAAAAAGGCCTCGACCGCGACGATGCCGCCGACTCCCGCAAACATTGAGGGCCAGAAGGCGCCACCGTGGGCCGCCACGACCGACATGGCCAGGAGAAATCGCAGAATACCCAGGGTTTCGTCCCCATTCACATATCGGTTCAGCCGGACAGGACATCTGTAGTTCGTAAGACTTACACGCCCCGTCTCGCAGGCCGCCGACCAACAGAACCGTATCTACGCTAGCGCAGGTCTGCCTGAGAGCCCGGTTCATCCGGGCGATGGCTCCCGCCACCGCCATCGACGGGTGCGGGCCGGTTACGGGGCCGGTGTCGGCTCGGGGGTCGGCACCAGGGCCGCGTCGATGAGCGCGGTGATGGCTGAGTAGTCGGGGTTCTCGGGATCGATCCCGTTCTCGGGCACAATGTCGACGGTGCCGATCGGCAGCTCCTTGGTCTTGCCGGCGAGGATGGAGAAATAGCCGAGCATGCCCTGGGGAACGTCAGTCTTCACGACCTGGGCGCCGGCGTTGGCGACATCCTGGAACTTGGTGAGCACGTTCGCCGGGTTGAACTGGCTGAGAATGGCCTCCTGCAGCACCCGCTGGCGGGCCATCCGGTCGTAATCGCTCGTGCCGTGACGGGCGCGGCCGAACCACAGGGCGGTGTAGCCGTCCATGTGCTGCTGGCCGGCTTCGACCCAACCGTCGACGTTGTTGAACTGCTCGTCGCCGCCGATCGGCAGGCGCTGCTCCACGTTGATGTCGACGCCGCCGAGGGCGTCGATGAGGTCGCTGAAACCCTCCATGTCAATGAGCACGTAGTACTGGATGGTGAGGCCGGTGATGCCGCGGGCCGCGTCACGCATGCCCTCGATGCCGGGCAGGCTGCCCTCGGCCTCGGCGTTCGGGTACATCTCGGGGCTTTTCAGCTGTACCTCGGTGTAGAGCGAGTTGAGCATGCAGGCCGAGACGTAGCATCCCTTGAGGGCGCCGTAGCCCTCGGGATAGATGGGCGCGAGCGGCGAATCGGCGGGGAACGGCACGTCTTCGAGGTTGCGCGGCAGGCCGATGATCGTCGCCTTGCCGGTGGATGCCTCGATACTGACCACCGAGATACTGTCGGGCCGCAGACCGTCACGGTCGGCACCCGCGTCGCCGCCGAGCAGCATGATGTTGTAGCGACCGTCGACGGGCGGTTCGCTGGGGCCGGCGACGAACACATCGGCGAGAAAACCACTCGCTGTCGTGGCGACGTAGGCTCCGTAGCCGGCGCCACCGCCGACGATGATCATGAGCACGGTCGCGAATCCGGCGATGATCGGCCGGGCGCCGGGCGCGGCGCGCAGCAGGCGGGCGAGGCGCAGGGTATCGAGGGTCAGCACGACCCAGACGATGCCGTAGAAGATGAGGGCGGCCGCGGCCGCCCAGAGGCCGATCGTGCTCGTGAAGACGGTGAGCACGGTGCCGGGCCAGAGCAGGTACGAGCCGCCGACGATCACGGCCAGGAGAATCAGCATGAGGGTGGCGCCGAGGCCGAAGCGGCCGAGACGGCGGCTGCCGGCGAGCACCTGCGCGGAACCGGGCAGCACAACGTTGAGCACCACGAGCCACCAGGCCCGCTTGGTCATCGTGTGCGACGACGCCGCATTGGGGTGCCGCATCGGATTGGTCGCGCGCGCCGAGGTCAGTCCCCGGTGCGCGGTGGAGTACCCCGCCTGCGTGCGGCTCACAGGCTCGCGTGCAGACGGATGTTTTTCTGCTCCACCTGGGCGGCCAGATCGAGCGCAAAGGTGTCGAGCCGAGTACTCAGCGCAGAACCGCGGGCGTCGTCGGCGGTCGCGAGAATCTTCACGGCCAGCAGCCCGGCGTTGCGGGCGCCGCCGATGGAGACGGTCGCGACGGGAACTCCGGCCGGCATCTGCACGATCGAGAGCAGGGAATCCATGCCGTCGAGCAGCCCGAGCGGCACCGGCACACCCACGACGGGCAGGCTCGTGACGGCGGCGAGCATGCCCGGCAGGTGCGCGGCGCCGCCCGCCCCTGCGATGATGACCTTGAGACCGCGGGAGCGGGCATCCATGCCGTAGGCGAGCATCTTCTGTGGTGTGCGGTGGGCGCTGAGCACCTCGACCTCATAGGCGACCCCGAACTCGCGCAGCAGGGCGGCGGCGGCGATCATGACCGTCCAATCCGAATCGGAGCCCATGACGACACCCACAAGTGGGGTCGCGGGCGTGCCGGATACGGGCTGGGGGTTCACAGAGTTCTCGGGCACGTGGTTGATCCTATTGCTTTAGTCCTGAAAAAAGGCCGCAGTGGCACGCGCCTGGTAGGCCACTTCGTCGAGATCGGCGCCCACGGCGGTGACGTGACCGATCTTGCGCCCGGGGCGGGGGGCCTTGTTGTAGTTGTGCACCTTCACCGACGGATGCGCCGCAAACGCACCCGCATAGCGGTCGCTCATCGAGCCCTGCGCGGGACCGCCGAGCACGTTGACCATGATCGACCAGGGCTCACGTGTCGCCGTGTCGCCGAGCGGCAGGTCGAGCACCGCGCGCAGGTGCTGCTCGAACTGGCTCGTCACGGAGCCGTCAATCGACCAGTGACCCGAGTTGTGCGGGCGCATGGCCAGTTCGTTAATGAGGAGGCGGTCATCCGTTGTTTCGAAGAGTTCGACGGCGAGCACACCGGTGACGCCGATGCCCTCGGCCACCCGGCGGGCGATCTGCTCGGCGACCTCGGCGAGGCGACCGGAGGAGTGCGGGGCGGGCGCGACAACCTCGGCACAGACGCCGTCACGCTGCACGGTCTCGACGACCGGCCAGGATCGGATGTCGCCGGAGGGCCGGCGGGCCACGACCTGGGCGAGTTCCCGGCGAAAGTCGACGAGTTCTTCGACCAGCAGGGCGCCGCCGTTGGCGTCTTCGGCGAGCGCCTGAAACCAGTCGTCGGCCTCGTGCTTGTGGGCGACGACGCGCACACCCTTGCCGTCGTAGCCGCCGCGGGCCGTCTTCACGACGGCGCGGCCGCCGTGCTCGGCGAGGAAGGCATCGAGCTCATCGGGGTTTTCGACGCGGGCCCAATCGGGAACGGGCAGGCCGAGTTCGGTCAGGCGCTGCCGCATGAGCAGTTTGTCCTGCGCGTAGAGCAGCGCGTCGGGGCCGGGGTGCACGGCCACGCCGCGGGCGACGAGGGCTCGCAGAATCTCCTGCGGCACGTGCTCGTGGTCGAAGGTGATCACGTCGACGGTGTCGGCGAAGGCGGCAACCGTGTCGAGGTCGTGGTAGTCGCCGACCGCGCTCGCGGCGAGTTCGGCGGACATGCCGGGCTGCTCGGCGAGCACCCGAATGTCGATTCCGAGGTTCACGGCGGCGGGAATCATCATGCGTGCCAGTTGCCCGCCCCCGATCACGCCGACGGTCACACCAGTAGTCGTACCCAGAGTCGTACCCATGTGTTCACCAATCTTTGAGCAAGCGTTCAGGTGTGCGCGGGAGAATTCACGCGGTGCACGTACATCGTGCACATCTTTCGTTCGGGGCTTCCCGCAGGCTTAGACTGCGACGAAGGCAGTACCCATCTTCGCTCACTGATGAACCTTTACCAATTAGCCGAAAACGGTACATGTCGAAAACCACCCTCACCCGCGGCCGCCTGATCGCTTTCGTGGGCCAGCTCGGCAAGTTCGGCGCGGTCGGCCTGGTCGGCTTCGCCGTCGACGTGACGGTATTCAACCTGCTGCGCACGACAATTCTCGACTCCGACGAGGTGCACGCCGGCCCGATCTACGCGAAGATCATCTCGACGCTGCTCGCGATCCTGGTGAACTGGATCGGCAACCGCCTCTGGACCTTCAGCGCCAACCGTCAAGACCATACCGTGCGTGAAGGCCTCGAGTTCTTCGCCGTGAGCCTCGCCGGCATGGGCATCGGTCTGGCCTGCCTGTGGTTCTCGCACTACGTGCTGGGCTTCACGAGCGTGCTGGCCGACAACATCAGCGGCAACGTGATCGGGCTCGCGCTCGGGGCCGTTTTTCGGTTCAGCCTGTACCGGTGGTGGGTCTTCGCGCCCAATCGCAGCGGTGCGCCGGCCTCGTCGGGTGCGGGGGCGACATCCGCTGCGCCCAGTGCCGTGGTGTCGACCGACAGCCTGGCCGCCGTTCGCGACTGAGCCCGGCCGCCGCGGCGCGTGGGCGTGGGCGCGCGGGCGGGCGGGCCGGTGAGTGGGCGCGGGGGCCGCGGCGCTGTTAGTGCGCCGCCCAGAAGGCCGTGTCGTCGGCGAGCGCTGACTGCTCCTG
>NZ_SOHE01000070.1 GCF_004403305.1 Cryobacterium frigoriphilum | reverse complement strand
CGCCCCACCCTCGACCTCGACACCCCGGGCCAACGGCTCAACCAGCTGCTCCTCGCAGCCTAAAACCACCACGTTGCTCCGACGACTTGACTTTGCCGCCGGCAGGCGCTCGAAAAACCATGTTTCACCAGCCCAGGGCGAATTCGACCTCTGGGGACTCGACGACAGCACCGCGGATGCGCAGATCGAGGCGGTCCGCACCGCGCCGCCCTCGCCTGTTGAAACGGCCCTGGCCAGAGGCCAGCTGAGCTTTGATGACTTTTGGACTGAACAGGATGGTGGCAATCATGAACAAGTACGCACTGATAGCCGAGGATCACTGGAAGACGGCGGCACCGAGCCGGTACGCGGCGTTGCCGAACCCGGCGCAGTACTTCGAGGAGTTGGGCGAACAGGTGTTGAGCCAGGTCGACGACCTGAGCCAGAGGATCGCCGGGCCGGACCCGGTGGGGGAAAGGTACCTGGAGAAGGTGGGCCGGCTCACGATGGCGCAGAAACAGGCCGAGGAGATCGTGCTGGCCGACCTCGTCTGGATCACAACACCGGAGCTATCGGCGGACGAGGAGCGGGACGAGTGGGAAACCACCCGGCCGATGGACTCGGCACTGGCACGATGGGCGGAAAGCGTGCAGGACAGCCCGGACGGGGTGACGTCGACGGACGAAGAGGAACGGATGGCCGCGGAGTGGGCCGTGCCGGTGAGCTTCATTCAGGAGCTGCTGGCGGCGGAGAGCCCGAGCCGGTTCTTGACCGCGCACACCGACACGATGAAGCGAGTAGCGGACATCCGCTACCAGCAGACCACCGAGACGCACCCGGAGTAGCCGCACCGAGCTTCACCCCGGGAAATCAAGACAGCCTCGCCCCCTCCGGAGCGAAAGCGCGGTTCGGCGCAAACGTTGCCGCGATCCGGCTGTCCCAGCAGCTGCACGCCGACGGCCGACCGGCCACCGGCAATGAGCACCAGACGCTCGCCCGGTGGTCGAGCTGGGGCGCCGTGCCTGACGTCTTCGACGAGTCCAAAGACAACTGGGCGAGCGAACGCACCGAACTGAAATCGCTCCTCAGCGATGACGCCTACGCCGAGGCGCGCCGCACCACGATCAACGCCCACTACACCGACCCGGCCTACGTGCGCGAAATTTGGGCGGCCCTCACCGACCTCGGCTTTGACGGCGGCCAGGTTCTGGAGCCCGGCGCGGGATCCGGCACCTTCATCGGGTTGGCCCCCGAAGGCGCCCGGATGACCGGCATCGAACTCGACAGCACGACGGCCCTGATCGCGAGCGGCCTCTACCCGCAGGCCGAGATTCGCGCCGAATCCTTCGCCGACAGCCGGTTCCCAACCGGATACTTCGACGCCGCGGTCGGCAACGTGCCGTTCGCGGACGTGCGCCTGCACGACCCGGCACACAACACCGGCCGGCACTCGATCCACAACCACTTCATCATCAAGTCCCTGGCGCTCACCCGTCCCGGCGGGCTGGTAGCGGTGCTGACCAGCCACTACACGCTCGACGCGCAGAACCCCGCCGCCCGCCGTGAGATGAACGCGATGGCCGATCTCGTCGGTGCCGTCCGTTTGCCCTCCGGGGCGCACCGCCGCGCCGCCGGAACCGACGTCGTGACCGACCTGCTGGTCTTCCGCCGCCGGGAGATCGGCGAGCCGGCGGTCTCCCAACTCTGGGAAACCGTCACCGCACAGCAGATCGATGAGCGCATGGTGAAGATCAACTCCTATTTCGACCAGCGTCCCGAAAACGTCCTCGGCGAGGTGCATGTCGGCACCGGAATGTACGGCAACGACACCCTCACCGTGACGGCCGCCGACCTCACGAACACCCCGGCCGACCTCCGCACGGCCCTCAGCGGTGTCGTCGCCGATGCGACCGCAGCCGGCCAACGGATGACGGCGCGCAGCGCGCTCTCGGAGCGCGCGCTGGCAACCTACCGGCCCGCCGAACCGACCCAGTGGGACGGCACCATCGTCGCCCAGCACGACGGCACCTTCACCGTCGTGCGCGCCGGCGTGCACACCGCGCTCAAAGTGCCGAAGAATGCGGCCACCGAACTAACCGCGCTGCTCGGCCTCCGCGACGGCGCGACGACCCTGCTGGCCTTGGAAGCGGCGACGGTCGATGACACCGACGAGATCGTCGACACCCGCGCCACTCTGGGCGCGCGATTTGACGATTACCAGACCCGATACGGGCCGCTCAACCGCTTCACCCTGCGCTCCACCGGCCGCGACGACCCGGACACGGGCGAAGCTGGCACGGCCCGGATTACGCCCACCCCGGCGCGCATCCTGCGCGCCGATCCGTTCGGGCCGCTCGTCATGGCCTTGGAACGCTTCGACGAGGAACGGCAGACCGCGTCACCGGCTGCGATGCTCAAACAGCGTGTCGTCGCCCAGCGCCCTATCGCCCAGGGCGCCGATACCCCTGCCGAGGCGATCAATCTGAGCCTGGATCGCACCGGCCGCATCGACCTCGACACGATCGCGCACCTGCTCGGCCGGACCGAAGCGGATGCCCGCGCGGGCCTCGGAGAGATGGTCTACGACGACCCCACCACCGGCAACCTGATCCACGCTCCCGAGTACCTCTCCGGCGATGTGCGGGTCAAGCTCGACGCCGCACAGGCCGCCGCCGAGACCGAGCCCGACCGCTTTGCCGTGAACGTGGCGGCACTGCAAGCGGCCATGCCGGAGAAGCTCACCATGGAACAGATCCAGGCACGGCTCGGCGCCGTGTGGGTCGACGCCGACACTCACCAGCAGTTTCTCCGGGAGCTCCTGCGCGATCGCAGCATCCGGGTAGAAAACCCGATGCCGGGAATGTGGGAGGTGCGCGGCAACCGGCAGACACTGCGCGCCACCAGCGAGTGGGGCACCGTGCGCCGCCCGGCGACCATGCTCAGCCAGGCGCTGATGGAGCAGAAGCCCATCACCGTCTATGACGAGTATGAGGAGCTGGGCACGAAGAAACGGGTCGTGAACGCCCTGGAGACCACGGCCGCGCAGGAGAAAGCCGACCAGCTGCAGGAACGCTTCGGCGAGTGGGTCTGGGAGAACCCGGAGCGGGCGGAACGCCTCACCGATGAGTACAACCGCCGGTTCAACTCCATCGCTCTGCGCGACTACAGCCAGGAGGGCGGCTACCTCACCCTGCCCGGGGTCGCGCTGAACTTTGTGCCACGACCGCATCAGCGTGCCGCCGTGGCACGGATGCTGTCCGAACCCGCCGTCGGGCTGTTCCACCAGGTCGGCGCAGGCAAGACCGCGGAAATGGTGATGGGCACCATGGAACTGGGTCGAATGGGCCTGGTCACCAAACCCGTCGTCGTGGTGCCCAACCATATGCTCGAGCAGTTCGCCCGCGAGTGGCTGCAGATCTACCCGCAGGCACGCATCCTGGCCTCATCGAGCGACGACCTCGCCGGTGACAAACGCCGACTGTTCGTCGCCCGCGCGGCCGCGAACGACTGGGACGCCATCATCATGACGCGCACCGCCTTCCAGCGCATCCCTCTCTCGCCGGCCGCCGAAGCCGGCTACATCAGCCGGGAACTCGACACGCTCCGAGCCGTGTTCGAGGAGGCCACCGGCGAGGACGCGATGAGCGTCAAGCGCATCGAAAAGAAGCTGCTGTCCCTCGAGCAGACCTACAAAGAGCTCACGGACAAGCCCCGCGATGCCGGCATCACCTTCGAGTCGACCGGGATCGACTACGTCGTCGTCGACGAGATGCACGACTATAAGAACCTCGCCACCGAGTCCAGCATTCAGGATGCCCGCATCGCCGGGGCAGGCCGGGCCACGGACCTGCACATGAAGCTCGAATACCTGCGCTCCCAGCACGGCGACCGCGTCGTCACCGTGGCCACGGCCACGCCCCTGGCCAACAGCATCACCGAGGCATATGTGATGCAGCGCTATCTGCGCCCCGACCTGCTCGAGAATGCCGGCATCGGCCACTTCGACGCCTGGGCGGCGACGTTCGGGCAGACGGTCACGGAGATGGAGATGGCGCCCACGGGAGGTGGGAACTTCCGACTGAAGACCCGGTTCGCGAAGTTCCAGAACGTGCCCGAAATGCTGCGGATGTGGCACGTCTTCGCTGACGTGAAAACCGCCGAAGACCTCAAACTCCCCACCCCGCTGCTGCGGGAACGCTCCGACGGGCAGCGGGTGCCCGAGAACCTCGTGCTGCAGCCCGGCCCCGAGCTCGAGGCCTACATCGCCGACATCGGCGAGCGTGCCGAGCGAGTGGCCAACAAGTCGGTGCGTCCCGAAGACGACAACATGCTCAAGATATCCACGGATGGCCGCAAGGCCGCCCTGGACGTGCGGATGGTCGGCGGCGACCGCCCGAACGGGCCAACGAAGATCGACGCCGTCGCGCACCAGGTGCTGCGCATCTGGAACGAGACCAAGCACCTCAGTTACCTAGACGACGTGACGAAGGAGCCCTCGCCTACACCGGGTGCGTTGCAGTTGGTGTTCAGTGACCTGGGCACGCCGAAGCCCGACCGGTGGAATGCGTATGACGAGCTGCGCCTGAAGCTTGTCGACGGCGGGATGCCGGCCGAGGCCATCCGCTATATTCACGAAGCGAAAACGGACCCGGATAAAGCTCGCCTGTTCGCAGCCGCGCGGGCCGGCCATGTGGCCGTACTCGTCGGGTCGACGGCGAAGATGGGCGTCGGGACGAACGTGCAGGCACGCGCGATTGCGCTGCACCATATGGACTGCCCGTGGCGGCCGGCCGATATCGAACAGCGCGACGGGCGCATCGTGCGGCAGGGAAACCAGAACGCCGAGGTTAGTCTCTACCGGTATGTCGTCGAGCGCAGTTTCGACAGCTATATGTGGCAGACCGTGGAGCGGAAGGCGAAGTTCATTTCCCAGATCATGCGCGGGCGGCTCGACATGCGCGAGATCGAAGACATCGGCGATGTCGCCCTCGGCGCCGCGGAGACCAAGGCGCTCTCCTCGGGAAACCCGCTTTTGATGGAGCAGTCCGTCGCGAACAATGATGTGTCGAGACTGCAGCGCCTTGAGCGAGCTTGGCAGCGCAACCAGACGAACCTGGTGAGCATGCGCGTGAACGCGAGTAGTCAGGTTGGGGTGCTGGACCGTGACATCGATCTGCTGACAGCCGCGCTTCCCCGGGTCGTGGACACGAGCGATGACCTGTTCCGGATGACGGTGGCCGGTCGGCAGTACGGCAAACGAGCGGATGCCGGCGTCGCGATCGGGGAGTGGGCGGCGCGTAACGGCGTGCGGTATCTGCCCACGAACGCCGATCGGAAGCTGGGCGAGTTGGGTCAGGTTGGCGGGTTCCCGATCGACGTGGCCTCACGCACGTCGCTGGGTCAGGTGCACATTGTTGCGGAGCTGCGCGGGGTGCCGGGGGCGAGCGTGACGGTGCCGCTGAACCAGTTTGCCGAGGCGGGGGTGGGTCTCGTGCGGCAGATCGAGAACCGGGCTGCGTCGTTGCCCAAACTAATCACCGAGACGCAGCAGAAGCGGGTCGACGCCGAGACGACGATCACCGAGGTGGACGCGCGCATCGACGACCCGTTCAAGCACAGTGCCGACCTCCGCGAAGCGCAGGACCGGCAGGCCCGGGTGCAGTCGGGCCTTGCGGCGATGGCCAGCGAGCAGAACCCGCGGGCTGAGGCGACGGATGCGCCGGGTGCAGATGGTGCCGCGGCCGGGCGCGATCGCGTCAAGGAACTCGCCGCGCGAACCCGTGCGAAAGCCGACGAGCATCACGTCGACCCGGATCCGAGCATCCACCCGATCTCGCAACGACCGCGGGTGTAACCGCCGAGCGACCGCACGCGCCCAGTCAGGCGCCTCACACACATCAGTGACGTCCGGGCTGATAGGCCTCTACGAGGTTGAAGTCTGGGGGAGAGCGGGCGCCGCTGGTGTCGCCGTGGCGAGGGCGCGTATCCGCTTCACTTCTTTGGGTGGGAGGGCGGTGAGATCGGCGACCCGGCTGGCGCTCTCGCCCAGATCGAAGAGACTCGTCACGGTGTTGCCCATGGTGTTCTCGAGGGCGGCGAGTTGGACGATCAAAGCCTCGCGCTCATCGCCGGCCGTGAAGAACTCCGCGAGCGTTGCTTCGATCTTGTTGTCCCGCTCCGCGCGGACCTGATCAACCCGGGTGCGGGCGAGTCGTGCCCTCTCCCGGGCGTCGATCTTCTTACCAGTCTGTTTCGTTGCCATATCAAGTGCCCCCATGAATTCAGATTCATCCCGTATCGAACGTCACGCAAGTCAAACTTTTCACAGAATCGACCAGCTCTCAAACCTCACCCAAAAAGGCAAAGCAGATAGACACACCTCTTGCACTAGTAGTGTCCGGAGAGGATTCAGGCATTAACCTGTCTGAAGGGAGGTGGTTTCGCCATGATGACCGTGCACGTTCTTCACGCCGGTGATGGCTACACCTACCTGACCCGCCAGGTCGCGGCGGGGGACCATTCCGTGCGCCGGGGCGAAGACCTCACTGAGTACTACACCGCCGAGGGTAACCCGGTCGGGCAATGGCTCGGGTCGGGCCTGGCCAACCTCGGCGTCTCCGGGGCGGTCTCTGAAGAGCAGATGCAGGCCCTGTTCGGTGACGGGTTGCACCCGGACGCGGAGGCTGCGATCCGTGCTGCCGTCGCCGGGGGAGCGACCCCGGAGGACGCCGTGCAGGCATCCCGGCTGGGGCGCCGGTTCCCGCGCATCCAAGCGATCGCGGACGGCTGGGATGACGCCGTCGCCGACGCGTACACCGAGTTCACGGCTACGAACGGGCGCAGTCCCGAACCCGGCGTCGAGCGGGATCTGATCCGATGGAACATCGCTGCCGACCGGGTAGCAGCCACGTTGAAACGGGCGGCAACGGATGCCGAAGTGGCCACCCATCTCTCACAAATGGGCAAGGCGCCCAGGCAGCCCGTCGCCGGATACGACCTGGTGTTCACGCCGGTGAAAAGCGTGTCTGTGCTCTGGGCGCTCGGCGATCTGGACACCTCGGAGCAGGTGCGCGAGGCCCACAACGCCGCCTGGCAGGCCACCGTTTCCTGGCTCGAAACCGAGGCCGGTGTTACGCGCGTTGGTGCCGGCGGGGTCGCGCAGGTCGACACCCACGGGTTCGTTGCCACCGCGTTCGAACACCGCGATTCCCGCACTGGTGACCCCAACCTGCACACCCACGTTGCCGTGTCGACGAAGGTGCAGGGCCTCGATGGGAAGTGGCGTTCGTTGGACGGACGGGTGCTGCACGCGCTCGGCGTTGCGGCATCCGAACGTTACAACACCCTTGTTGAGCAGGAGGTCCGGAACCGCCTCGGAGTGACTTTCGTGGACGAGACGCGCGGCCGGAACAAGCGCAGCGTGCGCGAGATCGCCGGCATCAGCCGGGAGCTGCGTGACTCGTTCTCCTCCCGTCGCGCGGCCATTGAAGATGCCTACGAAACCCTGGTGCAGGAGTACGTGGCCAAGCATGGCCGCACCCCGCCGAAGTCGGTGCAGTTGAGCCTCGCGCAGCGTGCAACCTTGGAAACCCGCGAGGGCAAGAGCGCTCCGAAGAGCCTGACGCGGCAGCGCGCGGAGTGGCGGCTGGCCGCGGTCAGGATCATCGGTGAGGTCGCCGTAGACACGATCGGAACTACGGTCCGGCAACGACAGCAGCTGTCGGCGCAGGACCAGACCCTTGCAGCGTTGAGTATCGACGAGCTCGCCGATCGGGTGCTGCACACGGTCGAAGACAGCCGGGCAACCTGGCGGCGGTCGCATGTTGCAGCGGAGGCGCAACGCATCGCCCGGACCTTCGCAAACGTGAGCCCTGGCGTCGATGCGCAGCAGATCGCAGAGGGTGTCGCGCAGGCCGTTATGGCGCGCGTGATTGCCGTCACCGCGCCGACACTCAACCCGGTCCCCGAGGCTTTGCAGCGCCAAGACGGCGAGTCCGCTTACCGTGTGCACGGGACGGAACGGTTCACCTCGGCGCGCATTCTCGCCATTGAGGACAGCCTGATCGATGCGGCTCGGACCGTTGCCGGCTTCGCTGTCGACCCGGCGATTTTCGCCACCACAGTGGAAACGTTGAACGCCTCGAGTCCTTACCCGTTGGATGCGTCCCAGGTGGAGCTGGCCCGCCGCTTCGCATCCGGTGGCCGCCTCCTCGAGGTCGGAATCGGGCCGGCCGGAACCGGCAAGACGACCGCGATGCGCGCGTTCGCCCGTGCCGTCGAAGCGGGCGGCGGCCGGGTACTGGCTTTGGCCCCGACGGCGGCAGCATCGACGGTGCTGGCCGAGGAGATCAAAGTTGAGGCGGAGACGGCGCACAAGCTGGTGGACGTACACCGCAATGGGTCGCCGGAGCAGCAGGAATCGGACCAGTACCGCATCGACGGGAGCACGGTTCTTCTCATCGATGAGGCCGGGATGGCCTCGACCCCGTTGCTGGCCGATGTGTTGGAGCTCGCCCAGCTGCACGGGGCCACGATCCGTCTCTTGGGGGATCCGGCGCAGCTGGCCGCGGTCGAATCCGGGGGAGCCCTGCGCCTGATTGAGCAGCGCGTGGGCGCGAGCTACCTCGACCAGGTGCATCGTTTCGTCGACACGGCGGAAGCGACGGCGTCCCTTCTGCTGCGAGATGGTGCGAGCGGGTCGCTGGACTTCTATGTCACCGCGGATCGAACGCGGGGTGGCATCCGTCAGAGCATGCTGGAAGAGATTTATGTGGCGTGGGCCGCGGATCGCGCCGATCATCGACACTCCATCATGGTCGCGGGAACGAACGAGGAGGTCGCCGCGCTGAATGCGCGTGCGCGACTGGACCTGATCGGTCAGGGTGCTGTCGGCAAGAGCGGTGCCTTGCTGCATGATGGGAACAAGGCCGGCGTAAACGATGTGATCGTGACGCGGCAGAACGACCGGAAGCTGCGATCCAACCAGGGCAAGGATTTCGTGGCGAACGGCGATCTCTGGACGATCATGAGCGATGAGGGCGGTGACTTGAAGGTGAAGAGCCTCCGGCACGGGGGAGTGCTGACCCTGCCGGCCGAATACGTGGCCACGCATGTGGAGCTCGGCTACGCGGCCACGATTAATCGGGTGCAGGGCATGACCGTGGATACCTCCCATATTCTTGTGGACCCGCAGTCGACGTCACGGGAGCAGCTTTACGTCGCGGCCACCCGTGGCCGCGAATCCAACCGGATGTATGCGGTCGTGGAGGAGACCCTCGAGGTGGATGCTCATGCTCCCGATCACCTGCGCACGTCGATCATCGATGCCCTCACTGCGGTGCTCGCGCGCGAGGGCGCGGAGCGGTCGGCGACCGAGGAGATCCAACGCGAGCAGGATGCCGCGGCGAGTCTCTCGACGTTGCTGCCGGCCTACGAGGATGCGCTCGCGCGGGTCTACGACCCGGACCAGAGCGAGCGGATGGAAGCGGTCGTCCGCGATGTGCTCGACGCTGGTATCGCCGATCGGGTTGTCAACGACGAAGCGTGGACGCATCTCGCAAGTCGGCTGGCTGCGCATGAGGCGCGGGGCGCCGACGTGCGCGCGCAGCTCGCTGCGGCCGCGCGGGCCAAGGACGCCGGAACCGACTCGACCGTTCAGTCGTTCGCGAAAATCTATCATCACCGCATCGGAGCGCCCGTGGCTCCGGCGGGCGATAGCGGGCTGCCGACTTGGGTGACTCCACCGCCAACCGGAGCTGCTGGCGACAACAGCGAAGTCCGAGATTGGTTGCTCGCTCAGGCAGGTCTTATAGGGAACCGAACCACGGCGCTCATTGATACGGCGGCCGCGGCACCGGAACCGTGGATTGCGACCCTTCGGCTCCAGCCCGATGATTCTTTCCTACGGCAGGCATGGCGGCATGACCTCGGCAACGTGCTCGCTTTCCGCGACCTGTACCAGATTACGGATGCCGAGTTACCGCTGGGTGCCGTCCGCCCCGACGGCGATGCGCACACGGGGGCATCCGCATCCCTTGAGCGGCTTCGCGTGCTTGAGGACCACACAGCGGTTGAGGCGAGACGTCGAATAGCGGAGCTACGGCAGCGACTGTCCGGTGCGGAGACTGCGGCGGGCAACGCTAGGGTAGCCGAACGTCTCCGGCGAATTCGCGGGCGCGACGTTGACCTCGATCTTGAGCAACAGCACGACTTTCAGGCTGTCCCAACACGTCCCCGACCGAAGATTTAGACCTGTCGTTGGCGACGACAAAGGAAGGGTGAATGTCCTCCACAAAGTCGCGGGAGTTCTTTGCCGAGTTTGAGCAGTTCCTATTCGGCAGCGCCAACGTGAAGGCATCGCCAGGGAACGTACCGGCCGTCCACGAACGATCAAGTACTGTCGTCGTCACCCTCGGATTCGAGGAGGGACCTCCATCGGTCCGCGTCCTGTTTTTGCAGTCCTGAAATATCCGGTCTATCTCTTCAGGCGGCGCATTTCGCGCGGCAGCCTGTCTGATCGCGAGGATTAGCTCCACGCCATCAGCAAGCTCGTCACTGAAATCTACTTTCAAGTCGATCATCTGTTCTCCTCTCTCCACTAGTAATGATCGTTGGGTCGCTTCGCTATGAGCATACGACCCGCCTGATTGCCTCTGCTGCGCGCAGTATCAAAGGTCCACTTTGATTGGAGTCGTCGGATGGTCCGGCAAGCGAGCGAGTAATCCTCCCGTCGCATTGAATGCGGGCTGACCAAACAATAGAACCCATCCACCGATATCTACCTCGATAAAAACCGCACCGCGGTGTTTTCAAGTCGTCCGCATGAAAGTTATTGTCTATCAGGACAAAGATTATTTGCCCGTTTGGGGTGTACCCGAATTGGGTGTGAAGAGCGATGCGGAATCCGTGTCCGAATAGGGTCTGGATTGGCTTTCTGACACCTGATCTCGGCGGGTCTAGCGTTCAACTGGACGGATAACGGCTTGGTAGTGCTTGTTGAGGTGGAGATCGGTGCCTTCCCCGACGGTGTCTTTACTCGTCGTCTGGGATCTGACGTGCTGTGGCGGAAATGCCGCGAAAGCTGCCACTGGTTGCTAGCGCCGGTTTCGGCGCCGGTATGGGCATTGCGATCAGCACTGTAACGTTCCCTATGTGCTGCGCGGTGGCCAGGGCGCCGGACGCAACCCCAGCTGACGTCGGCGGGAATGACCCCGTGACCAGGTCAGCCAATTGATACCGGCAGTGGGGCCCTGTCTCGCTCGGAGCCAGGGCCGCACCCGTGATCTTTACATGCCAGCGCAAGTCCGGCAGAGTCGCTGGTTGTTTGTGCCTGGCCGCCTGTTTGAGGCCGGGATTTGCTTTCCGGAGGGGCAGTCGCTGTGCACGTGGTGCACGTCGGGGTCATTCGGATTGGTCGAGTAATACGGTGGAACGCGCATTTCAGGCTCCTTCGCCTTGCACCGGAATCTCCGGTGACATGACCTTACGGCGAGCCACCGACAGGATGCTTCGCGAGCATTGGAGCTGCTCAGGACCATCAACCCAGCTGCCGGCG
Organism: Cryobacterium frigoriphilum; assembly: GCF_004403305.1. Taxonomy (GTDB): domain Bacteria; phylum Actinomycetota; class Actinomycetes; order Actinomycetales; family Microbacteriaceae; genus Cryobacterium; species Cryobacterium frigoriphilum. Next base: position 10,389 of record NZ_SOHE01000070.1, on the reverse strand, counting down.
CGACTCGACGCGCGCATCGGACAGAATGAAGGACATGACCACGCACACCGAGCTCGCCCTCCCTGAGGGATACGCCGAACTTTTACGGGGTCTGAAGGTGCGCGTTCGGAATGCGCAGGTGCGGGCTCAGCGTGTGGTCAACACCCAGCTCCTCGAACTGTATTGGGGTATCGGGAGCGAGATACTCGCCCAGCAGGAAAGCCAAGCGTGGGGGAGTGGTGTCGTGGGTAGATTGGCTTCTGATCTCAGAGCCGAATTCCCTCAGATGACAGGGCTCTCTCGCAGCAATCTTTTCTACATGAGGGCGTTCGCGGTGGCGTGGCCAGGAGAGGGCGTAATCGTCCAACAGGCTGTTGGACAATTGCCGTGGGGCCACATCACGGTTCTACTGGACAAGCTCGACGATGCCCGCACGCGTACTTGGTATGCCCAAGCCGCCGTTGAACACGGGTGGTCACGGAACGTGTTGATGAACCAGATTATGAACCGTACCCACGAGCGGGTCGGGTCGGGCCCGAGCAATTTCACTTGGCAACTTCCCGCAGCTGAGTCGGAGCTCGCGCAGCAGATCGCGAAAGACCCCTACGTCTTCGATTTCCTCGAGCTGACCGACCAGGCCGCTGAGCGGGACCTGGAACAGTCCCTGATGGACCGCATCGTGGAAACCCTCCGCGAACTCGGCGCTGGCTTCGCATTCGTTGGCCGCCAGGTGCACTTTGACGTTGGCGGGGATGACTTCTACCTGGACCTGTTGTTCTTCCACGTCGTCCAGCTCCGCTACGTCGTCGTCGAGCTGAAGACGGGGAAGTTCCAGCCCGAGTACGCCGGCAAGCTCGGTTTCTATATCGCCGTTGTCGACGACAAACTCCGCCTCCCTGCGCATAATCCAACGGTCGGGATCCTCATCTGCGGCAGCCGTAACGATCACACCGTCCGCTACTCCTTGGGTCAGACCGATGCCCCGATGGCCGTGTCGACGTATACCTACGACACCCTGCCGGCGGCCGAGCGCAACGCGCTGCCCAACGAGGAGAAACTCACTGCCGCGCTCGACTGGGCTGAGGAACCCTCGGCGGAATAGACAAGCTCGTCCTCGAAGGATGAGCGTGTCGCCAAGCAGGGCGTCCCGGCGAGTCCGGCACCGCTCTGGGCCGTCGGACGGCTTCCTTAGGGCGTCGTGCTCTTGAGGGCTGCTTTGGCTTGCTGGTGACGGTAAAGGGTGGCACGGCTCCAGCCGACCAGTTGCGCTGCATCCTTGGCGGTGCGGCCTTTTGCGCGGGCTTCTGCCACGAGCTGGAGCTTGTCGGCGATCACGACCGGATCGGACAGCGGACGACCGAAGCGCGTCCCGTTCTGCCGGGCGGCAGCAATTCCGGCATTGACGCGTTCGACGATAAGTTCGCGCTCGTACTCGGCGAGGGTGGCGAGCATGTTCAGCATCAGCCGGCCCGTCGACGTCGCCGGGTCGATGCCATCCGAAATGGATCGTACCTGGACGCCGCGCTCGCCCAGCAGGTTCACCGTGTTCAGGACGTCGATGAGGGAGCGGCCGAGCCGGTCGATTCGCCACACGACGACCGTGTCACCAGGTTCGGCGTACCCGAGGAGCTTCTTCATCCCGGGCCGTTCGATCGCGGTCTTGCTCCCTGACGTGACGTCAGCGAACACGTCGCGTTTCTGCACGCCAGCATTGACGAGCGCGTCGAGCTGCAGCTGCGCATCCTGGCTCGATGTGCTTACACGCGTGTACCCAATATGCCTCATTCGTCCATTGTGACTCACAAACCCCGTCTCGCCAGTCGTCTGAGACGTTTTACGGTGAGACATATTTATGGGACACCGAGCGGCCCGCCACCTTGTGGGTGGGGACCGATGGGGGAGTGGGGATCGAGTGTCTTGGAAAGCTTTAGCTTTCTAAGACACCAGGTGATCTCCGTTTACGGGACCCGCACAGAACCGGCAACGCCGGCAGAACTCGCGAAGTCCAACCGGCGACGTCATCGAAGCCGCCGCCAGGATCCTCGTCATCGGGAATTAGCGACACGGAACGATCACAGAACGCCGCCCCCGACCGGCTGTTGACGCCCACCGAAAATAGGGCCAAGAGTGCCGCTTGGCAATACTGACCCTATTTTTGGTCGCCGTTAACAGGTAAATGTCACGACCACGGCCCGCGCCGATACAGGAGTGCCATTAAGCTCTTTTCACCGGGACTACTGCCATCCAACGACCGCGTCTGCACCACGCTCGCGAGTGCCGCTTGCGAGGCGTACAACTCCGTCGCTTGCTTCGATTATTCGGTCGTCGTGGGTGGAGATGACGACGGCAGCACCTCCATCTGCAAGATCACGCAGCGCGCCAATGACCATCTCGGAGTTGCCATGGTCGAGTGATGCGGTGGGTTCATCCGCGAGGACGATCTGCGCATTTTTCAGGAGCAGCCTGGCCAAGCCAACTCGTTGTTGTTCTCCTCCGCTCAAGGTATGCACTCGGTCGCCTGAATTTCCGCCCATGCCCATGCGTTCGAGAGCATTCTCGACTTGTTGTTGCTTATTCCTTCTGCTCAGCCGCTGGTGCCCAAGAGCGATGGCGACGTTGTCGTACACGGTCCACGAGTCGACGAGGCCGGAGTCTTGGAAGAGGAATCCGATCGAGTCTCGGTACAGCCGTCGTCGAAGGCCGCGCCTCGGACGTGTTGCGTCACGAGTGCCGTAGGTGATGGTGCCAGCGTCAACTCGCTCGAGCAGGCCTATGCAGTTGAGCAGGGTCGTCTTCCCTGACCCGCTGGGACCAGCCAGAGCAAGCATCTGCCCGGGGTGAACTTCGAAGTTCACGTCGCTCCATAGGTGGCGGCGACCAAACTTCTTTTCGACGCCCTCAACGCGAACGGGGAGTGACGTCGTAGTGTTGCGGTGCACGGTTGAATCCTTCGGTCGGTATGCTGCGGCGGGGTCAACGCTGTTTGATGAGATCGGCGCGCGCTCGTCGGTCGAAACTCGCAGTTGCGAAGAAGACCACGAGGCCGATGAGTAGAGCCATTATCACGGCGACGGCGATGCCCGTTCGGTCATTGGTGTAGGCAGCGGGTCGGAGAAGTATGGTGGCTGCTGTGACAGCAGCCGCGCTGATCACGGTGATGGACACCAAAAAAATCCAGTGAATTCGCAGTCCTCTCCATCCTTGTGTGCGCTTCAGAAACGAGGAATATCGTGTTGCGTTTGCATAGATGGCAGCGAGGAGCAGCACAGTGACGATCAAGGTAAGTGAGCCGAGCAAGGCATTGCCCAGAGCTACGCGAAGCTCCGTGTTCCTATCGCGCAGCTCCTGGGCCGCGTGCGTGGCGGGACTGCTGATCGAAGAGAACCTAGACGTGAGCCCCGCCTCATCAGCCAGGGCCTGAAACTTTTCTCCATCCGCGAAGATGACGTTGCCATCGTTCGCCGCAACGCCCAGGAGGATGTAATCACTGAAATAGTCGGTCTGCGATGAGACCACAGCGATTACGGGATCCTGTTGAGTCCAGTGCTCCATGCGCCATGTGTCGCCGTAGTTGAATACGGCTTGGCCCGATTTCACGATGTGCGAAATGATCTGGAGGGGTTCCTCGGGCTCCGTACCGTCGATTGGGTCATACTCAGCGACTGTAGACGCAGCCCACCGTTGAGTGAGCTGATCTGTGTACGAGGACATGCTTTCCGGGATCAGTANCGGGCGGGGGGGGGGGGGGGGGAGATCCTTAACAGACGTACCATCCTCGTTAAGGATTTCATGCCGGTCTAGATAATTATTGTTAACGACGAGTGAGTTTCCGCCGAGCGGGTCATAGCTGGACAGCGGAGCTCCCGTTGTGTCGGTGTGTTTGTCGCCTTGATGGAAACTGAGGACTGCGCTTCCTTCGGATTCCAGCGCGGTGAAGATATTGCCGAACGACCGGTACGCTGCTGCGACGTCCGGCTCGAACGATTTAGACGCGGGATCTTCAAACGCATTGGGGTTAATCTGAACGGTGAGGCTATTTTCTTCAGATGCCCAGCTGTCGAAGGTGCGTGAGTCGGCGGTTATCGTCGCGATACCCCCTGTTGCTTGCGCGAGGGAGGCGTATACCAGGACGATCATGAGCAGTTGCGAGAGAATCGCCGAGGCGGCGAGCAGCCGCATTGGGCGGGCTCCTTTAACGGCGTTGTATCCTGGCAGACGAAGCGCCGCAGTTGATGCGATCAGTGACACGCCTAGTGCGATCGCACCGACAATCAGCATTGGCACACACGCCCACCAGATGAACTGGCTGTACTGGTTCCAGCCATTGTAGAAACCCAGTACTGCGGATCCGACGCCTACGGAGGCAGCAGCCGCGGTCGCATAGACGACGATCAGACCCGACGCCTGATTGCGGATCAGCCGCCGCCTGCGGTAGCCGTGGAACTCCTGCAATGCAGTCGCTTTCCGGCTGAACGCGACCCAATAAATGATGACGAGCCCAAGCGCTATGACCGAGGCAAGCAGGATTGGCCACGAGGAAGAGAGGAGCAACCCAGTTAGATAGCTACGCGATGCGTCGACTTTCTGGGTCGTGACCGTGAGCCCAGCGTCGCCCAGTGTGACACCAAGTCCCGCGAGATCCGTGGCCTGCCCCTGCACCGCGTAAGTCCCACGGATCGGCTGGTTCAGACTCATGAGTTCCGCGCCCTCGAAGACCTCCGGCGTGGACGCGGGTGAGAACGCCGGATACTCACCGTCCGGAATCGTAGCGTCGAACAGGCCGCGGTCTCCGACGAAAGCGAAGTACCACGGTGCCGCAGAGGGGCCTGCGGGGTTCGCCCCCACCCGCAACAGGTTAATATTCTGGGTGCGCGCCGCTTCTTCAAGAGCGCTGATGGCCTTGGCTTCGCTCGTGCCTACCTGCTGAACCTGCATGAACGCACTCGTGCCAGGTGGCTGTTCGCGATCAATCACCTGGTAGCTGAGTGCGCCCAGCAGGAAAAGTAGGCCGCATGTGCACGCGCTGGCAATCCAAACGAGTGGGTGCACATGACGAGCGAGAGTGATCACGCCGATCCTTTCCTAGCGCTGTTTACAGCGCTGTTTGGTACAAACATCAACGTAATCACGGCCGCAATGCTACATGGGGTCGTACCAGAAGCCGCACCCGCTAACAGCAGTCAGGGCAGCGTTCGACCACTTGTACCCGTCGGCCGCAACTCGGTTCGTTCTGTCGCCGCAGATTACGGTGGAGGCATGCCGCGTCTCAAGCATGTAGTCGGAATAGTTATGGCCCATCGTATTGCCGTAGTTCCACGTGCCGCCCTCGGTGGGATACTCGGTAGCTGCGTACGCGGGTCCAGCACTGAGCGCTAGTGGCGCGGCAATGGCGAGTGCAGCAATGGTGTTTTTCCAACGATTTTTCATGGTTCACTCTTTCAGTGAGAGCGACGCCGATATCAGAGATCCCGGTCGGTCGTCCTTATCAACGTGGCCTATCACTGGGGTAGAAATCAAACTTACGTTCCACACTATAGCGGAACGTTATTCAACTGATATCGATTGAGGAATAGCGGGCTGGAACGCCCCAGCATGATAATTTTGCTTGGGTCGATGACCACGGCTTGTCTTCGAGACCGACTCGGTTGGGACCACGCGTGGTGGCGTGCGCATTTTGCATGGGATGTGATCCACCTGCGTTTGACGACGCGCGGGATCGGTCAGGAGTGGTTGTTTGGGCAGAAACACGACGCGGAAGTTCCGGTAGGGGTGTCGCCCCCTCAGGCTGAAGCTCATTGCTCGGCAAGGGGCGGGCGGGGGATGTAGAGAGCCGCGACGACGGATATCAAGTCGTGAGTCTCGGCCCCCTTCGAGGTCAGCGTCGAGAATGAGGCTGCGGATGGCGTAGTGGCGGCAGGTAGCAGGGCTGCGCCCCCAGCCTCCTGGAGCAGGAGGTCGGGGGTGCCTCTAGGTAGTTCGTCAAGGGGTGGAGGGTGATTGGGCTTGATAAATGGTGCCGTCGCGGAGCATGGCGTAGAGGACGTCGCACCGGCGTCGGGCCAGGGCGATGAGGGCTTGGTTGTGGCGTTTCCCTTGGGCGATCTTGCGGTCGTAGTAGGTGCGGGAGACGGGGTCGCTTAGCGCGGCGAAGGCGGAGAGGAAGAGTGCTCCTTTCAGGGCTTTGTTCCCTCGTCTGGACGGGTGCTCGCCGCGGATCGATGATCCTGATCGCCGGGTGACCGGGGCGAGGCCGGCGTAGGAGGCGAGGTGCCCGGCGGTGGAGAACTTCTTGCCCGAGACTTCTGTGATCAGGCGGGCGGCGGCCCTCACACCCACCCCGGGCATGCTCGTCAGGATCGGTTCCAGCGGGTTGGCTTCGACGAGCTCCTCGACCTCCACGGCGATCTCGGCGCGCTGATGCCGGAGCGTCGTCAGCTGTTCGGCGAGGCGCGGCAGCACGGCGCGCGTCGCGTGGGTGCCGCCGACGACGACGGTCTGTTCGGAGAGGGCCTCGAAGATTTCCTCGGCCAGGCGGCGCCCGATCCGCGGCGCGAGCTTGAGCAGGCGCGTGCCAAGCCGGGTCAGGCCGGCGGCCTTCATCGCGGTCGGTGTCGGGTATTTCTGCAGCAGGTCCAGGACGGCCGGGTGGTCGAGGTGCGGGCCGAGAACCCGCTCGAGGGCTGGGTGGACCTGCATCAGCAGCCCCCGGATCCGGTTGCTGGTCGCGGTCATCTGGCCGACGATGTCATCGTGCGAAGCCGCACAGCATTGACAGCTCCGCCATCTGCTCATCCTCGAGGCGCAGCGGCCGCAGCGCATGCGGGAGGGTCCGGGCGGCCTCGGCGATGATCGCCGCGTCGCGGGCGTCGGTCTTCGCTTCGCCGGGGTGCAGATCGGCGATGCGCCGCATCGCCAGGCCCGACAGATACCCGACGAGGATGCCTTCGGCGTAAGCGACGGCGACGGGCAACGCGCCGACGGTCTCGGGCTGGTCAACGACCAGGAGCACTTGGCCGCGCAGCTTCAGCGTGCGGATGACCGCGCGCAATTTTGCTTCGTCATTCGGGAGGGCCTTGTCGTAAAGTCGCTTCCCGGTGCGGTCCAACGCGACCGCGTGATGCTCGCTTTTCCCGACGTCAACACCGATGAACACGTCGACGCTGTCGTAGTTCTCAATCATGAGTTCCCCTGTCAGCCATGCGGATCGGTTGGCCTATCCACGGCATCGAGTACCAGTCAGGCCCGGTGACAACACCCCCCGGATCATCAATGACTGGGGGCAATAACCATGCCGGGCCTAACAGGCCAACACCCTTCAGAAGCAAAGCTTCAAGGGCTACTTACAAGGTAACGGGGCAGGGCTGGTGGGTATCGACTCGTCGAAAGCGAACTCGATCTGCCGCCCCCGGGTGTAAGCGCCGGGAGGTGCGGTAATCAGGCGGCTGAGGTGAGGACATCTGTCGCTGCATCGTCGGCTTGGAGATTGCGAATCGCATAGCCGGTCGACCAGTGGGCGCTGAGTTTCCTGCGGGCACCGGCATGGCAGGTTTCTCGGTCGGTTCGTTCCGGTGCTGTCGGAGAATTTGGGTGCCGTTTAGGCACATAGATGCTCCGAGCGGCGCGGCAACGGAGCCGGTGAATCAATTTTCCGTGTGAAGTCGGTTATTGAGCCACATGACGGCGGATTCTGTCGTGAGCCGTGCGAGTTGGTCGTCGAGCGGCGCCCCTGTCGGGAGGAGTGCACGGGAGAGCACCGGCCCGACAAGCATGTCGCAGAAGTATTCGATATCGATTCCAGCTCCGTCGATCTCGCCACGTTGTACGGCTGCGTCAATGACACGGGCGACATTTGATCGGCGTGGGCTGGCAAACTGTGAGTCACACAGATCGCGAAGAGTCTCGTCAGCGCCAGCAGCGTCGAGGATGCCGGGAAGGTTGTTGCGGAGCAGAGGGGAGGCATACATGGCGATCTCTTCGCGCTGAAGCACGAGGAGATCTTCATAGAGTGATCCGGTATCGACGTTGTTGACACCGCCGAACCGCGTCTTGATCACTTCGAGCGCTAAATGCGCGATGTTCGGAAAGCGACGGTAGAAGGTGGGGCGCGTGGTGCCAATTTCGTTCACGAGGCCATCGACCGTCAGCGCGGCGTAGCCCTCCCCCATCATGATGCGCTCCGCAGCCTCGAGAAGCGTCTCCGTGATTCCGGAGACATGCGGCCTGCCCATCCGATTATTTTGCATTTCAAGACTCTCATAAAGATGGCCCCCAGAACCCAATAGATATATGGGAGTATACGGGCGCGTCTGTAATGTATATACCTTGCGGAGTCAGTCTGAATGAACCCAGCGAGAAAGCTGCTGGATCTGTCTCAAACCGGGACGAGCTGCACACCTGGTAGAACTGCTAATTATCGACGAAGCAGAACGCCTCACGCCCACCGCACTGGAATTACTTCGCGACCGCCACGACCGCACCCACCTCTCGATGATCCTCATCGGGATGCCCGGCATCGACCAAAGATTCCGCCACTACGCCCAGCTACACAGCCGCCTCGGATTCTCCCACCGCTACCGTGCTCTCGGCCGAGAGGAACTACTCTTCGTCCTCAACCGGCATTGGAAACGACTCGGCCGAACCCTCGATCCTGACGACTTCACCGACGCCCAAGCAATCGCAGCAATCGCACGCATCACACGCGGCAACTTTCGACTTTCGAGCGGCTCTTCCCGCAGATCGCCCGCATCCTCCAGATCAACCAGCTCGAAACCATCACCGACGACGTCATCTAAGCCGCCGCGAGCATCCTCGTCATCGGAAACTAGCGACACAGAGCGATCACAGAACACCGCCACCGAACGCCGAAGTTCACACAGAATGTGATCCTATCCTGACAATTTTTGATGAGGACGTCTGACGCCTAGTTGGGGTACACCCCAGATAGACATACTTTGCTCCCTTGCAGCACTTTGATTTCGGCAATGAGTTTCGAGCACGATACCAAGGCGGAAACCCTTGGGAGCCTCAAATGTCCGAACTCGCCTGCACGAGTTGGCACACTCTCCTGCACGGGCGAATTTCGGCCAATACTCCGTCGTCTCGATCGCCATTTGCACTTGGTCTGCTGGGGCCAGCGAATTGGCGGCTGGTTGACACGCTATCGGATCGCTTGAGCGCTGGCGTCATGAGCCGCCGGGACGTCGATCCCGGCGCTCGGAGAGAACGCCATACGCAACGCGGGCAGTGACGCAAGCGAGGTCGTCGTCGAGTACCGCGGTTCCTGGCAAGAGTGTCCGAGCGAGGATGGGCCCGACGAGCACGTCAGAAACGAGGTCGAGATCCCAGTCGGCGCGAATTTGTTCCCCCCGTTCGATCGCCGCCTCGATTACTCGGCCGAGGTTCTCTCGACGGCGAGCGACGAAGGCGTCTCCGTAGAGCTGCCGGATGGCGTCGTCGGTTCGTATCGACTCGAGGAGGCCGGGCAGGTTCTTGCGGAACAGGTCGGAGGAGAACATCGCGATGTCGGCTCGTTGCAGCGTCTCGAGGTCGCCGAGCAGTGAACCGGTCGACGGCGGCTCCCCGGTACCGAACTTCGACGCAATCACGTCGAAGGCGATGTGGGCGACGCTGAGGTAGCGCCGGTAGAAGGTCGGTCGCGTCGAGCCGATTGATCGAGCCAAGCCGTCGACAGTGAGCTGGGAGAAGCCCGGCCCGACCATCACAGCTTCAGCCGCCGCGAGCAGGGCGTTCTGTATCTCGGGATCCATCGGTCTTCCCATGCGTCGGTTGCTCATTGAGCAATTCTTTCAGCCGCACCGCGTCATCCGGCCACCGCGTGTGGCATTAACCAAAGATATACAGCAGACATTTGTAATGTGACTCGAGATCTGCGGGATGGGAAGATGACGGGTGGCTACGAGACGGCGAATCCACCCTTACGAATCCACAAACAAGGCGTAGGTAAGAAGGAACTGCAATACAGTTCGCTGTGAATCGCAGCAGCAAATGGTGGCCTTTTGCAGCCATAGCACGCAGCATCGTGAGTCTCGCCGATTTCCTGCGGTCACGCCGTGAGAAAGTGTTGGCTGGTTGCCGGCACGGCCGTGCGCGATCGATGCTTACCGCAGAACCGGCAGCTGAGAGCTGGACGTGTCGCCGGACGTGAAGTTTATCGTGATGAACGTCGGCAGATTCTCGGTTGATGGCACGTCGAACTCGAACGTCCTGGGGGCCAAATCATCCGTGCACGGGCCTTCCGTATCGACCGAGAATCCGAACGTCATCGTCGCCAGATCCGCTGAGTCCGCGTTCCCCTACGTGTCAGGGTTGGGTGAGGCCAGTAGCTAATAGTCAGTCCGCTGTTTGACGTAGGGCGAGAATCAGGAATCATCACCATGTCCAGTCCGTCTT
>NZ_SOHE01000026.1 GCF_004403305.1 Cryobacterium frigoriphilum | reverse complement strand
GACCCTCGGAATCAGCCCCTTGGTTTCGACCGCTCCTTCGTCGCGGCTCAACCCGCGAGGCTCCGCTGGTTGAGCCTGCGCGCAAAGCGCGCTGGTCGAAACCCCGCGAGCCGACCCTCGGACCATAGGTCGGCCTGCCTGGTTTCGACCGCTCGCAAGCTCGCGGCTCAACCAGCGAGGCTCCGCAGGTTGAGCCTGCGCGCACAGCGCGCTGGTCGAAACCCCGCGAGCCGACCCTCGGAATCAGCCCCTTGGTTTCGACCGCTCCTTCGTCGCGGCTCAACCCGCGAGGCTCCGCTGGTTGAGCCTGCGCGCACAGCGCGCTGGTCGAAACCCCGCGAGCCGACCCTCGGACCATAGGTCGGCCTGCCTGGTTTCGACCGCTCGCAAGCTCGCGGCTCAACCAGCGAGGCTCCGCAGGTTGAGCCTGCGCGCACAGCGCGCTGGTCGAAACCCCGCGAGCCGACCCTCGGAATCAGCCCCTTGGTTTCGACCGCTCCTTCGTCGCGGCTCAACCAGCGAGGCTCCGCTGGTTGAGCCTGCGCGCACAGCGCGCTGGTCGAAACCCCGCGAGCCAACCCTCGGACCATAGGTCGGCCTGCGTGGTTTCGACCGCTCCTTCGTCGCGGCTCAACCAGCGAGGCTCCGCTGGTTGAGCCTGCGCGCACAGCGCGCTGGTCGAAACCCCGCGAGCCAACCCTCGGACCATAGGTCAGCCTGCGTGGTTTCGACCGCCGGTTGTTGAGCCCGCCGAAACACGTCGCGGCTCAACCAGCGGAGGCGCGGCTCAACCGGCGGAGGGGCTACAGGCCCGAGTACGCGTGCAGGCCCTTGAAGAACACGTTGACGATGCCGAAGTTGAACATGACAGCGGCAAATCCGACGATCGAGAGCCAGGCGGAGCGTGATCCGCGCCAGCCGCGGGTCGCGCGGGCGTGAATGTAGCCGGCGTAGATGACCCAGATAATGAAGGTCCAGACCTCTTTGGTGTCCCAGCCCCAGTAGCGACCCCAGGCCTGTTCGGCCCAGACCGAGCCGGCCATGAGCGTGAAGGTCCACAGGATGAAGCCGATGATGTTGACGCGGTAGGCGAGGTTTTCCAGCGTCGCCGACGACGGCAGCGTGGCGAGAAAGCGCAGGCGCACCGGGCGGGTATCGGCGACCAGGCTCTCCCGACGAAACTGCAGCAGCTGCACGAATGAGAGTGCGAACCCGAGGGCGAAGAACCCGGTGCCGAGCGAGGCCACGAAGACGTGAATCACGAGCCAGGCCGACTGCAGCGCGGGCGGCAGCGGGGCGACCTCGACGTAGAAGCTGACCGCAGCGACGCCGAGCAGCACGAGTACCAGCCCGGTCACGAACGTGCCGAGAAAACGCAGATCCACCCGGATCAGCACGATCAGGTACACCGCGACGATGAGCAGCGTGCCGGTCATCGCGAACTCGTACATGTTCGCCCACGGAACGCGGTCCGCGGCGATACCGCGGGTGAGGGTGGCGAACAGGTGCAGCGCGGCCGCCAGCACCGTGAGCGACATTCCGACCCGCAGGCTCGCCGAGTGCGAATATGGCGTGACCGCATCGTTATTGATGCGCGTGCTCAGTCGATTCAGCGTGAGCGTCGAGCCGCCGGAGCCAGCCGCTCCGGAGGCAGCTCCGGAGGCTTCCCCCGACACCGGCGCCCCGGCAGCCTGCCCGGCCGCGTCGACCGCGGCCGATCGCTTGGCGAGGTCGATGGCGAATGCGATGAACGCGAGCGCGTACACGGCCATGGCCGAGTACAGGCTCATGATGGAGAGATCGTTGAGATTCACGAAGTAAGCCTAAGTCTGTTCGAGGGTCGAATCGGCGGGATGAACGGGTTTGGCAGCATCCGCACCGGCTGCGCCCGCCCCAATGCTGGGGAGCGCGGCCAGGTGCCGATCGGCGAGCGCGGTGACCGCCGCCTCGAGGGCGGGGTCTTCGCCGCGGGCCAGGCCCGCGTACTCGAGGCTCAGCGAGCCGTCGGCCTGCGCGACGGCCTTCACCCAGATGCGCCGGCGCGGAACGAGCAGCCCGGTGAGCAGCCCGAGCAGAATCAGAATCGCGAACGTCAGTACCCAGGCCTGGGTCGGGTCGTGGTGAATATCAAACGACGCGAAGCGCGGAACCGAGTTGGAGAGATCGTCGGCGGTGGCCGCCTCATCGGCGTTGTTGAACGTCACCGTGCCGAGGCCATTCGGCAGGTCGAGGGTCTCCCCCGGCCGCAGCTCGAGGGTCTGCACCCCGGTGTCACCGCCGGTCAGCTGGGTCATGTCGTCGATCAACAGCGAATAGACGGATGTCGGCACTCCCTCGTCGAGGCCGAGGTCACCGGTGTAGACGTTGAGCGTGAGCATCGGGTAGACGAGGTCAGGGTACGAGGAGAAGAACGCCCCGGACTGGGCGGTCTCCTGGGTGGGGTAGAAGAATCCGATCATGCCGACCTGCTCGGCGAGGCCGTCGGGAACCTTCACGACACCGAGCGAGGTGAGGTTGGCATCCTGCGGCAGGAACGGTACCGAGTCGGAGAAGACATCCGAGCCGTCTGGCGAGGTGACCGTGATCGACGGTGCGTATCCGTTGCCGAGCAGAAAGATGTCGGTGCCGCCGGTGCGCAGCGGACCGTTGACCTTGACCTCGCCGGCCTCCGGTTCTTCGCCGCGCGGGGTGACGGTGACGCCGGCGGTGAAGTCGACGGGCTGGCCGATGGCGTTGAGGTTCTCGGCCTCGTACTCAACGGCGAAGTCATCGAGGGTGAGCGTATACGGGTCGAGCGTGGAGTCGTCGAAGAAGCGGCCGGGGTTGAAGGAGTCGTAGGCGAGGAGGGTGTTGACGAAGGTCTGCCCTTCCACGAGCACCCGCTGACCGGCGAAGCCGAAACCGCCGCCGAATCCGACGACCACGAGGATGCCCACGAGCGCAAAGTGAAAGACCAGGTTGCCGGTTTCCCGCAGGTAGCCGCGCTCGGCCGACACCGACGTGCTGCCGGCCTTGTCGTAGAGGGCGACCCGGTAGCCGCTGGATTTCAGCAGGGTGCGGGCCGTCGTGATGGCGGCCCCCGCATCCGTTCCGGCCGGAGCGGTGCGGGTCGTGAACCCGGCCAGTCGGGCCAGCCTGGCGGGGGTCGCGGGCGGGGTCGCGCGCAGAGCGATGAGGTGGTGTTTGGTGCGCGGGATGACACAGCCGATGAGCGAGACGAACAGCAGCAGGTAGATCGCCGAGAACCAGGCCGAGGAATACACGTCGAAGGCCTGGATGTTGTCGAGCACCGGGGCGAGATCGGGGTTGTCGGCGAAGTACTGCGTGACCCCGTTCGGGTCGGAGGAGCGCTGCGGCACGAGCGAGCCTGGCACCGCCGCGATCGCGAGCAGCAACAGCAGAAACAGCGCGGTGCGCATGCTCGTGAGCTGGCGCCACAGAAAACGCAACCAGCCGACGAAGCCGAGCCGGGGCTGCACGACGCCGGCCGGAGCATCCGTCGGGCGGGAATCAAAATGGTCAGATGGCCGGGACAAAGCTGCCAATCACCCCTTGCAGGTCGAGGAGCCAGACGCTCCAGATGCCGCTCACCATGAGCACTCCGATGACGATGAGCAGAACGCCGCCGAAGAGGTTGATCGCTCGAATGTGGCGCTTGAGAAAACGTACGGTGCCGGTCGCCCAGTTGAAGCCGAGGGCGATGAGCAGAAAGGGGATGCCGAGACCGAGCGAGTAGAACAGGGCCAGCAGGCCGCCCTGCCAGGGAGAACCACTACTGAGGCTGAGCGAGTTGATTGCGGTGAGCGTCGGCCCCGTACACGGCGTCCAGCCGACGGCGAAAACAGCGCCGAGCAGCGGCGCTCCGGCCAGGCCCATCTTCGGGCGCCACGAGGTCTTGACGGTGCGCTGCATCGCCCCGAACTGGCCGACGAAGACGAGCCCGAGCAGAATCACGACGACCCCGGCAATGCGGGTGATCAGGTCACGGTACTGATTGAGCCAGAATCCGGCCGCGCCGAAGACGACCCCGGTGAGTACGAAGATCACGGTGAAGCCGAGAATGAACAGGCCGACGCCGGCGAGCAGGCGGTTGCGGCCGCGGCGGTCGCGCTTGGACGCGGCCGTGCTGCCATCGGTGAAGCCGCCAATGTACGCGAGATACCCGGGCACGAGCGGCAGGATGCACGGCGAGGCGAACGACACCAGCCCGGCGAGCACCGCGATCGGAATCGCAAAGTAGAGCTCGCCGCTGAAGACGATCTCGCCGAAGGGGTTGTCCACGCCTAGTTGCCCTCCGCGGGCGAGCCCTCGGCGATCGTGTCGGTGATCAGCGTCTCCAGGATCGAGGCCTCGGGGATCGCGCCCAGAATGCGGGCGGCGACGCGGCCCTCGGCGTCGAGCACGAGGGTGGTCGGCACGGCGTTCGGGGGGATGCTGCCGCTGAAGGCGAGCTGCATGGCGCCGTCGTCGACGTCGAGCACCGAGGGGTAGGTGATCGAATAGGTCTCGCTGAAGGCGAGTGCGTTCGGGGCCTGGTCGCGCACGTTCACGCCGAGAAAGCTCGCGCCGTTGCCCTCGAACTGGGCGTTCAGACTCTGCAGCTCGTCGGCTTCGGCGCGGCAGGGCGCGCAGCTGGCGTACCAAAAGTTCACCACGGTGACCTCGCCGAGGTAGTCGGCGGATGCGACGGGGTCGCCGGTCTCGGTCAGGCCCGCGAACTCGACGGGGTCGCCGCGCTCAGCCACGGCGATCTCGGTGATGCTGCCGTCGCCCGCGATGTAGCCCTTGTTGCTGCCCTCGCGGTACTGTTCGGCGAGCGGGTCGGAACTGCACCCGGTGAGCATGAGCGCGGCCGCGGTGAGCCCGATCAGCGCGCTTCGAATCCGGCGGCTCATACGGCTCCCACGTCGATGGCGTCGCCCTGCAGACCCTCGGCCGGGCTCGAATACGCCGTCTCGGCGAAGCGGTTGCCGCGCCACGACAGCGTCGTGATGCTCGACAGTGCGCAGCGGCGCTGGCGCGGGTCATGAAAGAGACGCTCCTGAGCGAGGGTGCGGTGCACCATCCAGATCGGCAGTTGGTGGCTGACGAGTACCACGTCGCCCTCTGGCACCGACTGCCAGGCGTCATCGATGGCGGTGAGCATCCGCTTCGAAATAGACCGGAACGGTTCACCCCAGCTGGGGCGCAGCGGGTTGATCAGCAGCGGCCAGTTTTTCGGATCATGCAGGGCACCGCCTTCGCCGCGCAGGCGTTTGCCCTCGAAGCGGTTGGTGGGTTCGATGAGGCGTTCGTCGATCGTGGTCGTGAGGTTGAAGGCGGCCGCGATGGGTTCGGCGGATTCGCGGGCCCGCTGCAGCGGCGAGGCGATGACGCTCACGACGGGCCGACCGCGTTCAACGAGCTCGGCGGCCGCGGCCTGCGCCATCTGCACGCCCAGGTCGGAGAGTCGAAACTGTGGCAGCCGTCCATAGAGAACGCCTTCGGGGTTGAAAACCTCACCGTGACGAACAAGATGCAACTGACTGGCTACCACGCGCTCAATTCTACGGAGGTCGTCCCCTTGAATTGACCGTATGCCCGCTGCGCCCGATCTGGGGGCTGGGCGCACCTCTACACTGGAACGTGTGACTTCGCGCGTATTGATCAAGAACCTGTCCGCTCTCGACGACGGCCCCGTAACGGTGTCCGGATGGGTCGACACTGTGCGCGACCAGAAGAAGGTGCAATTCGTCGTTCTTCGCGACGAATCCGGTGCCGTGCAGTTGGTGAACCCGCGCACGACGGATGCCGAGGGTCTCGTCGTCGCCGATGAGCCGGCCACGAGCATCTCTGGCCTGGCCCAGGGCACCTTCGTGACCGTGACCGGTCAGCTCAAGCACGACGAGCGCGTCAAGCTCGGCGGCATCGAGATCAAGCTCGCCACCCTCACCGTGGTCTCGGCGGCCATTCCCGAGACACCGATCGCGGCCGACTCGAGCCTCGACAAGCGGATGGACTGGCGCTTCCTCGACCTGCGCAACCCGAAGCAGAACCTCATCTTTCGCATCCAGACCACGTTCGAGCACGCGCTGCGCACGTACTGGATCGAGCACGACTTCATCGAGCTGCACACCCCGAAGCTGATGGCGAGCGCGAGCGAGAGCCGCGCCGAACTGTTCGAGGTCGGCTACTTCGAGACCAAGGCCTACCTCGCGCAGAGCCCGCAGTTCTTTAAGCAGATGGCCCAGTCCGCCGGCTTCGGCAAGATCTTCGAGGTGGGCCCGGCGTTCCGCGCCGACCCCTCGTTCACGAGCCGTCACGCGACGGAGTTCACGAGCGTCGACTCCGAGATCAGCTGGATCGACAGCCACGAAGACGTCATGCAGCTGCACGAAGACCTGATGGTCGCCGGTTTCACCGCCGTCAAGGCAAAGCACGGCGACGAGGTCAAGGCCCTCTTCGACGTCGAGGTCACCGTTCCGGCTCAGCCGTTCCCGCGCATCCCCCTCGCCGAGGCCAAGGAGATCGTGAAGAGCCGCGGCTACGAGGTTCCCCGCGACGACGACGACATGGACCCGGAGGGCGAGCGACAGATCGCCGCCTACGTGCTCGAGAAGTTCGGCCACGAATTCGTGTTCCTCACCGACTACGCCTCGAGCATCCGGCCGTTCTATCACATGCGTCATGAAGGCGACGAGTCGATCACCAAGAGCTACGACCTCATCTTCAACGGCACCGAGATCTCCACGGGCGCCCAGCGCGAGCACCGCATCGAGGTGCTTGAAGCGCAGGCCGTGGAGAAGGGTCTCGACCCGGCAGAGATCGAGGGATACCTCGACTTCTTCCGTTACGGCGTGCCGTCGCACGGTGGTTTCGGCATGGGACTCGCCCGGGTGCTGATGCTGATGCTGCACCAGGCCTCGATTCGCGAGGTCACCTACCTGTTCCGCGGACCGACCCGCCTCGAGCCCTAACCCCGCCGCAACTCTGCAGGCCGGCCCACCAGGTTTCGAGACGCTCGTCGGTTGTCGAGCTTGCCGAGACACGCTCCTCAACCAGCGGACGGAAGATCCGCTGGTTGAGGAGCGGACGAAAGATCCGCTGGTTGAGCCTGCGCGCGCAGCGCGCTGGTCGAAACATCCGCTGGTTGAGCCTGCGCGCGCAGCGCGCTGGTCGAAACCTCGCGAGCCGACCCTCTGACCCAGGCCTGCGGGTCAGGCGACCTGCAGGTCGACCGCGAGGCGGTCGGAGACGACGGTGCGAATGAACGCGCCCGCCTTCTTGTGCTCCGGGTGCTTCTGGTAGCGGTCGAGCGCCTCGAGGTCGTCGAAGTCTGCGATCAGCGCGACGTCCCAGTTCTCGTCACCGGCAACATCCGGCCCCACGGTCAACGCGAGAATCTCGGGCACGACACCGACGAGCGCTTCGAGGCCGGCCACGATTCCAGCGGCATCCGCGGCCTTCTTGCGCGGGGTGACGGCGCTGAGTTTCCAGCAGACAATGTGGCGGATGGTCATGATTTAGCCTCCAGAAGGGCCGTGCGCAGGCGCAGTGGGTCGATGCGCCAGTAGTTGTGTACCTTGCCGTTGAGCAGAAGCACCGGGATGTCTTCGACATACAGTTCGTGCAGCGCGGCATCATCGAGGATCGACTTCTCTTCGAGGGTGATCACGGGCGCAGCCGGATCATCGGCGAGCTTCGCGACGACGGTACCGACCAGGTCGCGGGCGTCATCGCAGAGGTGACAGCCGGGCTTGCCGATCAGGGTCAGGTGTACGGTACTCATCCGACCAGCCTAGAGGGCACGGCCGGGCGCCGGCTCAAGCACAGCGCAGGTTGACGCACGCGCGTAAAAGCACGCCCGCCCGTTAAAGCAGAGTGCGCCGGGCCATAGTGGCCCAGCGCTCACGCCTCAGAACGACCGAGGTCGTCCCGAAGATACTTCTTGCAGATACTGCTCGCAGTACCGTCTACTTCTTGTTACGACGCTGGTGACGAGTCTTACGAAGAAGCTTGCGGTGCTTCTTCTTCGCCATACGCTTGCGTCGCTTCTTGATTACAGAACCCACACGGACCTCACAAAGATTGGATGCGCCGCGGGACTCGCGACAGACACGAAAACCCCATTCTAGCCGGAAAAGTTGGCCCGCCCTACGCGGCGTCGGCGGCCGGGCGATTCCGGATGCTTAAACGAGGCCGGGGCATCCGCTCTGAACTATGGATTCTTGCGCCATTTCTTCGTCGTCGCGTCTTTGACCGCGTGCGACATCTGGAACGAAGTGTCGGCAAAGGCCTTACCGATTGCCGAGGCAAAGGCGCGCTGCTCATCGCGCAGGCCGGCCTCGACCTCTTCGGTGGTGAGGTCGGGGGTCGCATCGAAGTCCACGCTGAGAAAGGGAATCAGCCAGTCCTCGATTTGTTCGAGGGGGGCGTAGTTGAGGTGGTAATAGCGGTGCTGGCCCTCCTCGCGCACCACGACGAGGGTCGCCTCGCGCAGCACCTTGAGGTGCTTGGAGACGGTCGGCTGGCTCAGGCCCAGCCGCACGACGATGTCGGACACGCTGAGCTCGCCACGGGCCTCGCCGCGGGACTCATTTGAGACGTTGTACCGTTC
The DNA here is from genome assembly GCF_004403305.1 of Cryobacterium frigoriphilum. Lineage (GTDB taxonomy): Bacteria > Actinomycetota > Actinomycetes > Actinomycetales > Microbacteriaceae > Cryobacterium > Cryobacterium frigoriphilum. The sequence continues at coordinate 2,704 of NZ_SOHE01000026.1, read as the reverse complement.
AAGAAGGATGCGCAGGATGTCCCGCCGGGTCGAGTCCGCCACCACGTCGAAGATGTCTGCCATTTCATAAGGGTAGCCATTCCCGATGGGTAGTACCATGACAACTTGTCAACGCTCGCAGGTCAACCGAGGGGTTCCAGTGCACTCGACCATCACACCGGGGCGGTTCGGACGCAGGTCCACCACCTGGTACGGCCGCATCCGCGACGCCGTCGATCACCTGGTGCGCTCCTCCCCCTCACGCTTCGCGATCCTCGTCTTCACCGCGCTGATTCTCGTCTTCACCGTGCTGTTCTCGCTGCCGATCGCATCCGCCGACCGCACCATCACCCCCCTGCACGACGCGCTCTTCACGGCCGTTTCGGTCATCTGCGTCACCGGTCTGGCGACCGTGGACATGGCAACGCACTGGTCAGGTTTCGGCAACATCCTGGTGTTCGTCGGCGTGAATATCGGCGGAATCGGTGTCTTGACGCTCGCCTCGCTGATGGGCCTGGTCATCTCTCGCCGCCTTGGGCTGCGTGCCAAGCTCATGGCCGCGAGCGACTCCAACCCGTCTCGCATCCACGCCGGGCCGGTGAACGAGGGCCAGGCGGTGCGCCTCGGCGAGGTCGGCAGCCTGCTGGTCACCGTCGCCATCAGCGCCTTCGTGATCGAGGTCGTCGTGGCCGCTCTGCTGTTTCCGCGCATGCTCATCGACGGCGTCGCGGTCGGCGAAGCCCTCTGGCACAGCTTCTATTACTCAGCCATGGCCTTCACCAATACGGGGTTCAGCCCCAATGTGCAGGGCCTGGACCAGTTTGCCAACGACTACTGGTTTCTCTCCGCGCTGATGCTCGGCGTGTTTCTCGGCAGCCTCGGCTTTCCCGTGATCTACGCCTTCGCCCGCGCTTTTCGCGGCCCCCGCCGCTGGTCGCTGCACGTCAAGCTCACCCTCGTCACCACGGTCGCCCTGCTGCTGCTCGGCACGCTGTTCTACATCTTGCTGGAGTTCGACAACCCCAAGACCTTCGGTTCGCTGAACGCCGGCGACACCATATTCCAGTCACTGTTCATGTCGATGATGACCCGGTCAGGCGGCTTTTCGACGATCGTGGTCAGCGATCTCAACGGGTCAAGCCTGTTGCTGAGCGGCATGCTCATGTTCATCGGCGGCGGGTCGGCGTCGACCGCAGGCGGTATCAAGGTCACGACCCTCGCCATCCTCTTTCTTGCAGCCTTCGCGGAGGCCCGTGGCAAGCAGGAGATGGAGGCCTTCGGCCGACGGATTCCGAGCGACATGCTGCGCCTCGCGGTGAGCGTCGTGCTGTGGGGTGCGACGACGGTCGCCGTGTCGACGATTCTGATTCTGCACATCTCGAAAGCGCCCCTCGATATGGTGCTCTTTGACGTGATCTCTGCCTTCGCGACCTGCGGACTGTCAACCGGCCTGACCGCCGACCTGCCACCCGAGGGCGTCTATGTGCTCGCGGCCACGATGTTTATGGGCCGGGTTGGTACAGTGACATTGGCTGCGGCCCTGGCCGCGAGCCAGAGTCGGCAGCTGTTCAAACGCCCCGAAGAAAGGCCCATCGTTGGCTGACCTGATCAAACATGATGCCCCGGTACTCGTGATCGGCCTGGGCCGTTTCGGCGCCGCCACCGCCGGCCAGCTCGACCGGCTGGGCCGAGAGGTACTCGTCGTCGACACGAGCGAGTTGCTCGTGCAGAAATGGTCCGAACGCGTGACCCACGCCGTGCAGGCCGACGCCCGCAACATCGACGCGCTGCGCCAGATCGGAGCCGAAGACTTCTCGATCGCCGTCTGCGCGACCGGCGCCTCGGTCGAGGCGAGCGTGCTCATCGTGGCCAACCTCGTCGACCTGAACATTCCGCAGATCTGGGCCAAGGCCATTTCGACCTCCCACGGCAAGATCCTCGAGCGCATTGGCGCCAACCATGTCATCTACCCGGAGGCCGAGGCGGGCGAGCGGGTCGCCCACCTCGTGTCGGGCCGCATGCTCGACTTCATCGAATTCGACGACGACTTCGCCCTGGTCAAGATGTACCCGCCGAAACCGATCCGCGGCCTCAACCTCATCGACTCGGGCGTGCGCAGCAAGCACCGGGTCACGGTCGTCGGCGTGAAGAGCCCCGGTAAGCCCTTCACCTATGCGACAGCGGAGACGGTCGTCTCCAATCACGACCTCATCATCGTCTCGGGCACCGAGGGCGATATCGAAAAGTTTGCGGCTCTCGGAACCTGAGCCGCAGGGCGATTGACTGGCCAGATACCCCCATTCGGGCGGTTCAGGTACAGTGCCTAGAACGGCGACACCCAGAAAGTTATCCACGATGCCCCAGGATTTGCCCACACCCCCCACCGTCCTGCCCCGGATCAGCGCGCTCGTGCGCAGCGATGCGACGGGCCAGCTGACCATCGACGGCGTCAGTCAGGCGATTTCGGCGACGGATGACGCGGGCGTACGGCAAGAGATCGTCGCCCGGGTCGTCGCCTCGGCCGAACTGGCCGGACGCGCCCTGCACGTGCTGATCACGGACGACGACGGCGAGTGGCCCCTGCTCGTGCACGTCGACGGACAGATCGAGGCCGACGGCACGGTCGCGCGCACCCCCGCGACCGGTGCCGCCGCCGCCGCGCACACTCCGGCTCCCCCGCTGAGCCGCCGCGCCGCGCGTGAGGCCGCCGCCGCGGCGTCAGCGG